>CAUJHS010000017.1 GCA_963204915.1 Planctomycetota bacterium | reverse complement strand
TTGGCGTAATTCGGCCTTCGCGTTCGCTTCAATTGCGTGTTTTGGAGCTCTTCTTGTTCGTCGCCCCACGTCGCCAGGCGCGCCGCGGGACGCCCGAGGACAATTCCCTCGTAGCCGAAATCTTGGCGATTGCCGCGGGTTACTTGTCGCGCTGCGACTTACGTGCAGGCTCACTGTGCGACTTCTTTGTCTCCGTTCGCTGCAAAGTTCGCACGTTTCCTAACGATTTGCAGCGTCGCGTCTTTGCGGTCGCAGCACGTATGACGATTACACCCGTGAAGAATGTCTTGCGTCGGATTTGGCGCACAACCGCTAGTTTGCGACTCGGCGGCAATCATCGCGCGCTACACATACTGAGGATGACCGGACCTGTCTTGAATGAACCTGCATTTACCAGGAACAAACTGCTTTAGGTCGGCGCGCTTCATGGACGATTCTAACCGCGTTCGCTACGACGGCGTTCAAGGTTTGCGTCGTCCTTGCCCTTACGGCGTCCGAATTCGATGCTTGGTTCGCCAACGGGGAGGCCCATTCTGTAGGAAGCAGTCGGCTGCGTGAAGCTGGGCAGTTCTCGGAAACCAAGCGGCGAAGTTTACCTCATTCGTATCCACGGAAAGGATCGTCTTATGTCGAGACCTGGTCTTGCGCTGCGGCGTGCATTTGTTGCCGCCGGTTTTGGTATAGCTACGTTGTTGAATTCGGCATCCTTTGTCGATGCGCAAGATAGCGGCGCTCCTCTCCCCTTTGCTGCGGCGCCCGAAGCCTATCCGCTGGGGAACGATTTTGCGCCGTATAACGTTGCGCCGGTAGGTTATCACTCGCATCGCGAACATGCCGTCGCAACTGAGATGCCGTACGGCTCATGCGGATGTGAAAATCTCGGTGCATGCGATGCATGCGCGCCGACCCACGTTTGTGACAGCTGCAACCCCTGTAATGAATGCAGCGATTGCGTCGCCTGCCAACCTTGTTGTCCTCCCGCGTTCGGCCCATGGTATGTGGGGTTGAGCGGCGGTTGGGCGCATCGCGAACGTGTGCATGAAGTCAACGATCCACTCGTGTTTATTGATTTCTCGGATGGTTTTGCGGCAAACGCCGTGTTGGGATATGAATTTGCGATGTTCCGCGTGGAAGCGGAGTACAGCTTTATGAACACGGAGTGCGAATTCGCAGGCGGCGGCGCTGCTGCGGCTGCGGCCGGAATTGCGCCCTCGGCTGCGACGGGCAACGTCAACCTCCGCGCACTCATGTTTAATATTTATCACGACATCGAGCTGCCGAATTTACTCTGGAAACCGTACCTTGGAGCGGGCATCGGTCTCTATCAGTCCGAAATCAATAGCTTATATCCTGCCTTCTTCGCCGATCCGGCGTTAGCGCCCTTTGGATTCAATACGAACCCGGTGAATACGACCAGCGACATTCCCTTTGCATATCAATTTCGTGCTGGCGTGAGCCGTCCCTTGAGCGAACGCACCGAGTTCTACAGCGGTTATCGGTATTTTCGTGGCGAGGATCTGACCTTCGCCTCAGCTCCGTTCGCGAATCCGGCAGCCCCAACGTTTGAGCCAAACGGGGCGAAGGTTCACTCGGTTGAATTCGGGCTCCGTGTAAGGTTCTAAGGGATGTGAGGACCTTCGCGCTCCGCAGGAATCGTATGTCCGCTATGAAGCAGGGCATTGTTCCTGCGGAGCGCCGTTATGTGTCTTGGCTGTAGAGCCATTCGCGCCTTGGCACGGCGCTTTCATTGCGGCGCGGCGGATGGTTCGTTCGCCTCGATACGTACGGAGACCAACGGCCGCGGCAGCTTGTGTTTCGCCGGGCGAGTTAACAGGCCAGCCCGCGCCACGGCGCTCCAACTATGACCAAGCTCTGCGCTCCTTCGCCAAATTGTGAAGTTGCGCATCACGAGTGGGCGGACGGGATCGTTCGCCCGGCGGCGAATCGGCGACTCCTACCTTGGCCACGGAATTCAGCCAATGCAGCAGGGACGTAGAATTCTTCGATGGGCCGCGATGGCTCTGGCGTTGACGACGACACTCGGCACGCACGCGCTTTTTGGACAGGAAACGACTCCTTATCCCAATGGCACGTCCGGAATCAAGGCGGGGACCGTGCCGCCGCCGGGACATTACTGGCTCATGTACAATCGGCTCTATGAGGCCGACCGGCTCATGAACGCCGACGGAGACACCTCGACAGGACCGGGCGGCGCCCCTTTGGGTTTCGACATTTCGGCTTGGGCCAATGTGCATCGGTTTGTACATGTGACGGACTATGAAATCCTCGGCGCCAACTACGCATGGAATGCCGTTGTCCCACTCGCGGTGGTCGATGTGAACATTTCCGCAGCAGGCGTTCACGACTCGGAATTCAAAGTCGCGGATATCAACCTCGAACCAGTCGTCATCGAATGGCACGAACCGAGGTATGACTTCGGCTACGTTTACGGGCTTTTCGTTCCAACTGCGGAGCGAAACGATAACCGCCCCGCCTTGCCGGGCAAGGCTTTCTGGACGCACTACGTGGGCGCGGCAGCTACGTACTATTTTGATGATGACCGAACGTGGTCGCTCTCGGCTCTTTCGCGATACGAGATTCCGACGCGCCGGCGCGACAAAGACATTACCCCCGGTCAGAATTTTTCATTCGAATGGGGTTTAGCAAGAAATTTCGAGCAAGTGCTCGATATTGGCGTATCCGGGTACTGCTCTTGGCAAACGACGCTTGACCGTGGGAGCGACGTGACCTACACGAACGTACGCGATCACGTGTACGGAATTGGCCCGGAAGTACAGTATTACTCCGTGGAGTACAATGTCGGTTACCACTTCCGATACTGGTGGGAGTTTGATGCGCGCGACCGTCCGGAAGGCACAATCGCCACACTGACGATTGTGAAGCCGTTTTAGCCCGGAACGATTGATCACAGCGGTGGAACAGACCGCCGCGGATTACCTCAGCGGCGGCGGGTTCTCTTGGTCAACAAACCCTTGCGTAATCTCCACGATATTCCCTTCCGGGTCGGCGACCCACGCCGTTCGCCACCCAGGAATGAAGTCGTGGAAATTGAAAGGGCCTAGCGTTACGCGCGCGTCGGCCCCAAGTTCGGCCAGCTTCACATCGACGCTTTTTACTTGGAACGCCAGATGGCGTACGCCGGGCCATGCTGGGCCGTCTTTTTCAGGCGCCGGCGTGGGGGACTTCTCGGTCGCCTGAAACAATTCCAAGTACATATCGCCCGATTTGAGAAAAACGATTTGCGTTTCGCCCAAGTCCACAACGCGGGCACGGCGGAATCCAAAGTACTGGGTATAAAAACGTTCGATCTTATTTGGATCTTGACACGTCAAACCGACATGTGCAAATGCAGCAGGAGTCATAGCTTAAACTTCGGTTGAAACAGGAGGAAAGGGCTGGTTACGCTTTTGCCGTCGATTCGGCAACCGCGGGATGTTCATCGCGCCAGGTATTCGGCGTCGAGGCTTTGCGAGCCACATTCACCGTTGCCGCCGAGGACGGCTCACGAATCAAGTCAGCCGCCTTTTCACCGATCATGATAATCGCTGCGTTCGGGTTCGCACTTACGATAGCGGGCATGATCGACGCATCGGCCACACGTAAACCTTGCAGGCCATACACGCGCAATTGCGGATCCACCACAGCCATCCGATCGCGCCCCATTTTGCAAGTTCCCACCGGGTGCCAAATGGTGGAGGCGTGCGTGCGAATGTAACGCCGCAATTCGGCTTCACTCTTACCCACGCCCGGCAACGCCTCGCCTGCGTAAAGGTCGGCAAAAGCTTGGCTCGCGGCGAGGGAACGGCAGAGCTCGATCGCCTTCAATTGCACTTGGATGTCGGCCTCGCATTGCAGGTAGTTTTCTTGAATGACCGGCGCCGACGACGGGTTGTTGTCGCGAAGCGTCACTTGTCCGATGCTTTGCGGACGCACCAAGATCGTAATGAACGTGAAGCTCGCGTCGAGCGCAGGGCAATCGCGCGGCAGGAGTTGTGGAATCGTCGCATTAAAATTGATCTGTAAATCCGGCGCGGCAGCGCTTAGGCCGCTGCGCGTGCGAGTCAGCAATCCGCCCTCCGCCAGCAGAGGCGGCACGGGTTGTGGTTGCTTGCAGCGGTACACGTTGGGCATCAGCAAGTGATCTTGCAGGTTCTGCCCCACGCCGGGCAGGTCAACGTGGACGTCGATTCCATGACGGCGCAAGGTTTCCACTGGGCCAATGCCTGAAAGCATGAGCAACTTGGGGCTGTCAAAGGCGCCGGCGCTGAGAATCACTTCTCCGTCACAGCGTACGGTTCGTTGTTGTCCGTTTCGCATCAATTCGACGCCCGTCACTCGGTCGCCGTCAATGATCAAACGCGTAACTTGCGAGTGCGTCCAAATCGCAAGATTCGGCCGCGCGAGAACCGGATTCAGATACGCCACCGCGGTGCTGCATCGACGGCCGTCGCGCGTGATGCTGAACTGGTAAAACCCGGTGGATTCCTCGGCGGCGTCGATGTTGAAGTCCCAATCGTGACCGCCTCGGAAACCAAGTTCAACGCCGGCCTGGACAAACGCTGACGCGGCAGGCGAAGGTTGCGTAAACGACGCGTAGTTGCGCACGCTTACTGGGCCGCCCACGCCGCGAAACGGCGAAGCTCCCGGCTCGTTGTCTTCCGACCGTTTGAAGTACGGGAGAACGTCATCGTAGCTCCAGCCTTCGTTGCCCAGGTAGTTCCAGTGGTCAAAGTCGAGTCGATGCCCGCGAATAAAGATCATGGCGTTGGTGGCGCTGGTGCCGCCCAAGGTTTTGCCACGATTCAACGCGATACGCCGACCGGCCAGGCCGGACTCGACTTCCGATTGATAACACCAATCGACGTCGGACCCCATCAACTTGACGAAGCCCGTGGGATCGTGAATCTCGGCCTTGTTGTCAGGTCCCCCGGCTTCCAGCAATAGCACGCGTGCGGAAGAGTCTTCGCTCAAGCGGTTGGCGAGCACGCACCCCGCCGAGCCGGCGCCAATGACGATATAGTCAAACGCTTGTTCGTGATTCATGGCTACGCAATTTGAGGGAGGGAATTGAAACGGGCCATCGAGACGTTCGCCAGATCGCATTGCCCTTCACGCATTGCATGAATTCCATGGAAGGTCAAACGCCGCGTGTTATGGCGAACTTCACCGCCGTATCGAAGCGGCGCACGAAGTACTCCGCTGTCTTGGCGCCACGTGTGCCGGTGGCGCGCGTTCGGCCGATCCAAAGGCGGATGGCGCTTTAGCTGACCAACTGCGGCACGGCCACCGGATTGGCCGGTTGCTGGGATTGCCGGTGGTATTGGTAGGGGAACACGCGGCGGTGATTAACGATCTTGTTTTCAATCTCCCCAAACAACAGATAGCGTGAATAAAACTCGGGCAGCGCGGGGCTACCGTACTCAAGCATCGGATAAGGATAGGCGCCCACGCCCGGCATGATCGAAGTGACGGCCGGCTGGCTCGCTTCGGTCAAGGCTCGCATTTGCTCCCCGGTCAGTTCAAAGTCAACGCAGCCGATGTCTTCCTGAGCCTGTTCGACGGTTCGCGCCGAGAAGATTGGCACCGTCACCACTTTTTGCTGCATTAACCAGCGCAGGGAGACTTGCGCCGTAGGACGCCCGATTTCGTCGGCGATCCGATTGACGGTTTCCATGATGCGCAAGTTGCGCACGGTCATGTCATGCCAGTAGTGCCGTTTGGCGGGCTCGACTTCATCCACCAAACGATGAGGTTCCGCCGAATCAAGCGAGCCGCGATTGTATTTACCCGTCGCCATGCCGCCGGCTAACGGCGACCATGCTACGAGCGCTACGTCCATCTCATGAGCAAAGGGGAGGAATTCCGGTTCGCACGAACGTTCGACGATGCTGTACTCCAGTTGCGTCGCCACGAACGGCGACCAGCCGTGGAACTCGGCCAGCGTATTGGCCCGTGCGATCCACCATGCGGGGAAGTTCGACGCGCCAACGTAATGCACTTTGCCTTGCCGCACGAGGTCGTCGAGGCCGCGCAGGATTTCGTCAATTGGCGTGGTGTAGTCGTAAATGTGTATCCACAGCAGGTCGATGTAATCCGTGCCCAGCCGCTTCAGGCTGCCCTCGACCGATCGAAACAGGTTCTTGCGATGGTTGCCGCAGGCGTTGGGGTCGCGACCATCGCTGAAGCCGTCAAACAACGAGTACTTGGTGGCGATAACGTAACGGTCGCGCTCTTGCTGAATGAACGTACCGAGAAATTGTTCCGACTGGCCTTCTTGATACCGATTCGAGGTGTCAATAAAGTTTCCGCCCGCCTCGACGAACGCGTCAAAAATACGGCCGCTTTCACGCTTGTCTGAGCCGATCGAGCCCCAGTTCACGCCAAAGGTGGCGCAGCCCAGGCAAAGTTCCGAAACGCGCAGGCCGCTACGGCCGAGAAGTTTGTATTTCATAGGTAGGTTGCCCCAAGGGGAAAGGCGGGAGGGAACAAGGCGGGAAGAAACAAAGCGAAGCTGTCGCGAGCAGGTTGGCGGTTGTGCGTACAACCCTCATAGGGCGCGAGCGAGTCAAGCGATTCCTCGCCGCGCCGCCGAACCATCGCTCGGAGCCCGAGCGATCTACGAAGCGATCAATGTCTTAAGCCAGCGTGCCGTCGGGATACTGCACCATGCCAGCGAAGTGAATAGCGATCTTGCCATCGCGCAACACCCAACTGTCGGCGAACCGCATATGAGCTTCGCCTGCTTCGGTTTGCAGCGTGATTGCTTCCACGACCATGAGGGTCTCAGGGTCGTTGGTCTCCGCCCAAAAAGCGATTTCCGATTGCAATCCTTGAATGCCCAAGATGCCTTGGAAGTGCTCGCGCAGCTCCTCACGGCCGCGGAAATACAGCGCGCGCTTTTCAAAGCTGCTAATCAGGACCGCGTCGTCCGTGTATTGATCGAGGATCGCTTCAATGTCTTTTTCCAGAATCAGCCGGATATGCTCTTCATACAACCGACCGAGGCGGGTGTCGGGAACATTGTGAACGGCGGTTAGGGCGACAGTCGACATATTCAATGTTTTGACTCCGAGAACGAGAGAAAGAAACTTGCGGATCCGCGACGCGGCCAACGATTACAGCCGGGCCGAGTCGTCGTCGAACACCAATTCATCGACGATGTATTCCGTAATCACCGGTCGATCGGTGACTTCATCACGACGCACGGTCCACGTTTGATACGCGTCCAACTTGATGCGTTGGCTGTAGGCGGCCGGCGGAGTCCAAACGCTGGCTTCCCATCGAACGACCACCTTCACTCGCACGCTCTCGCCCTGCGGTTCAACTTGGACATCGCGCACCGTGTGCACTTCGTCGAAGAAAATGCGGATGACGCGTTCGTACCAGGCCTCGAAATCCGCCAGACCTCGCAACGTGGCTTCGGGAAATTTCATTTCGGCGTCCACATGCACCATCGGCAGCAATTCGACGAGCGGTGCGTGAACGTCTAACTTGCGATACCACTGCGTGGCAAGTTGCCGAACTTCGGCTTCCGTAATGGGCGTTGTCAGCGTGGCGGAATTCGACATGGGGGTCCTCCAAAAGGGATGGCAAAGGAATCGTGCAACCTTAGCACACAAATTGCGTCACGCGAGAACTTCCCCCTGTTTTCTTTAACCGCGCAAACCGCACGTCTGGCGCAATCGCTCAATTTTGTTCACGTCATGCCGGCGATGCGCCTCGTTAGCCTTCGCGCAAAGTGAGCCGCCCGAAATGCGCCCGTAACAGCAGCTTGATCGCCATGATGAACACGTTGGACATGGCGTCATGATCGCGCCATGCCACAGCATGCGCCGCGCAATAGGAGCCGGTAATACCGGCGCGGGCGGCGCGACCGCTCCATTCAACTCGCCGGAGGAGGAAAATCTTGCCCGAAACGCTCCATTCCCCTAGCCGGCCATCAATCGAAGACTATGTATCCTTAACCCGCTAGTTTCGTCCCTCCAGGAACCCAAGTATGACCACCACGACCGAATTGCTCCCATCCTTGGAAGTGGCGACCGCCACACCCGACACGAATATCGAGTTCTCCTTCTCCGATACGATTGCTGGCTACGTGCGGCAATTCAACCGACGCAAGCGATCATTCACCATCGAAACGTCGGATGGCCGCACCTACGAAGTGTTCCTCACGCCGACGACGTTCGGCCGCATCACGCAGAACCTCGAAGAAGGTTACATCGACGCCACGGGACGATTCGGCGAGTTGCTCACCGAGGGTCAATTTGTCTACGTCTACGGCGTGTTTTACTTCGACGGCGGACCGCAACATTCGTTCGAAGCCAAAGCGCTCGTGTTTCCCGGCAACGGCGTGGCCGAATATCGTCATGAAGAGCGAGATTGGTGGATCAAGCAAATCCACTCGATCGGCCAGTCGTACTTGAAGTGGCAGTTCAACCATCCTCACGAAGAAATCGACTACCGCAACTACCGCACGCGACTGCAACTGGAAGGCGGCAAGAAGGGCGACTTCCTGCAAGAGACCGACACGATCTCGCGACTGGTCTACGGTTTCGCTTCGGCCTTCTTGCTTACCGGCGAAGATGCGTTCCTGGAAGCTGCCGAGAAAGGCACGCAGTACCTGCGCGATCACATGCGGTTTAACGACCCCGATGAAGGCGTGACCTACTGGTATCACGGCATTCAAGTCACGGGAAACCGCGAGCAAAAGCTGCTCACCTCGGAATTTGGCGACGACTTCGACTCGATTCCGATGTACGAACAGATTTACGCCTTGGCCGGACCGACGCAAACTTTCCGCGCCAATGGCGACCCCCGCATTCTGAATGACATCGAGAACACGATCAGCCTGTTTGATCGTTTCTATAAAGACAACGTGCAAGGCGGATACTTCTCGCACATCGACCCGGTCACGCTCGACCCGCGGTCGGAGACGCTCGGCCCGAATCGCGCTCGCAAGAACTGGAATTCAGTCGGCGATCATGCTCCGGCCTATTTGATCAACCTGTTCTTAGCCACGGGCGACGAGAAGTACGCTGACTTCCTGGTGGACACGGCGAACACGATCGCGCGTCGCTTCCCTGATTACGAAAACAGCCCGTTTGTGAATGAGCGGTTCTTCGAAGATTGGAGCCACGATCAAACCTGGGGCTGGCAGCAGAACCGCGCCGTAGTGGGTCACAACCTAAAGATCGCGTGGAACCTGATGCGGATTCACCATGCTCGCCCGTCGACGGAGTACGTCGAACTGGCGCGCAAGATCGCCGAACTCATGCCCGATGCCGGCAGCGACCGGCAACGCGGCGGTTGGTACGACGTGGTGGAGCGTGTTCTGAATCCGGGCGAAAAGGTCCATCGCTTTGTATGGCATGACCGCAAAGCCTGGTGGCAACAAGAGCAAGCGATTCTCGCCTATCTGATTCTCTATGGCTCGCTAGGCGATCCGGATTATCAGAAACATGCTCGCGAGGCTGCAGCGTTTTATAACGCGTTCTTCCTCGATCACGATGACGGAGCGGTGTACTTCAACACGCTGGCCAACGGTTTGCCATACTTGCTAGGCAACGAACGGCTCAAGGGCAGCCACTCGATGTCGGGATATCACTCGATGGAGTTGTGCTACCTGTCGGCGGTGTACACCAACCTGATGATCACCGGCCAGCCGATGGATTTCTACTTCAAGCCGTATCCGCAAGGCTTCAAGGATCGCACGCTTCGCGTGGCGCCCGACTTGTTGCCCCAGGGCAGCATTCGCATTGCAAGCGTCGAAATTGACGGCAAGCCCTACACCGACTTTGACGCGGCGGGTCTGACCGTTCGTTTGCCGGAAACGACCGAACGCGTGAAGGTGAAAGTCACCATCGCGCCGGTGCGATCGTAGCAAGCTGCTTAATGTTTGCGGGACCGCTCCCCATGGGGGAGCGGTCATGTGCTTGATCTCACTTTTTGAGGCGCCCATGAGTACTTCGCTGACCATCGCACTTCGCAATGAGGTGCTGACCGCCACGATCGCCGGCAACATTGACGGACAAACGGCGCCGGCGCTCCAGGCGCAACTTCTCGATGCGCTCAGCCCCGTGACGGCGGCTGTGTTCGAGGTGTCGCAAGTTCCGTACATGTCGAGTGCGGGCTTTCGCATGCTGCTGCTGGCGTATCGCTCTTTAGCGATTCGCAATGGCCGGTTGGCCTTAGCGGGTCTCTCGGAAGAGATTCGCGACACGATGGCCATGACCGGTTTTTTGGATTTCTTCCTTTTGTGCAACTCGCTTGACGAAGCCCTGGAGCAGGTACGCAATGACTCAACCCAACATGCTGCAACGCGTTGACGCCTACCCCACCCGTGTAATCGCGGGGTTGAAGGTCCGTGCGGGTCGCGTGAGCCCATTTGGCGCCACGCTCGTTCCGGGCGGCGTCAACTTCGCGGTGTTCTCCCGCCATGCAACTTCCTGCGTCCTGGTGCTGTTTGAAAAAGGCGCCAAAGCGCCGTTTGCCGAACTCCCGTTTCCCGAGGAGTTCCGTGTGGGCGATGTGTACGCAATGACCGTGTTCGAACTGGACCATGAGAACCTCGAGTACGGTTACCGCATGGATGGCCCGAATGACGCTCAGGCCGGGCATCGCTTTGATCCGTCCGTCGTGTTGATGGACCCTTACTCACGCCTCATCGGCGGACGCGATGTTTGGGGCCAACAGCCCGACTGGAGCATGGCGTACCAACACCGTTCGCGGGTGCTCCAGGACGATTTCGATTGGGAGCAGGATCGGCCGCTGGAAATTCCCGCCGAGGATCTCGTGGTCTACGAGATGCACGTGCGAAGTTTCACGCGGCATCCGTCGTCGAACGTGCGCCATCCTGGCACTTTTGCCGCGATTCGTCAGAAAATTCCCTATCTTAAGTCGCTCGGAATCAACTGTGTCGAACTCATGCCGGTATATGAGTTCGACGAATTTGAAAACAGTTCGGTGAATCCAGTTACCGGGCAAACTCGTTACAACTACTGGGGTTACAGCACCGTTGGCTTCTTTGCTCCTAAGGCCGGTTACGCCGCGACCGGCGCCTTGGGTATGCAAGCCGACGAGTTCAAGGCCCTGGTTAAAGACCTGCACAAGAACGGCATCGAGGTGATGCTCGATGTGGTGTTCAATCACACCGCCGAGGGTGATCACCGCGGACCGACGATCTCGTTCCGAGGTTTGGATAATAAAACGTACTACATGCTCACCCCGGAAGGTTGGTACTACAACTTTAGCGGGTGCGGGAACACGCTCAACTGCAACAACCCCGTTGTGCGCCACGTGGTGCTCGATTGCTTGCGATACTGGGTAGCAGAGTATCATATCGACGGGTTCAGGTTCGATCTGGCGGCTATCCTGGGGCGCGATCCTACGGGCGTCCCCTTGGCGAACCCGCCGCTGTTGGAAACGCTGGCGAACGATCCGATTCTCGGCCGCACGAAACTAGTGGCCGAAGCGTGGGATGCTGGCGGACTGTACCAGGTGGGCTCCTTCCCCGCCTACGGCCGCTGGGCCGAATGGAACGGGAAGTATCGCGACACCGTGCGTAAGTTCCTTAAGGGCGAAATGGGCCAAGTGCCCGACCTGTCGCTTCGGCTGCAAGGCTCGCCCGACTTGTACTATGGACGCGGTACTGCGGCGAGCGTGAATTTTCTTACCTGTCACGACGGCTTCACGCTTTGCGATCTCGTTTCTTACAACGACAAGCACAATGAAGCCAACGGCGAGAACAACAACGACGGCGCCAACGACAACAACAGTTGGAACTGTGGATGGGAAGGGGAAACCAATGACTCAGACATCATCACGCTACGGCGTCGCCAAATGAAGAACGCGTTGGCGCTTCTCATGGTGAGCCAAGGTGTGCCAATGATCCTTTCGGGCGACGAAGTCGGCCGTACGCAGCATGGCAACAACAATACCTACTGCCACGACAACGAACTAAATTGGTTCGACTGGTGGCAAGTTGAGGAAAACGCCGAATTGTTGCGGTTCGCCCAACAGATCGTCGCGTTCCGACATGCTCATCCCGCGCTGCGCCATCGCGATCACATGCGGTTTTGCGATTACGTCGGCAGTGGCTTGCCCGACGTTTCCTGGCATGGCACGCAGGCGTGGCGTCCTGACTGGTCCGGGACAAGCCGCGTGTTGGCGTTCCTCTTGGATGGTCGGCACGCCAAAGGCGGAACCGTCGTAGATGACGACATTTACGTGGCGATCAACTCCTACTGGGACGCGCTCGAGTTTGAAATTCCCGCGTTGCCTGGCGGTCGGCAGTGGCGCGTCGCTGTGAACACCGGCGCTGCTTCACCGGAAGACGCTTTCCCGCATGGGCAAGAGCCGTTGCTGCAGAATCAACAGCGCTGTCTCGTGGGCGGCCGTTCGATCCTGATTCTAGTCGGCCGTTGATTCTCGATTCGCTGTGATTCGTCGTATTCCCGGCGGCCTGCCTTGGCAGGCTGCTCGATCACTTTCGTTTTGGTCGTTTCACCTTAAGGAAAAATCCCATGTCGTTCACTGTCGCTTCGTCGTTCAACTCGGGCGTTGCTCATCTGACGCTGGCCGGTCGTTTGGACGCCAACACCGCAGGACAATTCAAGGCCGAGATCGAAAAGATCGCCGAAGAACGTCCCACGGTGGTTGCTTTGTTTGTGCAAGATTTGGAGTACATGGCTAGCGCGGGTATCCGCATGTTGGTTTTCACTAAACAGAAGCTTGGCGCCCAAACCGACATTTACGTGATCGGCGCGCAACCGCAGATCGTTCACACTTTGGAGATGACAGGCGTCGACAAGTCGGTCATCTTCGCCGACTCGTTCGAGCTTGCCGCAACCAACTAATGCACTGTCCAAGCCAGGACTTGGGGTTGTGCTTCACTGCTGGCTTGCCCAGCAGTGTTTGATTTCGACGCAACACGGCTGACCAAGCCAGCAGCGCCGTCCCAATACTCGACATGAGCAACCCACGAGGCGACGCTGCCAGGGACAAGCACCGTCTCCCATCAATCCGGCGGTGCTTGTCGCCGCGTCCCTTAGGAACTTCCTGGTGGGAACCCGCGTTCCCGCAGGCGCCAACTCCCTCCGCTGCGCGAGATTGCATCATGCCGACCTTAACGTTGCCAGGAGACCTAAACTCGCTGGAGCCCCTGACCGACCTGGTCCTGGAGCAGGCCGAACTGGCCGGTCTCGACACCCGCGCGACCTATCAGTTGCGTCTGGCGGTCGATGAAATCGCCACGAATATCATCCTGCACGGCTACCAGGAACAGGCGTTGCAAGGCGAGATTGTGGTGACAGCCGAAGTCAACGATCAAGCGCTCGTCGTGACGCTGGAAGACACCGCCCCGCCGTACAATCCCTTGAAACGCGACATTAACCGCGTGAAAGAAGATTTTGAAAAACCGCTCCACGAGCGAAGCATTGGCGGCTTGGGCGTGTACTTCGCCATTCATGCCGTAAGTGAGTTCCATTACGAATGGCGCAACGGGCGAAACCGCAACATTTTTGTGGTGCATCGCACCAGCCCAACCGCCACCGAGGGTTCGACCGCGCACTCAGCCCACGCGTAACGAATACCGCGGACACCTTCTATTAAGTCCTCCCCGGTCATCCACGGCCGCATCCCTTCCCGCTTGGAAAGACATTGAGCCTTCCATGAGCAACTCGTCGCCAATTTCCCCTGCTACGATGACCGCCTCCCCTCCCCACCGCACTAACGGAACGCACTCCGGCCAACCGACGCTGCGAAGTCAAATCCTGGCGCTCGTGGCGGGGCTGAATATCGCCTCGACCATTGTGGCGTGCGCCATTGCGTTTCATTTCCAGAAGAAGGCCTTCTTGCACGGCGTCGACCGCGTGCTGATGGCGGGCGCCGTAGGGGCCGAACATATTTACGGCGAAGATTTCGTGGAAAAACTGGTACGAGGCGCGACGTTCACACCGCAGGAAGAGTTGGCGCACATCGCACGAATTTCGGACCTGGCGACGCGCGTCGACCTGAAATATGTGGGCGCCCTCGTACAACGCGACGGCAAGTTTTACTACGCCATCTCCAGTTCGCCGCCGCATGAGTTGGAGGAAGGTACGTACGACCGGTTTTGGACCGAATACGACGAAGCCCCTCAGGCGTTGGTCGATACCTTTCGCGATGGTCGCATGCGGTTCGTGCAACACGAAGACCGGTACGGCAAATTCCGGTCGGGGTATGTTCCGTTCCGCTTTCCTGGCAGCAACAAGGTGGACTACGTCTACGGGGCTGACGTCGGCCTGGACTACATCTATGGCCATTTGTTTCGAACGTTGCTCAAAACCGCTGGCGCGGGCATTGTGATCTCGTTAGTGTCGTTATGGCTCACTTGGATACTCGCACGGCATATCTCGGGACCCATGGCGAAGTTAGCGGGACTCATTCGCTCGGTAGTCGAGAACGATTTCCGCCTGGACATGATTCGACGCACCACGCTGGAAACCATTGCCGAAAAATCGCACGAGGAAGTCGCCTGCGTCGCGAATGCGTTCTGCCGCATGGAAGGCCGCCTTGAGAATTATCTCGTTGAATTGCAACAAACGACCGCAGAACGCGAACGCATTCGTTCGGAACTGAGCATCGCTCATGACATTCAAATGGGATTACTTCCGCGGCGGCTTCCTCAACTGCCGGGATGTGATGTTTTCGCCCGCGTAATTCCTGCGAAAGAAGTTGGCGGAGACTTATTCGAAGTTGCGGCGCTGGACGATCGTCGATTGCTGCTGGTCGTGGCCGATGTGTCGGGCAAAGGGATTTCCGCCGGCATGTTCATGGCGGTGACGAAAACGTTGCTCGACGCGGCCCGCGGGAACTATGACGAACCGCATGACCTGGTGCGTTTTCTGAACGAGCATCTCTCGGCGGAAAACGAAGCATGCATGTTTGTCACCATGTTCCTCGCGATCTTCGATACCGTCACAGGAACACTGCATTACACCAACGCCGGCCACAATCCGCCTTACATTCGCCGAGAGAACGGCGTGTTGGAAACGTTGGAGGGGCGGCACGGCATGGCCCTGGGAATCGCTGCGGGGCAAATGTACCAATCGAACAGCGCCATGCTCGGCTCGGGCGACCTGCTGTTGCTCTACTCCGATGGCGTAACCGAAGCGCAAGACGTGAATGAGTCGCTCTTCTCCGAGGAACGTCTTGAGGCGTGCCTACGTCGGAGCGAACATGAAGACGCCGGAGAAACCGCCACGGCGGTGATCGATCAGGTACGCCAGTTCCAAGGCGCCGCGGCGCAGTTTGACGATATTACCCTCGTCACGTTGCGTTACACGGCGCCCGTGCAGGCAGCATTGGAAACAACCGTGGCCTAGTTGGTTTACGCCGAGTAAGTGCCGTTCGGCAAGCGAGCCAAGCGGCGCACCTTCGAATTACCACAACAGGCAGTTACCGCGACAGGAAGGCGCGGTCCGGCGCCACATCTTCCTGGATCTCGTAGGCATAGAAGCTGCGCGAGATCGCTTGGGCCAAAACCTTGATAAAGGCCCGCTTGAACTTGGCTTCGGAAATGTCGGTTACGGCTTGGGCGCCGCTGGTAGGGAAGGAGAAGTCGTCGATGATGGTTTGATAGACCTTGGCGCCTTGCTGGGTCATATCGAACACTTGGATTTCGACGTCGGCGTGCCCTTTGTACAGGGTGCCGCCTTCGTGCATACTGAAGCGTCCCACATCAATGCCGACGACCATCTCGGCTTTTACGCCGCGGCCAACTTGCAGGTAGTCATACTTCCAATCGTTGCGGTCGATCCAATTGGCCACCTCGCTGTGGCGGACCAAGGTCACGTCTTTGACGTTTTCTTTCAGTTGCCGCTCGATTTCTTTCGAGAGCATTTCGGTTGTGGAGTCGGGGCCGTAGTCTTCATTCGCCGAAACGCAAACCACCGCCACGCGTTTGCCTTTGAGGCCGTCGAACTCGGCAGGCACGGTCGCCCCGCGCACGACGTACAGCAAGTGATTGACGATCGCGCACCCTCCGAGCGTGTTTAACGCAAGGAGAAGCACGGCAACCGTGAGAACGTGCCGCCCCGGTGTTGTAAAGTGCATGGCGTTCCCTCGCCTGGTTTCCTCGGAACGAACGATCCTGTTGGTCCCGTAGGTATGATCTGGCCCCGGTATTCGTTTTTTCGTTTCCGTCGCAGCGTGCCTTTTGACGGCGTCGCCCGGTCGGCGAGACGTCACCACCCTCGGCCGATGCGGAAGCACCAGTCGATCAGCGTCACGCCGACAATTCCCGCCATGATTGCCGCCACGACGAACTCACTAGGGCGACGCCACAGCCATCGTCCGCGCAAACCCGAAAGCAGCGCCCAGGGCCCCGCGCTCATGGCCGCTATGCCCAGCAGCATTCCACCCACGTTCGCCGCAGCCGCTTGCGTCACACGGCCCCGCATCAAGCAGGACCAGGCTGTCGTCATGCCGCACGAGGGACATCGCAGCCCTGCGAGAACCTCGAACGTACACGGCGGTAAGCCCAACTGCTGATGCGTTCCATAACCGCGGCCGTCCGGCGAAAGCGACGCCGCCGTGGCCAAGAGCCCCAGCGAGACAACCCCCGCCATGATGAGCCCCGCGCGCGTCGTCCACCTCATCGCAAACGGCGATTCGCCGTCATTAGCCCCGAACGGATTGCTTCGCGCGTTCACGGAAATGGAGGAGAAAGGTACGTTCGGAGCCCACGCTCGTCAAGAGCAGTTTTCTAACGTGCGCTTCGAAATTTTCTGCCCGCCGCCAGGGTGACCAACTTCACGCTCCGGACGGCGGCGGAACTACTGTTTGTGGCCGTAAATCAATTGCATCACTTCCGCCCGTGTCGAAAGGTTGGTCCGGAACAACCCCTTCATGGCGGAAGTAACACACAGGCTACCGGGTTTACGAATGCCGCGAATGGTCATGCAAGTGTGCGTCGCTTCAATCACCACCCCCACGCCTTTGGCTCCAAGTTCATTCACCAAGAGATCAGCAATTTGCTCGGTCATGCGTTCCTGCACTTGCGGCCGTCGCGAAACCACTTCCACGACGCGCGCCAGTTTGCTTAACCCGATCACTTTACCCGCGGGCAGATATCCAATGTGAGCCTTCCCCATAAACGGCAAGAGGTGATGCTCACATACGCTTTCGAAGGAGATATCGCGAACGAGGACAATTTCGTCGTACTTCTCCGTAAAAAACTTTTTTACGTGCTCTCGGGGGTCCTGGTGAAGTCCGCGGAAGAGTTCAGCGTACATCCGGGCCACACGAGCCGGCGTTTCGCGCAAACCTTCGCGATCGGGATCTTCGCCCACTGCGGCCAGAATTTCGCGTACGGCGCGTTCGATGCGAGGTAAATCGACCGGACTTTCCATGGCCGCCGTAGAGAGTTCGTCCGGTCCGGCTTCGCCAATTGCCGCTCCGAGTTGTTTGTCGCTCGCGTCGCGCTCCAAAGGCATAATGAATCCAGAAATTGAGTCAAAAACAAGGCAAAAAATGAACAATAAGCGCAAGTGGGGCACTTCAAGGCGCCCTTGGGCTTCGAGTTCATGGTAAGAACCACGTCGCGAGGGGTCAAGCGACGCAAGCGGTCGCGAACGTGCGACGCAGCCGACAAGAATGTTGCGAAGGGACAACGCCGTGCCATGACGCAGCGACAAAACGACAAAACGCGGTGAAGGTTTAAGCCAACCTTCACCGCGTTCAAGATTTAATGCGGGCTCGCAGCGTGTTTACCATATACCCATCACACCGACCACCGGTCCGTGGTACACCACTTCCCCCGTATGGTCAATTTCCAGGGGTGGGTACACCAAGGTATTGGGCCCTCCCGCGGGTGCGGCAACTTGCACGCCAGCGGGGACAATGTTTTCCGCCGCCAGAGCGACACTATCGAACAACATCGCCTGGTAGCCCAAGCGGACCGCGACGTTGGGCGTCACAAGGTAATGCATCACCAGGCTCAAGTCGCCGCCGTAGGAGGTTTGCTCGTCGGCATCGGCCCCGTCAAACGCCCCCACCTGAACCCCGGCCTGAGTTTGGCGATATTGCAGTACGTGTTCGACACGGTTTTGGTAAAGGGCGCCGCGCACATCGAAATCGAGCCAGGCCCGGGGCTCGATGAGGAACCGAGCCCGGTATCCCAACTGGACGCCAATCATTTCGTTATCCACATTATTCCGAATACCCACGGTCGATCCGCCAGCAGGCACGAAGGATGCCGATTGATAGGCGAACGCTTCGTCAATTTCAACGTATCGCACGCCAAGTGAAACAGCCGAATCCAAGTTGCGAATGCGAGGCATTTCGACCATGAAGTTCGATTCGACGCTATCGTAGCTGGTGTCAATCGCCACCTGGGCGAAGTTGTTGAAGTCCAGCCCCAGGATACCAATTGGCAATCCGTCCAAGTCCAACAGCGGATCGCCAAAGTTGGCAAAGGGCGAAAACAAGTTCCCTTGCCCGCCAAAGTTATTGACGGAAAAGTCGCGAATTGCGTCGCTGTCCTCCCAATGCTGGAAGCCGGTAAACGACGTTTCGATGCTGTAAATATCGTTAATGCGTCCGCCGACCAGGAACCGCAGACCGCCTTGGAACTCGAGGTCGATGGTTTGCGTTCCAAGCACCACTGGGCCGGGCGCGCCAACGCGTTGGTACGTCACATCTTGGGCGGTGTCGCGGAAGAGCGGCGCCAGATCGGCCTGCACCCAAAGCCAGGACGGCGGCGGACCGGGATTCAGGTCGCAACGCAGGTTGTAGCACGGGTCCAAGTCGTAGGGCTTGTAAACACACGGCGTGCGTTCGATGATCATTGCGGGCGGCAAGGCTCCCTCGCCCGCCAGCGACGGATCCGTAACGACGCATCCGGCAGTGCATGTTTCGCATGGCCCTTCTGGAAACTTTTCCGCGTACGCCGGCACGACCGCCATCATCGTCAGGAGGATGGCCAAAGTCCAAGCGGCATAACTGCGTCGTCGCGGTTCGCAAACAACATTCATGGTCGGCGCCTTTCCCCCGGGCGTCAGAACCGTAAGAACCCACAAAACACCTATTTAAGATTCGGCGATTCCAACCGGCGCCGTCAGAACATTGGGCGCGCGCGGAGTGTTCCGAATAACCGTTAGAGTTTTCCACGGGCAAGAAACGACGCCAGCGCGGCATTTTGGCGCCGCGCTGGCATTTGGTGGACAACAACTTGCGGAGTAAGTCGTTACCAGGTGTACTCTAAACCGGTTTGCAACCCGTGGTAGAACACGTCGCCGTTGTGGTTCACGTTGACCGGGCGAACCGCCAGGCGGAAGTCCGGATTGAAATTCTCGGGCGCCAGGGCCACGCCGTTGACATACAGCAGTTGATAGCCAATGCGAAGGGTCGTCCGTTCGGAAACTTCGAAGATTGTTTCGAAACCGCCTTCACCCACGAACGCCGCATCGGAATCGTCGCCGAACTCGTTAAAGAACTGGTTCAAAGCGGGATCGGGCCGCATGACCGCGATGTTGGTCTTGTTCTCGGCCCGATTACCGTACACGCCTGCCTTCAAGTTACCGCCCAACTTCACGCCGGGAAACAAGCACACCAACATGTCGCCGCCTAATTGGAAACCGACTAAGTCGTTGAAGGTCGAAATCCGGGTATTCGTCGTGCCGATGACCGGGTTCCCCGCGCTGATGAAGTAGTTGAAGTCTTCATCCAACACCATATACCTAGCGCCGACCAAGGCCGAGGTATGGAACCGGCAGTTCGGCGAAACCCAGCGGCGCCGCACATTGAGCTCCCAGTTATGCAGCTCCGATGAATAATCGATCTTTTGAAGGTTCGAGTTGTTCACTTCCGGCAAGTTGGGAATGTTAATCAAACCGAACTGGCTGATGGCGGAGAACAAGTCGTTGTTAGCACTCACGGCCTGGGCAGTGCTGTCCCAGTGGAACGTTCCAAAGTAACCGCCTTCCAGGTTCGTGCCGGGGCCAAGCAACAGCGATCCCATGAGCCGGAAACCAGGTTCTTCATCGAAGTCCAGGTCATCGGTGTCCAACACGATGGGGCCTCCCACGCCTTGTGAAGCGAAGTTCACGCGGCGGGATACTTCCTCTCGCGTCATATACATGAACTCGGCTTGGAAGTCCCACCACCGCGGCGTGCAGCATCCCGCGCACCCTTCGGCGCTGCCGGTGCAGCCTTGAGGACCGTGTTTCGTCATGATGCCCTGGCCGTTATTCATACCAATTCCGCCAGGCGTTCCCATGCCCCAGGGCGGACCCAACGGACCGGCGCCATAGCCGCAGTCGCAACTGCCGTCCATGCCGCAGGCGCAGCCGCCGCCTTGCAAGAGACCGCGACCGGCGCCCCCAACGCAGGCGTTACATCCGCCGCCTCCGCAACTTTGGCAGCCGCCGAAGGCGGCCGGCATGACGCTGGGGTCATGCACGACCACGGGCGCGTTGTACCCCGCTAACATCTCCTGAGGGGCATACATCGCAGGAGGCGGACCTCCCGGCATCATGCCATACGGAGCATAGTAGGCCGGTTGAACGGGATAACCCGCAGCGGCGGGGTAATACGGCGAGGGGGCCATTTGCGCTGCAACAGGCGCCGCGGCGAGCAATAGCCCGGCGACCGGCGCGAGCGCGAACAACCATGCGGGACTCCGCTTCATCAGTTTGCCTCCGACTCGGAATCAAATCCAGAGATTCAGCTTGTCCCGGGACCGCCGAACTCAGGCGACCTGCGGGCCGGCGGCCGGAACCCGTGACTCCACGGGCCGCGCGAGGCCGCGCGATACAATGTCACGCTACATCCGATCGGTACGGCAGAACGGGAATAATCAGAACTTTCGGGATTGCCGTCAGAGCCAACCTAGTTTCGCAACTCGTGGCAGATATCGCAGAATCACATTTTCTGACAAGCCCAAGAGCGTCGCCGCAGGTTAGGTAGAATAGGCCGGCTAAGTTTCCCAGTGTTTGTCCACGCAACGCCCTCGAATGGCGGAGATCAGCATAGTCCGGTTTCGGGTCAGGGGTGGTCAGAGCACCCCCTGGCCGCTGCCGCAGTTTGAGTGGCGAGGGAAAACGCCGTGGCTTTGAGTCTGCCGCCTAGGTCAAAGCCGCCGAACATCGCGGCTACGGCTGCCCTGTTGCGCCGCGGCCCCCATCATCGCTGCGGGCGGCTACCCGAAGCTGCTGTAACATGTGCTCGATTTGGGCATGCACGCGGGCGTTGTGGTTCACCGCGATCAACCCTTGAAATTCAGCAATGCTACCTACGCCCCCGGCAGATTGCCAAGTCGCGGGCTTGACCGCTGAGGTCAAGATGTTCACCAAGCGTTGTCCGGCGGGACTGCTTACCGTCGGAGTGACAACTTGGGTCGGCTGTTCCTTGCCGGAAACTCCGCCGGCGGCGCCAGGATAACCGCCACCGCCGGGCGGCGCCACGCCACCGTACCCTTCCGAACCGTACTCACCATAACCACTACCACCGCTCATTCCAGGAGGCGCCCCCATGGCGCTGGGGTCGTAACTTTGGTTGGCGCGAGACAACAAATCACGACAGTTGTAAACTCGCATCATCGTGGCGCCTTCTAAATCGGATATTGTCGAGACGATCACGACTCCATCGCGAATGATGTACGCCAACTGATCGGCGCCGGCTTGATCGAGTATCAATTCCAACGCCATGGCGCCGCGAACTTGCTTCAGGTTGAGCGAAATGGGCGAATCGGGCCCCACGCCGGCCTGTTCGATCGGTTTCCAGTTCGCATACACCTGGACGTTAAGCACATCGCGTAGATATTCCAGAGCATCGGCCAGCGGCGTTTCAACGAACTCGATTGGAATTTGTTGCGCCAGATGTTGTTGCGTTCGCGCGTCATTCCGCTCGACGTTTTCCAGTCGTGCGACCGGCGCAGTTGCGGGCGGACTCAGTTCCTGCGCCATCGCCAATCCCCAGCCGCGCCACGGCGTGTCATCCGAGAATGCGGCCATGGTAATCAACAGCAGGAAAGAGAGGGTTCGGAGGTCGCGTGTCGTCATGATTCCGATTCCGTGGGAAGTGATGAGGATAAGACAAGCCAGCGTCGGTGCGCCAAACTTTCTTGGGGTTCAGGGTTGTGGTTGTCCCTCGGCGCGAGCTGCCGAACGCATCATGTCGAGCAACCGCTCGACTTGTTGATGGACGCGCGTATTATGATTGACCACGAGCAAACCTTCATAAATGGCGATGGTGCCGTAGTCGCCTTGTTCGCGCCACGCTCCGCGCCCCACGGCCGTGCGGATCACTTGCACCAGGGTTTCGGCGCGATCGTCCCTGGATGGGGCCGCAGCGCCTGGCATCATGCCCATGCCCATGCCGTACGAGGCGCCGTATCCGGCGTCCATACCTTCCCCACCAAAACCAGGACCGCCTGCTGACATGCCGCCATAACCGCCTTCGCCGGCCATTCCCGGCATCGCCTGCATGTGTGAGGCATCGGGTAGTTTCAACAAATCGCGCACGTTGTAGATGCGAACCTCGGCGGCGCCTTCCAGATCCTCCTGCGTGGAAACGAGAACGATCCCATCCCGCATGACGTATGCCAGTTGCTCGCTCGCCTGGGCCAACGTCAAATCGAGCAGCATGTCGACGCGCACGTTGCGAAGTTGGATCGTAATGGGCGAATCGACGGAAATCTCGGCCGCGGCCAGCCGCTTTTCGTTGGTATAAAGCTGAACGTCCGAAGCATCAGCGATGAACTCCAGCACATCACGCAGCGGCGTCTCGATAAATTCCGCCGACAATCGGCGCTCCAGCGGCCTTGCGGACGCCGGCGCTGATGGGGCTGACGCTCCCGGTTGCGGCGCGAGACCTTCCGCCGGTTTGGGAGCTTGCGGCGCTTGGGCCACCGCCGTTGCAGGAGCCGGACCGGGCTGGGCCTCGGGCCAAAGCGCCATGGCGGCCATCGCCGCCATGGCGGCCGCGATCGTCGAACCAACGGTAATTCGCATAAACCTTCTCCTTTTCACGTTCCGGGCGATAGAAGAAAACTCCGAAGCCAGGCCAGCCGCGTCGCCAAACTCATCCAAAGCGAGCCGTACGGCCTCGTCGTGCGCCACACCAAGCGACTTCAACTCGGTCAACCGCTCCTCCAAATGGTCGCGCAATTCGCCCGCGATGGCTTCGCGCTGATCGGCGTCGAGCCGCAACAGTCGGCATAGCAACGTCAAGTACGTCTCGAATTCACGTTCCGACATGCGCCACCTCACATGCGGGTAGAGCGATGACGCCGCGCAGCGATGACGCCATCGCAGAAACCGTGGGAAATCAAACAGGTTCAGGGGGCGGATTCATCACGGGGGCCAGCAAACGACCAATGCAGTCGGCGTAGCGCCGCCACTGCACGGCTTGGCGCTCCAGTTGCTTTCGCCCTTTGACCGTGAGTTCATACCATTTGCGACGCCGGCCGGTCGTGTCGTCCCAGCGGCTTCGAATCAGGCCTTCGGACTGAAGGCGATGCAACAGCGGATAGAGCGTTCCGGCCTGGACTTCCAGGCTGTCGCCCCCCGCTTCACGCAGACGTTTTTGGATGAGATAACCGTACCGCGGCTCTTCCGCCAAGACCGACAGCACCATCAAGTCGAGGCTGCCGCGCAACAAATCCCGGCTGAATTTGTCGTTCTCCTTCATGCTTTTCCTTGCCTTGCTGACCTATGTATAGCTGAACTATGCATTGCAAGTCAATCAATTTTGACAAAAAAAGGCGCCGTGAACCGCGTTCACGACGCCGTGGAAAAAGCATCTCAGGAGAATCCGTTGTTCGCTCAGTATGCTTTGGCGAACACCGCACGGCGTTGGCTTGGCTTGCCCGTGAAGATGCACTTGCCGGGCTCATCATTCGCATCTAGGGGAATACACCGAGGAGTGACTTTTAACTCGGCCAGGATCTTTTGCATCGTGGCGTCGCCTTCGGTGAAATGGCACAGCGCAAAGCCTCCGTGAATTTCGGGCTGATTTTCGTTTATCGGCGTGAAGTACGCGCGGAAGTCTTCGAGGTTGTCGATGGTGCGCGTGTTTTCCTCACGCAACTTCAGTGCGCGTTGGAAAAGATTCTGCTGCATCTCATCCAAGACGCCGCCGATTTCGGCGATGAACTGTGCGCGATCGACAAACTCTTTGTCTTTCGGTCCACGGTCGCGCCGATAACGAACGACTTTGTTGCCGTCCAGATCGCGCGGGCCGACTTCTATCCGAATAGGCACACCGCGCTTAATGTGATGCCACGACTTCTCGCCGCCGCGAATGTCGCGGTCATCGAGAAACGCGCGCACAGGTCCGCCGCCAAACGATTGCTGCTCCAGATCGCGCTTGAGCGAGTTGCAGTAATCCAGTACGCGTGACCGTTCTTCGTCGTTTCGATAGATGGGCAGAATTACAGCATGCTTGGGCGCCAGCCGCGGCGGCAACACCAGGCCGTCGTCGTCGCTGTGCGACATAACCAGGGCGCCCACGAGCCGCGTCGACACGCCCCACGATGTGGTCCATGCGAACTCTTCGCGACCCTCTTGATTTTGGAACTTGATCTCTTGCGCCTTCGCAAAGTTCCGACCTAAAAAGTGTGACGTGCCCGCTTGCAGCGCCTTGCGGTCTTGCATCATCGCTTCGATGGACAGGGTCGTAACGGCGCCGGGGAATCGCTCATCGGCGGTCTTCTCACCCTTAATCACGGGCATGGCCATCCAGTTCTCGGCGAAGTCGGCGTACACATCCAACATGCGCCGCGTTTCCTCTTGAGCTTCTTCCGCCGTGGCGTGCGCGGTATGCCCCTCCTGCCACAAGAATTCCGCGGTGCGCAGGAATAAACGGGTGCGCAACTCCCACCGCACGACGTTCGCCCACTGATTGATCAGGATCGGCAAGTCGCGGTACGACTGCACCCACTTGGCGTACATCGCGCCGATGATCGTTTCGCTGGTGGGGCGCACAATCAGCGGTTCTTCCAACTTCGCGCTGGGGGCCGGAACGAGCCCACCACTGGGGCCCGGCTCCAAGCGATGATGCGTCACCACGGCGCATTCTTTAGCGAATCCTTCCACATGCTCGGCTTCCTTTTCCAGGAAGCTCATGGGAATGAACAGCGGAAAATAGGCGTTTTCGTGCCCTGTGTCTTTGAACATTTGGTCGAGCACGCGCTGGACATTCTCCCACAACGCATACCCCCACGGCTTGATGACCATACACCCGCGCACGGGCGAATTCTCCGCCAGATCGGCCGCGCGAACGACCTGTTGATACCACTCGGGATAATCCTCCTGCCGCGTCGGCGTGATTGCCGTTTTCTCCTGCTTAGCCATGATTTCCTCAAAAGTTCGACGAGACAAATTCCGCCCGGCATTGTAATGGCGATCCGTGCCGCGGGGGTAGGGTGGCGCGTCGTTCAATGCTCCAAACGCGTATCGGAATTTGGTATGATTAAAAAAGACGTAATGCTTGGCGATTCCATCGCCCTGCACAAGGAACGACCCATGACGCGAGTGACCGTTACTGAATTCGTGAGCGAAGCCCTGAATCAGTTCACCGAACCGGTGGAACTTTGCGACCCCTCGGGACGCACCTTAGGACGTTTCGTGCCAGATGGCTCCTTTCAGTTGAAGGAATCCGACCAGTGCCCTTATAGCGCGGACGAGTTGGACCGGGCGCGTAACGCTACCGGCGGGCGTCCCTTGGCGGAAATCTGGAAAGACCTTGGCCGCTCATGAAGTTTACCGTGGTCTGGCGCCCTTTCGCCGAGCAGCAATTATCGCAGCTATGGCTCCAGGCGAATGATCGTGCCGGCGTTTCTGAGGCGGCCGATCGCATCGATTCCCTTCTGCAAAACGACCCGCAAAACGAAGGTGAATCTCGCGGTGGAGGCGAACGCATCCTTATTGCCGCGCCCTTGGCGGTGCTTTACCGCGTTTCGCTTGACGACCGTACGGCAACGGTCTGGGCGACATGGCGAATCTCGTAAACATTTCGGCTTTCTGAACGGCCTCTCACGTATGGGCGATGTTCGCCTACATCCTCCGGTGCTCTTAATCCTTGCGGCGTTTAGCCGTTATGGAGAGGCGTTGGCTTGGGCAAAACAAAGATTGGAGCAAGCATGGGGGCCGATTGCGCTGGCCAGCGAACCGTTCGACTTTGACGACACGGCCTACTACATCAAGCAAATGGGGCCCGGTCTAAAAAAGACGTTCTTTGCCTTCGAGAGGTTCATTGACCCGCCCGCGTTGGTCGCTTGTAAACTAGCCACCAATGCGTGGGAGGAGGAATATCGAATGCAAAACCCGGCGCCGGAAGCGCGGCCGCTCAATCTCGATCCGGGGTATTTGACCGAAGCCAAGTTGGTGCTGGCCACGACCAAGGACCGCGACCACCGCTTGTATTTAGATCGCGGTATTTTTGCGGAAGTCACGCTGCATTATCAATACGGCGCCTGGCGGCCGCGCGAGTGGACCTATCCCGATTACCGCCGCAGCGAGTATCATCGCTTCTTCACCCAGTGCCGCGATTATTATCGCAGCCGGCGCCTGTCCGCTTAGCCGCCGGTCTGGCGCCGCCGTCTGAATGAACCTTCCATGAGCAGTCGCGATCTTGCCCTCTTTGCCGCTGGCGCCGTGCTACCCGGTTTGCTGGTGGCGTGGCTGGCGACGTTTTTTCTCCGTCGTTGGGCGCCCCGCTGGGGGTTGGTCGATCATCCTGGCCATCGCAAGGTTCACACCACGCCCACGCCGCGCGGCGGCGGCTTGGCCATCTGGCTAGGAGTGGTGACCACCTTGGCGATCGTGCATGGGGCGGCATACCTTTCGACCAAGAACCCCGCGCTCTTGCCCGAGTTCGCGCAACCTCATGCGGCGGGCGTGCTGGAGAAAGCCGGCTCACTTTGGCTGTTGTTGGCCGCTGGAACGGCGATGATGCTGCTCGGTCTGACCGATGACCTGCGCGGCCTGCCTTGGCAACTGCGGTTAGGAACCGAGGCGGCGGTTGCGGCGCTGTGCGTGTGGCGGTGGGAAGAATTGCGGCTGAGCCTGTTTGTCGATGCCCCGCTGCTGACCGGTGCGCTATCGGTGTTGTGGATCATCGCCCTGGTGAACTCGTTCAACATGCTCGACAACATGGATGGCCTGTCGGGCGGCGTGGCGGCGATCAGTTCGGCGATGCTTGCCGCGGTGCTGCTCACGATGCCCGATCCGCAAACCGGTTCGCCGCAGTTGTTCGTAGCGGGTTTTTTATTGGTGCTGGTCGGCGCGCTACTCGGGTTTTTGTGGCACAACCGGACTCCGGCGCGCATCTTCATGGGCGATGCCGGCAGTTACTTCGTCGGCTTCTGCATGGCGACGGCCACCTTGCTGGCTACGTTCACGGGCTATCATTCCACGTCGCAGCATACGATTCTCGCGCCGCTCTGTGTGCTGGCCGTGCCGCTTTACGACATGACCACCGTGCTGTGGATTCGCGTGCGCGAAGGACGCAGCCCGTTTGTGGGCGATAAGAGCCATTTTTCGCATCGGCTCGTCGAACTGGGACTGACCAAACCTCAGGCCGTGCTGACGATTTACCTGACGACCGCGACCTGCGGACTGGGCGCCTTGCTGCTCTCGCAAGTGAATCGCTGGGGCGCCGCGGTCATTGTGCTCCTGGTCTTTTGTATTCTTGCGCTGGTGGCGGTGCTGGAAACCGCCGGCCGCAAAAAGAACACGCCCTAACCTTAAGCCCTTCGCCAAGAGCGGCGCGCTAATCAAGTGATTGAAACGCCCGACCGC
Organism: Planctomycetota bacterium; assembly: GCA_963204915.1. GTDB lineage: Bacteria > Planctomycetota > Planctomycetia > Pirellulales > Pirellulaceae > JAHWKS01. The sequence goes on along the minus strand of CAUJHS010000017.1, from coordinate 151,765 downwards.
GATTTCGAGTCTTGCATTCGCGTTTGCAGCCACTCGCCGTTGCGCGCTGCAATCAGATTTTCCAGCCGCTGGGCGCGGTAACCTTCAGGCACGGGAATGAGCGCACCGCCTTTCCATTGAAACACGGAAAAGCCCTGCCGCTTCAACAGTGTCAACACATCGGGCGTGGTGTAGCCGTAGTGGCGGAAGTTCTCTTCGCTCGCTTCGAAGTAAACGCACTCGGTTTTCGACAGCGTTTGCGAGGCGCCTTCAAGCACGAATTTTTCGTAACCTTCCACGTCAATCTTGAGCAGCGCGATCGACGCCAGGTTTTGCGTCAAACGATCGAGCGTGGTTTCTTGCACCTCAACGCCGTTTGCGTCGCCCATGCGATTCTGATCATCGGCCGATTGATTGGAAAGCCTTGCGATTCGTTCTTCGCTCCCCAGCGCCACGTTATGCAGCGTAACATGGGACGCTTCGTTCCGATGGATGTTTTCCTGCAAGTACCGAAACACTTGCGGATGCGGCTCCACCGCCACAACCTGCCCTTGAGGTCCGACCAGTACCGCGGCGGTTAAGGCGGTGGTTCCCACGTTGGCGCCCACGTCGATCACCGTATCGCCTGGACGAAGAAACGCTTGAAAGAAACGCGCCTCGGCCTGCCGGTCGTGCGGGTCGATCCACAGCGCCGCAGAGATGGACGTCGGATGAAACCGCAGCCGAAACCCGTCCTGCTGAATCGTGAAGAACCGGCATAAGCCCGAACGCATCAAGACCCGCGACATTAAAAACTTCGCCGGGCGTCGTTGCTCGCGCAGAATGCGCCAGTATCGGTTTCGGTCGAGATGGTAAACCACGAGCCCAGGAAGAACGGCAAGAAGCCACAGCGTTTTCGCTAACCGATTGCTCAAATCCCTCACTTGGCCCGACAGCCCAACTCCCAAGTGATTACTGAATCGTACGTAATGCACCGCCGAGCGGAGAAACTCGCGCGGGGCGAAGCGGAAGAAGGCGATCTCGTCGTTCAACACCGTTTGGTGTTGCAACCGTCCGCCCGCCGCATGACGCTGCGGCGCGTGTCCATGCACCAGCGAACCTTCTTCGATGTAGTAGATCCGCAGAAATTCATTCACAAACCGCGTTTTGTACCGCCGCGCGATACGCGACCAAACCACGCCTTCCGGCAGATATTGCCCTTCGAGCGCCTCCGGAAAAGGAAACTGACGTAGCACGTCAGTCCGTTGGAAGCCCCATTTCTCACCAGTCACGTGGTAGCGATAGCGAATTTCTAACGAGTCGGAGTCCAGCACATCTTGCGGAAACCGGGAACCAACCGGACGGCCATGCTGGTCTCGACATAAAGCAGTCACGGCCGAGAAGGCCTCACGCTGGTCGGCGGGTATCGAGTTCCAATGAAAAAGGAATCGTTCCAGCGCTTCCGGCGTGCAAGCATCATCGGAGTCGAGCGTTAAGAAGAACCGGCCCCGCGCTTCCTGCACGCCGCGATTGAAGGCAAAGTGTTTGCCGCGATTCTCTTGCACGAAGTAACGAATCGGAAAACTCGCCGCTTGCTTCCATTGCCCGACACGCACCGGCGTGTCATCGGTCGAGCCGTCATCGACAATCAGCCATTCAAAGTCGCGAAATGTCTGCGCACACAAGCTTTCATAAACCCGGTGCAGGACCGAACCGCGGTTATACGTGGGCGTAAACACCGTAAACACCGGCGACGAAACCTTAACACCTTCGTCCACCGTGTTCATCTTTTCGTCCGGTGACATCCTGGAGGAACGGCGCTATTTTGGTCCGCCCACTACGAACGGTGCTAAGCCACGCTAGGCGAGAAGCTCCTTGCGAAGTATACCGCGAAATAATACGCTTGCGACCAAGCTATGACCTCGCCCATCCGCCTAGTCAAAATTCATTGACGCGATACCGCCACCCAACTATAGTAGTCATCGCGATAAACTAATACCCCCCGATCTGACCATCATACAAGGAGGAGAGTCATGTTCCGAAAGCTCGCTCTTATAGTTTCAATTGGCTCCCTTGCGGCGCTCAGTGCGTCACTGCAAACAAACGCCGCGGTGATCACTTACACCGCAACGGGAAATCTGCAACATACGGGAGGTGGCGCCGATACCCTGGGACTCGACGGAGCGTCGTTCGAGTTCAAGGCTTTCTTCACCGATACCGACACGTACATCGAACGGTTCGGCCTACCAAGTATTCTGTCGACGGGAGACTCTTTGACAATAAGCGGCGCTTCCGTCGTAGGGACCGACGGAACCTACAACGAAATCGCGGGCATCGTTTTTTACCCAACTTTTCCAGGTCAGTTCTTTGGCGGGCCAACCGAAGGTGTATTTGCCGAATGGTCGGTTGGCGGTGATATATTGCGGCTTATTTACTTAGTCAATCCAGTCGGCGGCGTATCGATTGGAGACACGATTGACATCGCGGATTTCAGCGTAAACGAATCTTCCGTATCAAACGTCTTCTTGCTTCTGAGTACCTCCGCGGAATATCAGATTACTAACTTCGCAACCACGGTTGTAACTTCGAATAGCGCGGTTCCCGAGCCAACGTCACTTAGTCTGTTGGGCATCGGCGCCATTGGCATGGCGGTAGGGGCGGTTCGCCGCCGTCGTCTAAGACCCTCATGAAGCGACAATGCAAGAAACAGCAAAGCCCACCGCCATTACTGTGGGTTTTGTCATTGTGATATGCATGCGACTTTCACGCGTCATGAAAATGAACTTCATTTGCCTGCCACCACGGTGAAGTAACTCTTCACCACACGGTCGAAATATTCGGGGCGCATCTCAGTGGGGAGGTCGTTGTAGACGCAGAAATTGCGAACTTGTTGCAGCAAGTCGCGCGGTTGGCAACGACGGAAAGGCCGGCGATTGGGCCGGTAGTGCTTTTGGATCAGATGATCGACCGCCGCGGCGTCGTACCGGCAGCCGAACGACCGGGCGAAGATCGAAAACAGCAGGTGAAATTCTTTTTCGCTCGGATCGGTCACTTCGATCTTGTACGGAATGCGCCGTAGGAAGGCGTCGTCGGTCAGGTCCGACGGTTCGAGGTTCGTCGAGAAGATCACTAACTGCTCGAAGGGCACCTGGATCTTCTTACCGTTGGCCAACGTCAAGTAATCGACCTTGTTTTCCAAAGGTACGATCCAACGGTTGAGCAGTTGTTGCGGTTCAATGTGCTGCCGGCCAAAGTCGTCAATCAGCAAGCAGCCGCAGTTGCTTTTCATTTGGATCGGCGCTTCGCTGATGTTGCTGATCGGATCATGCTTGATCTCGAGCGCGTCCATGGTCAATTCGCCGCCCACGATCACCGTCGGTCGCACGATCTTGACCCAGCGTCGGTCATGATCGGCCGCTTTAAGGATGCTTCCTTCTTGCGTGCGAACGGGCTCGTGAAACGCCGCGTCAAACAATTTCACGAGCTGGCCATCTTCCACAATCGTGCGCGGCAGCCAGATCGACTCGCCGTAACAGGCCGTCATGCGTTTGGCGAGCGTCGTCTTGCCGTTGCCCGGCGCGCCGTACAAGAACAAGCCGGCGCCCGAGTTCAGCGCGGGTCCCAGTTGATCGAACAATTCCGGCTCGACGTGAATATCGCTGAACGCCTTTTCGAGTTGCTCGCGGCGCGGCGCTTCGGCCCGCACCGTTTGCGCTTCGACCGAAACAATGTAATCGGCCAGCGGAACCGGCGCCGCCCCGGTGTAGGCGCAAGCGATCATGGCGTTGCGGGCGCGGTCGCGGCCTTGTTCGGTCAAGGTGTAGTTGTAATCGTTCAGCGCCGCCGATCCGGTGTGAACCAGAATCTGCTTCGTCCGCAGCGCTTGCAATAAGCCCTCTAAAACGCGGAAGGGAAGGCAAAGCTCTTCAGAAATGCGCCGGCCTGTGGCCGAGCCGACCGCCAGCACGTATTTACAGATGAGCGTTTCAACGAACGTGGGCGTGAGCCCCGTTTCTTCCAGCGAGGCAGGCTCGGCCGGGCGAAAGGTTTCGTTCGACAAAAGCGAAGCCAACAAACTTCCGGGCACGGGGCCAGCATCGGCGACTGCCATACGATATTCCGAGGCGCGGTTTCAGAAAAAACAACACCTCAAAATTAGCTTACAAACCGCGGCCGCGATCCCCAAAAGAAGGAACCAGCGAAGGTTCCGTAGGCCTTGATCGGGCGTGATCCGCCACTCCGATCGCGCGGCCGATGCGGAGATTAGCGATTTTTCCAGTCGATGTTCGACAGCGACGCCAGCGCCAATTGCAGCGCGTGTGTACCGTCGCGCCCGTGTCCCTGAGCCTTCAAGGCGATGTAAAGCTGGTTGGCCAACGCCAGACCCGGTAGCGAAAGTCCCATGCGATTGGCTTCTTCCAGCGCGATGCCCATGTCCTTGATGTAGTGTTCGACGAAGAAACCAGGATCAAAATTGTTGTTGATAATCCGCGGTCCGAGGTTCGCCAGCGACCAACTTCCGGCGGCGCCCGGCCCGACCGACTGCATCACCGTTTCCAGGTTCAACCCCGCTCGGTAGGCATACAGCAACCCCTCGCACACGCCGATCATATTGGTGGCGATTAACGTTTGATTGACCATCTTGGTATGCTGACCGGCGCCCGGCCCACCCTGGAGAACAATCGTTTTTCCCATGGCCTCCCAGCAGGGTTGCAAAGCTGCGACGATCGCTTCGTCTCCCCCGATCATGATCGACAGCCGCGCTTCTCGGGCGCCGATATCGCCGCCGGAAACGGGCGCGTCAATGCTATGCACCCCTTGAGCCGCGGCTCGCTCGGCAATTTCAACGGCGAGCGACGGCTCGCTGGTGGTCATGTCGACGATGACATTGCCCTTTTTGCAGCCGGCCAACACGCCGTCATCACCCAGAATTACTTGGCGCACATCGCGGGGGAAGCCAACGATGGTGAAAACCACGTCACTGGCTTCCGCCACCTTTTGGGGGCTATCGGCCCACTTGGCGCCTTTGTCCAACAGCGGCTTGGCTCGGTCTTTGGTGCGATTGTAAACGACCGCGGAAAACCCCTTAGCGATCAAATGCCCGCACATGCTTGCGCCCATGACGCCGGTTCCAATCCAACCGATGCGGGTTTCTCCGGGAGCAACTTTCTTCATGACAACCGGCCAAAAGGTAGGAAGGAACGAGGGATAACCAACGTCGACGACGCCGCGACCGCCCCGCGATTTTAACAAACGACCGGCGCCCGCAAATCCCCCAACCCGCGTGAGCGTTGGAGGTTGGTCCAAAGGTCGATCCGTCGAGCGAGACTCGTTCGCAGGGCGAAGTGGGCAAAGTCGCCGCCTTACCCCACTTGCACGCAGGCGCAGGAATCGTTTTTTCACAAAAACTTACGACGACGTCACAACGTTCGGTGGCATTGCAAGTTCTTATGATGAAATAACTTGATGCTGAGTTGTAAAGTCAAAATTTGACATAAGTGATTTATACTTCAATGCATGTTCATTTAGAACTCTTGATAATGACATTTGCGCCGGTATAATGAAGGGCGTGCTGTGCTGGCTTTGCGCCTGATCTGAACGGTGCGTAGCGCGCTCCCGCCTTGTCTCCTCGCGAACTCTTCGATCGCCCTACCGTTTGACATTGCCTTTGGGGCGGGATAATTTGTTTTTCAACTGTTTAGCCCCTCCGCGTTGGCAAATTTCCCGCACAACTCTCCAAAAACTGAAGGATGTTTCGCATGTTTCGCCGATTGACCCTTGCAGCGTGCGCGGCCGCGGCCGCAATGCTGCTTGCGCCGCCCGCCGCGCCGGCGGCCGACGATGCCGCCGAGAATGGTTTCCGCTCGATCTTTGACGGAAAGACGCTCGAAGGCTGGGATGGAAATCCCAAGTTTTGGAGCGTACGTGACGGCGCCATTACGGGCCAAACGACGGATGACAATCCGACCAAGGGAAACACCTTCATTATTTGGCGACAGGGCGAAGTGGCCGACTTCGAATTGCGGTTGAAGTTCCGCATCGAGGGGGGCAACTCCGGCATTCAGTACCGCAGCAAGGAAGCCGATAAATGGGTCATCGGCGGTTACCAGGCCGACTTTGACAGCGGCGGCAACTTCACCGGCATTTTGTACGAAGAACGCGGACGCGGCATTCTGGCCCATCGCGGCAACAAGGTGGAAATCTCGCCCACGGGCGAGATTAAGAATGTTGGCGCCACCACGCCTGAGGCCGACATTCTCGCCTCGTACAAAAAGGGGGAATGGAACGACTACACGGTGATCGCGCAAGGCAATCACCTGATTCACAAGGTCAATGGCTTGGTCACGGTCGACGTGACCGACCATCAAAAGGAAAAGGCCGCCTCGTCTGGCTTGCTCGCCCTGCAATTACATGCAGGCCCCTCAATGATCGTGCAGTTCAAAGACATTCAACTCAAGCAAATCGGTCAAACGGAAAACAAAGACAAGAGTTCGGCTTCGAATGATGCTCCAAAGAAAGTTGTATTTGTCGCGGGCCGCGCCAGCCATGATTACGGGTCGCACGAACATTACGCCGGTTGCGTGCTGCTGGCCAAAGAGCTGGAAGCCGCAATGCCGAACATCAAGACCGAGGTCGTCCGCAACGGTTGGCCGCAAGACGCCAGCGTATTCAACGACGCTGACTGTGTGGTGATGTACGCCGACGGCGGCGGTGGGCACCCCGTCATCCCGCATCTGCAAGAGATGGACAAGCTGGCCAAACAAGGCGTGGGCGTGGTGTGCTTGCATTACGCGGTGGAAATTCCCAAGGGAGAAACCGGAGATCGTTTTCTCGATTGGATTGGCGGTTATTTTGAAGCGCATTGGTCGGTCAACCCGCACTGGACCGCCAACTTCAAGAAGTTGCCGGACCATCCGGTGACGCGCGGCGTTGAGCCGTTTTCGATCAACGACGAGTGGTACTACCACATGCGTTTTCGCGAGGGCATGGAAGGCGTCACGCCCATTTTGAGCGATGTTCCGCCCAAGGAAACGCTCACCCGTCCCGACGGCCCACACAGCGGAAACCCTGATGTGCGTAAAGCCGTGGCGCAAGGCGAAACGCAACACGTGGCCTGGGCGGCGGAGCGCGAAGACGGCGGTCGCGGTTTCGGGTTCACCGGCGGGCATTTCCATTGGAACTGGGGAGATCCCAACTTTCGCAAAGTCGTGCTCAACGCCATTGTGTGGTGCGCCAAGGGTGAAGTGCCCGAAGAAGGCGTCCAAGTGAAACCGATCACCTTGGCGGAACTGGAAAAGAACCAAGATGAGCCGCAACCCGCGAGTTTCAACCGAGACGCCATTCGCCAGCGGCTGAATTTGCCCGCCAAAATTGGCGAAACGCTCCAAACTCCGGAAAAAAAAACGACTGAAACAAGCCGGAACGTAAAACCGGCCTTTCAAAGCGATGTTTTGACCACCCGAACAGATGGCCATGCGGTCCCCGTCGAGGTTGATCTCGCGGGGGCCAAAGAGTTGTATCTGGTGGTCACGGATGGCGACAACGGCTTCGCCTGCGACTGGGCCGACTGGGCCGAGCCGCGTCTGGTCTCGGCCAGCGGCGAAGAGAAAAAGCTGACCGAGATTCCCTGGAAATACGCCGGCACCGACTGGGGCCAGGTTCGGGTGAATCAGAACGCCGAGGGGAGCCCGCTGCGGATTGCGGGCAAGCCGGTTGCTTACGGCATCGGCACGCACGCCAACTCGCTCATTGCGTATGATTTGCCGCCGGGGTACGTCAAGTTCCGCGCTCGCGCGGGACTGGACAACGGCGGAACGGACCAGGCGGGCGGAAGCTCCACCAGTGTGCGGTTCGCGGTGTATACGCAAAGGCCGCCTCAGTCGGCCCTGCGCAGTCAAGGCGGGTCCGCCGCTGGAAGCCACGATCCGGAAGAAGCCGTTGCCGCGCTCGATGTGGCCGACGGGCTCGAAGCGACGCTCTTCTCCTCCGAGCCGGAAGTCCTCAGTTTGACGAACTTGGACGTCGATCATCGTGGGCGGGTTTGGGCCTGCGAAGTGGTGAATTACCGCCTTCACCTCGGAAAACGTCCGGAAGGGGACCGCATTCTGATTCTGGAAGACACCGACGGCGACGGCCGATCGGACAAAACCAAGGTTTACTACCAAGGGCGCGAAGTCGATTCCGCCATGGGCATTTGCGTGCTGGGCAACAAAGTAATCGTGTCGGCCACACCCAACATTTGGGTCTTTACCGACGAAGACGGCGACGACCGACCCGATCGCAAAGAGGCGCTGTTCACCAAAACGGGGCAGCCCCAACACGACCATTCGGCTCACTCTTTTTTGTTTGGACCGGACGGCAAACTGTATTGGAACTTTGGCAACACCGGACAAGCGGTGCACGACCGCGACGGCAACCCCGTGGTGGATGTGCTAGGTCGCAAAGTCATCGACAACGGGCAACCGTACTTTGGCGGCATGGTGTTTCGCTGCAATTTAGACGGCAGCGAGTTCGAAGTCCTGGCGCATAACTTTCGCAATAACTATGAAACGACGGTCGACTCGTTCGGCACGATCTGGCAAAGCGACAATGACGACGATGGCAACCGCGGCGTGCGAATTAACTACGTCATGGAGTACGGCAACTACGGTTATCGTGACGAAATGAATGGCGCGGGATGGCAATCGCCGCGCACCGGTATGGAGGAGGACATTCCCACACGCCACTGGCATCAGAACGATCCGGGCGTCATACCGAATTTGCTGCAAACCGGCGGCGGTTCGCCTACGGGCATCACCGTGAATGAAGGCGACTTGCTACCCGAGGTTTTCCGCAACGAAGTCATCCATTGCGACGCCGGGCCAAATATCGTACGGGCGTATCCGGTGGAAAAAGATGGCGCCGGGTACTCGGCGGAGTCGGTCGATGTTCTGCACGGCGCGCGCGACAACTGGTTTCGACCGGCCGATGTGTGCGTGGCGCCCGACGGTTCGTTGTTCATCACCGACTGGTACGATCCCGGTGTTGGCGGTCACAACATGCAAGATTTGGAACGCGGGCGTTTATTCCGGGTGGCGCCCCAGGGCGTTGGCTATCGAGTGCCCCAATTCGATTTTAACACGATCGACGGCTGCGTCGCAGCGCTCAAGAGTCCCAATGCTTCCGCCCGCTATTTAGCTTGGACGAATTTGCACAAGCAGGGTGTCAAGGCCGAACCGGCTTTGGCGAAAATGTGGGAAAGCGAAAAGAACCCCCGGTATCGCGCCCGCGCGCTGTGGCTGCTTGGCAAGATTCCGGGACAAGGCGAGAAGTACGTTTCACAAGCCTTGAAGGCCGATGATCCGGATTTGCGCATCGTCGGAATTCGCTTGGCGCGGCAACTGAAATTAGACATCGCCCCGATCGTGGCGTCGCTGGTCGATGATCCTTCGCCTCAGGTACGGCGCGAGTGCGCCGTCGCGCTGCACCAAAGCGATGCGCCGCAAGCGCCCCAACTATGGGCCGAGCTTGCCTCGCGTTACGACGGCGAAGATCGTTGGTATGTGGAAGCGTTGGGCATTGGCGCGGCAGGACAATGGGACGCCTGCCTGGCCGCATGGCTGACCAAGACCAACAACGAGTGGAACACGCCCGCCGGGCGAGACATCGTCTGGCGTTCACGCTCCAAGAAGACGCCCGGCTTGTTGGCGCAGCTCCTAAGCGAAGCGTCAACTCCGCGCGAGGCGTTGCCGCGTTATTTTCGGGCATTCGACTTCCAGCAAGGCGTCGAAAAAGATCTTGCTCTGGCGCAGCTGGCCGTATTGAAAGCAAGCGACGACGCGGAACGTCACAGCTTTGTGAGCAAAGAAACGCTTTCACGCTTGAAAAACGTTGACCTGCGCAACCAGGCCGGTTTAGCCAAAGCGATTGAAGAAGCACTCCAGCGCACCCGCGGCACATCGGACTTTGTGAGCCTGGTGGAGCAATTCCGGCTTGAGCCGCATTACCCCGAATTGCTGCGGCTGGCGCAACAGCACGCAAGCGAACAATTGGGCGTCGAGGCGATCCGCGCATTGCTGTCGGTGGACCAAGTGGCGATGATCGGCCAGGCGTTGACGAGCGACGACTTGCCCGCGGCCTTGGCCACGGCGACCGCGCTGGGCAACTCGGCGGATGGCCGCGCTGTGCGACTCCTGCTGCCGATTGTTCAAGACAGCGGTCGCGACCTTCAACTGCGTCGAGAAGGAACGCGCGGATTGGCGCAAACGCGAAATGGCGCCGAACGGTTGCTGGCGATGACGAGGGAGCAACAACTTGACGAGGCGTTGCATCCGGCTGCATCGTTCCCGTTGAATGCGGCGCCCTGGGAGGATATTCGGCGACAAGCGGCGCGGTTGTTCCCACTGCCTCCGCCGCGAAACAACGAGCCCCTTCCGCCACTGACACAACTCGTTTCGATGAAAGGCGATGTTGCCCGCGGCCGCGAGGTGTTCCTCAAGACTGGCGAATGCGCCAAGTGCCACAAAGTGGGCGCCGAAGGAAAAGAAGTCGGCCCGAACCTCTCGGAAATTGGCGACAAGTTAAGCAAGCCAGCGTTTTACGAATCGATCCTGTACCCCAGTGCGGGCATCGCACATAGCTACGAAACCTGGTCCGCAGTTCTCGATGACGGCAACATTATCACGGGGCTCATGGTCAGCCAGACCGCCGAAGAGGTGACTCTCAAGAAAGAAGACGGCCTGACCGTGACGCTCAAGCCCTCGCAAATCGAGGAGTTGGTCAAGCAGAAGATTTCGCTGATGCCAGCCGACCTGCAAAAGACCATGACCACGCAAGAACTCGTGGACTTGGTCGAGTTCCTCACCACGCTCAAAAAGGGCTAATCGTGTAAGACTGCCTCCGTAGGACGGACGATTCCGGTCCGTCCTACGGAGACACGGCCCCTCCATCGTATCGTTCGCTAATGCGGGTGATCGTGGTCATGGTCGTGGTCATGGTGATGACCATGAGGGTGCGAAGGTTTGAAATCCTTCGAAAGCGGCAGCGGGAAGCCGAGTTGGTCGCCGTTGGGTTGAAAGCCTTTTCCGTCGACATCGACAAAAATGGGGTTGGAAACCGCCACCGGAGGATGTTTACCGAAGGTCTCTCCTTGCACGTTGATTAGGTCGAGACCTTCCCCTATCGCGGCGACCACCAGGTGCGCGTCGACATCGAGCTGAATCGGGATGGTTTGTTCGAATTTCACCACGCGGTCGGTAAATTGTTCGCCGTGCGTCTTACGCGTGAAGTTCAAATCCTCCCGCGGTTTGCCGTTTACAAATACTTGCACGCGGTTAACGTCCATCCAGTTCGGACATTGCACGCGCACCGATAACTCGCCTTTGCCGCCGGGCGCCGCCGCGTTTTCGCCCATCGTGACTGGCTTCTGCTGCTCGCCTTGGGTGGCCTTGAAACGCACTTCCATGAACGGGCCGGTTGTCATTAACACGTGGCCATGTTCGGCGGCGTGCACCATGTCCATGATGTCGATCTGCGCCGGGTCGTCGGTGGGGCACTCCAGGTAGTTCCGCAACCAGCCTGAGCCGTGATGGTTATAGTGGGCGTCGGTGTTCACCACGCCGGGCACGCGGTATCCCAGGTTGAGCATTTGCAGCCAATGGAAGATCGGGTTGCTACGGCGAGCTTGGGTTAACTCGCTGGGCGTCGTGAAGATCCACTCCGGCGGATGCACTTCAATCACGTCCATAAAGCCAAGCATCTTTTCGAAGCCGCCATCCGGTTTACCGTCCAGATCACGATCGCCCAGCACTTGAATCAAGTTGGGATGATTGCCCTGAACGAGCTTTTCCGCGTTGTGGTCCCACAGGGCCAATCGTTCGACTTGGATCACCGGGTCGGCGTCAACCTGCGGACCGCCGCCGTCTTGAGTGCGCGGCTTGAACTCCAACGGGAACGCGTTTTGATGATTCACCGGCAACAGGCTGCCCGTTAGTTCCATGCCGCTGCAGGTCGCCATTCGCGACTCAGCGTCCAGGGTTTTCAAGTGAGGAACATAGGTGGAAATTCGGTTGTGCTCCGTACAGGGAGCGAATTCGATATGCTCGCACAACAAATTCAGCACACGGCCCAATTGACTTGCGGTGTTGTCGCCCGAGGGGCTGGAATGGCTGTGAAAATCGCTGCTGATCCAGCCGCGCGTGTCGACCACGCGTTTGAGCTTGCCAGCCAGGGCGGTTTCCTGCCCGCGACCGACTTCGATCTCCGTGAACAGGGCGTCGTATTCCGGACCGTAGCTAACCACAACGCGATATTTACCAGGGGCGATCTCGGCCCGGAATTTCCCGTTCGGCGTGTATTGGAGGTTTTGCACTCCGTAAATTGCCGTGTCGGGGCCCCAGTTTGGCGATGGTGTCTCATTCATGCCATGGAAGGCGACTTTGCACGGAATCGGTTTTCCGGCCTCGTCGGTGATCTCCCCCGCCACGTAGCCGGGCTGCTCCAGTTCGAGGGTCGTGGCGACATCGGCCGACGCATCGATTTCCAGCGTTTGCTTGGGCCGGCCGACGGCGTCAATCGTCGCCACATACTTGCCTGGGGCGACTTGCGTGATCAGGCGACCTTGCTCGTTGCTGCGGCCCCAGCCGTAGCGTTTGCCGTCGCGCTCCAGCGTGATGACGGCGTTAACGACGGGACCTGCGGCGTCTTGGACGGTAAGCGACGCGTTTGAGGATTTGGCGCCTTGCAGTTCGTGGCAGACCGCAAGAATATCAAGCACGTTCTTCGCGGGAAAAACCCTCCGCACCAACGTGTAGGTTTCTTTGGGGGCGAGGTTAACGCGAACCACGCCGTTTTTTTCGTACTGCAGCATCGGTCGGCCGCCGCCGGTCGATTTTACGTGATGTCCTTCGGCCTGGATGCCGTAGGCTTGTCCCCACCAGTCGTCGTAGGCCCAAAACAGGTTAAGATCGGCGTTCGACTCCATGGTGAAACTGCGGTCGGCGCGCATGGCGTCGACCAGTTCCACTTCCAGCGGTTCCGCGTGAGGATTGGTGTATGTGGTGGTCACGAGCAGCGCCGGAGAACCGTCGCTCAGTTCATAAATCACAGATACCGCAGGTTGCCCTTCCGCAGCATTCGCCCCGACCACAACTTCCAGGCGCGAACCTCGCAGCTCCGTTGTGTATTCCTTGACTTGGGTGGTGTCTTGGCCGTCGCGCCGCACGCCGCGCCACTCCAGCGGGTACCGCGCCGCCGTGGGATAGAACGCGCTGATCTGATCGTTGGGCTGATCTCGCAGCGTCAAGTCGATCACGGCGCCGCGAACGTCTTTGACCGTCATATTGGCGTGGCGGCCTGCAACCGGGCGCGCAATCACCGCCGTCAGGCGATCGTTGCGCAAGACGAGATCGCCGTAGATGCAATCGACTTCCTTACCTTCGGGGACGTGAGCGTCCCATGTCTCGGGTGTGAGCATCGTTAATTCGACGGCCTGCAACGGCGCGCCAAGGAGGAGCCAACTGGCCAACACAACGATCCACGTTCGTTCTCGAAACATGACGCTCCGGTCCCTACCAAAGGAAGGAGGAAAAGGCGGGATGCCCCACGGGCATGCGGCCCGTAGTGTAGCGCCTGAGGGCGCCGGTCGCAAGATTTGCACAAATGGAATACAGTAAGATGTGCGGCCAGTCGTGAACCTTCGATGTGAGCGTGGCGCGTCGTCCACCCGAACATCGAGGCGCCTCGTTACGGCTTTGGCGGTTGATTGTCCTTTCCACATGGCGCGCGTCGCATGGCTGCGGAAGAAAACATGGCGAACGGACCAAACCGTCCCCCCCTGACCGACTCGCCATGGTTTTGGATCCATGCGTTCGCCACGTTTGCACTTGTCGCCCTCACGGTGATGGGGCCGCGCATGCTCGAGCGGCAAGCCCAGATCGAACGCAAACAGCAAGGAAGACAACGTGCACTGGAGAGCGCGGCGGGTCAAACCCCGCGGACCGCACTTTCTACGCCGCAGAGTACGAAGATTACGTTGGCGCCGCTGTTTGTGATCGTCGGCGCCGTTTGGATCGTCGCTTGGGTCATGCTCTGGCGGCGTTCGCAGCGCCTGCGCGCACAATATTCGGGGACATCCTCACATCGAACAACATCATGATGACCTGGCTTTTCGAGGATTCGCTGCCCGTCATCGTTATGGGCGTCATTTTGATTGTGGCGCTGGCGGTGGGCTTTATCAAAACGGGAAGCCGCGCTCCGTTATACGGGCTGGCGTTGGTTATTCTGCTTTTGATTGGTCTGGTCCTGCTGGAGCGCATGGTGGTGACCGATCGCGAGCAAGTGGAAGACGTATTATTCACCATCGCCAAGGCGGTGGAGCGCAACGACATTGACGAAGCCATTCGGCACATTTCGCCCGACGCGCCAGGCGTACAACACGCCGACCGTGAGCTGCGGCGCGTCAATTTTCGCGAGGTTGACATCAAGCCGAACTTGGAAATCGAGGTATTCGCCGAGCGCGCGCCCCCCACGGCGGAAGCGCGGTTTAACGTGGTCGTCGTGGGAGATATCGGCGGCGGCCCGCAGCGTTATCCGCGGTATGTAGAAGTGACGTTCGAGAAGCAGGGCGAAAGCTGGGTTGCGCGAGATTACCAACATTACGAGCCGACGCACAGCATGCGCATTCGCGACAACGGCCCATAGAACCGTTGGGCGATCGGCACCCAGCCGCGCACGATGGACACGGGGCGCCGCCGGTCTAATCGGTTTAATCGGTCAACGTGCCTTTGGTGGAAGGCACGCCGCCGGCGCGCTGGTCATGCTCGGCCGCTTGCCGCAGGGCCCGCGCCGTGGCTTTGAAGATCCCCTCGATCATGTGGTGCGTGTTGCGGCCGTAATGCACCAAGACGTGCAGGTTCATGAGCGCGTTGCCTGCGACGGCGCGCCAGAATTCCTCGGCCAGCGAGGAGTGAAAGTTGCCGAGTAGTTCATTTGGCACATCGGCGCGCCACACGCAAAAGGCGCGGCCGCCCAAGTCCACGGCGGAAGTCACAAGCGTTTCATCCATCGGCAGGGTGAAGTGCCCGTAACGGCGGATGCCGACTTTGTCGCCCAGCGCCTCGCGCAGGGCTTTGCCAAGGCAAATGCCGACATCCTCGACCGTGTGATGCGAGTCGATATGCAAATCGCCGTCGGCTTTTACGTCCAAATCGAAGGCGCCGTGCTTGGCCAGCAGGGTCAGCATGTGATCGAGAAAGCCCACACCGGTTTCGATGCGCGACTGGCCTTGGCCGTCCAAGTCCAAGGTGAGTTCAATCTTGGTTTCCGCCGTTTGACGGGCGATTTCCGCCGTGCGAGCCATGGATGACGTTGCCTTCTGAAGTGACAGGTTGCGCTACCATCGTGACAACGCCCCACGTATCGGTCAATGCCCAACATTGGCGTTCCCTGGGTGTGCGGACAACCGCCGATTTTCACGCGCCAGGGTGAACTTTGGCCAAGAGCCGCTCCCAGTTCACGGGCGCGTTTTTGTCAAGGCGCGGCAAGGTGACTTCCAACGCCTCGGGGTATTTTTGCGCCGCGCCGGTGTTGAACAGCACCACGCGTTCCTCGGGCTGAATCCAACCCTCGCGAGTTAAACGCTCCAAGGCGCCGACGCACGCGGCCGCCTCGGGACACACTGCGATTCCCTCTCGCGAGAAGGCGAGCCGCAGCCAGTCGCGAATGCCGCGTTCCTCGACCGCCGCCGCCACGCCGCCGCTTTCGCGCACGGCATCGAGAATCATAAAGTCGCCCACGGCGGCAGGCACGCGAATGCCGCTGGCCACGGTGGCCGCGTTGGGAAACGGTTCGGCGAAACGCTGCCCCTTGTCAAAGGCGCGCACGATGGGGCAACACCCGTCCGACTGTACGGCGACCATACGAGGACGTTGATCCGAAGCGAGCCAACCTAACGCGGCGAGTTCGGCAAAGGCCTTCCACATGCCAATCAAGCCGGTGCCGCCGCCTGTGGGGTAGAGCACTACATCGGGCAGTCGCCACTCCATTTGTTCGGCCAGTTCCAGCCCCATCGTCTTTTTACCTTCGATGCGGTACGGCTCTTTGAGTGTGGAAAGATCGAACCATTGCATGGCTTCTTTCCCTTCGCGCACCAGCCGGCCGCAGTCGGTAATTAAACCGTTCACGAGAAAAGTCTTTGCGCCGGCGGCATGACATTCCAACTGGTTAATAATTGGCGTGTCGTCGGGCATGAACACATAGGCTTCCATTCCGGCGCGTGCGGCGTATGCGGCGGCCGCGCCGCCCGCGTTACCGGCGGTGGGCAACGCGACGCGTTGCACGCCGAACTTGCGGGCCATCGTGATCGCCATGCCCAAGCCGCGGCTCTTAAAACTGCCCGTGGGGAGTTGCGACTCGTCCTTGATCCACAAGTGACGTAACCCGAACTCGGCGGCTAAACGGTCGCATCGCAGCAGTGGACTCATCCCCTCGCCCAGGGTCACTGGTTCAGCCTCCAAGTCGAGCGGCAACAGTTCGCGGTAGCGCCACATCGTGGGCGACCGGCGCGCGACCTGCTCTGGGGAAACCGCGCGCCGAATTGCATCCAAGTCGTAACGCACCCAAAGCGGGCGATCTTTATGCAGGGTTTGTAATTGATCGGCAGGCAGCACGGTCCCGTCGATGGCGCCTTCCAGATGAGTCACGTATCGAGACATATTCCATCGCCTGCCAGAGTTCGTGATGCTAAGAGATTTGAGATCGACGCCGACGCGCCGCTCCCGCGAAGTCTAGATTAGTTGGCTTGGTAAACCACTTCGCCGCGATTGACCGTCTGCCGAACGTGCAGCGTTTGCGCGTGCCCCGCGGCGTCGTACTCCAGGTCAAACAGCACGAAATCGGCCGCCGCGCCGGGCAGGAATCCTCCGCACCGGCATTTCACCAATGCCGCGGGGGCGGTGCTGGTCATGGTTATGGCCGTCGACAAATCCACTCCGGCGAAACGCATCACATTGGGCACAGCCACGCCAAGGGGCAAGGCGGCGCCGGCCAGAAACTGCCGCTGACCGGCTACCACGAGGCGACCGTTCTCCAGCACCTCGACGGCGCCAAGGCTGGTGTCGTACCGTCCCGGCGGCATTCCCGCCATGCCGGTCATATCGCTTACTAGGACGCAACGCGCTGGGGTCTTCGAGCGCACGAAGACCTTCACGACTTCCGGCGGCAGGTGATGACCGTCGACGATCAAACTCGCGACAAGCCGATCATCGGCCAACTGCTGCCACAAGTAATTCGGATGACGCCGTAGTTGCCCGTGGGCGCCGTTGCCGAGGTGCGTGCTCATGTGCGCTCCGGCATCGACCGCCGCCGTGATTTGCTCCGGCGAAGCGCTGGTATGTCCAATGGCGACGATCACGCCGGTTCGCGTGGCCTGAGCAATAAACTCGGGCGCCTGCTCATACTCGGGTGAAAGCGTGAGAATGCGAATGCTGCCTCCCGCCGCGTCCTGCAAACGCTGAAATTCGCTCCAGTCGGGAGGACGACAATGCGACCGCGGATGAGCGCCGCGCGGCCCGTCCTCGCTCGAAATGTAAGGCCCTTCCAGGTGGATTCCCGCAAATCGCGCGGACACTACCGAGCGAGCTTCCACCGCGGCGGCAATGGTGCGCAACGCGTGGCTTAAAACCTCAAAGCTTTGCGTGGTAACGGTAGGACAAAACTGCGTCACGCCGAAAGTGTCCATGCCGCGGGCGACGCGCTCCACGTGGTCGACCGTCAAAGCCACGTCGGCCAGGTCTTGCCCGCCATAGCCATTCACCTGTAAATCGACGAATCCGGGTGCAATCCAGGGAAGCGGGCTGGACGTCGCTCCGAGCGGACGCACGCGGTCCACAATTCCTTGCGAAATCTCGACGACAACCGGTTGGGCGGTATCGTAATGTCGTCCCACAATTTCCATGATTTCGACTTTCGATCGATGTGCGGTACGTTGCGCGATCGAGCCAAGCATACCGCGAAGGGGAGGGTTCGACCACTTGGCGAGGCGGCTTGCTCGGGCCGTCCCCTTCGCATTCGCTTGCTAATCGGCGAACGGGGTTTGATAATAGAGCAGGAGTGATTTTACGTCGAGGAAGGAGTTGCGGCATGTTGCGTTTGACTTTGGTTGCTTTCGCCGTCTTCATGATGGCGGACATCGCGTTCGCGCAGCGACATTCGGTTTTGTACCCCGGCGGACACGTGGACGTGCGCACCAGTCCGGGAGGCGTCTCCGTCAATGTGGGACATCCGTTTGGCGGATTTCGCGGGCATTTCCCCGCGCCGCGGTATTTCGATCCGCTCGTCGTGCGGCGTCCGTTCGATGGCTACTTCAGCCCGCACGGAACGTACTATAACCCGCAGACAGGTCACGTCGAACACTTTCTACCGCCGATCCACTATCCGGCCGAACTCATGTATGGCCCGCTGGCGGTGCGTCAGTTTTTTGGGCTGGATCGCATCCCTCCCACGGTTGCCGCGCCGCCAGTTGTTGCGGCGCCGGCGCTACGGGCCGAAGCGGCCGGTGAGGCCATCGAGGCGCCAGCGCCGAAGGTGCGCGAATCGAACCTCGCTTCGCGCGAGCGCGCGGCGCATTATCTGTCAGCCGGCGATGAGTTGTATCGGGCGCAAAAGCACCATGAGGCGCTCCAGCGCTACAAGAGCGCCGCGCAATGGGCGCCCGATCTTTCGGAAACGTACTTCCGACAGGGGTTCGCGTTGATCGCCACGAACCGGCACGAGCTAGCCGCCGACGCATTCCGCCGAGGACTCACGCTCGATCCCGACTGGCCGAACTCGGACTTTCGTCTCGATGCGCTCTACCGCGACGCCGCCTTGGCCAAGCAGGCTCACCAAGACGCTTTGGCCAACGCCGCCTTGCACGAACCCGAAAACGCCGACTTGTTGTTCGACTTGGGCGTCTTCCTGCACTTTGACGGGCAAGCCGACCGGGCGAAAAAGTTTTTCACCCGCGCCAAGGAGTTGGCCGCTGACGATTCGCACATCGACGGTTTTTTGGCTGCCGCGCCTTAACCTTGCGCCATCAGGCGGCTTTGCGTCGGTCGAGTTGTCGGGCCAGTAAATCCAATTGCCCTTTTAAGTCAGCCAACAACAATTGGGGAGCAGCGCCCTCGGCGAGATGGGCATAGAACGAAGGCGCGGCCGCTGCACGCGCCGCGGCGAGTTGTGCGGTGGTTTCGTTGAGTTCTGCGATTCGCACTTCCATTTCGCCGACCGACTCGACCACTTCGCGATGTCGTTGCCAAAGCCGCTCGACCTGTAGCATCATGCCAACAACCCAACCCAGTTGACCGAGGAGCGTGAGCGGCGCCCCCCATTTCCACAGGTCAGGTTGGTTGTCGAAAAACGACCACCCAATCAAGACAGCTCCGCAAAAAAACACGATCAAGCTGGCCAACAATACGGCCCACGAGAGCACGCTCGGCGTGTGAAGGTTCGTGCTGACCGGCCGATGTCGAACCGTGGCGACGGCTGGTGAAATTTGCGGTTGCGCCGGCTCAAACTGGGAGGCGAACGACGACGTGTTCGTATGCGCTCCGCCAGCCGCCGACTGCGCAATTCGCTTCGCTTGACGTAAATCGTCGTCCAGTTCCCAGTCGTCCCAGTCGAGCGGAATCGCCGCGAGCGTCTCGGCAAAGTCGCGTTGCGGAGGCGCCGCGTTGAGACTGCCGGAATGCAGCTCAGGGCATTCTTCGCCCGGCGATACACCGGGTGTCAACGATTCGTCCGATTGCACGGCGAACGGCGGAGTCGTTGATTGACGATGGCTCGCACGCATGAATTAACCGCCGCCGCACGGCGGCGCCGGAGTCTCGATAACGCCACTTCTCTTTGATCGGTTGCATGCGTGTGAAACTGTAACGATTTTGCCGACAATAGCGACGCGTTCGATCCGCCGCGAATCGTGAATCTTGGCCCGGCCCTCGATCGTGTATCGTGGCGCCGCGGAACCGAGCCAGCGCGATTGTCCCCGGAGCGGCGGCCGGGTCTGTTGTGTTTTTCGAGAAGCAGTACATTGGGTGTTGGGATTAAACACCTTGTTCGAGGACATTGCATGACTACGCGCGACCCTTCTCAAGCCGCCCGCTTCGCCTCGGCGCTCTCGACGGCCGGTTCGATCGAGCAAGCCCTGGACGAGACATGCAAAGCAGCCAGGGAACGCCTGGGAACGAGGCCGAATTTGGCGGTAATGTTCACGACGCATCACCATGCCGGGGCGTTTGCGAATCTCGCCGCACAGGCGTGCGACCTTTTAGAAACCGATCATCTTATTGGCTGCGCGGCGGAATCGGTCGCTGGCGTCGGGCAGGAAGTGGAAGATGGTCCAGGTTTGGCGCTTTGGCTTGCTTCTTTGCCCAAAACGACGATCACGCCCATGCACTTGCAGTTTCACCGCACGCCCGAAGGGGGAGTATTTGGCGGTTGGCCGGACGATCTGCCCGAGACATGGCCGAAGGACTCGTCGCTCCTGATGTTGGGCGAACCGTTCACCTTTCCGGCGGATGTGTTGCTGGCGCGGCTGAATGAAGATCAACCGCAAACCACGGTCATGGGGGGCATGGCCAGCGGCGGCGCTACGCCGGGGCAAAACATGTTGTTCTTGGGGCGCGACGCCGTCCCCCTGGGCGCTGTCGCCGTGCTGCTTTCCGGCGGGGTGCGGCTGCGTAGCGTGGTGTCGCAAGGGTGCCGTCCGATCGGCAAGCCGTTTGTCATTACCAAGGCCGATCGCAATATTGTGTATGAACTTGGAGGTCGACCCGCGCTCGAGCGATTCGATCAGGTTTATCAAGAACTCGCGACCCACGAACGCGAGTTGATTTCGCGTGGGCTGCATCTGGGACGCGTAGTCAGCGAATATCAAGACCACTTCGAACAGGGCGACTTTCTGGTGCGCAACGTACTGGGGGCCGATCAAGAAAGCGGCGCGATTGCGATTGGCGATTGGGTGCGCCCTGGCCAAACCGTGCAATTCCACGTACGCGACGCGGAAACGGCTGACGGCGAATTAAACTTCTTGCTGGCCGGGGCGACGCGCGATAGCGAAACTCGGCCCCAAGCGGCGTTGATGTTCACCTGCAATGGCCGAGGGACCCGTCTGTTTCCGGAACCGCATCACGACGCCGGCGCGATCCAAAAAATGTTAGGCGACGCGCCGTTGGCCGGGTTCTTCGCCCAAGGCGAAATCGGTCCTATCGGCGGGAAGAGCTTCCTGCATGGCTTAACCGCCAGCATCGCCCTGTTTGAAGTAACCGACTAAGGGCCGCATGGTTCGAGGTCGTCCGCAGGGGATGAATTCACGACATTCAGGCGTCGAGCGACACGTAGACATTTGCCAAGGATCCGAAGTATGGCGGCGCGATTGGGTCTGACCGGCTGCGTAGCAGTCATGGCGTTGGTGCTTGGCGCCGCAGCGCCGGGCGATCTTGACGGACAACGGCTTGCGGATCAACAGGCGCTAGCACCGCTGCAAGCCCTGGTGGGCCAATGGCGCGGAGTCGGACAACCTCAGCGAGGATCCAACCGCGGCGCTTGGACCGAAGAAAGCGATTGGGCGTGGCGGTTTTCGAACGAGGGCGCCGTGCTGGCGTTCTCGGCGCCCAATTCGCAACTTTTGGTTTCCGGCGAACTGGCGACATCCGATCAGGACGGAGAGTTTGTGTTGCTCGCCCAAATGAAAACCGGCCAGAAAGTGCGTTATCTCGGACGTCGAGACGAGCACGGCGGATTAACGCTCCTTGCCGATGACGCGCCGGTCGAGGCGCCGGCTCGTCTCTCGTTGCGGTTTGTGGCCGACGGAAAGCGACTAGTGGTGCTGCATGAACGTCGCACCGGTGCGGACCGATTCACGCGTCTCGCGGAGGTGGGCTATACGCGGAAGGGGAGCGGCTTCGGGCAGGGCGCGTCGTTCATCGAGTGCATCGTGACTGGCGGACTTGGCACAAT
This sequence comes from Planctomycetota bacterium, assembly GCA_963204915.1. Lineage (GTDB taxonomy): Bacteria > Planctomycetota > Planctomycetia > Pirellulales > Pirellulaceae > JAHWKS01. Next base: position 129,835 of record CAUJHS010000017.1, on the reverse strand, counting down.
TCCCGTAACGCACCAAGGCAAAACCTATTACGTATGCTGCACGGGCTGCCGGGATCTGTTTCAAGACAACCCCGAAGGCGTTTTGGCCGACTATCAGACCCGCAAAGCCGAAGAACGCGCGTCGAAGCAATAAGGTCGCGTTGCGTTCCAGCCGTGAGGCGCGGCCCAAGCGCGAACCTTCCGGCCCGGCGACTCTCTCTGTCGAATAAGGCAAGCGGGCCATGGCGCCTTTTTGCCGCATTGCGGCGGGACCCGTGCTGGTACGGGTAGCCGGCTGTTAACCGGCCCGACGCAGGTTCGATTCCTGCCGCCGCAGCTTCGATCGCGTTGCTTAGAAGCATCTTCCGCACGGATTGAACTTCTTCGCCTGGTTACGCCAATGGGTAGAGCGGTTCGGTTTAAACCCGGACGGTTAGGGGTTCGAGTCCCTTCCCAGGTATCTGCGACATGTGCCGTTTCGGCCCCCAAGGGCGCCCCAGGTTGGGACGCCGCCCTCGTTAGGTTATAACGAGACGCGACATTTGCATTGCTAATGACTTGGGGGCAACGTCATGGACGTTCACAACATTGACCGCGTACCGTCGTTTATCACCGCCGACGGGTCCGAAATTCGCGAACTGCTGGCGCATCGCAATTCGTGTATTCAGCAGCAAAGCCTGGCCGAAGCGCGCCTGCCGCCGGGGGGCCGCACCACGCCGCATTATCATCCCGAAACCGAGGAGATTTACTATCTGCTCGAAGGGCAAGGCCGCATGCGCCTTGGGGACCAAGAGCGGGACGTTTTCCCCGGCGACGCGATTGCCATTCCGCCAGGACAAGTGCATCAGATTGTAAACACGGGCGTCACCGTGCTCAAATTCCTTTGTTGCTGCGCCCCGGCTTACGAACACGACGATACCGTGCTGCTGCCCGACGACGAGTAATCGTGGTGCTTTCCGCACCATAGAATAAGCGAGCCAACCCCCGTTAGCGCGTGGGCATTTTTCGCGGGTGCGGCGGGCGTTGCGACGGAGGAAGGCGCTGACCCGTTTCTGCGGCCCACTCGCGCCGCTCTTCGTCCGAAGCATAATACCGCAGCCAGGTGTCGGGGTCGTCTTCCAGGTCAAGACAGGCCCAATGCAGGTAGTTCCGTGGCTGATCGATCTTTTTCTCCGGCGAGGGGAGAATGTCGCGATAGATCAAGCAGTATAACTCGCGATCCGTCAGGTGATCGGTAAAATCAAGCACAATCCGGACCTCGTAGAGTTGATGAATCAGCCGCCAGAGCACCTCGTGCAATTCGTCGTCGTCCAGCGATTCCGGCGGCGGGAGCGTCAACTCTTCGGCGAACCACTCGCCAATGGGCAGCACCGGCGCGCGCTCCCAAGCGAGCATGGACGCAAGAAACTCGTTCTCGGCCGCCGTGGGCATGGTTCTCACATCCACCAGGCAAACCGACTCATCCAGGTAAGGCTCCAACTCGTCGCGCAACCGCGCATTCAGCAACAGTTGATCGACTTCCTCGGAATTCGGACGCCGCGCGTCTAACATGGCAAGGGCCTGCAATCGGATTCAATACGCGGGGGTGGGGCTCGCGGAGGCGGATGTTGATTTCCTGCCTCACAATGTTGACTTTAGCAACCTTGGGCGGGCGTTCAAGATTCAAAACCGCGAATCGGCTTTAAAATCGCATAGAGAATTGACTATTGGACGACATGATCATCACGACCGCCAAGGTGATCCGTGAATTGCCCAGATTCGCCGGTCGCTGGTCGTAGCGCACGGCTTGCGCCATCGTCAAGATTTGCTGATGGTGGGCAGAATATTCAGGTCGAGATCGGCCACGCGATGTTCGAGCGCGGCGTCCAATTGCTTCGCGCAAGCGGCGTACACTTCGCGCGAACCGCCAATCGGATCGGCCACGTCGCGGCCGTCGGGAGAGACGAGAAAAGTGCGGCCCGCGGCATCGGGCCATTGGGCTAACAGCATATCGCGATGAGAGCGGGTCATCGTAAAAATGAGGTCCGCGTGCTTCGCAAGCCGATCGCTCAACGGTTGGCTGACATGGTCCGACAGGTCGAGCCCGCGCTCGTTCATTAGCTGCACCGCTTCCGTTGCGGCGCCGCCTCCCCCATAGGCGTTGAGGCCTGCCGACGCCACCACAACGCCGCGGTCCTCCAATTCGTGCAGGTCGCATCCTAAACGTTCGGCCAGGCGCCGACGCAGCAAGATCGCCGCCATGGGGCTTCGGCACGTATTGCCCGTGCAAACCATGACCACCACCAAACTGGCCAGGCGGCGCAAGTGCGACTGGGTAACAATTCCCTCACGCAGGATTTGCAGACGGTCCGGGTGCACGCGCACGACCGTCGAGGCTTGACCGTACTGGGTTCGACCGTCGTCCAGCACCACGTCTAACTCGTCGCCGAACTCCTGGACCACTTCACGACCGGTGATCAGGTCGCGTTCTCCACTGCGGTTAGCGCTGGTTAACACCAACGGACCGGCGATCAACCGGCTGATTTCCGTAACCAGCGGGTGGGCCGAAACCCGTAGTCCCACGGTGCCTTGTCCGCAAACCGCTTTTTGTACGTTGTGAGGCAACTGCCGCAAGACGCTGTCGGGATGACTCCCATCAAACACTAACGTGACGGGACCGGGCCAACAGCGTCGCGCCAGTCGGGCGCCCAGGGCGGGCATATGGGGTACGTAGTCGTCGGCTTCGTCGGCGCTTTTGATGGCCAGAGCGAAGGGGTTGCCCTCGCGGCGTCCCTTGACATCGATCAGCCGCGCCACCGCGGCTTGCTTCAAAGCGCTCGCGGCAAGCCCGTACACGGTTTCTGTAGGGATCGCCGTGATTTTGCCTTCCACAAGCGATTGAACCGCGCGGTGAACTACATCGCGCGAATCCTCAGCGCTGTTGACATCAATCACCACGGGAGGCATGCGAGATTCGGAGATTAGGCTCTAGGGGAAAGGGCGAAGTACCTGCGCCCGCGAGCTTTCCGCCGGGAAGATCGGTTGTGGAATGACGCCGGCTTTTATATCGTAATGGCTTATTGTATTGGCTCTTACGCACCATGGTCAAGCGCCCTCGGAACCTTGCTTTGCCCCACGGTTGGCGGCCCCGTTACGATCTGCATGACGTCCCCTCTTGCTCGCTATAACGCCCAGGAAACGTACGACTGGAACTACGCCCATGCTCCGCCTCCGGTGGAACTCGATCTAAACTCAATGCCCGGAGAATGGCGGTTCTGCGGTCGTCGGGTCGATTCGCCGTTGGGGATTGCGGCGGGGCCATTGCTCAATGGCGCTTGGTGTTTGTATTACGCCTCGCTTGGCTTCGATGTCGTGACGTACAAGACGGTTCGAAGCGTGGAGCGTGCCTGCTACCCGCTGCCGAACCTTCAGCCCGTGGCGTGCGGTTCCTTGCACGGCGGAGAATCGGACCTGCCGGCAATCGACGAAATGCAAGGAAGCTGGGCCGTTTCGTTCGGTATGCCGTCACAGGCGCCCAGCGTTTGGCGGGCAGACCTTGAGAAAACCCGACGCTTGCTGCCCCCACACCAATTGCTCTCGGTGTCGGTAGTGGGAACCATCCAAGATGGTTGGACCATCGACGAGTTGGCCGCCGACTACGCTATGTGCGCTCGCTGGGCCGTCGAAAGCGGGGCCGACTGTGTGGAAACCAATTTTTCGTGTCCCAATGTGGCCACGTGCGACGGGCAGCTTTATCAACATCCGCAGGATGCGGCCACCGTGGCGCAACGGGTAGCCGAGGCCGTGGGGAATACCCCCTACATCGTCAAAGTGGGGCACGTCGGGACGCCGGGTGAGTTGGAGGAACTGCTCACCGCGCTGGCGCCCTGGGCCTGCGCCGTGGCGATGACCAACAGCGTGGCGGCGACGGTTGTCGATCCCCAGGGCCATCGCATGTTTGGCGGACAGAAACGCGGCATTTGTGGCGCCGCAACCTTTGAGCCGTCCCTGACGCAAGTCCAACAAGCCAGCGAGGTGATTGCACGCCGTGGATTGTCGTTGGAGGTGATCGGCGTTGGGGGCGCTGCTCGGGCGCAGCACGTGCGCGCCTATTTGAATGCTGGCGCTACGGCGGTGCATTTGGCGACGGCGGCAATGGTCGATCCCGCCGCAGGCGCCAAGATCCGGCGGGAATGGGCCGTTTCGTTCTCAGGAGGTTAGGGACTCGCCATCGTGCCGCTTCGCGTACTTGAAATTATTCCTACCCTCGTGCGCGGCGGCGCCGAGAAGCAACTCACTTTGCTCGCTTGCGGCTTACCTCGCACTCGGTTCGACGTGCACGTTTGCACCTTGACCCACAAAGGACCGCTCCGGGAGGAATTGGACAAAGCCCAGGTTCCGTATCATCACATTGGTAAGCGAGGAAAAATCGACCCGCGCGCTTTCTGGCGATTGCGAGAGATGATTCAGGAACTTAAGCCCGATGTCGTGCATACCTGGTTATTCGCGGCGAACGCGTATGGGCGGCAAGCAGCTCTTTCGGCAGGTGTGAAGCATGTCATTGGGGGCGAGCGTTGCGTCGACCCGTGGAAGTCTTGGACGCAACTGGCCATTGACCGTTATTTGGCGCGGCGCAGCACGTGCATCGCCGCCAACAGCACCGGAGTCGTCGATTTTTATGCGAGTCAGGGCTTGCCGCGCGAGAAATTCGTGGTCATTCCGAATGGGATCGCTCCATGGGCCCCGGCGAAAACGATTTCACGCAGCGCCCTGCTCGCGGAACTTGGACTACCTGCCGAGGCGCGCTTGATTGGCGCGGTCGGTCGCCTTTGGCCGCAAAAGCGCGTGAAAGACTTGATTTGGGCTGCCGACTTGCTTAAGGCTCTGCGCGACGACGTTCACTTGCTCATTGTTGGCGACGGTCCGCAACGCTGGCGGCTCGAACGTTATCGCAGGCTCGTGCGCATCGAAGACCGCGTTCACCTGCTTGGCGAGCGGCAAGATGTCCCTCGGTTGCTACCGCACTTTGATTGCTTCTGGCTGGCCAGCGAATACGAAGGCCAGTCAAACGCGGTCATGGAAGCGATGACGGCCGGCGTGCCCGTCATTGCCAGCGACATTGCCGGGAACCGCGACCTGGTGGTTCCCGGAGAAACGGGCTTCTTGTTCCCCTTGGCTGACCGGGCGGAACTCGCGCGTTACACGCGCGAAGTGCTGGACAACGCCGACTTAGCGCGCCGGCTGGGCGCAGCCGCACAGCGCCGCATGCAGGAGGAGTTCAGCATCGAGAAGATGATCGCCCGCTATGCCGACCTGTATGAACGAGTCGCCCAAACGTAGCCGGGAATGAAGTTTTGTGACCAACACAATCGTCGGGCCGCGAATCGCAGATTTTCCAAGACGCATCGTCGCCAGGGATCAAGCCTCGAACGGCGCGTCAAATCGACGAAGCTTTAACGTCCCTTGTCATGGCCGATTTCTACCCGCCCATGTCACCGTGCGCTATTTTTCTTATCGCTGGTAAATTGGCAGGAAGCTGCGGTCGAGTTGAAGCATGATTAGGTTGCAGGCGGTAACGTAAATGGGCCCAATGTTACCGGTCCAGGAACCGTCGCCGCTTTGTTCGCTGACGATCTTTTTGTAGAGCTTGTCGCGAAATTCACCCCACTCTTGCCCGCCTTGGCGATACACCACCTGAGAATAGTAGAGATAAGTGTAATGCCAGTGCCCGTAAGAGGGCGCGCCGTCGATACGGTAGAGGTTCTTCTTGCAATAGTCCAACATTTCCGGGACATGCTCGCTATCGTAGTCGCCCGCATTGAAGAGCGCGGTAAGCGCCGCCGCGGTAATAGCGGGTCGCGAAGAACCACGATTGCGCGAGCTGTACGAAATGCCGCCGTCGGAATTCTTGCAGCGGTAGATGTAGTCCTTCGCGTTATCAATAATCTCTTTGGGCACGGGAATGCCCGCATTCCGGCAACCTCGCAGGCCCTGGACTTGCGTAATCGTGGTCGAGCCTTCGTCAAAGTCGTTGCCGTCTTTGGCGCTGACATATCCCCAGCCGCCGGCCTTGGTTTGCGCGGAACCGCTGAACTCAACCGCCTTGGTGCAGGCTTCGATCAACTCCTCGCGTCGTTCGGCGTCTTCCTCTTCGCCTAATACTTGCGAAAGGAACAACATCGAAAAGCCGTGCCCGTAGGTGTACCGATTGTCACGTAGCGGATCGCCAATTAGGCCGTTCGGGCGAACTTTAGTAAGCAAGTAATCTACCGCGCGGCGGATATTCTTCGCATAGGGGCCTTGCACCGTGGTCGAGCCGGAGCAAATGAGCGCCGTTCCCGCTAACGCGGTCATCGCCGTGGGATAGGTTCCTGCGGTCCAGTGTCCCAGGCGCGACTGTGTTCGAGCGACCCAGTCTAACCCCTTTTGCATGGAGTTTTCCCAACTGGCTTCATACCGCGCCGCATTTGCGCGGTTCACCCCGACGCCGGACGCCAGCGACCCAGCCGCAATGCCACCCAGCCCCTTAAGCGCCGCTCGACGCGTACAATGCAGGTCCATACACACTCTCCTCGCGGTAAGTATTGGTGCGAGTGGGAGTTGCACGCTTCCTCCCTAGCTTCATCATCAACAAACCGGGCGATTCTGTCTACAACAGTCTAGAAATGGTCGTAGCTGCGTTTGAAACCTGCGGCGGTGAGCCGCGGAGTGCGAAGCATCGGTGCGGTTGTCCAATGGAGGAAGTATCGCACGCTAATGTAAGATCGCGGATTCAATCGCATCTACGAATCTAGAATCGTACGCTTGTTGGTTGCGCATGAACGCCAAATGGTTCAACTAGCGGCTGCGTCGTGAAAAATTCGTTCAAATCGCTCACGATTTTCTCGTGTATGCCGCCGGCAATCCTCGGCCAATTTCTCCGGTGAAGCGTAATCCAGCAAATAAGCAAGCTTTTTCAGTTCCGCGTCATCCTGGGGGAAATCATGACGGGCTGTGGTGTTCATTAACCGCAATCGGGCCTCGACATGCCGCAAGAACCGATACGACGAGTAAAACGCCTCGAAATCCTCGTCGCTCAAAAACCGATGTTGATGCAGCGCGGTGATGGCGTCTAAGGTGCCCGGTTCGAGAACTTCAGGCGCTTCCCGCGCGTGGCGCAGCTGCAGCATTTGCACGGCGAACTCGACATCCACCGTTCCGCCGGCGCCTCGTTTGAGATTTTGCCGCGTGGCCGTGTCTTCCAGTCGCAGCCGCATGCGGCGGATTTCGTTTGCGAAGTCGGGTCGCCACGGCGGATCGATGATCGCGGCCCGCACCGCCGCGGTGACGGCTTGGCGCGCCGTCGTAGACCCAAAAATAGGCCGCGCTTTGCACAACGCTTGCCGTTCCCAAAGCCTGCCCTGACCTTCGCGGAAGTAGCGCGAAAACTCCTCAATCGACACGGCCAGAGCGCCGCTGCGCCCGGTGGGGCGAAGGCGCGGGTCCAACTCGTATAACCGACCATAAGGCCCCAGCGAATTCATGTCTTTGATGATGCGCTGGCCCAGTTCGGTGAAAAAATGTTGGTTGGTGGTGGTGAGCGTGCGACGGGCGCGCGGCGGGCGCTGGGTGGGACCTTCCGCCTCGTACAGAAAGATCACATCCAAGTCGCTATGGTAGTTCGGCTCGCGTCCGCCGAGCTTCCCCAACGCCAGAATGATCAGTTCGCACGGTTCGCCCTTGCGCGGCCCCTCGCCCACGGTGGGATAGCCAAACTTTTCGACGAGTCGGTCCATGCTCCGCTCGGCGATCTTGGCCAGGCACACTTGGGCGATATCGGACAGAGCGCGATGCGCCGCACGAATGTCCACCTTGCCAAGAATGTCTTGCACGCCGACGTTCAAATGTTGGCAGTTCTTGAAGCTGTGCAAAATGGGGTCCAGATCCTCAGCGCCCCGGCACAGTTCGTTCAAGGAATCTTCTAAACCTTGCAGTGAAGGAAGCTTTCCCAGAACGAGCGAATCCATCAGCTCGTCGAGCATGCCAGGGTTGCTGGTCAGAATCCCGCACAAATACGGGCTCGAAGCGCACATCCGCACGTACAAGTCGAGTGTGGGCGGATTGAAGTTGAACAACTCCCACACCACGCCCTTGCCGCCGAGCGACTCGCTCACGGTGCGCAAGTTGACGAGCGTAAAGTCAGGATCGGGCGTTTGGGAAATCGCCCGTAGCAACGCGGGCGCAATCGCGGCGAGAAAATGCCGGCAGCGCCGCGTCGACAAAAAGGGAATTTTCTCGGTCGCCAGCGCGGTCAAGTTTTCGTGTGCGGCGCGGACGTCGCGAAACCCTAATCCGCCGAGAACGTGCTCCAGCGCTTCGCGCGGCGGATCGGGGTCCAACACAAGATCGACCTCGGGCTCCACGTCGTCTTCTTCACCAAAGGCGTCGTGCAACAGGTGATCGAGGATCCGCCGGTTTAACTCGGCTTTCTCCAGGAAATCTTTCTTAAACGCCTCTAAGGCCGACGCGGGCTCATTCGCCGGATATCCCAGGCGAATGGCTAACTTGCGCAGTTCGTCGTCCTGTTCGGGGAGCTTGTGCGTTTGCAAATCAAACATCACTTGCAGACGATGCTCAATATTGCGCAGCATCGCATAGTTTTCCCGCAGAAGGGCGTGCTCTCGCATGGTCAAACATCCGACCTGTGCGAGCCGGTCCAGTGCGGCGAAGGTGTTCCCCGTGCGAACTTCGGGCAGCTCGGCGCCATTGAGCAATTGCAAAAACTGAATTACGAATTCAATATCGCGAATTCCGCCGCGCCCGGTTTTCACATTGCGAAGGTCGCCTCCTTCGCGCTGGGCGCGTTGTTCGATACGGCGCTTGAGCGCCTTGATCCCCGTGATGTCGGCTCGGCTAAGATACCGCCGGTAGACCCAGGGCTCCAACTGCCGCAGGAAGTCGCGGCCCATGTCCACATCGCCCGCAATGGCTCGCGCCTTGACAAACGCCTGACGCTCCCAGGTGCGGCCTTTCAAATCGTAGTATTGCAGCGCGTGTTCTTCTCCCATCACCAAGGGGCCCTGGCGGCCCTCGGGCCTAAGCCGCATATCAACTCGATACGCGGCCCCCAGTTCCGTGTTTTCCGACAGCAGCTTGATGATGAGCCGCGCCACGCGGTCGAAGAACTCGACGTGCCCATTCGACTTGCGCGGGTCGGATGAAGGCTCGTCGCACAGGAAAATCAGGTCGATGTCGCTGGAGTAGTTCAGCTCTTCCCCGCCAAGTTTTCCTAAAGCCAAAACGGTGAACCGCGCTGGCTCGCCATTGTCGCGCAGCGGGGGGCGGCGCTTCTCGGCCGTTTGCCGCCACGCCGTACGGAAGGCGGCTTCGCAAATTGCGTCGGCCAGATAGGCGATTTGCTGCGTGGCCACCTCCACCGATTGCTTTTTTACGAAATCGCCGTACACAATGCGCAACGTCTCGCGATGCTTATATCGCCGCAGCGCCGTCATGATGCTGCGTTCGTCGGGCAGCGATTCGACTTCGCTGCAGATCTCATTGACGAGCACATCCCGAGCAACGGGTTGCCCTTCGGTAATGCGAAGCAAGTCGTAACTATGAGGATCGCGCACCAGCACCTCGCTCAGGTACTGGCTGGTCGAAAAAATCTGGAGCAAGATGGGCAGAGCCGTACGGTCACGCTCTAGCAAAGAGCCCAGCGCCAGCGGACTGCGCGCCGCAGCCACGAACCGTTCCAGATTGTTGAGCGCCATATCCGGATCAGCCACCTTGGGCAGATGCTCGGACAACTGGCGGCAGACCTCGACAACCAGGTCGAGCGTCATACCGGAATTCGCCAAAATGGTCAGGTTGCCCTGCGCGCGGCGCAGGTCTTGAAGCCCAAGCGACTGAAGCCAAACGGCGGCCTCCTCTGGGTTGTCCAAGTATCGAACGAGCGTATCAATTTCCATGGCGCGGCGGCACGACAGATCAGGGCTCAACGGCGTTGGCGATACGCCCATCATACCCAACCCGGCGCACCTTGCCGACTCGGGAGTCTGCGGTGCGCAGGAGCGCCGCCGCGATGGCGACTCAACGGCGCCTTAGGTTTGCCGTGCGACATTGGATCGCCGTACGATCGTCGCCAGCCTCGGATGCGCCCGAACCACCGGCCCGGCGGGTTGTGCGGAACCGTGGTTCGACGCTTGTTGCTGGCGCGGCGCCTGGGCGAACCATTTCAATCGGTAGAACAGCGAGCAGCATCGATGGCAACGCAGACACGTTAGAAACAAACTCAAGGGCCATTTCATCGCCGCATTGCCGCTGCGGCTGGACTGTACGTGCTCCGAGTAACAATGCGGGCATTCCATAGTTCGCCTTTCGCCGGAGATATTCAGAGTTCCACTGCTCGGGCGTTGCCGGAGTGGTTCAAACACGGGGCGCCTATCGCCCTGCTGCCTCATCGTGAGGGTCGGCTGATTAGGTTATCGTGCCGTGCAAGGGGAATCTTGCCGGATGTTTCCACCGCACTTGCGACATGCAAATTGTGCGTAAGGCGCGGCGAGCGCGCGCTGGGCAGAACCGTGCAAACAGGTTTGAAACCGAAGACACGCGCGAGTGGAATCTTCCGAAGACCGGGTGAGTTCGACGGGACGCGCGTTGGGTCCGATGAGATGAGCCGGTTAGACCGGCGGTTTAACCGCCCCATACGCCACGAGTGCTTTCCAAGGCACGAGCGCTTTGCAAGGCGAGTTCGGTCTACGTGGACTGTTAGAGAACTTCGGGTGTCGTTAGCGGGAGAATGACTCGGACCGTTGTACCCGCCCCCGGCTGAGAATCAATTTCGGCACTGCCGCCCAGGATGCGCGCGCGGTCGCGCACGCCAGCGAGCCCGTATGATTTTTCTGAAGTTTCCTCGGGCTGGAACCCCTTTCCATGATCTTCCACGCAAATATGGATTAACTCGCCTTCTTGCTTCAGTCGAACTCGGGCCTCCGTCACGCCCGCGTGTTTCTGAACGTTGTTGAGGCTCTCCTGAACAATGCGATAAATGGCGTTCTCGATCGTGGGAGTTAATCGGTCAAACGCAACGTCCGCCGAAAAGTTCACGGTCAAATCCCAGGTTTGCTCCATATCGTTCGCGAGATGTTCGATGGCAGCCACCAAGCCCTGCTCGTCCAACACCGGAGGGCGTAGGCCGTTAATGAGCCGTCGCGCCTCTTCAATGGCGCCGCGCAGAAGCTGCACCGCGCTTTGGAACGTCGCTAAATCGTGATTAACGAGTTTGGATTCGGCCTTGAGGGCGTCGAGGAACAGCAGCGCGCCATACAGATCCTGAACGAGACCGTCGTGAATCTCGTAAGCCATGAGGCGTCGATCCGCATCTTGGAGAAGAACCAATCGACGCTGAAACTCTTGCTCCTTTTTGACTCGGTCGTCGGCGTCATGCCGAGCCGTCGTATCGCGCGAGATGAGGGCGAACCGAACTTCACCCTGGGGTGTGTGAAATAATTTTCCCGTGCTTTCAAACCAGCGCCACTGGCCATTTCCGTCGCGCACCTGGATTTCGGCCGATCCGCCGCCCTCGACGGCCGCCTGACGCAATCGCTGTTCGACGAATTTTCGTTGATCGGGATGGACAAAATCCAGCGAACTTTTCCCAACGATCGAGTCAATATCCCACCCCAGAACGTGGCGATGGTTCGGGCTGAGGTATTGGTAAACCCCTTGTGCGTCGACTTCGGCGACAAGGTCGAAAGAGCTTTCCGCCAAGGTGCGGAATCGTTCGAGACTCGCTTGAAGTTTTTGCTGCACAGGGTCGGTCGCGGGGGTAGGCGGATCGAACGAATTCAAGGTCGATTGTTCGCCCTGGCGCATGCGTTGACAAGCCCTCAATGGTACTTAAAGCTCGCGATGTTCCTGGGGCGGCTGTACCGCGTCCGCCAAACACATCACCTAGAAAGCCGTTCCAAATTAGTTGTACGATTGCTCCTTCTCACAGGGGGCAAGGTTTACGCAGGTACAGGCGGGGCAGGCGCCAAACGACAACCGACGTTTGGCGTGGTGCAACGGCATGCGCCCCACGAACTTATTGCCACACTCAATACAGGTGATCGTGCCGTAACCCACACGCATTCGGCACTTAGGACAACGATCGGTCCTGGCGCCCGAAATGGTGGTTCGATTCTCACGATCCGAAATTTTCACGATAAAAGCCGTGCAACAATCGGCGCAGCGATACTCGATTTGCATGGGGGTCTACCAATAGGAACGCGAGGAGAAAGCTTTCACTATTCTGTAAATGCCCAAAACGGCAGATACGCGACAGGTAAACGCAACTTTTTTCCGAAAAAATTTTGCGTGTTATGAGCATCCCTACTCATGGTTGAACACACCCTGCAAGCGGGGTGGTTGGAGAAGCCGGTCCTGACGAGCAGGAAAAACGAGGTGGGACTCTAAGGCGGGACACACATTTTAGTGCCCCGACCAACGGATGACAAGGATTACACCAGATTTTCGGTGGGATTACGCATAAGACTCGGTTGATCCCACCTTGGCTATGGCTTCAAGGTTGAAGCCCATTTCTACGTCCTGGGTTGAATTACATCTCCCAGGACTTGAGGTGTTCAATCTGAATAAGGAACGAGTCGCGGCGTTTCTCAAATACGGCGAACAGAGCGAGAATCGCGATTCCAAGAGCAAACCCGAACGCCCACCAAGGCCATACGTGCTCAAGGGCGCGTGCCGCGTGCCAGACCATGCTCACCAACGATAGCACGATGAAACCGGCGCCCAGATAGAGGAAGGCGCGAACCCGCAACCCAATACCCGCCAGCACCCCTGCCACGGACAGCGTCATCAGGACCATCACGGGCCACAACGACCTTCCAATGCCTTCGATGAACATTTCGCCCGTGGAACTCAAGTAAATGGCTAACATCGCCACGTACCGAATTGCGGTCAGTTGCGTTTCGGAGAGCTGACGCCGGGTCAGGTGCGAGGCGGTTAGCACCGACAGCGCAGGCGGAATAATCCAAAACTGGGGATGTTCCAAGAACGAAAACTGCCGGTCCTTCATCAACGCCCACAGGGCCATGTTGCCCGCGACGGCGGCCGCGACACCGTACTTGAACGATCCGTGATGATAGGAAAGCAGGACATACAGCAGGCCGATCCAGAACAGCACGCCCGCATAACCCGTCAACGAGGCTTGCTCCCAAAACGCAATGCCGGGCAGTAACGGGAGGAATACTCCGGTGCGGCCCAACGGCTCGGCCAACACGCGAATTCCGGATCGTCGAAACACTTCCCCCAGCCCGACGCCGACATACGCAATGAGCACCACGATATACGCCCAATAGTCGCGCAGCACGCCCGAAAACAATTCGGGGAGCGTCATGTACAAATGGGCGAACAATAAACCGGCGATGACTTCCGCGGTATAGACGTACGCCATACGCCAGTCTTCCGTGAGCGATAGCGGATCATGCTTGGGGAATAACGCCAGGGAAATCAACGCCGCGATGAGTCCCACGAGCGCCACCGCGACCGCAAAAATTTGCGGTCCTTCAATCCCCGGGACGCCCACGACTGGCCGGAATGACCCCCACTCCAGAATTAGCACTAGCCCCAAGGCCGAGAGCGCCGCGACGCCGTTCACAAATGTCATGCGTCGTACGGAGTTCCGCCAGTTGTGCTCGGGTGAAAGCCACCGCAAACCGACGCCGGCCAACACCGCCGCGATCGCGGCAAGCACGATCAACAACCGGACGGCGCGGTTGAGCCAGACCGCCGTCGAAACGCCCGGTTCGATATCGGCCCAACCCAGGAAGACTGCGGCGAACGTGGCCAGACTCAATGCCAGAATTTGCATCATGGCGCGGCGGTGTTGTTGCGCTAGCGCGGCGACGCCGATCGCCAACAACAAGGGAACCAGGGCGGCGCCGAACCGCATTCCCCGGTCTTCGAACCCCAGCACCATGAACATGGCCATCGGCGTTAATGGAATGGCTGCCGTTGCATTCACAGCCGGCAACCAACGAGACACTCGCTTCAAGCCTTCCACGGGTTCGGGAATTTTCAGCCGCGCCGCAGACTTTGCAATGCCGATGCCGCCGCGCCACAGCAAACTGGTCAGCATGATGTGCGTTCCGGCCGCCAGTGTCAGCGCGAGCAACGTATGTTCAAGATCGAGTTTGAGTCGGTCAATCACTAAAACCGCACATGCCGCAGCCCACAAATAGAGGCAGGGTAACGGATAGCGCGTTTGCGCATCCCACAGCGAAGCGCCCAGGAACGCGGCGAGCGCGACGGCAACGCCAAGGCCGAACCACGTTCCCACCAGCGGACCGGAAGATCCCCAAAACTCCCGATCGAGGGCCCCGATTCCTAGCCCCAAAAGCGCCAACAAGGTAAACCCTAACACACCCATCACCGCTGCGAAGGCATGCACCGATGGCGCAAAGTACACCCTTCCTTTCAATTCCTGGTCGCGCCGCCGGAGTACCCAAGCAAGGCTTACACTGCCGGCCAGCGCCAGGGCGAGCACGTTGCTTTGCAGGAATTCAGCCGTCGCCTCGGGGTTGCTTCGTTGCCACAAACCGATGAATGGTCCCATGGCGACGCATGAGGTGGCCGTTAAGGTCAGGGCCATTCCGAGGTATCCGTATCCGCGGCGGTCTCGTGCGATGCTGAGAACTCCGGCGCAAGCGGCCAACACGGCGATGGGGCCCGCCGACCACCAAGGCCGCCAGGGATCGAACTTCGCCGCACCCAACGCAAACACACAGGTGACCAGCCCTGCCGCTAGCGCCCAACGCGTGGCTGCCCGGGACGTGGGAAGGAATGCGAATCTCGCAACTTGCGACGTTTTCGCGCCCTCGCCGTCTTCGCGCTCCGTCGCAACCTCATTCCGCGCCGTCGCCCAAGCCCAAAACGCGTTTGCCGCCGCGACAATCAAACTGACCGCCGTCAAAACGTAGTAACTTGTCCAAGATTGCGGCGATGAATAGCTTACGATCGACGCCGCCGCCAGCGCTCCCAGCGTCCAAATCGCTCCGACGCACAACTCGGAACGCGCTGGGCTACGATGCGAGCGCCCTGCCTGCCACGAAGCCACAAACGCCAGGGCAAGGGCGAGGTAACTTGCCTCGCGACCAAGGAATGTCACGTCGCGGGCAGGGTTAGCCGGATCGACGAAAACGGCGGCCGCTCCCCACGCGGCCAGAGCGACCACGGTTAATACCGCCAGGGCGCATTGGAGTTCGTACAGACCGATCATCGCAGGACTTCGTGCGCCGTCCGGTTGAATACGGTTGCGCAGTTGTCGCCATACCAGCGCAAACGCTCCCAAGGCCACGGCATTCCACTGGAGCAGTGCTACGCGAATCCGAGCATCGTCGCCGAGAGGAGCGATGGCCAACAAGCAAGCGAGCGTCGCGGTCAATTGAAACAGCACCGACGCAGCCATGAGATACTGCTCTTTTGATTCGCGTACCGCATACGCCGTGAGAATTCCCACAAGTGCGAGCAGTGGAGCGCCATACAGTACCGAGGGCGCCAGCGAACCAAACCAAGCACCCGCCGCGGGACCGCCCAGAGAATGTCCGGTAAGCATGCGATTGGCAGCGAGAAACGTCAGGCCCAAGATGGGGAGCAACGTCATCGCGAACGTCATAGCGCGCAGCACTTCGACTTCTCGATGGTCAATTCCTCCGCGACTTACGGGGAACCGATCCAGCCAACGCCGCAGGGGAGTTCTGGCGCACAATACGACGGCCATGACCGCTCCGTAGAGCGCGAATCCCCATCGCACGGCCGAAGCCGTAGCGAGCGACGCCTCGAATGGGGCCGCGGCCAGCAGCACGGCCGTGGCGAGCGTGAAGGTCATACCAAGATACGCCGCCAGCGAAGCTCGTCGCACCACGATTGCAGCCAGTGCGATCGCAACGAGACCCAACGCCATCCACGCCCGACTGTCAGACATGGTCAATCGCCAGGCGTCGTTCGCTAGGACGTAATCTTGGCCCGTCAATCCAAGTTCCGCGGCGATGCCTGGCGTGCAGGCGACGACGGCAATCGCGCCTAATACGAATACTGCCGCGCCAAGGGCGATTTCGTGGGCTGCCGGCCACGGCGTACGTAGTAGCGAATCCAACCTTGGCCAACGCCGCGCGACGGCCCGAACTACCGTCCAAATCGTGCTCCAAACCGCGATGGCGCCAGCAAGCAGTTGCAGATAACGCGGGTGATCGAACGATCGGCTCCACCACGGTTGCTGTTGCGCAAACGCCGTAACGCCATAAACAAGCGCCGCCGTGATGATCCAACCAAAGGCCGCGAAGACAACCGGTTGGCCATGAATCCACGCCACGCCAAAACACACAACCGCCGCCGTCGCCAGGTAGATCGCGTTGGGTAGCGTGCTATCTCCGGTCACCGTCAAGGCGAACGGAAGCGCTACGGCCGACGCCGCTAAAGCCAGGACGTTCCACACGGTGATTGTGAGGGCGGAGTTTTCCTCACGTCCTTGGTGAAGCGATCGCAACACCGCCTCGGGCTGAAACGCCGGTGCAAGGTCGCTGAGCAGCGGCAACGCCGGGAAGGCTTGCCGCGATGAACGCCACAAAACCGCCGCCAGAACCACGTTGGCAAGAGCATACAACCAACAGGCAGCCACCAAAGGCCGTTCTACAGACAGTGACCAGCTTTCCAGCGTTATGCGAATGTCGGGATTGATGACCAAACCGTGCACAATCGCGGCGAGCAAAAGCAACGAACCCACCGACGCAACGACAGGCACTGGTCGGATCATGCAGACCGCGAGTAACGCGAACGCGTAAACTGCGAGAATCGGGGTGGCCCAGTTCGCATCCGGCCCGTGAAAAAAGCCGACTCCTAAGGCGATCAGCACGCTGAGGGCGGCCAAGGCTCCACAGGCGCCAAAGTAGTAAAGCCCATCCCCCCGGCGGCCAGCGCGTCGAAGTCCCCAACCGGCCGCCGCCACGGCCAGCGCTAATACGCTTAGTGCGACGCTTGACCGACCCATCCAAAACATGGCGCCAAGCTGACGGCCCAGCTCGGGGTCGTACCCGCCATGGTGGTAAAGATGGAAGCCAACCATGTACGCGAGCGTCAAGCAAACAATCGCCGAACCATGCAAGGCGGGTTGGCCAAATCCAATCGCCATGGTGGCGAGTGCTGCGAAGCTGATTAAGGCGACGACGATCATGAGCGCCGGATCAGGCCAGGCAAACGTCAGATTCGCGACCAGCAACGAACCGCCAAGCAGAGCCACGGCGAGCGACGCGGTGCGGATCGTCGCAAAGCGTTGTAATGTGGCAGGACGCGCCATCGCTAAACCCCAAGCGACGACAGAAGATCCCACAATCGCCACCAGAGGAGATAGCAGTTCCATCCCTCTTGTGACCGACTCCAAACGATGCAAAACCAAACCGCCTGCCGCAGATAGCGAGAAAGCGGCAACCCCCGCGATGATCCAACTTTGTTCGGCGCGGCGATGCGTCATCGCCTTCCATCGCGTTGCTCGCCACGTTTGCGCAATCAGGGCTGCCAGGAAGCAAGCGACGGGGAGAGCGAATAAGAGCCGCACCGTGAACCCATTTGCGCCGGCGCTTAACATTCGACTCAAAAAAAGCTGACTAACGGCAGGGCCAAGCACCGCGGCGGTAAGCAACGGCGCCGCTTCCCGCACCAGCGAACGACTCGCCGACCAGCACAATAATCCAAACGCCGCTACGCCCACTCCAACCGCCAATAGGTAAATGGGATCGGTGACAGCGCGACGTTCGGGCGAGGACGTTGCGACCAAGAAGTTAAGCGGTACGAGCAGCAACACAATGATCAACACGGCGCGGCTGACCGAGTGCAAGCTCCAACGGCGCAGCGTGTAAAGGCCCGCTCCATGAATCGCGGCCGTGGCCAACAGGAACAGGAACGCGAGCACATACGGATCGGCGGCGCGTAACGTTTCCTGCAAACTCACCACGCAACCGATCGCACTTCCGACGATTAACAAACCCGCAATCACTTCGCCCCAGCGAATGTTGCGCTCCTCCATAAAGGCCTGCAACACATCGGCCACACGACGTTTCGCGCGAGCGGAGAACGTTGGTCCTGCCGACGCCTCGACCTCCGCGGGATAATCACGATCGAGCGGATGAATCTCGACCGGCGCCGAGGGTGCAAACGGCGCGATTGGCGGCGACACGACGACTGCGGGCTGCAGCGGCGCATGATCGACCGTTGCTTGCGGCGCGTCGAAATAGATTCCGTCGTTCGAAGCCGACGGCGCTTCCCGGCGCCACGGGGCCGACGCGAATGTTTGCGCCGGCGTGAAAGTCTCATACACGGGGACGGCGTCGATGACGTCGTCGAAAACAAGTTCGGGCGCCGCACAGCCCTTGGCAATTTGTTCTAGTTCCGCGATTTGTTCCGCATGAATCCGTCCTTCCGCTTCCCACCGCCGCAACACGCGCATCAAAGTAGCAAGTTCCGCCTTGTCTCGGGCGCGTGGCGTTAAATTCGGGAGGTATCCGCAGGATTGGCAATACTCCTTCTCGTTGGCGCCTTGCGCGCCACAAGCTTCACAAACATCGCGACGCGGCACGTTACGCGGGACGGGTTCGCCAACGAGCGTTTTACACAGATTGGTCGCCAGAACCCATAAGCCATGACCGACGAAGGCGACCGCAACCAAGGAGACGCCAAAGCAAAGCAACCCCCAGATAAAATCATCCACGGCACGTCTCCCCGAATGAGGAATGCCACCTTGGACACTGGTGGCATAAGCCAATTTCGCGAAAAATTTTGCATTTGCAATACGAATTGCGCGCCAATTCTAATACGCAGCTGTAAGTCGTTAAGTGATAATAGTTTGTAAAATGCACTCAGTGTTCGATGCAGCGCTCGAGTCTACCGGCGCTTAGCATAAATTGTTGGGGGACGGACAAAAATTGCTGCGGCCGGCATTTTTTTGACTTCTTTCGCGTTGCGACCTAGGTTTCCTGTTGGAAAGGCGTTTAGAAGAGCCGAGAGGAACTGTCTTTCCCAGCGGTTCAATGCGCCGACACGGGGTGTGCGAACGAATGTTGCGGAAGGTGCGGCGAGAAACGTGGTATACCTTCGCCCACGAAGAAACAACGTTCAGGATCTCTTCTGTCAATTCACGACAATTTCCTTTTCTCTTTTCTAGTCCAGGTAGGGGCCCATGATCTCGAATTGCGCGCATCTCGTTCGACTTCGGTATTTCGTTGTTGTCGGTCTGTTGGGCGTTACGTCCTGGTCTATGGCGACCGCTCAAGAGCCAGACGCGATCGTCCGCGTTGAGGAAGATTGGGAATTGGTGCTGGGCAATCCTGACCCTTCGGTTGATGCGCCGCAAATCACTTGCACCATGTCGCCAACCAGTACAACCAGCGCGTTACACGCCGCCTTTGAACTGAATCACCGTAGTCAGCCCAGTTTTACGGCCGGAGGCATCCAGGTTCAGGTGTGGAGGGGAGAGAATCTACTTTCCACCCGAACGTCGACACGCACAGCCGAGTTAGCAACCTCAGGAGAAACCGTAACTTGGACCCAAACGATGGATCTGGAGGGATCCTACATCGCGTTTGAACTAAAAGACGGCGCCTCTAGCACATGGGGTTCATTTGGGCGTTACGGCTACTTGCGGACGTACGCTACGACCTCACTGACGAACCTGAATGGATACCATCCTGACGTGTCGGTGGCGAACTCAGGAATTGGATTCGCGGGAAACCGAGTCACTTCGCTCATACTCAAAGAAGTGCGCCTGATCACGGCTTCGGGCGAAACGCTTCGCGACACCACGCCGCGAGTTGTGCATTGAGTTTTTCCAAGTTTTGATTGTTCGCAACCTGATCGCCTTTGTGCGGAGCCTTTCTCATGTCCCATCGCCGCAACCGCCGCTCTGGAAATATCCTGGTTTTGACTGCGTTTTTGATGATCGGCATGATGGCGATGCTCGCCTTCGCCATCGATACGGGTTACTTGTTTGTCGCCAAGACCGAACTTCAACGAACGGCCGATGCCGCCGCGCTCGCCGCCGGCTGGGAACTGTTGGACGACAGTGTGGTATTCGGGAACGAGTCGCCGGCCCAAACCGATGCGCGGGCCCGGCAAACTGCGGCGCAATATGCTTCGTTCAATCGAATTCTCACCAAGGAAGCTGCACTGGCCGACAACGACGTAACCGTGGGCTATCTCAGTAACCCCTGGAACGCCGGGGAGTCGATCAACCCCAATGGCTCGGGTTACAACGCCGTGCGCGTGCGGATTCAACGCACATCGGCTCAAAATGGCGCTGTGCCCATGCTTTTTGGACGTGTCTTAGGTCGAGATCACACGGCGCTCGAGGCGGACGCGACCGCCGTGCTGATGAATAACTTCGGAGGGTTCCGGCTCTCGGCCGGCGACGGAAATTTGGATTTGCTTCCCTTCGCGCTGGATGTGGAAACTTGGACCGCGTTAATAAACGGAGTGGGCGATGACGACTGGACCTGGGACCCCGAATGTAAGGAAGTCCACAGCGGCGGCGACGGCGTGCTGGAAGTCAACCTCTATCCGCAGGCGACCGGCTCGCCGGGCAATCGCGGAACCGTCGATATTGGCGGCAGTAACAACAGCACCGCCGATATTTCACGTCAAATTCTTGAGGGCGTGAGTCCTTCCGATATGGCCCACCATGGGGGCAAGCTCGAATTCGACGCCAATGGAGAATTAGAACTGAACGGCGATACGGGAATTAGCGCGGGAGTCAAAGACGAACTCGATGCGATCAAAGGCCAGCCGCGCATCATTCCCATTTTTAGCCAGGTTCAAGGCCCAGGGAACAACGCCCAATACACGATCGTGCAGTTCGTCGGCGTGCGAATCATGGATGTCAAATTAACCGGAAAGATGAGCGGAAAACGGGTGATCATCCAACCGGCCAAAGTTGTGGTGCGAGGCGGCATCCCACGAACCGACGCTCAGTACAGTCATTACGTCTATTCGCCCGTATGGCTCGTGCGGTAAGCCGCATGCCTCGGCGATAAAGAGAGGGCGCGTTGAGGGCGTCTGGCGAATTCTCGTCAGACGCCCTTTTTTCATTGTAACGACGACTGCCAATCTAGGAATTGTCACACTTTGCGCTTTGCGCCCGAGTCGCCCCTCCATGCCCTCTTTCTTAAGCCAGGCGCCGACGAAGCCGGGTTTTCTTTGCGAGGCTGGGTGGCTTGCGGATCGATTCTGCGAAGCTAATGGCGTGCTGTCTTTCGCGAAAGCGACCAACATTCTCACAGCGGCCTAAGTGGCCAGTCTATTGGGCGGCGAGTGTCGAAGGTCATGGGTGGAAATCAGCGAAACTTCAAGTTCGGCGCTTGGCCTTCTGACGCACAATTTTGGGCTTCTAGTAACGCCGTTCGATAGTGATGGGCCAAGGGCCGTTTGAACGCCGTAACGGCCTTCCCTGGGCCTTCTCGCGTCGAAAGCGGCCCGATCTTGCACGCGGTGTCCAGTGCGTGCTTCCCACGCTCCAAAACAGGAAGAGCGGCTTGTTTGTCGCTCAGCGCCTTGCTTTTGTGCCACCTGAGCGTGCGACGACCCCCTTTCGGCAACCTCGTTTCAAACGAGACTTTCGCCGTGTGGTCGCTCGGCAAGAAAGTTTAGGCGCCAAGGAACCTTTGATTGGGGAATAACATCGAACATCCCGGGCAGAATACGTTGCTATTCGGAAGCGCGATGCCGAATCGCAACACGATTGTTGTCCAATCTCCACGCCGGGGGAATATCCCTGTTGTCCCACCTCTTGCCCTAAGTCATTGTGCGGTCGAGGCTTGCGAGTTGCATGCAGCGGTCGGCCCCGTTGCTGGCGCCCGAGGTGCTTTATCCCAAAAACGTGGCGAGGCCGCATGAAACGGCCGCCTTGAACTTGCTCGCTCTGGGAGTTGCGCCTTGGCCAAATCGATTCGCAAATCATTCGCGCGAAAAGCCTTGAAGTCGAAGTCCCGGTTTCATGATTCGCTCCACTCGGATCAAGACGTGGCCGGTGAACACGACGAAGCCCTCGACGACTTCGTGATCTTAGACGAGCCTGATGTGGCCGAAGAACCCGTGGACGAGGACGACGAGGCGGCGCGACCGGCGACCGGCGTTGATCCCATCGACGACCCCGTCCGGATGTATTTGATGCAGATGGGGCAGATCCCCTTGCTCAACCGCGAACAGGAAGTTCAAATCGCCCGCGAGATTGAATCGGCGCGTCGACGATACCGCCACTATATGCTCGCCACCGATTATGTGTTGCAGGGCGCCGTGTCGGCCTTGGAAAAGGTGCGCGACGGCCAATTGCGGCTCGATCGCACGGTCGAGGTGTCGGTCACGAACACTTCGGAAAAGCGTCGCATTATGCAACGTCTCGGGCCGAATCTGAAGACGCTGCGTCGCATGCTGGTGCAAAACCACGCCGACTTCCGGAAAGCAGTGCATAAGGCCACTCCCCTGGCCGAAAAAAAGGCGGCTTGGCAGCGGCTCACCCGACGCCGCGCCAAAGCGGTGCTCCTGGTCGAAGAACTGAACCTGCGCACCAATCGTTTACAACCGCTGTTCGACAAACTGTTTGAAATTCACGAGCGGATGCAAACGATTCGCGAGCAAATTGCGGCCATTCACCGCGGCGAATCGCCTCTCGGCGAGACCTTGCTGGGATTGCGAGCCGAGTTGCAATACCTGATGCGGATTACCCTGGAAAGCCCCGCCACGTTGTCCCGCCGCGTTGGCAAGACCTATGGTTTCCAGGAACAGTACGACGCGGCGAAGCGTAAGCTCTCGGCCGGCAACCTGCGGCTCGTGGTGTCGATCGCCAAGAAGTATCGCAACCGCGGTTTGAGCTTCCTGGACTTGATCCAAGAGGGCAACACGGGTCTGATGCGAGCGGTCGACAAGTTCGAACATGCTCGCGGTTACAAATTCTCCACCTACGCTACGTGGTGGATTCGTCAGGCCATTACCCGCGCCATCGCCGATCAAAGCCGCACGATTCGCGTGCCGGTGCATATGATCGACACGATGAGCAAAATTCGCACCGTCTCGCGAGATCTGGTGCAAGAACTCGGACGCGAGCCGACGGCGGAGGAAACCGCGGATCGGGCCGGTCTTTCGCTCGAAGACACCAAGTGCATCATGAAAATGTCGCGCCAACCGCTCTCGCTGGACCAACCCGTGGGTGACCAGGACGACAGCTATTTTGGCGAATTCCTCGAAGATCATCGCGACGACGATCCACTGTACGATACGCACCAGCAATCGCTCAAGCATCGCATCGAAGAAGCGATGGAAACGCTCAACTACCGCGAACGCGAAATCCTTCGCCTGCGGTACGGCCTGACCGACGGCTATACGTACACGCTGGAGGAAGTTGGAAAAATCTTCTCGGTTACTCGCGAACGCGTGCGGCAGATTGAATCGAAGGCCGTGCGGAAGTTGCAACAACCTTACCGCAGCCGCACGTTGATCAGCTTTGTGGAAGGCGCCGAACTTCCCGTGATTGAGCCTAGCGAGAGCGTGTAGGCGGGAGGGCCATGGCGCTGAGCACCGCAGCGGTCGCCTGCGATTTATTCAACACGTAAAAGTGCAGGCCCGGCACGCCGCTTTCGAGCAAGTTCTGGACTTGGGCGCTGGCAAACTCGACGCCGACTTGGAACTGCCAGTCGGCGTCGTCGCTTTGGCCAAGCTGCGAAACAAAACTCGCCGGCAGTTTCGCTCCGCACATGCTGGTAATGCGTTGGATTTGCGCGAGGTTCGTTACCGGCAAGATACCGGGCGCCAGCGGTGCGGAAATTCCGGCGCTTTCATAACGATCGCGAAAACGAAAGAAATCGTCGTTGTGGTAAAAGAGCTGCGTGATCACCACATCGGCGCCGGCGTCGACCTTGCGTTTCAGGTTCTCTAAGTCGGCGTCAAAGCTGGTTGCTTCCAGGTGCTTCTCAGGATACCCAGCCACCGCAAGTCCAAACTGCGGGAACTCCGTTCGAATGAGCGCCACTAACTCGTTCGCATAACGCAATCCGCCGGCCACGGGGGTGAAACTGCTTTCGCCGCGCGGCGGGTCGCCGCGCAAGGCGACAATTGCGTCGACACCGGCCGTTGACGCCTCCCGGAGGTAGTCTCGCAGTTGGTCTACCGTGCATCCCACGCAGGTTAAGTGCGACGCGACCGGCACGCCAAACCGGCGTTTGACTTCTCGGACAATTTCCAGCGTTTTATCGCGCGTCGAACCCCCAGCTCCGTAAGTGCACGTAATGTAACTGGGGCGAAACGCGACGAGCCGTTCGACGTGTTCGTACAACGAAACGTCGCCGGCGGGAGTTTTCGGAGGGAACAGTTCAAACGAGAGCCCAAAACGTCCTGGCCCGTAACTATGGGCTAGAACATTGTCGCGTACGTCAGTCATGGGATCGAAATTGTCGATGCTGCGTGGCGCGACCCACAGGGGCGCGTCGCAACCACGGCGGAAAACGCTTAAACGCCGCGCCAAAACGCTTGTCGGCGACGCGGCGCTGAACCATCGCCTTACTTTACAACGCCATCGGTTCGCTGGCCAGTTGCCGTTCGGAGCGCGTCAGCTCGTACATTTCGAGGATCAGTTGAATGTCGCACGCCCGTTGTTCAACTTTACGACGCGCGAACATGCGTCGCTGGGTTGAAACCATTACCTCGGGCGGCAGCTCCGTCACCTGGCCAAACAGCCGTGCGTAGTTCACGTAGCTTGGCACATTCGTGGTGACAAACCCGTACAACATGCTGCAAGCGCCGATCGTTTTGCCCGTAAAAATGCCCGTGTTGATGGCGGTCTTGGCGTAGTCGCCCATGACGCAGCCGAAGAACTGCATGCCGGTAGCCACTTTCTCGTCGCCGTAGGTCATGTTCACTTCGCCATAGGTGTTCTTCAGGTCGCTGTTGCAGGTGCCGGCGCCAAGATTGATCCAGCTTCCCAGGTAGCTGTGCCCTAAGAAGCCGTGGTGCTGCTTGTTGGTGTACGGCTCGATGATCGACGCCTCCACCTCGCCGCCGATCTTAGTGGTATGCCCCAATGAGACGGCGTCTTTGACCGACGAATGTTCGTTCAAGCGAGAACGAGGCCCCAGATACACTGGCCCGGCCAAATACGAATGCGGGCCGACTTGCGCGCCTTCGTCAAGCACGATCGGCCCCGACTTGGAGTTGCACACGACATAGCCGGCCAATTGCGCTCCTTCCGCAGCGAACACGCCATCGCCGATTTCCCGGTAACGCCCTTCACGCATGCGATATTCAATGTTTTCACGGAACACCGCCATGTGATACCGCACCACATCGTGCGGGTACTCGAACAGCGCGAGCTTCTCCTCAAGTTCGGGTAGTCCGGCGATCGCTGGGGAGGCGAAATAGGCTCGCATTCCCTCGACGCCGATGTTTTGCGGCGGCGCTTCTCCCGGCGGAACCAAGGCGACAGCAACTTGCGCCCCGCTTTTGACCATCCCGTAGCGGTTCTCTTTGATGATGCGTCGCAATGTTTCGAACGTCGTCACCGATGGCGCCACACGGGCATTCACCAAGAGCGTAGGGGTGGTCGTCCCGTCCGAAGCGCTGCTGAGCTGCGGATAATCGATCCGCTGAATTTCACGCAAATGGAGCCGCGTGACCGCGCGAATTGTATCGCCCAACCGCGGCAACCAATCTAATAAGCGATAGGTGGCGCAGGTAATGGCATAGGCGGGTCGCGCTATGGTGATAGGATGAAGCCGACCGACGAATTCATCCTCAAACACAATGATTTGCATGGCGAAACCCCAGCGTGGCGTCACAAAGAGAAATCTTCGTGGCGCTTATAGTCCTTGAAGCGGCCACGGTCAATGTAGAACGAAGGGTTCGCTTGCCGTCCAAACGCGGTAGCAATCCAAATCGTGGCCACGCATCACGGTGCGTTTCGTGTTAGCTCGACCGCCGTCACGTCGTGCTCAGTCGCCAGAAAGAGCAAGTTCGCGCCGTCGGACTGGGCGGCCGCTAATCCCGTCAGCCGTCGTCCATGATTGAAATAGTCAAAAAACTCGCCGTCGTCGGAAATTAAATGCACCGATCCATCTGGACCCGCCAACACCCAGGTATTTCCCGGACCGTCAAACAACCTGGCGAATGTCGCGAATTGCAGTTCATTGGTGTGCGCGCCCGCAGGTAGGCGGTAGCTCCACATTTCTTCGTAGGTTCGACTCAAACCGATCGCAAGCAAGTTGCCTTCCGGCGTATGCGAGAAGCCGAGCAGGGCGGTCGGTCGTTCTTCGGCGCCCTCCGCTGCAACGACTTGATGAATCGCTCGACTGCGCACATGGACGGGCGGATCGGCATTGCCGTATTGATTCACTTGGAGCAAATGCCCCTCATTGCCGGCCAACAAGGCTTTGCGCCAGCCCACCACATCGCGTGGCGTAGGCGCCAAGGAGAGGACGGGCGTCATGTCGCGATTGCTCCACTTTCTCTGACCTTGCAGGTCAACCCCTTGCACGCCCACAAGTCCCCAAAAGCCAATCGTCAAGATCGGCGAGCCGCTGCCGTCCAGATCGACCAGCATTGCGTCGCGAATTCCTTCATGCTCTTGATCCAAGGGAGGATAGCTCACTTGCATCTTCCACGCCGCGTCGAACACATGAACCTGCGGGCCGAGCAACGCCCAACCTGCGTACCAACGCCGGTTCGAACCATCGACGGTCGTGGACATGCGGCTGACTGCCGCCTCCTCCGGCAAATTCAGCTCGATGCGGTCGAGTACTTGGCCCGCGGCGTCGAAGTAAACCACACGGCGACCTTCATCCAGAGCCGCCAAACGCATCGAGGCTCCATGGGTTTCGATCCACAGGTTACCCGGCAGGGTGAGTGCATCACTTTTCCAGCGCTGCTTGAGCGTGAGTTGTTGCGGAGATGACTCCGCGGCGACTTCCGCTGGCTGAACATAGGCCGCAACCGGGCTTTCCAACCCTGCCGCTTTGAGGTTGAGTTGATATGACTCTTCCTCCGTGCGCGCTTGGGTAAGAATCGCCGCAGCAAAGTCTTCCCCATCCTGCAAGCGTTTGAGTAGATCGGCCAGTTGTTCCTCAACCAGGCTTGCCAGTTGCGGATTAGCGCCAGATTCATGAATTTGCACCACGCCATTGCCATCCATCACGACGAGCGATGGAGCGACCCGGATATCGAACGCATCGCGGCCAAACGCTCCTAGGTCGCGCACGACGGAAGCACTGATTCCCCAAGATTTGGAAAGTCGCCGCAGTTCGTCGTTACTGACCGACGTCGGCTCGGTCGATACAGGATAAAACACGACGTTGTTATCTTTACCCAGGCGACGGACAACCGCGTCGATTGCCTGCAAGCACGCCTGGGAACCCGGGTGATTGCTAAACCACGCAAGAACGGCGATCCTACCTTTCAATGACTCGGGCGTTACTTTGCCGCCGTCGAGCGTCGGGAACTCGTACCCCTCCGGCTTGCGTCCAAACATCTCCGTAGCAAGCGGTTGCGGAGGAACTACAAAAAACCGCACAAGCTTCGCATCGTTCCGCGTTTCGACGCCTAGCGCCGCCAGCGTGAAACCCAACGACTCGGGTCGTGCGAACGTTGCGTTGGGGAACTCGGCCGTGATCGTGAGCTTGGCATCGTCCGACTCGGGATCGGCCAGCGCGTTGCCGGGATATTCGAATCGCCGCAAAACGTAACTTTCCTGGTCGATCCAAAACACGTAACGGCCCTGCAAATTCGCTTCCAGCCGGTAACAGGCGCGCCCGTCGAATTGCTCGGGCTCAAGGAAGCGTTTGGGTACATCGCGCTTCAAGAACGCTGCAAGAGGGTCCTCGGCCAACAAGAGTTCGAGTTGAATGGGATGCAGGCCGAGACGGCCGCCCAAGGTTTCGCGCAACACCGCGTCGGAAAAGATGTCATCGAGTGTTAGCTTGTCGCCCACGGGGCGCGTAGCAATTTGGCCGTCGAGGTGGTTTGTGGCGTCGTCGATGATCTTCGCCTGGAGTCGTTCACCGTCGCACGCTACCGCCGCTTGATAGGCGCGCAGTGAGATCTGATTGGGCGCAAACCACGTCACAGCCATCGGGGCGGAGTCTTCGGTGATTTCATCGCCCCGACGAAGCGATGCTCGAAAGACGCCTTCATCGTGATAGTAGGCCGCCTTACGGTAGGCGCCAATCATTCGGGAAAGAAGTTCGCCGGGCGCCAGAGCTTCGGCGTTTTCCGCGGGCGAGGACTCAGCCGCGGGAGATGTTTCGGCGCGTCGTTCGCATCCGGTCGAACCTGCGAAAGCGACCGCCAGGCAAAGTAGGGCCCACAGCGCGTTTCGGCGCGAATCTTGCCGACTCCGATCGTTCACAACAACGCTCTCCGTAAAAGACGCCCCCGCGCTGCCGCGATTATGCTCAATCGGCGCAATTACGTAAAGTTCGACCTGGAAAGCGCGTGGCGCGTACGGCAGCCTGAAGCATCCGGCCCGACTCGCACGAGGCTTACCATTGCACAATGGCGGCGCCCCAGGCCAATCCGGCGCCAAATCCACACAAGAGCACACGATCGCCACGCCGCAACCGGCCTTGTTGCTGAGCTTCGGCCAAGGCGAGGGGAATACTGCCTGCCGACGTGTTTCCATATCGGTCGAGGTTGACGACCACCTTGTTGCGTTCGATTCCCAAGGCTTCCACGGCGGCGTCGATAATACGGATATTCGCCTGATGCAGCACGAGCAAGTCCAAATCCTTCGGCGCAAGGCGGGCGTGATGCAAAACGTCAACAATTGCATCGACAATGACCCGCACCGCCCACTTAAATACCGCGCGGCCGTCCATTTGCACGTAATGGCGATTGGCCAGTATTCCTTCCACGGAAAGCGGTTCGCGTGTTCCGCCGGCTGGCGTGTAGAGAAGATCAACGCCAGCCCCTTCCGCCCCCAGCGTATACGCCAACATGCCTTGATGATCGAGACCAGGACCAAGCAATACCGCACCGGCGCCGTCGCCAAACAGCGGATACGTCTTCTTGTCTTCCGCGGTCACAATGCGCGACATTAGATCGGCGCCTGCCACCAACACGCGGCGGCTACAACCCGATTTTACAAATTGCATTCCCGTGACCAACGCGTAAACGAACCCCGCGCAAGCAGCTTGAACATCCATCGCGGGGGCGTTCACGCCTAACCGTCGTTGCAAGTGGCATGCGGTCGACGGCATTATCGTGTCGGGCGTCGTCGTGGCGACCAGGATGAGATCGACGTCGCGCGGATCGGTCTTCGAAGCTTTCAGGCACTTCGTTGCCGCTTCGTAGGCCAAATCGCTGGTGGCCAGGTCGGGAGTTGCTCGGCGACGTTCGCGAATGCCCGTGCGTTGAACAATCCAATCGGGATCGTAACCGAACTCGATCAAATCTTCGTTTCGAACCACATCTTCCGGGGCATGGGCGCCAATCCCCAAAATTTGTACGCCCGTCAACGTGGCCATAGGGCTGCGTCCCGAGGGTCCGCGCCCTTCCTGCGGCCGCGGCGACAACAGGAATCGTTCCGCGCCGGAGAGTGGCGGCGGAGGTGTTTTTGTTGACGCCGAAAAAGATTGCATTTCGTATGGGGGGCTAGTTCGATGCGAAATCCGACCAGGGTGAGGGAGGGTCGGTTTACAATATAACAAACCTCGATTGGCGCCGCTGCGCGCGTTTGCCGTGCTTTCGCGCGTTGCGGTGAGATCGCCCAACCGCCACTTACCGGGGTTCGTCGGGAATCGTCACCCAAGTCCGCTTTTCGTATGACCTTAACACAGCGTCTGCGACGATCTGCGCGCGCAATCCATCGTAAAAACTGGGAACAGCGTCTCGCCCTTCGACAATGGCCGAGACAAACTCCCAGACTAAGTCGTAACGGAAAACGGTTGCGGGCTCGCCCTGCTTTGGATCGCGCGGGCTATCTTTCGGCTTAAGAAACTCAGGGGGTACCGTCACAGGCGCCAAGTCTTGCCCTGTCTTCCCCAGAAGCAAGACGTTCGGTTCGTGTAAACGATAGACCGCCGAACCTTCCGAGCCGTTGATTTCGGCCCATTCGTGTCCAAAACCGTTCCGACCATAACCCTTTGCAAGTGTCGTGCCTTCCCATACGCCTGTCGCCCGGTTTTTAAATTCACCGATCAGACACGACCAATCATCAACCTCTGAGGGAGGACATACTCGCCCGTCCGGAGTTTGATCCCGCGGTGCGAACCTGGCCACGGCGCCGCAAATCTGTTCCAGGGGACCTAGAAGGTCCTGCGCAAAGTCGATCCGATGGATCGTCATATCGAATAGATCGCCGGCTCCGGCTTTATCCTTATACTGGCGCCAACCCCAACTGGTTTCCGGCCAGTCGAGAAATCGCTGACTACGAAAGTGTCTTGGCTCGCCCAGATGCCCCTGGTGCAGCAATTGCCGCATATAGCGCATGGAAGGTGCGAAACGGTAGGTAAAGGCGGTCATGTGCACCACGCCGGCAGCGCGACAGGCATGGTACATCGTTCGCACTTCCTCGGCGTTCAAGCCCAAAGGCTTTTCGCACATGACATGTTTACCCGACTGGGCGGCTAAGACCGCGATTTCGCGATGCGTATAATTCGGTGTGGCAATAATGACCGCGTCAACATCGTCACGGGTGCACGCGTCGCGAAAATCCGTTGTGAAGTGGTCTGCTTGCCAATCCTTCCTGCGGCGCGTGAGCAACTCGTCGCTCGCATCGCACACGACTGTCAACCGAGCACGCGGGTCCAACCGAATGGCGGGCACGTGATGATAGTCGCTCACGGCGCCGGCCCCCACAATGGCAAAACGGATTGGCGAATGCAATGAGGAAATTGTCGTCATAAGGGTCGACTGGTGCGAATTGAACGGAAAGTTTTACCGGTTACGTACTTAACACGAGGAATCCGAACGATACGGATTTTTTGTTTCCTTCACAAGCGACCCGCGTACAATCGTGCAAATGGTATTTGTGAAAAAAGTCACGGATTAACCCTGTGGTGGGGTGTCAAACGCGGGGGGCAGGTCATAAATTAGATTTTTCAACTGCTTGCGGTGAGTTCGCCCCTGGTTGAACCTTTGTAGATTGGAAAGCACTATGTGCCTACTGGCAATTCTCTATAAGTTAGTTCCGGAGTCCCCCATTCTGGTAGCGGCCAACCGCGAAGAACAGTACGATCGCATTGGACTCCCCCCGTCGATTCAATCGGGCAAGCCGCGGGTCTTGTGCGGTATCGATCAAGAAACTGGCGGCGCTTGGCTTGGCGTGAACCAGCATGGCATGGTGGTGGCGGTAAGCAATCGGGTGAAACTGATGCCGACGTTCGCCCCCCGTTCGCGTGGGCTGTTGTGTCGCGACTTGCTCCGTTGCAGTTCGGCCCGCAAGGCGGCCGATTTGGCGATGAAAGAGCTCGGCACGATGAAGTACGAAGGTGTGAACTTCATCATTGCCGATAGCCAAAGCGGTTGGGCGGTTCACGGCGGAGATGAGCACGAATTGCTGCAATTGCCGGAAGGGCTAAGCATTATCGCCAATGGCGACTTGAACGATCCACGGGACGAGCGCGTGAAGATGTGCCGCCGATTGTTGACCCTCCAAACGCTTGATTCGCCGGTGAAGTTCCTTGCCGTGGCTAGCAAAGTATTTGCTCGTTCGCCGTCGCCTCCTGGTCGCCCCAGCATGGTGTATCGGGGGCCGAAGTGGGGTACCGTCAGTTCGACCTTGATTTCACTTGGCAAAAAGCCTCGTGATGCGATTTATCAGTTCGCTGGCGGCCCGCCCGACACCACGCGGTATGAGGATTATTCGCCGTTCCTGCGAGACATTCTGAGCCGCGGGCTGCGTGAAGCACGGTCCAAAGCCAAGGCCTAAGGCGGTAGCAGGTTGCGCATCCAACGTAAGGTGGTTTGATGCGCACTCCAACTAGCGAAACCCTTCAGAAAGACGGGCGGGCCACGTCCGTGGTTCTTTTTTTGCATCTGGTCGGGGTCGCTCCTGCGTTATTGAGAACGAGATGGCTCCCCGATTTAGGGGCAATTGGCGAAATCAATCCATGTTTCAAGTCACTCGTGAAATCCACTTTTGTTATGGCCATCGTTTGTTGAATTACGAGGGCAAGTGCCGGTATCTGCACGGCCACAATGGTCGTGCCGTGATCACCGTTGAATCGGCGGAGCTGGACCACCGCGGCATGGTCATGGATTTTTCCGACATCAAGCGAGTTGTGGCCAGTTGGATTGACGCCGAACTGGATCATCGAATGATCCTCCACCGCGAGGATCCCGTGGTTCCCTACTTAAAGAACCTGGGAGAGCCGATGCATCTGATTGATGAGAACCCCACCGCCGAAACCATCGCTCGATTAATCTTCAATTTCACGGCCAGCCAAGGGTTCCCCGTCACCCAAGTGCAATTGTGGGAAACTCCGAATTCCTTCGCGACGTATCGCGCTTAGCAACGAACCGCGGTGCGGATGAGATGGTCCGTCGACGGGGCACGGCTAGGGCGTGGGCAGCGCCGCAACGCGGCCAGGACGGCCGCCTTCATAGATGCTGAACTCGGCCCAAACCGGTAAGTGATCGGAAACGCGGAGCGCATCGTCCAAGGAGAGGTTGAACTCTCGAAGAAAGTCGAACGCTCCGGTCAGTCCGGTAAACTCATCGGTTGCCCTTTGATCGAAAAAGAGATTGTCATACTGCGCGTCGCCGCGCGTGTTCGTCGGCAAACCGGAAATCGCCCAGGCCATACCGGGCAAGTCGCCTAGGCGGCCAAAGCGGTGATCGTTGGCGTTGACATCGCCAAGCAGGATCACGTCGTCTTCGCCACGACCATCGTTGCGCACGCTGGTAAAGACGTCGGCCAACACGTCAATCTCATGATCCACGAGATCGGGATCCACATGCACATTCACCAAGGTAAAGGTGAAGGCAAGCTCCGGGGCTGGTCCGCGTACGCGAAACCATGCGACAAACGGTTCGCGATGAAGTAAGTCGTCAGGATCATTCACCACGTAGAGTTCGCTGCGATCGACTTCCAGCGTCGCCGAGTCATACAGAAAGGCGTACTGTTCTTGGCTATGGGTGCGTCCAAGTCGGGGTCCCAGGACAAAGTCGTATTGGCGCCCTGTTGCGTTGACCACATCAACTAACCGAGCCACCACATCTTGATTGCGCGCGCGGACCTCCTGAATGGCGACCACGTCAAACTGGCGCACAATTTCCGCCAGATATCCCATAACTTTAGGATCGTTGACCTTTGACTCGCCAAACACCTGAATATTGAATGACGCGATGCGGAGCGTTTCGTCGTTGCGGCTGGGAGCGCGCAGCGCCGTCACGTTGCCAGTGGTGTTCGCCTCGCGTGGAGTGAATCGGAGACGCTCCAATCCCTCGATTTCGAAGTGCGAGGCGACATACCAGGCGCCTCCCGCAAGTGCGGCGGCGGCGACTACTGCAAACAAGGTTCGCACAGCGCCCCTCCGTGGGCCAGAGTGTTGGGTGAACTACGCCGCCCAGCGCTCCTCCAAGGAGCGAACGTCGCACGCGGTTTCGGGCAACGCGATGGCGGAGTCGCAGTTATGAGGCCTTCCGACGCACCGGTTGAGTCGTTTCACTTTTTCCCGCTTGTTGCGATACATGGCGAGCCACGACCGAATCCGTGTTGGATAACTCCGCCGCTTGGGGTTTGGCCGGAGGTTCGATGACTTGACCGAACGACGTGAGTCGATGAACCCAGAATTTGTGATAACAATGCCGGCAACGCATGGGCACACACCCCAAGATGCGAAGCAGAGACGCCCTCAGCCCGTTCTCGTTGCGGCGATAGGCCTTTTCGGCCCAACAAGCAGGACATTTCATTTCTTCACAAACCAATAAGACGATGGCTTTGAATCCCCCTGCGGGGAAACCTCTTCTCAAGAGCGGGCAGATTATGGTTTTCCGGACAATTCGAGGCAATATGTTCTTTTGGACAAAAACCGGGTAAAGATCCGCGCTCATCATCACTGCAATGCTGCATTTTTCGTAATCAGCCTATTTTCTTCGGCTAGCGCGGCGAGAAGCATAGCTTGTTATGTTATGTTCATGCGGCTTTGCTCGCCTAACGCCTACCATCGGACGCGGGTCTCCGGTAGATCGAGTTTCTTGTGATAATACCCCACAAAGAGGGTAGATTGAGTTCTGTGCCGACGCGTGGCCTTGAAAACGAACGAGCGCACCGCTTGGTCGCAGCCGGTTTCCTGGCAAAAACTTGCCAATCGCCGCAAGTCCCGTCGATTGACCGCTCTCGGCACGAGGGGTATCGTGAAAGCGTTAATCCGATCGAGCGTATTCCTTTCAGCAACCATAAGAACCAGTGCATTACGGCGCGGTTGGCCCAATTTCGATATTCCTCCCTGTTCGCGTGGAGACCAATGAGCAACTTCAAGCCGAAAACCCTGATTGGGACATGGAAGTTATCGGCGAGAAGACCGGGATTTACGCGCGCCACATAGCCGAGCCCAATCAATGCGCGTCGGACCTGGGGGTCGAAGCGGCGCGGCGGTTGTTTGCCGATTACGACGTCGATCCGGCATCGATCGACTTTCTGCTGTTTTGCACGCAAACGCCCGACTATCCGCTTCCAACCACCGCTTGTTTGCTGCAAGAACGGCTCGGTTTACGCACTACCGTTGGCGCCCTGGACTTCAATTTGGGTTGCTCGGGCTTTGTTTATGGGCTTTCGCTGGCCGATGGCTTGATACGCACCGGCGCGGTGCGCCGGGTGTTGCTCATCACGGCCGAAACGTATTCGAAATATATCCATCCCACAGACCGCAGCATTCGCACGATTTTTGGCGATGGCGCCGCGGCGACCTTGATCGAAGCACATCCTCAACCGACGCTTTCTGCATTTCGTTTTGGAACGGATGGAACCGGAGCCGATACGCTGCTCGTGAACCGAGGAGGCGCTCGCCGGCCGGAAGACGCGCATCAGCCGCGGCATCGCCAGCGCTGGCCAAGCGATCTTTACATGGACGGCCCAAGTTTGATGAGCTTCACCGTGGCGGCCATTCCACAACTGGTCGATGAAGTGCTGCGCGATGCAGGCGCCAAGCGGGACGATGTCGATCTCTACCTGCTCCACCAAGCGACGCACAAGATGCTCGCTCAATTACAGACTCGCCTCGGTTTAGACGACCGGCGCTTACCCATCAAAATGGAAGAGGTGGGCAACACCGTATCTTCGACACTGCCCATTCTTATTCACGACTTACGGCGCGAAGCGCGATTGCGCCCCGCCATGCGCAACATGTTGATTGGTTTTGGCGTGGGGTGGTCCTGGGCGGGTTGCCTGTGGGAAGAAGTCTGGCAGGGAGCGCCAATTCCAGAACCCCGGCGGTAAACTGCGGCGACAGAACGCGATTTGGTTGGAACTTGGCGCCGCGGTCGCTAGAATGGGGAAGTCGTGGACCTCGTCATTTCCACCCTGGTTATCTTCTGAGGGACGTTGCATGAATTCCCTCCAAGCCAAATTGCTAATCGCTTCGCGGCATTTGCTCGATCCGAATTTCACGCACGCGGTCGTGTTAATGGTGCGCCACGATGAAGAGGGAGCGCTCGGGCTCGTCCTGAACCGCCCGAGCGATCACACCATTGGAGAGGTCTGGACCGAGGTGCTCGAGTTGCCTTCGGATAATCCCTCGCCCATCTATATCGGCGGACCTTGCGCGGGCCAGTTGATGGCGCTTCATAAGGATCCGCGGTGCGTTGATCTAGAAATCGCCGATGGTCTTTACCTGGCTACGCAAACCGAATACCTCGAAGCGCTCGTCGCCCAGGATTCAACGCCGTTTCGAATCTTTAGCGGCTATTCCGGCTGGGCCGGAGGCCAACTCGAGGATGAACTCGAAGTAGGAAGTTGGCTCATTTCCGATGCGCCAGAACTGGCGATCTTTGGCGACACCGACGAGTTGTGGAAATCCATTTCCCGCCGAGTAGGAGAAGATATTCTTTTTGGCACGTTGGGGATTAAAGCGGGTTCTCACGAACCGGAGCTTAATTAGCCGTCGGCGAACCCCGTCGCACGTGCTTCGGGGCTCGCTCGTCCTGTGGGGCAATTTACTCGGGAATCACGGTGTCGAGGTCTTCAGTCGCTTCGACTGCGGCGTCCTCACCATCTTCTTCGATCGTCGGCGCCGGTTCCGGTATGCGCGGCGGAAGCATCAGAATCTTTTCGGAATACTTGATTTCGCCTGAAGCGAGACTGTCGCGCCAGCGCTGCACCGGCGTGCGACGACGCACCTCGGTTACTTCCGGCCGATACAAGTGGGTGGCGCCAGTGATGCGCCTTAAGTTTTCGATCGCCAGCACGCGCACATCCAACGATTCGTGACTCAAATAACCGACGAGCTTCTCCGCATCGCCGCCTGCCAGGTTCTCAGGACTATAGCTCCAGAGCAAGCGATAGAGCTCCAAAGCCAAAGGACGTCCACGTATTTTCTCATAGGCGATGCGAACTTCCGCCGCCGTTTGAGGGCTGCGGGCCAAGACGCGTTGGAGTTCGTTAAAGTGATCATCCCAGTGAGACGATTGCCCAGGATCGCTAAACACATTGACAAATCCCTCAAACAGGTCAAGGTATCCCAAACTCCGTACGGCTAACGACTTGACTTCGCTCTTGCGATGTTCGGCCAATTCGAGGAGCGATAAACTCAAGGGACGTTCCAGAGTGAGCAAACGCTCCATCTCTTGCGAAGCCAGTTGATCTCGGCCATCCACTTCGCCGCCATCGACCCATGCAGGTTTTTGGTCGGTCGGACTTACGCCCCCGCGTGTGTCGTCCAGGAAGGCAAACGTTTCGCCGGTGTTGATCAACTGTTCGGGGTGCCCCTCTTCATTCCAGATCAAGCTGCCGCCGATCGCGAAAATCTCCACCATCCGATGAGCCAACCCCGCTTCCGGGTTGACGCCCGGAGAGCGGTATTGGCGCAATTGCACAGCCATCACGGCGGTCGCATCGGTAAAGGTGGCGACTCCCTGTCGACCCCAAAAGTCGAACCGTACGGAGCCCCCTCCTGCGACCGGGACGATAATGACTCGACCAAAACTAAGCCCCAAATGCGCTGCGTCTTCTTTGCTTGGCGCGAGCAATTGAACCTGCGTACCGCCGGACAACGTTATTTGCATTCCGGAGGCGAGCGAAATTTTTGGACGAAACGCCGGAAGCGCCAGAAGCTGGTCGCCCACCCCAAGCGGTTGGTTCGTCGGTAATCGAACCCACCCCGATGTTCCCTCTTGCAAGCGTGCTAAGACTTCGCGTTCCGAAATGAAACGCCCCAAGTCCGCCGGCGCCGGAGGTTGTTGAGGGGGGGCAGGCTCGATCGAGGGCGCCTTCGCGAGAATCGCCGCCGGGATGGGCTCCTCCGTCGTCGGCGAGGACGGTGACATGTCCGCGGTTTTGGACTTTGCGGTTGCCGCGATAGCCTCCGGCGATGCAGGCGGCGTGTTCTCCGTGTCTGTTTCCGACGCTCCCGTAGCGCTCAAATCCGACGACGCTTCAGCGGCACTCGGTGGAACTGCCGGCGCAGCGTTTTCTGATGCAACGACACCGCTCCCCGTGCTCGCGGCCGCACCCGCAACGGGCGCAATCGGCGGCGCGGCGACTTCCTGTGGCTGTTCCTTGGACGTGACTTCCGCAGGCGAAACGGCTTCGGTTTCGCCGGCTGACGTCGGCGCGTTGTTGTTGGCTTCCACGTCGGCGGTTTCGCCTGACTCCGGCGCGACAGGTACCTCCGAATCGCGTGCCGTTTCGTTGCTGTCGGCCGGCAGGGTATCGGTTTGGGCGACTTGCCGTGGTCCGGCCAAAGCGCCGAGAATGGGATGATCCGCGTCAAATGGCCCCATGAGCCGCAGAAGTACGGCCGCCAATAAGAAACCGGCCAAAACCGTCAGGGCGAGCGGCTTCCAACCCAGCGACTGAGTTTCCCGCAGGTAGTCAGGAATTTCATGTTTGCGCGGTTCCGCTTTATGCGGTTCGGGCTTTTCGCCGACAACCGCCGAAGAGACTGCTTGCGCCGCGGGCGGCTCAACAACCGGAGGAGCTACAGGCGGCTCTTTGCCAGGTTCATGGCCTTCCGGAACAACGGGCTTACCCAAATCGCCAATGCGATAAACCCGGTCCCGCAGACGCGGCGGAACTTTCGCCGGCTGTTGCAGCACCAAGGAGAGCACTTGGTGACACGCTCCGACTTCCGCAAGAAGGATGTCGGACTCCAAGCAAATTTTCTCAAAGTCGGGCATTCGATCCTGGGGCAACGTATTGTCCAAATACGCCGCCACAGTATTCGCATCATGCCCCAGGCCTTGCCCGTCAATCTTCGGAGCTGGAAGGCGCGGGCGGACCATCGTGGTGCGAATCCTTTGCACAAGATTGCGCACGAAATCGCTTTCCTCGATTTTCTTCGCTAACTCGGTTGACTCTTCAGAGTCAATTTGCACGCCATCCAGGTGCGCCAGAAGTGTTCGGAGGGTCAAACGCATAATCTCAACCGCAACTTGTTGGAGATGTCCTCAACGGTTCGCTGGACCGTCTTCGTCAACGCGAATACGAGGCTCTATTATTAATAGTGCGGTGGCGCGCGCTTTTTCGTGCATGAGTTCGCAACAAATTAGGAACAAAATATCCGCCGCCAGGGGAAAACAGCACGAGAGCTCCGAGAGAGACGCTCAGTTCGAATGCCGCCACCACCGCCGGGTGAATTCTGGCCGCCAATGGGATGTGGCCTTGGTGAGCCATGGGCCATGTTTCCGCTCGTTCCCAACCCGATACGGTCCTCCTCCAACCGATGGGTTGGTTTGGCCCAATGGGTTGATGTGGCCCGAGGGGTTGATATGGCGAGAGTTCCCGCGTGACCTGAATGGATTTCGGCTCGCACATGACGGCGATTGCCAATATGCCAGTCGCCATCAGAACGAATGTTACGAAGAATCGCACGATTGCTAGCCTCGACGGGATATTGCCGCTGCTCCCAAACCACTTCTGGAAGAAGGCAACCCGTGAGCCACGTGCGAGCCACACGCGAGAATTCTTTGTAACGCTATTCTTATCAGGCACTTACGGCGATCTAACCTAAGCGTTCGTTTTCGCGACATGTCGTTTCCGAGCAACAGCGACAGGCGTTCGCGTGTTCGTTACGCAACGCATGTCGGGCGTGCGATGAGTTTTTGCCGGCATCATTACTGCAAGCTAGATTTCACGGATGACTGGTTTCCCCGCCCAAGGAATACGCCAAATGAGCCCTCCGAATCCCAAGGTCAACCTCGACGAGTTATTGGCCAATGCGCAGCTCGCCGCTTTGCCCCAGAGCGCCATTCGCCTACTAGAGTTGTCGCAGGATCCTAACAACGGTCCGAACGAGTTCGCGGTTCCCATTGAGTCAGACCCCGGCTTAACCAGCCAGGTGCTGCGTTTCGTAAATTCTTCGTACTTTGGGTTTTCTCGCGAGATCGCTAGCGTGCGACTGGCGATTACCTTAGTGGGCATTCGCACCATCAAAAACTTCGCGTTGTGGAGCGCGGTATTCAATCTGATGCCGAACCCCAAGTGCGGTCCGTTTGACTTACGAAGCCTGTGGCAAGACTCTTTGCGACGCGGTCTGTTCGCCCGGGCTTTTGGTAAGATCCTAGGGCTGCGCGACACGGAAGAACTGTTTGCCGCCGCGTTGTTGCAAGATATGGCGATTCCGCTATTGGCCAAAGAGTTGGGGACGCGCTATGCGGAACTACTTCAATCACGGGCCGGCGGCCGTCGACTTTCGGACCTTGAGCGCGAAGCGTTTGGTTGGACCCATGCGAACGTGGGCGCCGCCATGGCGCGAGCCTGGCGATTGCCAGAGTCGTTCGCCGAGCTGATTCAATCGCACACCGAATTGGAGCGATGGTTGGCCGGAGAGAAAACGACGCCCGGCAATGTGGCCGTCGCGTTCGCTTCCGAACTACCTTCGGCGGCGGATCAGGATTGGCCCTCGCGAGAGCGATTCGCCAAGGCCTATCAGCAATTAACCAAGCCCGATGCGCTGCCCCTCGAGAAACTGCTTGGACAAATCGACAAGGAGTTCGACGAGTTTGCGCCGGTGTTGAAAATTACGAAGCCCGCCCGCACCCTGGTGCAATTGTTTAGCGGAGCGCCCGCAGCCGCACCAAAGAAATAAATCCCGGTCACTGTGGCGCTCCGCGTGAAACTACCCATGCGCGGAGCGCTGAGATCGCTGGGGAAAAGTCGCCCAATTCGCGATTGCCGTGACTACTCGTTCACGTACGTTTCTAAGAAACGCGCCAAGCGATGGAAGTCGCTCTTCGTGTCAATAAATCGCACGACGGTGACAAGGGTTTTGGGATCAATGAGATTCTCAAAGGGCGCATAATGCAGATTCAATTGTCCTGAAATCGACACCATCACCCCGTTCAACCCGTGTTCAACCAAGGCGCGATACGCGCCAACGCCGAGCTGGCTTCCAAGCATCACGTCGAACGCATTCGGCGGAGCGCAGCGAGACTCATACCCCAACTGAACACCGGTGATTTTCCGTTTCTTCCCGGTCTTATCCTTGTAGGCTTTCGCCACGAGCGAAGAAAATTGCCGGCCTAAGTTGACCGCAGCAATGGAAATGTGCCCGTGATCGTCGCGCGGAATGCCTTTGAGCATATCGCCGGGGAGCAATTCGGCGAGACCTTCCGCCAGGACAATCACGCCATATTCTTTGCCTTCCGCTTCGCGAGCGACCATCGTTCGCACGACGCGGTCTACGACCTTTTCGATGTTCATCACGTCGCGGGTGCGGGTTTCCCCCGAGGCGGGATCAACGTATTTCTCCGCCATCAGGTACGGGCCGGTAATGTCCTCCACGCTAATCACGAGGCTGGCCTCGCCCGCGATGGCGGCGCCGTACGCCAACCACCCGGCGCTGCGGCCCATGGTTTCCGCCAGGTAGTATGAGGCGCTGGCTTCAGCGTCATGAATCAGATTGCGAATTTCCGACGCCAGTACATCGACGGCGGTAAAGTAGCCAAACGTAAAGTCGATGCCCATGTAGTCGTTGTCGATGGTCTTGGGCAAGTGGACCACGGGGATGCGATGCGAGCCTTCCGGCAGGCGATCTTGATACAGCTTGAACTTGTTGGCGGTTTTCAGGGTGTCATCGCCGCCGATCGAGATCAAGGCATCGACACCTAACGAGCACAACGCCTCGTACACGCGCTTCATGGGGGCCGAACGCTGCGGATCGTCCAAATGCTCCGGTGCGGCAATGTCGCGTCCCGGGTTATTCCGCGCGGTGCCAATCAAGATGCCTTGCGAATTACGCGACCGTTTCAACACCTGATGTGTAACGTTGATGTAGTCGCGTCCTTCTTGAAGCGAGTAGTCCGGCCCGAACTTCTCCAGACGCGAATATCCGTACTTGATGCCCAGAACTTGAATGTCGTTTCGCAAAAACGACACGGCGCAAGTTGAAATCACCGCGTTGGCGGCAGGCGCAGGTCCACCGGAAAACAAAATGGCCGCACGACGAAAGTTATGTTTCGGTTTGGCCGGCCCCGAGAGTGGATTCGATTCCATGGTATCTTCCGTCCGACAATCGCAATAAGGATACAGTTTGCGGCAACGCGCACGACAAGCCGAGGACATTTTCTACCGGGAGCGCGACCAGGGTAGACGCCGCGGATTCGCGAGTTTCACCCGGCCTGACCGGGGAGAAACCCGTCGCGCTCGCGCAATCACGACCGAGATTCTATTTCGGCAAATCAGAGCCGCCAAGTGAGCTAGGCGTGAGAATCTGTCACAACCGAGGAAAGAACTTAGCCTAAGGTGGATTCCATTTCCCTTGCGCGGGCTCTACGGCGTTTCCGTCTCCACAACGAGTACCGATCAAACTTGCCAATTCCGTTCGACAAACGACGTATCGACCAGTCCCTCGACAAACTCCGAATGTTGAAGCACCTTTTGATGGAAAGGAACCGTCGTATGAATGCCCTCCACGCGCAACTCGCCTAATGCGCGCAGCATGCAACGAATCGCCTCAAAGCGCGTGGGCTGGTGAACGATCAACTTCCCGATCATCGAATCATAGTACGGCGGCACCGAATACCCCGCGTGTGCATGGGAATCAAAACGCACGCCCATACCGCCGGGCGCGAACAAGCGTTCAATGCGTCCTGGCGAGGGTTGAAAGCCGCGGTCGGGGTTTTCCGCATTGATGCGGCACTCAATCGCCGCGCCTTTGTGCTGAACATCGTTCTGCGTGAACGGCAGCGGCTTGCCGGCGGCCACGGATATTTGCGAGCGAATCAAGTCGACGCCGGTGACCATTTCCGTGACGGGATGCTCCACCTGAATTCGAGCGTTGACTTCGATGAAGTAGAAGTTGTTCTGCTGATCAACGATAAATTCGACGGTACCCGCATTCGTGTAATTCGCTTGCTTTACCAATCGCACAGCGGCATCGCACATCGCCTGGCGCGTCGCCTCCGGAAGGTTCGGCGCCGGGCTTTCTTCAATCAGCTTTTGATGGCGCCGCTGGGTCGAGCAATCCCGCTCCCACAGGTGCACTACGTTGCCATGCTTGTCGGCCAGAATTTGTACTTCAACGTGTCGCGGTCGCTCTATATATTTTTCCAGGTACACGCCGGGATTGCCAAAGGCCGCTTCCGCCTCGGCGCGAGCTTGCGACAAGGCGCCTTTAAGCGCCAAGTCGTTCGACGCCACGCGCATCCCCTTGCCGCCGCCGCCTGCGGTTGCTTTGATGAGTACGGGAAAGCCGATCTCACGGGCGACGCGCATCGCCTCGCTGTCGTCTTCGATCAAGCCTTCACTGCCCGGCACGACGGGTACTTTCGAGGCGCGCGCGAGGGCTTTGGCGCTGTTTTTGTCGCCGAGCTGCTGCATGGCCTCTGGCGTGGGACCGATAAAGTCGATCTGACAATCACGGCACACGCTGGCGAAATGGGCATTTTCGGCCAGAAACCCATAGCCGGGGTGAATCGCCTCGACATTGCCTACTTCGGCCGCGCTAATCACATGGGCGATCCGCAAGTAGCTTTGCGAGCTTTTGGCTGGCCCGACACAATACTTCTCGTCGGCCAAATCGAGATACGCGGCGCCGCGATCCGCTTCGCTAAAAATAGCGACGGTTTCGATGCCCATCTCGCGGCAGGCGCGGATGATTCGCAGCGCAATTTCTCCCCGATTTGCAATCAAGATCCGGTTGTACATGAGCCATCGGGCCGAAGGTTGAGTCCTGGTGTGAAGTGTGCCGCCGGGTGCGGATTACCGAGCGGTGTCCACCTTGAACAAGGGACGGTCAAAGTCCACGGGCTCCTCGTTCTTCGCCAGAATCGCCACAACGACCCCGCTCACCCCGGCCGGTATTTCGTTGAAGGTCTTCATCGCTTCGATGATGCAGACATTGGTGTCCGTATCGACCCGGTCGCCCACTTTGATATACGGTTCGGCGTCCGGTTTGGGCCGAAGGTAGAACGTTCCCACCATGGGGCTCTTAATGATCACGATGTTTGGGCCGTCTTCGGCCGGAGCCGGCGAAGCACTGGGCGCCGAAGACGTCGCGGCCGCCGGGGGAGCCGCGGGCACAGGAGCCGGCGGAGCCGCCACGGGCGCAAAAGACGCGACCACCGGCGGATAACCGCGTCGCAACCGCAGGCGACCGTCGTCACTGCG
Organism: Planctomycetota bacterium; assembly: GCA_963204915.1. GTDB lineage: Bacteria > Planctomycetota > Planctomycetia > Pirellulales > Pirellulaceae > JAHWKS01. The sequence continues at coordinate 86,112 of CAUJHS010000017.1, read as the reverse complement.
CAAATCCAAGACGTTGATCGAGTGTTGTTCCATCAGGGCCATCAACTGGCCGATTCGTTCGACATCAAAGATTTCGCGGCTTGACGCGTTGTCCGCCATACGGTCCTCCGTTGCGTGATGCGACGACTGCACAAAACGCCTCTCGCGGCGCGAGAGGATCGAGCGAGCGCTTCGGTACCCGAAACCGCCCTGCTCCAAAAACACAATGGGGGGCTATTGCCCCCTCGCCTCGCTTGCGGCGGCGCTACACTGCCGGCAGGCAATCGGCCAATTCTTTGGGAACGGAACTCAACACTTCATTTCCGTCGCGCGTAACAAGCACATCGTCCTCAATACGTACGCCGCCCCATTTGGGAAGATAAATCCCTGGTTCCACGGTGACAACCATGCCGGGCTTGAGAACGCGTTTTTCCCCTTGGCTTAACCGCGGCGCTTCATGGACCTGCAAACCAATGCCATGCCCCAGGCTGTGACCGAAGTTTTTCCCATAGCCGGCGTCTTCGATGATGCGGCGAGCCGCTGCGTCAACGTCCTCCATGGGAACATTCGGGCCAATCGCGGCAATCGCCGCCTTTTGGGCGCGCAACACAACTCCATAAATAGTCTCAAGTTTGGGCGAAATTTTACCGGTCGCTAAAACTCGCGTCAAGTCGCTCCGATAGAGCCGTCCTTGCGCGCCCCAGTCGATCAAAACCAGGGGGTTTTCTTCCAAGCGACGGCTTCCCGACTTTGCGTGCGGGAGCGCCGCCTGCGGCCCAACCGCAACAATGGGGGAAAATGCGCAGCCGCGACCGCCAAACAAGCGGATTTGATGTTCCAGTTGGTGTGCAATTTCGCGTTCGGTTTGCTCGGCCCGCAATCCGGCCCGAACCACGGCGAACGCACGCTCGGCAAGTCGCACGGCTTCGCGAATCTCGCTTAGTTCCTCCTTGTCTTTGATCTCTCGCAGTTGTTCGACCAATCCTGACGTCTTGATAAGGGTGGTCGATTTGAGTTGGTCCTCAAACAGGTCGAATTGCGCTACGTTCAACGAGTCGGCCTCGACCGCCAGACGGCGCGGCTTGGCGCGGTTCACCACGCGTTCGACCCATTCCGTCATTTTCACCGGAGGACGGCGAATTTCACAATCTAACCCCGGACACTCTTCTTGAAGGTCCTCTTCGTAACGAGCGTCGCTCAGAATGATCGCCTCGTCGGCCGACAAGAACAGGTAGCTCGAATCACCGGTAAAACCCGTCAGATAGGTTACGTTCACTTCACTGGTGACCAAGATCGCTTCGGCCCCGGCGGCGCGGACCAAACTTCTCAACTTGTCTCGACGTTGTGCATGGCGATCCATAAACGACCTACAAAAAGAGTCGAACTGCAACTGGTTTCACCGCACGCCGTTGCTACCACGCCGCCCCAGTTTTGACAAGGCGGGCGTTGGCGCGATTCAGCGCGCTGCGGCGCAGGCGCCGGTCGTCGCACGGCATGGGAGGCGAACTCGGTTTACATTAAACTGAACGGTTCAAACCAGCTCGTCCTCGAAATATCCGGCCCTGGCGGCCGCTCGCCATGACTGAACCGTTGCTTGCCTCGACGTTTTTGTTCCGTTTCTCGGCGCCGTGTCTTTATCACAAGGAGATCTGGCCCAGTGGACCTCTGCAATTGGAAGAAAAGCATCGCTTGCCAAGTTTCGGCGAGCTAGAAGGCCGGCCGATCTTCGCCGACGTGCGCGGCTCCTGGAGCGAACGCGGGCTTTCGTTTTGGGTGCAAGTGACCGGCAAACGGCAAATGCCGTGGTGCCGCGATTCGCGCCTGGACGATAGTGACGGTCTGAACCTATGGATCGATACTCGTAACACCAAAGACATCCATCGAGCCAGCCGGTTTTGTCATCGCTTTGTGTTTTTGCCTTCGGGTACAGGAAGGCGGCTTGATGAGCCCGTGGCCACGCCCGTCGCGATAAACCGCGCTAAAGACCACCCCAAACCAGCGCCGTCGGGCGCTTTGCACGTACGAAGCGAATTGCGACCGGGCGGCTACGTCTTGCAAGCGCACATTGCGGCGAATGCATTGACGGGCTTTAATCCCGAGGAACACCCGCGAGTTGGATTCGCCTACGCGGTGATTGACCGCGAACTGGGCTGGCAAACCTTCACCGTCGGACCCGAGTTTCCGTTTGTGGAGGATCCGAGTTTATGGGGTGAAATTGAGTTGACGCGTTAAGGCTGATAGCGCTGATCCGAAGCACACAACAAAGAGGGGGCGAACCCCGCCCCCCCTTTGCCGCGGCTCATCCGTGATGCTCAACCCTCCCTGGCGAGTTAATTATCCCTGCTCCATGAACGAATCATCCTGATCCGCATCTTCACGAAGTCTTTACAACGTCCGCACCCGACGGTGCGGCGCGTTTTCGAGCCCGTCGTCTCCATCGCCGCCATGTCCGGTCGACGGAGCCTGCAGAAGTGAACCATGCATTATCGCGCAGGATCGTAGTAACGTCGGCTATCAATTCGTGGACGATAATGGCGGCTGACATAGGCGCTGGACCCGGTATAGATCGCGGCTCCATAGCCCCCAAAGTAATTGGGATACGCAAACCGCCGATCGCTGCGTGCGAAAGGTTTGGGATACGTTCGATAAGGTCGATCGTTCCAGGCCCAATATCCGGTCCAGAAGTCGCTATTGGCGACCGCGGCGCCCGGCGCCGACACACTGCCGATCATGACCAGCGCCAACACCGTAATTTGGAAAATTCGAGCCATCGTCAGATGGTCTCCTGAAATGTGATCACGTCAAGATCCTTACCAAGGTCGCGCGTGATACTAGGGCTTCGCCGGGTCGCTCGCGGCGGCGCCGCGTAGCTGTTGAACTTCCTTACGCAACTGCTTGATCTCTTCGCGCAGCTCTTCGATCGTCGCTTCTAACCGTTCAGTCATGCGCGGTTCGCCATCTTCCAGCTCAAAGCGGCCGCGCCAACCGGGCCGCATCTCAAACGGAAAGATGCGTGGTCCAAAAGGCGGAGGAACCTCGCCATCAAGGAATGGCCCGCCGCTCGAGAAGAAACCTCCGGCGCGCGCCGCAAGGGTGGCCGTTTTTTCGAGTGTTTCGTCGCCGCGTTGAACCGTAATGGCCACTTCGTCGCCAGGGCTCAGTTGTTCGATCTGTTGGAATACCTCGAAGCTGTTTTTCACCGCCGCACCATTGAACTGCGTAATTAAGTCGCCGTCGCGCAGGCCGGCTTCCGCTGCCGGACTCCGCGGAAGCACATGCTGAACTAACGCGCCTTCGTCCTCCGCGGGTTGCGCCTCTTCCGGCTGCTCGTCCACATCGTCCTTTACGCGCGAACGGCCAGGATCAAGGAAAACGCCAAGCCACGGTCGTCCAACGCGACGTGCTAAACCGCGCCGCTCAGGGCGAGCGCCAAGTTGAACTTGCAATGTTCGTTCTTGATCGTCACGGCGAATTTTTAGCTCGACCGCATCTCCCACGTTCAATTGCTCGATTTGCCGCACGACCGCCTGCGGCGATTCAACGGGCTGGCCGTTAATTTCGAGTATTTCATCATCGGGCGAAAGGCCAGCCGTCGCGGCCGGACTGCGGGGAACAACATTCTGGACAACCGCTCGCTCCGTGGTGCGCGAGTCCAGGATCACGCCCAGCATCGGCGTTTGGTGCGGATTCTCGTCGGCTTCTTTCGCTTCGTTAGTAGCGGCTTCGTCGGCTGCGACCTCAGGTTGCGGCTTGGACGGGTCGACAGCAGGCGGCGCAGGACCAAACGGATCGTCACTCACAGGCGGTTGCGCCGGCGGCGCCGCAGGATCGGCTTGCCCCAGCGCAGCGCGGAATGGAACGGCGGCGATGCTCATCGCCAACGCGGCCCAAAGAATGTGTGTTCTTAATCCAAGGAAAGTGGTTCGATGCATGGCGAAAACCCTCCACGTTTGAGGAGACGCCGAACAGGAACGATAAGGCATCTCATTACGACATTGCAAACATTATGCCTTTCCGCGAGGGCGATAGATAGTCAGTGAGATAAACATCGCTGCCTCCGTCAACGCAATGCCGCGGCGAATCCTGTTGGCTGGAGCGGAAACTCGCCGATGTTTTTCGTAGTCGCGCCTACCCGTGGTGGGCGGCTTGCGCCTTGTTGGTTGATTTTCAACCAACGCCATGTTGGTGATCGAGTTCTTCCCGCTTCTGGGTGCGTCGACTGGCCGTTTTCTCATGGGGAGACGTCGGCTAAACTTCACAGAAGCGGTTTTTGTTTGTCGTTTTGACATGCTTTGCACTATGCCGGCCAACCTCACGCAGCAGTATCACAAGGCGGAAGCGCGCTATCGGCAAGCGACCAGTCCCGAGGAGGAACTGGCCTGCTTGCAAGAGATGTTGCGCGAAATCCCAAAGCACAAGGGTACCGATAAGCTCCAGGCCGAACTCAAGGCCAAAATCAGCAAAGCCAAAGAAGCGTCACAAAAAGCGACGAAGAAAGGCCATAGTTTCAAAGTCCCCCGGCAGGGCGCGGGGCGCGTCGTGCTTTTAGGCGGTCCGAATGCGGGAAAGAGCGCCTTCGTCGCCGCCGTGACGAACGCCAAACCCGAGGTGGCGCCCTATCCGTTTACCACGCGCGAACCGGCGCCAGCCATGATGCCGTGGGAAGATGTGATGGTGCAAATTATCGACACGCCTCCGATCACCGCCGACTTTTGCGATCCCAACGTCTTAGGTTTGGTGCGCGGGGCCGACCTAGCCCTGCTTCTGGTGGATTTGGCCGCCGACGAAGGCATCGACCAATGCCAAGAGGTATTAACTTATTTGAACAGCACCAAAACCCGACTGGCGAACACTTCCTACCTGGACGAAGACGACGTTGGGCTCTCGTACACGCAAACGTTTCTCGTGCCGAACAAGATCGACGCGCCGGAAGCTCAAGACCGCTTGCAACTGCTACATGAGTTTGTGCCGCTTGACCTGAGAGAGTTTGTCATCTCGGCCGAGCATGGCGCGGGCCTGGAGCCGCTGCGTGAGGCGATCTACCGCGCGCTGGATGTGGTGCGAGTTTACACCAAGCACCCCAATCACAAAGATCCCGACTTTGACCGCCCGTTCACAATCCGTCGTGGCGGCAACGTGCAAGACGTGGCCGAATTGATTCACAAAGATCTGGCGAAGAACTTGAAAAACGCTCGCATTTGGGGGCACGGCGTCCATGATGGCACGTTTGTCAAAGGCGACCATGTACTGAACGACCGAGACATTGTGGAGTTGCACATGTAACGCATCGACGGCGGAAAACTCTGGCGCCAAGGAACGATCGCAAAGGACACGCATGACGAACTCGCAAGTGGCCGACGTGTTCGACGAGATCGCCGATCTGCTCGAATTTCAAAATGCGAACCCTTATCGTGTCCGTGCATATCGCAACGCGGCGCGAACCATTCGCGACTTGACGGAGCCGGTGTCGGGTATCGTGGACGACCCTCAGCGCGACCTGACCGAGATAGAAGGCATTGGAGAGGACCTGGCGCAAAAGATCGCCACCCTTTGCCAAACGGGCCAATTGCCGCAACATCAAGAGTTGTTGCAAAAGGTTCCCCATAGCGTCTTGGCGCTGATGCGCATTCCCGGTTTGGGGCCCAAGAAAGCCGCGGCGTTGCATCGCGAACTAGGGGTGCAGTCGTTGGACGATGTAAAAAAAGCGTGCGAAGAAGGCAAAGTGCGCGCCCTGAAAGGCTTTGGCGCCACGACCGAAAAGACCATACTCGAAGGTTTGACCATCGCGTCGGCCGCCGAGGAACGCCTGTACTGGTACAAGGCGGACGACCTGGCGCAATCGCTCATACAGCACCTGCGCGCTTGCAAATCGCTGGAGAAAATTGAAGCGGCTGGCAGCTACCGGCGCGGCAAAGAAACCGTGGGCGACCTCGACTTCCTCGTCGTCTCGTCCGACCCGGAAGAGGTGATGGACCACTTCGCAACCTTTGAAACCGTGAACAAAGTTTTGGCGCGCGGCGACACGAAGATGGCGGTCCGCGTGGGTACTGGTTTTCAAATCGACTTGCGCGTGGTCCCGCGCGAGTCATTCGGTGCGGCGCTCCAGTATTTTACCGGCTCCAAGGCGCATAACATCAAGATTCGCGGGCTGGCCAAAGACCGCGGCTTGAAGATTAACGAATACGGCGTGTTTCGTGTTCAAGGCGAACAGGAAATCCAGATTGCCGGAGCTACCGAGGAAGAAGTATACGCCGCGCTGGACTTGCCGTGGTTTCCGCCCGAGATTCGCGAAGGCCGCCAGGAATTCGAATGGGCTAACGCAGGCGAACTCCCGAAACTGGTGGAGCTGGACGACATTCGCGGCGACCTACACATGCATACCACGGAGAGCGATGGTAAGGCGTCGCTCGAGGAAATGGCTCAAGCGGCGATCGCCAACAAACTAAAGTACATCGCCATTACCGATCATTCCAAGCGAGTATCGATGGCCCGCGGGTTGGATGAGAAACGCCTGCTTGCGCAATGGAAAGAGATTGACGCACTCAACGAACGGTTGCAAAAAACGCTCGTCGTCCTCAAGGGAGTTGAGTGCGACATTCTGGAAAAAGGCGGCATGGATATCGCCGATGAGGTGCTTGCCCAAGCCGATTGGGTCATCGCCAGCATCCACTACGGGCAAAGGCAGTCGCGCGAACAAATCACGCAACGAATTCTCGAAGCGTTGGAGAATCCGCATGTCGACATCGTGGCCCATCCGACGGGGCGCTTAATTAACCGGCGCGAGGCGTATGCGGTCGACATCGACGCGGTATTTAAGGCCGCCCGCAAACACCACAAACTTTTGGAATTAAACGCGAGCCCCTATCGGCTCGATCTGAACGATGTACACTGCGCCGCCGCCAAGGAGCACGGTGTTCCGATTGTGATTTCCACCGATGCTCATAGCACCGAGGGTCTGCACGACATGCGATACGGCGTGCTGCAAGCCCGCCGCGCCGGGTTGACCAAGGCCGACATCGCAAACACCCGCACTTGGGCGCAGTTCAAAAAACTATTGACGTAGCCGGGCGATCGTTTCGACGACCGACTTCCGTCCGACGTACAATGGTTTCTTCGGCACGCTGGGCAACCTGCCCGGCAAAACAGGACACGCAGATTGAACGCGACGCTTCGCCGATTGGGATGGACATGCCCGAGTTTTCTTTAGCGCTGGAACTAGCGCCCTTCGTTCCCGAATTCATCAAGCGGCGATTGGTCCAACATCCCGAGTCGCTCAATGCACCGCTGGCCGAACGGTGGCCTGGCGCGGCGCTCGTGGCCGATGTCTCTGGATTTACGGCCCTCGCCGAGCAATTAGCTCAGGAAGGCGCGGTGGGCGCCGAACGTTTGACGGAGATCCTCAACGCGTTCTTCGGTCGGGTTGTAAAGTGTGTCGAATCGCACGGCGGCGACGTAGCTCGTTTTGCCGGCGACGCGTTGCTTGTCATCTGGCCTTGTCGCGCCGAAAGCGAAATCGCACAAGCCACGCGTCGCGCCGCCGCATGCGCCTTGGATCTCCAGTCGCGCATTGCACAATGGCGCGCCGAGGAAGCCTCGGGGTTGTCGATGAAGATCGCCATCGGCTCGGGAACCTTGGTGGCGCTGCACCTGGGCGGCGTATGCCAACGCTGGGAGTTTTTGATCTCCGGCTCAGCATTTCAACAAGCCTTCGCGGCGCTACGGCAGACGGAAGCAGGTCAGGCCACAGCAAGCGTGCAAGCCTGGAAGTTTCTGCAAACCGACTATCAAGGCGCGCAGTTAGTCGGCGGCATCGTGGCGCTGGAGGACGGCCCGCGCGACGCACATCTCGCCACGGAGCCGCTCGTCACGGTGGACGATTCGATGACGGAAGGATTACGTTCTTACGTCCCCGCGGCCGTGGCCGATCGGATTACCGCCGGCCAAGCGGGCTGGTTAGGAGAGCTGCGCACCGTGACGGTGTTGTTCATCAGCCTGCCCGAGTTAAACCCCGCCACTCCCTTGGACCGCGCCCAAACGCTGATGACGTATCTGCAGCGCGAGTTGTACCGCTATGAGGGCGCGGTGAACAAGTTGAATGTCGATGAGAAGGGCGCCGCATTACTGGCAGCGTTCGGACTTCCTCCTTTGGCGCACGAAGACGATGCCCGCCGCGGCGCCGCAGCGGCGCTCGCGATGCAACGGCAACTTCGGGAACACGGAATCGACGGCTCGATTGGCGTCGCTACGGGGCGCGTTTACTGCGGCGCCTTCGGCGGCGAACGGCGCCGTGAATACACGCTCTTGGGCGATGTTGTGAACCGCGCCGCCCGTTTGATGCAAGCCGCCGTGGGCGACATCTTTTGCGATGAGGCCACGCAGCAAGCCGCGCAAAAGCACGTGCAGTTCGAGGCGCTCCCCCACGTGATGCTCAAGGGCAAGTCCACCTCGCTGGCGGTGTATCGGCCGGTTACGCCGCGCGACCCTGCGGGAACCGCCGCCGTTGAATTGGTCGGCCGCCACGCCGAATTGGAGCAACTTTCCGAAGAACTGCGTTACGTGCTCGCTCAAGGCGAGGCCCGAACCTTGATTGTCGAGGGGGAGCCCGGCGTCGGCAAATCGCATCTCATTTCTGCCTGGCTGCGGCGCGCCGTAGATGAGAACGTCGCGGCATTGCAAGGACAAGCCGACGCTTTGGAGACGACCACGCTGTACTACGCTTGGCGCCATATCTTTGAAGCGTTGTTTCAGATCGACGCGACCACACCGGGGCACGAGGCGCGACGACGTATTGAGAACCGTTTGCAAACGTTTCCCGAGTTCACCGAATGGAGCCCGTTGCTACGCGCGGTGCTCCCGGCTGATTTGCCAGAGAACGACTTGACGGTCCACATGACCGGACGCGTACGCGGCGAGAACACGCGCCGGCTGCTTGCCGAGCTGCTGCACGCCGAAGCGCGCCGCCAACCGCTCATTGTCGTGCTCGATGACGTTCACTGGCTGGACTCTGCATCATGGGAGCTTGCCGAGATCACCTCGCGATTGCCCGCCCCCGTATTGTTGGTACTTGGGCAACGTCCTGCTTCGGAGCCGCTCTCGGCGTCCTGGTCTCGTATGGTTGAAAGCGATCGTTGTCGCCGCGTCGTGCTTTCGCCACTACCCGACGACGAGGCCCTACGGCTGGCGTGTCGTCGTTTGGGCGTGCCGTCGCTCCCGTCGCGCATCGGCGATTTTATCTTGCGCCGCGCTGAGGGGAACCCCTTGTATACCGAGGAAATGGCCTACGCGTTGCGAGACACGGGCCAACTGGAAATTGTGAATGGAAAATGCCGCGCCTCGGACGGACTGGGAGAGCTTCACACGCTGGACTTTCCTGACACGCTGCACGGGGTGATTACGAGCCGTCTTGATCGTTTAGCTCCGCCGGAACAACTCACCGTGAAGGTGGCCAGCGTCATTGGCCGTCACTTTCCGTACCTAACCTTGCATGCCGTGTATCCGGTGGAGCCCGACCGTCCGCGACTGCGCGATCACCTTGGCGCCGCACTCCGTTCGCAAATTGTGCAAGTCGAAATTCCCGAACCGGACCTGAGTTATCTGTTTCGACATGCGCTGGCGCATGAGGCGGCGTATAACCTGTTGTTGTTTCATCAACGGAAAACACTGCACCGCGCCGTGGCGCAGTGGCGAGAGTCGTCCGATCCAGAAATCGCGCCGCAAACGTACGCCACGCTGGCCCATCACTGGCGGAATGCGGGCGAACCGTCGCGCGCGTTGAACTACTTGGAAAAAGCAGGGCAACACGCGTTGGACAGCGGCGCCTATCACGAAGCCATCGCGCTCTTCCGCCGCGCCTTGGAGTTGGATGAAAGCGAGACCCTTGGAACGCCTGCCGCACGCCGGGCCGCTTGGGAACGCCGTTTGGGCGACGCACACTTGGGCCTGGGCCGACTCGCGGAAAGTCGGCGGCGCCTGTTAATGTCGCTGCATTTGCACGATGCGTCGCCCCCGGAATCCTCGCTCGGGCTGGCCAGGAAACTGCTTTCACACTTGGTGCAACAAACGCCAGACTTGGCGCGGTCTAGAACGGCGGCGCCACGCCACGCGCCCAACGACGCCGCGCTATCGCGCGATTTGGAAATCACAAGGGCCTATGAATCGTTAGCAGAGATTTACTATCTTTCGAACCAAAAACTGGCCTTGGTGCAAGCGCTCGTGGCGAACTTGTATTACGCCAAACGCGCAGGTCCTTCGCCGGAACTTGCACGCGCTTACGCGAACAATTCGATCTCGGCGGGTTTAGCAGGATTGCATGCTCTGGCCCGTAGGTGCGCCCGGCGCGCGAAACAAATCGGCCGAGAAGTGGGCGACCCCGCTACGTTGGCCTGGGTGCTGGAAGTGACAAGCCTTTACGCCTTGGGCGTGGGCGAAGCTCCTTTGGTTCAGGCCGACCTGGAAGAGGCGGCCGCCATTTGCCGCCGCCTGGGTGACTGGCGCCGTTGGGGTGAAAACATGGCGACGCTCGCGCAAGGCGCTTACTATGCCGGAGATATTCCCCGCGGCTACACCGCCTGGGACAACCTGCGCCGCGCCGCGGCGGAACGCGGTGATGAATTGCAGCAAGCCTGGGGACTCAACGGCAGCGCCGAAGGGCTCCTGCGTCGGCGCGAGAGCCATGCGGCAAGTCGCGCGGTCGAACTTTTGAGCGACGCCCACGCCTTGTACGAGAGAAACACAGACCGCATTTCGCGTTTGGGCGCCTGGGGGCTGCTCGCATGGGCTTACAGCGAGTTGGACGACGAAGCCTCGGTCCTTCAATCGCTCCGCGCAGGACTTCAACTCGCGGCGGAAATTGGCTCTCCCACCGGGCATTACTCCCTGGCGGGATACTCCAACCTGTCGCGCGCTGCTTTATGGTTGGCTGAACATGGAACAACATCCGACGCGGCCGAGCGAGGACAACTCGTCGTCCAAGCGCAAAGGGCATTGAACCGATATGCGCGTATCTTCCCGATCGGGCGTCCCATCGCGCTTGTGTGGCAAGGCGCTGGCTTGTGGCTGCAAGGTCGACGCCGCCCCGCCCTGAAGCGATGGCGGCAAGCGATAGCGAAGGCGCAGTCGCTACCTATGCCCTATGAAGAGCTGTTGGCGCACGAAGCGCTGGCCCTACGGCTTCCGGAAGACGATCCTGCCCGAAGCGGGCACGAAGCCGCCGTAAAGAAGTTATCGCACCAGGTAGGTATGTTTCGCCAGGACGGCTGAATTTGGTAGCGGCTTTGCGCAGCAAAGTCGCATCAAACGCAGCAGGATCGTATTTGCAGGTTGCGTGGCCGGTTGATTCTGGCGAGACGCGCCGTTAGCGTATTTTCTGCGAAGACAATCCCCTCTCGTCTTGTGAGGAGTTTCACGGCATGTTCTTGGGTTTTGGCGAGATCATGATGCGCGTTGCGCCTCCGGGGCATCGGCGCTGGCGGCAGGCGGCGCCCGGTACGGTCGAACTGACCTGGGGCGGAGGAGAAGCAAACGTCTGCGCGTCGCTGGCCATGTTTGGTCGAAGAGCGCGGTATCTGACCGCGCTTCCCCGGCATGCCCTCTCGGAGTGCGTCGTCGCAAGTTTACGAAGCCTCAATATCGACACGAGCCGCATTGTATGGCGGCAGGAAGGCCGAATGGGCGTCTACTTTGTAGAAACAGGCGCCAACCAACGCGCCTCGACGGTGTTGTACGATCGGGAGTATAGCGCCATTAGTCTGGCTCGCCCTGAGGAATACAACTTTGCCGAAGCGCTGCACGGCGTGAATTGGCTGCATGTCACGGGCATCACCCCCGCCATTAGCGAGATGGCGTACCGCTCGACGCTGGAGTTAGTGGAACAAGCGAAGCAAAAAGGCGTCACCGTCTCGTGTGACTTGAATTTCCGCAAGAAACTTTGGCGCTGGCGGCCTGGCTTCCCCGCCGAACAATTAGCGCAGGAGTGTATGTCGCTCATTCTGCCGTATGTCGATCTGGTCATCGGGAACGAGGAAGACGCCGCGAGCGTGCTTGGCATCCACGCGGAAGGCGCCAACATTGAACAAGGTCACATTCCCGCGGAAGCGTACGAGCAGGTGGCGCGGCAGATCGTGTCCCGATTCCCCAACGTGGCGCGTGTGGCCATCACGCTGCGAGAAAGCATTTCGGCCGACCACAATAACTGGGGCGCCATGCTATTCGACGTCGAGGCCGACGGCGCGTTCTTCGCCCCCACCGACGGACTAGGCCAATATCGCCCCTACGAAATTCGCGATATTGTAGATCGCGTCGGCGCCGGCGATTCCTTTGCCGCAGGTTTGCTCTACGCCTTTAGTGACGGGGATTTGGGCGACCCACGTAAGGCGATTCGCTTCGCCACGGCTGCAAGTTGTCTGAAGCATACCATTCATGGCGATTTCAACTACGTAAGCAAAGAGGAAGTCGCCGCGCTAGCCGCCGGAGCCGCCTCCGGCCGCGTGCAGCGCTAGAACGCCGCTTTGCGAATTGACCTGGCGCCGTGGACTGACCATTCCCGCGCCTCGGAGGCTCCCTTTTCCACCCGGCTCCATGTCGCACGATTTTTACGAAAACCCGCTCATTCGCCGCTATTCTTCTTCAGAAATGGGGCGCCTTTGGGGCGATCAACGTAAGTTCAGCACGTGGCGGCAGCTGTGGGTGTGGCTGGCCGAAGCCGAGCGCGAACTGGGGTTGCCCATTTCGCAGGAACAGATCGACGAACTCCGTGGCCAGATCGACCACATCGACTTTGCGGCAGCCGCTGCGCACGAAAAACGTCTCCGGCATGACGTGATGGCTCATGTCCACGCCTATGGCGATGTCTGCCCTACGGCGCGGCCGATCATTCATCTTGGCGCCACCAGTTGTTATGTCACCGACAATACGGACCTGATCTTGCTGCGCGAGGGTTTGCAACGGATCGCAAGGCGCCTGGCCGCGGTCATTCATCGCTTGGGCGAGTTCGCCCGGGATTATCGCGATTTGCCCTGTCTGGCGTTTACGCACCTTCAGCCGGCGCAGCCCACAACGGTGGGTAAACGCGCGTGCTTGTGGGCTTACGATTTGACCCTCGATTTGGAGGAAGTGGAGCGCCGCATTGCATCGCTCAAAGCCCGTAGCACCAAAGGCACCACGGGCACGCAAGCCAGTTTCTTGCAACTTTTTGACGGAGATCACGATAAAGTGCGAGAACTGGAACGACGCGTGGCCGCCAAGATGGGGTTCGCCGAAACGTACGCCGTCACCGGTCAAACCTATTCCCGCAAAATCGACGCTCAAGTGATCGACGTGCTGGCGGGCATTGCCGAAAGCGCTCACAAGGCCGCGACCGATTTGCGACTGCTGGCCAGTCGCAAAGAAATGGAGGAGCCCTTCGAAAAAGAGCAGATTGGCTCGTCGGCGATGGCGTATAAACGCAACCCGATGCGCAGCGAAAGGATATGCGCCTTGTCGCGGTTCGTGATGAGCTTGCAGTCGAGCGCCGCGGCGACCTTCGCCACGCAATGGATGGAGCGCACGCTGGACGATAGCGCCAACCGGCGCCTCGTGTTGCCGCAGGCGTTTCTGGCGATCGACGCCGTGTTGTTGCTGTATCAAAACGTGGCGTCGGGGTTGGTCGTTTATCCGCGCGTCATCGCTAAGAATCTTCAAGCCGAACTACCCTTCATGGCGACCGAGAACCTGATGATGGCGGCCGTCGCGCGTGGCGGCGATCGACAAGAACTGCACGAACGAATCCGTCAGCACAGTCAAGACGCCGCGGGGCAAGTCAAAAGGGAAGGCGCCGAGAACGATCTGTTGGAGCGGTTGGCCCGCGACGACGCCTTCGCTGGCGTCGACTTACACAGCGAGATGGACCCTCGCAAATATGTCGGGCGCGCGCCCGAGCAAGTCGACGAATTCCTCGCGGAAGTTGTCGCTCCAATTCGCCAGCGTTATCAAGATCAACTCGCGGACGAAGCCGAGCTTCGCGTGTAAATTCGCGCCGGTGCGGCGCCACGCGTTCTTGGTCTTGGCGCGATGAAGTCGGACTTCGTTAGACCTGGCGTCCTTCAAACAAATTGCGGCCGGCCACAAGGGCGCGCATCTTGCCGTCGGCCACGCTCCGCGGCAGCATCCAGAACCCGCAGTCGGGGTGGACATAGCGAATTCGCTCGACGCCGAGCGTTAGCGCGGCTTTCTCGATGCGCCGGGCCACGGTTTGCGGCGTCTCGATTTCATTGTCTTTGATGTCGATCACGCCAATTCCGAGACCGATCTCGGGTTTCACGTCCTTGAGCAACGTCAGTTCAACTTCGGGCCGACGCGCGATTTCCAGCACGACGTGATCGGCGTTCAACGCATTGAGGAATCCAATCAGCTTTTCGTAAGCGCCTTTTTGAATCGTCTGGCCTCCGTAGTTGCCGTAACACAGGTGCACGGCTTTTTCACGCTGCACGCCTTCGAGCACGCGATTGATTCCCGCCGCGGCAATCGGCCCGTCTTCGGCGTGTCCCGTGACGTTGGCTTCGTCGACCTGGATTATGTCGGCGTCGATGCCCGCGACCTGGTCTCGCAACACTTCGGACAGCGTCAGCACCAGATCTTCGAGGTTATAGTAATGCTCGTCCGCCAACATTTTGGCAAGCATGTAGGGGCTGGTCACCGTGAACTTCTTCGGCAGCGCCGTCAGATTCCGGTACAGCGCATAGTCTTCCGCAAGATTGAGCTGCCCCGCGCCTAAGGCGCCTATTACCACGCCCGGCGGTTTAGCGCGGAACTCATTGCCGGGTTTGGAGCGCCAACGTTCGAGTTGTTCGCGTGAAAGCAACGAATTGACTCCGTCGAGTGGTTTGACGAAGTAGTCGATCATGCCGTTGGTTTCGGCGTGGTTGATGTCCCACCGGTAAAGTTCGCCGTCGGCCACGACGTCGATCCCAACCAGTTCTTGCGTTTTGATCACGGCCAGAATGGCGTCGCGCAAACTTTCTCGCGTGCTGAACACGCGCAGCCACGTGGGCACGGGGTAGCTTCCAACCACGGTGGTTTGAATCATGGCTTGGCTCCTCAGAATGTGGCGCGACGGCCGTTCAGTCAATTCCTAACGAGTTGAAATTCCATACGTCAGGAGATTCGAACGACGCAAAATCAGGCTCGACGGCGAACCCATAACCGACGCATTGTAACGAGGCGATCTCGAACCGGCCATCGTGCAATCGAGGCCGAATGGCGCCGGCGCGTCGCTCGTAAAAATCGGAGTGCGCCGCCAGCGCCGCCTCTTGCTGCGCGGCTGGCAAGTAGGACAATCCCGGGTGATAATGATGACCGTTGCGTTCCACGTGCTCGAGCCCGAGTGTGGCGGCCAGGCACAGATCGGCTTGGACCGGGATGATTCCCACGCTGCAAAGATCTTCGCCCGTCATTAGGTAATCGTGACGGCGGCCTTGGTCGTTCCGTAGCCACGTGAGGCCAGCGTTCAGCAAACTGCGCACAGGACCTTTGCAATTCTTGCTGCTCACGCCGCGATAACCCAGGTCAAGGGCTTCGATATAGGCTGTGGGCGTTCCATCCGACTCATCGATGATGACCGGCTTGTGCTTGCCCAACTCGCGGATGCCGGCGGTGTGCCGGGCGTCCAGCGCGATCTTGCGCTCCAGCGGCTGCTCGATGGCCAAGACGTTGTTCCAGAACGTGGCAAGTTGGGGCTCGACGCCGATGGCGGCGATCAAGCGGTCGAACTCGTCGGCCGAATGGTACTGTTCGTTGCCGTCGAGCGTCACGCGGTAATCGGCGCCGCGCCGTTGTTCAATCAAGGCGGCAATGGTCGTCAGTCGGCTCAGATCTCGTTCGAGTTGATTCGAGACTTTGATTTTGAAATACCGCAGGCCGCCCGCGTCGGTACACTCCTCCAACGATTGCGGCATGCCATCGTGTAAGCGTTCTTCGGGCGCGATCTCCGACGAAGTCAGCGGATCTCCCAAGCCGACCGTGTGACGTACAAACACCCAGCGGCGAGGCTCGCCCGGCAACCATTGGGCAGGCGCCGTTCCT
Source organism: Planctomycetota bacterium (assembly GCA_963204915.1). Lineage (GTDB taxonomy): Bacteria > Planctomycetota > Planctomycetia > Pirellulales > Pirellulaceae > JAHWKS01. The sequence continues at coordinate 70,077 of CAUJHS010000017.1, read as the reverse complement.
TGCAACTGGGATTCGATCGCGCCGCCCTCCAGCGCGAACACATTTCGCCGCACCGCCTGCGCGAACGACAACCCCGCGGAGCGACACATGGCGTCCATTACGGCGCGCTCGAGCAGACTCACGCCGAAGCTGGCCAGCAACGGAGTGAAATTGTGCTCGGCAGCGCGCTGATGACAGCATCGTTCCGCCGCGAGGAACCCAGGGAAAAACGGCTGCGGTTTGTCGAACTGCTCAAGGAATACAGACTGCGCTAGCTCGATCATGGCCAACATGTCCGCAATTTGCTGCGCGTAGGGCTTGCCGGCGGTTTTGTCGAACCACCCCGGCGGAAGACAGTCGCCGCTGTATCCTTCTTGCGGACGACCGGCCACTTCAATCGTCGCACCAAGGGTCGCTTGCGGGCAACGCGTCAAACATGCGCTGCCGTATCGAAATGCAATGCGCGTGGTCGAATTTCGCAAACCTAAACGCGATGCTTTGAGAATGAGTTCCATGAATTAGCACAAGTCAGAGTTCGCACAATTCAAAGTCGGCGCGCGCATGTCACGTTGCCGGAGTGCTTGCCGCGGCGGCGGTTAACTCCAAGTTCCGGCAATTCGAACATTGGAGTTTTCCGCCGGCGCCTAGCTCAATTTCTGTTGCGGTCGCAAAGGGCGCCGTGGGACAAAACGCCTGCGTGTGATAAACGCCGTCGCCCGGCGACCTCCACGGACCCAGGACCGCGTCCAAGCGTTGGAACAACCACAGCCGACGCCGGTATTCAATTTGCGAATACGGCGCCGCATGGCCGCGTACGATGAGACGGGCCGCTTCGTTCACCAGAAATCGGGCTTGTCGATAGGTTGGAACCGTTTCGCTTGGCTTCAGCGGAACGCTTTGCACTTGGGACAAGGCAAGTCGCGCTCGCTCCAGCAGCGCATCGATCTGATAAAGCGTCATGTTGGCTCGCTGTGCTACACGTTCGGCTTGTTCAATATCGACGACGGCTTCTTCCCAACGACCAAGTTCGCGCAACGTCGCGGCGCGCGATAAAAGTCCTGCGGCAAGGTGATGTTGTTGTCCTGCATCTTGCAGCACGCTTGCCGCCGCCGCGACATGAGCGTACGCCTGCGCGGAAAGGTTCACGTCGTCAGAGCGGCGGCGCAAAACCATGGCCCGCGCCAACGCGAGGTGCGCCAGTCCGCGGTCAATCGCATAGCCGCGATCTTCCGCAGTGCGCAGCATGGCCGCGGCGCGGCGCTCCACGTCATCCAAGATGTTCGTGTGCGCAGGGGAGCTCGTGAACCGTCGGCGCTCGAATTCGTCGAGCAAGAACTCGCAATACCAGGAGCATCCGAAGGAGTCGATGCCGCGCGCGGGATCGGCGATTTTCTCCGCATGGTCAAAGGCGGCTTGGGCGGCCTCGGCATCGCCCAGGTAATGTAGAACTTGAGCCATGCCGGCCAATTCGGGTACGGAATCTGACGCTTTGGGCAGTTTGGCGCCAAACGCCAGGCTGGCGGCGGCCCACCAATGCGCTTGATGAATTTCGCCCCGTACCAGGGCGATCTCTCGCCGCAGCCGGGCGTGTTTCGCGCCTTGTCGGAGCGCCACCGCCTGGTCGTCAGTCACGGCGCCAAGCCGGAACAATTCGCCGCCTAGCTCTCGTTTCCGCAGTTCGATACTTTGCTCCAACAGCGGCGCGGCTTCGTCGAGTCGTCCCGTCAAAAACAGATAGTGGCCGGCGTCCCCCAACAAATTGGCTTGTTGAGGCAAAGTGACTGCGTGCGCTGGCCGAGCCCGATCCGAGAGTGTCTGCCAGGGCGTACTGAAAAAGTGCGCCAGGCAGTCCAGGAATTTTGGAAACGATTGCCCGGTGGGTCGGGCGTGGAAGGCGTGCTTGCCGGCGGCCAGGCGTTTCCAATAGATCTGTTCAAACACCTCGCGATGATAGCCTCCGCGACAACCGTGCGCCGCCGCGTTCACCAAATGCTGAAGGTCTTGCCCGGTCGAGGCGCGTGCGGGAAGTTCCGTCTTCAAATAATGATAGAGACAGGCGTGCCCTTCCCTCCAAACGGTCAGTTCGCGAACGTCTTTACTTAGCGCTTCGTCGCGCAAATGCTCGGCGTAGTATTCGCGCACCAGCGCGTGCGCATCGTACGCATCACCGGCGCGCTCGTCGTTAAACCACCGCAAGATATTCAGGGCGCAAAGGCGTCCCACGGCGCTGGCGAAGGCGTCGGCGGAAATGGGTTGTAGGCCGTTCGCCAACTGCGCCACGCTCATCGTCGTGGTTTGACCGTCGGGAAACTCAATCGACTGAGGACGATTCAGAGCTTCCAGTTCGGCGCGGGTAATCGGACGATTAAAGAGTCCCAACAGGCGTAACACGGCCAGGGGGGGGCCTTCGCCCAGGAGCGACTCATAATACCGAATGATGGCTTCTGCGGGGTTATGCTGCCCCGGCGATTGCGGCCGCAAAAAGTTCGCCGTTCGCAGGCGACGCAAGCTGTGACCGTGGGCAAAGCCGCTGAGCGCCGTTCCTAAGAGCTGAAGCCCCAGGGGGTTACCCTGGCAAACTTCCCACGCGCGGAAGAAATCGCTGGCGTCGCCCTGGAGCGCGAATTTCTGACGTAGAAGTTGTTCGCTGGCCGACTGGGTAATGCCTTCCAAATGCAACATACGAGCGTACCGCGCCGGGCGCCCCAATTTCGGACCGGCGGCGTCCACGTAGTTGAAGTCGCCCGGTGGAAGGCGCGTCGTGAGGACGCATTGGCTGCGCACCTGTTGGACCGAGAGCAATTCAAGAAACAACACCAGCGCGTCGTCGCCGATGGTCGCGCTGCGCGTCGTTCCCAATTTCGGCTCTTGGAGCGACTCGACCTGGTCGAGGATAAAGAGCGCTCGTACGCCGGCCGCAAGTTCGGCCAGCGCGCGGGCTTTTTCCTTCGGTTTTACGAGCGGCGGGCCCGCGTAGTTGAAGAACTCCAACGCTTCGTCAAAAAAAGCCTCGGCCGACTTCTGCCCACGTTCGCCGGGCCCCAGTTCCGGAAAGCGCCAGATGAAAATCTGCTCGACGCCGCTTTGCAAATCGTCGGCCAGGCTGACGCGCCACTTGTTGACGAGCGTCGTCTTGCCAACGCCGCCAAAACCATGCACGCAAATCAGGAACGTGCCTGGGTCGTTCCACGCGTCGTCGAGCCATTGCAGTTCGCGCTCGCGCCCATACAGCGTGTCGCACGGCAAAAGCCGATCCCCGCCGATTTTGGGCAAGGTGCGGACCTGCGGCGCCGCACCGGTTTCGCTGACGGCCGCCGTCGTTTCCCGCGGCGCCCACAGCGCCTGCGTCACGGCCGACGATACCGCCCGATGGGTTTCCGGCGGAAGGACAAAATCGCTGGGCGTGAGTCCGCGATGATGGTACAGCGCGACGAAGAAGCGGACGAGATCGTCGCGCGAAGCCTCTCCACTCGTTTTCCATTCGTGGTAACGCCGACGATTCAATTGATAGCGGTCAAAAAACGACTGGCGCCCCAGGCGCGTTTTCTCTTCTTGGCGTATCTCCTCGATTTTTTTCGTGAATTCCGACGTGACGGCAAGTTTCATCGACGGACGCTCCTTCCCGCCAGCCAGCACCGTTGGGGAGGCAGTGGTTTACAGTTGTTCGGAGCTTCGACGTCAGGAGAGATTAGCACATCACAGCAAGGAAAAAGGATCGCGAGGGAACGCCCGAGGCGGGACAAGCAAATCGGCAGGCGCGGGCAAGCTTATGCCCGATGCTCTAGTTTCATGCTTTCGCCAGCGTCGTTCAAGATGCGGGTCGCGTGGCCCGCGAATTTGTTCGAGTAAACATCATGTTCGACCGAACCGTTTCCAACCTTGCGAAGGTGGCGCCGCGCAAACTCTGGCCGGATCGTCACTTACGATGCATATTCGTCTGCGAATCAATTTTTAGTTCATCATGAGAACGCCCATGATTAAAAAAATATGAGATTGAACATTTCATCGGTATAATGAAATTGAGCATTGATCGGGAGCGCCTTCGCCTGTGGCCGTGGTCGCTTACCAATTCGCCGTTACGCCCGAACGTGGGGTTCTCGCGCAATCCGGCCCAGCGAACCGGAGTTCGCCCCTACCAGTTACGGGCCGACGTTTGCAAAACCACCCGCGACTTGGCCAGTTGGATTGTCGCAGGCTTGCCCGATCGGTAAGATAGTAGAGAGTGGCGGAAACCCCGGATCGGTGGTTTCCGCCTCCCGCCCCATGCCGCAACGGGCGCGCTTTTAAGCCGAAAGTTCGTTGCTGGACCCGCCTTGCCGACGATCGAATCCGTTTTTGCGACGCGTTCAGTCATCGGCGCCCACTCCTTCCGCTGGTGGATTATGCAAACGCCTCTCTCGATGCGATGGCGCGACGCTTTCCTCGCCGCGGTGCTTATTGGCGCCACGACGGTTTCGTCCTTGGCTCTCGCGCAAGATCCGCCCCATGAAGGCGAAGCCATTTATCGGCAGCACTGCGCGCATTGCCACGGAGCGACTGGCGAGGGAACCGAGGATAATCCCAAACCGTTGATCGGCGACCGACCTGTGGCGGACTTAGCCAAAGTGATTCACGACACCATGCCCGAGGACGACCCCGAGGCGGTGGTGGATGAAGACGCGAAGAAAGTAGCGGCATATATCCACGAAGCGTTCTACTCGCCGCTGGCGCAGGCGCGAGTTCGTCCGCCGCGAGTCGAGCTTTCCCGACTCACGGTGCGACAGTATCAGAATACTCTGGCGGATGTGATTGGCGCCTTTTCCTCGACGGCGGTCTGGGGCGAGGAACGCGGGTTACGCGGACGTTACTATAACGAGCGCCGAATGGGACGTAACTCGCAAATTGAACGCGTTGATCCGCGCGTCAGCTTTCAGTTTGGCGAAGCGAGCCCCGATCCGGACAAAGTCAAGCCAGAGGAATTCAGCATTCGTTGGGAAGGGTCGGTTCTGGCGCCCGATACGGGCGAGTATGAACTCATCGTGAAAACGGAAAACTCGGCTCGGTTGTGGCTGAACGATGACGCGCGTCCGTTGATCGACGCCTGGGTGAAGTCGGGCGACGATACGGAGTATCGCGCCTCGGTGTTCCTGCTAGGAGGGCGAATTTATCCGCTGCGGTTGGAATTCTCCAAATCGAAGCAACAAAAAACTTCCTCCATTGGGCTGGAATGGAAACCGCCGCATCGAGTCGGCGAAGTGATTCCCCCGCGGTATCTTTCGCCGCAGCGCGCGCCGGAGGTGTTTGTCGTGCAAACGGCGTTTCCGCCCGATGACCGCAGCGTCGGTTACGAACGAGGAAGCGCCGTTTCCAAAGAATGGGACCAAGCCACAACCTATGCTGCGGTCGAAGCCGCCGGTTACGTCGCGGCGCGTGTCAACAATTTGGCCGGCGTGCGGCAGGACTCGGAGGACCGCCTTCCGCGGATCAAAGACTTTTGCAGGAAGTTCGTAGAACGTGCATTTCGCCGACCGCTTTCTGACGAACAGCGACAATCCTACGTTGAGCGACATTTTGAGGGCGCCGACGAAGAATTGGCGATCAAAAAAGTCGTGCTGCTGGCGCTGAAGTCGCCCAGGTTCCTGTATCGGGAAATTGGCGCCGGCGACGCGTATGACGCAGCGTCGCGACTATCGTTCACCTTATGGGATTCGATTCCCGATCAAAAACTGTTGGAAGCCGCCGCGGCGGGGCAGTTGTCGACGCCCGAACAATTGCGAGCCCATGCGGAGCGCATGATCCTGGACCTGCGTACACGTTCGAAAACGCGCGAATTCCTTCACCAGTGGCTCAAAGTGGAGCATATGGACAACGTGGCGAAGGACCGCGAGTTGTTTCCCGAGTTTGACGAGCATGTCGTCTCGGATTTGCGCACCTCGCTCGACCTGTTCCTGGACGATATCATTTGGAGCGAAACCTCCGACTTCCGGAAGTTGCTGCTCACCGAATCGTTGTTTTTGAACGGACGGTTGGCCAAGTATTACGGCGCCGACTTGCCGCCGGACGCCGAGTTCCAGAAGGTGTCGTTTGACCCGCAGCAACGCGCGGGGGTGTTGTCGCACCCGTTTTTGTTGACGGGGTTCGCCTACCATTCCACGAGTTCGCCCATCCATCGTGGCGTGTTCGTGTCGCGCAGTCTGTTGGGTCGGACGTTGCGTCCGCCGCCAGTGGCCGTGGCGCCGCTTAGCCCCGACTTGCATGCCGGTCTAACCACGCGAGAGCGGGTAATCTTGCAAACAAGCCCCAATTTGTGCAATTCCTGCCATGCGATGATCAACCCGCTCGGCTTTCCGATGGAACAATACGACGCCATCGGCCGATACCGTAATGAGGAATACGGCAAACCGGTTGATACGACTGGCTCCTACCTGACCCTATCGGGTACGATGGTAGAGTTTGACGGCGTGCGGCAACTGGCCGACTTTTTGGCCGGAAGCGAAGAAGCCCACCAGGCGTTTGTCGCGCAGGTGTTTCATCATTTTGTGAAGCAGCCCGTACGCGCGTTTCCCGGTCATCCCGAAACACTGCGACAAGCGTTTGCGGCGAACAACTTTCACGTACAGAAGCTTTTGATCGATGTGGCGGTGACGGCGGCGTCCCCCACCCCTAGTACTCCCTGACGACATGAGACTCCCAGACGAAAGGTAACCGATGGCCCGTAGAACCACCCGACGTGAATTTGTCCGCCGCCTGGGTCTTGGCGCCGCGGCGCTTCCCTTTGTTTGGAACTTGCCGAGCTTGGGCTTCGCCAATACCCAAGCGCGCAAGAAGCGGCTGGTTGTGGTGTTTAGCCCCAATGGCGTGGTGCCCACGAAGTTCTGGCCCGATGAAGAAGGCGAGAACTTTACTCTTAAGGACATCGTCACGCCGCTTGAGCCGTTCCGTGATCGTACCTTGTTCCTGCACGGCGTGTGCGACAAAGTCCGCGGCGACGGCGACAATCACATGCGCGGCATGGGCTGCTTGCTCACGGGCATCGAATTATTTCCCGGCAACATTCAAGGCGGATCCGATACGCCAGCCGGTTGGGCGAGCGGCTTGTCAATCGATCAAGAGATCAAAAACTACCTGCAAAGCCAGCCCGAAACGCGCACCCGGTTTGGCTCACTCGAGTTCGGTGTGGTAGTGCCCGACCGTGCCGACACCTGGACCCGTATGGTGTACGGCGGTCCGAACAAACCGATCGCGCCGATTGACGACCCGTACCAAATGTTCGCCAAGCTTTACGGTCAAATGAAAGACCAGGAAAGCCTCAAGAGCATTTTGGACGATGTACAGGAAGATTTACAAAAACTCAGCTCGGTGGTGAGCGCAGAAGATCGCCGTTTGCTGGAAGAGCACGCGACCTTTGTTCGCGAGATGGAGCAAGAGCTAAAATCGTCCAGTACGTCCGACGTGGGCCACGCCGTACCGGAACTGGAGCCTGGCGTGAAGGACGAGAATGATAACATCCCCACGATTTGCAAGATGCAAATCGAGTTGATGGTCAATAGCTTCACCGCCGATTTTGCACGGCTCGCAACGCTGCAAATCACTAACTCGGTGGGGCAACCTCGCATGAAATGGATCGGCGTCGAGGAAGGTCATCACGAGCTTTCGCACGAACCCGACAGCAATGAAGAAGCGCAGGACAAGCTGACGCGCATCAACCGTTGGTACTGCGAACAAGTGGCTTACCTCGCCCAACGTTTGGCTGAAACGCCCGAGCCGGGCGGTCAAGGAAGCTTGCTCGACAACACCTTGATCATTTGGACCAACGAGTTGGGTAAAGGCAACTCGCACACGCTCGACAACATTCCATTTGTGTTGGTCGGCAACGGTCTGGACTTCCGCATGGGCCGCTCGCTCAAGTACCGGAAAGTTCCCCACAACCGGCTACTGCTCTCGCTCGCGCACGGCTTCGGCCATCACTTAGAGAAGTTCGGCAATCCGGACTTCTGCGGCGATGGCCCGTTGACCGACCTGACCTAACTCACACGAGTTCGACCGAGAACGACTTGAAAGCGACGCGCCCAACGCGTCGCTTTTTTGTTGGGTGCGGATTCTTCTGACCTTTCGATCTGGCAGGCAAGTGCGAACCAGAAGCAAACCTAGAGCGTTTCACACAGGTGTGACGCCCCCAATGTGGCGCCATCGCTCTGCGAGTGCCGGAAACCACTCGCGGAGCGAGTGGACCCCACGGATGAAGTCATGACGCCTTGATGAAAATCGTTCTAGCTGTCGAGGGCGCCGGCCACGCGAAATTGACCAACGGCGTAGTAACGTCTTGACCTGATCAACGTTTCACTTCGTCGCTTCCGGCATATGTCGGAGTGCGCGCCCCGCCAGCGCGCCCGTCGGAGTTCCCTCGTGAATGGCAGGAACGCCATTCACGAATACCCACCGCATGCCTTCCGAGTATTGGAACGGGTTGTCAAACGTAGCGCGATCGCTGACGGTCTGCGGATCGAACACGATCAAGTCGGCCCACGCGCCGGGCCGCACGTAACCGCGGTCTTGCAACTTCAAAATATCGGCCGGCAAGCCGCTGCCGCTGCGGACGGCGTGTGCGAGCGAAATCACGCCTTCCTCTCGGGCGTACATTCCCAACTTACGCGTAAACGTGCCAAAACTGCGGGGGTGGGGTCGATCGGATGAGGGAACCATCGCCGAACCGTCCGACGCCGTGGCGACCCAAGGCAACTGCATGGCAAAACGCACGTCCTCCTCGCTCATGCCGAACTTGACGCAGCGCGGCGACCCCTGAAGGTGCATTTCGACGACAAGTTCCACCACATCGCGATTCTCGGCTGCGGCGATTTCGCGCAGTTCACGGCCAACAAAGTCACGCCGCGCATCAAAAGCCGAGATGACGATCCGCTCGTTCAGCGCGAGCCTTTTGGCGATGGCTTCGCGAATCTGTTTCCCCTCGGCTTCGTCGCGTAGCCGGCGGTGAAGTTCACTCCGTCCACCGGCGCTGGCCCACGTGGGAATCAACGTCGCTTCGAGCGAGGTAGACGACGCAATGTAGGGGTACTGGTCGGCCGTGACCGTTTGACCTTCCCGGCGGGCTTGATCGATCAATTCCGCGGCTGCGCGGATCGTTCCCCACGCGTCGCGGCCGCTGGCCTTGAAATGCGATACGTGCACAGGAAGATTCGCCTCGCGGCCAATCGCGATGGCTTCGCTTACCGCGTCGAGCAACTCAAGTCCCTCGCCGCGAATATGGCTGGCGTAGACGCCGCCCTGTCGCGACACAACCTTCGCGATTTCGATAATCTCATCGGTCTTGGCGTACGAGCTGGGTACGTAAATTAATCCTGTCGACATGCCCCAGGCCCCGTCTTGCATGGCTTTGTCGGCCAGTTCGCACATGCGCGTTAGCTCTGCGGGTGTAGGTTCGCGATTTTCGCGGCCTAGCACGGCGTTGCGGAGGGCGCCTTGGGGCAGCAAGTGGATGATGTTCGTACCGGCGCCGGATTCGTCCACTTGCTCAAAATACTGGTCCACATTGATCGGGCCGCCGCCGCAATTGCCCGTGACCACGGTGGTGCAGCCTTGCGTTAAGAAGTTGACGTTGCCGCGCGTGGCGGACTTCACAATCGGTCCGTCGCTGTGGCTGTGCAAGTCGATAAAGCCCGGCGCCACCACGAGCCCGCGGCAATCAATCGTGCGTCCCGCGCGCCCCAGTTGGAAATCGCCCACAGCGACAATTCGCTCGTCGCGAATCGCGACGTGGCCAAGGGTTCCTTCCGTGCCCGAACCGTCAAGAATCAGCCCGTCTTTGAGTAACACATCGCAATCGACGGCGGCTTCCCCCGCGACATCCGCTTTTGCAGGGTTCGGTCCGGCGCCGTCTTGTGACAGGACGACTTGCGCCAGGATAAGGACGATCGGCCCACTCGCGATCCACGAACCGTAGAAACGCGCACGCGGCAGGCGCGGGAGTGTCTCAACACGCATCGTTACGACCCTTGCCAAGAGGTGAGAATGATCTGCCGAACGTTCAAGCGAGCCGCTATCTTACCCGCTGCGGCGCGCTGGGCGAACCAGTTTACATACCAAGGCCGTCACGCGTTTCGAGACGTTATCAAGCCGCGCGATTGGGTCTAATGCACGCGGTGACTATAAATCGGAAGATGGCGGTAATAGACTTCAAGCATGTAGATGCTCAAGCAAGTGACAAACAACCGTCCGCCGTGGTTGCCCCAGCGGTCATCGGTCGGAGGCCAACTTCCTTTCTCCGTGCCGGTCTTCTCTTGCTGTTCGGGCACCGCTTGCCGCATAACCTGATTCCACTCGTCCCAGATCTCGCCTCCCATGTGGTGCGTTACCTGAGTGGCGTAGTACCAGTAGTACACATTCTGGTCCTCGTAATCGATGGGGTTCGCCAGGATCAGCGAACAGCCGTCTTGCAAACGCTCGTCGTCGAATTTCCAACCAATATATTGCCTGCAAAGCAATCCTTCGGCGGTCATGCTGGGACGCGAGCCTTGTCCTGGTTGGTAAGCGTATTCGCGACCGCCGTTCAGTTGCACCGAATCGAGAAACTTGGTGACGTTTGCGAACACATCGCTGGGCACTTCCAAGCCCGCCATGAGCGCGCTTTGGAGCGCCATGACAAACCAGCCGGTTACAGAAAGGTCGGAATCGATTTTGGGTTCGTAGCGCCACCCGCCTTCGGACGATTGAATTTTGACCGCATAATCAATGGCCAGTTGCGCGGGTTTCTTAAACTCAGGATCCTTCGTCATTCCATAAAGTTCGCAAATGGCAATGGTGGCCTGAGCCTGGCTGTAAAGCCGATGGTTGTGCGCCCCGCCGCCACGATAGAAATTCCCGTCCTTGTCTTGCATTTCCAAGAGCGCCTTCCAGCCCTTCGCGACCGTCTCCTTGAACTCGCCCTCGCGATGTGTGTGGCCGGCCCCTTGAAAGGCGAGAAGCGCCATTGCTGTGGCGGCCATTTCATTCTCGACGCCGGAGCCGCCCGAGTAAGGACCGGTAAGACTCCACAAACCACTCTTGAGTTGGTTTCGACGCAGCCAGAGTAAACCTTCGCGAACCGCGGCTTCGGTGGTGGCGGTGCCGCCATACGCGCCCAGCAAGGCCTTCTTCATGCCCTTCTCACGCCCCGTGAGCGCCATGCCAATCGACGGCGCCTCGATCGTGTCGGTCGCATGGACGCCGTCCAACAACGGCATGGCCGGCTCAGGCGGAGCCGCTAGAGGATCGTCGACCGCGGTGATATCTATCGCGAGCGCCGGTTCGGAAATGTCTAATTCCTCCATCAGCCCTGTCGTCAACTGGTCGTCGATCAATTGCACGCCTTCCTCTTCCGCGTAAATCACTTCCAGTTCGACCGACCGATTGACCGCCAACGGCAAGTACATGAGCCCCAATACGATCAAAATGACCATATGGACGACCATGCTCACCATCCAAGGCGGCGCTGCCTGGACCGCCTTCGCCGTGACGTCAGTTTCTTCCTCGTCTTCGTCAAGATCGTCTTCCCGCGGAAGTGCGGCTGGGTCCTTATTGACGGGAATTGGCTTAGCCGCCTGGGAAACCGGCACGGGCCGATTCGCGGCCGTCGTTCCAGCAGCGACCGCGACGGGGCGCGAACCCGTTCCCGCAGCCGTTGATCCGGTTGGCCCCGCACCAGTTTGCGTGGGAATAGGGTATGCGGCTGTGGGCTGTACGGGCGCGGGTCGCTGTGGTGTAACCGGTACACGTTGGCCAACAGGAGCCGCCCTCACCGGACTCGGCTGGATGGGAACTGGCTGGACAGGCGCCGGTTGAAACGCAGTCGGCTGAGCAAGCGTCGGCTGAACCGGAACAGCCTGAACCGGAACCGCGGGACGAACGGGAATCGGTTGAGCGGGTCCTGGCGGCACCGGCGCTCCGGCAACCGGCGCCATGGGAACCGTCGGTTGACCCCACGGTACGCCGACGGGGGGCGTTGGTGTGGCAGGCGCTACCGGGATGGCTTGCGGATACGTTGGTGGAGGGGGTGGGCCCGGCGGCGGCGCGGGGGGTGGGGTTGGCCCGGGCCACGGATACGGAGGATTTGACATGAACTCTCTCCCACCAACAGCACGTTCCGTAGAATTCCCGGCCAAACAAGACTACCGATAGTCTACCTGATTGCAAAACAAGCGCCAAGTTTTTGCGCGGACGCAAGTCGCCATGTAATGAGAGCTTACGTCATTTGAAATAATGAAATCTAGGTAGATGATGCCGATTATGGCGCCAAAGCGCGGGTGGAATGGAGTTGCTCGGCCCAAAAACCGATACATAACCCCACGTCGCCCCCTCGACAGCTTTGGCTCGATGGGTAGAATTACGTGCAGGCGAAGGTTAATCCCTTCCCAACCTAAATATCGCGGGGTGGAGCAGCTCGGTAGCTCGCGAGGCTCATAACCTCGAGGTCGCAGGTTCGAATCCTGTCCCCGCAACTTTGTCTAACTCCGGCTGAAACTGGTACTTACGATTACCTGCGGATGGTCCGCAGTGCAGCCTGAAACCTCAACGAAATGCGTAGTAGTACGCTATTCAGTTTCAGGAGGCGCTACGATGTCCGCTTTTCGCGTTCCCAAGTACTGTCTTCATTCCCCAACCGGACAAGCGTATGTCCGGATTCGTGGCCGGATGATCTACCTGGGCAAATACGCTTCTCCCCCCAGCCAGGAAGCGTATGGCCGTATCGTCGCCGAACTGGCGGCCACTTCGGCCGTTGCAACGAACGCACGCGGTGGGACGACCAACGACTTGACCATCGTGGAACTGTGCGCCGCATATTTCCGTTTTGCGAGGGAATACTACAAGATAGACGGCGAGCAATCAGACTGGTTGGGGCACATCCGGTTGACAATCACCCGCCTCTGCCAACTTTACGGCTCAACCAACGCGGTTGATTTCAGTCCCTTGAAATTCAAGGCCGTTCGGCAATCGCTCATCGACGCCGGACTGTCTCGGCCATATATCAACAAGCTCATGGCTATCATTCCCAGGATTCTCAAATGGGGGGCGTCGGAGGAACTGGTGCCGGCCTCGGTCTACCAGGCGCTGCGCACCGTCGAAGGCTTGAAGCGAGGTCGCACCACAGCGCGAGAGCCTAAGCCGGTGGAACCGGTCGGAAGCGCGGTCGTTGACGCCACTCTGACTTACCTGCCCGCGGTCGTCGCTGACATGGTTCGTTTTCAGCGCCTGACGGCCGCTCGCCCAGGCGAGGTGTGCAGTATGCGCCCATGCGATATTGACAGAAGCAAATCGATTTGGCGATTTGTCCCAAGTCGCCACAAGACCGAACATCTCGGGCGGCGACGGGTGGTTTTTATCGGTCCGCAAGCTCAACAGGTTTTGACGCCCTACCTGCGACGTGAGGCGGAAGCCTATTGTTTCTCCCCGCGTGACTCGGAAAAACAACGGCTAACGCAACGACGTGAACATCGGGTAACGCCGTTATCTTGTGGGAACGTACCGCAAAGCAACAGAAAGACAAAACGGAGCCGGGCGCCGAAGGAACACTACACCAAAGATTCTTATCGCCGGGCCGTAGCCCGCGCCGTAGAACGCGCCAATGTCAGCCGACAAGAGCAAGGTCTCGCGGCGTTCCCGCATTGGCATCCCAATCAATTGCGGCATAGCAAGGCGACCGAGGTGCGTGAGCACTTTGGCCTTGAGGCCGCGCAGGTTGTCTTGGGCCACAGCAAAGCGGACGTTACGCAGGTCTATGCCGAACGCGACTTTGCTCTCGCCGAACGTGTGGCCCAAGAGATCGGCTGACCGCCAAAGGGACGTTCGAACGGATTTGGAGCCGGTAGAAAACGCACGCTTAGAACTCGATCATTTACACGCCAAACGACTGAACACTGTCTCGCCCCGCTGCGGGAGTCGGTCGCACTTTTCGGTTAGTGACAGCGGGGCGCGCTGTAATCAAAAGGTGCAAAATGTCCAGTGTGGTACAGCCAATGAAAAGTAATGGATCGCAATCCAAGAGCGCATTGTTCACACAGAACGCATTGGCCTTACCGGATCTTAGGCCATGGGCGGCCTACGTAATTGGCCACAATAGCACGCTACTGCGCGTATGGCAGTATCTATCTTGGGTTTGGAATGGCAGACTGGATACGGAATCCGGTGTACCTTGTTCGATCGAGGAGATCGAACGTGGCATGCACATCATGTCGGACGACATCCCCGAGAGGGCAAGAGCAATGTTGAAATTAGCTTGCAAACGGTTCGCCCTCGTCAACAAACAACCGCCCACAGTTCCCTTCGGCCACGAAAACGACTGGGCGTACTGGTTCACCGATGACGAGTCGACAGGCTATCCCGAATGGGACAAGTTGGTAAGTCGGGCGAGCGATGCATTAGGGGAAACAAGCCCCTGGCACGGATGGTATCAGCTCGGCGTGACGGTCGCCACCTTTCAAAAAGAGCTATTCATTCGGTACAAGCCACAAGAGTTCCCTTCAATTCAGCCGGTGGTGCGTGCCGCGGATGCATTGTTTGAGCGTGGGTGGCGCGGGGTGCAGGAGATCGACCGGCTGGCAAGCTATGCACGCAATACGCCCTGGATGCCAACGCAGCAGATATTGGCCATTGTCGTCGAAACTCCAGATTGCTACCTGACAGTCGACCGGGATCCGAGTGATATTTCAATTTTGCTGCTGCGGCAGGCGGTACGTCTCAATCAGCAGCTACGCGCCACTCTCCACGAGGGAACGCGAGTGTTGCGAGAATGTCACGAAGAATCCCCGCTCGCCGAACTAAAACCGCAGGAGCAACTTGTATTGACTTCATTCCAAAAATCGATCTTGGAAGCACTGAACGGACAGGGGCTCACGAAACCGAAACTCGCCGACAAACTGAAATGCGAAGAGCGTCGACTTTATAAAAATGGGGGCATTAAGGATTTGATGGCTGCTGGGCTGGTCGCCAACAAAAGAGGTGTCGGATACTACCGGCCCGACGCTCCGCCTCATGGTACGGTGCAGTGGTATAAAGCCTAAAGGCGAATCCCCAACCACCCGCCACGCGAAAGTCGTTCCTAGCGGCGCCAGCATTCTAATTTGAGTTTCGTTTTTCAGCCTCCCTCGCCTGATTCTGGCGCGGGAGGCTTTTTCGTCTCAGTTACATCGCCGTACCGTAAAGATCATCCAAGATTCGGAGCAGAGATGTGAACTTTGCCACCATCACTGTAGCCACGCGATACCGTCCGCGCTTACCAGGGGATCAAGGTGGCTTCGTAAAATTGCACGCCGGTAGAAACATTGCGATCGCGACTTTCAAGTTCGATATCGTCTTGCTGAATCCGATCGACAACCGTGTGAACCGTTTCATATACACTTGCACGGTGAAGTTGAGTCGTTCAACCCTGAAAACGCATATTGCGAATATCTCCTCAATCCTAAGAATCTTCCGCCGATTCGTCGTGACCATTTCCGACGGTGCGTACAGGGTGGTTTGAGCGCCGTTGCGGTAGCCCTAGATGTTTCGACCGTATTGGGCGTGCGGGCCGAAAGCCAAATCAACCGCCTCGGGATAAACCTCGAATCGATCGGTAGAAAGTCACGCCGCGGATTCATTCCGCCATTGCTTTAAAGCTTGGACGTCCCAAGCGTAGGGCGTCTGAGTGATCGCCTGGATACTCATCATGGCCTCCTTGGCGAGGAGGCGTTTGTCCTAGGACCCCTGGTAGGGTGGAAGAGCTCGAGGCTCATACGTTGTGAGGCTCAACCGTCTTCGTCCCGCACAAGGAGAACCATGATGAGATTCTACGAACAGCAGCATCCATTCTATTGTGGCGTGGACCTGCATGCGAGAACCATGCACGTGTGCGTTCTGGATCACAGGGGCCAAGTGCTCGTGCATCAGAACATCGACGCCTGCCCCGATGCCTTTCTCTGCCTGACCGCGGCCTGGCGGAAACGGAACATGGTGGTGGGTTGCCGACCAACGCTGCGCGTCGGCGCCCGATGTTCGCCTGGTAGTGGCTGGCCGACCTGTGCCAGGAGCAAGGCATTCCCTTCGTGCTGGGCCACGCCCTGTACATGAAGGCCATTCACGGCGGCAAGACCAAGAGCGATCCGATCGATTCCCACAAGATCGCCAAGCTCCTGCGCGGCGGCAATTTTCCGCTGGCGTACATCTATCCCAAGGCTCGACGCGCCACGCGCGATCTCTTGCGGCGGCGAATGCGGCTGGTCCTTTTCCGGAGCGAAGCGATGGGACACGTGCAGAACGCCTTCCATCAATACAATCTGCCGCGCTGGCCCAAGCGGCTGGACCGGGCCAAGAACCGCGAAGGGGTCTTGGAGCGGTTCGAGGAGCCCAGCCTGCGCCGCAGCATGGAGATCGACCTGGGGCTGATCGAGTATCTGGAGGAGCAGATCCGCAGCCTGGAGTTGCATCTGGAGCGGACGGCGCGGGTGGACGACCCGTATTCGCTGTCGCTGTTGCGCACGGTCCCGGGCATCGGGCAGGTGCTGGGGCTGGCGATCCTGTACGAGGCGGACGACATCCGCCGCTTCGCCACGCCGGGACAGTTCCTTCCTATAGCCGCCTGGTGGCGGGCCAGTACGAGGCGGCGGGCAAGACCAAGAGCGGCAAGGGCCGGAAGATGGGCAACCGTTACTTGAAGTGGGCCTTCGGCGAGGCCGCCACGCTGATGCTCCGCGACTGCGACGAGGCCCAGCGTCTGGTGGACCGCCGCACGCGGCAGCACGGCAAGGCGCGGGCCATGAGCTGCTTGTCGCGCAAGGTCGGCCGGGCCGTGTACTACCTGCTCAAGAAACAGGAGCCTTTCGACGTAAAGAAGTTTTTCAACCAATAAATCACGCGCCTGGCCGGTGCGAGCCGGAAGTCTAACTCGGGCTTGATGGGGCCAGCGCACGACTTGAAGCGAGCCGGACTAACCGAGTCGGAGGCGCCTGCGGGCGAACTCGCTTGGGCCGCTTCGTTGCGCACCAGTTCCCCGACCCGCATGCTTTGGATGGGACGCCCGGCCCGGCGCTTTGAACCACGATTGTTGCTGTTTGCTGGTGACCGTGGACACGAGTGATCGAGCGGCCGCCCCTGGACCGAGCCGAGTACTAACGGGACGCGCCTTCGGGCGCGAGCCTTCGTTTTGAGTGGCCGGACATCCAGGGAAGGGAGGAATTTCTAGGAGGCGCGGCACACGTGGAGTCGGGAGACTCCGTGCGGCGCAGCCGGCCTGCCGAGAGGCGCGCGGGTCGAGCCTTGATAGATGTTGCGCGCAGCCGCGCGGCGGGAAGGGAGGTCCCGGCGCGTCTGACGTGAATTGCGGAAACGACTCACTGCGGCAGAAGCCGATCACCCGGCGACAGCACGCCAGCGCACAAAGAAAAACCACTCCGAACCACCACGCTCGGCGCCGCGGCGCCGACAGGACGGCGAACCGCGGGCACACACGCGCAACGTGGGTCGGCTCAGGCTCGACAAAAGGGGCTCCCAACCCTCTTGCGCCCAAAGAAGAGAAGAGCACAAGCAGCCCCAGAAATCCACCGTCCGAAAAAGCTCGGAAGTTTTTCGCCCGCTACCCGTGCGCGCTACTTGACTTCAGAGGCCATATAGATGTTCGAATGATCTCGCATAATCCCACGTGCGTAAGCTGCGAAGCGATTATGCATAAGCAACGTGCGAACCAACTTTGTACTTGGCCCAGGCGCGTTCAAAGGCAAGTGTCGCCTACGTCTTTGGACCTCGATCGCTCTTCAAAATTCAACTGCAATGGCTACGAGGCAACGAAAGCCTGGGGTTCGTCGACCTGAACGTGGCCAAATACCAATAGTAGGCGGGGCCAATTTGAAATCGTGCTAGTTCGCAGGACCAATCACCAGTTTTAACACGACACCGCAAGCATCGGTCATGGACTGCGCCCTCGAACCGGGATCAGCTTTCCAAAACGATGCCATATGGCTTCCGGCAGCCGCTCGTATGAAATGGCGGTTTTCATGGCCTGATCTTCCCAAACTAATTTCCCTCCCATCATCCCTACGAACAAGACGACGGGGAGGAGGCTCAAACGAGCGCGACACCAAATAGCCCCCAACTCGCCCCCAAATCGCCACCTGACATCGAATCGCATTTTCTTTTAAATGCCTGCAGTCGTTGTCGACCGTAACCATGAGATGGAGAACCACCAATGAGCATTGAAATGTCGTGTGAAACACTACTGACTCTGCCCGCGGCTGCCAAGGCGCTACCAGGCCGACCCCACGTTAGTACGCTTCATCGCTGGCGACTTCGGGGCGTACACGGAGTACAGCTTGAGACCGTGCTCGTTGGCGGTCGGCGGTACACGAGCGTCGAGGCGCTGGAGCGGTTCGCCGCGCGAACAACCGCCGCCTCCGATGGTCGTCCGCACCCCTCGCGAACGCGACAAGGGCGATTAAGAGCCATAGATTTGGCCGCTCGCGAACTCAACGTGACGATCGGTGATGCTGATCGCCATTGAATTGCATCGCCGAGTCGGTCGTAGCCATCAACGCCGCCTCGCAGCAACAGTCGCCCATCGTTTAGCACAACCCCACTTTAGGTTAATCCCGTATGTCGACCAATGACAATGCCAAGGTCCAACGCAAGCGTTATATCGCCTACCATGAGGCGGGTCACGCGGTTGCAGCAGATCGCCACGGTGTCGCATTCTCAGTCGTTATCGACGGCCAGCCGCGCGTCGAATTGGCGCCATTAGATCCTGACATCGCGTGCTGCATTACGTACGCCGGGCCCTTGGCCCAGGCGAGGTACCAGAAGCGATGTCTCACGACCGTGCTACTCACGCACGGCTCGGCTGATGCTGATTTCTTAGACCAACAGTCAGTGCAGTGGCGATTAATGGGCTGGGAAAATCGAAAGCTCGAGCAGTGGAGACTGGCGGCGTCCGAAATTCTCCGAGAACGGTGGACGGCCGTAGAGGCGGTCTCCGCACGACTACTCGCCCTTGGGCGAATGACCTCTGACGAGGTCCGCGAAATCGTCGCGCAGTTGGGTTATCTACCCGACAACCCGACTTTACGGTAACGACATGTCCTCAGTCGTTTGGAAGCACTTTTTCGCGGGATGGGAACGAGCAATCGTTCCTGCAAATTTGCGTGGCCGAAGCGAATGAAGTGTTTGAGGACGATCAAGGTCGGCCCGCCGACGAAGAGTTGTTCAATTACCCGAATGAAAACCACACCAAAGAGGCCGCTCGATGGAAAAAAACTTCATAGAAGATGGCGCCGTCTACCAGGCAAAGGTGATCGACCAAATCGTGACGCGCAATAAAAACGAAGAGCTGCAGGTCGTATTTACCGCCAAGATATCTGGCAAACTGTCAGACGACCGTGACCCGCACGGGTCGGTCGAACCAGTCGCACCGATTGAGCGCGACATTTTCGTGACGTTCGCGGGCGATCCAAAGAAGCTTGCGATCGCACTCGATCATCTCAAGCAGCTTGGATTCGAGGATGCCGACGTCGTCAAGCTCCATCCCGATCACCCCAAATTTTTCTCCATAATCGGGAAGGATGTCCACCTGAGGTGCAAAACGAAGGGCGAGTCAATCTTTTGGAATTTTGCGTGGTTCCGGGCGCGACCAAAGGCGGTGAAACTAGAGGAGGCTCAATCAGCCGCAGAACTGGTTAAGCTGAGAATCGAGCGCATGCGAGGCGACTTGTCTAACCAGGACAATTCCGGAGATCAAACGACGGATTCACTTCCCCGCCGAGTTTAACAGGAAGCTCGCAGTGACTCATAACGAATTAGCTCCATACGTTGCCAATGTGTTATCGACGCTCGACGGCGTGCGTCCCACGAGAGACGGCTGGGTCGCACGTTGTCCATGTCCTGCACACAACGCTGGCAGCGGGCAGCCTGGCGACCACAATCCTAGCCTGCGGATAACAATAGGGCATGATGGCCGCATTCTCATCAAATGTCGCGTGGGTTGCAAAACGGATCAAATCGTCGAGACGCTTGGGTTGACATGGTGGGATCTATTTAGGTCGCATTCCGTCGCCGCGGTTGAGCCGCACGAATCACAAAGTCAGGCGCCGCAAAATATTGTCCAGTCGTGCAGCGACGGCGAACTCGTTCATACCGCTTACGAGTCCCTGCTCGCAAGCTTGCGTCTGAGTGAATGCCACCAAGGCGAACTCAACCGACGCGGTATGTCCAAGGAACACATTCAACTCGGGCAATACCGAACTTTGCGTAACATCGACCGGGGCCAAGTCGCCAGGCACGTGTTCAAGAAGCTGGGAGGCGACGTCCTGAGTGTTCCGGGATTTGTCGACGGTGAATTCGGGGTGACGCTGGCTGGGATCTCCACCGGCCTGCTCATACCGGTACGCGATGTGGCATGCCGGATCCAAGCTGTAAAAATCCGACGTTCGAGCGACCCAAAGTACGTCTATCTGACGAGTGGTGAGAGCTGCAAATCCAGCGGGAGTCCAGTGCATGTTCCCCGCGGTGTTCCTTGTCCGTCGAGGATCGTTCGAGTCACGGAGGGCGAACTGAAGAGCGATCTCGCCTACTGGCTTGAGGGTACGCCGACGATCGGGATTCCCGGCGTAACTCAATGGAGGAAGGCGATCCCGGTGCTGCAACAGCTTGAAGCGCAGACGGTAATTATCGCCTTCGATGCGGCTGATCTCCGCACGAAGCCCCCCGTGTTTAACGAGGCGCAAGCGTTCTGGCGGAGTTTGCAGCACGAAGGATATGAAGTCGAAGTGGAGGATTGGTATGACGATCCATAAAGGCATTGACGATCTGCTGGCGGCCGGAGGAACTCCTCGGCGATTCGCCGGTATGCAAGTCGACCAGTTCTTCAAGCGTTTGCAGGTGTTTCACGAGAATGAGCGAGCAGTACCTTCGACCTTGGAGGCGCACTCTGTTTCGTATCGGTCATCCAGGCCGCCCTTTCCAACAGAGGTATTTCCCAATGCGGTTCGGCGTTTTATCCAACAAGTTGCAGACGCCACCGGCTGTCCATTGGACTTTCCGGCTGTCGGAGCCCTCGTTGTTTCCGGCGCAGCAGTCGGAGCAGCGCGAGGGATCCTCTTGAAAACCGGCTGGATCGAACAACCAAGCATGTACGCCGCAATCGTCGCTCCGCCGGGGCGGGTGAAGACGCCAGCGCTGAAGGCCGTCATGGGTCCGATTTATGACGAACAGGATCGACGGCGCCACGTCCATCGCGCCGCGGTGACACGCTATCAGGACGAGTTGGCCGCATACAAACAGTCTTCACGGCTTGATCAAGACGCGAGCGGCGACATTTCGCAGGAGTCGGCCTGCCGCCCCATCGCGCCGCCGCCGATGCGTCATCTGTTCACGTCCGACACCACCGTTGAGGCCTTAGCCGTCAATCTGGAGTCAAATCCGAAAGGGCTGTTGATTTTCCGCGACGAGTTCACCGGGTGGGTCCAGTCGATGAACCAGTATCGCCGCGGAGCCGACCGTCAGTTCTTTTTGTCGGCCTGGTCAAACGAAATGATTAAAGTTGACCGGAAGACTAGTCAGGCCGGACCGATTATTGTGCGGCATCCCTTCCTGAGCGCGCTTGGAGGAATCCAGCCAGATATGTTGTCGTCGCTCGAGGCCCGTGGAGGCGCACAGGATGGTTTCCTTGATCGCGTGCTATTTGCTTACCCGGATGATCAACCATTCCAAGGTTGGACAGACGTCGAACTAGACGAAGATACCCAGCGCGCGTGGCGGATAATCTTGGGCCGGCTGCTCGCGCTGGAGCCGCACCGTCCCGAGAGCGATTCCGATACGCCCGTTATTCTCCACCTTGACCACCACGGTCGGATGGAATTTGCGGCGTTTCAAGACCGTGTTGCTGACGAAATGAATACCTCGAACTTTCCACCGAGGATTGTTGGCGCGTGCGCCAAACTTCGGGGCTACTGTGCTCGCTTTTGCCTCGTAATTCATCTGCTTCGCTGGGCGGCCGGCGAACTCCAAGAAAGTGAGGGAGAAGGGTATGTAGATGCAGATGACGTGCGACGCGCCGTGCGGTTGTGCGACTACTTCAAGGCGCACGCGATGGCCGTCCACGGCTGTCTCACGCTATCCGACGAAGATAAATCCGTCGATGCGTTCCTCATGTGGATGAGGCGAAATAACATGACGGAGGTTCGACCAAGAGATGTCGTACGAGCCAACGTGGCCGGAATCAAAAAAAGCAGTGATGCGAAGGCGTTGATGGAGGCCGCCGCTGATCGCGGCCACGGCGAGTTTGAATACACCGGGGTCCAGAAACGGAGCGCCCGGTTTGTCATCAACCGAGGGGCTTAGGACTAGCCCCCGGGCAAGTAAACCAACGAAATATAGCCATGATCTCCCAGCCGACGATGATTTTGCCTTACGTACACTGGAAGGACGAACGGCTCTTTTCACAGCGTCACATTCCTTTGGGGTTTGACGTGGAGACGGAATTCATTCAAGACGAGCGGAAGATTCCTCCCGTGGCGCTTGCGGTGGCAAGCGACGGTCAACGTCACGTCATTATTCATCCCGATGACCTCGGGAAGTTCCTACATCAACATCGCAATGAGTACTTTGTCGGACACAATGTACAATTCGATTTCTGGTGCGTTGACCAACATCTGAATCGTCAGAACCACCCTGCTCGTCGCGTCTTGTGGGATGCGTGTCATCAGGGCCGGATGTTCGACACGATGATCCTGGACATGTTGATTCAACTGGGCGCCGGCAAGTATCGAACGTCGTCACGAAAGGCTGGGGCGGGCGAGCAAAAGGTCTATCCCACGAATCTGGCTAATTTGGCGGCCGAATTTACGACTCTGCAGCTCAGCAAGGAAGATCCGTATCGACTTCGGTTCGGTGAATTGATCGGTCTGTCGCGGTGTGATCTTCAACACGCTGATCCGGGATTCTTTCAGTATGCAATTGCCGATGCTGTCGCCACACACCGTCTCTACCCAGCCCTGACACAACTTGCGTACGAGCTGATGGCGGACTACGGCTACCACCCCGAACGCGACCGGTACGAAATACTCCCCGACGCCATCGAGCGATATGGCTACTTAAGTGAAGTGATTCAAGTCAAAGCTAGTATCGTGCTATCGCAGATGTTCCGTCGCGGCGTCCATATCGATGAGGCTGGAATCCAACGGTTAGCCGATGAGAAGCGGCGTCGTGTCGGCGAGTTGACTTATGAACTTCGACGAGACTATCCCGACGTGCTCACCTTTGATCGTGACGGCGCCGTTCGCCTGACTGCCAAGAGTCGGACGCCGTCTCTGAGCAATCTTCGGCTTACGGTCATGCTGACACAGGTCGCCGCGGAGATTCGTCGACCGGGTGAGACGATTCAAATCCCGCAAAGCCAAGGTAAGCAACGAGGGGTCTCGCGTTCCGTGAAGACTTGGTCGAAGTTTAAAGATCGCCACCGCTTTCTTGCAATTTGGAGCGAACTCAAAGCTATCGAAAAACAGCTCGGCTTCTTGAACCGACTCAATGCCCCGACGCTGCACTGCCAATACAGTTTACTGACACGTACTGGGCGTACGAGTTGTTCGAGTCCGCGCGAAGAGGCGATCCCGGGTATTAATTTACAGCAAATGCCAAAGGATAGAGCCTTTCGCGATCTTTTCGTACCGCGGACGCCAGACAGTCAGTTGCTCATCGCGGACTATGCGGCCATCGAACTACGCACGCTGGCCGCAGTCTGCCTCGCTCGGTTTGGACGATCGGAACTGGCGAACGTAATTCGACAGGGAGTGGACCCCCATGCGTTCACTGCAGCCGCAATCCAGGGAATGTCGCTCGATGAATTCATAGCGCTCAAACAGACGGACCCGGATACGTTTCGGCGGCGAAGACAAGCGGCCAAGGCGATTAACTTTGGCGTTCCGGGGGGACTCGGTCCGACGACCCTGCGGGAATACGCCGAGGCGAACTATGGAGTGTCGCTAACTGAGGAAGAGTCCGCCAAGTTTCGTGAGACGCTGATTTCAAAAGTCTACCCCGAGCTCAATGACCGTGACGGTTATCTGGCCGATCAATCGATGCTCGCGTTATCCCGCAACCTTGGCGTTCCGGAGTCATTGTTGTGGGACGCGTTTGACCGCTCGGGTGAGCGGAAGTCCATTGCAGCGCGGGGTGTTGCGAAAGTAATTGGGGGACGATCCGAGGCGACGTTAGAGTATCAACAACGAGTTTGGTCCGGCCTTCACCGCCTTTGTCGGACGTGTAGCGAATCGGTGGCGGACGATGTGTGGGATGCAATCGTCTCGGAGTGTGGCGAGGAAACGTTGCACCAGCGGCTTTACCATCAGAAAGTCGCCACACTGACTGGTCGTATCCGCGACGGAGTGAAATTCACGGATAGTAAGAATACGCCATTCCAATCATTGGCCGCCGATGGAAGTAAGCTCGCTCTCTGGAACCTACTATACGCGGGGTTTGACGTCTACGGCTTTGTCCATGACGAGATCTTGGTCAATCTGCCGAATGGCAATACCAATTCCGATGCACAGCGCGCCGTCGGAATTATGGAGTCCTCGATGGAAGAAGTGCTGTGTGGGATCCCGGCGAAATGCGAATGGACCGTCAGCGACCGTTGGACAAAACCGGACTGATTGGGGGACCGACACGTGCGGTAATGGATTCCGATCGCATCCCACTCCAAATACTCCATACCGGTCAAACAGCGAGACATCCTCGAGAGCCTGTTATTGGCTTAAATTGAAACGGGGCATTACGTTGCGTAGATGAGCACGACAAGGAAGCCGTATCCAAGCGACGTAACGGATGTGGAATGGGAGTTTCTGTTGCCCTATCTAACGTTGATGCGCGAGGATGCGCCGCAGCTCGAGCATGCGCTGCGCGATCTTTTTAATGCGTTGCGTTGCGTTACGTCGTGAAGCCAGGTTGCCAGTGGCGTTATTTACGGAATGATTTTTCTCCCCGGGCTGCCGTGTATCAGCAGGCGCGACGTTGGCATACCGCGCGTGTTTTCGAAATGGCGGCGCACGATCTTCGCGAGATTATTCGTAGGACGCTTGAGCGTGGACCGCATCCCACGGCGGTCATTTTCGATGGCCGTATGCTTCCATCGACGTCGGAAAGCGTCGGACGTGCGGGTTTCGATGGCCGCAAAAAGAAACACGGCTCCAAGGCGCCTATCGCCGTCGACACCTTGGGACATTGACTGGCGCTCGTTGTCATGCCCGCCAACGAGCAGGAGCGCGCACAAGTCGCTTCGCTGGCCCGCGAAGTGCAGGCCGCGTGCGGACAAAGCGCCCAAATCGCGTTCGCCGATCAAGGCTACACGGGCGAAGACGCAGCTCAGGCGGCGAAAGAGCGCCAGATTCGGCTAGAAGTTGTCAAACACACGCAGGCCAAGCGAGGCTTCGTACTCTTGCCTTGGCGCTGGGTGGTTGAACGCACTTTCGGTTGGCTGGGACGATTCCGACGACTCGCTCGCGACTACGAACGCCTCACAAAAACCCTTGAAGCGTGGCACTGGGTCGCAACGCTTACCCTACTACTTCCAAACTATCCTTCTATCCTTTAAGTGCATAACAGGCTCTAAGACCGGCACACCGCCCTTCTTGACCGCGATGATAAAGCGATCGCTCAAACGCCGAGCAGCTCGTCGCTCTCCAAAAAATGCCTCGACAGCGCACTGAGAAGTACAGGAGCGATTGAACATGTCCCGCAAGAAGTGTCGTCCCCCAAACCTCAATCGCGTTGCGATGGGGAGGCGGGACAGGTCAAAGCGAAAAGGTCTCAGCGTCGAGGGACGCCAACGGCTCCGTGAAGCCGTGCTCTACTATCGACCTTGGCGGTTTCCCTACCGATTCCTGGCAGGGAGAGTCTGCGTCGCAAGTAGAGAGGAAAACTTGCATGAGGCCGAAGAGCGGCCAGGCAAGGGGAGCCAGACAAGTTGCGGCTTAGCCTTGGGTTCCCTGACCTGTGGTAAACCCGCATCGAAATCACCACGGAGGCTGGCGAAGCATGTCGTCAGCTCCCGTGCGCTCGATCAGCGTGTGCTATAAGTCCTACGCCTTTTTCGATGCGGAGGTTCGCCAATCCCGAAGCGCATGGTGAATTCGCCAACCGTATCAAGAGTGCGGGAGAACCGTTTTGCCCGAAAACGGACAAATTAGCGCCTTCGTGCTTGTTGTGGGCGGCATTTTCGCGTCGTCGGCGAAGGGGCGACGCCTAGGGGATGGCTGAACGTGGTCAGCTGATCTTCGATGAGGTTCGACAGACAATCTCACAGTTAGGTTACTGACCGACAACCCGACAACCCGACTTATCTTCGCGGTCTGATCGGCTTTTGTCGGGTTGTCGGGCAGTGGCCGACGTGTTCTCGATAGCTGACTCGCTCTAACAATCTAGTTTTTGCCGCTGTGAACGTTCACTAGGTCGAAATCATTACCATCGACCCGCCTACACGAGAGAAACCTCCAAATGGAGCGTTGTTAGGACATGATCAACTGATATAAGGGCCTTAGCCATCCTCGCTTGGATTCGAGGTTCGCATGGAATCGGTTCTGACCAGCTGCACGGAGTGTTTTATTGGGTGACAGGTCGTGACAAGAGTTTGATGCGAACTTGCGTTGCGCGTGGCTTGGCATTCACAACAGATATTTGCGTTTTTGCGTACAGCTTCATTTTGCGGCTTTCGGATCTCGTCGATAAACACCTTCACGTCTGCCACCTCGAATCGGAGTTCGCGTACGGATTATTCGGCTTTCTGACGTTTTCGGCCATTGGTTACCGGCCGCGCTTTTCTAGCGAGCGTTCGAGGACCCGTGGCAAGCCATTGACGTGCGAGCCAGTGATCGCTTTAGCGACGGCGGAAAGCGACTTATAACGGGCCCCGGCGAACTCGAACCCGTCGGCCAAGACCACAACGTGGATGGTGCGGCCCTTGTACTTGCGAATGATGGCCGTGCCGGGGGCGGGCAGCCGCGCATCGGTGGAAACGAGCGTGTCAACTTGGATCGTCGGACCCGTCGGCGCCGGGAGCGGCATGCTCTTGGGAGGCGTCCGCCGGACATCGGCGTCGTTGGCCAGTTCCGCAGCGCGGCGGCGGGCGCGTTCGCTCAGATCCCCTTCCGCGAGCGCCTGAAAACGCCAGGCGATTCGTCGGATGAGATACGGCTTGTGCCGGGTGCGGGTGTCTTCGCCAAACAGTTGTGCGTACCGCTGGCACAGTTGGCTGGTCGTCACTTGCCGCAGCGCGGCGACTTCCCGGTCGATGTCGAGTTGCATGGAATGACCTCGTGGTTCGAAGGATGGCTTTTGCGCGGCGCGGGCTCGGTTGGGAACATGCCGATCGCGGCGTGTCTCCGTTTCGAGCGCCGCCGCTAAAAGCCGATACGACGAGACACACTGAGCCTCGTTTCACCCGGAACCTCAAGGCCGGTCGGACCAGATTCGAGAGATTTCCCCGCCGGCCGCGGTCCAGACGTGCGGAGCAGGCGTTGGCGACGCAAAACGTCGCGGGCGAGAATTGCGGCGACTTGCCGCCGTCGCTCTTCTGGCGACAAGTCCTTCGCGTGGAAGGAAAACGAGAAAGGCATCAGGTAAAGTCCCCAAGTGAAACAGATCGGGCGATGCGGTTGCATCGTTGCACTTGGGGTTATCTATGCCGCGCGGAGGCGAGATGTCCGCTTCGCTCGCGAAAACTCCAACATTCTTAACCCAGTGCCCTTAACCCGCACTTGTTTTAGAGACATCGCTGCAAAACGCGACCTGCCACCCAGTAGAGTTGTCTCTGTCGCGCGCACGCGTGGAGGGCGGTGTGAGACTTTGAGATTCCGCCCCAGATCGGGTGGAAAGAGTCGCGAAACGGGCCGCCGCGCCGAGTCGCGCGCGACGCGAAGAGTGAGACCGAGATCATGCCGAGAGAGTCGCAACTCGTTGCGAGTTCTGGCGTTCCCACGAAAAAAGCCGACGTATGAACGTCGGCTTGATCGGTTCACCCCCGGGTACGCTTGGTTTGCAGGGGGTTGGGTTTAGTTGTGTGCCGCCAGCCCTCTTCTATCTGTACACGGGTATACATGCGAGACCACTCTGCGGACGAAAACGCTACGTCACATTTCCTTTCTCTGCAACCGAGAGCAAGCCACTTCATGCGGCGAAGTGGTCTCGCCTTGCAAACGCACGTTCCTTCTTTCGGCCCACCGTAGACGCTCGTTGTATAGCGGCGGCGCAAGTTACGATGATCGACTTCAAACAGGCTTGGGCCCTCCGCGAAAGGAACTCTCTTCGGATGGATGGCTCCAACGATCGATCACTTAAGCAGAGCCACATTCACAGAATCCCGCTAGCGCCGTTGCCCTTGACAGAGACCAAGTGTCTGATAACCCCCCAATCCCGGTTGTGAGTCGCATTTTTGCCTGATAATCTACGTGTATTCGCGTTAAACGGAAGTGGCCGATGGACTTAGTGCAGGATTTCGGCGATTCGTATTGGGCCTCCGTCGCAGCACCTAAAGTCTAGTCGCCCGCAGCAATTAGCCGCACTCTGGACGCACGACACGCGGAACGTCATCTTACGGGTGTCGAATGAAGGGCTTTATTGTCAAGCACACCTACCGCGGCATCGGGCAGATCTCCGAAGCGACCGGAGAGGAGATCGTTGTACAGTTTCTCGAAAGCGGCGAAGTCGCGACGTTTGACCGAGACGCATTTTCGGAACGCGAGCTCTCCCGCGCTACGCTGCCGCTTCAGAGTTGCTGTGTTTCGGATGGAAGAGAGTGCGTGATCAACAAGGTCGATCGGTCCTCCGATTTTCGCGCCCCCAATATTTATGAAGTGACGTTTTTGGCGGACGGACTGCGGGCTAAGGTCTCCGAGGTGGACTTGTCGCCGTCTGTGCATGGGCATGCCCGTGACCCGTTGTCTGTTCTTGCTGGGCTGAGTCATGGAGGGTATTCGCTGTTTCAAGTCCGCGAGAAACTCGTTTCCGCGTTGAATCAGCAGTTGCGTCACGGCAGCGGTTTGCGCGCGTTGCTGTCAAGCCGGATCGATTTGCGCCCGCATCAAGCGTATGTTGCAG
The DNA here is from genome assembly GCA_963204915.1 of Planctomycetota bacterium. Lineage (GTDB taxonomy): Bacteria > Planctomycetota > Planctomycetia > Pirellulales > Pirellulaceae > JAHWKS01. Next base: position 41,025 of record CAUJHS010000017.1, on the reverse strand, counting down.
GACTCGTGCTGCTCGATGCAAAGCGCCGGTTCTTGCTGGCCGACGAAGTAGGACTGGGCAAGACGATTGAGGCTGGAATCGTCATCCACGACCTACTGATGAATAAGCCGACGGCGAAGATACTGGTCGTTTGCCCAGGCGCATTAACGCAACAGTGGCTGTGTGAACTGTACTCAAAGTTTGGCGGGCACGTTTTCCAGTTGCTAGAACTGCATGCATCTGACCGGATGGACTGGTCTAAAATCACAAAGTTGATCGCTCCGTTTTCCCAAGCAGCCTATGAACATGCAGAGCAACTGCTGGCGATACCGTGGGACATGGTTGTCATCGATGAGGCTCACCATCTCCTTGCGTCCGAAAGACTGTACGAATTCGCGTTTCGACTCTCGAACAACGCACCGTCAATCTTGTTGCTAAGCGCGATTCCGGCCCAGCGACGCGAAGACGAGTTTCTGCGACTCCTCGGATTGCTCGACCCGCAGCAGTACACGCCGGAAGTCGTGGCCCAACCCGACAGGTTCCGTGTACTGTTTGATGCCCAACGGGCGATTGGTCGGAAGTTGCGACTGTTGCGACGTCGCCTGGACGGTATCGCAAATCGAGACTTCACCAAAGAAGAAACCATTGAACAGGCGACGGATCTACTTACGCTTCCCGTCTTGCGGGACGATGCGACGCTTGCAGCAAAGGTCGATGGTCTAACAGCGTTGATAGACGGTTTTGAGCAGGAAGTTGAGGAGATCCTCCACTACGTCGGCGACACTTATCGCATAAATCGTCGAATTCTTAGAAATCGCCGCGAACGACTTGTTGAAGAAGAGCAGATCATCCCGATCGAACGCAGGATTTACTTGCGCCCATACGTTGCCGAGCAGTTAGAAGTGGAAGTTAGTGAGGCCATTCGCAGGCTGGTTGTTTCGGCAAAGCAAGAAGGGCTTCGCGCAGAACTACTAGCCACTCTTTCACGTGTCCTGTGGCAGAGCACCGTCCACCCACAGGCCGTATACGACGTACTGAAGTCATTGGCGAAGGCAGAACCGCGAAAGTTGAGAGAAAGCGGAATTGATTTTCTTGGACTTGGATATCTTTGCGGTTACTCGGAATGGGACGCTTACCTGGATCTCTTGTGCAAGGCAGTCCGCCACTTTGTAAGAGACGACTTCGTGCACGAGGCTATGGCGTGCGCGATGCGATGGAACCGAGATGACGGGAGTTTCACACGTTACGTCGAGTTGGTGAAGATACTCAGGAATAAGGTAACGCCGCGTGGACGCCTGCCGAAGATATTGTTGTTCGCTGGATTCCCTAATGTTGCTGCAGATTTAGCCAACCGATTGAGGCTAGGTTTCGGTGAAGAAAGCATAACAGAGTTCAGGAGCGAGCTAGATCGCGAAGAGAAAGAGGCAAACGTCAGACAATTCCGTTCCAATCCAACGACCTGGCTAATGGTTTCGGATGAGAGTGGCGGCGAGGGCCGTAATTTTCAGTTTGCCGATGGATTGATCCACTTCGACACGCCTTGGTATGTCAGTCGCGTCGAACAGCGAATCGGACGACTGGACCGTCTTGGCCGTGAGAAGGAACCTCATACCGACGTTATTTCCGAAGTAATTTTTGACAACACATCCGTCGAGGGCGGCCTGGTTCGTTGTTACGACATGGGAATAGGCGTATATCGGCGATCAATCAGCGGTCTTGAATTTGCATTACGCGACGTCGAGGCGCGAATTGTTCAGACAGCCATTGACGAGGGCTGTGAAGGACTAAACCAGATCGCTGAAGAACTCGCCACATTCGCCGAGGAAGAACGCGCCCGTGACGAGGGTGAGGCATTACTCGACGAGGCATCCTTCGACAGACACGCTGCGGAGAAGTTTCGGCGTGTTCGGCATTCGGAACAAAACGAACTCGCAGTCGAAGAAACATTTACCGAGTACCTCCGGATGGTTGCGTCGAATCGCTCCGTTCGTCGATTAAGCGATTCTGAGTTTGCCGACGGATTGTGGATGCTTCGAGCGGATGAGATCCATCAAATCCGTGGAGAATCGACCAGCGGGGTGCTCGATAAAACCACGCCGTTCACGGGATCGTTTCGACGAGCAATTGCGCAACAACGACTTGATCTGCACTTCTTCAACCTCGGCCATCCGCTGTTTGAAGCAATTTGTAACGCGTTGTTCAACGACACCGCTGGGCGAACCTACGCCGTCGAAATCAAAACCCTCGCTCGCGAGCCTTGGGTTGGGTTCGAGTTTGTGTTTCATCCGGTTCCTGACACGTCACAATTGAGGGACAACATTGGATTGCAGAATCAGGCACGACAGGTTTTCACCTTCCAGCCTACACACGTCTTTTGTCGATACGATGGCCGCATCGAAGAAGATGCCGAAATGCTGCTTCACATTCGCCAATCGCTTGATAAGGCAGACAAGGGACGCATTTGGTGGAATCTGACGAAAAACAAAGCTCTAGTTTTGCAGGAGGTATTTCTTTCGCCGAGTTGGGATCAACTTGTCTATCAGTTGTCCGATTCGGCGACCGGGGAAGGGACTCGCCGTTTCGCGAGCGAAGTGAATTCCGTTGTTGCAACCGCTAGCAAGCGACTGGGCGAACAATTGAGACAACTCAGCAACGCGAACGGCGAAACTGGCGAAGTTGAACAACTCGAATGCCTGCAAAAGTCGCTTCAGAACTGGCGAGTTCAGCTTGATTCGGTCGGCTTTCTGTCAATCAACGGACGAATCCTAGAAAGGGCAATGAATGCACGACGTTGAGGCGTTGCGTAATGCGCTTCGACAGAATACACCTGCCGGTTTGCTTTTTGACAAACCGCCAGCGCCACAACCTGCGCGGACATCTGCGATTTGGCGGTTTTTGAAAGCATGGAATGATAACCCCGAATTAGGTCCGGACCATGCCGTGTTGCTCAGGCAGATTGCGCGATGGAGTGCAGGAGATTGGCACCTTGGCTTCGTCCCGGAGACCTTGACTAGATTCTTTCCCAATTCGCAAGTCGACCTTTCGGTCACGGGATCACTCCGCGCAGCGCCATTCCGTCCATCCTGGCTAACCGAAGACGCCCTGCCAGACGTTGGCATTGACGGAATTCCCAGCCTTCGCTTGGCAACCGACTCTGTGCCGGCTGAATCGTACTTGACGAAACTGGGCTTCGGGACGTGGCGATCACTCGCCCAGAAGGAAGCGGCTTGGGCGGCACTAATGGCACACCCTGGACAAACCACACTGGTCGCTCTGCCGACAGGGATGGGAAAGAGCCTCTGTTTTCAGCTACTTACAATGTTCGGCGCTGGGCTTACCGTTGTCGTTGTTCCGACAGTGGCACTAGCCATCGACCAATGGCGAAGCGCCGAATCGGTTTTCAGGAATGCGCCTGGCGTCAATCCATTGTACTTTGCGGCTCGGGATCCTGACGTCGATCCAGCGAATGTCGTCCATGCGATTGCGTCTGGCCACTGTCGGATCGTTTTCACGTCGCCAGAAGCATGTGTATCGGGACGCCTTCGAAAAGTAATCGAGGAAACGGCGGCGGATGGCAGACTCGAAAACCTTGTGATTGACGAAGCGCACTTGATCGACACCTGGGGCGCGTTTTTTCGCGTAGACTTTCAGATTCTCGCAGGGTTGCGTCGCCGCTGGTTGGAAAAAAGCAACGGAAGAATACGAACTTTGTTGCTATCCGCAACAATTACACCCTCTTGTCGCCTGATACTGAAGGAGTTGTTCCCCAGTTACGATGCCACCAAGGAAGCGTTCGATGCGGCGCATGATCAAGAGTTTCTCTATCAGCAATTGCGTCCGGAAATGATCTATTACGATCGCATGTTCGACTTGGAATCCGATCGAGATGCCGCCGTTATTGAAAGTGTCTGGCGTTTGCCTCGCCCGGCGATTGTGTACACCACGGAAGTTGACGAGGCGAAGGCTTTGCATGATCGCTTATGCTCCGAGCAGGGATTCAAGCGACTGGGTTGTTTCCACGGCGACACGCCGCCCAGGCAACGTCGGCAACTTCTCACTCAGTGGCGCAACGATGAAATTGATTTGATGGTAGCCACATCCGCGTTCGGCCTTGGCGTCGACAAACCGGACGTTCGATCCGTTATCCACGCGTGTTACCCCGAAGACCTGAATCGCTATTATCAGGAAGTTGGTCGAGGCGGGCGCGACGGTTACTCGAGCATATGTTTGTTGCTTCCAACGAAGAAAGACTACCGTGTCGCTGAGCAACTGTCGCCGACCCTGCTTAAGGAAGACACGGTCCAACGAAGGTGGGAGGCTCTTTGGAAATCCAGGAAGGCCGTCAAGCAAGATGAGAATCGATGGGAGTTATGCCTGAACTCCAAGCGCCAGACACTCGTTGGCGTTCGAACCTGGAGCGAAAACGTCCGTTGGAATAAACGGCTGATTCTGCAACTCCGGCGGGCGCGAAAGATCGAACTGTTAAATGCTCGCTACGATGTCGGCGACGACGTTGACTCCGATCCAACTGAATGGATTGAGGTGCAACTGCAATCCCTTTTCGCACCCGAATCACCAAGAGTTGGTAAATCCATCGCTGAGCAACGTAACGAAGAAATCGCCAACTCACGTCGCGGACTGAATCAAATCGGCGCGTATCTTCAGTCGTCCAGGTGCATCAGTCGCACACTGAGGGATCTCTACGGCGACGATACTCGAAGAGTGTGCGGCGGTTGTCGCTGGTGTCGCAGGGAAGGTCGTCCCGCAGGCGTCTTGCCACGCACTGAATTCGAGGTCGCTTTGCAGACCGGCGTGGTTCCACGAATCGTAGTCGTCCAGAATTGCCCAGCACCCGACGGCGCACGTTCACGGGGTTTTGCGGGAGTGCTCCGGCGTTGCATCGAACAAAAGGGGATTCATCGGTTCGCGGCAGCGAGTGCAACTCTCAACACCGTTTTACCTGCTTTCGCAACTGCATTCGCGTATCGAGGCGAGGCAAGATATCGAGTGGACGACGCAGAACGCGAGCAACCTTTCGTATTGTCGCCCAACGAGCGAATCGTCGTTTTCCACTTTGGCGAGATTCTTCCGTCTGCGGCAGAACTTGATCGTGGCGGCGAAGTCATCCACTTGCTTGGAGAAGGGTTTTCGTTTCAAGACATTAGGTATCAATTAGCCAAGCGATGCACGAATCCCGATTTCTACGCAGATGTCGAACAATGGTTGATGTAGGAGTGATTAGATGTTTACAGATGGACCCGTAACCCCTTTGCACGTTGAAACGCTGATCGACGTCTTGCGGCGACTTGGGAATCGGAAGATGACCAGAGACGCGATCTATGCAATTCTTCAACCAAAGGGCATAACGACTTCCCAGGATCAATCGAAAAACACGGTTCGTGCGGCCATCGAACTCAACCTGATTCTTGAAAAGGACGGGGCGGAACTGGAACTAACGGAAGCGGCAAAGGGTCGTCGGTCTGTTCGTGAATGCGTGCTGGATGCCATCGATCAGTCTGTACTCGCGAGTACTGAGGTAGAGTATTACTTTGCACTTTTCTACAGCTATATGCTCGGCTTGAACAAGGATACTTTGAAAGGCACTCGTGACGACTGGGTGAAAGCCTTCAACCGTGACGTGTTCGGCAATATGAAGCAGACGAATCCATTCAACGCCGAAAAGTGGAGTGGACTTCACCGCTGGTTGGTTTATGCGGGACTCGGATGGAATGACCCGAGTGACGAGTTTCAGTGCAATCCCTATGAGCGTGTTAAGCGGAGGTTGCCCGAAATCTTCAACGGGGACAAGAAGCTAGATGACGACACGTTCATGGACCGTCTTGCCATCGCGTGCCCAGAACTCGACGGAGGTGAAATCTTCAAGCAAGCCAATCGCAGCGCCAGCGACAGACGACAGTGCACGTTGGGGCTGAGTCATGCTTTGACAGAGTTGCACCTCGACAGCCAGATAAAGTTGCACTGCTCGCCAGACAGCGGCGGGTGGAGTTTGCAGCTTGCATCTCCCCCGAATGACGGTAAGACGCTACGCTCCGATCGAATGGATTTTGTTGAAATTAGGAAAGGGGCGAAGTAACGATGGCTGTCAAGATTCCAATTTGCTGGGACAAAGCAAACGTCGACAAGGCTATTTCGCTTAAAGCAAAACTAGATGAGAAGCAAACACACTATTTCATGGCTTGCCACTCATCGGTGAAGCACATTCAAGACATGCGGGCAGGTAAGTTGTTGAGCGAGGACGACCTGTATCAAAAAATCGCTGGATCGGGTCGACGCGATATTCAGGCTGTCATTTTCGGGGATCAGGGAACAGGAAAGTCGCACCTTATCCATTGGCTCAAACTTCGGTGCGATTCTGAGTTGAAATCCGGCGTCCTTAAAGACGTCGTGCCCGTTCTAATCCAACGCCGTTCTGGAAGTCTGAAAGACGCGCTTGAGCAGATGCTCGTCCAGTTGGGGGAGCGATTCCAGCGGCATCTCGATCCCGTCCGCCAGGCAATCGAACGAATCTCAGACGATACGGCACGGCAGATGCTAGCGAATCAGTTGTCTGTTGAACTCGGTCCCGGATGGAAAGATCGAGGGCGAGACCCGTTGCCACGACTGCTTCGGGAACTCGGCCAGGCTTGTCGCGCAAAAGGGTTCGGTGGGTGGTTGTGTCGCGATAATGGGGTCATCGATCGGAGGATAAAACTACTCACGGAATCAAGCGATGTGCAAGAGCGGGATTCACTTCCTGAATTTCGCGAAGCTGATTTCACGATACCGTCTCAGTTCAAAGGCCCTCGCGAAAACTCGCTCGAAGTCCTTGAGCTAATTGACGAGTTGGATGATTCGAAGGCTTTGCGTGAAGAAGCCGCAAAACTTGCAAGTACTGCGTTGCATGACGCAATCAAAGACATGATCGGCCTTTCAGGTGCAAATCTTCGAACGGTATTTGACGCAATCCGTCAGGATCTCCAGGGAGATGGAAAGCGATTGGCGCTCTTCTTGGAGGACGTTTCTGTCATGGCGGAACTCGACGTCGAAGTTGTCAATGCGCTAGAACCACAGGATCGACATGACTTATGCCCACTCACCGCAGTCGTTGGAATGACACGAACGGGCCACTCACATTTGAGAGACAACCAGAAAGACCGTATCGAAATCCTCGCCTGCATTGATGGTGACACGACTGAACGCTGGGCTCGGAACCGAACGGAGCTAGCGCGATTCACGGCCAGGTACCTAAATGCCATTCGACTTGCCGAACAAGAAGTCTTGGAAATCGAAAAGCATCGACGGGAAAGTGGCAACGATATTCACATCAGTAAGTGTACATCATGTGACGCGAGGACAGAATGTCACAAGCGCTTTGGCAAGGTCCGGATCGGTGACGTCGACGTGGGGTTATATCCACTTACGAATAATGCTCCGTTCCGAATGCTCGATCACATCGAGAGCAACGAAAAGAGCGGAATCCCAGTGAATCAGCGAGGGCTGCTAATCCATGTATTAACCCCAATCCTTTCCGACATCCAGACAATTGAAGAGCAGCGTTTTCCGCACGATGCTTCGCTGCCGATTTCGGTCAGCGATCCAATCTATTGGACTGAGTTTACACGGAACTACTGTGGTGGTTGGGACGACGAAGCTCGCAAGCGTTTGCGTATTCTCGCTGAACTGTGGATTGAAGAGGTGGATTCGGCGTCTGAGGCGGCCAAGCGATTGACACCGTTGCTGGAACCTCTGGGCTTCACGTCTTTTTCTAAGGAAGTGCCAAGAGCCGACGAAGAGGCCGACGCCGATGACCCCCAAAAGGAACAAGGCGACTCGAAAGAGCGCCAAGAGAAGAAAGGTGACAAGGCCGCGGAGAGGAAGGTGGACCAGTTTCTTCAGAGCCTTCGTGCTTGGAAGGATGGGGAGGACCTGGAACGTGACAGGGAGTTCAGGCAACTCGTTGCTAATCTCATTCGGCGATCGATCCCTTGGGATTCCGAACGCTATCCCCCGCTCTCTGAATGGAAGAGACTCTTGCCACAGGGCAAATACGAACACATTCGCATCGAGGGCCAAATTTCGAAGCCAGCCACGGCGAGTTTTTTCATCGATCTTTTTCCGCGCAACGAGGACACTCGCGAACTGCTAGAAGCGCTTGTGAGGTACGAGTATCTGGGGAAGAAGTCATGGGACTTTGCAGATGGCGAACATCACAAGCGGATTACAGAGTGTTGGATTCGGGCGCACGCCGCATCAATTGTCAGCAGTCTCCAACCGCTACTCGACACCCAAGCGCCTGTTCGTTCAGCAATCCAGCATCTATGCCTAATCGCCACGCTGCGTAAGCGTGAGAAACTGCCTCAGTCCATCGCAAACCTTATCGACGAGGTGTTTGCTGATTGCTGGGAATCGACCCCGGTTACCTTATCGAAGCGGTGGACCGAGTTAGTCGCCGACATGGAAAGCCGCCACGATGACGTTCGCAAATTCGTTTCAAGTGAATTGTCGATCGTGCAAGGCCGAACCGGTGGCATCAATTTCATTGATCCCATTCCAATTATTGAAGCCGCAATGGCCTTTCAAAAGCAACCGACGGTTGAACCAGTCGCAGACAAGTATTTCCAAAGTTATTGGATTACCCGCTATGTGGATGGCCTGCGTGGAGGACTTCAACCCTATGCGACTCTCGCGGGAGTGCTTGAGGAAGAGCGAGCGGAATTGGGTACACTTGTCGAGTCCGCGACGCAGATGCTGACCAGCGCGGGATTCGACACAACGGATGTGAAATCGGCGTTTGTTTCGTTTTGCCAGGATCTCGAACAGCTTGTCGAAGTACGGAAGAAGAGTTTTTCTTGGCCACATGCCGAGTTCGACGAACTGTTCAAGTCGGGCGTCTTCAGCGAGCACCGGCAACGTTGGGGCTTTGCACTGGAGAGGGGTGCAAGAGTTGCCGCGTCGACAGACCTCTACGAGATTCTTCTCTTCGATCCACAGCATTTGAAAGCTGCCGTGGACGCGCTAACCGCAGTCGCCGCATACATTGGCCAACTTGATCACGAGCTTTCGCTTCAGGAAGCGGAAGTGAGGAAGGGTGGCGATCCAAAAGAACTAGAGCGTGGATTGCTTATAGCGCTTGGCACAATCGCAGATCTCGCACTCGAGGATCAGGAGGCGACCAGTGTCAACTCTTAGTGACATCACGAAACGACTTGAAGAACTTCCGGAAAAGAAGAAGATGAAAGCGCTGAATAACGATGTGCAAACGTTGACGGCGCGACTCGTGGACGTCCATGCGAAGCTTTCGGATGCCTCAAATAGACGCGCCAATGCGCAAATCGTGTTTCCAGATGGAGACTTCAGCAAGACAGCGACGGCAGTACGGGCCGCTGCTCGTCAGGCGGCAAATCTAATGGAGGCACTTGAAAAGGATTTCAGCGACGTTGGTTCAAGGGCGACGGAAGAGAAGGTCACGCGGTTGGGTGATCGAGCCAAGCATGCCGAAGCAGACCTGACGAAGACGTGGCCAACTCTGATGCAGCGTCAACTGAAGTCCTATGAGGCCATCGCCGAGGTTGCAGCGAACCTTCCTGGCGGCGCTGTGCTGGCAGAGATCATGCAAAGGCTGCGGCAGCACACCGACAAAGCACCGCCGACAAAACAAACGGCCAACACGATCAGCGAGGATTTGACTGCCCTGAGAGAAGCGGTGGAAAACCTTGGCCTGGAGGGAGAAGCGGGAAAGTTCCTTATCAAGGCCGCTAAGGGAACTGCCGATCCACGAGATTTGTTCAAGGAAGAGATCAAAACGTATTTCGAGGAAAAAGGCCTGTGGCACGTCCTGGCCGTAACGATCAAGTAAACGCACGATGGATGAGTTCGTCTCACGATTTCTCAGTTTTCTCGAATCTCGCGAAACGAGGCTCGTTTCATGGGGCTTTTACGATGTGTCGTTTACGTCGGCCGAAGTTCAGAATCTCCTAGCCAACGAAGCCGAACCAGAACTCCAGAACGAGTGGGCCAAACTGAGTGCCACTAGCTGGACTTTGGACGATCTGCTGGACGACATGGAGCAGGCCAATCTGCTGTACCTTGTCCGGCAAAATCCGCGAGCCTATCGGACACGATTCGCCGAGGTGGTTCGATTGATTGGCCGCCTGCGTCAGATCTTCCGCGAAGATCAATGGGCGACCGCTCCAAACCTTGTCTCGGACATCAAGTTGCACTTGAAATCACGTCGGTATCCTCTACGCGACCAATCCGCCGTTACTTGTTGGAACGCGATTCATGGAAGTTGCACCCAACCGCAACTTCAACAGGAGCTTTTCAATGCCCTGGCGAGCGATGCTGGTGGAGCACCATTCGACTTTGCGGCGTTTCAGATGCGAGCGTTCGCACACGTACTTGGCCAGTACAACGGCCAAAATGCGACCGGCTCTGTCGTCTCGGCCGGAACAGGGGCCGGAAAGACAAAGGCGTTTTACGTACCTGCATTTCTGGGAGCTTGCACCGAACTCACCAGTTCACCGTTTACAAAAATCGTCGCGATTTATCCCCGTAACGTCTTGTTGGCTGATCAGTTCCGTGAAGCCATCGCTGAATCCTTCAAGCTGAGACCGGTCCTGCAGAAGGCAGGATTGCGACCTCTCACGTTTGGGGCGTTGCTGGGCAACACGCCGTGGCGCAACGCATTCGACAGCAATCGGAACAACCGGTCCAGGGCCGAGACCGATCACGGTTGGCGGCGCGTCGGCAACGGCTTCGTTGTGCCATTCCTGAAGTCCCCCTTAGCACCGGATGAGGATCTGATTTGGAGAGACGCGGACAGACACGCCGGTCGGACGCGTCTGTATCGCGCCCGCGGCAACCATGTTCAGCCCGATGTGCCTGACGGTCTCCTATATCTCACTCGCGACGACTTGATGGATAATCCGCCGGACGTCCTTTTCCTCTCGGTGGAGATGCTAAATCGCGAGATGGGCAACCCGCGATGGGCCAGAACTTTTGGCATTGGGCAAGGAGCACGCTCGCCTCGATTGCTGTTACTTGATGAGGTCCACGCTTACGAAGGAATTCAAGGGGCTCAAGTTGCTTGGATTCTACGGCGGTGGCGATATGCGTGCCGGACTCGCAATCTTCACGTCGTTGGATTGTCAGCCACGTTAAAGGAGGCAACCGCTCATCTTGCACGTGTCGCTGCAATACGCCAGGAGCATATCCGCGAGTTCCGACCGTTCGATGCAGAACTGGAGCATGAGAGTATCGAGTACAACATGGCGGTGAAGGGAGATCCCGCTGCGGGAACGAGCCTCCTTTCGACGTCAATTCAATGCGGCATGGTTCTAGCACGCGTGCTGACTCCACGCGGACAATCGCCAACCCCGCCGAATCTCCCCATCCATCCAGAGCGATTCTTCGGTCGCAAGGTGTTTGGTTTTACCGACAATCTGGATGTTGTTAACCGCTGGTTGACGGACATGTCAGACGCCGAACGCAACAGACAATTGGCCCGACATCGTCTGCACCCCATTCATCAGATGCCACAGCCAACACCGATGCCATCGGCAGCGGAAATCGCTCAAAGGGACTTGCTGGGCCAAATCTGGGAATTACCGAGACGGTTAGGCCACAACCTCAGCCAACCGCTGCTCGTGACGCGTTGTAGTTCGCAAGACCCAGGGGCGGACGTCAATGCTGACTTAGTCATTGCGACGAGCGCGCTGGAAGTCGGATTCGACGATCCATTGGTTGGCGCTGTATTGCAACACAAACGCCCGTTATCGATCGCATCATTCATCCAGCGAAAGGGACGTGCCGGCCGTCAACGCGGCAGTCGCCCCTGGACGCTTGTCGTGCTATCCGATTACGGCGCTGACCGTTGGATGTTTCAACAGGCAGAGAGGCTTTTCGAGCCGGAACTCGACGAATTGAGACTCCCCCTTCACAACCCTTATGTGTTGCGAATACACGCAACCTACTTTCTCATTGACTGGATTGGTCGACGGATTGGTCGTGCAAGTCCGTTCGATTATCTGCGTCGTCCAGCCGATGCCGCTGCGCAACAACGTGCGCGAGCGATCCTCGAAGATTTTCTAGTCATGGGATCGGAGTGGCACAGGTTCCGGCGAGAGTTGGTAGGCTTCTTCACAAGTGCGCTTTCTGGTCCAGGAAATCGATTGACGGAGGAACAGGTTGATGGGCTCGTCTGGGAATTGCCTCGGCCGCTTTTGCGGCATGTCGTGCCTTGCCTTTTGCGGAAACTCGAAGCCGAGTGGACGATTGCCAATCCGCCTTCGGCAGACTTCCGAGAAGATGCAGGCATCACATATCCGTTACCAGAGTTTTTGCCGAAGGCAACATTCGCCAACCTCGATGTTGCCGAGGCTCGGCTCACTTTACGACCGCGAGGAGCGCCTCAGTCAGATGAGTTTCTCGATGTTACTCAGGTACTAACAGAGTCTTGCCCTGGCCGAGTGTCGAAGCGCTACTCGACAAGAGTTGGAGAAGTTGGATATTGGCACAGCCATTCTCCGAACTTGCCGCAGGGACAAACAACAGCTCCCGTTCAGCAGTTGTTTCCGCAGTCATTTGAACTATGCAGCGTTGGAGCAACACGAGTATTTCAACCTGAGACCGTTGTCTTGGACCACCGTCCCGCCAACGTGCTCGACAGCAGTTACGGTTCCTGGAACTGGCAAAGTCTGTTTCGACCGTTTGGGCAAGGGCACACGATACCCGTGTTCTGTGTTGAACCGTGGAACAACGTTGTCGATTCAGTGCGTGGATACCTGCATCGCGATCAATCGGGAATCGACGTCATTCGATATGCGGAATCGTGCGACTACGAGATTCGAAGAAGCCGACAGCAGAACGCCACGATCGGTTCGCTTCGACTTGGCCGCCAGGAAGACAACGGGTCTTTCTACACCGAAGCCGTCGGATTCCAGCGACGCGTGGACGGCATTCGCATTCGCTTGAATGCCGACCACCTGCGAAACCTGCCGGGCCTTGACACTGCCCTAGAAGGTCGGTTCCGATCTGACTTCTACTTAGACCGAATGCAAAGTACCGACCGTTTCCCTGATACGGTCAACTCGTTCCTCGCCGAATGGTTGTGGCAGTCATCGCTGGCAATGCTTTCCGCAACCGCAGTTACTCAGAAATGCACGCTCCAAGATGCTCAGAACCGCCTGCGCGGCATGCGTGATCAGGCTGGCGATCGTGTGATCACGAACATCTTCCATGTTCGCGATCCGAACCTGCTAGGTCAGGAGGGCCGGTTGATTGACACTTTACGGGACCATTGGCGCGATCCAAATGTCGTTTCGGTGGTCGAGGATCTGGAGAGGACGCTCTGGGCACCGCCGGCAGCAGAATACGAAGATTGGATTCGCCGCCGGTACGTCGCGACGCTGGCCCAAGCATTTCGGGCAGCAGCATTAACGGCCGAAATGGATATTACGGAGAATGACCTGTCCGTAGACGTGGTCTGGCATGATGACGCGACCGCCGACATTTTCTTAGCCGAGACCAGTTCCGGCGGCTTAGGGCAGCTTGAAAGTATCGTCCAAAGACTGTGCTCGGAGCCACAGCGATTTCACCACGGCATGCGCCACGTCTTGTCCAATTGCCGACGTGAAAAAACAACGGAGTACCTCTTGGCTGTTTTGGCTCAAGCCCTGGCTGATCCGCAAACTCACCCGCTGCCCTCGGCGTTCCATGCAGTCCGACAAGCTCGAGGCTTTCGCGATTTAGAACAAGCGAAGAACTCGCTGCGCGTCGCTCTCGAAAATGAAGGCTTTGAAACGGCGCGAGCCAATGTCGTCTCGATCGTAACTCGATTGTTGCGACCGGCAAGTTCTGAACGTACAGATCGCTTCATTCACTTTCTGAATCAACTTTGGCGTACCACCGAAGAAAGACTAGGTGCCGGTATCGACTCTCGCGTCTTTGCGTATTACGCGATCAATCGCGATTCAATTTCGCGACGGATCACAGACCATTTTCAACAAGTCAGCGGTGGAATGGCGGCGTCTCCCGCCCAACTCCATGCGAGCGTGGATCAACTTCTTTTGCCAACATGTAGAGACAGCTGTCCCGAATGTCTCGACCATCGAAACCGATATAACGACTTTGGCCGCCCATCACGTGACTTGGCCCTCCGGTGGCTGGGTCTGCACATGCCGGAACTGTCGGTGGACGACAACCCATCGACATGGCTCGACCAATGCCGCCACGAATTAGAGCAGCACGGAATGGCAACGCTGCACGTTTCCCAGTCGATGCTCCCCACCGTGACCAATGCGCTGCCGGAATTTTTTGCCGAGGAACTGGAAGTCGACATTCTGTTTTATCCAGTATCCGTCCAAAGAGTCGAGAAGGCTGGAACAAACTGGCGCATCACGTTGCAACTGAAGGACCTCGTTTATGCCTAGTCGCGATATTTGGTCCCACGGTTCCGGAACCGCATTGCAGGAACTGCTCGCGTCGGTTCTCTCCAATTTGCTCCTGCAGGGATCAAGCACGCGTCCGGCTTACTTCTCGTCGCCTTGGATGTCGGACTTCCCGCTTTTCCAGAATCACTTTGGAGAGTTTTCGGCCTTGTTTCCGGATCGCCCCGACCAGACGCAGATACGATTTACCGAATACCTGGCGAGGTTGTCCGAGCATCGGCCCGTTCGTGTGATAGCGGTTCACAACTCGACTTCTGAAGCCTTCACGCGAACGCCGATCTGGCACGAGTGCTCAGGAATTGAATTCAGGTTTGCTCCCGAAACGTACCACGAGAAAGGCGTTCTCGCCCCTGACTTTTACATCGAAGGATCTATGAACTTGACGTTTAGCGGCGTGTTCATTCGGGATGAAAAGATAACGTACTATACGGAACGCGACAGTTCCGCACGAATCACACGCGCTTACCTGGAATTCGACCGGCGCTGGGTCGGTCTCATCCAATGATCAAGACTGAACGCCGTAGCAATCATTCCCAACATAATAACCAAACACCAATTGCCGAGCGATGCTCTCGACGGAACAGATCACCGTGCTTACCTCGCTATCGCAAAGTTGGCCTGCGAGCCTGGCGATTTCCATATGCAATGGCGTCGTTGAAAACAGCCAGTCGCACCCGTTGCGCGATGAGATTACGGCGTTTGAAAATCAGGAACGATGCAGTTTGCCGTACTTTCGGTCAACATCGAACGAGATTGCTTGGGTCAGCACGGCGCGCGACGCCGATGAGTTGCAATCTGTAATTCAGGATCTTCGTTGCTGGCTCTTGCCGTCGTTCGCCTGGCAGGATTCGGCAGGATGGCTCGTCACAGATCCGAGTCCAACAGGCGGCATTGGCAGCCTGATCCTCGGCATGTCACCCGCAGGTTATTGCCGTTGGAAGTCGCGACCGGACAGTTTCAACCGCGTTGTCGAAAAGCTCAGGCGAATGCGTTCGCTTGAGCAAGCCAGACCGCAGCACGTAACAATAAGAGTCCCGTCGCTACTTGAAGCACGGCAACAGTTCATTTCCGCACTTGTCGCTAGCGATCAATCGGCGGCCGAAGCAACCATCGCAGTCATCGACCGAAATAAACTCGACTCGGCCGACAATACGCTATTCATGCGAGTTCGATGCTGGGACCGGTTTGGCCAGATCGATCGCATTGTTCGCGGCCGAGAACTTGAACACTTGACGCACTTACGGATCCCACATCGAATTCGTTTGTGCATTTTGCGAGCGTTTCACGAGTCGTTCCTGACGGAACATGAAAGCAACGCCGACGCAAATGCGGCGCTCGAAGCGTATCGGCTGGATATTCATGGCCGGCTTAGCGGTTTGATTCGGCATTGCCAGCCGCGCGATGGTCAGTTTGCACAGCGCCTGCTGGCATATCGTGCCGCCGTGCTTCAGGACGTCGCAGTTGCAACGGAGTTAGCAAAGACAAGCGACGACGAATTCGTTGCAACGGTACTTACTCCCCTGCTCAGTCAATCACCGCCAGAAATTCCTATTGACGAGTTGTTCTTCGAGGCCAGAAAACGGCAGGATTGGTCAGAAGTCCAAAGACTGGGAGTCCAATTACTCGGCCAAGGTGACGAATACGCGCCAATTCTTTGGAAGAGCCTGGAGTTCTCGATCAATCCGGAAATTGAGGCGACGCTACTAGCCCACCAGGAATGCGTCGCCACGGACATTCAGGTTCAGCCGCCGAGCATTCCGCAGACGTGGAACGAGTGGTTCGGTAGTTTGACGGAAGACCGTCTAACGCATTTTCAGGCATTCCTGGACAATCGCCAGGCAATCGATCTCGACCGATTGGCACCATCTGACATCACGTCGTTGCACGAACTTCTGGAGCGATTCTACATTGAATCGCCGTTCGAAACAGATGGGCGGATACGACAGTTGTTGCTGGCCGGTCTCTCGGAGTTTATGGAAGATTTTGTCGTTGAATCGAATTTTCCACGCGACAGCCTTGCCGACATTTATCTCGATCTGTTTCGCCTTTGGTCTGCAATCAAACGCGGTTCCGCCTATCCGCCTGATGGTCAAGTTTTGCTGAACCTCGCGGAAGGCGTCCTGCAGTTTCGCCCAGCGGCAGAAACTGAGATTGTTGAGGAACTTCGAGATTGGTGGGAGAACCGTCCAGTAAGGGCATTGCTTCCCTTTTTACTGGGAATTGTCGATTTGCTTGATCAGATCGGTTCCGTGGGTCAGTGCGAGAGCTTTTGGATTGTCGGTGCCGAGTTTCTCCGACACAATCAACAGACCCTAACTCCAGGTGATCGAGAGCTGTGGCGGCAGATTGGAAGTCGCATTGGCTACGATGCATCGATCATCGACGAGTATCTGCCAATACCTGCGACAGGGGCTAACGTCGACCCACTGCAACAGGCAAACCTGCGAAAGGTCGCAATCGTCTCCATGCGTGAGCGCCAATCGCGCGAGGCGGCGGCCATGATCTCTGAGCGCTCGGGTGCCGAGACCGTAGTAATATCGGACAAAGTGGCAGGAGCCTCAACCGTTAACGCATTGACTGCTGACGTTGTCTTATTTGTTTGGGCCGCGACGAGCCATGCCGTTTTTCGCTCATTCGATGGGATGGCCAGAGAAAAGTTCGTCTACGTCCAAGGAACAGGCGCAGGTAGCATCCTACTAGCACTGGAACGGTGGATCAGGTCATTACAAACACATTAATTAGATCCTAACTAGATTCACGATGAAACGAGGACTTCTGTTTTTCAAGAACATCCGCACACGGTCGCATGGATAACCAATATGACTGCATATCCCGTAATCACTTTCGAACAATTCCAGTCGGGTACGGGCAAAGACGCACTGATCCTTTTCGCGGCGCCCGCTAAAGCTATCGCAAGTTGGGCTGGCATTCCCCGAAAAGGCTGGAACATTCGGATGCTGTATCAACGCTGGATTACGCCATCGCGCGAGCAGGAAGTAACCGATTTCTGGCGTGTGGCATCGACTAAAAGTGGCAAAGACGATGAATTCATCCTCGGTCCAACGGCATTGACGATAGCGATTCGTCAACCTCCAGTACTTGAAAACAATGCAATAGGCCTGGAATATCACAGTCCCCTTCAAATGTCAGTAGTTCCAAATCGGGATGGGGGAAATAGGTGAACGCAAGGCTCCTCTGGATAATGACTTGGTGCAAATCCGTCATTCCCAAGGAGGAAAGCCATGCGTTCACGACGGGATTATATCGTGGTCAAGGACGAAGTGTACGGCTACGCCAGATATTGGCTGGCTTCGGCGTTGCGTTTGGAGTACCAGGGCTCCAAATGCACCAGCAGCACGTTGTATCAAGTTCTGTTGATCGCCGCGGCGCGGATGGTTTCCCTCTTCGCCGCCTGCCGCGACTTGGCCGCCGCGCCGTCGGATCAGACCATCCGCAACGCTTTGGCGGCGACGTTGCCGGCGATCGACGAGTTGGAGCGGCGTTTGAACCGGGCGCTGGCCACCAACCTGCCCAAGGCGTTACGTCGCAAAGCGCGGATCATCGCCATCGACGTGACGCTGATTCCCTACCATGGCCAGCCCGCCCACGACCAGCGTGAGATTTACCGCAGCAGCCCCAAGTCAGGCACGACCCACTTTCACGCCTACGCCACCGCCGTCGTCGTCCACAAAGGGCATCGCTACACCTTGGCGCTGACCCGCGTCCAGCGGGGCGAGAAGATGAAAGAGGTCGTGCAGCGGCTGGTGCAGATCGTCCGCAAGCGAGACGTGAAAATCAAGTTTTTGCTGCTGGACAAAGGATTTTTCAGCGTGGCGGTGATCGCTTACCTGCGACGAGCGGGGTACGGCTTCATCATTCCGGCGGTTCTGCGGGGGCGGAAAACGAAAGGCCGCAGGGTCGTCGGCCTGCGGGCGCTGGCGTGCAGGAACCACGGCTACTATCCGCATACGCTCACGGGCCAAGTAGGCGACCGGCAACGCCGCACGCGCGTCACCCTCCGTGTAGCGGGCAAGAGTTATACGCATGCCAAGACGGGCCAGCGGCGCCGCAAGAAGCTGCTGTACGCCGTCTGGAAGGTGCGGCTCACGCCGCGCGCCATTCGCGAGACGTACCGGATGCGCTTTGGGATCGAAACCAGCTACCGCCAAATGAACCAGGCGCGGATCCGCACCTGCACGCGCGATCCGCGGATGCGTCTACTGTTCGTCGGCATCGCTCTGGTCTTGCGGAATGTCTGGGTGTGGTTGCACTTCCAACTCGCCCAAGCTCAAGGGAGCCAGGAGCCGCGCTTGTTCTTGAGCCTGTTGCGCTTCCAAGAACTGCTGCTCTGGATCACCCAAGTCGTTCAACGGCTCCTCCGCGCCGACCAAGCCCCCGGCATCCATCGTGAAACCTATGAGCGACTTACGGCAATCAACTGATAGCGATTCAATTTGGAACTACTGAATGTAAAAAACGCCTCTGGACAACTTGAAGCTCCTCGCCGAACAGGTCATTCACAGTATACGTGACCGGCTTGCTCCTGAGCAGCAACACCTTCTCGCCGATTTCAGTAACTCACCGCTCGTCGAAGTACCAGACACGGGGCACGACTATGTACTTGAATCTGCCATGCAGTTTGTACAGATGGCTCATGATCCGTCCTGGTTCAAAGGTTTTAATAAGCTTACTGACCAGGCGGTTGATGATATTGTGACTTCACTTGAAGCTCTCTGCAGGCCAGCGCTTGTTGTCGACGGCCAGCACCGGTTGTTTGGTGCGGCCAACTGTGATAACGAGATATGGCTTCCTGTTGTTGCGTTGCCAAATTGCAGTTGGGCAGAGCAGATTTACCAGTTTGTCGTAATCAACGAAAAAGCACAGCGTGTTGAGACGTCTTTGCTGACCGATATTTTTGGGAGCTCATTGACGCGTTCTGAGCAGCATTCTCTTCGCACAAAACTAGAGCGATCAAATGTTCACGTAGAAGAAAGAATCGCCGCCGTTATCGCCGCACGCGACGCCAATAGTCCGTTTTATGACATGGTAAAAATAAAATTGGAAGGCACTCCCCCTGCTGGAGTGCAGCCGTACATTCCAGAGTCAACGATTCGCACACTGATTGAAGGCGGACGGGGAACACTGGGATGGCGAACCGACGATAATTTCTTTGAACACTACATAGAACCAACGATTTCGCCACGCGCAGAATGGGACAGTTGGACGTCAGGCCGATGGAGGGAATACTGGTTCGCCTTTTGGCGCACTGTTGCAGACTTTTATAACCAGCAAGCTCAGGTTGAAATGTCTGATCCCGCATATCTTTTATGGGACAAAAACTCCTTAACCAACCTTACTAAGAGTGTGACAATGCGTTTGTTTCAACAACTCTTTATTGAGGCGGCTGTGAATCGAGTGCGGCAAGTCAAGCAGTCGCGCGATTTGCTAATCGATGTTGTCGGCGAAGAGAGAGCAGACGAGGAGATTGCAAGCCGGGTCAAGGCAGTGTCGATTCCACCGACAGTTGACGACTTTTGCAGTTCCATACGCTCGTGGTTCCTACAGAAGGGTGTGCCAGTTCGGTTCTTTCTCAAGCCTTGGCGGGGCAGTTTGGATGACGCGCAAGGGCAAGCCGACCTCCGCGATGAAATGGAAAAAGCGTTTACGTACAGCCAAGAAGGCAGACGCTACCACACTAGGAATGTCAACGTATTTTCGACGGATGAAGAATGACAAATTCGATTGAACATATCTTGCGTCTCATTCCAGAAAATGACGTCACGACCGATACGGCGGGTGGGGAAATCGACGCCACTTCGCTTCTTGCGTGGGTTGCCACGATCCAGCATATTGGAAATGGAAACCTGAACTTGGCATTGGTGCATGTGTTGTTGCGAACAGTCGAGACATTTCTTCTCGCCGACAACGCTTTGCTCAACATAGCGAGGTATCCGCATGCTTATCTCGGTAGAGCAGATCAAGTAATTCGAAGTCGAGTCGAGGAACTTTTTGGCGTCGCTCCACCGGAGTCCTTGGTCAGTCATTTGAGAAAATGCCTGACCGGCCATATGGCACGTGTGGGGCAAAAAGCAGTAATTACCGCCCGTCAAGTAAGCGAGTTGTTCCGCCACGTTGCCGCAACGCATCCACGCCGCGAGTTACGGTGCTCAGTGTGCGGGTATCATTTCCAAGCTAACGATGTTGGCAGTACTCGACGTGACTTAGCAGACGCGGCTGAACTTGTGTTTGCACCCGACTACGATCCCGGTAGACTTAACGATGAGATGAAGCCACAAGATTACAGCCGGCTTGAAATTGACCATATTGTGCCAGAAGAGGGCCTCGGCTGGGACGGGCTTGATAATCTTCAAATCGCCTGCCAGTTTTGCAACAATGGCCGCTTGATCTTTCGCCGTCCCCTTGAGCCGGTGTCGACGATGATGGCGGGGGCACTTTCTGCATTTCCACCAAGCCGAACACACAGGATGACGCGCCAAGTAATAGTAGTAGCGGCGCTTCGCGGTGCCGGTTTTCAATGTTCAAAGTGTGAGGCCACTACCCACGATCGAGAGCTAACAGCTCAACTTCGCGATAACGGATCGCCCAGCCGACTGTGGTGCGTGCCTTGGAATCTAGAGGTGACATGCTATCGGTGCTAGGACTCATAGTGGGCACTTTAGAAGTGATCTCGCCCAACGCTACCTCAGAAATCACTACCTTAGCGCGATCGGAATAAATGGATTTTCTATGGACAGTGCCTGCATCTTGCAGCATTTCGAGAATTTGAACGCGATTGATGCCTGTACTTTCATTTTCACTCATCTATTCCACACCTTCTCGCGATACTGAAGCAACAGGTAATTCGAAAGCAGCTGGATGTGGCGAGGGACATTTTGCAGTTCATTCCATTTCAAGCGGTTGTCTTCGCTGAATTCCCAGTAGCCGTCGGTCCAGCGGCAAACAGCGCGTAGCGGTTCAAGATCCTCAGCGAAGACCTTTGCAGTGAGTGTCCTGGACCGGCGATGGCGATCCGCGATCGTGTCCATTAAAAAGCCCATCGCTACGATTCCCGCACCATGCATCAATCGGGACTTGCGAGGCAGCTCTCCCCATGCTTTCGGAAAGACAGTTTTGACGGCGGACCAGAAATACTTCAGGACATTCAATTGTTCGTCAATGTCGTCAAACAAATACAAAACTCCATCGCTCAGACTGTTCTCGATCATCTTAAGGATGGAATTGTCAGCGATTACGCCTGTGCCGTTGGTCGGCGTGCGAATCATGCCCTGCATCGGAGAGTCGTTGTCGAAGTTTAATCGCTCGGAAAGCACCGCCGGGTGCCGACGCTTTTGAAGCGCGAGTGGTAATTTTCCATCGGTGGATGGCAGTAGTTCGTAAATCAGGCCTTTGGGTAACGGTTTGGTTGCATTCACGAGAATGAACTGCTGCCGCTGTTCTTCGAGTCCCGCTGCAATGAACCCAACGACACAGACTGGAAAGCCCTCAATTCTCGCGTCACGAAGAGCTGCCGCTCTCTGCTGACCGTCGACGATCCAACCCGGCTTTTGGGCATCGGCAACGCCATTCTGAATTGGGATTTCGATCAATCCAGCACGACTAAATCCCCCGTCGTGCTTGCCGTTTCGCGCGGACGCTTTGAACTGCACGCTCTCATCGAACGCCACGACGATCGCATTAGGCAGCATTGGATTCTCGGATTCCAGATACTCGCGAATCTGGGTAATGTGCGACACGACTTCGGGACGCTGGTACCCGTTCAGTCCTTCGCCGTCGTGCCGGCTTACGCGGGAGATTGTGCAGAATTCATGCAACTGCTTGCCGTCGACGGCAAAGCTGTAAAGTCTGCGGTTCTCGCCTTGGCGAAACTCCAGCGCCGGTAATCGCAACACGCGCGATTGTGCTTGCTTGCGTCTGTTAGTTGTCTTCGTCGTTGTTATGCGAGATTTCGACACAGTTGTCCCTTCCGAGCGATGATTCCTACGCGACCCTGGCCCGAATGCGCTTCAACCGATTGTAGGTCACATAAACATTGTGAAAACCACGCCTGCGATTCCGCTCCGCACCACGAAAGATAACGACGTCGATTTTCAGTTCCCGACAAACGGCACATCGACACTCTTCCCACGGACGGTCTTTCAACAGGATTTCATACTCAGCCGAGTAGTTTCGCGTGCCGCCAAACAGTTGCTGGTATTCGTTCAGGAGTTCGATCAATTCGCGCCTTGGAAATCGTCGTCGATCGAATCTCCGCAGAGCGTCCAGGCATTCTCTTTCCAGTCGAAATGCCTCAGCTTGTTTAACTTCACCAGACAAGACGCGATTCTTTAACTTCAGGTTTATGTCAACCTGTGGAACACGAATTGCCGAATACCTTCTCCGCCGTCCATAATAATTGTCGCGGTCTTCTTTAAACGCCTGAGTCAATGGCGATGTACTATCAAAACTTACAACACTGTGCTGAGCAAACTCTTTTACATGGTCCAATCGTGTGACGCCAAAGAGGTGCAGTCGTGTGGGAGGTTTGAGTTTAGGCGACACGGCCTCAAGCACTTGGAGGATCTCCGACGACTTGAGTGGAACAAGTCCACCTAGCGCAATGTACTCGTAGCCCATTTTCTGCAAAGCGACCACTGCTCGCACATACGACTTGGGACTCCAACCCTGGGCGATTCCCATGGGTTCAAATCGAACTTTGTCTTTGCGACAAAGCTTCTGAAAGTCTCTGGCCAATTCGATCGTTAATTCCTGTCGTCGTTCGCAGTCCTCCGAAACAGCCTTGATACCTGGCAGGCTGCGATCCCAATCGGCGTTGTAGTCTAGGATGATATGATCGACCGACGCACCGATATCAAAACCACCTTCCTCGTAAAACCGCGCAACCTGCTCAACAGTCACCGGCGGCACCGGTTCTTTCACGTAGCTGAATGCGCCACAGTCGCCCATCAATTTCAATTCCTTTGGAAGGCGCAGAAACGCGCGGGCACCTTCGACCGCGAAGCGCCGTTGCTGACCAAGTGTGTAGCGACCGCTACTGCCGTTTGTTCCGCCGACGATGGCCATCGAAACAAGCATCCCGTCGTAGGGCGGATTCTTGAACACTTCATGCGCGTACAGATCGTCGCGCTGACGAATGCGAGTATCGTTACGCTTCTCCGTCTCAAAGTCAAAACTTGGATCAACCAGGTCCTGGCTGTCCGGAAAAAAGAACTTCATACGTGACTGTTCCCTCTCGCCTGCAAGTACGCGCGAATGAGCACGTTCGACAACATGTGAATGTGGCGCGGGACATTCTGCACCTCGTTCCAGCGCAGACCGTCCATTTCTTCCCAGCGCCCCTTCGTCCAGCGGCAGATCGGCGCGACCAGCGTCAATTCCCGCTTCACCTGGGCCACGGCGTTCGACTCATGGGGGTTGATGTAAGGCATGATGCGGTCCATTAGTCGCCCCATCGCTCGGATACCGGCGCCATGCATCAGGCGGCTTTTCGTCGGCGACTTGCCCCAGGCTTCGGAAAACACGCCCGACACCGCTGTCCAATACGTGACCAACAACGAAGTGATGCCATCGAAGTCCGTTTCACCTGTGGCAATATTGCGATACGGAAACAGGCAACCTGAAGGTTGGGACAGGCTCTCTTCGATCATCTTGACAACCGAATTATCTGTAATGACAGCCTTGGACGTTTGGTCCTTCGCCGTTGACGCTCTTCGGATCAGCCCGCAAAAGGGCGATGACTTTTCGAGGTTCAGCCAGTCACAGATTGCCGATGGCATCTTCTTTGCCGACAGATTCGCCGGCAGGGTCGTCGTTACTTCGGGCAATAGCTCGGTTATCAAACCACGCGGCAATGGCTTGGAACTATTGACTCGCAGGAATTGGTCCCGCTGCAGATCGAGATCGTCTGCAACGAAGGCGTTGACGGGAATCGGTAGTTGCGGCTTGCTGCACATCGATAGGGCGATCGCTCGCTGTTGGCCGTCCACAATCCAGGCCGGTTTCGGACCGCCGTTCGACGGCAATGGGATCTCCAGTGTTCCTGCCTGCGCCAGCCCGTCGCTTGTGGCTGGACCTCGACTCTGGCGAAACTTGACCCGCGACGAGAGCGCCAGAATGATCGAGTTAGGAAACAGAATCTTGTCCTGGTTCAAATAGTCAACGATGTCCTGTACGTGCCGTCGCACGGCGGCCCGCTGGTAACCGATTAAATTGCCGGCCTCGTCGCGCGAAATCTTGGAAATGTCGGCGACTTTCAGCAATTCGTCACCGGTTAGCGTGAACAGAAACAGCGGGTGAGCAGGGTTCTGCTCGATACGCAATGCACGCCGCTCGATTTGATTGCCATTAGATCTTTTACGAGCCATTTAACTGCTCCCGCTCCCGTACCTCGCGAAATATCTTTGCGAATCGCTTTTGTTCGCATGCCTGACCGCCGTCGCGCAGTTTCCGCAATAGAGGGGTATGACAGACGTCCGAGTTCCTTTTCAGTTCTCGCGCGATGTACCTCCGAACCTCTGTGTCTGTCATTGGTTGCCGCTCGAACTTTCGCAATTCCGGTTGCTGGCGCGATATGCGAGACAACATTTGCCGCAGTGCGGAGAAGGTGGCCAGTGACCGCCGACAATCCGCGAGCGCCATTTGGGCTACTCTCATATTCAGCGATCGAAGTGCCCCGCCAACGGCATGTTGCATGCGCGCGTCGTAGGGAAGGAGATGGTCGGCCAGGCCGTTCAACGACTTGCAACCGGCCGAGAAGATCGACAGCAAGTCAGAACTGTTAAGTTGCGAGAGTGCAGTTTGCAGGTCATGTTGAATGGCGAGCAAGTAATTCTCGGATGCGATGACTAACAGTGGTGCGTTCGGACTGTCCGCTGCAATCTCTGCAATCGTCCTTGGTTTGCCAGTTTGTAAGTTGTCAGCTCGCGACATCACTTCCCACCAGTGCCGGTAAATCGAAGCGCGGTCATCGCTGATCGTCTTCTTGGCGATCGAATCAGGGTGACTACTCGAAAACGTGGCCGAGTACGGTTTCAACGGCGTGTCCATCGTGACGAGACCGTAGCCCGCCGACGCGATCCGTAGGCGCACGGACGGCCCAAGATTCGTTGAGGCGTTCTCCATCGATCGCGCAATGCTCCAATGGTCTCCCGAATAGAGTTGCCGTGCGGGAAGCGTTTCGGCGCGACTGGCAATAAGTCGATCACACCAGAGGTCCGCCTTCGTTTCGATGGGGGCCTTGCGAATGCAGCGGAATTTCAGTTGCTTCGGCACAGCAAGCGTTTTCCGCTTTGTACATGTCACGATGACGTTGATCACTATGGGCATCGAGCGGTTCGTTCAGATCTAGTGGTCTAAAAGTTCGCATCTTCGCCTTGATAAACACACCCTGATGTGCATGTCTCCGAAACAACGAGCTTCGACAGCAGCGGCAACTCCGGTTCCACTCGCCTCCAAATCCATCGCGCGAGATTCTCACTAGTTGGGTTTTCCAGCCCCTCAATCTCATTCAGATATGTCCGTGTAACCGGCCAGACTTGTGACCCTTAGGCACATCCGGCGCTCGGCGGGCTGCCTCGAACGCAAATTTCCTATAGAGTTCCATCGGCCATTCCTTTGCGTTATCGAATTCCGATTAGCTTGTGCGCCTGTAAACTCAACTCCCACTTGGGGTGTGCCAGACAATACTCGATGGCCATTTGTCGATTTCGTTCTAATTCTGGACCGTCCATCGGTTGCAGGAAAAACCTGTGGAATGCCAGTCGCTCGTAATGTTCTGGTTCGCCGCCGACCTGCGGAAAAACCAGTTTCAACTCGTTGCCCGCGCAAACCACGCATTCTGAGTTGGCTTTTGGGCTGACACAAATCCAATCGATACCGTTTGGCACCGGTCGTGTCCCGTTGGTTTCGATTGCGATCTCGAATGAACGGCGATGCAGCGCTTCGATCAACGATGCATCGATCTGTAGCAAGGGTTCGCCACCGGTGCAAACGACGAAGCGGCGAGTGCCGTTGACGCTCGCCGGCCAGCAGCCTTCTACTGCCCTGGCCAATTCAGCGGCCGATTCAAAAACGCCTCCGTTCGGACCATCGGTCCCCAGGAAATTCGTGTCGCAAAAGCGACAAACTGCGCTCGGCCGATCTTCTTCGCGGCCAGTCCAAAGATTGCATCCCGTGAACCGCAGGAATACTGCGGGCCGACCTGTGTTCGCGCCTTCACCTTGAAGCGTGTAATAGATTTCCTTGACGGAATAGTTCATGGCGTCACATGCTCCCGATCTCGGTATCGCGCCGGATCGTCGATTCCGTTTTCCAAAAAACCTTGAAGACGCAGAATGCACGAGTCGCAACGACCGCATGCGGCGCCATCGTCCGCAGGATCGTAGCAACTCGTCGTCAACGAATAATCCACGCCCAGCGATAGCCCCTTGCAAATGATTTCCGCCTTCGTCGCATGAATCAGCGGTGTGTGGATTTTGAAGCGCCCGCGACCTTCCACAGTCGCCTTCGTTGCAAGGTTGGCCATGATCTCGAACGCGGCTATGTACTCGGGCCGACAATCAGGGTAACCGGCATAGTCGAGTGCGTTCACGCCAGCAAAAATGTCGAATGCATTCAACGTTTCGGCCCACGCCATCGCGAACGACAGGAAGACCGTGTTCCTTGCCGGCACGTAGGTCACGGGAATTCCGCCGCTCATTTCATCGAGCGTGCGGTTCTTGGGAACGGCAACAGCATCAGTCAAGGCCGACTTTCCGAACATCCGTAGATCGATGTCCACAATGACGTGATCCGCAACATCGAGCGACTGCGCGAGTCGTCGAGCCGCGTCGATCTCAACCCTGTGCCGTTGTCCGTAACGAAATGAAATCGCGTAGGGCACAAATCCTTCTGCCCTTGCAATTGCGAGCGACGTGGCCGAATCCAGTCCCCCGCTGAGCAAAACAATCGCTTTCAGCATGCTTATCGTCTCCGCATTCGGTAAATCGTTCGCTGCAAACGCCTTGTGGCTCACGCGATGGATACGGATAAACTACATCAGGGGGCGACCAGAAGTCAATAAGTAACTGCAGGAATTGAGAATACACTGGTGCTGCAGTTATTATGGCACGGATGGCAAGAGTTCCCTACAATTACTCGCCTTTTCAAAGTTTGCCAATCGCAAGTTAGGTGCTGTTCGCCACGGTAAGAAGGCTGCTACATTTCCCGCGGAAGAACAGGTCCACCTGAATGCCGGGGGCGAGGTTGAGCAGCCTTATCATCTGCGTCATTGGGCACGGGCGACTCGCCCGAGAGCGGCCAGTTCGGCGAAGATGGTACTGCGCCCCGCGGACGAGACAGTCAAAACTGATGGCAACGGCTAACGGCGCGAGATGCCAAGGACGGCCTTGTGCGATTAACGATCGGGTAGACCCTGCGGCCTTTCCGGGGCCCGGGGCTGTTACCTCTAGCCGACGGAAATTGCATGCGTGGTCACCTTATCCCGATCACAGGCGGGGCAGCGCCATTGTTCCCAGCATTTGAGGGACTGGTCGAGGAGGCGGAAGTTGGGATCGAAGACGTTGCCGAGGAGGTTGAGGGCGAGTTGGATCTCGAGGATGCAGCGCCAGGCGTCGCCGTTGGGTTGGACGCTGAGGTGGTCTACGCCGCCGCTGCAGGTGACGCAGGGTTTGGGGTTCGGCTCGATGATCTGCAGGCCGGCGGTGCGGTTGGGGGCGAGCCACGGGGCAAGGAATTTTTGCTCGGCGTCGGTGTAGCGGTAAGGGTAGTCGCTGATCGAGGAGCAGGGATCGACGTGGAGCCTCTCCAATTCATCCCGTTGCAATCGGCTCAATCATAGCCGAAGCGCTAACGAGGCAAAACCTACAAAATCACCCATATATCCGGCTGATTGCCGACGTGGATTTCGTCATCGCTGATGAGAGAAACAACACCGCCGAGAGACCGTTGCCGGCTACCTAAAATGTGCGGTGATTCGCTCGTTCCCAACATGGGCTATGGACCCCCAGTGGTTGATAGTTGCAGGAGAAACTTTTCGAGGCTCTCATACGCATCGCGCACGACACCGATACGTTCGGTGGGAACTTGGTCGGTTAACGTTCTGTGGCTCTGGCCAATCGCTTTAGGAATCGTAGCACGAGACTCCTCCAACATGGCAATAAACGACGGCATATCGCTTCCACCCGTCTTGCTCTCTACAACTAACACCAGCATTGCCCAACGTCTGACGAATATTGTCAAGATTTCGGTAAATCATCACGTCCTGTCGATCAAACAACGGCGTCGCTGGTTCCCGAAAGTCTTTCCCGGTCCCCACATCCAATTGCACATCGGAAAACATCATTATGGATCGGGAAAACGGATCGCCGTTTTCTATCTCACGCAATACATCACTTGCGCGGGACGCATCGCGCTTTAGGTCTGAGAAACTCTGCCACGATGCAAAAAGCCACCAACGCAACGCTCGCATCATTCGCTGAATTTGCACCTGGATTCATCACAAGCCGGCGAAACCCATCTTCGCGTTCCAACGCGGGAGACACCAGAAACTGGGCTGGATGGTCTGTCGCGATAACCTCGTCCATAATCACAACAATATCCCCGTCAGCGAGCGCGGCATCGAGCGAAAGGGCATCCGCCTGCTCACGTCGGTCCCAGTTAGCTGCGGCAGCTGTGATTCCGGGCCACATTGTCATGCAGGTCCTTCCACACACGTTCGATCCGGTTGTCATCCGGGCAGTAGGGCGGCAGGAAGTGCAATTGCGCCTTGCGCCGCAAAGCCACCAACGCCAAATGCGTCCGCTGGCTCGTGTGAATGCGGTAATTGTCCAGAATCAGGTGCAGGCGCCGACACTGCAAAGGAGCTCCGAGTTTGGCGGGCCGACAACCCGACAACCCGACCAAAGAAGCAAAGAGCTGAAATTTAGAAATTGTCGGGTGTCGGGTGTCAGATTCGATTCAGGCCGTAAATCCGATCGTGGTGATTTCGCCGAGCAAACATCGTGCCTCATGCAAGGATGACGGATTGGCGTGGAGAAACAGATCAAACCGGCAGAGCGGGAAACTCCCGTTGTGATCCATCTCTTGAACTGGCGCTACGAAGGTTTGCCGGATGCGACGACGCCGCAACGGAGTTTTCTCGGGCGCTTCGCTGCAAAGCGAGTTCGCCAAGGCGACACTACACGCGCTTGGTCGTGACCCGCTCCGCTTGGTATTGACCAACGAAGATACAATGATCGGCGTTCATATGCCGGAACTTGGCCCTTGGGACTTGGTCGAGTTGCAGTAACGCCCTTCCCGTGCGGCCTTTCGCATTAACACCTGAGATGGGGCTTTAGAAAGGCGAAGCAAGGCTAAAAAACAGGCCAAATCGCGTCATAATACTTGCTTGCCACCGGTTTAGCCGTTGGCGAAGTTTCGCCGCGGCTGGGAAGCCTTGGGCCTGACACGGTTCGAGGTTTCCGGCTGGCGCTATTCATTGAAGTAGCTCTCGCGCGTGGCGGGAGCGGTTGTGTTCTTGACACGACCGCCCCGCGCTGGGGGCGGTCTCTCCCAGGAGCGTCCCCATGATTGCGTTTGCGCAAGATCCGAATGTTTGTTCTCCCTCTGCAGTCGCCCCGCGCACTGTAGATGACGACCGTTTTCTCGAACTGCTGCCGACGATTTGTCAGCACGCGCGCTATGTTTTCCGACACTGGCCGCCCGAGGCCCGCGACGAGTCCGTGCAAGAAGTCATCGCCAGTGCTTTCGTGGCCTACAAGCGTTTGGTGGCGCAAGGCAAGCAGGAGCTTGCCTACGGCGCCCCGCTGGCCCGGTACGCCGTGGCGCGCTTCCGGGCGGGTCGTCGAGTTGGCGTCCAGATGAATGTGCGCGATGTCGCCTCCCAGCGTTGCCGCGACGTCAAGCGCATCAAGCTCGAGCGACTTGACCGCTGGAGCCCGCAAGAGGAAGCCTGGTGCGAGATTCTCGTCGAAGACAAGACTTGCACGCCTGCGGACCTCGCCGCCAGCCGGATCGACTACCGCGCCTTCCTGGCGACGCTTGGCCGCCGCAAGCGCCGGATCGCCCAGATGCTGGCCACGGGGGAAACGACGAGTCGCGTGGCTGAACAATTTGGGTTGTCGCAAGGGCGCGTGAGTCAACTGCGCCGTGAGTTCAAAGCCGCATGGGAGGCGTTTCACGGCGAAGCGAAGGCGGCGCCGCAACCGGCGGCGACGTGAACCGCCTTAGCGCCGTTCGCGCTAAACGACGGACTGAAACTGGCGCGCCGGACGCCCCGTCCGGGCGCTCGCATGTCGGCGGCATTACGGCCACTTCTCGGCGCCGCGTCGGCGAACCGCTAGGTCCAATCCACTGCGCCACCTCGCACCGCCGGCAAGGGATTTTGCTCCGTGCCAGCGTTGACCCAAAGTCGGGCCGCAGCGCCCATCGAACGACTGCGCTTCAGCGTAGCGGCCTTCCGGTTGAGTTATTGGGGGGATTCATTTCGAATTCGGCCGGCGCGCCGGTGGAATTGCGCCAAGCAACGTCGGCCAACACGCACCATTCGTCGAGAAGCGCCTTGCAGCGCTCTCGGCGTGCGGCTTGCTGACCGAAGAATTACGTCGTCAGACAACCGATGGCGAACGGCGGATGCGGGAACCGTACCACATGTTGGACTTCCAAGAAAAGTTTGAAGACCCGATCGCGCGATGACGTGCATACACGACTTCGTCAGGCCGCCCTCCGGGGCGGCCATGCGGATCTTTCTTTTAGATATGAGGCAGCGTGGCCGACTGTTCACGGTGTATTTCAAGCCTCGCATCGTCGAGGCGCGTCTTTGGGCGCAAACAATCAAGCCTGGAAGCAAACGATGGGATATGGCGCATCCATATGGCTCTTGGAGTTCGCAAATGCCTGCAGACCTTCAGTTGCCTCGATTGCGTCAGCCCACACCAAAAAAGAACCAGCCTCAAGAAGTCGCGGTCCTGATGGAAACCGCCAGCGAAATTGGTCGCAGCCGCGATCGTCGCCGACATGATGGTCGCCGACATGATGGTCGCAACCTGCTCGCGCCCGTGCTGTGGAGCCGGTACGAACATCGGCATTCCGGGCTGGCCGACACGCCGGATGTGAATCCCATCAAAGGCGGCCACCCCAGCGACCCGCTGAACGTGGAGATCATCGGCTCGGAGGAGGAAGTGAAGGAAATCATGCGAGCGGTGGGTTGGCATGCCGCCGATCCTTTGGGCCTCAAAAACAATTTGCGCATCGCGACCGACAACGTGTTCGAATGTTCTTACAATGAAACGATGGTGAGCAATCTCTCCCTCTTCGGCCCTAAGGAAGACCTCGCCTACGAGCAACCGTAGGGCTCAGCCACATCACGGGCCAGATCACCCGTCATGCCCCCGACGCAGACGCGGAGCGCGACCACCTCCAAAAGACCGGCCGCCTGGCCAGCGTCGAACCCATCGACAATTTCCACCAGGTCCTCCATGGCAAAAACGGCGGCACCCCCTGGCGAACCGATGCCCGCCTCCTCCTCGGCATCATCAATCCAACCACGCAATAGCCTGCTTTGGGGAAGTGAAAGGAAACACTTTTTTGTAAGCGTCGCGTTTGCGTGTTGGAGAAAAGTTCGGCGCCGAGCGGCAAATCTCATCGATCAGTTTCCGGCCTTCTTCGTCGTCGCACTCTTCGCTAGGCGGTATCACGACGCCGTGCAACTGCGCTCGCAGGTCGTTCCAACGGGTGCGCAAAACTTGCCAGTTATGCTCGTCGTATGTGCCGCGAAAAATCACAGGGCGTATTTCGATTCGCGGCAATTCGTCCGGACTTTTGCGATCTTCAATCGCTTCGTCAAGTAGGCGGCACCAATGGCTGGCGACCCGATCCACACGCCCGATTTGCTGCTCGACCACTCCAGGGTTCCATTCGGGATGGAGTAGGACAACAATTCGGCACGCCTTATGAAGATTTAACCCTTCTCGGCCAACGAGGGATTGGGCTACTAGCACCCTCAAAAAGCTACTGGGGCGGTTAAACGCAAGTTGAATCATGCGACGTGACTCAGGTCGAGTGCCGCCATACATCAGCCGAGCAAATCGACCGCGGGTGGATCTGTATTCGTCACCCAAGTGCGTTTCTATCTCCTGCCACCGCTCTGCAGCTTCATCCACATCGAATGCCCGTTCGTCGTCTCCATCGTCTCGATCGCAAACCGCAAAAATCAGATCTTGGAACGCGTTGGCGTAATCCGACGAGGAAGGTTCCCAGCCAGGATTCTCCAATAGTTCCGACATCGCCCGCGCCACTAATACGAGGGCGCCTTCCGTTTCACCCTGCGCGCTCTTCGCGATCGAGCGTTTGAACGCCTCGAAGTTCGCCTGAACGCGCGATCCCAGTGTACAACGCTTCAACCCCTGTTCGATATTTGAAACCAGTTGGCGGCGAAACCGGTCAAGACGGATGCGCTCGCTTCGGTAGCGAGAGCCAAGCGTTTCGTCGAGTTTCAGTTTGTCGAGCGCGCCGAGGCCCAGAGAATCTTTGAGTTGCGCATGCGCTGCGGTTACCGCCGGCCAATCGCCACCTTCGAGATCGCCGTCCCCATCGCCACGTACTTTCTCCTGAGGCCACGGCTGATCGTTTTGAAGGCGCCGCAGCATCTCGCGAGCGTTAAGCAACTCGACGAGTGTACGCAAGGGGCGAACGAACCGTCCGAAAACCAGAACTTTCTCGCCATTGCACGTTGCCTCCTCAATGGCCTCAGCCGCCTTGACGATCGCGGGATGATGGTAAAGGGAATCGACGCCCTGGACGAAAGCAGGCGAAATCGCTTGGCGCCACCAATCGACGCGCCGCAGGCGTTTGCCATCTGCTGCGTCATCGATGTCGCCGTCTTCGAAAATCGCGCGGGAGTTTTCGTCGTAGCGTTCCTGCGCCGCGTCGTCGTCTTCGCGCGCCGCCTCATCAAGCCAAACCGAAATGCCATGGCCATTGGCCAAGGTCAGTCGCAGCCGTTTGGCGATCAGATCGTCCGTTTGCCGCGCAACAAGCGACAAGGCCTCGGCCGCGCAAACCGCTTTGCGCCATGGGAGGGGCAGGTCGTTGGGCGTGACCACAATTTCCTGCTCTCGGCGATACTCGTTGATCGTCCGATTCGACGCTTGCTTAAACCGAAGTACATCGGGATCTTCCCGCTTATCGCGGCGGAGCAGGTACGGCGACAACGCACTTTGGAAGGCATCGGCAGCCTGCTTGAAATTCTCCCGCACTTCCGGACTGGTGCGCCAGGCGCGTTGCAAGCGCTTCACCGCAACTGCATAATCCTCAATCGCTTGTTGAATCGTCTCCAAGTCTGCAGATTTGAGGCGACGTAGCGTATTGCTCCACTGCCGGACGTCCAATTCCACTGGGGTCGCCGTGAGCGCAACCCGGCGCGCCCCATTCGCCGATACGATGACTTCTTCGAGCAAGCGAGAAAGGCTACTTTCCTCGCCGCGGCTCTTGTGAGCCTCATCGATGATCACCAAATCGAAAACGCCAAGGCCAAAACCGACACATTCTTCGAGCCACGGACGTAGTTTCCCGCGCTGCGAATACTCTGAGGCATCACGCGGTCTGGGCCATGAAATCTCCTTGAGCAATCGGTCTAACCGGCGTCGAACCGGATGTTTGGCGTATTTCTGGTAGGTAGGAACATTGTCAGCGATGCTTTGCGCCGCATTCGAAGCCCACCTGAGACGTTTCGCTTCGGGCGTTTCATCAAGACCGTAGTTTCGCGGCAACCGCTTTTGCGTCGCTTTGCGCCAGCGTGCATAGAGTTCAGGCAGTAGCGCCCAACGCCATTTGGCGGGATTCTCGCCAAAGCGCCAATTCGTAAATGCATGCGACACCACCACAACCGGCTCTTCGAACCACGGTCGCGGCACCTGCTCCCCGTTATCCTCCCATGCGGCCAAGTAACCGTTAAGACTCCGGAGTATCGGGGCGACATCGTTTATTCCGCCGTCGCGCAACTCCGCCTGCCATTGATACCCAAGCCCGGGTGGGACGAGAATCGCCACGCGCCCCCCTGCTGATGTGACGCTACGCGCAACCTCGACGGCGATGCGAGTTTTTCCCATGCCAACTTCGTCGGCGACCAAAACGCCGTTGCTCGGAATGCGCGACGCGATCTCGCGCACGCTGGCGCGCTGGCCTGCGTTGAGGCGCGCCGCCTGATCACCGAGTTGCGATTGTTTCTCAGCTTCACGGCCAAGAATCTCCGCAACTGCATGCCATCCTTGAAATTGCTGGTTCATTCCACTCCCCCGATCTTGGCCAAGGCTGTTACGTTCCACGCTTCCTCGATTCGGTCGAGCGTTTCCTTGTAACGTCGCCCTTCATTGCTGTCGTCGGACTCGGCGAAAACCGGGCGAAACGGCGTGTGCCGCAGGGGGCTGAGTGGATTGATTTCAAGCTGCCGAAATTCCGCCAAAGCCTTACTACCAGCGGCCTGAATCAAACACTGCTCAAGCCGCGTACACCAAGTCGCCCAATCGGTCTTCGAGACGACGGTTTGCTTTGCCGCGATATTTTCGATGAGTTGCATCATTTGGCGCACAGGATAAGCGGCCGTCTTGGAGGCCGATACGTTTGGTCCGTCACGACTGCTACCCGGTTCGTCGTCTCCGTCGGGACGCAGTTCCTCGTCAGCCGGTGGCATGGGAAAGTTCGCGAGTTGACTCCAAGCTTCGTCCAAATCGATTCGCGGCAAAACCGTTGCCGCGACGCGCCCGAATTCGTCGATTATGGGAATCCATGCTCGCCATTGCTCGCCCTGTCCCCAGCGAACTTGCACTTGCCGCGGCTTGGCGCCCAACCAATGAAAACCCTTGTAGTCGTCGTAATAACACACCTGACTGTCGGCATCGAGAACGACAAACGGAACTGAAGCTACTTCGCGTGTCGTTAGCCA
This sequence comes from Planctomycetota bacterium, assembly GCA_963204915.1. Taxonomy (GTDB): domain Bacteria; phylum Planctomycetota; class Planctomycetia; order Pirellulales; family Pirellulaceae; genus JAHWKS01. The sequence continues at coordinate 5,643 of CAUJHS010000017.1, read as the reverse complement.
ACCTGAATCGCCATCCGCCTCCCAGATAAGGTAAGGTATCGGCGCCGCACGAAATTGCTCCGCGGGATCGGGCATGTCGTCCCCGACCTTCAGCGGTGCGGTGTCGGGATCGAATTGGGTGTCCCACTGCAGCGGCAAACGATTGGTCACAACCGCCTCGTCTGAAACTCCTGCGCCGTCACACCACCGCAATTGTTCGGGCGCAAAGACTACCCCGGCTTCGAGATTTCCTCCTTGCGGGCTCATGCAATTGGCGAATCCAGGGCCGGTAAGATTGCCCGAGCCAAGATAGAGCCACGCGCTGTTGCAAAAGGCTGAGTTGTCGCGCTCATGGGCGCTAAAAATGAATTTTGCGTGAAGCAATCGAGGGCGAGAACCTGACGCCAGATAATCAGGCGGCCTAGGTTCGCGCACTGCCCAACCCATCATGTGCAAGGCGCGCACGGAATTGGCGACCGCCTGGCAAGCCTCCGGGTTCACGAAGACGTCGATGGTCACGTGCTTTGTAAGCATGTGTGCGTCCTGAAGACGATTGACGATGCTCCTGAGTACTGGCGGCGGATTGTCGTCCTTCTTGGGTGATTCGAAAAACCCCGAACCCATGGCAAGATAATTCCGAGGGGAACTCGAACTATGCTTGCGAACCATGTCTGGTAACTGAGCGAGCAGCGAGTCATCGCGGTTATCGAAGAAATGCGGAACCGCCTTTTTGGCCGCTCGATTCGCTCTTTCGATCCAGGACTCGAACTGGCGGCTGGTAATCCTCGATTCGGATTCCGTACGGCCTGATGGTCGTGAATCTAAGGCTCGCGTATCGAAAATGCTTCGCAACCAGCGGAACATGGTCCACGCGGCCTTAAAATCTGCGCACATCCGGGCAACGGTGTCATCCGGCGACTTCAGTTCCCTGTTGGACAAATTGACACACCATACAAGATCGAGACTTTCCTCAAGCGTCTGGCGAGTCCAGTTTCCTGTCGACACAATGAGGCGTAATCGCCATTGCTTTCCATCCAACAGATGGCGAAACCCCAGTATCGCGACCTTGGCATGCAACAATCGAAACGGGCGTTCACCGCGGATCGGCAAATGCAGAACTCCAGGAACGGCCGTTGGTTTGATTTGGGAGTTACTGGGATCCAGCATTAACGCCAAAGCGATTCGTCCTTCGTAGGCTCGTTGAGCATGTGTACAACGCGTGAATCGCTCCGCAACATCATCAAGAAACCCCTCATCCGCCGAATAGCCACAAATCCAGCCAAAACATCCCACAAAGTCGTCGGGAGTTTCAAAATATTGGGCCAAAGACGGCGGTTTGAATAGCGGATTGCGTTTGCTCATATCTCCTCGCCTGCGTTTTCGTCTGAAATCCCCAACCACTTGCCCAATTCGCCGTGTATATCGAGATTGAGTAGAAAAAGGTTGCGAATGCGATGAGAAATGGCCTCGGGCAATGCAACAATCGTTGCCACGTCGGTCTCCGCACCTCCGTCCTCGGGACTGCGTGCGGCATCCAATTGACGACTTCCTCGGAATGCGGCGCCCGGCACGATAAAACGATCTGACCGTTGTAGCACTCGCCCTTCGCGTGCAAGCAAGTGTTCAAGCACGCGCGTCGCCGTTGGATCGGCACATTCCCGGCAAAAACGTGTCGCTTCCTGTCGGGGTGACGGATCGTGGCTGAGGTCGAGGAATGTCTGAGCGCGTGCTCGCAACGCGCTGATGCCATCTAAAATTGCGCGTGGCAGCGTTGCGTCCAACGGCATTCGACGATCCTCGCGGCCGTCGATCTGGAATTCGATTTCGTCGAGCAATGCGATGGCCGCATCCCGCGCTGCGAAGAACCGCGCCCCCGCGTGCAAGTCGTTCCAATGTTCGACATCCAACATCGCGGGCTTGGCATCCCAGTCGACTTTTTCTTGAGAGTTATCGCGCAAGACCTCAACCCAAGCCAATGCGTTCTTTCGGCGCGGACTTCGCGTGTCGCCTCCTCGAAGCAGCCGCTCGCGCAGAACTCTGCAAGCATCGGGCGGCATGCGTTTTATTGGTGACAAATATTGGCGTAGCTTTGACGACTCGATCCCGTTGGCGTCACCCTTGACCCATGCCGCCAATCGTTTCAACACATGAATCTTGTTCTTCGCGTTTGTGCATGCGATCTCAAGAAACTCGTGACCGTGCTCGGTACATTCGAAGGAATTGAATAGTTCGCCGCTTGCTTCCACTAGTCCCAACGCCCGCAACGGCTGCACGGTCGCTTGCCGCATCGGTTGCGTAATGTAGAAGTTGCGTTTGCGCACGTTGGCATAGGACAAATCCTTTTCCTTGCCGCGCATCTTCGTCGCGCCGCGTATTCGCGGATCGCGCTGCCAACCGTTTCCCTTGAGCGCTAACCAGCATGCTATCGCTTCGACGGCGTTGGTGACTTCGATGTTCTGCACGCGTTTTCCCGACTTTCGCGCCGCCTCGGCAACGGCAACTCCTAACGTCGCGAGAAAGAGTTGCTTTCCAAACCACACGCCCCCAAGGCCCGGAACCGCCAAGTCGTTGAACGAGCGCACGGCCGCGCCTAATTCAAGCGTTCGTGTTCGCCGTTCACCCGAAAGCGTTTCCGGTCCAAGTAGCCCCCAGTCCATTGAATCGACTCCCAAACGCGTGCCTACAACGGTTTATTTTTTGCACTTTGCGCGCATGCGCCACGCGAACGTGTCGCTCGTACGCAATCAGCCCATCATGCGGCGAAAAACGCAGTTATTTATCGAACTTTGCGGCGGATGTTCAGAGTACACACGCTGCCAATGTCCCGCTACACCTCGGCGTCCGAAGCGTTTGGTTCGCGGGCCGCGATTGCGTCGTAGTCTTGTAAGCGGTGGGGAGGGTGGTTAAGGTGTCGTGCAACAAGTGCGGGATGCCTGAACTCTTTGATGCACCATCCGATCTGATCTCGAAGATTTTCCCCGACTTGGCGGATCGCTCCGATGTTGAAGAGATGAAAATCACGTCGTTTTGCCTGATGTGCGGTGGCGTGCAAGTCGTATCCGACAAACCGATCTCCTTGACCGAATATGTGCAGCTGGTCCTTTGCTGGCTACACCCGCCAAGCATATTGGCGTTAGAGAGGTGCTGCGTCAGATTCTCTTCGGCAGTCGTGTCATCGCATCATGCTGACGTTACCCCGCGTATAGCCGGTCGTTATTCCGGCGGAGCGAACCTTCCTGCACCAGCTCATCAACGACCTGGGCAATGGCCTGACGAACTGTTGGACGGGTCGAGCGGAATCCAAGTAAGCGGCTAGTCGCCACAACTAGCTCGTCGTTTCCGGCCCCTAGATGCATCTGCACAATGTGAATCACGGCCTTGCGGATTTCATCCGGCGGCAACATATCGGCATCGCGAAGCTTGACCGAAGTGACCTTGTCGCGGCGACGAACTGGAATCTCCTGTTGCCCTCGAATTAGGTAAAAGTCACCCTTGGTGTCCAAAAGCTTTTCCCGGACTGCATAGTCGAGAGCTCGCTGCACGGCCTCGGACGTGCGGCCGCTCACCCGCTTCACGCCCCAATACGAGGCAAGCCGGCGAGTGATTTCATCGCGATGTACGGGGGCTTCGACGCGAACCACCTCCAAGGCAACTCTTGCCAATCCTCCCACAGGCACTTCGTGCAACGGCTGATCTGTTCGGACACGCAATTCGGCTTCTTGATAGGGCTGTGCGATTTCATCCAGCGAAGCCACCTCTTCCGCTGGCAAGTCGACATCCTGGTCGATGGTCACTTCCGTGGCAAGTTCATTAGGGTCTACGAGGACAAATTCCTCCGCAGGCTCCTCGAACGGCGGTTCCCATGTGCCCGCTTTCGCGGCCTCAACCGCTTGCAAGGTTCGTCTGATTTGCTCGTCGCGGTCCTTGAACCAATCCGTACTCCAGATACGGTGGATTACCCATTCACGATCTTCTAAAACCTGTTGACGAAGTCGGTCTCGATCGCGTGCACCGCGAGAGGAGTGATACGTCGCTCCGTCGCATTCGATGCCTAGCAAGTACCGACCAGGCTGATCCGGGTCGCGAATCGCCAAGTCGATATAGAAGCCTGCAACGCCGACCTGCGTATCCACCTGCAAGCCATGCTGTTCAAGGGACCGTTTGACCTCCAGTTCAAATTCCGAGTCACATTCGCGACCTGATGGTGCGCCAATGTCGAGGATGCCGGCTTGAGCATATTTCAAGAACGTTTTTAGGGCTGCTGCACCTCGCGACTTGGCTCGGCTGAGGTCGATGTCGTCACCTGTAATTGAGGAGAACACCTCGCACCGCTGGCGGGCCCGGGAAATCAGAACGTTCAACCGCCGTTCTCCGCCCGATGAGGAGAGTGGGCCAAAGGACATCCCGAAAAAGCCAGAGGAATCGCGGGCATAGCCGACAGAAATGAGGATCACGTCCCGCTCGTCGCCCTGGAGACTCTCCAAGTTTTTCACAAAGAACGGCTCTCCATTGAGAGTCGACGAAAGCACTTGGTCCGCATGCGGATGCTCGCGTATTCGTTCAGCAAGCACAGTTCACTGATCGTGTAGGTGGCGACCTGATGGGTGCCGTTCCTCTTGTTTTCTTGCGCCGTCGTGCGAACTCGCAGATTCAATTCATCGAAGTCAGGTGGTTTCCGCCAGTCAAAATCACCAGAGCGGTTCAGCCAGCGGAAGAATCGCATCAACTCTGCAATGTGGTGCTGAGCAGTTTTCTTGGTGATCGGCCGTGGCGGATAAGAGTTCTTGACCAGAGGTCGCGTTCGCCACACATCGATAATTCCCTGAACCGCGTCGAATGTGTTCAACGTGCGCAGCTGGACGTTTTCATGACGCTCTTTCAGTCTGCCGATGTTCTTCAACCGCATGTGCCCGTAGTCGGAAACGTCGCTTGACCCCGGATTTGTGTCGTCGCGTCTGACTTGCTCCGCGTAGGCGTCGAACGCCTCGTGAAGAGTTTCTTCCCCGGCCATGACTTCGGAAGCCGAGAAGCCACCAGATCGAAGAAGTACATCCTCCATCTCACGTCGCGTCTCGCCGATGCGCTTTCGCATCGTCCGCGTGGCTTTCCGGCGTGCTTCTTCGGCTCCGTCTTTGTAGGCATCCTCTTCTTCTGGTTCGGGAAGAAAGGCGACCATTGGGAAGGAATTCTGCAGGCGATGGATGTAGCAAGCATACACATCGGGTGCGTTCACCTTTCCTCGTGGCACAATGACGCGGTAATCCCCGTCTGCAATGTGCTTGCCGATGTCGAGTGTCAGCTCGTTCCAGAGCGGTTCCCAACCGAACCTCTCCGCTTCGGTCTCGATGGCAAGCCACAGCTCTTCGAGTTTGGCGATGCGCCGCTTCACTTCGGCTTCGTCACGAGATTTGATGCGGAACTTGTGCTGCACCAGATGTCAGTTTGCGGGTTAAACTCGGCCACTTGTTTGCGGGTTAGAATCGGCCGGGGTTAGATGTCTTGGTTTGTCGTGGTTGTCGTGGGTTGACCCGGTGTGCGGGTTTGGCTGGTTTTGGATTTTACGGGGGCGGGAGCCGATTCGCCAGCGCTGCGGCCGCGAAGGCGGTAGCTTTTGCCGGTGATCTGAATGATTTCGGCGTCTTGCAAGAAGCGGTCCAGGATCGC
>CAUJHS010000016.1:55000-153543 GCA_963204915.1 Planctomycetota bacterium | reverse complement strand
GATGGCCGGCAGGTCGGATTCAGGCCAGAGATTCGCGGTGCCGATGCGGTCTTTCGGCTCTGGCCCGTGGTAGGTCATCGCCCACCGAGCCACGCTAATGCTAACGCCGAACCGTCGCGCAATTTCTTTGAGAGTGATCATGCCACGTCCTTTTAGAAGGGTGTCGAAAAAGAAACACCAAACGCAAAACCTTGTGGGTCTTGCTAACTCCGACGTGGCAACACAAGAATGGTATTCGACCCAGTGAGCGTGTCAAGCAAGACCGCCGCAAGCGAATTTTGTAACTCGCTTTCTGGCAACAGCTTACGGCTAGTAGTGCGACGAACTTTGCGGCGATTCTTGATCTACTTGCCGGGTACGGTGCGGAACTGCAAGGCTTTTAATAGAAAGAACAGCGGGCTCAAATGAAACCTATCCTCGGCGCCCACATGTCGATTGCCGGAGGCTTTTACAAAGCCGTAGAACGTGCCGCTGTGGTGGGATGTAATTGCGTTCAGATATTCACTTCAACACCGGGGAAATGGCCCGCATATTCACCACCCGATCAACTTTACACCAAAAATAATAACCAATGGCGAGCAAAACCAATCACGGATGAGGACGTGGCGCGATTTCAAAACGCGTTGGCCGCTTCGGGCGTAGGGCGACCCTTGTCGCACAGTTCCTATCTTATTAACCTCGCGGCGCCTGATCAGGAGTTGTGGAAAAAATCGATTGATGCGTTTATCGACGAGATGCGGCGAGCCGAAGCCTTGGGCGTACCTTACGTCGTGCTTCACCCTGGCGCCTTCACGAGTTCCGATGAAGACGCCGGACTGAGAGCTGTCGTTCGAGCCCTCGACGAAGTTCACTGTCAAACACGTGACATTGCGACGCAGTGCCTGCTGGAGACTACCGCGGGACAAGGCACCTGCCTGGGCTGCTCGTTCGAACAATTGGCAACGATTCTTAACGGCGTCCAGGAGTCGGATCGACTTGGCGTATGCGTCGACACTTGCCATGTTTTCGCAGCGGGATATCCGCTGTCATGTGAGAATGACTACGCTATGACTTTCAGCGAATTCGACCGCGTGATTGGGCTAGGCCGAATCAAGGCCTTTCACCTGAACGACAGCAAACGAGAACTCGGCTCGCGCGTCGATCGGCATGAACATATTGGACACGGACAGTTGGGACTCAAGGCGTTCCAACTCCTGCTGAACGACCCCCGCTTCCGGCAAGTTCCCATGTATTTGGAAACGCCAAAAGGCGAACACCAAGGCCGTCCTTGGGACGCAATCAACTTGGAAACCTTGCGAGGACTCGTGACGTCGCCCTAAGGGGCGGCCTGTCGTAAGGTTTACGGCAATCGCACCACTTCAATTTCCGGAATTGCCGTCTTGAGAGCGTCAATACCGCCTTCGGTGATGAGGTTATTGCCTTCGTCCAAGTACAATTGACGCAAATTCGCAAGTCCTTGCAAATGTTTTAACCCTTCATCACCAATACGAGTCTTGTACAAGTTCAACCGTTGCAGGTTTGTCAGTTTGGTCAAACTTTGAACATCCACATTGCGGAGAATCGCGTCGCGCAAGCTCAATTCTCGCAATGTGGTTGGCGGGTAATTGAACAATTCATCCAAGGCTCCATTGCTCGCCGTAAATCCTGGTGGGATAAAGTACAGGCCAACGAGATTCAAATTGTCGTCGAATCGCAAAATGGGGCCTGTACTGCCGATTCCTTGGACTTGACGCCAGTGCTCGGCGATTTGCTCCGCCCGCGCTAATCGGTCCAAGGCGGCGGCATCTTGCGAAACTGGCGTCTGGGCGATGTCGAGTTTCGTAAAGTACGGCAGACCGTACAAATTCGCCAACGCGGAAAGGTGTTCGGTTCCCAAGTTCGCCGCACGACGTAACGACACTTCGCGCAATTGGGCCGCGCCGGCGAACGTCATCATCGGCGGGTCGACGGCGCCTGCCAGCCCCGACAATCCCGCGCCACGAATCAACGAACCGTCCAGATAGAGTTGTTCCAAATTCGCTAAATGGACGAGATGTTCGAGACCGGCGTCCGAAATGCGCGTGTCGCGAAGCAGCAATCTTCGTAATCCGCCAAGTTGTCCGACGAAGGGCATGCCGGAGTCGCCAACGGGGGTTTGATCGAGAACGAGAAACTCAAGCTGGTCGAGCCCTGCTAAACGCGAAAGGCCTGGACCGGTAACCTGCGCGCCGTGGAGGTCGAGCAAACGCAAACGCCGCATTTTTCCAATACTATCCAGTGCTCCGTCGCTAATCGGCGCGTCGATCGCCAATTGTTCCACGGAGGACAACCCCGCCAGTTGTGCGACGCCGTAATTGGAAATGTTTGGACCAACGAGCTGCAACTGCGTTAATTGAGTCATTCGCGCCACGTAAGCAAGACCGACATCGTTGAAATCTTGCCAAGGCAGCGCGACGACCTCCAACTCTCGTACGGCGGGTAATTGTGCGGCGAGTGACAAAGCAGCGTTCGTAGGTCCCACGTTTACCAGAGCGACGCGCGTCACGCGATGGGTCTCTATGTTGCGTATCAGGTGCGTACCTCCTAACTGTCCTAGCCGTCGAGCGGCTTGCGCTTCGGGCCAAGGCTCTTGTCCCTTCGCCGTTTGGGCGGCCAAACCAGCCCACGTTCCCCCTACGAGCAGCATCATTGCACAGATTTTCATCGTCGATTTCCTCAGTTCGTCTTGGAGCCGCATCAATGGTGTCCAATGTCGAGTCTAATTAGGCGCAACCTAAAAGCCAAGAAACGCAAAACGCGCGTCGGTCATGGTTGTCGCGGCACTAGCTTCCCTCGTCAAAACTAACCCGAATTGCTATCCTGAACGGATGCTCACGCCTTTATCCATTCTCGGTCCTCAAGGACGGATCGCGGCTCGTCTCAGCAACTATGAGCATCGCCCCCAGCAACTTCATATGGCCGACGCGGTCGCCCGCGCACTGGCGGACGGTCGGCATCTCGCGGTTGAGGCAGGAACGGGCGTTGGGAAAAGTTTTGCCTATTTGACGCCAGCCATTTTGCACGCGACGCAGGATGAAGATCAACGTGCGGAGCCAGCAATTGAGGAGCAAGTCAAACGCACCTCCACACGGCGCGTCATCGTCTCGACACATACAATCAGCCTGCAAGAACAACTGATCACCAAAGACTTGCCGCTTCTGCAAAGTGTCATTCCTCGCGAATTCTCCGCTGTATTAGTCAAAGGACGAGGAAACTATGTGAGCTTACGACGCCTCTCGGCGGCTGCAACACGCGCTAAGAATTTGTTTTTTGAAGAGGAAGAACTCGACCAGATACGCCGCCTGGAGGCGTGGGCCAAAGGCACCACCGACGGCTCACGAAGCGATCTGGATTTTCGACCGCGCGGTAACGTCTGGGATGAAGCGTCCAGCGATAGCGCGAATTGCATGGGGCGCAATTGTCCGTCGTACGCGAAATGCTTTTATTACGCTGCGCGTCGGCGGGCTCAACACGCGCAAATCCTGGTCGTGAATCATGCCTTGTTTTTTAGCGACTTGGCCCTGCGACGAATTGGCGTCAAGCTGTTGCCTGAGTACGACTGTGTGATCTTTGATGAAGCCCACATGTTGGAGCACGTGGCCGGAGATCATCTCGGACTGAGCGTCTCGAGCAGCCAGGTCGACTATACCCTGAACAAGTTATACAACGAGCGCACAAACAAGGGCTTGCTCGTACATCATCACTTTGGCGAGCCTCAGCGCGATGTGATGAATTGTCGATACCTGGCCGATGAGTTTTTTACGGACGTCCTCCAGTGGCTGCAAACGCAGTCGACCGGCAACGGCCGCGTACGGGAGCCCGAAATCGTGCAAAACCGCCTGACTCCGGCTCTAAAAAAACTTGCGAGATCGGTGAAACTCCATGGCGAGGACCTGGAAAGCGACGCCGAACGCCAGGATTTCCTTGCCGCAAATGACCGATTGCTCGCCTTGTCCGAGGAAGTAGAAGCCTGGCGCACGCACGCCTTGCCCGAAGCCGTGTATTGGATCGACACCGCTTTGGCCCGTCGCGGACGGCAGCGAGTAACGCTGGCCGCAGCGCCAATTGACGTGGGCCCTACGCTCCGAGAGCAGCTTTTTGACCAAACGCGCTGTGTGATTCTTACCAGTGCGACGCTCGCCGTCGGAAAGAAAGCTTCATTCGAATTCTTTCAGAGCCGCCTTGGCATGACCCAAGCCGATACCCTGCAGTTGGGAAGCCCTTTCGATTACCGTGAGCAAGCCCAAATCATTGTCGTTCGCGGAATGCCCGACCCAAACCAACGCGAGAATTATGAAAACGCATGCGCAACAATGATTCGCCGATACGTAGCGAGAACCGAAGGCCGCGCGTTCGTGCTTTTCACAAGCTATGACATGCTCCGTCGCGTCGGCCAGAAACTTACCTCCTGGTTGACGAAAAACAATATCGCGCTTTACGCCCAAGGCGAAGAGTTATCGCGAGGACAATTACTGGACCGCTTCAAAGCCAACCCTCGAGCGGTCCTGTTCGGGACCGACAGCTTTTGGCAGGGAGTCGACGTGCCCGGCGACGCTCTACAAAATGTGATTATTACGAAGCTCCCCTTTAGTGTTCCTGACCGTCCGCTCTTAGAAGCGCGTTTGGAAGCCGTGCGCGCCTCCGGCGGAAATCCGTTTCTGGACTACCAATTACCCGAAGCAATCATCAAGCTGCGACAGGGCTTCGGACGGCTGATTCGCACCCAACACGACACTGGTATTGTTGTCCTGTTGGACCCTCGCGTGCATACCAAGCCCTACGGCCGGATGTTCCTTGAGTCGCTGCCCCCCTGTGAGGTACGCCAAGAGCCATTCTCGGATACACCATAAGTCGTTTCGACACAAGGCATTAGGGCTTGACTCCACAGTCGTCAGAACATGCCGTTGCTAAATTACGTAGAATTGCCTATCGCCGTTTGTGCTTCCGTCGCGGAAAGCGATTGCCTATATTTTGCCGTTGAATCGCGTACAATTCGCGTACCAGGTAGGACGTCCTTTCAAACCAATCTTCACTCCAAGTTCAATATACGCGTATGAGCAAGGCCAAAGTAAAGGAAGCGACGCTGAACAAAGACCTTGTTCAACCCGCGGGCAAATCTCCCAATCCTAACTCATCGCGGGCAGTACGCGAGTTTATTGAATCTGTCGTCATTGCAGTCATTTTGGCGTTTCTGTTTCGAACGTTCGAGGCCGAAGCTTTCGTCATTCCTACTGGCTCGATGGCGCCCACCTTGCAAGGTCGTCACATGGACGTGGCGTGCGCACAATGCGGTTACCAGTTTCGCGTGGGAGCAAGTTCGGAAAACTCCGACTCGGAAGAACAGGCCATGGTCGTTTCGGGCGTTTGCCCGATTTGCCGATACACCATGCCGTTTGATCGACGCGATGCAAATCAGAACTCGTTTACCGGCGACCGCATCTTGGTAAGCAAGTTTTCGTATGACCTACGTGAACCCGAACGTTGGGACGTGATCGTGTTCAAGTATCCCGGTAATGCAAAGCAGAACTACATTAAGCGTTTGGTCGGCCTCCCGGGCGAGCAGGTTCGAATTCAACACGGTGATATTTGGACCAATAGCGGCGAAAATCAAGACTTTACGATTGCCCGTAAAGCCCCAACGAAATTGAAGGCGATGCTTCAACTCGTCGACGATTCCGATTATTGGTCGCAAACGCTCATCGACGCGGGATGGCCTTCAAGGTGGCAGCCCTGGTCGCCCTCGGGTGAACCCAATCAGTCCCCATGGAAGGTCGAATGGAAAAAACAAGACGGACCCCGCTCTTCGCAACAGTTCACAATTCGAGGCGCACCGGGCGAGGACGCATGGTTGAGGTATCACCACCTGATTCCAAATTCCGAGGACTGGCAAAAACTGCTTTCCGGCGAAACGCCGTCGGACCTTAGCGAACGGATTGGTACGCTGATCCGCGACTTCTACGCATATAACACGGGCGAACTGGAAGGTTATGGTCCCTACGCGCCGCGCGCCTGGCAGATGGCGCAAGAAACGGGATTACACTGGGTCGGAGACATCGCGATCGAGGCGAATATTGATGTCGAGAGCGCCGACGGCGAGATTTTGCTTGATATTGTCGAAGCCGGCGTCCATTACACGGCCAGAATTGATGTTGCGTCGGGCATGGCAACGCTTCAAATCGATCAAGGAACTCGCTCTTTCGCGAATGATGACGGAAGTGGAACGGTGAACGCCGTGAAATCCAAGGCGCCTACCGGAATGCGCGGCCCCGGTTCCTATGAACTTCGGTTTTCAAACGCCGACAACCGCTTGACGTTATGGGTTGATAACCAGGCCGTTGAATTCGATGGCCCCACGACCTTCCAAACTGAAGGCGACCAGCGCCCCCATTGGACGAGTCACGACCCCCTCGACCTGGCTCCGGCCGGTTTAGGCGTTCAAGGAGCGACGGTCAAAGCGTCGAGCCTAAGAATTCTGCGAGACGTCTACTACTTGGCGCTCGAACCTCGCTCGCCCAATCACGATTACCAACACGGTCGATCGGACGAAGAGATCCAAGAAATCCTGAACAATCCCAACCAATGGGAATCAACCAATCTCTTTGCCGAACGACGAACTGTCGAAGTGGTGCTGGGCCCTGACGAGTTCTTCCCTTTGGGCGACAACAGTCCGCAAAGCAAGGACGCACGAATTTGGGAAGCGGACCCGCATGTTGACCGCGCGTTGCTAACCGGCAAAGCCCTATTCATCTACTGGCCGCACCACTGGCGCCGTCCGGTGCCGTACACTCCGAATTTTGCGCGGATGGGATTCATACGGTAATGGTGCAAGGAGGCGTCGACGGAACGGGCCAAAATACGTCACGGAGGATACGATGCCAATTCTGGAAGTCCGCAATCTCGAAAAAAGCTATCGGATTCCGAAAACGCTTCGACATCGCAAAGTCGTCGACGGCGTAAGTTTCCAGGTTGAACCGGGCGAAGTCGTCGGTTTGCTTGGGCCGAACGGTGCTGGCAAAACGACTTGCTTCCGCATGGCGTGCGGACTGGTTTCACCAGATCGCGGGCAAGTATTTCTCAATGGCGTCGAAGTAACCCATTGGCCGATGCATATGCGCGCGCGGGAGGGCGGCATGGGCTACTTGGCACAAGAATCCAGCGTTTTTCGCTCGCTTTCGGTTGAGGAGAACTTGCTGGGCATGATGGAAATGCTCGAAGTGCCGCGAAAGGAACGCATGTCGCGCTGTGATCGACTCCTCCAACAATTCGCCATTGAACATATTCGCAAGTCCAAGGCGGGATCGCTTTCTGGCGGAGAACGCCGACGTTTGGAAATCGCTCGCTCACTCATTTCCGATCCGGACATCATTCTCTTGGATGAACCTTTTGCGGGAGTTGATCCCGTGACCGTACAAAGCATTCAAGGAATCATCCGACAATTACGAGACGACGGAATCGCAATCTTGATCACCGACCATCAAGTGCGCGAAACGCTCCAGATTACCGAGCATAGCTTCGTCATTCGCAGTGGTCGCGTACTTTGCCACGGACGGCCTGACGAAGTCGTGCGCGATCCTGAAGCACGCCGTTATTACTTTGGCGAGGGGATTGAGCTCGAAACGACGGCCGCCACGGCTACGGAATAACCGCGCGCAAGCCGTCCACAGAGATGCTGTTACGACTTCGATGGTTACACCGCCCGCAGAAACTTCGCCATGATTTCATGACGCACGTTCGTACTCGCATCACGTCGCTGCGATTGATGATGAATAGCGCAACCCGCACATTCGAAATCTTCTCTCACAGTTGGCCAAACTCGGCCGAATTTTCCTGCCAACCTTCCCGGTGAACTCGGAACCGCGGGCTACAATTTCTCGCCGCGAAACTAGCCTCGCTTTCTTTGGCCCCGGTGTGCTTTGATGGCTCCCTTTGCGCAAGACGAGTGGATCGGAATTCTGCATCCTACGGCCGGTGCAGGCGTTGTCACCCTACCCGAGTCCCGGTGGTCATCGGACTTCTTGCCGGACGAAGAGGCGCTTACCGAAACGGCTCGCTACCGGGTTCTTCACTTTATCAATGGAGAACACTATAGCGGAGCCGAGCGCGTTCAAGATCTCTTAGCGTTGCACTTGCCCGAACTTGGATTTGACGTTGGTTTCGCCTGCTTCAAGCCCAACCGTTTTCCGCAAATGCGCCGCTCGCAAGACGCGCCGCTTCATGCCGTTCCCATGACCTCCCGGCTTGATCTACGCGGCGTGTTGCGCGTTTGCCGAATCATATGTGACGAAGGCTATCAAATTCTTCATGCACACACGCCCAGAACTCTGATGGTGGCGCGGTTGGCGTCAATGCTTACTGGCCGGCCTGTGGTGTACCACGTTCATAGCCCCACGGCCCGCGACTCCACGCGCCGCTGGCAAAATTGCTTCAACACGCTGAGCGAACGCATATGCCTGACTCGTGATGTACGCCTGATCGCGGTGTCGGGCAGCTTAGGGCGTTACATGCAAACGCTGGGACATGACTCCGAGCGAGTTAACGTCGTTCCCAACGGCGTTCCGCGCGTCGCCGTTGCGGAGCGTGAATCGCCGCGCGAGGAATGGACCTTGGGAACGGTAGCGCTGTTCCGTCCCCGCAAGGGTACGGAAGTGTTGCTCGACGCCCTGGCGAATTTACGCCATGCCGGCTTTTCCGTTCGATTGCGAGCGGTTGGCCCGTTTGAAACGACAGACTACGAAAATCAACTCAAAGAACGCGTGCGTCAACTTGGATTGGAGAACGCGGTTGACTGGATCGGATTCACACGCGATGTAAATTCGGAACTGGCGAAGTTTGATTTGTTCGTGCTCCCCAGCTTATTTGGCGAGGGTTTGCCGATGGTGGTGCTCGAAGCGATGGCGGCCGGTGTGCCTGTTGTGGGCGCTAAGGTGGAAGGAGTTCCCGAAGCCATACGCGATCGAGTGGATGGGACTCTGGCCGCGCCAGGAGACCCCGTCGATCTTGCACACGCCATTCAGTCCATCATAACCGGCGAGTGTGATTGGTCAGAACTACGAACCAATGCCTTGGAACGACACGCAGAAAGGTTTTCGGAGATCAGCATGGCGCGCGGCGTTGCGGCCGTTTATCGAAATATGCTGAAGGAAAACGGGTTTATAGCGTCTTGATGAGAAAGTAGTTCGCCTCACCCTGGACGCCATCGCCACGAAAGCCCAGACTTCGGTAGAGCCGGCGCGCCACGTCGTTCTGCTCCAGCACTTCTAGCGTCACCCGGCAGCAATTGCGCTCGCGAGCGATTTTTTCGATTTCAGCAAGGAGCCGTCGTCCCACGCCCCGCTGTTGAAAATCGGGATGCACGGCCAAGTCATGAATGTTCAACAAGGGGCGAGCGTGAAATGTAGAGAAACCCTGGAAACATACCGCTACTCCGATGTAGCGATTCTCCATTCGAGCTAATAAGACCAAACGCTGAGGTTGATTACGCAGCGCAGGAATAAGCCGTTCACAAACGTTGGTCGAAAGAGGTTGGTTACCTCCCATGGGCCCACTGGCGTAACCTTCCACCAGAGCGAGCACGGCTTCGCAGTGTTCGAGGTTCGCCAAATCAGCCTCAACAATATCGATTGACGCCATTACGCATAACACCGGATTTCGTACACGCGGGCGGTGTCGCTGCCATTGGTGGCTGTCGCCAAAAGACGCACCGCTTGCAAGTCAATTGGCTCAAACGCATGTCGGCGGAGTCGCCGATGATTACCGCTTACGTTGGCCAACTCCACCTCTTTGCCTTGCGCGGTTCGTCCAATCAAGCGATAGTCTCGCAAGGTTTCCGGCTGCGGCGCCCGAATCATTGATTTGTTATGCGAATCGGAGGAAGTCAAAGTCAACTCCCGGTGAAAACCTGAATCCAGCGTAAGTTGCACCTGGCTGATTCGCTGCGGTTTCTCCCATATCAATTCGATCCAAGCACCATCACCGGAAAGCGGCGCCGCCCAACGATGCTGCAACTCACCGGCCATGTCGCGCACAAAGCCATCCAGCACACTTTCCGGCTTCGCATCTTCGAAAACTCCGGAGGCTGTTGCTCTTGCCGAGCGTGCGAGGTCTGCGGGATCCTCGTTCTTCAAATCCTTGATGGTTTGATCGTCACGCAATAAGGTTTGCTGCAACTCACTGAGTTTCGCTTTGTCCTCATAAAGTTCGCGCGGCGAAAGCCCGTGGCTAGTGCACAGCGCCGCAGCTGTGCCGACGGCCTGCCCCATGACGGCGCACGTAGCCATGACGCGCGTTGATGTAAATGCGACATGACTACAACTAGCATTACGCCCCGCCATAAAGAGGTTCGACAAATCCTTACTGTAGAGCGCTCGCAAAGGAATGTTATAAACCTCGGGCAGCTTCGTGCTGACAAACGGCCGCTTGTCGGTATCGTCGAATCCGCCGGGTGGATGCTCATCGAGTCCCCAGCCGCCGATGGCTACGGCGTCTTCCCAATCGCCGTTCAGACCCATGAGATCTTGTTGCGTGAGAATTACGTCCCCCTCGATACGTCGGCTTTCGCGCTTGCCCGGCATCATTCCGACCCAGTCCATGGCCCAATTAGCGGCTGTGGGGAACTTACCGCTGTTTTTGATGTAGTCCCAAACGCCTGTAACAATTGACAACAGTTCAAACCGGATTCTTTCATTGTCGCGAATGGTGTCCATGTGGCCGCCCCACTCAATCCACCAGTAGCCGTACTCCCAACTCGATACTGGCCGGAAACGGAGTTTCGACTCGTCGATTTTTCGCGCCCACGTCGGCGGCGTATACGGCATGGGCCTGCCATAATCGCGCGCCGTGAAAAGGAGGCTGCTGCCGAGCGTCTCGCGCGTGGGTTTTTCCCAAGCGAGCGGTTCGTTAAACGTCTCTCGCGATTCGTGCCCCCAACGGATTGTGGCGCCGGCCTCCAACGCCAGTCGACTGTCGCCGGTGCAATCGGCGAAGTATTTCGCAGTAATTCGGTAGAGGTGTTCGGTCTTATCACAACGGCACATGACGCGTTCGATACGACCCTCCTTGACTTCAGCCGCGTATAAAACGGTATCGAGCAAAAGCGTGGCTTTGGGTTCTGACATGATCTTGTCATACAACAACAAATCCCAAAGCTCCCAACAACGCTGCGGGTTATTTGCGGCGTCGTCTAACCGCAACTCCTCGATGATTCCGCCTTCGCGCCATCCCGGCCGACCGGTATGGTTGTTGGCCCCCACGACGTGCATTTTAACTTCGCTGCTCGAGTTTCCGCCCAGCCGCGAGCGATCCTGCACGAGAATCACCTTGGCGCCATGCCGCGCGGCGGCGAGCGCGGCGCACACGCCGGCCGGTCCGCCGCCCGCAATGAGCACATCGCACTCAACATCGACCAACGTCATGTTCGGTTCGCCATCGAACCGCCTCGCAACAGCCTCGGGATCCACGGGGACAATTGATTGAAAGCTGGCGCGAATCCCGTCGGGTGTGGGAGCCGGATCGGCCGCTGCGGACCGATCGGCCAAAACCATTACCGAGTACGCAGAAAGCCCTGCCGCGGCAAAAAATCCGCGCCGGTCCAGACGTGGCGTTTGGTCAGACATCTCGGCTCAAGGGGTAAACAGTGAATGGAATTTTAGAACCGCAGGCAGTCGCCTGGGTCAACGGCTCCGCATCGTCCCGGAGTGGCGGCCCCGGGAGATCATTTTCAAAAAACAAGCGATGGCTCAACCTTGTTCAAGGTATTTTTTCAGGGTCTCGATCGTCTCATTGAGCGTGTACTCAAGATATTCGTCTTGAGGATGGTTCAACGATTCCAGCGCGACGTCGGCCGCCTCGGCCGTTGTGAAAAAGCTGCACGCGCGAACCGCTTCAAGACGCACGCGCGGATGCTCGTCGTTCGCACGCTCCTTGAGCAGTGCGAGCGGTTCGGGAACCTGATCACGCCAGTAACATAACACACGCGTAGCGGCGGCCCGGGCGCGATAATCTTTTGCCGTCAGTAACTGTTTAAGAAGTGTTTGATTTACGGCATTGTGATGTTGATGAACCCACAACGCTTCGAGCAGGCGATGCTCGTAGTCCTTGTCGTTTTGATCCAAGGCAGCAACCCATTTTTCGAGTTCTTTGACGACCTCGCTCGAGCTTCGATCGCGTAGTTCGAGCCGCGCGCGATACCGTGTGCGGTCTTCATACGCCTTGAGCAAGTCCAGCAACTCGGGGATCGAGGCTCCCGCAATCTTGGGCGGCGTTAATAGTGGTCGATCTTTGTACGTGATGCGCCACACGCGGCCGTGCGTATGGTCACGGTTTGGATCCCGCAGCGAATGTTGCATGTGACCGACCAGCGGATTGAACCAGTCGACGACATACAGGGCGCCATCGGGCCCAAACTCCAAATCGACAGGACGGAAATTCGGATCGCTCGATTGCAACAAAGGTTCAATTTCCACGCCAACGAAGCCCGAACCTTCCTCGGTCATCTTGTGCTGCAATACGCCTTGGAAACCAATGCAGTTGTTCAACAGGAAATTCCCCTGAGCTTCGTCAGGAAAATGGCGGCTTGACACTAGTTCGCATCCGCACGTCGGACGCACGCGTTTCACAATAAACTGCTTCATGGTCTTGTGCTTGTGCGGATAGTCGACATGCCCGGAGAACGCCGTTCCGAAGTAATTGGCGCCGGGCGAAGCATCGGCCACGAAGTTTTGGCCCCAGCGGTCATAGATATGCCCCCAAGGATTCGCAAACGGGTACGACACGAACACTTCGAGCTTTTGTCGCTTAGGCTCCCAACCAAAAACCGCTGCATCTTTCACGCGAATTGGCCCATATGGGCTTTCGACCTGGGTATGATGAAACGTGCCCTCTTGAAAGTGCAATACGCCGCCGGGGCTCCACGTGAAGGCGCTTATCGAATGATGGCTATCAGCGCTGTCAAAACCGTGCAGCACAATTTCGCGTACATCGGCGCGGTCGTCGCCGTTTGTATCTTTGAGAAACATCAGGTTCGGCTGTTGAGCGACGTAAACGCCGCCATCGCCAAATTCAAATCCGGTCGGCAAGTGTAAACCATCGGCAAATACAATTTGCTTGTCGGCCTTGCCGTCGCCATTGGCGTCCTCCAAGATCAGTAACTTGTCGTTGGGCGGCGTACCCGGCAAATACTGCGGATAGCTTGGCATTGTAGCGACCCACATACGCCCCTTCGCGTCGAATCCTAGGGCGACAGGCTCTTCAATGTCGAACTCCTGTTCCGAGGCAAAGCAGTTGATCTCATAGCCTTGCGGCAGTTTGAATGTGCTGATCGCGTCCTCAGGTGACAAAATCTTGATCGGCTGTTCGTAATTCGTGGGAATCGGATCAAGTTTTCGGGTATTGCTGTCGTCAATAGACTCAGGAACCGGCTTGCCTTGGGCGATATCCCACACCCGGCGATCACGGTTCGCCACCATTTGATCGAGCTTCTCCATCTCTTGCGGGAACGATTTGGTCCCGAACGGCTCTTTACGTCCGCCGTAAATGTAATATCCGTTCACCGCGCGGTATCGACACCAGAACTGCAGGTTCTTCTCATTGACCGCAGCTCGTAAGTCCTCGGAGATTGCTGTTCCCGTCGGCGAGGCGCCGAACAATGCCGTCATCAGCATGGGCGCCAAAGCGCGGTAGCCAGCGTCATTCAAGTGGATGCTATTGATCGTCAATTGTTCTTCCGACTTGTCCATCAAGGCCTTCGTCGGCGTGAACACATCTGCGAAGGTGATTTTATGTTTTGCCGCCGCCTCGCGGAGAGCCTGCGTGTAGAGCGACAGATTCTCGTTCGTCGCGTTTCCCTTGGGGATGTTGGGGTCGTGAAGATCCTCCACGGCCACGGGCGAAATCAACGCGAGACGCGGAGCGGACTCGCCATTGTACTTTTGCGAAAGCATGTGACGAATTACTTCGTCCAAGTCGGCTTGAAACTGCTTCAAGCCCGCAGGGCCGGCAAACGACTCATTCAAGCCGAAAAACATGAGCACGACGTCGGCTTGTTGTTGCGTGAGGTGAAAATCAGCGTCGCCAAAATCCAGCGACCGAGGACGCAACTTCAATTCATCGGCCGACCAACCGAGATTGCGCACCACCAACTCGTGTTGAGGAAACCGTTGGTGGAGTTGCGTCTCGAAGTAGCCGTAATGTTGCATGCGCTCGGCCAAAGTATTGCCAATTAACGACACATGGTCGCCTGGCTCTAACTTGAGCGCTTCGGCGCGCAATGACGCGCCAGCAAGCATGGCAAAAAGCAAGATGAGAAATCGCACAGCAGGATAGGGCATGGCAAGCGGCAAGGGTGGGAGAAAAGGGATGAGGCTAGGTCGCCCCTTTCGTGGGGCACCGGTTTTATCATATTCAACCCGAGTAACCGCTGTAAATCCTGCTATTCCTTCGAGTGCGTCGCGCGTGGCAAGCCATCGGCGCCGTGAGTTGATCCCCTACGTCCGGCGCAATCGGCGCGTTCGCGCCGACGTACGCTGACCCTGGTTGCCTCGCATACGTTGGACCTGTTGTGTTTTGTCTCCGCTTGTTACGATGCGCCGGTATGAACACGACGCCGATGATGCAGCAATATCTCGACGCGAAGAACGCTTGTGGCGATGCGCTACTGCTGTTCCGCATGGGCGATTTCTATGAACTGTTTTACGACGACGCGAAAACGGCGGCGCGCGTCCTCGGACTGACCTTGACGAGCCGAGAAAAAGGCGCCAACCCCATTCCCATGGCGGGCTTTCCCTATCATCAACTGGAGAGCTATTTAGGAAAGTTGATTGCGGCTGGACACCGCGCCGCCGTATGCGATCAGGTCGAGGACCCCAAGTTGGCGAAGGGTTTGGTGAAGCGTGAAGTGACGCGCGTGGTCACTCCTGGCACCTTGACCGATGACGCCCTGTTGGATCCGCGGGAAAGCAACTATCTTGCCGCCGTCGTCGACGGCTCCCATGGAGCTCCGTCATCTTCGGAACCTGTCGGCATCGCGTGGGCCGAACTTTCGACCGGTCGTTTCTTCGCCACCGTATGCCCCACGGAGCGTTTGGCGGATCAACTGGCGCGCATTCAACCTTCGGAATGTTTGGTCAGCGAACAGGCGCCGGCCCTTCCCCCGCAAGTAGCCAAGTCGATCCTTCTGACACGACGCCCCAACTGGGCCTTTTCATACGAAGGCGCTCTCGACGGCCTGACCAAGCACTTCGGCGCGAAAAACCTGGAGGGGTTCGGGTTCGATCAGGACGATAAACCGGCCGTTCGGGCCGCCGGCGCCGTGCTAGACTACCTGCGTGAAACGCAGAAAGTTTCACTTGAGCACCTTGATCGGTTGACGCCCTATCGGCTGGGCGCCTCGCTTGAAATCGATGAGGCGACGCGCCGCAGTTTGGAGCTCACGCGCACCTTGCGTGATGGAAGTCGCGAGGGCACCTTGCTCGATGCGATCGACCGCACGGTCACACCCATGGGCTCGCGCCTGCTAGGCGAGTGGCTCGCGAATCCGCTGACATGTATCGAGCCTATTGACGCGCGCCTTGACGCTGTCCAGGAACTAACTCGCGATACCGTGCTCTCCCGCGAACTGCGGGACCAGTTGAAGCAGGTGTACGACTTAGAACGACTTCTCGCCCGCGTGACCACCGGACGGGCCAGCCCTCGCGACTTGAAATTCATCGGCGATACATTGGCCGGGTTGCCCAAGGTCAAAGCGAAAATTACCGGCCGGAAGAGCGGCCTATTGCGGCGAGTCGAAACAGACCTCGACCTCTTGCCCGACTTACGCGCCAAACTGGACGCCGCCTTGAATGATGAATGCCCGCTTTCATCGCGCGACGGAGGTTTCATCAAGGTGAACTATCGCCAAGAATTAGACGCGCTGCGCGATCTCGCTTCTGGCGGCAAAGCCTGGATCGCGCGCTACCAGGCCGAGGAAGCCAAGGCCTCGGGAATCGCCAACTTAAAAGTCGGTTACACCAAGGTCTTCGGTTACTACCTTGAAGTAAACAATTCGCAACGAGAGAAAGTACCGGACCGCTACATACGCAAACAGACGCTGGTTAACGCCGAGCGATATATCACGCCGGAATTGAAGGAGTACGAAGAGAAGGTACTCACGGCGGAAGAGAAGTCCAAGGAACTCGAGTACACCATTTTCTTAGAGCTGCGCGACGAGGTGCAAGCGTCATCCAAGCGATTGCAAACGACCGCCGAATTGCTAGCCACGTTAGATGTCTTATTGTCGCTCGCGGAATTGGCTCGCGAAAGAAATTACTGCCGTCCCCAACTGGTCGAAGCGCCTGTTTTGGAAATTCGTGACGGCCGACATCCTGTGCTGGATATCATGCAGCCGGAAGGCAAGTTCGTTCCCAACGACACGCTGGCCTCGCCCGAGGATGGCGTGATATTGCTCATTACCGGACCGAACATGGCTGGCAAGAGCACGTACATTCGCCAAGTCGCACTCATCTCGATCATGGCGCAAATGGGGGGGTTCGTGCCAGCGAAGTCGGCGACCCTCGGCGTGGCAGACCGCGTATTTGCACGCGTTGGGGCCAGTGACGAACTAGCCCGCGGTCAAAGCACCTTCATGGTCGAAATGACGGAAACGGCGCGGATCCTCAATACCGCGACCTCCCGCAGTTTAGTGATCCTCGATGAGATTGGGCGAGGGACAAGCACCTACGACGGCGTCTCGTTGGCTTGGGCGATCGTGGAGTATTTGCATGACCGGGTTGGATGTCGTACGTTGTTCGCCACCCACTACCACGAATTGACCGATCTCGCAGCATCGCTGCCAAGCGTCAAAAACTTGAATGTTGCTGTGCAAGAATGGGAAGAAAATGTCGTGTTTCTCCATAAGATCATCCCTGGCGCTGCGGATAAAAGCTACGGCATTCACGTGGCGCGACTAGCGGGTGTTCCGCGCGAAGTGAATGAACGCGCCAAACAAATCCTGGCGCAATTGGAAAGCGAACACTTGGATGAGTCGGGGCGGCCAAAAATCGCGGCGCGCGGCAAGAAGCGACCACGCGGCGACATGCAGTTGTCGCTCTTTGGCCCGGCGCATCACCCACTGCTCGACGAGATCAAGGAAATCGAAACCGACCGGCTCACGCCGTTGGACGCCTTGTTATTGCTTCGCCAATGGAAGGACCGATTGGCGAAGGAAGCGACCTAGAATCGCCCCTCGACAATCCGTTCGAGTGATTTTTCTTCACGATTCCACGCTTGTGGTATATTAGCGGCCAACCATTCATGATGGAAAAACGCACTCCATAGACACGGCGGTCCCGTCAATTTCCTGGCGACGTGTGATGATCCATGACGCATCCCGAGAAACTCGGACCGTACCGTTTAGAGCGGCTCGTGGGACGAGGCGGCATGGGCGCCGTATACGCCGGTCTAAATGAGGAAACCGGTGAGCGCGCCGCAGTTAAAGTATTGGCCCCCGCCTTTGCCGCAGAACCAAACTTTCGGGGGCGCTTCGCGGCAGAGATCGAAACGCTCAAGAAGCTGCGACATCCCAACATCGTGCAGCTTTACGGCTTTGGTGAAGAACAAGGGAGCCTGTTCTACGCCATGGAAATGATTGAGGGAGATAATCTCGAAAATGAACTCCGCAAGGGCCGGCATTTCGATTGGCGGGAAGTCATTGCCATTGGCGTCGATGTTTGCAAGGCCCTTAAACATGCACACGACCGCGGCGTCATCCATCGCGATTTGAAGCCCGCCAATTTTCTGCGCGGCGGCGAAAACCAGATCTTGCTCGCCGATTTCGGCATTGCCAAACTCTTCGGCGGCGCCGAGTTCACAGCGGTTGGCGGTGTGATTGGTACCGCCGATTACATGTCGCCTGAACAAGCCGCGGGCGAAGGCGTTACCGCGCGCAGCGATCTCTACAGCTTGGGCGCTTCGATGTTTTGCTTGCTCGCAGGTCGTCCACCGTTTCAAGGGCGCTCGATACCGGACATTATTCATCAGGTCCGATTTAACGAGGCTCCCCTGGTGAGCCGCTATTGCGCAACCGTGCCCGTGGGGTTGGAGAACATCGTTGCTCGACTACTCGAGAAAGACCCTAAGAAGCGCATTCCCACGGCGCTGGCGCTGTTGAATTTGTTGCAGTCGATGTCGACGGCGCAACCACAGACGATGCTCGATCCTGCGGCGGACGCGGCGCCCGTCGCGGACGACGATTTCGAAGTGGCCGAAGGAGCCGCGACGCGTGGCGGCGATCCGAATTCGACGTTGTTGCAACAACCGACCGCACAACCCAGTTCCGGGTTTTCGGTCCAGGTCAAAGCCACCCAAGAGACGCTCGTACACACGGCGCCAACGCCCGTTGTCGAAGTCGCCACTACGGCTCCACCTACACCCACCAGCAGCTTTACCGCGGTTTCGCAAGAAGAACTGGGACAGCTCGACACCGCCGGCTCCGACGAAGACCAGTTTGTTTGGCTCAAAATGATCGCAGCGGGCCTGACCGTCTTGGTCGCGGTGGGGTTGATTTGGTATGCCACTCGTCCGCCGTCGGCCGATCAACTCTACGCGCGGATTGCTCAGACCGTTGAACAAAGCGACGCCACGGCGGCGGCAAGCGAAATTACGGCTTTTCTCAATCGCTTTCCGAATGACCCTCGTTCGGCAGAACTCAACGCTTACCAGCAAGAGATTGAAGTCGCGCGACTCGAACGGACATTGGAGCGACGAGGACGCGGGTTACGTGTGGGCGAAGAAATGCCGCTCGTTCAAAAAACGTACCTCGACGCCATGCGCGTCGCGCAAAACGACCCAAATCAAGGGGCGCAAATGCTGGCCGCGCTCATTGCCGTGTTTGGACAATCCACCGAAGAGGACGCCGCCGTCACCGCCGTCGTCGAGCTGGCGCGGAAGCAATGGGAGAGGTTACAACAGTCTGCCGTCGAAGCAGCGAAGCAGCACCGCGAAACGCTGCAACAACGTCTCGACGCCGCCAATGCGCTACAAACCTCGGATAGGGACGCCGCTCGCGCCATCTGGCGCGGCCTGGTTGATCTTTATCAAGACTCTCCCTGGGCAAGCGAGCAAGTGATTGAGGCGAAGCGGAAGCTGGCGGAAACCGAGCCTTAACCCGCAAGTGGGGAAATATCCAGAAACCCAGGTTAAACCCAGGCTCGCTTGCACGGCGAGTCATAAGTGAACATAATCCTCATCGGGCCAATGCCGATCGTTCCGCGCAAATCCTGCATCGTGTCCTAGCGTAAGGTTCCTTCCATGTCCCAGAATGGCTGGTATTGGGCCATCGATCGCGCAATTCCGAGCAATACGGACGACGGCGCCCAAGTCATGCATGAGTTGCTGGAGCAGTTGGAGCAATGCGAGTGGATTCAGGAACATTTGTTCGGCGTGAATCTCGCGGTCGAAGAGGCGCTGGTTAACGCCATTAAGCATGGTAACCAAGAAGACGCCAACAAGAAGGTGCGCGTCGAGTTCCGCCTAACCGACGATCATTTCTTTGCACGCATTACCGATGAAGGCGAGGGATTTGATCCCTCTGATGTTCCTGACCCCACGGCGGACGAAAACCTGGACCGTCCCGGGGGCCGCGGGATTATGCTCATGCGTAACTTTATGACGCGGGTCGAATACAACGCACTGGGCAATCAGGTGACCATGGAGCGCAAAGCCAATCCCTAGCAGCTAGGACGGCCCCTGAAAAAGTTTGAATCTCCGGCACTCCGGATTTATCGTAGGGATTGACGCAACAATCCATATCTCCGGAGTTTCACCTATGTCCAGCATCTTGCGTGGCGCGGCGGCTAGTTTCGCGATCGTCGCATTGTTCGTATGTTTCTCGGCGGTCGTGAGTGCGGAAGAGGCGAGAACGGCGGCAACCACGGCCGTCTATTCGAAAACGTCCAGCGCCGCAACCGCTCGAACCGTGTCGTGGCCCAGCTACTATTATTACGGGGTGTATTACGGCTCCTACCGCTGGCGCTACCAGCCGTATTACACCTTCTACGCGTCGCCGTGGTATGACACCGGCTATCATTACGGTCCGTACTCGTACGCAGGGCCGGCTTACGGATACAGCTATACTTGGCCGCACTACGGCGCCTACGGCTACACGTACTATGGCCCCGTTGTCACGGGTTGGTAAGAACAGGATTTTCAGCGCGCTCGCGTTCTGGTAGGCTCGTAGCGCGCTTCCTTGGTTCGCCCGTGCCGCCCTCAAAGACTACGCCATGCCGATCGAATTCCGATGTCCTAATTGCGGTCAACTTTTGCGCACGCCCGACGAGAGCGCGGGTAAACAAGCGCGTTGCCCGCAATGTCAGCAGATTGCGCCCGTGCCCATGCAGTCGGCGCAGGCGCCGCCTCCGGCGCCGTCGTTGGAGAATCCCTTTGGCGATGCGTCGGCGGCGCCCAAGAAGCCGGTGGAAAGCGGCGCGTTTAACCCCTATGCGGCGCCCAAGGCGTATGAACAACTCGCCCCCGTAGCGCAGGGCGGCGAGTTGAATCATCAAGTCATTAACATGGGCGACGTGCTCAATGTGAGTTGGGGCATCTTCACCGCAGAATTGGGCCAGTGCGCTATCGTCGGGCTGATCTTTATCGCAGTCAACATTGGCCTGAGCGTCGTGGGCGGACTCTTGGGAGGAATCGGCCAAGTCGTGGCTGGCGACTCGGTGGGTATTATCATTGGCGCGCAAGTCGTCAATCAAACCATCAATTTTGTCGGACAAACGTGGCTTTGGCTGGGCTTGGCCGCATGGGCGCTCAAAATGTTGCGCACGCGGAATGGTACGATCAACGATATGTTCTCTGTCGGCCCGTTTTTTCTCCGGGGTCTTGGCGCCGGGCTCCTGATCTATTTGGTCATGGGCTTGGCAGGCGGCGTGCTCATTGGGATTCCCGTGGGCATTGGAGCTGCGATGGAATCAGAAGAAGTCATGCTCATCGGGGGCATCGCCGGGGGCGCGATTTTTCTGATCATTGCCATCCTCGTGTTTTACGCCATCGCGCTTTATGCATATTTCATCATCGATCGTAATGCGTCGGTCATGGAGTCGTTTCAACTGTCTGCGGAATTCACGCGAGGCAATCGGCTCACCATGTTCGCCATCTACCTCGTATTGGGCCTTGCCGGCGGTTTGTTCACCGTTTGTACTTGCTATCTTGGCGCTGTTTTGTTCATTCCGTACATGGCGCTGGCCATGGCGCTGATCTATCTCATGGCGACAGGCCAAGCCTACGCTCCGCCTCCCTTGAAGCAAACTATGTAACGGCGCATCCGCCCGCGGCTTGTGACAAGATCGCGTAGGCCGCCCTTGGTTTGGCGGTCCTGCCGCGTCCCGTGTGCGACGTCAACATCAACGGTCATTAATCCGTTGAACGCCGCAGAGAAATCTGGCGGCATGAAAATCGTGCTGCCGATTGCCTTGGAAAACCTCTTTTGCCATAATCGAGAGTTAGCGGTCTGGTATTGTGGCCGCCGAGGTGAAACTCCCCACGACTCCCCCCGCGGCGGCCGCAACCCTCCCTTCTACTGCGCCGCATCACTTGCCCGCCAAAGGAGACCTAGCCCTGTTCCCGCAATTTCGAAAACTCGGGCTAATTGCGATCGTCTGCATTGTCGCGTTGCGCATGGCGATCGGATGGCATTTTTACAAAGAAGGCGTGCAAAAGTTCCGCGACCCCAATTGGAATTCGGCGGGGTTTTTGACGGGCGCCAAAGGCCCACTCGCACCTTGGTTCCTGAGTTTTGCTCCACCCTTGCCTGATGAAACCCGCTTGAACGAGCAAGGCGTGATCGAGGTTTGGAACGTTTTCCGGGAAGAAGCGACTTCTGGCTACGGTTACGAGTCGCCCGACTATCTCGCGCCCCTCGAGCAGGAGCTAGCGGTCGCCAAGTCGCAATTGGAAAGCGCAGAGTCCGAGGAAGACAAGGCGCGGGCTGAAGAAGCGCTGCGAATCGCGGAAGAACGAGTGGATACATTCAAGCACCAATCAAAAGCCGCCGAGGAAGCCTTTAAGCGACGGCAATCGCAGGTTCAGCATTTCTTTCGTTCCAACCGCGAAGATATCGATAATTACCTCCGCGAATTGGCCTGGCTGGAAAGCATGAAGTCCGACGCGACGACCGGGGCGACGCCATTCCAGCAAGAACGCATCGCCACGAAAGAAGCCGAAGTACGCTCGAAAGCGCGCGATCTGATGGCCAACCTCGGTCAACTCAATGAGGGGTTCGAGCGCGATCTTTACAACCTGGCGACTCCCCAACAACGTGCTCGCGGCGTACTTCACATCCGAGCGTCCGATGCCGCATGGGTCGACACGGTGGTCAAATGGACCGTATTGCTGGTCGGCGTGTTCCTGATGCTCGGCCTGTTTGCCCGACCTGCGGCCATTGTGGGTGCGTTGTTCCTTTCTTCAGTTCTTGCGGTCGCCGGTTGGCCGTTTTGGGCTGGCGAGAACCCACAAACGTATAATGTATTGGTCGAGTTGTGTGCGCTGTTGGCGTTGGCGGCGATTGGCGCGGGCCGGTTCGCCGGACTTGATTTCTTCCTCTACGCCCTGTGGGCCAAAATTTTCGGAAACCGTCGTCAGGCGGGAGAACCAACATGAACTTGTCACCCGAAGAAATAGCGGTAGGTAAGCAGAACTACGCCAGCGCCGCCACGGCCGTGAATCGACGCGACTTCATGAAAGCGTCGATCGCGACGGGCGCCGTCGCCACGTTTGGCCTGGGGGCCATGTACTTTGGTTACGAACAAGTGAAAGACCCGGTGCGCATCGGCGTAATCGGCACAGGGGACGAAGGGGGCGTGTTGATCGGCGCTCTCAATCCGAATTATGTGCAAGTCGTGGCGATTGCCGATATTCGCCCCTCCAGCATTCATCGCGCGTTTCACGGCGATTGGGCCAGCCCGTCCTCGCTTGCCGCCCGTAAAGGCTTGATGGCCGTCTACGGGTGGAGCACCGAAGACGAAGCGCGGAATCACGTTAAAGTCTATCAAGATTATCAAGAACTCTTGAAGAACTCGGACGTGGAAGGGGTGATCATCGCGCTGCCGCTCCACCTGCACGCCAAAGTCGCCATCGACGCGCTCGTCGCTGGCAAGCACGTGCTGAGCGAGAAACTGATGGCGCACAACGTGGCCCAGTGCAAGATCATGGCTCGTACTGCCGACGAGACCGGCTTGCATCTCGCCACGGGCCACCAGCGTCATTACAGCGTGCTGTACGATAACGCGGTTCGCATGATTCGCGCTGGCTTAATCGGCGAAATTCATCATATTCGCGCTCAATGGCATCGCGGGAATTTGCCGGGGCGCGATAGCTGGACGCCGCCTCTCCCGGGGGGCGAAAAGCTCACCGGTAGCGAAAAACTCGTGGATGAAATTGCCGAGGATATTAAGCGTTTCGAGGCGGCGTTGGCCAAGGGAGGCCGCTCGCCGGTTGAATTGAAAGAACTCGAAATGAAGCTCGCCCAGTGGCGCCGCTGGGATGAAGACAAAAACATCAACGCGAAAAACTACGGGTATGAAGACCGTACACTGTCCAACGGGCGTCTGGTGCCCGCGCTTGAAGAATTAATCCGTTGGCGCATTTGGGAACGCACCGGCGGCGGCTTGATGGCTGAACTAGGCAGTCACCAACTGGATGCAGCGTCGATCTTCGTCAGTGCGATGCGCGAGCAAGGCGACAAGGCGCATCCCCTTTCGGTGCATGCCGTCGGCGGCCGCCATACGTTCCCGCTCGACCGCGATGCGGCCGACCATGTCTACTGCATGTTTGAATTCCCTGCGCCGGGATATGAAAAAGGCTTCGACGTGGGTTACCACGACGAGGTGAACAACTTCCCGCCCAATGGCCCGGACGGCGGTGTGCCGTCCTATGAAAAAGACCCCAATAAGCGGATTGTCGTCACCTATTCGACCATCAACGGCAACGGCTATGGCGGTTACGGCGAAGTGGTGATGGGCACCAAGGGGACGATTGTGTTGGAGCGTGAGCAAGAAGTCCTGCTGTTCGCGAAAGACAGCACCAGCACCAACATTACCGTGAAGAACGAAGGCGACCAGGCGACGACGATGTCGTACGAAACTTCGGGCCCGGCAACGGCAGCGAAGACAGCGGCCGCTGGCGGTCCCGTCAGCCGCGGGTACACGGAAGAAATTGAACACTGGGCGTACTGCATTCGCGCGAACGATCCCGAAGTTCGCCCGAGGTGCTACCCGAAGATCGCTTTGGGCGACGCGGTCATGGCGCTCACGGCCCGGCACGCCATGCAAAACGTAAGTCAGGGCAAAGCCGGTTATGTCGAATTCCAGGAAGATTGGTTCGATTACAAAAATGACGCCACGCCCGACGGCAGCGATATCAAAGCCGAAATGCAAAGCCTGCGCGGCATGGCGTAGCCGGCCTCGCGCTGGGCAGGGCATAAAATCTTCGAGTCCGCGCGTTCGTTGAGCCGCGCGGCCATGGACTGAAGCACGCCCTAGGGGAGCGATTTGCCTCCTTTGGTGTTTAATAGATGGTCGGGAATGAGCAATTCTTTGATCACCCGACCGCCGATGATCGTCTCTTCAATGATGCGCGGCACGTCTTCTTTGCGCACGCCGCCGTACCAAATGGCCTGCGGGTAAATTACCACGGTTGCGCCAAGTTCGCATTGATCCAGGCATCCGGCTTTGTTTGCGCGAACGAGCGGATCTAACCCACGCCGTTTCACCTCATGTTTAAAGCACTCGCGCAATTGTTCGCTCCCCTCGGGATCGCAGCAGCCACGAGAATGATCGGGGGCGCGCCGATTGCAGCATACAAAGATGTGATGCGTAAATTTCGCCATGACGGAATTTCCGATTTCGGGTTGCGTTCATACGTATACTACGGGAACAGCGGCGTTGGTAATGCGATCGACCGCCATGATCGCTCGGGAGGCCCAAATCACTCCGGAGGGCCAAAGCGATGAAATTCCATTGCACAATCGAACGCGAAAACGATCAATGGGTCGTGAGGTATTCCGATCATGCGATTGGACGACTCCAAACGCATGCGGCGACACGCGAAGCCGCCATCGAAAAAATGCGCGGCGAGTTGCGCTACGCGTTGGAGTTGTGCCCCTGCACGGGCGAATCGTATCAACACCTGATCATTGAATTGGCCGAGCTTTAGACGCAAATCGGCGAAGAAAAACCGCACTTTTCCTTGACTTTTTGCCTATCCCATTTAAACTTTGGGTTTTGGTGAGAGCGCTAACCGCGTGATTCGTTTCGGCGTCCTTGCTCCTTCACTCCCCTGCGCCATTCCCGGTATAATCGAGAGGAGGACTGCGGTGCCCACTTCTGTCCTTGAAGCCATCAAGCAAGGGTTTTGGGACTACGAGCCAGGCGATTCGGAAGGAGACGACTTCGCCGCTACCAAAGCTCTGCCCGGTACGGGCGAGAAATTGGAGATTCTCGCCGAGCGCGTTCGTCGCGGTTTGCCGTTGTGGCATCCGTCAGACCGCCGCAGTTATGACGATAACGATTGAACCCAATGCGTCCCTTCCCTCCTGAGGAAGCCCGATATGCCGAGTTTCAACATGGAAGTGCCGCACGCCCTGGGGCGTGACGCCGCCATTCAGCGCCTTCAACAGTTTATGGACAAAGTGCGCAATCGTGGCGATGTGACGGATCTTCAAGAAACATGGGTCGGCAACATCCTCCGATACTCGTTCAAAACCTTCGGCTTTAGTATCGAAGGCGTTACCACGGTGGATGATGACCGTGTGCAAATGGAAGGCAAATTGCCGCTGGCGGCGACTCCTTTTCGCGGCAAAATTGAAAACTCAATTCATGAGGAATTGACTCGCATGCTCAAGTCATAGCGACACGATACGCTGCGCGCGAGTCCCTTGGGATGCGGCGTTTAACCCGTGGGCGTCAGTTTCTTGTATTCGCCGCTTTGCCAGCGCCGCACGTCGCTCTTGTAGTATCGCGAAAAGCGGTTTTCGCTCGGCCCTCCGGGCAAATTCGTCCACGCCTCGTCAGTCCCCAGGTCTGTGACGAAGTGATAGGACGGTGCAAACGTGGTCTCTCGCGTCGCCGTTTGCATGACGTGCCCTTGGAACGGGGTAGCATGGCAGCCAGGCATCGCCTGGCGTGAACTCTTGAAGCCAAGCATCCGTCCCACACGATGATTCCCAAAGAAGCGATCGGCGAAGTGAAAACCGTTCACTTCGCTCCACGGCTGTTCGACGTGCTCGCGCAACATCTCGTAGGCGCGACCGATGATCTCGGCTTTCGTCCGCCCGTGCCACCACACGGAATGCTCCTTCGCCAGCAACCGATCCGCCGCGGTCAACAACATAAGTGAAAAACCGGCGCGCGAACTGAGATACAACATGCGACGCCAACCAATGCCTTGTTCATGGCCAAACGTTTCGATCAAGACATTGCGGTACAAATGCTGAAATAACGTTGCTTCGGCGCTGTTGGGCTCATAGCCCCGGTTCCAACGCTCCAACCGGGTTTTGATTTCGCCCTCGGGAAGATGCGGCAGAATGATTTTCAGCAGGTCATCGGCATGTTTACTCACGAGGTCATATTGCAATCGGAACATATCGGCGAGCGTCGCCTTGGATAGGGCGTGCAAACAATCGTCGATACGCCGCTTCCGGTAATCGCTGAGGGGTTGCGTACAGAGCAAGAACGTATTGTGCGGGTTAACTTCCTCGTTGGCCGTGGCGATGTAACCCTCCGGAGGATCGTAAACTCGCGGCAGCAATTCGCTAGAAAGCCAACCGCGCCAATGGTTTTCGCGCCGCCAGGCGGGAATGGGCGCTAAGCCTAATTGATTACCGCCGCGCTCGGGAATTCGCCCGCTCCCCTGCATGCCGATGTGCCCTTCACGATCGGCAAAGACCCAACAAAGCGTCGGCTGCGGACAGTCGCGAACGGTGTCCATCGCGTCGCGAGCACTCCGCGTTTCGATCACGTCCAACCATGTCGCCACGGCGTTCCCCGCACCGGCGAAGTTTCCCGTCCACGCAATGGACAAGTACAGGCCTGGGCCATGTTCGTGCGGGTTGCCTTCCAACACGCCTTGCTCGTTCTCATAAAAATCGAGCGTTTCCGACGAGCCGTTCTTTCGATTGAGGACTTCCTGCCGATGGGAAAACTCGCGCCAGTGTCGTCCACGCCGGTACTGCCATTGCCGGCATTGCGACGAACTTTCGTAGGCAGGGCGGCAATCTTCCACGAAATAATCGATTGCGTCGCCTTTCATATAGGTAACGCCCCACGCAACATCGTTATTGCGCGCTACGGCGAACAAAGGGCAACCCGGTAAGGTGGCGCCCATGACGTAACGATCGCCCCAATGAAGCACCGCTTCGTACCAAATGGCCGGGAGCCGATTGATTTCCAAGTGCGGGTCCGAAGCCAGTAGCGCATGACCGCTTTGGCTACGTGCCGGGCTAATTGCCCAGGCGTTACTTCCCGCCAGTCGCGGCAGATCGGTAAGAAGCTCTAGCGCCTCGTCCGACAGTTGATTGACGGTCTTCACTTGCCGCAGCATTTCAAAGTCGACGCCTTCCAGCCGCGGCGCAAAAAGTTCTCTTAGGCCTTCTTCATGAACGCCCGCATGAATCAAATTCACCAGCAGTTGTTCATTCTGAAGCTGGCTGATCGCCAAACCGCCAAAGCTCAACAACTTGCCGACCAAGATGACCGCCTCTGGGTCCCAGGGGCGCGGCGCGTATCCCGTGGCCCGCATAGCTAACGAACGGCCCGCCGCTTGGAGGCCGTGATTGACCCCTTCGCAATAGGCCTGCAACTGCGTTAAGTGCGACGCGCTGAGCGCCTGAACGTCATCGCGCAAATGGCGGTGTAAGCCGATCCGGCGGAAGAACCGATCGGTCTCGATCAGTTCGCGGCTGGGGACGATTTCTTCGCTCCCTCGCCCCGAGGCGACGCTCCGGGCAAAAAGAAGCTGCGTCCTGCGATCGGTCGCATGCATGTACCCCAAGCCGTAGAGCGCATCGAGCCACCCTTCCGCCGCAATATGCGGGACGCCGTTTCCGTCACGCGTTGCGGTGAATCGGCCGCCCGAGCCTCGCAAACGCAGCGGTTTCAATGCGAAGGGCTTGGTTGGCAGTAACATGCTTAATTATAGGTTGAGCCCCATGATTTCGATGCTGTATGCGTAAGCGAATGATCAATGCCGATGTTTCACGCCCTGTTTTTCTTATCGGCCGATTGAGTCCGTCAACGCCGTTTTGTTGCCTCCACAACTGGAAACTTGGGCAAACTGGAGGTTTAGCGAAAATAGCCGCTAGGAAAGAACAAAATCGCTTAGCGCGATTAATGCCCGAGCGATTCGCCCAAAAGTCGCCGTGAACAGAAAATACTTCCCAATTTTCCGGATCGAGAGAAAGGACCGAACGGATTTACGGCCCCGCACCCCAGATCCCCCTGCGACGAAACCCCAGGGAAACTCCAAACTTGAAGAAATGCCTTGAGTTTCGTCCTTATGGGCCGCTAGACTGATTCACCAGTCGTTGTCGCTACGGCACACCCCGCCTTTTGGCCAAAAAATCTATGGCGCCTCTGGATCCGCATGTTGTCGCCTATACAGGCTCGTTCGACCCCGTCACCTTGGGGCATTTACACATTATTGAACGAGCTGCGAGTTTGTATGACCGTGTGGTGATTGGCATTGGCATTAATGTCGAGAAGACGCCGCTATTTTCCCCCGATGAGCGGGAGGAGCTGCTGCGGCGTGTGACACGACGATTTCCCAACGTCGAAGTTACCACGTTCAGCGGGCTTGCCGTGACGTTCGTCCGGAAATTGGGCGCCAAGGTGATGGTGCGCGGGGTACGGCCGCTCACGGATATCGCGGGCGAATTCACCATGATGATGGCAAATCGGCAACTCGATTCCGAGATTGAAACCGTGTTTCTCATGGCCGACGAAGAGTTTTCCCACGTGTCGAGTTCGCTAATCAAGCAAATAGCGCCGCTAGCCGACGATGAGAAACTTCTACGATTTGTGCCGCCAGAGGTTGTTACGGCATTGCGGGCCAAATTGCGATAATGCGCCCCTCTTGCGGCGAGACGCGCGCGACGACTTCCAATACTTGCCATAAGTGAACTTGCCGCCGGAAGCGACTTCCGGTATTTCTACGCGGCCCGTAGGCGGTTTCTGCGCGAGCAGCAGCGCCTAAGGGGCGGGGTCGGCATGTCGATTATTACTCTCCTCGGCCTTTCGAGGTCGAACTAGGGCAAGTCCATGAATCAGCTTCGGCGACGTACAGACCGAGGGCGCTGGCTACTTGCCGCAGCCGTGATTGCCGTCATGGGAGCATGGCCAGCGATCGGATCAGCGCAATTTGGCGGCGGGTTTGGCAACGGCGGAGGCGGCTTCATCAATAAGGATAAGTCGCCCAGCTATCGCGACATTCAAGTGATGCCAACGGGGCCCGCCAAAGAGGTGATCGATGTTCAGATTCGCGGGAATCGGGTCACTCCGCGGTCCGAGATCGAAGGACTGCTCCGAACTCGCCGCGGTCGAATGTTCGATCCTGAAGTATTGCAAGCCGATGTGCACACCCTGCTCGACCGAGGCCGCTTTGCCGACGTCAAGACTTACACGCACGAGGCTCCCGAGGGCATGGTGGTGATCTTCGAGTTGCTCGAACCGCCGAAGATTGAATACATCCGTTACGTAGGCAACAAAGGCAGCCGCTGGAACATTTTCGCTTCCGGCATTAGCGACTACGCCCTCAACAAAGAAGTGGGGCTGAAAAAAGGCGAGTCGCTCAACGTATACGCCGTTGAGGAGGCCCGTCGGCGCATTGAAAACTTGTACCAAGAAAAAGGGTTCGGCAAAGCCGAGGTCGTGGTGCTCGAAGGCGACAAGCCGCAGGACCGCGGCGTCGTGTTTCTGATCAGCGAAGGCGACGTGGAACGGGTCTTTTCCACAAAATTCGAGGGAAACACCATCGCTACCGATGGACGCCTTAAAACCGTGGTTCAATCGAAGCCCGGCGTCCTGTATTACATCGGCGGTAAGTTCGACAAACGCAAAGTGGACGAAGACGTCGATCGGCTCACCGCCTACTACCGCAACTTGGGCTTCTTTCGCGCTCGCGTGAGCCGGTATTACGAAACGGGCGATTCGGGCAAATGGCTGAATGTGACCTTCGTGATCGACGAAGGCCCTCGGTACAAAGTTCGCGAAGTCTCGTTTGTAGGACACGAAAAATACGATACCGCCGACCTGCAATCGCTCATGGAGTTGAACGCCGGCGAATATTTCAACCAGGACGACTTGCTGCGGGATGAAAATATTATCAAAGATCTGTATGGCAGCCGGGGCCACATTTTCGCCGACATCAAGGCGGAAACCGTATTCTTCGAAGAGCCGGGCTACGTCGATCTGGTGTATAGCATCAAAGAAGGCGACGTGTACCGCGTGGGCAAGATCAATGTGCACATTGGCGGAGATCATCCCCACACGCAGCGGAACGTGGTGTTGAACCGGCTCTCGCTACGGCCGGGTGACATCATCGACATTCGTGAACTCCGCAACAGCGAACGGCGATTAAAGGCCTCGCAATTGTTCGAGAACGATCCCGCGCAGGGAGTCGCGCCGAAAATCGTCGTTCGGCCGCCGGAACTGAATGATGTGATCGCCGCGAACTCGGCGGGCGCCGCATACCGCGGACAAAGCCCGGACGGAGTTCGTTACATGGTTTTGGACGTCTATGCTGAACCATCGGGGGAGGTGCGGTAAGACAACTTGCGAACTGGTGAAGTACGTACCATTGAGGGGCAAGACGGAACGACAACACGGGGTCGTTTCGTCCAGAGGTAACGGGCACGGATGTCCGTTTCACGTTCGGCGTCGTCAGGCCGTCGCAACAGGCTAGGGAAAGCATCGTGAAGACAAGCCGCTGGCATATTCGATATCTGGCCGGACTCGTCCTTGGGGCGACGAGCGCCGGTTGCGCGGCCATGCCGCCCCCCGCTTGGTCCACGAATGAATCTGCGACGGCGCCGATCACCGGTTCGGCCCATGCCGCGCCGCTGCCGGCCGCCAGCCGCGATCGCGTCATTCGCGGACAGGCCGGGTATCCCTCCGGAACGGGTTACGTCCCCGGCGCGGCGCCAAACGCCGCCGTCGGGAACACGCTCGCCCCCGGTTCATCGAACCATTTGCGCTACCCCATGCCAGCTTCGGGAGTCGGCGCCACGACCACCGCGTCGCCCTTGGTCGCCCAGGCGCAGGGCATAGCGCCGCTTCCTTCGCCGCAGTACTACAACGGAGCGGTTTACGGGACGCCGCCGCAAGCCGGGTATGGTGGTCCCGCACCGTATGTCGGCCCTCCCGCGGTTGTCGAGACCTTACCGCCCGCGACCATCATTTCGCCCATGCCGCCGCCGCAAAACGGCATGGTGCTCGCACCGGGCGATTTACCGTATATGCCCCCTTCTGCGATTCCCCAGAACAGCATCCTGGCGCCGCCCGAGGCGACGGCGGATATCGACGTGATGGTGGACGAAACGCGCACAGGACGCTTCATGTTCGGCGTGGGCGTCAACTCGGATGCGGGCGTTACAGGCCAGATTGTGGTGGATGAAAGAAACTTTGACATTACCCGTCCGCCCACCAGTTTCTCCGACATCGTCAATGGAACCGCATGGCGAGGCGCCGGCCAAGGGTTTCGCTTTGAGGCGATGCCCGGCAGCCAATTGCAGCGCTACTTGTTGACGTTTACCGAGCCGTATTTGTTCGACACGCCGATTAGCTTCAGCAGTAGCGCCTATTACTTTGACCGGCGCTATTACGATTGGACCGAGTCGCGCCTGGGCGGCCGGTTGGGGCTGGGCTACCGCATCACGCACGACTTGTCCTTATCCACCTCGGTTCGAGCCGAGTCGGTTGAAATTCAAGACCCGCGCATCGCAGGCATAGCGGAGCTAGAGCGCGTCATGGGTCATAGCGACCTCTTCACCGGCCGGTTGTCGCTCACCCACGACACGCGTGATATTCCCTTTGCTCCCACCGAAGGACACTTCCTCGAACTTGGTTTTGAACAAGGTTTTGGCGATTTTAGCTATCCCCGCGCGGAAATTGATTACCGCCAATACTTCTTGCTTCGCGAACGTCCGGATGGTTCCGGGCGCCATACGCTTTCCTACGCCTTCCGGTTTGGATTTTCAGGGAACGACACGCCCTTGTATGAGCATTTCTTCGCAGGCGGGAACAGCACGCTTCGCGGCTTCGACTTCCGCGGCGCTTCGCCCGTTGTGAACGGCGTGACCGTGGGCGGTAATTTCCAAATGCTTGGCACGGTTGAGTATTTGTTCCCACTCACGGCCGATGACATGCTCAAAGGCGTCGTATTCACGGACTTCGGAACCGTGGAACAAGACATCGAGATCAATGCGGAAAACTACCGCGTGGCGCCCGGCTTCGGGTTACGCATCAATGTGCCAGCGATGGGACCGGCGCCGATCGCCCTCGATTTCGCCTTCCCCGTGGCCCAAGCCGCGACGGATGACGAGCGAATGTTCAGCTTCTTCATTGGCTTTGGCCGATAAGCCAGCGAGATGGCGTGTCGGGCATGTCGTTCCCGATGGCTTGACCGCGGAAAGATCTAGCAGTCGAAAATGTTTGTCGCAATGCTTAGCGCTGCGACAAACACCGTTCGATGAGTTTCCGCGGAGCGCCAATGTCTAACACGTGCACCACGCCCACGATTTGTTGCGCCGCTGGCCCGTAGAAACCTGGTTTGGGAGCGACGAACGTACACGTGTGATCGGCGCGAAAAACCGAACTTGCCAGCGCGCCTGTGTCGCAATCCAGGCCGCTGGGTAGGTCGACGGCCATCCTTTTGGATTCGCAGGCATTCAGCGTCTGAATCACTTGATTCATAGGTGGTCTAGGCTCCCCCTGAGATCCGGTTCCCAGCAGCGCGTCGACGACCCAATCGGCGCCCGTAAGAACACGCTGCAGCGTTTCGGGAGAAAACCGCCCTTCGATCATTTCGATGGGAATGGCGGACTGCTGCAAAATATAAAAATTGGCTGCCGCATCGCCGGTCAATTTGCGCCAATCGCCGCAGAGCAAGACACGCACCGGGAATCCGCGCAGGTCCAGGTGTCGGGCGATGACGAATCCGTCCCCCCCATTGTTACCGCGACCGCAACAAACCACGACTGGGCCCGCGATTCCAACCGCTTGCATCACATCGACGCAGCCTCGCCCGGCGTTTTCCATGAGCACAAGGCTCGACATGCCGAATTCCTCGACGGCAAGCCGGTCGACATGACGCACTTGTTCGCGAGTTAAGGTCGCTGGATGCATCGGGGGGACAACGTTTAAAATAGTGAAGACGCCCCGCCGCCCGAGCGGGTACGCCAATCAACCGAGGAGTTTCGTCGATGCCCCTGTACGAGTATGTTTGCCAAGCGTGCGGCGCCGAGTTCGAGTTGCTCATTCGCGGGCAAGAAACGCCGGAGTGCCCCACCTGCCACACGACACAAGTTCACAAACATTTTAGTGTTCCCGCGGCGCACAATGCGGCCAAAACGGCGTTGCCCATGTGCGCACCAGCTCCTTCCGGTGGTTGTGGCTTGCCGCAATGCGGCATGGGCCGCTGCCAATTCGATTAACCATTGGCCGGCGAATCACTAACGCCGCGTGGCCTGATCGATGACGCGTTTCATCTCGCGCACGGCTTGTTCCATTCCCGCAAACAACGCACGCGCGATAATGGCGTGGCCGATATTCAGTTCGCGCATGCCTTCAATCGCGGCGATGGGTTGCACATTGTGATAATTCAAGCCATGTCCCGCGTGAAGGCGCATGCCCAGTTCTCGAATTTGGCGTCCTCCTTCCGCCAAGGCGGCCAATTGCGTCAACCGATCGCGTTCGGCCGCCAGCGCATATTGCCCGGTATGCAGTTCGACCGCTTCGACCCCCAACTGCGCCGCAAGGTCAATCTGGGCCGGGTCTGGGTCAAGAAACAAACTCACAAAAATTCCCGCGTCTTGAAGACGTTGCACCGCCCGAGCGACGGAGTCACGGTGGCGGGTAACGTCCAACCCTCCTTCGGTGGTCACTTCTTCGCGACGTTCGGGAACCAGCGTCGCCTGGTGTGGTTTGACTTGACATGCGATCTCGACAATCTCCTGAGCGCACGCCATTTCCAAGTTCAACTTGACCGAAACGGTTTCGCGCAACACGCGGACGTCCCGATCCTGAATATGCCGACGATCTTCGCGCAGGTGCACGGTAATTGCGTCGGCGCCGCCCAATTCCGAGGCGGCGGCCGCCCACACGGGGTCCGGTTCATAGGTCTTTCGCGCTTGTCGCACCGTGGCGACGTGGTCGATGTTAACACCGAGTTCGACCATGCTGCTCCTTCTTGGTTGTGAGAAACGACCGTAGTATTGTGCGTGGCCAGGTGATCGTCAATCGCGCGGCGCAACATCGTAAGCAAAACGCACCCGCCGCGCTCCGCCCGCCACAACAGGAAAGAGGAAAAAACCTTGGAGATTAAGCGTCTGCCGGAAGACTTTCAAGTTGAAGAACTTTCCGACGTGCGGCCCAGCACCGGAGACTTCGCGCTCTACCGTTTGACCAAACGGTGGATTGGCACGCCGGAGGCCGTCGACGCGGTGCTGCGTACTTGGAACGTTGCTCGCCGCCGGGTTTCCTATGGCGGCATGAAGGACTTCCACGCCATTACGCGGCAGTACCTCACCATTCACCGGGGCCCGCAGCGCGACTTCAAGGCGGCGCGGTTCCATTTGGAATACCTAGGGCAAACGAAATTCGCCTTCTCCTCCGGCGATATTCGCGGAAACCGGTTTCAGATCGTGGTGCGCAACCTGGACGATTCCGATGTGGCGCATCTCGATACCGCCATCACGCAGTTGGCCCACGACGGCATTCCAAACTACTTTGACGAGCAACGCTTTGGCTCCGTCGGTGCCTCGGGCGACTTCATCGCGCGGCCGTGGGTGCTGGGCGACTTTGAACGCGCGCTTTGGCTGGCGTTAGTTGATCCGAACGAACACGACACCCCCGCCGAAGCGAAAGAGAAACGAACTTTGGAAAAAAACTGGGGGCGCTGGACCGAAGCCAAAGCGGCGCTGGGGCGTTCGCATCGACGCAGCCTCGTGACATTCCTCGTCGATCATCCGGCGGATTTTCGCGGCGCCTTCGGCCGGCTTCGTGTCGACATGCGTCGCTTGTACCTCTCCGCTTTTCAAAGCTATTTATGGAATGAAGTGGCCGCCGCGTACCTGCGTGAAAACCTGCAGGAAGGCCAATTCTGGATGCTTCCGCTACGCTTTGGACCGGCGCCGTATCATCACGGTCTGGCCGAACAGCAACTCTCGGCCCTCCGCGCGGTCACGCTGCCTTACCCTTCCTCACGGGCGACGCCCGAAGAATCCCAAAGACCTTTGTATGACGCGGTGCTTGGCCGTTTTGGACTCAAGCTAGAGCAAATGCGAGTTAAGTATCCGCGCGACTGCTTTTTCAGCCGGGGCGGGCGACGGCTGATCGAATCGGTCGA
Source organism: Planctomycetota bacterium (assembly GCA_963204915.1). Lineage (GTDB taxonomy): Bacteria > Planctomycetota > Planctomycetia > Pirellulales > Pirellulaceae > JAHWKS01. Next base: position 117,936 of record CAUJHS010000016.1, on the reverse strand, counting down.
ATTCCATGGAAGCCAGACCGACGCCGATGAGGTCTATCCCGGCCGGATGAAGTTACAGCTTGCCTTTGATCTTCCTCGCGGCGCCTACGCCACGATAGCGCTGAAGCGGTTGGCTGCCAGTGTCCCCTAAACCGACGGCCGTGCGTATGGCGTTTGCGTGCCGATGAGCGGGAAACACCGGTTGTTCATGTGGCGTCGGTTTGTCGCCCCAGGGGGCGTTCCCAGCCGCATGTGGTGAAGCTCCACGGAGGGGACAAATTTACCGCCATGCGCCATTTGGATGTTTCGCCGCAAAACTTTTGATTTACAATGAGGAAGAATCGCCCCACCCAAGGGGGTGTTTTCACGTTGAGGCGTAAAACACAAGGGCCTGCATTGTGAACGAAGAATTCCGCGAACTGGATCGACGACCTGCGAATATCCCGCGCGATTCGCTAGTCGAACGGCTTGATCCGGCGCTCGGCGAAGCATCGTCGGGAATCGGCGTTTTGCTCTCCGAATTGGTGCGGCGCACCCTCCGTGGCGGCGTTTCGAAAATCGAAGAGGAGATGCACGACTTCGTCGAAGAAAAGGTTGACCAGTCGGTCCAGTGCCGCATGCCTGCCTTTCAGGAAGCCGCGACACGCACTGCCGAACGTAAGGCGGAAGAAATCGCCCGGCAGGAGGTTCAAACCGTCGAAAAACAAGCCCGAGAAGCGGCGGAACGACTCTCCCAAGAGCTGGTTGAATCTCAGCGGCAAGCCGAGGAAGCAGCACGTCGGCTCGAGGAAGAGGCCCGTCAAGCCGCGGAACGATTAGCGCAGGAGATTGTGCAAACCGAACAACGTGTTGAGGAAAAAGCCCGCGTCATCACCCAAGAAGCGGTCCACGTCGTTGAACAGGAGTCCAAGGCCGCCACCGAAAAACTCACCCATGATCTCGCCGAAACGGAACGTCGCGCCGAAATACGCGCCCGCGAGCTTGTGGCGGAACATGTCGAAGAGTTAAAGCAGAAATCGAAGAGCACCTATTTGCAGGTCCGCGAAAGTCTCGATTCGCTCGCTGCGAGCACATCGGCATTCGAGTCAAAACTGTTGCAGGAGCAGCATAACCGCGAGTCCTCTCTTGCGCAATTGCGCACTGCCTTGGAGGGATCGCTCCAAACCCAAGTGCAGGATCTTCGCAATTTGGTCCAGGAACTCAATGGGCGCAACACGCTTTTGGAGCTGCGCATCGCCGAGTTGGAAAAACCCCGGGGGTTGCGCGCCTGGTTTGGTAAGCTTTTTGGCCGCAAACGCGCCGCAGCGCCGGCTCCTGCGGCTACGCCCCACATCGCGGAACCCTCGGACGGCTGACGCACCGGGCAACGGTTTACCTTTGCATCCGCCTTTCGATCATCGGGCCGGCGTATCTTCAGGGCGCGTCAACTTTGGCCCTGCCAACGCTTTTCCCTGAGAAAATCGACCTCGCGGGATTATCCGTCCGATCCGCTTCGAGTTACACGCAGTTCGGTCTTCGCGCTTACCACTTCCCGCATTTCCGAGCGACGCCGCATAAAACGGCACGGCAAATGCTGCTTCACCCCAGGCAATGGGCGCAGCGACGGATACCGTCCCCCTGGAGGAAACGATGACCGATAAAAAGCTCGACAAACTAAAGAACCGTCTCCGCGTCATGGCGGCCCGACTCGTTGGCGATACCACCGCGTTGGAGGACAGCGCACGCACATCAACGGGCGGCGATGTTGCCGGGAACCTCTCCAACGCGCCGATGCATTTGGCCGACCTGGGCACGGAAGTTTACATGCAGGAGTTGAACTCCACGCTGTTGCAAAATCAAGAGCACTTACGCGACGAAGTGATTGGCGCCCTGAAGCGGATTGAGGCCGGCACGTACGGCCAGTGCGAGAGCTGTGAACAACGGATTCTAGAATCTCGGTTAGAGGTCCTACCGTTCGCCCGCTATTGCACCGCCTGCGCCGAAGCGGAGCAAAGCGGCGCGAATGTCAACATCAATCATGGCCGCTTGCAGGATGAAGCCTCTCAGGCGCGCCGTGGACGCTTGCAAGATCCGGAGATCGACGAAGTCGAACTCGAACAAGATGTCGTGCAAATTCCCTTTACGGATCTAGAGGCCGACTACGCGGAAGGTGATCGGGCCGATGTGCACGCCGCGGGCTCGCCTGGGGGCGGAACCGCCATCGGCGGTCTCGCGGGAACGAATACGGGCGGTGGTGAACCCGACGACGCCGAACTTGACAGCGCGATGGGAAGCGGCAACTTTGACGTGAATATCAATTCCGATCAGGAATTGGCTCCCGCTTACGCCGGCCCAACTGGCGGAGCTGTCGGCGGCACACCGGCCGGAAAACGCGCAACCGGTGGGTAACAGCCTGACCTCGCCCAGGTCCAATTTGTGAAAACTCCGAACCGTCGTCGCCAGGCGTACACTCTATGGTGCTGGTGCAAATACTGCTTCCACTTCGAGATAACGACAATCGCCTTTTCGACCGTGAAGAGTTTGAACGTGTTGAGAATGAACTGACCGAAGCCTTTGGCGGCGTAACTGCGTTCGTACACGCTCCCGCCAAAGGCCGTTGGAAGAAAGGTGATCGCGAAACGAACGACGATTCGATTGCGATCTTTGAGGTCATGGCCGATCAACTCGACCGCGCGTGGTGGAGAGCCTATCGGCAACGCCTGGAATCGCGGTTCCGACAAGAGACGATCATCGTGCGAAGTTCGCAGATCGAACTACTCTAACGCTTGTGCCATACGTCGCGTACCCCGCCAAATCACGCGTGCCCCGCCAAATCAAGTGTCCGAGCGTTAGCGGTCCGTCATGATGACTTCGATGGGCCACACGTTGCCGTTTGCGCGCTTCAGTTCGCCTTTCCACACCGGCGGTTTAGTATCCGTTTTAGTAAGCACGGCGCGGCCGTTTAATTCGGGAACGCCGTTGATGACAATTACGGTTTCCGTACTTCCCTTAGGCCGGACATCTCCGACTTTTCTTCCATTCTGGAAGACCTCGTAATTGAGAACTCGGAATTCTCCCTTCACCGTTTTGCGGTCGCGCGTGATTGTGTAGCCCCAACGGGCGCCGCGCACATCGTCCACGCCATCCTTTCTTGGCTGGGCATGAGCTGCACTGAAGCACGTTGCCAACACCAGGCCAAGAACGAACAAAACCGAAAATGCGGGAGGAACGGATTTCACCATAGACTGCTTCCTAAAGGGTTGAATCGCGAACGATGACGGGCCGTTATTTGGGCGAACGCAATCAGAGATGATAGTTCTGGTCGTCCCGCAAATCAAACTGGCGTGCGTCGAGGCTACGGCGTAGTGGGTGCACTTGAATTAGCCACCAAGCGCGTGGGCGATTCTTGCTCCACCAACCAAACGCCCCGTGAGCGAACGCCCAACGGTTTATGTGCGCGGTTTGCAAAAACACCGACTACTCACGGCTTGTCTCGCCAAAAAGTTATTTTCGGTTTGTTCGCGCCACGATAGCTGGTGCAATGCCGCTTCAGAAAAGACGTCGGCGAGTCATTTCTACTCCGCTGGCAACTTCTTTTACGATAGAAGATCCTGTCACGCGGCCATCAAAGTCCATCAAACGGCCGGAATGAGTGCCAGATTCTCAAGCCAGCGCATCGGACCTCTACTCCATGACGCGACCAACAACGCCAGGCCGAATGTCCACGGACGACCCGTCAATCGAACACCGCCAGGCTGGTTGAATTCGCTTCCAGGTCGTCAATGAAGCTTTGTTCGACGTGACAATCGGCAATGTGAAGAATGCGTAGATGCTCCATTCCTCCCAAGTGCATCAGGTGCGCTCCCTCCAGCGGACATTCGCTCAGGTTCAAGACGTTTAACCATTTCATCCCGCGCAAATGCGCCAACCCGGGCCCGCGCACCTTGGTGTTGCGTAGCGCAAGCGTTTCGATGCTCACCAGGGGTTCGAGATGCGCCAGTCCTGCGTCGGAAACGTCGCAGTTGGTCAGGTTCAGGACCTGCAGTTTTGTGAGGCCGGAAATTGTCGCCAATGCCGCGTCATTGGCTTTGGTATTGGCCAGCGATAAGCCTTCCAATTCGACAAGTTGTCCCAACGTCTTAGCGCCAGCCTGGGTAATAGGCAGCCCGTCTAAGAACACTCGCCTGAGACGCGGCAGGCCCGCCAAGTGCGACAAACTGGACTCGGTAATGCGCGAGCCGCCGAGCGAAATCTCCTCCAACCGTGGGAAAAACTTCAATTGCGCCATTTCCGCATCACTGGCGTTGGAGTCGGCAGCATCGATCGTTAGCACGGCGCCGGAGGCGTCCTTCTCGACCGTTGCGCCCGCTTGCTCCCATGCGGCCGCCGCGTCGGCTTGCCGAGTCATCGACTCGGGAAGCAGTTTTTCAATGGGCGCCCAACCGGCGCGGCGGCGGCCCTCCTGATAGGCGTAGCCTGCGGCCCAGCCGCCGGAAGTGCGCACAATTTCGAACCAGGAGCCTTCCGGAAGCTGTCCCACGACTTGTTTATTCTGCATCAGCGGGACGCCGCCGGCCGCCACCGCGGCCAGATCGCCCGGCTGAAACTGCAACTGAGCAAGACCGCTTTCGACGCCCGCCGCGCACAAGGCCAAGGCCAGCGCAATCCGGCACAACATGGGGGAATCTCCGAATGAAGAAGACGCCATCCTCGAAAACATCAGGCCGCATCCGTCAGGCCCAGCCACATCTCAGTGTAACGCTCGCCTCGCCGCGCGTCGTCTACCGGCATAGAATAAACGACGCGCGGCCGGTTCGACATGCGGCGCGGGTTTTCCGTCCAATCTTGATAGGTGTTTTTCATGCTTTCTCGTGTGTTGGAACCTGAAGCGATGGATTCGATCGAGGAAGCGCTCGACTACAACGCGATGGACCATCGCGAGGTGAATCGTCGTTTCGCCGTCGATCTGTTGGAGGCCGCTGGCGAAACGCCCCTGGGAGACGTGCTCGATCTTGGCGCCGGTACGGCGCTCATTCCGATCGAACTTTGCCGCCTGTGCGAAACCTGCCGCGTGATGGCCGTGGATATGGCGCCCGCCATGCTCGATGTTGCGCGGAACAACTTGGAAATTGCGCAATTCACCGACCGCGTCTTACTCGACCGGGTCGACGCCAAAGCACTTCCGTATAACGATGGCTTTTTTACGACCGTCGTCTCCAACAGCATCGTACACCATATTCCAGACCCTCAACGGGTTTTGGAGGAGGCGGTGCGTGTCGTCGCTCCGGGAGGATTGCTTTTTTTCCGGGATCTGTTGCGCCCCGACGATGAGGACGAACTCACGCGGTTGGTGGAGCTGTACGCCGGGAAAGAAAAAGACAGCTCACGGCAGATGTTTGCGGATTCGCTTCGAGCGGCTTTGACCCTGGAGGAGATCCAGGCGCTGGTCGAGGTGATGGGTTTTGCCGCGGAAACGGTAAAGCGCACCAGTGACCGACACTGGACGTGGGCCGCGCGTAAGCCCCTTGCATGACTCGCCCCTCATTATACACATGTACAGATCAAAGTCAAGTCCTCGCGGCTGTCTTCATGCAATCGAAGCTATGTAAACACTTTTGTGTTAATTACTTAGAGCGTTGAAAATTCCGTTTCGAGAAAATAATTGACGAGAAGTTTTGCGTCTCACGCGACATTCATGCAACAAGAACTTTCCCGTGACCCGATTGAAATGCTCGTTGAACCGAGTGATGCAGGAGGCCGGCTTGACGCTTTTTTGGCCCAACGGTTTCCCTTGTATAGCCGCGTGATGCTGCGCAATGTGATCGCCGCGGGCGGCGTGACCGTGAACGGCGAACGCACCAAAGTGGCGTATCGCTTGCGCGCGGGCCAAAAGGTCGTCGCCACGCTTCCCGACTTGCCGCGGCAAGCTCCACGCCCCGAAAACATCCCTCTGGAAATCCTTTACGAAGATGAATGGATCGCGGCGATTAACAAACCCCCAGGTATGGTGGTTCATCCAAGCCGGGGACATTGGTCCGGAACCTTGACCGCGGCGCTGGCCTTTCATTTCGAGCAATTGAGCGAAGTTGGCGGCCCCACCAGACCCGGCGTCGTACACCGACTCGACCGCGATACGTCGGGAGTGCTGATCGTGGCCAAAAAGGACCGGGCTCACATGGCTCTGGCCGCGCAATTTGAAGCTCGCACCACCGAAAAGGAGTATTTTGCGATTGTTTCCGGTCGTCTAGACCGCGATCGCGATGTAATCGAACAACCGATTGGGGCGCATCCCCACCATCGTGAAAAAATGGCCATTCGCGCGGGTCATTCCACAAGTCGTGACGCCCGAACGTTTTACGAAGTCACAGAACGGTTCGACGGATACACCGCCGTACGTGTATTTCCCAAAACAGGCCGCACGCATCAAATTCGGGTGCACCTGGCGCATGTGGGGCACCCGATTTTGTGTGACAAGCTCTACGGCGGTCGCGCTCAAATTAGCTTGGGCGAAGTGCGCGATCGGCGCGAAAATGAACTTGTTCTGCTCGATCGCATGGCGCTGCACGCCCGGCGTCTAAAACTTACTCACCCCCTGACGGGTGAGCCGCTTGACTTCGAGGCGCCGCTTCGGGCCGATCTGGAACAAGTGCTCATCGAGTTGCGTCAGCATCGTCCCGCGTAAATCGGCCTGGGCGGAACCTGGCGCTCGCAGTACAATCCCGCGCCTTTTCATGCGCTGGCGCTTTGCGCCGGTTGAGGATGTTCTGCGAGGAATTGCCATGGCTCCGCACCCGCCTTCGCCCGCGTCCCCCGTCGAAAACTCTAGGTCGTCGCAGGGACGCACACGTTCGTTAGTGCTGCGACTAGGTCTATTTGGTGTGGCGGTATTGGCAGGCGTTTGGTGCTTACCGCTCCTTGTCGCCAACACCTCGCTCAAAGATTACGCGGTGAAAGCCGCGCTGCCGGGTTTCCGCGGCCAGGTCATGCTAGGCGATGTATCCCTCGGCTGGCTCGCGCCGATTCGCATCCGTCAAGTCGTGGTCAACGATGAACACGGTGCTCCGTTGTTCGAAGCGGCCGAAGCGGCGACGTCCAAAAGCTTGCTCACGCTGCTGCTCAACTCACGTAACTTGGGAGAAATACAAATCACGCAGCCCACCGTTCACGCCGTGGTGCGACCGGACGGAAGCAACCTGGAAGACGCAATCGCACCGTTGCTGGAGGGCGAATCGAGCGGCGGCGTCACGTGCACACTTCGCATGGTGGACGGCAAATGCCTGTTGCGCGACGACGCGACCCAACACGAAGCCCTGCTCCAGCAAATCGCCGCAACGCTTCAAATTTCCGCTGACGCGGCCGAACCCTACCAGGTCCAACTCGCCACGATCGTTTCCAGCGAACCGGTGACCGGTGAACTGCAACTTTCTGGCGAATGGCGCGCGGGCGAAACGAGTTCCGGTGAGAACGTTCAAGGCGTGGGCAAGTTCACGCTGAACAGTCAAAGTGTGCCACTCGCGGCGCTCATTCCCTTCTTCACACGTTGCGGCGTTCGTGCGAATCTCGCAGGCCATGCGAACCTGAAATTCTCGGCCAACTTGGACGACGGCGGAACCGGCAGCCTGAAAATCGAGGAATGTGTTGTCGAACAGCTCGACGCTCAGTTTCCCGAGCATTTGGGGAGCGACCGCGTGCAGTTCGAACAATTGAACGCTTCTGGCGAAGCCGGCTGGACGGGCGATACGTTGACACTTCAAAACATGAGCCTGTCGTGCGATGTGGGTCGTGTACAAGCGTCCGGCGCTGCCCCCAAGGCGGCTCTTTCGAGCCGTCAATTCCTATCGGCGGCTCGCGAGGTGACGTTCGACGGTCAAGGCGAACTCGACCTGGCCCAACTCGCGCGACTCCTGCCACAAACGCTTAAACTGCGGGAAGGACTCACGGTCACATCAGGCGTAATTCGCCTGACGTGCGCGACCCGCGACGAAGAACAGACGCGAAAATGGGAAGGTCGCCTGGAAACGAGCGGACTGGCCGCCACGCATCAAGGAAGGCAAATCACGTGGGACCGGCCTTTGATGGCGACCTTCGCCCTGCGCGACACCGCCGACGGACCGACACTTGATCAATTGGCCTGCGAGTCCGACTTCTTTCAAGCGACCGGCGCGGGCTCGTTCCAAGAAGGAAATCTTGCGATCCAAGCCGACCTGTCAAAACTTGCGACGGAGTTACAACGTTTCGTTGACTTGGGCGCCATGCAATTTGGCGGATCCGTCGAGGGGCAGGCGCGCTGGCGACGCGGCGAAAGGGAACTCGTCGGGTGCGACGGACACCTGCGATTGGCGAACTTCACTTGGGCCGCGCCGAATCGGCGGCCTTGGCGCGAGCCGGAGTTAACCGCCACGTTCGCGGCCGCTGGCGTATTGGATCAGGACGGCCTTCGCCGCCTGGAGCAAGCATCGGTCGAAGTCAAAGCCGGCGAGGATGCAGCGCTAGTCCGACTGACCGCACCGGTCGAAAACATGAACGCGGCGACAGCGTGGCCCGTACACTGTGAAGCGCGAGGAGATCTGGCGTCGTGGGCGCCGCGGCTGGAGAACTTCGTGGCGCTCCCTGCCGGGGCGCTCGAAGGCCGTGCTTCGCTGAGCGCGCAAGGAGCCGTCGGCTCCCATCAGGCCGACTTCACTACCGCGACGGCCCTCATCGAGTCGTTGTACTTTCAAGGGGCCGGGTTGACCGTGCGCGAGTCCCGCGTCGAGGCGCAAGGCGACGTAACTTGGAATGGCGCATCGCAAACGATTGCTATGAAGCAGGCCACGTTCGCATCGAGCGCCGTCGCCTTCCGCGCGCAAAAGGTGGCGATCAACCTGGCGAACGATGCCTTCGCCGCGGCGGGCGATATCGACTTTCGCGCCGACCTGCAACGTGTAATGCAGTGGATTCCAAACACGCAACAACCGCCCACATGGCAAGTCGCAGGAATGACCACGGGAAAGGTCCATGCCGAAAACACCGCCAGCGGCGTGTCGGTTCAGGGTTCGGCCGAGATTGAAAACTTCGCGTACGCGGTGGCTGGCGGCGCCACGTTAGCGCGGGCGCCAACGCGACCGGTGTCCCAATCGACGGCTTGGACCACTTTGTGGAACGAGCGCCAACTGCGGCTGTCGCTTGAAGCCTCGTATGCGCCCAAGACCGATGCGATTGAAGTGCGTCAGGCTGCCGTTGCAGGCGGGGCCTTGCAACTTCAAGCCCAAGGGAGCGTGGCCGAGGCAACCACGGTTTGCCGCGTCGATCTGGCCGGCCAGGTGGATTACGATTTGGCCCAAGTTTTGGATCGCTTGCGAACTTGGATAGGGGCCGATGTCAAAATGACCGGGCGCGGTCCTCGTCCGTTCACCTTACAAGGACCGCTCTTGGCGGGCGGTTCTTCGGCCGAGGGCGCTCCGGCGACGTTCGTTTCGCCAGAAGTCGTCGGCAAGTCATCCTTGGCGTGGACTTCGGCGGAATATCAGGGAATCAAGACCGGCGCCGGCGAGGCGCCCGTTGAATTGAGCGACGGCGAGTTGAAACTTGGGCCGCTCGACATTCCCTTGGCGGAAGGTCGCCTCACCGCCGCGCCGAAGGTGCTGCTCAATGCACAACCGATGGCCGTAATGATTGACGCCGGCCCGATCGTGCAGAACGCGCGCATTGCTCCGGAAATGTGCCGCTCCTGGCTCAAGTACGTGGCGCCGCTGTTGGCCGATGCGACGGAAGCGGAGGGAACGTTTTCTCTGGCCCTGGCGCAACCCGCAAAGATCGTGCTGGAAGACCCGACGCGCACCGAAGTGCGCGGCGCGATGACGATTCATCAGGCTCAGGTGGGGCCGGGACCACTGTCGCGCCAATTTCTGGCGTTGGCTGATCAGGTCAAAGCGATGATCGAACGACAACCGCTCGCGGCGGTTTCCGGCGGTTCAACGGTCTGGTTGCAAGTGCCCGAACAATCGCTTCCGTTTGAAATGGTCGGAGGTCGGGTCTATCACCGTGACTTGAAAATGTCGTCGAAAGACGTGGTCATTCGCACGCGCGGATCGGTCGGACTGGATCAAACGCTCGACCTCTTGGCGGAAGTGCCCGTGCAAGATCGGTGGGTCGAAAAGGAGCCGGTGCTTGCAAGTTTGCGCGGACAAACGCTTCAAATTCCGGTCGGCGGGGCTTTGACGTCGCCGCGGCTCGACCGAGGCGCCGTTGAGCAACTTGGAAGGCAAATGGTCGGCAACGCCGCCCAACAACTGATCGAAAAAAACCTGAACGTCAATCCCGAGGTGAAGAACACGCTGAAGCGACTTTTCGGCGGCGGACAGTAAATCAGGACTCGCTTTGCGAACCGGTCGCCTGAGCGCCGCGCCCCGACGTATTGAACTCCAGAGGCGTAGTGAAAATCGGGCCCCTGACCGCCACGCCCGGTTTTTATATAATTTCGGCGATGAAGCGCCGCGCCGAACCCATCTTTCACGTTACAGCCGCCGAGGCGGGGGAAACCGTCGCCAAAGCCCTGCGCCAATGGATGACCGACCGCTCTTGGAGCGATGTGCGGCACTTGATCCGCACGCGGCGCGTCCTGGTGAACGGCAATCTCTGCCTTGATGAAGCACGCCGGCTCAAATCCGAAGAAGTGGTCAAAGTGCTGGCCGACTCGGCGCCGCCGCTGCCCAAAGCTGAGCATATTCAAATTGTGTACCTCGACGAACATGTCGTCGTGGTGGAAAAACCGCCGGGAATCACCTCAACGCGACATTCCGAGGAGTTGAGTTGGCCGGCGCGGCGGCGGCAATTTCAGCCGACGTTGGACGAAATGCTTCCACCGATCATCGCCAAACGCGAACGCCCGAGGGGTAAGGCGACTCGGCCCGGAGTGCCGCCTCCCGTGCGACCAGTGCACCGGCTGGATCGCGAGACGGGCGGTTTGATGGTCTTCGCGCGAACGGTACGCGCCGAGCGTGGGTTGATGGAGCAATTCCGCCGCCATACCACGCATCGCCGGTATTTGGCGATCGTGGAAGGAAGGGTTGAAGCCCAAACCATCGAAACACGGCTGGTCAAAGACCGTGGCGATGGTCGTCGCGGCAGCACGACCAAACCCAACACCGGCAAGCATGCCGTCACCCATATTCGGCCGATTGAATTCCTGAACGGCTACACGCTGATTGAATGCCGATTGGAAACGGGCCGCACGCATCAAATTCGTATCCACCTTTTCGAGCTTGGGCATCCCTTGTGCGGTGAAAAGGTATACCGCAAGCCGCTGGGTGGTAAGCCAATACCTGACCGCAGCGGGGCGCCGCGGTTGGCGCTGCATGCCGCCGAGTTGGGGTTTGAACATCCGCTAACGGGGAAGAAGATGGCGTTCGAGTCGCCTTTGCCCAAGGACCTGTCCCAATTCTTGGATCGGTTGCGTGCGGGCAAGACCGCGAAGGAACCGGGGCCTCCAAGTGATGCGTAACGGCGGAACGTCGAACCGCGTCTTCGTTGCGGGGCGTTGAAAACTTATGAAGTCACGACGCAAAGTTCTTTTGGCGCAGTTGCCGATTCCCCCGGTCGGCCCGGAGCCAATTCGTCAGAACGTTCCGCTTGCTGGCGCCTATTTGAAGATGTACGCCGAGCAACACGGTCTTGGCGAAGATTACGAAATCACCTTGCTGCCGACCGTAGACTCGAACACGCGCAGCGATTGCGGGGTGGTGGAAGCCATCTTGGCGCGTCAACCGTGGCTCGTCGGTTTCACCTGCTATTTGTGGAATATCGATCGCACGCTCTGGGTGGCGCAGCGTTTGAAAGAGCGTTGTCCCGACCTGAGAATCGTGCTTGGCGGTCCGGAAATCACGGCCGACAACGCCTGGGTACTTCGCCACACCGCAGTCGACTACGCCGCGATTGGCGAAGGCGAACAAACGTTTACTGATTTGCTTCAGTCGCTGCTTCGTGACGAGGCGCCCACATCGACTCTTGACGGACTGTTCGTCGGCGCGACGATGCGGAGTCAGGTGGCAACGGGCGAGCTGGTCGTGCCATTCCGGCGACCTTTGCCCAGCCTGAATCCAATCTCATCGCCCTACCTGTCGGGCATCTTGGACGCCGCCGACGAGAAAACGCTGTTTCTCGAAACGATTCGGGGTTGCGTGTTCAAATGCAAGTTTTGTTACTACCCCAAAAGTTATGATGCGCTGTACTTTGTGGACGAAGAGAAGATCATCGCCAACTTGCGGCATGCGCGAGAGCGAGGCGCGGACGAAGTGGTGCTGCTTGACCCTACGCTGAACCAGCGCAAAAACTTCGATGAGTTCCTTCGCTTACTAGCCCGCGAGAACCCCGATCGGCAGTTCACCTACTTTGGCGAATTGCGGGCCGAGGGCATTACGCCGCAAACGGCGCGTTTGTTGCGCGAGGCGAATTTCACGGAAGTCGAAGTTGGTCTGCAATCGGTCGATCCGCTGGCGATGGACCTGATGGACCGCAAGAACAACCTTCGTGCGTTCGAGCGGGGAGTACAAGCGATGCTCGACGCGGGCATTGAAGTAAAGATCGACTTGATCATCGGGCTGCCGGGAGACACGGCCGAATCGGTCCGGCGGGGGTATCGCTACCTCGTCGACCGCGGCCTGTACACACGGATTCAAGTCTTCCAGCTTGCTATTTTGCCGGGCACGGCGTTCCGCCAAGAAGCGCCGCAACTGGGGCTACGGTATCAAGACCGCACTCCGTACTACGTGCTGGAAACGCCAACGCTTGACCTGGCGACCATGCATGAACTGATGGCCGAAGCGCAAGACGTGTTCGACACCGAGTTCGACCCGCTCCCGCCGCCGGTGTTGCCTGAGTTCTCGTTGGTCGGCGAGTCGAACGTGTGCCCTCATGACATCTTGCCGGAGTGGAACAATCGAGCGTACTTCGACCTCGATTTCTGGGATGGCGCCGTGTTGACGGGACTCGGATCGCCGGCAAATCGCACGCAAGCTTTCACGCTTTGGCTACGTTCCGCGAACCTCGACGCCCAAGCCCCGCAAGTTGCGAAAATCGTAAGGCAGGTGCTCAGCGATAACCCCCACACCACGTTGCAGGTCATCCTCGACCCGGCCGGTTGCCCGGAAAGACTGTCCGCCGGCACGCATGAGACCTTGCTGCAAGAGTTTTACCGCGAGCCAAGTTACCTCGATCGCTTTTATTCGATTGCGCCCGGCGCTCCGAAAGGCGCCAAGCGAATTATCATCGCGTTGCCCGAGGAAGACGCCGACCGATTGCCTGAAGCCTGGCACGAGGCCATGGCGGAATACGCCTCGGTGGTTTGCACCGGTCTTTCGTCGCGAGAAAACTTGCGCTCAACGCCGGGTCCCGCGATTCCAACGTAAGATCGCGTTTTCCGTCGTCACGTTTGTCACCCTCATTACGGGCGCGCCTCTTTGCCGATGTTCTCCGGCGTATCCGGGATTTGTTCGATCAGTTCATTCGGCTGACCTTCGCGTTTGCGCAGAGTGAAGGCGTCGTAGAGTCGTCCCATGGCGGTGCGAGCTTCGTAGCGTAGTTCGTCCTTTTCAACCGAAATAATCTGATACAACTGCGTGTACTCGGCAGCGCGGCGCATAAAGGGGCGTCGCTCGACGGTGTACATCTTGGGACCGCTAACCGACACCACATACAATGTGCCGCCTTTCTCGCTGAAATTCGTGGCGCCGGTCGGCACGTTCTCGTGCGTCATCAAACCGCTACGAGCATACGTGTGGTCATGCCCTTGCAGCACCAGATCAACTTGATACTTGTCGAACACCGGCTGCCACAGGTTGCGCAGCGTGGGGTTATCTCGCCCTTTCGACGCTGAATAGATGGGATGATGAAAAGTGATAACCGTCCACGGATGGGGATTATCTGACAAGACTTGCTCCACCCACGCGACTTGCTCGTCTTGCTTCTCGTTTGAGTTCAGCGAGATGATGCGCACGCCTTGGTAGTCGAGGTAGTAAACGGTTTCCTTGAGTTCTTCCGGCCCGTTTTGCGGCAGCGTGAATAGCGTGCGCCAATGTTTGGTGATGGAGCGCTTGCCGTCCTGGCTGGCGTATTCATGGTTGCCGGGCGTGGGGACGCACGCGTTCATGCGGTGGATATGGCTGCCGGCGTAGAACCATTCGCCCCAATCGGCGTCGTTCACGCCGCGATTGACGAGATCGCCCGCGTGCAACAGGAACGCCGCTTTCGGCGCGTCGCGGTAGGCTTCGCGCACCACGCGCGACCAGTACGACTTCAATTCGTTTTGGGCGTCGCCAAAGTAGATGAAGGTGAACGGCTCGGGCTGATCGCTCGCTGTGGAGAATTGCGACCATTCGCTCCAGTTCTCGCCATCGCCCACGCGGTACGCGTAGCGAGTCTTCGGTTTGAGGTTCTTGAACACGGCCGAATGATAGTTGGCGTTACCCAGGTTCGATTCAAGCGGCGTGGTGTCCGCGATCGTGCGTTCGGCTTTGAAGCTGAAGAAGGGGCCGTCCTCCGCAACGGCGACTTCGGCAAACGCCTTTTTGACCGAGGCGTCGGTTCGCCAAGTGACGGCTTGCGAAGTCGCAGGATCGCCGTCCCAGGTCAGCACAATCCGATCGGGAATAGCGCTGGGCTGATGCGCCACTTTGTCGGGCACGGGCTGGGGTTCATGCGTGTGATCGTCGTCCCCTTCATGCGCCGCAAGATACGTCGGCCCTAACAGCAGCGCGGACATCAGGCACAACCTGCCAAGAGTTTTCATCGCAGAATTTCCCAAATATTGGGCTTGTGAAAATTGCAGCGGGTGGTCTATGTTGAACCACGGTGGCTGAAAGCCAAGGACGGCGCCAGCGGCGAGCATCGTATCGCCGCCAAGAGGCGACCGCAACCCCTCCTTGCTTGCGGATCGCCCCGATCTCCGGGCGCGTTCGCTGACCCCGCCAAGACTCCGCACTTCCCGGCTATTCCTTCGGTGTTTGCCGCTGCGCATGCAACGGCAATTCAGAAGTAATGTTGGACGGACCGTGCGAATCGTGCGGGGGGAGCACAGAGGCGCCAGCAACCACTACGGCCCTTTGGGGAATGAAATTCTAACTCGAGCTGTTTTTGTTGAGATCGTATGGAACCCCGAGAACTTGAACTGTTCACTACCAGTGAACTTGTGGCGGAGCTGATGCGACGAAAAACGTTCCTGGGCGTCGTGGTGCAGTCGGCCACGGAAATGAAGAACGGTTGGGACCCAGACCAAATGTTCCGCGTGCACTTCAACTCGAACTTGACGCGTGAAGAAGCGGCGAGACTACTCGATGTGGTGGCGACCACACTCGACCGCGAATGGTGCGACTAACGGAGAAATGGATTCGGACCACGGAACAGGGCGTGTGATGCATAGCGCATAAGAAACGCGGAAACGCCTGAGCGTTCCCGCGTTGCCTCAGTCTACCTACCGTCAGATTCGCCTTCTGCGTTCGCGAACACGCCTTTCGCAGAAGCATCTGCGACCGTCGCCGCAAGACCATTCGCGCCCGTCCGGGGCGCTTATCAGCCGGGCTCGCTTAGGAGTTGCGCGGGCGCTTGTCGTCGCGCACGTGCACGTCACCTTTGCGTTCGATGTGAGCCTTTTCTTTGCGCACGTCTTCGGAAACGGTTTCTGTTTCTTGGATCGTCCGCTTGCCGACCGAAATCTCCTCTTTCACCACGGGCGTCTTCTCCACGCGCACGTGCTCTTCCTTTACGGGAATGCGAATATCTTCGTTTTCATGGATACCGCCGGCGGCGACTTGATGGCCTGCCACCGGGTGGCGTTCGATGACCACTTCTTCGCGTTGCACGGGCACTTCAACCGTTTTATGCTCGGTCACCACTTCCTTGTGAATGGCCACTTCGCCCGTTTCGACGGGTTGTTTGCGGACGTGAAGCTCCTCTTCGCGCAATTCAACTTTGTCATGCCCGGTTGAAGCCGCGCGCGTCGCAGTGGGCATGCGATCCGCGTCGCCAAGGCGTTGTGTATCGGCGGCGCGTTTGCTTTCCGTCTTGTAGGCGGCTTGATCGCTGGTATGGCTTGTAGCATGCGCGGTGCGCGGCATGTCGGTGAAACTCGCCCGTTGGAACTCACCTGTGCGTTCTTGCGTATGACCGCCATGGCGGCGGATGATCGCCGCGGCGTCGCTGTAACGGTCGTTCGCGCGGACGGTCACGATCGTGCGGCCCGACTTGAACTCGCTTTCGTAGTAGGAAGCCTCGTCCTCGGGAATTCCCATGCCAATCAGGGCGCCGCCCACACCGCCGGCCGCGGCGCCAACACCTGCCGAGGCGAGAATGGCCGCCAAGGTTCCACCGGCAATCACTGGGCCGATCGCAGGCAACATGCCGGCTGCGATGCCGAGCGCCCAAGCCGTGCCCACTCCGGCTCCTGCCAACGCGCCGGTGAGCGCGCCTTCTTCGGCGTAACTGCCGCGATCGTCGTCAAGGCGATTACGGTTGAAGTCGCCATCGCCATGGGAAATCACGCCAATTTGATTATCGGTAAAACCGGCTCGGTGCAGCTCATCGACCGCATTACGAGCATGCTCTGCGTTTTGAAAGATACCAACTACCGCATTCCGTTCGAAAGTCTTGGTTCGAGTAGCCATGATCCGTTCCTTGTATTCTCCAAAAATCCTTGAACATCAACTGGCGGCCGTCACCGTGAGGCCGACGAAAGAAGTCGTCGCAAGCGACGTGCCCGAGCGTTGAAAGCTTGAAGAAAATATCCCCGGGAGCGGCTCACGCGTTGTCAAAACTCTTTCAGTTTTTACAACTTGCGCCCGCAAGGTATGCGGAGATGTAGCGAAAACGCACGGCAACCCGCGATTGACGGGGTCCAGCGCAGGAATGGCGTTGGACGCTACCAAATCGGATTTCCCCAAGCCTGGTCACATTTGCGCCACAGGCGCACGAAGCGATCACCCGGCGAGTCAGGAGCGGCGACCACCTGACAACCCGTCGCCTTGAACCTAGCGACGACGACCAAGCTGGCGTCAACGATTCCAAGCTGGCTTAGGCTCGACTTCAAGCAGCATACCCGGCAGAAAGACTTCGGGCAGGTCGCTCAGTGGCCGAGAATCAAGCGTCGTAACGTGCAGCCCGTGTTCGTCGGCCAGTTGGTGGATCATCACAATGGCCGATCGGCAGCCATACGCAAGCCAGGCGCGCCCGCCGGGCCGCAGTCGGGTGCGTAACTCGGCCAACATGCTGCGGAGAAGTTCAAACCCGGGGTCGTATAGAGCATATTCTGCATTCGACCGAGGAACGGCATCTTCCCATGGCGGATTCGATACGATCAGATCGAACTGCTCCCCTTCGCGCAGGACGCTGTATGCCGCAGGGCGCTCGGGCGAAACCGTTCGCAACTCCAACCGTTGGGCCCAACCGAACCGACGCGCGTTGTACGCCGCATTGGCGACGGCGGCCGAATTGATATCGGTCGCCACCACTCGGGCGGCGCCGGCTTGCAAACAACACAGCGAAACCAAGCCCGAACCCGTGCCAATCTCTAACACGTGTTTTTCGCGAACCTGTTTCGAAGCCGCAATCAAACGGCGGAGGCTGTCCGTGTCCGCCGGCTCCCAAAAGACCGATTCAAACACCGCGAGCGGTTGGGGCAGTTCGTCGACACGTTTCCAAGCGACGATGCGATACGACCCGCTATGGGCATAATGCGCCCCGCGTCCATGGTTCAGGCGCGGCGCGATCGGTCGGGCGCCCAAGGCCACCGTCACGGCGCCCACGGCGAGCAGCACCAGGGCGCTGCCCAAGATCGTCGCTACGTCGCCTCGCAATTGCATTGCCGACTATTCGCTTGATGCGGGCGGTGCTTCATCCTCAAGACAATACAGGCTGCGTTCGCCGCGCACGAACATTTGTTTGCCCACGATGGCTGGTGAAGCGTCGACGCCTTCGTCCAGCTTATTCGTGGCCAGGATCTCTAGTTCGTTCCCATGACGAATGACGACGCCCGTCCCGTTGCGGCTCATCCAGTAAATTCGGTCGGCCGCCGCCACGGGCGAGGCGTACATGGTATCAAGACCTTGCAGCCGTTTCTGGTCGATCAAGACTTCACCGGTTTTGGCGTCCACCGAGCTGAGGATGGCGTCGCGTCCTTTGGTGTAGGACAGCGTTCCCTTGTAAAGCACGGGAGACGAGATATACGGCGTGCCGTCGCTCTTACTCCACAGGATCTTGTCGCTGTCGGTCACGTCGCCGCGTACGCCCAGCGGTATCGCGAATGCCGCATAGCCGCGAAAGCCCGTCATGCAATACGCCACGCCGTCGAGCGTTACCGGTGAGGGAATGGGGTTCATCGCCTGTCCGCCGCATTCCCACAACAGTTCGCCTGTTTCCAAGTCATAACTTCGGGCGCGGTTGTTGCCATTGGTGACTACTTGCATGCGTCCTTCATGCGAGACGATCAGCGGAGTGGCCCACGTGGTTGGTTCGTCACGATCTTGCTTCCAGCGCACCTCGCCCGTTTGCGCGTTCAGGGCGACGATGAAATCTTCCGCTTCGTGATCCCAGTTCACCACGAGCGTATCGCCGTGAAGCGCCGGCGAGGCGCCTTCGCCGAACTCGTTGCGGGTTTGCATGTCGCCCAAGTCGCGCTGCCACTGCAGTTTTCCCGCCATGTCGTAACAATACACGCCATAGGAGCCGAACGAGGCGTAAACCCGGTTGCCATTGGTGATTGCCGATGCGGATGCGTGCGTGTTTGTCGGGTGAAGGCGTTCCCGCGGCGTGGTCTCGATCGCAACGCGTTCCCACCGGATTTTTCCAGTCGCACGATCAAGACACATGACGACGAACCGTTGCGTGTTCTCGTGCGGCACGGCAGTTAATAGGAAAATCTGGTCGTTCCAAACGACCGGCGAGGCGCTGCCGCGTCCCGGAATGGCGGTCTTCCATCGCACGTTTTGCTGCTCGCCCCACTCTACTGGGGGACTCCCCAGTGCAGCAACGCCATCGGCGTACGGTCCGCGCCATTGATGCCAGTTGCGAGCGCGTTGCGATTCAAAGTCATCGCCTCGTCCCGAAACCGGCGCAATTAACGTACCGAAAAACAAAAAAACAAGCATTTTCAAGCAACAATGCATGGGTGATCTCGCAGATATGCGTCAGGAAAGTAGAAGGCCGCCGAGGGTTGCGCGGCCCAAAAATCGACCTCGGGAACCCGCTGGGGGCCTGGAGTTTCGACATTTTCCCAGCCTACCACACCTATGACGTAAGAATGCAGTAAAGTTGTTCAAGTAGCCATATACTTTTTTGAAAAGGACAGTATAATTTTCTCCACACCTTGGCCGAAGTACGGCTGGGTTGAAGACCAATATTACGTCTGGTCCATGTCGGTTCCTCTTCTCTTGGTTCTGCGGCTCCGCTTGTCCGGGGTTTACGGTTCTCAAGGTCGTCAAGCGGACGACGCTCGGTTGCCGCCCATGTTGGGGCGCCGCAATTGTGAAGACCCGAGGTTTGTCGAACGTCTCGTGTTTGAGCTTTCGTGCAGCCCGGCTGTTGTTGGATCTTCCGCGCCGTCGAGGGACGGCCGCGAGTGTTTTTCTCCCTTTTGAGCCTCTCCGGCTCGCACGAAGTACGATGAGCAAGAATCTGTACGTTGGCAATTTGTCTTACAGCACCACCTCGGACGACCTGCGCGACGCCTTCGCGCAGTACGGCGAAGTCACGTCTGCCCAAGTTGTGATGGACCGAGACACCGGCCGCTCGCGCGGTTTCGGTTTTGTTGAAATGGCCAGTGGCGCCGAAGAAGCGATCGAAGCCCTCAACGGCGCCGATCTGCAAGGCCGTAGCATCACGGTGAACGAAGCTCGCCCGCGTGAAGATCGTCGCGGCGGCGGCGGTGGTGGTGGCGGCGGTTACCGTGGCGGTGGCGGCGGCAGCCGTGGCGGCGGCGGCGGTTACGGCGGCGGCGGTCGTCGCAACTATTAATCAATTTCCTGTGACCGGATAAGGGCTGGACTCGCACGCGTTCAGCCCCTGCTCCCCTCCACGAAGTTGCCCACGCAACTTTTGCGGCCGGGAGCTCCCTACCCCCACGGTCGGCGCTGTCGCGCCGCCTGCGTTCATCCGGTCACTAGGTTTCGAAGCCCGAAGGCATGGCCTTAGGGCGTCTCCGGCGGTCAAGTCTGCGCAGTGCGCGACTGGGGGAACG
Organism: Planctomycetota bacterium; assembly: GCA_963204915.1. Taxonomy (GTDB): domain Bacteria; phylum Planctomycetota; class Planctomycetia; order Pirellulales; family Pirellulaceae; genus JAHWKS01. The sequence goes on along the minus strand of CAUJHS010000016.1, from coordinate 97,778 downwards.
TCGAGGATCCGTTCCCTTGGACAGCTTTCGCCGGAAGAGGCCCTGATGGTTCAACCTGCGCGAATGAAACGCGCTACCCGCGCGGTTCGCATTGGCGAATCGCGTTGTGGTCTGGGGGTATTTGCACGACGTCGCTTTATAACCGGCGACTCGATTGCTGAAATTCGTGGCAAGGTCATCGCTGACCCCGAGTATTGGTCGGCGTACTGCATCGACTTGGGAGGCGGCGCCGTGCTTGAACCCGCCGCACCCTTTCGCTTCATCAATCATAGTTGCCAGCCCAACTGCGAACTGGTCGACTATACCCGCTGGGATGACGCGACCGGCGCAATCCGTCATATGACGCGCGTGCGAGCGATCGCTCCCATCAACTCCGGACATGAGTTGACCATCGATTACGCCTGGCCAAGCACCTGCGCTATTCCTTGCTTATGTGGAAGCGAGCGCTGCCGGGGCTGGATTGTGGCCGAGGCGTCTCTCCGTGAACTTTTAGAATCTATCAAGACGAACTAAGGACTAACGTTGAATCCGACTCTATTTCAGGACCTGCCGCTGTCTCCGTTGCTTCAGCGTGGCGTGGCCGCCGCGGGTTATACACACCCCACTCCCATTCAAGCCGCGGCGATTCCGCATTTACTGGAAGGCCGCGACTTGCTCGGCTGCGCTCAAACGGGCACCGGTAAAACGGCGGCCTTCGCCTTGCCAATTCTGCACCGTCTGGCCGAAACAAACCGACCTGCGCAGCCTCGTTTTCCGCAGGTGTTGGTGTTATCGCCAACGCGCGAGCTGGCCGCGCAAATCGGCGAGAGCTTCCAAACTTACGGAAAGCACCTTCCGCTGCGCCATACCGTAATTTACGGCGGTGTAGGACAGGGCGCCCAAGTGCAAGCCATCGCAAAAGGCGTGCACATCCTTGTGGCCACGCCGGGCCGGTTACAAGACTTGGTGCAACAACGCCATGTGCGACTCGACCGCATCGAGATTTTCGTATTAGACGAAGCCGACCGCATGCTCGACATGGGCTTTTTGCCCGACATCCGCCGCATTGTGGCTGCGCTGCCCGAGAAACGGCAGTCGTTGTTTTTCTCGGCGACAATGCCCGATAACATCGCCTCGCTGGCGAAGTCGCTGTTGACCAATCCCGTGCGCGTCGCGGTAACACCTGTCTCTTCGACCGTCGAACGAATCGAGCAACGCGTGATGCATGTCGCCCATGACGGCAAGCGCGCCTTGCTGCAACAACTGTTGAAGGACGACTCGCTGCATCGCGTGTTGATTTTCACACGCACCAAACGACGCGCCGAACTGGTGACCCGCGAACTCCGCAGTCTGCGAATCAATGCCGATGCGATCCACAGCGACAAATCGCAAGGCGCGCGGAATCACGCGCTGGACGGTTTTCGGACGGGACGCACGCGCGTACTCGTGGCGACGGATATTGCCGCGCGCGGCTTGGATGTCGATGACGTATCGCACGTAATCAACTACGACTTGCCGCATGAACCCGAAAGTTATGTGCATCGCATTGGACGCACGGCGCGGGCCGGCGCCGACGGCGTAGCCATCTCCTTTTGCAGCCCGCTCGAGAAAGACATGCTGCGCGACGTCGAACGACTCATCGGTCGGTCACTTCCGGCAGAGAAGTCGATGACGGTCGCGTCCAGCGTGGCCGCCGTCAAACCACCACGCCCACGCCGCAACGAGCGAACCACGCCAAACCCGAACGGCGCGCCACGGCGCCGCAAACGCCGCCGTAAGCAGTTTGCTGGCACGCGCTAGTTTTTCACACCGTGGGGAACCCGTGTTCCGGTAACGCAGCGGGCACGCCAGGAAACCGCCACACGAGTCGCTTCCGCCTGACGGACCACCTAACGAAAAACCCGGCGCGCCGCGCGTGCCGGGTTTTTTGTGTTGGCTAATCTCGGAAGCGGAGTCCTAACCGCCGCTGCGGGACTTCTTGCGCCGGTCGGCTTCTTTGAGCAAAATCTTGCGAAGCCGGATGAAATTGGGTGTTACTTCGACCAGTTCATCGTCCTCGATGTACTCCAAGGCGGCTTCGAGCGTCATGCGGCGGGGAGGCTTCAGGATGATGTTTTCATCGCTTCCTGCGGCACGCACGTTGGTGAGCTTCTTTTCCTTGGTCGGGTTCACATTCATGTCGTCCGCGCGAGCATTCTCGCCCACGATCATCCCTTCGTAGACTTCATCGCCGGGGGCGACAAACATCTCGGCGCGCTCCTGTAAGGTATTCAGCGCGTACCCTACGGCGCGGCCATTCACCATCGACACATACACCCCGTTTGGACGGCGCGGCGTATCGCCCTCCACCGGCTGATAACCTGCAAAGCGGTGATGGATAATCGCCATGCCCTGCGTGGCGTTAAGCAATCGCGTGCGCAATCCAATCAAACCGCGGGCGGGAATACTGAACGTAGCGTAAGTGTAGTCGCCGTGGGTCGTCATTTCGGCCAATTCGCCACGACGTTCCCCTACCAATTCCATCACGGGACCGAGTTTTTCTGACGGAGTTTCGACGACCAGCGTTTCAAAAGGTTCTTCCTTGACGCCGTTATTTTCATGAATGATCACGTGCGGCTTACCGACGGAAAGCTCATAACCTTCGCGCCGCATGGTTTCGATCAACACGGCCAGATGCAACACACCACGGCCAGCCACCGCGAGGGCGTCGGTCCCTTCTAGCGGCCGCACGCGCAACGCGACATTCCGTTCCAGTTCGCGGTACAGCCGGTCGCGCACTTGCCGCGTGGTGACGTACTTTCCGTCGCGTCCGGCAAAGGGAGAGTTGTTGATCGAGAACACCATTTCCAGCGTCGGCTCATCCACGTGCAGTCGCGGCAGGGCGCGCGGCGATTCCGGATCGCAAATCGTGTCGCCAATTTCGATGTTTTCCAGCCCCACCAATGCGACCACTTCGCCGGCCTCGGCCGACTCGACTTCGCGGCGGCCCAAATTCTCAAACACATGGACTGCGGCGACCTTGGCCTCAGTCTGCGTGTCTCCGGCCTGCATCAGGAGCACTTTTTGCCCCTTTCGGACCGAACCGGACTGAATGCGGCCGATTGCGATGCGTCCCACGAATTCGGACCAGTCTAACGTGGTGACGAGCATTTGAAGGGCCTGCCCCTGCTCGATCCGTGGACCGGGAACCTCTTGCAGAACCATGTCCAACAGCGGACGCATCGAGTCGGTGCGCACCTCGGGGTCGTGCGTCGCGTAACCTTCCCGGCCGCTGGCGAAGATGTGGGGAAAGTCGTCCAGGTGCTTCTCGCCCCCCAGGTCCAAAATCAAATCCAGAGCTTCGCTAATGACTTCGTGCGGCCGCGCGTCGGAACGGTCAATCTTGTTGACTACGACAATCGGCTTGAGCCCCACTTCGAGGGCCTTGGAGAGCACAAAGCGAGTTTGCGGCAGTGGGCCTTCAGCCGCGTCGATGAGCAAGAGGGCGCCGTCCGCCATGCGTAGTACGCGTTCGACCTCGCCGCCAAAGTCGGCGTGGCCCGGCGTGTCGATGATGTTGATTTTCACCCCCTTGTAGGGGAGAGCGATGTTCTTGGCAAGGATCGTAATCCCGCGTTCGCGCTCGAGGGGGTTCGAGTCGAGAATGCAGTCGCCTTGCAGCTGAGAGTCGCGAAATTGCCCACTTTGACGCAACAATACGTCGACTAGCGTCGTCTTGCCATGGTCAACGTGGGCGATAATCACAATATTTCGAATGTCGGTACGGCGCATGGAAGTTGGTCCGGTCTCCGACCGGTCGGTCACAGCGGTGGTCATAGCGTCCTTCAACCTACAAAAAGGGGGACGCCCAAGACGTCCCCGGGAAACTCGCTCATAAAATAAGGCGGAAGTTTACCGCCCCGCCCGAGGGTGGGCAAGGCGGCTTCGCCGCGCGTGTTCTCACTTTCCTATGGCGTACAACGCTTCAAAGGTGCGCACGTAGATTTGCCCATTCGCAATTGCGGGCGAGGCGGACATTTCTTCGCCCATCTCGTTCTGGGCCAGCATTTCAAACTTGCGCCCTGCCTTGACCACGGTAATTACGCCATTCCGACCGGTAATATAGATCTTGCCATCGGCAAACACGGGCGATGCACGGTGGCGTTCGCGCACCGTCCGTTCTTCGTAGTATTGTTCGCCTGTTTCGGCATCAAGGCAAACCAGATTTCCGTTTTCCCGGCAGAGGTATACCAGCCCATCGTGAATGAGCGGCGAGGGGACATCGGGCGTGCCGTCGTCCTTCCGCCAGTAAAACGCGTGCGTCATTTCGGTGACGTCGCCTTGGACGTCGGGCTTCAGGCACACCACCGGACCATTCTTGGCCGAGGGGACTACAATCCTTCCTTCGCCAACCGCGGGAGACGATACAAACCGCAGCGTCGGATGATATTGGGCGCCAATATTCATTTTGCATCGCCATAGCTCGCGGCCGTCTTCGAGGTTATGGGCCACGGCAAAATCGCCGCCATGGGTAATGAGGAACTCGCGCTCGCCGTCTCGGTAGATGGTGGGCGACGCGTACGAGTGTTCGTTCTCGTCGCTGGCTTCCGTCACGCGGCCTTGTTTCCAAACCTCGTCACCGGTCGATTTATCCAAAGCCACGACCAAGGCTTCTCGCGTCTTGGGGTTGCCTTCGCCGTGGATCAGTTGTACGTAAATCCGGTCGCCGTCGAGCACCGGCGTGGCGGTCATTCCGAACTGGATGATGAACCGCCCGTACCGATCTTGCAGGTTGAACTTCCAAACCTCCTTGCCATCCATGGTGTAGCACGCGAACGTGCCGTCGGTGAATAAGGTCCACACGTGCTTGCCATCGGTCATGGGCGAGGGTGAGCACGAGTTGCCCTCGTCGCCGCGCACGACTTTGTTCCCTTGACTTACCTTGTGTCGCCACAGCTCTTGGCCCTTGGCGTTTACACAAAGGAGCAATAGGTTTTCCCCTTCCGGCGCCGTGACAAAGATCCGGTCTTCCCACACCACGGGCGTAGCGCCGCCAGGACCCGGCAACGGCAGGCGCCATAAGATGTTGTCCGTCTTGCTCCACTTCGTGGGTAGATTGCGTTCGCGGCTCACGCCGTCCAAGTTCGGACCACGCCACTGCGGCCAATTCTCGGCCAGGCCGGTGGCGGCAAGGAGCAAACAGACGACGAGCGGTGTCAAGTGGCGCATTTGGACTTTCCCGAGGAATGTTGGAAAACCGCGATGAAGGCGGGACTACGACAAACGCCGCGGCGAACAAGAATCACCGTTAGCGCAACGAAGGCAGGAGTACCGGAGGCGTCTCAGGTTAGTTTGAGTGACGGGGCGGTTCCGGTCAAGCATGGCCTGCACGCGCGCGGGATCGCTACAATGCAACTAAAATGAACCGTATGCGCCTTCCTCGTTCCGCTGTTGGACGCCTGAATGAAAATCACCGCCCTGCCGCAATTCTACCGCAACGTTCGCCGCGGGACGGAGATTGTTTCAATCCTCAGCCGGTACGGCCTGGCCGACTGGTTGAGCGGGTCAAACATTGAATTCGTCAAGGACCAAATCAAGACCCGCGAAGGCGAGGCGCTAGCGCGATTGACGCGGGAAACGCGCATTCGATTGGCGTTAACCGATCTGGGGCCCACCTTTATTAAGCTCGGCCAACTGCTGAGCACGCGTCCCGATGTCGTTGGTGTTGATTTGGCGGAGGAATTGAAGCAACTCCAGGCGAACGTTCCCGCCGACCCGCCCGAAGTGATTCGCGCCCTAGTTGAAGCAGAATTGGGCGAACCGATTGACGAGATTTTTGCGCAGTTCAGCGACGTGCCCATCGCATCGGCATCGATTGGGCAAGTGCACCGCGCGCGGCTTCGGTCCGGGCAGTACGTCGTCGTCAAGGTACAGCATGACGGCATTGAACGCAAAGTGCATGAAGATCTCGAAGTGCTGGCGGCTTTGGCGCAATTGGCGGAAAAGTTGCCCGAGTTCGCTCCTTACCGGCCCTCGGCCACGGTGGCCGAAATGGCGCGCACCGTGAGGCGCGAACTCGACTTCGGCCGCGAGGAGCGCAACCTGCAGCAATTCGCCGCGTTGTTCAAAGACGACCCCACGGTGCGCATTCCCGCGCCGTACACCGAGTATTGCACGCCGCGCGTGCTGACGATGGACCTGCTCGAAGGCAAGAAACTATCGGAAGCCGAACAACTACGCACCGCAGGTTACGACGTAGAACAGATCGCCCACCGCGGGGCCGAAATCTACATGGAGATGATCTTCGTCCACGGCTTCTTTCATGCCGATCCGCACCCCGGCAACATTCTGCTCTTGCCGGGCAATGTGATTGGCTTGCTCGACTTCGGCATGGTGGGCCGGCTGGACGAACGCATGCGTGAGGACATTGAAGAAATGCTCATGGCCATCGTCAACCAGGACGTGAGCTTGCTGACCGCCGTCATTATGCAAATGGGCGACACCCCCGCCACGCTTGATGAGCGTAACCTGGCCCGTGACCTGGCCGACTTTGTGGGGCAATACGCGGGGCAATCGCTCGACCAGTTCGACCTGAGCGGCTGCTTGAACGATATGATCGAAATCATTCGCCGGCACCAAATTCATCTGGCCCCGCCGGTGGCGCTTTTAATCAAGACGCTGGTAACCCTCGAAGGAACCGCCAAACTGCTCAACCCGCAGTTCAGCGTGCTGGAGGTGCTGCAGCCGTTCCACCGCAAGATGGTCATGCGGCGCCTTTCGCCCATGCGGCAATGGCGGAAGATGCGCCGCGTGGTGTACGAAGTGGAGCAACTGATCGGCGTGCTGCCGCGGCTAACCATCGACATTCTGGAGCAGGTACGAACCGGCAAATTCGATGTGCACCTGGAGCATCGCGGACTGGAGCCTTCCGTGAACCGGCTGGTATTCGGCATGATCACCAGTGCGTTGTTCCTCGGCTCCTCGCTCATGCTAAGCCAACAAGTGCCGCCGCTATTGTTTCCGCAGAACAGTTTCCTCGGGCTATACCGCCTCTCGATCCTCGGCCTGAGCGGCCTAATCGCCAGCGTCATGCTGGGACTGCGCTTGTTCTGGGCAATCAATAAGTCCGGTCACCTGGACCGGAGGGAGTAAATACATCCTTGATACGAGCCCGCCGCGTGTGCGCGATAAGCGGGACTTTCAAGATTGAACTTCGCCTTGGTCAACAACGACTTAGAGAATCGCGTCCAGTTCATCCACCAGTTTGCCGAAATGCTCCAGCGCGGTGTCGACCGGTTCGGGTTTCTCCATATCGACTCCGGCGCCGCGCAAAAGGTCGAGCGGGTCTTTCGAGTTGCCTCCCTTGAGGAAGCCAAGGTAGTCGTTCAACTCACGTTCGCCGCCTTCCAGCACGCGCCGACTTAAGGCAACGGCAGCCGACATGCCCGTAGCGTACTTGTACACATAGAATGCACGGTAGAAGTGTGGAATGCGGAAACACTCGCGGCTCAGATCGTCATCGATGACGAAGTCAGGGCCGAAGTACGCATCAAGCAAGCCGCGATACGCCTCTTGCAGCGTTTTGACGGTGAGCGGCTCACCCTTCTCGGCCATCTCGTGAGTGATCTTCTCAAACTCGGCAAACATGGTTTGTCGGAACACCGTGCCCCGAATGTCGTCGATCTCGCGATTGATCAGATAGGCCCGCTCGCGGTTGTTCGTCGCCTTCGCCAACAAGTGATGGCTAAGGAGCTGTTCGTTAAACGTGCTGGCCACTTCGGCCACGAAGATCGTGTAGTCGTAATATTGGAACGGCTGCGACTTGGCCGAGAAGTAACTGTGCATCGAGTGTCCGGCTTCGTGGGCCAACGTGAACACATCGTTGAACACGGTGCTCTTGTAGTTCATCAAGATATACGGCGCGCCGTCGAAGCTGCCTGAGCTGAACGCGCCGCTTTGCTTGCCGCGATTGGGATACCGATCGCACCAACGGTCGTCAGTTAAACCGGCAGTCAGCACGCGAACATATTCATCTCCCAGCGGTTTGACCGCCGACGTGACCAACTCGACCGCTTCATCCCAAGGCCGGTCAATTTCCAGGTCGGTCAGGATCGGCACATAGGTGTCGTAATGGTGGATGTCGGGCAAGCCCATTTTCCGACGGCGTACATCGTAGTATTTATGCAGCGTGGGCAGGTGCTTCCGCACCGAGGCGATTAAATTGTCATACACCGACGCAGGCACGTTGTCGGGATACAGGGCCATGGCTCGCGCGCCCTCATAGCCGCGCGCCCGGGCGTAGTACACGTCTTTATGAATCGAGCCTTGCAGCGTAGCGGCCAACGTGTTCTCATGGCCGCGGAACTGTTCGTAGTATTGGTGGAACGCTGTCTTGCGCACTTCGCGGTCGGGCGATTGGAGCAGTTCAATGAACGAGGCGTTGCTCAGTTCGACTTCTTCGCCTTTCTCGTTCCGCACGAAGCCGAACTTCAAGTCTGCATCGAGCAATTTGCGGAAGGCGTTCCCCGCGGCTCCGGCCATTTCGCCTTGCATGGCCAACAATTGCTCCTCGCGCGGCGAAAGCGTGTACTTCTTGTACCGAAGCAAACGGCGCAGCACGAGACGATACGCCTCTAACTCGGGGGCTTCCAGGTACGACTTGATCCGCTCCTCGGGAATCGCCATGATTTCCGGCCGGATGTAACTGGCGGCTTCGCTCGCTCGCGTGGCGATGTTCTGGTACCGGGCGACCATCGCTTGCGAATCCTGGTTGGTTTGATCCTCCGAGGTTCGCAGGAAGGCGTACACACCGATCCGTTCCGCCTGGCGTTCGAAGTCGTAGTCAAAGTCGAGGCAGGCGGCGAGGTTCTTGGCGCTTTCTCCAAGTTTGCCGCGGTGCTTTTCATACTCGCCGATGCGTTTTTCCCAAGCCGCAAACTCTTCGCGCCAGGCGTCATCCGAGGTGAAGAGGCTCGATAGGTCCCAAGTATCGGCAGCTGGAACTTCCGACCGGGGAGGTAAAGTTTTGGGGGCGCTCATCCGTACTCCTTCTAGGATCCGTAAAAGTTCTCTAATCGCTGAGTCTCACGCTTTTGCGAGAGGCAGGCAAGCCCCTTAACGCCGGTCTGATTCGCTTTGAGCATGCGCCGCGACGCCCGATACTTCCAGCCGTCAAAGAAGCGAAACAGGACGCCAGGCGCTTACACCGCCATCGATAGAGCCAACTTGAGAAAGTACTGCCGCGGGGTCATGCCTTGCGCTGCGGCGAGAAGATCGAAGGTATCGAAACGTTCGCCGTCGTTGCGACCCAAGCCCTGTTCGTTCACGTCCACTTCAAGCCCGAGCAATGCGGAGATGGTGAGCGGATGCTCCTCGCTCCAGGCGCCAACCGCTTGTAATGCGGCAGCACGAGCGTTTTCAGCAGAAACGACCGTTTCAAACCGACCCGACTCGACATAATACTTGGCCATGGTCTATTCCTCGGTGAAAGATGTGAAGTGCTTTGCACAGAGGATGTATCGCCGTCCTGCGGACACGTGAGGTCATGCCGCGAGCGTTTCTTGTGGAAAACAGCAACGCCTAACCATAAAGCGTTGCCTTTCCAAGTGTTACGCGCGCACGCTGGTCGCCCGAGCGCTGATGTGACAAGAGTTTTGCCCGGCGCCCTGTTAGCCTGGCGACCCGCTACCGAGGTTTACGTGGCCGCGCACTTTCCGGCAATACGGATGGCAGTTCGCGCGGCGGCGCGTATTCCAACGAGAGAGACTCCAACTTCTCTAATGCTTCCTCAAGTTGTTCATATCGCGCCGCAATCCGGTCAAGCACGCGGCCTCGCTGCTCCAAGAGGCGGCGCGTCGCCTCAAGGTCCGGCAAAGCGGTCGGTTCAAGCGGTTGAGTCATGTTCGCGCTCCGTTGCGAACCAGCACAGGAAAATCCGAGGCGTCTACGGCGCCGACGGTCCGTTGGAAAGCAACCTAGTACGTTCGTGGGCGCATGCGGCCCTGGACGCGGGAGGGAAGCCCTTGAATTCGCAGGAAGCCTTCGGCGTCGGTTTGGTTATAGCTTCCGCCGCCCTCCATCGTCGCGATTCCCTCATCGTACAAATTGTTGGGGCTGGAGCGGCCGTCCACCATCAAGTTGCCTTTGTAAAGGTTCAGCCGCACTTCGCCCGTGACAGGCTTTTGGGCTTCTCGAATAAACGCCATCAAGGCGTCCATCTTTGGCGTGTACCAGAATCCATAATAAACCATCTCGGCCACCTCGGGCGACAATCGGTCGCGCAGGTGAACTAAGTCGCGGTCGAGGGTGAGCTGTTCCAGCACCCGATGCGATTCGTACAAAATTGTCATTCCCGGCGCTTCGTAGACGCCACGACTTTTCATGCCCACGAAACGGTTTTCGACCATGTCGATTCGCCCAATTCCGTTGCGGCCGCCAATCTCATTAAGCGTGTTGACTAGTTCGAACGGCCCGAGCTTTTTCCCATTCACCCTCACCGGCGCGCCCGATTCAAAAGCGATAGTGACTTGCTCGATTTTGTCCGGCGCCTTTTGCGGCGAGGTGGTCATGCCAAATTCCACCAATTCGACGCCATTCACGTTCAAGTCTTCGAGCTTGCCCGCTTCGTAACTGATGTGCAGGCAGTTCTCATCGCTGCTGTACGGCTTAGAAACGGACGCCTTCACCGGAATATTCTTGGCGTTACAGTAAGCGATCATCTCGGTGCGGCCTGGGAACTGCTTGCGATACTTCTCAATGCGCCAGGGTGCGATGACCTGCACTTGGGGATTGAGCGCTTCAGCCGCCAATTGGAAGCGGCATTGATCATTTCCCTTACCCGTGGCGCCGTGAGCATAGGCGTCGGCGCCGACTTCTCGCGCAACTTGCAAACACGCTTTCGAAATGAGCGGCCGTGCGATGGACGTGCCAAGCAAGTAAATCCCCTCGTACCTTGCCTGCCATTGCAACACCGGAAAGGCGAAATCACGGCAGAGTTCTTCGCGGGCGTCGACAATTCGCGCACTGGCGGCGCCAATGTTTCGCGCCTTTTGGAGAATCGCCTCGCGATCTTCACACGGCTGGCCCAGATCAACGTATACCGCGTGTACCTGGTATCCCTCGTCCATCAACCAACCGAGAATGACCGAGGTGTCCAACCCCCCCGAATAAGCTAAAACGCAACTAGGCATGGAACGGCGAATTGCAAAAGATGCAGAATGTGACCCATGAGTGGGACGTTGCCCAAGATCCTCAGGGGCGCCAAAACCGCATTGTGTCGCTCGCCTCCCTCGATGACAAGCGGTCACGCGACATCGACAGGGAATTCGCGTGGCCCTCGATGACGCCACCCTTAAGGGTTAAATCCTTCCATTCGCCTAGCGCAGCTCTGCGCGCGAGTCTTGGGGTCATCTCGCAAACTATGGGCATCATGGGTGGGGCGCTTGTCCGCGGCTCCACGCGAGAACGGCGTGCGTGGCGGATCCATCGCATGCACTTTCGACCTGGGCGCGGGCGCCCTTTCAAAAAAGAAACCACTCCGGTAAAATGTGCGTTTCCCCACATCAAGACCCTCTGTGGCGGGAGGAGACTCCGCGCATGAGGGTGTTTCTGATGGTTCGTTTTCCTGGTCCATTATGTTCGAGTCGCTGCAAGACGGCTTGCGCGGTGCGTTTAAGACACTGCGCGGCAAAGGCAAGCTGACCGAAGCCAACATGCGCGACGGCCTGCGCCTTTTGGAGCAGACGTTGGTCGAGGCTGACGTCGGTTATGAGGTCGTGCGCGACTTCATGGACCATGTGACCGAACGAGCTTTGGGCGAAAAAGTTCTTCTGTCGCTCAATCCTGATGAGCAGTTGATGCACATCGTCTACCAGGAGCTGGTGCAGCTTCTGGGGCCGGAAGCGTCACCCATTCGGATCAAAAAGGACGCACTTACCATCCTCATGGTGTGCGGTCTTCAGGGGTCCGGTAAGACCACAACCTGCGGCAAACTCGCCAAGCTGATCGAGGAAGAAAAAAAGCACACGATGCTGGTGGCGGCCGACCTCCAGCGACCGGCGGCCATCGAGCAATTGCGAGTTCTGGGCGAGCAGATCGGCGTGCCGGTGTATATCGCCCCCGGCGAGATGGACCCGGTCAAGGTGTGCCGTGATGCGGTCAAAGAGGCCCGCAAGCAGCAAGTCGATGTTGTAATCCTTGACACTGCCGGACGGCTCGCTATTGACCGCGAGTTGATGGCGCAATTGCAGCGCATCGACAGTCAGGTAAATCCCGATCAGGTGGTGCTCGTCGTCGACGGCATGACGGGCCAGGACGCTGTCAACAGCGCACGCGCTTTTAATGAAGCGCTGGAGTTGGACGGCGTAATCATGACGAAGCTCGACGGCGACGCCCGTGGCGGCGCGCTGTTGTCGGTCAAGCACGTTACAGGCGTGCCCGTGAAGTTTATCGGCACGGGCGAACATTTGGACGCACTGGAGTTGTTCCGTCCCGACGGAATGGCAGGCCGCATCTTGGGCGCTGGCGACCTGGCGGCGCTGGTCGATCTGGCGCGCCGCAAGGTGGACGAAGAAGCGCAAAAGAAAGCCCAAGAAGACCTGGAAAAAGGCCAGTTCACACTGGACACGTTCAAGACCGTGCTCAAGCAGTTTCAAGAGCCAGGCTTGATGATGCGCATGCTTCAGCTGATGGGCATGACTCCTGACATGAAGGAGATGCTGGAGAACGAAGACGCCGAAGGCGGCATGAAGCGTATGGTCGGGATGATCGATTCGATGACTCCCGCCGAGCGGCGCAACCCTAAGTTGATTGACCCCAGCCGCCGCAACCGCATCGCCAAAGGCGCCGGCGTGCAGCCGCACGAGGTCAGCGGGCTGGTCAAGCAATATGACATGATGTCGCCCATGTTCAAACACATGGCCGGCATGGGCGTGGGCGACCGCATGAAGCTTGCTAAGCAAATGCAAACCAGCGGCATGCTCAACCCCGGCGCTCAATTCCGCATGAAGAAGGGCGACACCGGCAAACGTTTGACGAGCGACGAACGACGCCAAAAACAAAAGCTGCGCGAGAAACTCAAGCGGCAAAAGAAAAAGAAACGGTAAACCGGCGCCCCGTCATGGCGAATCGCCGGGGCGTCGCATCGAAAAACTTAACACCTTAGAACGTAGTGGAGATTTCGCATGGCGGTACGTATTCGCATGAAACGCCTGGGCCGTAAACACCGGCCGTTCTATCGCATTTGTGCGATGGATGTCCGTCAACCGCGCGACGGTCGCGCGATTGAAGAATTGGGCATCTACGATCCCATGGTCGCCGATACTGACGCCCGCGCGATTTTGAACGGTGAACGCGTCAGTTATTGGCTCAGCGTGGGCGCCCAGCCCACGGAAAAAGTCAAAGTGTTGATTAAAAAGTACGGCGCCAACGGCACCCACTTGGAAAAGCAGCGCGAAGCGCTGGAGCGGCTCAAAATGAAAGCGCCGCAGTTCCAGGCCGCCGCAAGCGGCGAAGCCCCTAGCGAGGAGGCCGCCTCCGAAGGTTGAGCCGCATCGGCGCCTCGGGAGTATGTGCGGCAAATCTCTCGGTTCACACCCTGGCGGCACGCCGCCCAGGCGGCAAGAATCGAACAGTGATGCGGCAACCCGGAGCAACTATGCGGTTCGATGTGTTAACCTTGTTTCCTGGCATGTTCCCCGGCTACCTGGGGCAAAGCCTGCTCAACAAGGCGATCGAACGCGGACTGGTCGAGATTCACCTGCATGACATTCGCCGCTGGAGCAAAGACAAGCATCACAAGGTGGATGATCGCCCTTTTGGCGGCGGTCCCGGAATGGTGCTCAAAGTTGAACCGGTCGTCGAATGTGTTGAGGAAGTTCAAAGTCATGCGGCAGCGCCCGGCCATGTCGTGCTGCTGACGCCGGTCGGTCGCCGACTCGTACAACCCATCGTGGAGGAGCTCGCAGAAAAAGAGCGATTGATTCTCCTGTGTGGTCGGTATGAAGGTTTTGATCAACGCGTGATCGACCTCCTTCAACCAGATGAAATATCGGTAGGAGACTACATCCTCAACGGCGGCGAAGTCGGCGCCATGGTCTTGATCGACGCGGTCGTCCGGCTTATACCGGGCGTGCTCGGCGATGAAGAGAGCCATCAAGACGATTCCTTCTCCCGAGGGAACCGCTTGCTGGAATACCCGCAATATACCCGCCCGCGCGAGTATCGCGGCCTGACGGTTCCCGACGTTTTGATGTCGGGCGATCATCAGGCCGTAGAGCGTTGGCGACGCGAGCAAAGCTACTTACGAACCGAACGTCGACGCGCAGATCTCCTACCCCATCCCAATACAATTCAAACCATCGCGAACAACGAACACGGAAAGGAAACTTCTCCATGACCAACGGCGCCAAGCAACGCAAAGGCCAAGACTTGATTCGTCTGGTCGAACAATCGAGCCTGAAACCCGAGCCGCCTCAGTTCGAAATCGGCGACACGGTGGACGTCCACACCAAAATTCTCGAAGGCGACAAAGAACGCATTCAAATCTTCAGCGGCGTGGTCATCGCTCGTAGCGGCGCCGGCGCGAAGGAGATGTTTGTCGTGCGCCGCATCGTGGCGGGCGAAGGCGTGGAACGCAAGTTTCCTGTCCATTCGCCGCGCATCGACAAAGTCGTGGTGACGCGCTCTGCCGTGGTTCGCCGGGCGAAGCTATATTACTTGCGCGATCGCGTGGGCAAAGCCGTACGGCTCAAAGAGCGTCGCAAGTAAAACCACTTGCTCGTGCCCCTGAGATTACTCGTGTTACGAGTAATCTGTATGCGGCGTGTCAAATGCCCCCTCCGCGTGATGGCGCCGTTTTGTCGTTCGTCCGGTCAGCACGTCCGCTGGCCGTTGCCGCCTCGCGCCGCTTTCTCAGCACCAAGCGCACCCCAGGCCGATTCTCTTTACGCCGCTTTCTCTTGACGAGGGCGCAGCACGCGGACACACGCCTCGCACACCATTTCGACGGTAATGGCGCGCATCGCGCGATTATCGGCCTTGCGGCGTTCGCGACTTGAACCGTCTTGATAAAACGCTTGCACAACTTGGTGGCCCTGGCCGTAGGGTCCGCTGATTTTCGGTTCGGTGGTTCCGTGCAAACTGACACACGGCGCTCCCATGGCGGCCGCCAAATGCATGGGGCCCGTATCCGAACCAACGAAGATTCGTGTTGACGCCATGAGCGCCGCCAATTGCGGCAAGGTCGTGGCGGGCGCAAGCAGCGCATGACCGCCCGATCGCGTGACAATCGTCTCCGCCCACTCTTGTTCACGTGCTCCCGACCAAGCCACCACGGAAGGCAAACGGTGCGTCTCGCCCAGGAAGCGCGCCACGCGCCCGTAACGGTCCGGCGGCCAAAGGCGCGAATCCCAGCCAGCGCCGGGATTGATCACGGCGTACCCGTTTTTCAGGTGGAAATCGTCCAGGTACCGCTGCACAAACCGACGGGCCTCAGGCCGCACGGGAATGTCGAACCGGGCCGGGCCGGTTTCAATTCCCAAGGGGCGTAATAACTCGAGTTGTCGCTCCACTACATGCGTAGTTCGCGGCGTAAGCACTTGATTGTTCAGCAGCGGAGCCAATTCACGACCAATGGGGCGCGCCAAACCAATGCGACGCGGCGCCCCGGAAAGCCACGCCGCAATCGCGCTCTTACTAAGACTTTGCGGGTCCAAGGTAATGTCAAATTGCAACGACCGCAGAGTTCGGCGAACCGCGGCGAATTCGGCTGGCGAGCCAAGCCAGCCCTTCTTCACCACGATGAATTGATCCACGGCCGGATGGCCTTCTAAGAGCGTGGCGGGGCCGCCTTGCACCACCCAACCAATAAACGCCCGTGGAAAATGCGCACGCACGGCGTTCGCGAGCGGAAGCGTTAAGATGCCGTCGCCCACCGCGCTCAAGCGCGAAATAAGGATACGAGGCGCAGCGTTTGGGTCGGCGTCCATGCCCTGTTCCAAAAAAGGATTGCATTTCCCGCGATTCCGGCGGATCATACTATCGCACGGTTGAATCCATCAAGGGCGATCGCCGACGACGCGCGTCCCGGTTGCGCTGGCGGAGTTGATATTTACCCCAATCCCCCAGGAGATAAACGTGAAAAAGCAGGTGATGCTCATGATCTTCGTCCTGGGTCTCGCGGCGCCGCCTTGGGCGGCCGCAGAGCGTCTGGCGCATTCGGGCGTCGTGCATTATGAACCCACCGAACACGAAGCGAATGTCGCGCCGCAGTTTCGGCTTGATGCGCATTCGTTCCCCTTTCAGGAATCGCCTTTAGGTCAAATGACCGACGACCTGGCGATCTCGTTTGTCACGTTTCCCTCGCCCGTCGCTACTCCTGAGGAAAACAACAATACGGTTCACTGTGAGTACTATCGGCCATTGCGCGCCGACGCCAGCAAGCCCGCCCCGGGCGTCGTCGTGTTGCACATACTCGGCGGCGACTTCGAGTTGTCGCGCTTGTTTTGCAATGCGCTGGCGCACCGTGGGACCGCCGCCTTGTTTCTCAAAATGCCGTATTACGGACCGCGGCGGCAGCCTGATTCTCCACGTCGCATGATTTCCTCCGACCCACGGGAAACGGTCGAAGGGATGACGCAGGCTGTGCTCGATATCCGCCGGGGCGTCGCCTGGCTGGCCGCTCGCGAAGAAGTGAGCGATGAAGACCTTGGCGTGTTTGGCATCAGTCTCGGGGGAATCACCGGAGCCTTGGCGTTGACCGCGGAGCCGCGTCTACAAAACGCATGTTTCCTCCTCGCCGGGGGCGACCTGGGCAAAGTCGCCTGGGAGTCAAAGGAACTGGAAAAAGTGCGTCGCCAATGGGTTGAACGGGGCGGCTCCAAAGACGAGTTCTTCGAAGTGATGAAAACGGTCGACCCGGCCACTTACGCCGCCAATGCGCGAGGACGCCGCATTCTCATGCTCAATGCAAAAGAGGACGAAGTGGTTCCGCCGGAATGCACCACGGCGTTATGGAAAGCGCTGGGAGAACCGGAAATCGTGTGGTATGACGGCGGACATTACAGCGTGGTGCGCCACATCTTTAGCGCTCTGAGCCGCACGACGCGGTTTTTTCAACCCGGCGCGGCGCCGTAGAATGTGAGTAGGGGGCGAATGAATCGTCACCCGCCATAGGCGCCGTTCGATCGCGAGAGTTCCGGGCTGGGCTTAGCCGTAGGGGCCTCTTTAGCTCACACGCGGCGAGTCGTCGGCGCGCCAAACTCCTTCCTGCCTTGTACGATCGAACTTGTCGACGTCGCAGTCCCGTAAACGCTGCGAGTCTAATCATTATTTCCTGTTGTCATGCAAGCGTACGTCCGGCCGCTGTCCCTGGGTATCGTCGTTGTTGGCGTCTCGCTTTCCTGCGGATGCGCGGCGGCGGCGCATGCGCGGTTAGGGTGGTTGGCATGGGGCGTGTATGCCGGCGGACTTCTCGCCCTGGCGGCGGTGTGGCTGGCGCGGCGAAACAAGACCCTGGCGGAACAAGAGTTGCAAGCGGCGCGCGAAGCGCTGGAACGCGACCGGGCCGAAGTGCAGCGACAACGCGACGGCCTTAATAATTTGAAAGACGCCGCGGAAGCCGCTCTGGAAAAACAGGGACAAATTATTGACCAACGCGAGCGCCGTTTGGCGCAAAAACTGATCGCCTTTCACGAGTGGCTGGAATTTCCGCAAGCGATGGATGCGGACCTTCCGGAACCCGAAGAGCGCGACTTAGCGGAGTTGTCCAAGAAGGATCGTGAAGTTCTCGCACTGCTTGATGCCGAAGCCAAACGCTTTTACGAGGACATCCGCACGAACAAGTACTCGCCTGAAGGCGAGTTCGACGTGCGGCTGTTGCGGAGCGACATCGACCACCTTGCCAAGCGCGTGGCTCGCATCTACCGTCCCGAATCGGAGAACCCGCTGCTCGAAACAAGCCTCGATCAAATTCTGCGCGCTTTAGGGCGCACCAGCTTGCACCTACTGGTGGTGTTGGATCGGCTTCCGCTGGGCGTCAAGGAGTACAACATCAACAGCTTGTACCGTTACGTGCGGCAAGCCACCAAGGCCTACGGCGCCTACAAGGCGGCTGAGCCGTATATTCCCTATTTGAACGGCGCGTACTATTTGAGCCGGTTCGTTATGGGCGCCAGTCCCTGGACGCTTGTGGCATGGCGCGCCGTAAGCGAGATCTCAACGCGCGGCGCCAAGCTGGTCGCCGCCCAATGGTTCAATCGCCAGGCTGCCGCAGTCGTGTACGACATGGTGCGCGTCGTTGGCTTTGAAGTCGCAGGAATCTACGGCGGCGACTTTCGACATCGCGATGCGAGCTGGGTTTATGGCGCGGAACTGACTGAACTTATCAGTTGTTTTCCTCTCTCGCGCGACGCCCTGAGTCACGGCCTCAAGGAAATTGGCTCGCTGCGTTTGCGTAATGAATATGATCGCTTGTTCCTCTACCAGTGCCTCGCGGCGCACGCCAGTGCGCGGCCCGACCGTTATCGTGCATCGGTGCATTTGGTTGCATCGGAGCGCCGCGCAATTGCACAGCGGTTGGAGAGGTTCTTTCAGGCGTTCATTCACGGGAAGACCGACGAGCGCGTCGCCGCCTGGCGTGAAGAGGCGGAAAAGCGGCTTGTGGTGAAGTTGGACCTGGAATCAACCGCTGCGCCCGTCTCGGTCGAATCGCAGCGACGCGACGCGATTCGCTCGCTCGCAAGTTTTCTGATCGCCGCCAAAGAGCGCGAACCACACGAGATTGCCGATTGGCTCGGGCAGTGCAAAGTGTTTCGCGAACGTCCCGTCGAACAGCAAGAGCAAATGTTGGCCGAATTGCGAGAGAACCCGCCGTATTTCTTTGAGCAACCCGACTTGGATCCGGGCGGCGTCGTCGTGGCCGACTACCTGGACGACTTGGCGCGGCTCATGGTGCGCGTGGCGCCGTTCGATGTACCCACGGATAACGTCATGGACGACGTGGCGTTGTTCCTGCGGGCCGACGCCAAAGAACTTCAGCGCAATATCGACGCCAAACGCGAAACCATGCTGCGCGAACGCATGCAAAACCCTCCGGTCGGAAAACTCACGCCGGATGTGGTACGCGCGGTAATCCAGCAACTAGGTCCCGATGAGCGCCCGGTGTTTCTCTACGGACAAGTTCAAATGGAGTGGCCGCAACGTCGGCGCCGTGGTTTGTTCTCCCAAGGCGAAAATTGGCTGTTGGGCTGCGGAGACCGCGCTTTACTGGTCCACGTGGCCGAGAACGGCGAAGCCGACGCGCTTTGGACGGGTGGATCCGACGTCTCGATTCAGCGCCTTAAGGGCTATCTTACCGACGATTGCATGCTGCATGGTGGTACGTGGATGTTCGAGGGAGCGCCCCATCCCGAAAAACTGCGCATCCCTGGCCATCTCGGACGCAAATGGGAATTGCACTTCAAGCCCCTGCTGGATTTCTTCATCAGTCTTCGGCCCGCCGGCTCGACAGAGCCGTAGGTCGTTCCCAGCAGCAGCCCGTCGTCACAATCACGAGTGCGCGAAATCGCAGACGCTTAATCTCCGATCGGGCCTTCCCTGGTTTCTTGCGGCATTCCGCGATCATCGACGAACAGGATTGCAATTACCCATCCTAATCCGCCAAGGAACGTCGCTCCGGCTCCCAGGAGTGTGAATCCGCCTAAGACCCAAAACAGCAGAGAATGCGGAGGCAGGAACCTGTGAAACACCAGCAACAACGCCAAACTACTCGCGAAAACGAGCGTTCCGGCAAATACAAGATTCGCCGCCGTAGCGCGTAAACCTCCGGCCAGATCGCGATGGATGCGCACCGGAGACGCCGCGAGAACCCGTCTCCGGCGGCGGCTGTAATTGACCGCCAAATGACCAATCGCCGCGGTTAAGATAGCGAGCAGTCCCACTTGCCGCACCACTTCGCCGCTGTCGAATCGCAATTCATCAAGAATGTTTCCTATGATGACAATCAGAAAACCCGCTCCAGCAAACAGCGCGGCGATAAGTTGATGACGTGTCATGGTTGGGGCGCCTTATCGGGATTGCGGCGGTTGGTAGGGATTGCCCGTGTCGGCATAGGGCGCTATGCTTGGCTCGGTCTCTTCCAGACGCTCCGCAGCAGCCTGACGGTATAGCGCCGCCGTTTGTGCGAAGCGCCGCGCCTCGTCATCATCGGCAAAGGCCGACTTAGGAATTTCGACCCAATGCACCAAGACCGGTCGATGCGCCGCAAAGACGATCACGTGGCTGTTCTCTTGGACCATGTCGACGGTTTGCCACTCGCTTCTAGCCTCGATTCCGGGCGCCCAGCGCGACACCCCCGTCGGCGACACGGTGATCGTTTGCGTAACGGCGTGCGAGTTCTTCTGGGCTCGCCGCATCAAGTATTGCAAGACGCGAAACGACGGCCAGATCATCAACGCGCCAAGTCCCAGGAAAATAAAGAACGACTCCAAACCACCGATTTCACGATCATCGAGCATCCGCGCGTTGGTCCACACAAGAATGATCGCAATAGCCGCAAACAGCATCGAGATCCATCCCGTTCCCCCGGCCGTCTTTCGAGGCTTTTCATTTACGGGATGCAGCACGCCGGCAGTGACGAGTTTTTGAATTTCAACCGGGCTGGCCGTGAACGAAACCTGTAACGTGTCGCTGGACACAACCTTCGGCGGACCGCTGACTTCTTGCCACGGCGCCACTTGATCGAGCGGGGCTCGCTCGGTCGCGTCCTGGTGATATTGCACCGCGGCGCGCCGAAATTGCTCTGCCTGCGCCGCGCTAGAAAAAGCGCGCTGCGGCACGGTGTAGACCATGCCGTCGTCGCGGTGCATGACGAACAAGTCATCGACCGATTCCACCTTGGTAATGAGCGACCAGTCGCGCCGCTCCCCACCTTGGTCGGTCCATACTTCGAGAAAATCGGGGTGGAGCGTCAAAGTGGTCGGTCGCAGAATCCTGACGTCTGGAGGCGACGTGCGGCGCATCGCAGCGATGATGAATACATTCAGAACACCCACGAGCAGCAGACCAACGGCAAGCGGCGCCCAGGCGCCCATGACCATGAGCACCAGTGTGGCTGGCAAGCAACACACGAACATGAATGCTTGCAGCACAAGCACTGGCCCCCAGCGTTGCCGCCAACCCTGCTGGTCCTGGTACGCCTTGACCAGCCGCATCCAGTCTTCGACGGTATTTTGATAGTGGATTTGGATTGGCGCATTGCTGGGTTCGTTCATGGTTTGGCGTTCCGAGTCATGTGTGACCGCAGCGAGGCGTCCCCAGCGGCGTCATTGCCGAAATTGCGTAAACATTCTACCATCGAGAGGGAATGGATCGTGCGTGGAGCCACTCCCCTCGCCTTGGAAAAGGAACTCGTCATGTCGCACCGCTTATACGATTTGCTCGGTCGGGAAGACGCCGAAGCCTTGCTCAACCACCGCTGCCAGACCGTGCCGGCCGATCGCCTGCACCTACCGGGGCCCGACTTTGTGGACCGAATCTTCATTCCCAGCGACCGCTCGCAGCGCGTGCTGGCCAATTTGCAGCGCATGTTTAGCTTTGGACGACTCGCTGGCACGGGATATCTTTCGATTTTGCCGGTCGATCAAGGGATTGAACACTCGGCGGGAGCGTCGTTTGCGCCGAATCCGGAATACTTTGATCCGGAGAATATCGTCAAGCTGGCCATCGAAGGCGGCTGTAACGCGGTCGCCTCGACCTTTGGCGTACTCGGCGCGGTCGCGCGTAAGTACGCTCACAAGATCCCGTTCTTGGTGAAGGTCAACCATAACGAACTGTTAACGCATCCGAACAAATTCGATCAGATCATGTTCGGCACGGTTGAAGCGGCGTACGACATGGGCGCCGCTGCCGTAGGCGCCACCATCTATTTTGGCTCGCCAGAATCGAGCCGGCAGATTATTGAAGTTAGCCAGGCATTCGCCAAAGCGCACGAATTGGGCATGGCCACGGTCTTGTGGTGCTACCTGCGCAGCAATGCGTTCAAAGTGGGCAAAGAAGATTACCACACCGCGGCCGATTTGACCGCACAGGCAAATCACCTAGGTGTGACGATCAACGCGGACATCATCAAACAGAAACTGCCGACGAACAACAACGGATATGGCGCCGTGAAGTTCGGCAAGACCCATCCCGATGTGTACGAGAAACTGAGCAGCCCGCACCCGATTGACCTGTGCCGGTATCAGGTCATCAACTGCTATATGGGCCGCGCCGGGTTGATCAACTCGGGAGGAGAGTCGAAAGGCGAATCAGATCTGGCCGATGCCGTGCGAACCGCCGTCATCAACAAGCGCGCCGGCGGCATGGGCTTGATCAGCGGTCGCAAAGCGTTTCAACGCCCCCTCGCCAAAGGCGTGGAACTGCTGCACGCCATCCAAGACGTGTACTTGGATCACACGATTACGGTGGCGTAATGCCGCGGTTTGTGGTCTTGCGGCACGAAACTCCCCCGGGGGCGCCGCGTCCCCGGCATTGGGATTTGATGCTTGAATGCAACGGGGCCCTGCGCACCTGGGCGCTAGAACGTGAACCTCAGGCCAATGACGCAATTCCGGCCGAAGCGCTGCCGGACCATCGCTTGGCGTACTTAGAGTATGACGGCCCGCTGACGGGTAATCGCGGCATCGTGACGCGCGTCGATCAAGGTGAATACGAGTTAATTGAGGATTCGCCCGATCGCCTCACGCTCGTCTTCCACGGCACGCACCTACGCGGCCGCGGAGAGTTAACACATCAAGCATGCGCGAGTGAACCCCATCAGCGATGGGTGTTTTCGCTGTATCGAATATAGGAAGCTTGCCGTACCGGCGGCGCGGCGAACTCGGAATCTTCGGTCCGCCCGGCAAGGTAGACGGATCCTTCGCGCAATTCAACGGTCTCGATCCGAATTTTGTGGTGGACGAAATCCTCATGCTCAGACGGCACCGTGACCAGCGCTACGGGGTCGCCGTCTTGTTGCACCCACCGCAAGGGCACCTCGGATTTATGCGCGTAGCGGGTCGCGTGCTCCAAGATCTGGTGTAAGGGAATTGGCATTAACCCCGCCTGAGCTTTCCGAATGCGCACGGCGACTACGTTGGGTTCGTCCGTCAACGAGATCTCGACGCCCATCGAGAACACGGTCTTGATTTTCGTTGTTTGATAACGGCACGCCACCTGAGCTTTCTCAGGTTGAATCGCCACGCGCGGCTCCGTTACACCCTTGGGCAACGCGCGGGGAAATTTTTCCGGTAAATCGACCGCCAGCCAGCCGTTGATTTGTTCGTCGGTGAAAGTTGTTTCCCAACGACCGGGATGGCGCACTTCGTTGTGAAGTTCGAGGACTTTTTGCTCCAGCACTTCGCCCTGTTTCGCGAGCCGCACCGGCTCCTTTTTTATGGCGACTTCGTAAAACTCGGGAACCTGTTGGGTCGCTCTCCAGACTCCATAAAAAACAGAGGCCGAGACCGCGCCGACCACAACAAAGCCGACGACTAACCAGCGAATCGTCTTACGCACGCAATGCACCCCACGAAAAAGTAGAGGAGACGCAATCCTGCCGCAACACGGAAGTCCGTATGCCCGCGCGTAGGAATGGTAAAGTGACAAGCACAATCCGTCAAGAGAATTGTACGCCGCCCTTGGCCGGGAGGCGGCGCCGGGCGTCGTGTCGTAAACCATGAATTGCCAAAGAGCTACGCGCTGGGCGGCAGAGATTGCGGGCCGCCGCACGCCTTGAGGCAGGGCAAAGACGGCTCTACAATTCGGAGAAGCAACATGAATCCAATCCGCCCGAGTGATTCACCCTGTAGGGGGGCAGACGGCGGGCCACGGCTAACTCTCAGCGTACAAAGAACATGCCTCGGAAGGTAATCATCGACTGCGATCCAGGAATCGACTGTGGGGTCGCGCTCTGTATGGCCTTGTTCGAACCCGAACTGGACGTCGTGGCAATCACCGCGGTCGAAGGCGTCGTTTCGGCCGAGCGCGCCAGCCGCAACGTGCAAACCTTAGTGGAACACTTGGATCCGCCCCGGTATCCACGCATTGGCGCCGCCTCTCCTTTGGAAACGGCGCCCGCGGTCGATTATCGTCAGGATTACGGCGAAGACGGCCTGGGCAACCTGGGGTTGGCGTTCGCCGAACTGCATCACCGGCGTCCTTCCGAAAAGATCATTTGCGACGAGATTCGGGCCGCGCCCGAGGGAGTCACCCTGATCACCTTGGGGCCGCTCACGAACGTGGCCCACGCCTTCCAGCGCGATCCCGATCTGGTGGACGTGGTCAACCGCGTGATCATCATGGGCGGCAGCGTCAACGGCATCGGCAACATCACCGCCGCCGCCGAGTTCAACATGTTTTACGACCCGCAAAGCGCACAAACGGTCTTGCGCTCGCCGATTACCATGACCGTGATCCCGCTGGATGTGACGCGGAAAGTTCCCATCACGCTCGAATTGGTCGAACAACTCCCCGATGAAACCACGCGGGCCGGCGCGATTTTGAACAAACTCATCACGTTTTTATTCCGATATTTTCGCCAGAAGCACGGCCTGGAAAGCATCTTCTTGCATGACGTGGTAGCGCTCGCTGCGGCAGTCCACCCCGAGTTGTTCCAGATGACCGAGATGGCGTGCGACGTTGAAACGCGCGGCGAGTTAACTATGGGCGCAACCGTGTTCGACCGCCGCCCCAACCGGATCGAACGCGCAAACACGGAAGTGGCCGTCGACGTGGACGCCGCCGCCGTACGAGATTACATCATCCGCGCCTTGCACCGCGCGGGCGAATGCACGGCGTAGCCCGTGCATCGCCTGGATCTTGTGTGCACTACCGCTGCGTCCGACCAGGCGGTTTCGCGACTTCCGCTCGCGCGCAAACTTCTCTTTCGCTACGTCCTATGGCCAAGTCAAGTGTCGAGGAAATCCGAAAGCGGTTCGACGCCGACGTCGAGCGATTCTCCAACTTGGAGACGGGCCAGTCCGCGACGATCGACGCGCCGCTCGCACTCGATTTGATCGCCGAAGCGGCAGCGCTGGCGACTCCGGGCGCTCAGCAGGTGTGCGACATCGGTTGCGGCGCCGGAAACTACACACTCAAGTTGTTGCAACACGCGCCCAATTTGAGTGTTACGCTGATCGATTTGAGCGGGCCCATGTTGGATCGCGCTCTCCAGCGCGTGCGCCCCGCCACCGCGGGCAGCGTCGATGCAATTCAAGGTGATATTCGGGAAATCGAACTTGGCAAAGACCGTTTTGATATCATCCTTGCAGCGGCGGTACTGCATCACCTGCGTACTCCCGACGAATGGGCTCGCGTTTTCCGAGCGATCTTTACTGCTTTGCGCGCGGGCGGCTCGTTTTGGGTTTTCGATCTGGTCGAAAGCGAACTGCCGGCGATTCAGACGATGATGCAGCGGCGCTATGGCGAGTACCTGACCGCATTGAAAGGTACAATCTACCGGGATCACGTCTTTGCTTATATCGAGCAGGAGGACACGCCCCGCTCGCTGACGTTCCAATTGGACCTGCTCCGCGCCACGGGGTTTGCCGCGTGCGACGTGTTGCACAAAAACGGTTGTTTCGCCGCGTTCGGGGCGATCAAATGCCCATGAGGATTGACGGTCGCGCCCAGGAACGATTCCCGTGAGCCGGCCAAGCGGTTGTTGTTCGAATTCATCGGTCATCGTGCATGACTCCTCATGCAGCGCCGCCCAGCACGCCCTCCATTCCTATGCCTCGTTATCGACATTTGTTGGACTCGCTACGCCATGCGTTCCCTGCGCCCGTTTCCGACGCGGTGCACGACGGTTACATGGCGTTCTCCGTGTTGCGCGCGCTCGATCAGGTGGACGCGCTCAAGACACAAGCACCGCTGCTTGGATCGCCTCGCGCGCCCGACTTCGTGGCAGCGCAGCAAGCGCGTGTGACAGAGCAAGGGGCGACGCTGGAAGCCGTCCTGCCAAGGCTCGTGTCATGCCTGGAAGGCATGCCCATTTGGAGTCATCCGGCGGCGCAAGTGAATGTGACGGCGCCTCCATCTATCGCTGGCGTCGTAGGCGTGTTGTTGCCTTCGATTTACAACCCCAACCTTTGCAGCGAAGAAAGTGGTCTGGGCTTCTCCGAGGCCGAGGCGCGTGTCGCCGCCATGATTGCCGACCTGGTGGGGTACGACCCGGCGCATGCCAGTGGCTTGTTCACCTTTGGCGGCGCGGGAACCTTGCTCTATGGAGTGAAATTGGCCTTGGAAAAAGTGTGTCCCGGCGCGATGCAAAGCGGCCTGCAAGGC
Organism: Planctomycetota bacterium; assembly: GCA_963204915.1. Lineage (GTDB taxonomy): Bacteria > Planctomycetota > Planctomycetia > Pirellulales > Pirellulaceae > JAHWKS01. The sequence continues at coordinate 71,498 of CAUJHS010000016.1, read as the reverse complement.
GATGCGGTGGTGCTCGCCTCGGATCACAGTCACTTCGCCTGCGCTAGCGTGGCAGGATGGTTAGGCATCGGTCAGGATAACGTCCTTCGCGCCGTCACCCATGCCGATAACTCCGTCGATGTCGCGGCCCTTGAGCATCTCGCGGAAGAAGCCATCGCGGCCAAACGCCGCATCGCCGCGATTGTCGCCACCATGGGCACCACCGACGCCTTTGGAATTGACGATCTCCACGCCATTCACGCCCTGCGCGACCGTCTCGTCCAGCGGCGCAACTTAGACTATCGGCCGCACCTCCATGCCGATTCGGTCATTGGTTGGGCGTGGCGTATGTTTGGCGGATACGACTTCAACGCCAATCCGTTGGAGTTCCGCGCTCGCACCTTACGCGCCTTGGCGGCGGCATGGAACCGAATTCAGCACTTGAGCCTGGCGGACTCGCTCGGGGTCGACTTTCACAAGACGGGGTTCGCTCCCTATATTTCGTCGCTCTTTCTGGTGCGCGACCGAGAGGACTTTACGCGACTCCTCCGCACACGCGACATGGCGCCGTACTTGTTTCACCACGGGCATTATCATCCTGGCGCGTATTCGCTTGAAACCTCGCGCAGCGCCACCGGGCCGATGGCCGCATTGGCCAATTTGCTGATGTTAGGTAAAGAAGGTTTTCGCGTCCTGCTTGGGCACGCGGTCGAAATGGCCGAAATTCTGAGAGAGCACATCGGCGGCCGACCCGAACTGTCCGTCCTCAACGAGCGCAACGTGGGTCCCGTTACGCTGTTTCGCGCGTATCCTGCTGAGGTCGATACGTTCACGGTCAAAGACCGCGAAATGCGCGATCCGGCATACCGCCCCAGGTTGTTGCTGCACAACGAAATGAACCGCCGCATTTTCGACCGCGTCCAGTTCGACGCCTTGCACGGGCGCGGCGTCGCACTTGGCTTTACCGATAACTACCGCGTGTCGGACTACGGCGAGCCAGTCAACGCCATCAAGTCGTATGTGCTTTCGCCCCACGCAGACGAGTCGCGCATGACGACCGTCGTGGAACAAGTCCTGATCGCCCGCGCGAAAGTTGAAGAAGCCATGCGCGACCAACTTGCTCAGCCCGCAACATAACCGAGATGCGTTATCGCTTAGCGTGCGTCGCCCGAGGACGCCGGCTCCGCCGCTCCCGGGCCGCGCTGCTGGAGCAGAAAACCCACAAGGTGATGAAAGTCGTCTTCTGGCACAATCTCGGCCACGTTCTCGGGCATGAGCGAAAGCGCGGTTTGGGCCTGTTCGTCAATATCGCTCTTGGGAATCTTGATTTCTTTCCCTTGATTGTCAGCGACAATCAGGACTTCGCCTTCCTCGCGTCGCACCAGTCCCGAAACGATGCGGCCATCGGCCAACGCGAACGTCGTTACTCGGAACGCCACATCCACGTTTTGGTTCGGCGCCAACACGTCTTCCAACAAACGCTCCAACCCGCGGTTGCCAATGCCGTCTAACTGCGGTCCGATGACCGCTCCTTTGCCGTCGACCTGATGGCACGTGGCGCATTGCTTATCAAATACTTGCGCTCCGCGCTCCAACGACACCGCAAATCCCTGGTGCTGTTCCCGCCGCTGGGCCATCAGTTGCAGCAGCGTTACGTTCGCCGGAGGCAGCGACTCCGTCAACCGTTGCACACGGCGGCTCAGGGCTTCAACCTGATGAGCGGCCAACGGTCGTGCGACGGTCGACAACGTCAATAACCGAGGCGAGGCGGCGCCGCGCTCCGCCATTGTGACCAACATGGCGGCTCCTTCGGGCGTCGCGGCCAACGACTGCGCCATCACGGCCTGAACGCGCTGCGGCGATTCTTGAAACGCCTTGGCCAGCGTTTCTTCCACCGCAACATGGCCTTGCTGAGCGATGGCCTCGACGGCGCGATGACGCACCTCTGGGGCCAATGCCGCGTCGTCCAGCACGGCAGCCAGCGCGGCCAACACCGGATTCGGGCGCACGGCCAAGATCGCCTCGGCGAGCGCCTTCTGCGTCGCGGCGTCTCCATCTTTCCTTTGCAGCATCGCAGGCAAACGCGGCACCAGTTCTTCCAGCTGAAAGTCTCGCACCAGCCGCGCCGCCGCCTGGTCGCGCAACGAAGGTTGCGCCGGGTCATAGGCGGGCATCGTAACGACCGCTGGCGAGAACCGCCCCACAGCCAACCATGCGTAGGCGCCTCGATCGTCGCCATCCACGATTTCCACGTACCCGAGGCGTCCCGCGACCGACGCCAAGTCCCATACGATACGATGCGCCGTGTCATGCCGCGGCGGCGTAGCTTCGGCGAGAATTTCATTGGTTGACGCGTCGCGCAAGCGAACGATATTTCGCGGCACAAGTGGCGTGGTGGGAAAACCATTGTGCCCCGCCGTGAAAAAACTTAGCTTCGCAGGAACGGTGAATTCCGGCGACCGGAGTACGCCCGTCAATTGCTCGCCGCGCGGTAAGCTGCACAAAAAGAGGGACTTCTCGTCGCCATCGTCCGAGACGCGCTGTTGCAAGACCCACGGGTTATCGCGTTTTGTCGCTTGCGGCAAAGGCGAATTCGTCCAACGATCGGCCGTCTGGGCCGATGCGTCAAACAGTCGCGAGGCCAACTCGGCCGCCCAGGCGCGCAAAGCAGCGGGCGCCGCCAAGCCGCGCTGCGCCAAACCATCGCGTAGCGCCGTAAGCAATGCATTCTGCAAATCGGGATCTCGGGGAAACCGTTCACGGGCAAATTTCGCGAAGTCGTCGATTTTCTCGGGCGCCATGTAGCGCGCGGCGTGCTCGACATACTGGCGCGTTTTCTCCGCTTCCGTTTCGTGCTGTCCCAGGTAGTCGATCAGAAACGCCGCCGCCGTTGGCGAACGAACGGCGATCATCACATCGGCCACCTGGCCTAAGGCCGCGTCGTCGAGACGCAACGCGGGCAGCGACGCTATGACCAATTCGTCAAGAAATTGATACTTCAGCGCGATGCGCGCCGTATGACGCAGCAACACGTCTTGCTCTGCCGTCGCGTTGAGCAACTCCAGGAGCGGCGTCACTTGAGATGGATGCGGGTGTTGGCCCAAAGCGTCGGCCGCGGCCCGCCGTACGAAAGCGTCTTCATCGTGCAAGGCGGAAAGCGTCAACTGACGTTGCTCATCAGACCAGGCCGTTTCTTCCGCGAGGAGTTTGAGCGCATGAATTCGTACGGCGCGGTCAGAATCTTGAACCGCACGCGTCCAAAGGTCGCCGCGCACCTTGCCGATCCGAAACAGCGCCGCTAACGCGTGAACGCGCGCCTGCGGTTGTTCTGCTGCTTGGAACGCCTCGTCCAAGGCTGGCGCCGCCCTGGCGCCGACGCGGTCGGTCAATTCATTCGTCGCGAGGAGTCGCTCGGTAAGATTTGAGCTACCCAGCGCGGCAATCAGTGCGGGAATGTCCGCATTCGCCAAATTGTTTCGCGGCGCCGGATCGGATTCTTCGCCGCGATAGACAACGCGCCAAATTCGGCCACGATGCCGGTCTCGGCCCGGATGCGTTAGCGGCACTTCATAATGGCCGATAATCCGGTTGTAAAAATCGGCCACGTACATCGAGCCATCCGCGGCAAGCTGCAAATCGACAGGTCGAAACCACGGATCGGTTGTCGCTACAAAATCCGGTTCTTCCCGTGCCGCGATCGTTGAACCGCGATACTCCAACGAGTTGCGGTTGATGCGGCTGGTCATTACGTTGCCGCTGAATAAATTGCCGCGAAACTCCGGCGGGAAGCGATCATCGGCGTAGTGCAGCACGCCCGCAATCGCGGTCGAACCGTGCAGGTGTTCCATCATGGGAGGCACAAAGCCTAAGCCATCGTGCGGCGCTCCAAAACTCGGGTAATAGCCTCCTCGCAAGAGTTGATAAACCGGTTTGCTGTGACAGTCGGCGGTAAACAGGTTGCCCAGCGGATCCATGGTCATGCCGAAGGGGTTCACCTGGCCCCAAGTGAAATGGTCGATGTGCGAACCATCCAGCCGCATGCGATAGGTGTTGCCCGAGTTCATGGTGATTTGCCGGCCGTCGGCGCCGCTCACCTTCGATTGGTTGTTGAACCCATGGCACGCGTAGAGCCATCCATCCAAGCCGCGGCGAAAGGCGTTTTGCATGCCGTGCGTATCGCGCGAGTAATCAAACGGGCCAAACAATTTGGTTTGCCGGTCGCATCGGTCATCGCCGTCGGTGTCTTCAAAGAAATAGATGTTGGGAATGCTGTAGGCGACGACGCCATTCTTATAGGGATACAATCCGATAGGAATGTTTAACCCTTCGGCAAACGTGATCACACGGTCCGCGGCGCCGTCGCCATTGGTATCTTCAAGAATCTTGATCGAATCACGGCCAGGTCGGTCGGGCGGAGCGGCGTAAGGATACTCCACCGTGTCGGTCACCCACAGCCGGCCTCGCGCGTCGAACGCCAGGTTCAGCGGCTTCTGAATTTGCGGTTCGGCCGCGACAAGTTGAATCTCAAAGCCCGGCGGCAGCGTAAACGATCGCTGCTGCTCCTCCGGCGAGAGCGGTTCTGTAGGACGCACGCCTGCGGCGAACGGGTCTTCGCCGCGCGCTACGCAAACCATTAACAAGAGAAACGCGACGCCAAATACGGCACAACGACACGAGAGCATGATGAGAACTAAGGCGGGAAAGAAGCAGAAGACGGCGTGAACGGCGCAGCAGCGCGCCGGCGATCGGGCGCGATGAGTGAAGCGCGGCGGTCGAACGCCGTTGGGGGCGGCCTCAACCACGCGCTGACGAGGGACCGTATCGCTCAAACCAGCGCCGCAGCGAACGACGGCCCAGGCAGTACGGCGCAACCGGGGCGGGCGGCGATTATCCGAACCAGCCTTTTTTATCGAACGAAGCGATGGCTTTGTCTTCGCTCTTTTGAATGTCCAGGAATTTATGCAGCTTCATCAACGTGAACACTTCAAGCACATCTTTCGAGATGTCGCAGAGCTTGAGCTTAATGTCGTTCTTTTGACACCGCCGGTGAAAGTTGACCACGTTGTTGATCATGGCCGACGACATAAACTTCACTTCCTGGAAGTTCAACACCATTTTGGCGCCGGGATTTTGCTCGGACACCTCGGTCAGCTCTTGACCAATTTGTTGGATTTTTGCGTTTTCCAGAATTTTTGAGGCGGTGATATAAACGACGATCACGTCGTCTTTGATCTCGCTGCGCAACGAAGACACGGGCAAGTCCTCACGAAGAAACAGGACGGTTGTAGGCCGGTTCGATTATATCACGCCGATTCTAGGAAAAAAGCCATTTTTGCGCGTCGCCGAAGGGGTGCTGCGAGGAACCAACGTGGGCCGTTCGCCGGACGCTGTAAGAACCACCAATTGTTCCCCGCTCTTGGTTTGGTTGACTCCTCAGCTCGCGAACCTAGGACGATCCAACGGCGGCGCATGGTCGCATGGCGCAAAAGAAAAGCCAGCGGGGGTCCGCCAGCTTGGGCTTCGTCAAGATGTCATGCGTCAGTTAGGCAGCCGGCTTGACGTTTTCGGCACGCGGGCCTTTCGGGCCGCGCCCTTCATTGAAGGTCACCTTTTGACCTTCGTAAAGGTCGTCAAACCGCACTCCATCCAGGTTTGACAGGTGAAAGAAAATGTCCGAACCACCATTGGTCTCAATGAATCCGTAACCTTTGTCGGTGAGACGCTTGATCGTACCCTCAGCCATTCGAATACCAACTCACAGTAGAAAAACTCGGCGCCAAGTTCGCCAAGCCGGCGAAAAAACACCACGACGCCAAAACGTGGGAGATTTTAGCATCCCCCCTTCTGCGCGTCAAAGTGTTTTTGTCAAGAAAAGCCCCAGAATTACAACAAAAGCCATGCCATAAGTTTGATCTGCCCAGCATTCGGCGCGCTAGTTGCCGTGCGCCAGCGAACCCGTCTATTTTCCGGTTTCGACATACAGCGGCAAGTGACGGTAGTACACCTCAAGCGAGAGTAAATTGAGCGTCGTCACATAGAGCCGACCGCAATGCGGCCCCCAGCGATCGGGCACCGGCGTGCGCGGGTTCCAGCTTCCCGCCATCGGCCCCGTTTTCTCTTGCGACGCCAGCAGCATCGGATGAAGCTGTTCGTTCCACGCTTTCCAGTAGTCGCCTCCCATGTGAAACAGCACCTGAGTGGCGTAGTACCAGTAATACGTGTCGCGCTGCGGTTCGCGTCGCGTGCCAATCTCGGGCGGGTTGGACAACAAATACTCTGCCCCGGCAACGATATGCGGGTTGTCGCGCCGCCAGCCCGTGTACAACCGCATGAGCAAACCGACTGAGGTCATGGTGGGGTTGGGCCGCCGCCCGTGGCGTTGTTGCGGGGTATCGGGCGCCAACGGGTTGTACACGTATTGGTGCCGCTCCGCAGGCGACTTTTGCGCCATATCAAGCCACCGCTCCACATTGCGGAACGTGTCGCTGGGCACGGCCAGTCCGGCCAGTTCGCCGCTCTTGAGCGCCATCATCATCCAGCCCGTGACGGACGTATCCGAACCATAGCTGGGCGAGTAGCGCCAGCCGCCGCGTGTTTTGTGTTGGCCATTGATGATAAAGTCCAGGGCCTTTTGCGTTGGCGCCTTGAGTGCGGCGTCTTGCGTCATGCCGAAGGCTTCGCACATGGCCAACGACGCCACGCCATGACTATAGAGCCACATCGCCGCATCGCTCGGCCCGCCGGTGCGGACGTACAAGTCGCCATCGGCCCGTTGATTGCGCATCAGAAATTCAAGGGCTTTCCGAACCGTGTCTTTGTATTTGCCATGTTGGTGCGTATAACCGCCGCCTTGAAAAGCGAGTAAAGCCAGCCCCGTGGCCGCGGTGTCGGACTCGAGCGCCGCAGATTCGTTCTCATAACCGCGCTGGCCGCGGCCGAAGTTGCTGAACGACCAGCTTCCATCGGGCATTTGATGTTTGGCGAGAAACGCCAGACCGAGTTCGATCGTTTCTTCGGTCAACGGCGGCGGTCCGCCGCCTCCGGCCGAGTCGCCTTCCTCTTTGGGTTGCAAACGTTGCGCGAATGCTTCCGCCGGGGCGATCGCCGTCAGATTCACCGCCGGCGTACCGCCGACTTCGCGCCGCATGAACCGTGCATCGCGGAAGTGCACCACTTGCGAGTCTTCATGCCCGCGCCGATTGGTCAGTCCCACACTGGTGGTCAAGGTCTCGCCGACTCCGCCCGGCCCCTCCGGAGCCGGCACGCTCACCGGCTGTGCGCCGCTCGCCGCGGCGAACGCCAATTGGCTCATGTCCATTTCCGCCATGTTGTCTAAGTCGCCACTGGTTCCCGCCTCCTCCGACGTGGAGCCGCCGCCCGATGGCGCGCCCGTGGGAATCGCGGGCGCCGCGTCGGCAGCGAGTCCGCCGGCAAGTGCAAGCGCCGCATTCCTTCGCCCTGGCGCCCCCGAGTTAGAAGCGTCGGCAAGCAATGGGCCATCCGCCGTCGCGGAAGAAGCGGCCCGCCGGCCGACTTGCGGCCCGGGCTGGCCGGTCGCTGCGGCGTCTGACATTTCTGGCCCTTCCAAAGCGCCGACGGGCCCGACCTCGGCCGAGGCGAGCAATCCGCCGGCCAATGGCGCCGGTACGTCGCCGGATGAAGCGGCTAAGGCTTCCACGTTGGGTTGTCCGGCGGAAGCGGGCAATCCTGCGACGGTCGGTGCATCGGCTTGGAGCGTGGCCGCCAAATCTGGCCCTGCCGACGGCTGAGTTCGAGCCAGCGAACCGCCGCCTGCTTCAGGAGCGCCCGGAGCCGCCGCAACCGCTTCAGCCCGCGCCAGTTTCGGAGCGCCGGCGATAGCGGCATCGCTTGGTTCGGAGGGGGGGCCAGCCTGCGCTGCACCGCCAGGACCGCCGCGTCCGGCGGCCCCACCCGCATCGACCGGTCCTGCGCTTCCCGCCGCCGCAGCAAGCGCCGCAAGGCGTTGGCGTTCTTCTTCCTCTTCGTCCTCGGCAGCGCCCGGTTCGCCTGGCGACGAAGGCGCAGACGCGAGCAACTCGGCCGATTGCGGGCCGGAACCCGGATCGCCGCTAAGCACGGCTCGCGCTAATTGCGGTGGATCATTACTCGCGTCGGGATCGTTCTGCCCCCCGCCCGCTTGTCCTGCGCCCGGAGGAGCTTCCAGGGACGCGGCGCGGGCTGTCTGAAGCGGGGCAACACTTTCGGCGCCGCTCGCCTCGACGATGGGGCCCGTTTCCACGGCCGAGCTTGGTCCGCCGGAAATCGGTTCTCCGCCCCCCGCGTTCGAAGCCACAGCAGCCAGTGCATCCAACTGCGGGTTTGGCCGCGGAGGTTCGCCGCCTCCGGTCGCCATCGGCGCTGCGGCAATATCGGCGGTGTTTGTTGTCGCCAGGGCGACTTGCGGCGCACCCGAAGTGGCGCTACGCGCAGCGAGACGCGACTGTTGTTGCGAGTTCAAATCGGGCTGACCGCCCCCTTCGGCACGGCTCACGCCCGAAGTGGCGACAACGCGCGTCGGTCCCATGTCCACTTCGACCGTTCCGGCGGCTGCTGAAACGGACGCCGCTTCGGCTTGACTGTCGGCGCGAGCCAGCGCCGCGCTACTGCTCGCGTTCAATTCGCTTGGCCGCTCAGCCCCCAGGGTGTTGGGAAGGGGAACATCGGCGCTTTGCAGCGTTGCGCTTGGAGTCGCATCGCCCGCGTTAGCTCGGGCCACGAGCGCCGGCGCACTGGGCGAAAGTTCCGGCCCGGTTGTGGTCGAACGCGCCGTCGCGCGCACGGCCGAAGCCGATGCGACGGTCGACGCGCCCGAATCCGTCGGACCAGCCCGGTCCAGGTTGACCGAAGCCCCGATTCCCGCCACCCCCGTTTCGCCACGCGAAAGCGCCATTTGCGCCGGTTGCGCTGCAGGAGAACCTGTTGAAGGCGTTGCTTCCGCAAGTGCGGGACTTTCCACCGGAGTTGGCGAAACCGCGGCAAGGGCGGGAGTCGCACTTCGCGCCGGACTAGCCGCCGCGGTGGCGGAGGGATTCAACGACGGCGCGGCGGCCGCCTCGGCGCGCGTTCGCGACGGTTGCGCCGCTTGCATGGTCGGGCTCGCACTGGGAACGTCAATCGCGAGTGAGTTTTGCGATACGCTGGGACTGCTTGTGGCTTGCCGTGCGACACTCGACGAACTGGGACGAATCTGCGCCGCAACGGCCGATGCCTCCGGCGCCGCCGACGGCGCTTCCGTAGCTGCGATCTCGGTCGCCGTTGGCGCCGCCTGAACTGCACGACGCTGGCCCGGCGCCGATGTCGGCGCTTGAGCAACCGTGGGTGCTGCTTCGGCACGGAGTCGCCGTGTGGCAAGGTTCGCTCCGGTTGGCGAAGATTCGCTAGCCGTCGCAGCGGACGTTGGCTCCGCACTGCTTCTGGCGATTTGCGGGGCCGATGTCGCCTGGCGAGCGACCGCAACACTACTTGGTCGAGTCGCCACTTCCGTCGTTGTCGTGGCGGCGCCCGGCGTTGCGGTTGCTTGAGCTTGGGTTTCAGTGGCGGCGATTTGCTGGGTCGCCTGCCGTTGGACTGCCGGCGGCGCCTCCGACGTGACGGCGGCGGGCGTTTGTGTTGTTGCGCGGCGGGCAAGTGTCGTTGGCGCGGCTTGCGGCGAAACTTCGGGCGAAGGCGGCAAAACCGGCGGAGCGAGCGATTCTACCTGCACCGCCGTTTGCCGCGCGATAGGACTCGTTTGCGGTATGACCGTTGGCCGCGAAGGCGAGGGCTGCGGCGTGCTGCTCGATGCAGGATTCTCCGCCACAGCAGCCACTTCCGGGCGAACGGGGGTCGCGGTGCGTCGTTGTGGATTCGGCGCGGGCGCCTGGGCGACCGTTGGCGCCACGACCGACTCAACTTGCCGACGTTGCACGTTCGCCGTCGTTTGCGAAGGCGCTTCGACGGGCTCGGAAACGGCTCGCTCCACGGGCGTCGGCGTGGAGGTTTGGCGCGTCACCGCCACGTTCATCGGCTGAGGCTCTTGCGCATCGGTTTGCTGTGCGGCCGCGACTTGTGGGGTCGAATCGGTGGTCGTACGCGGGATGACTTGCGGTTCGGCCAAACGACGCGGCATCGTTGGCGCCGCTGTCGTTTGTGGAGTTGGACTCGACTGCGTTTCGCGCCGCGCCAATTGTCTTTGCGTTTGCTCGTTGGTCGTCGCGGGTTCTCGATTCATCGGAAGCCGCGGCGCGGGCGCATCGATTGCTTGCCGCTCAACCGCCGGCGCTGCAGGACGCGGCGTAGGAGGCGAGTCGGACGACTCCTGCGGAGCGGCCGGAGCCGCGGCCGCCTGCGCCGCCGTTGAGGGCGTTTGCATTGTTTGCCGGCTTAACTGCGACGACTGCTCGGCAACTCTTGGAACGGTCTCCGAAGGACGACGCTGCTCGATCTCGGCCGGACGCACCGTCGTCTCGGGTTCGGGAATGGGCTGCAGTTGCGGCTGCACGCGCTCCAGCGGTTCGGGCTGCTCGATGGGCTCTTGTTGTAATTGCTGTTCGGTTTCCGGCTCCGGCGTGGCGGTTTCCACGGGACGCAAAAAGTCTTGCTGACTGCGCTGCTGCGGATTGAGTTGAAACTCGTGATATTCAGGAATGGTCACGCGCGGACGATGCGTCACATCAGCCACTTCGCGATTGTTCGGCATGATGCGCGAAAAGATCTTACTCTCATAAAACACCACGCCGAGAATGACGTGAATCAGCAGGCATAACGCCAAAGATAGCTGCACCGCCCGCCGCATCACTTGCCGATCAACAAACCGTGCGACGATCATCAAGATGACAATCAACACGGGCACGGCGACCAGCCAAGTTCGCGCATTCGCCCACCAGCGCAAATCATTAAAGCGCAAGTACGCCAGCACCAGACCGAGCAGAAAGCCGCCGAGCACCACCAGGGTCAGTTGAATCGGCCATAACTGTTCGTCAAACGGCTCGGGGCGAGCCAGATGCCGCTTGCGAATAATGCGTCGTACTTTGCTTTTCGCCATAAGGGATCGTCTGGTGCGGCGCGCGCCGGCCTCGCCAATAGTGCGGTCACTGCTCGGAGGTCGTCACCACGTAATCCATGACGCCCGTTTTGTTGCACAGATTCATGACCGTCACCACATGGTCGAAGACCACGCTTTTGTCGGCCCGAATGATGACCCGTTGATTCGCCGGATTGTTCGCAACGGCTTGTCGCAGTACGCCTTCGACATCGTCCGGAGTGCGAAATTGCCCGTCGACGTAAAACTTGCCTTGGCGGTCAATATTCACGAACAACTCTTCCGCTTCCGCAATCAGCGGTTGCGCCTCGCTGGCATGAGGCAACGTGACTTCCAGCTCACGATCTTCCTGAGCGAACCGCGTAGCAACGAGGAAAAAGATCAACAGTTGAAACACGATGTCGATAATCGGCGTCATGTTCAACATGCCCAGCGCCTGGCTCTTTTTCAGTTGTACCGCCATAGCCGTAGTTCTCGATCAGCGGAGGAGCATCTTACTTGGGGGCAGGCGTTGCAACGCGGCGGCTTTCGACAGGAGGCGGGGGCGGGGCGGACTCCGGACCCTCGCTTTCGCCGTGATGACGGCTGAACCGCACACGGCCCTCATACCGCTCGATTTGCGGCAGTAAGTTGAACATCAATTCGTCAATATCACGAAATAAATTTTGAATGCGACCTTCGAAGTAGTGGGCGATAATCGCCGCGGGAATGGCGACGCACAAACCCCCAAGCGTAGTAACCAGTGCGATATAAATGCCTTCGGCCAAAAAGTCGGCCTTGTTTTGGCCAGGCGCCAGTTGCGTCGTGTCGTGAAACGCAATGATCATTCCCCACACGGTGCCCAACAGACCGATCAGCGGCGCCACGCTAGCCGCCATGGTCAGGTAACGCACATTGGAGTAAAGTCGATCGGCTTCCCGTTGGCTCGATTCCGCCACGGTATGTTCGACCTCCGAATGCGGACGGCCCACCTTAAGCAACATCGCTCGAATGACGTTCGAAGTCGCCGAAGGATACTCCTGACACAGGCGGTAGACCTTGCGAGGATCAAACCCGCCCGTATTGGAAAGCCGGCCTAGAGCGGCGATCAAGCCTTTCGGCATGACCCGAGAGCGGCGCAAGCCAATGGCGCGTTCAATGGCGAACGTGACGACAAGAACCGACAACCCCGCCAGGGGGATCATGTAGAACCCACCCGAGACGAGCAACTCCAGAATGTTGATCTCAGCGCCCGAGTTCGGTTCCGCGGTGCGCGCCGCCGGGGCGGTGTTTTCGCTCGGAGCAGGTTCCGATGAATCGGCGGCTTGATCCTCGCCCGTAAATGGGACCGGGCCCTCGTCCTCGACAGTCGCCGAAGCAGGCTGTTGACCCTGCACTAACGGCAACGCATGAAATGGGGACAGAACCGCCAACACGAACGCTCCTGCCAGCGAAAACGCCATCCCTTTTCGGGGCAAGGAGGTCTTAACCATCATGCACAAGGTCTCCCCAAGAGCCTGGAAACGGCGCGGGCAGGATCACGCACGGATCGGAAAGCCGTGAAAATCCAGCTTTTTCATTATAACAAGTGGTTTTCGCGTACATACTTTGTGACGAGCAAAGCGCAAGATTTTCTCTCGATTCGCGACCGACATTATTGTTATTGTCCGAACAACGCCGAGGTTCGGCGCCGTGCATACGACGGGGAACATTAGCATCACGCGGCTCATTCCACCCCTAACGGTGGGAAAAACTTTGACGATCGCAAAACCGCTTTCCGCACGGCAAACGTACGCCAGTCGGCGCAACCTCGCTCGAATATGCCCAGAGATTTCATGATGCACGCCAGCACTTTCCGTCCGTGCAAGCGGCGCCATGGCAACCGGAGCCGCCGCGGCCCGCCAAGATAACAACGCATGGGCTGTATTCGTCCGGTAGGTAGAGATTTATTCGTTCCGAGGGGAGGGTGCGTCGCGCACGTGCCGCCAGAAAGTCGAACGTGATTGTTCGCGAACCTGATGTGTTTGCAGGTACTCCCGCATCGTGGGGGTATCAGGGTCGGCTTCTGTCGCCGGCAAGGGATACTGCGACATTCCCGTAAAGGGAAGCGGCTCAATGGTTTGTCCCGTTACGGTGTTCAAATCAGCGTCTTTGTCCCAGCCCACGTTGTACACCAGGAAATCACGTTTCCACCCTGGCGGCGGATCGTGCGGAGGCTTCGCAAAACGAAGCTCCAGGGCATCGCCGGCGCCGAAAATCGCCAGACGATCATCGCGTGTTTGCACCAAGTCCGTGACTTCGCCATACCGCGTAAATTGACCGAGCATTGGCGGCCAATGGGGGGTGGAATCACGCCTCGTCGCGTCATATTGTTCTGGCCCACCGTCGCTGCCCAGGTGACGCGCCGAGTACCCGCGGTAGTTCAATTCCGCCTGGATCAACGGCGCCACTTGCTGCTTCGTCGGCGCGGCCTGTTCGTCGACGCTGAAGAACGCCGCGTCCCAGTAAATCTCCATACTCGTTTGAATGCGAACTCGGTAATCCTCCGTCGGAAATACTCCGGTCAAATCGATCGCTATCGTCTTCGTCTTCCCGCCAGGAAATCCAAGGTAAGGAATCGCTTCGATCCAGGCTCCTTGTGCGTTCGGAACCCATAATGAGGGCGGTTGCGGCGATTGTTGCTGTGGATGTTGATCAATCGCCAGGTTGAGCGACGTATCGGTGGGAAATGTCCAACCACTCAAAAACAAGGTCAGTTGCTTCGGTTGCTTTAATTCGCCGAAGTCCAACTCGAGGTAGTGCGGTTCGACAAGCCCTTGCCGTTCGCCTTGCTCAAACAACTGCACGAACTTTTTGTCGCGCCGGGCGATGAGCTCTAACACATCCCGTCCTCGATGGTTCCGCGCGGTGACCGGCGCCTGCGGACTGCGCACGGTGTAAATGCGAAACTGGGCGATCTCGGCGGGCCCAACTTTTTCATTCGAAAAGACTTCGACATCCGCAGGATGATCGACCGCGATGAGTCGCACTTCATCCAAGTACGCCGCTTCCCATAGCTCCTCGGTCATCATCAGTCGATAATGGTCGCCGTCGGCGGGCAGCGCGTCTCCGTCGATGGTCAGGTACTCCCACTCACGCGTCGGAGCCAGCACGCCGCGGGCAAATTGCAAACCAAGCGGCGCCGCCCAAAGGCAATCGGTGTAAAACACCCATTTGGAACCATCCCACGTGTAGATGTAAGGGCAGGAACCTTTGAGTTTCTGTTCGGCGCAAATCGGCTCGCCGCTGACCGGGTTCAGCACGTTTTGCGGAACTCCGTTGGTCCACAAGATGCGCACAAGATCGGCTTGCTGGCGCTTCCCAAGTCCAAGGTGCATTTGCTGGCCATCGACCACGCGAGCCTGATAAAGCGGGCCGGCTCGCAACTCTAGCAAGCTTCCCACTCCGTGCATGTTCACGCGCTCGCGCGGAAGCTGCGCGTCGCGATCCGCCCCGAGCGATAATGCCAGCCAACCTTGGGCGTTTCCGCCGTCGTTCAAGTAGATGACAGGGCCGTCCTCCGTGCGCATTAGCAAATCCAAGTCGCCATCGGCGTCAAGATCGCCCGCTTGGGCGCCTTGGACGCCCGCGAGCGCGTCCATTCCCAACGGCCCCGCCGCATGAAAGGAAGCATCCGGAGATCCGCGGAGAACCCGCACGCCGCCTTGGTTCCACACCAGCGCGTCGAGATAACCGTCGTTATCGTAGTCCCACGTAAGCAATCCCTCGACGGGCCACGGCATCACTTGCTCGTTGCCCGCTTGTTGGACAACACCTGCGCGCGGATTGACATGCGTGATAAGTGACACGCCGCGGTCGCTTCCGATGAGCAGATCCCACGCCACGTTGCCATCGGCGTCGAGCACGCCTGTTGTTGGCGGCGCAGCGCCCGGCGGCGCATTCGTCTCGATCGACGAACCTGCCTCGATCGGCTCCCACCGGAAGTTGCGGTGTCCGTAATTTTTCCACACGCCAACATCGCCGGCCGCGTTGGCCAAAAGTAGGTCAAGATAAACGTCTCGGTCCCAATCTACTGGCGTAATCGTGGTCGCCCGCAACGCAGCGGGGGGCAACTGCGAGTGCTGCGAGATGTTTTCGAACGTAAAGTTTTCACGATTCGACCAGAGCGACATACCCTCTTCGCTGGAAACGACGAGGTCCAGGTCGCCATCGTGATCCACGTCGGCCACCGCGGCCGCAAGCACGTTTTTCATCGCTGCCAATGGCTCATCGAGCGGCGCTGCTTCGAGCGTTCTCGCATTGGTTTGCCGGTCAAAAGCGTTTTTCAACACCACGACACCGCCCGGTCCAAAACCGACCAAGTCAACATCAGCCAAAAGGCATTGCGGAACTTCGCCTTGCGGCGCTTCGGCGGGGTTGTTTTGGGTGGCGGCCAGCGGAAGGTTTTCGTGAATGTCACGATCCAGATCGACCGGCAGCACATCGATAATTCCCTGCGGCAAGTCGAACGACGCCAGCAACCGCCACTCCGAAACGTCGGCGCCCCGGCCAAAAACTTCGAGTCTTTCTGGCTTGACCAGAATGACATCCCACCGGCCATCGAGGTCAAAATCGGCCAGGCGAGCGCTGGTTGCGTCCGCGGCTTCGGGCAATTGCCACGCCTCCGGCGCCCCGGCAAACTTGACGGGTATCGCGTCAGGCGCTGCAACCGGCGGAAGCGCCGCTTGTTCGTAAAACTCGGGACTGAAGTCGTACACGACGAACTCCAATTCATGCGGGTTCAACCGCCAATGATCGAACTGCTGCGCCGGAAGTCGCTCGGGCGCATTATGCAACTGTGCGACAAGGCCAAATGCACGCGCCCAGTCGTCGGCCTTCACCGCCGCAATGGCGTTATCAATGGTTTGGCTCATGTCAAAGCGCAGCTGATCCTGCAATGTGCCAAAGAACGGCGCATACGCCCGACGCAGCTCCTCCAACGTTTCGAGAAGTTGCGGATCCTTTTGCTGAACCTGCGAAAAAGCCATCTTCCGCACCAGATACAAATTCTGCGGTTGCAACCCCCAAGCGGTCCGGAGCGACGCCCGGGCCTCCCCCTCTGAGGCAGGATCGCGTTCAATGTTCAAAATCTCATAAATCTGCACAGGATAAAGAACGTTTTGCGGATCGGCCTGCGCCGCTTGTCGTAGCGCCGCGACAGCGGACGTCGGATCGCCGCGCAGCACATCAAGCCGCGCCGCCAGGTAATGATTGAGCGCCGCATCGTTCGATCGCTCGCGTAACCGAGCTAACGCTTCAGCGGCCTGTTGAAGCACTAAGTCGCGGCGTGCCGGGTCGTTCGGGTCGTTCGCAAAGGCATGACTTTCACGCAAAGCCCAAAGCATTCCAAGTAGCCGGTTTTGCACCGGCAATCGCTCTCGGGAAAGCTTTGCTTCCAGTTCTTCAAACGCCGCCAAGCTGGGCTCAAAGAGCGCATTCTCTAATTGCCCCAAGGCTAGG
>CAUJHS010000016.1:0-50000 GCA_963204915.1 Planctomycetota bacterium | reverse complement strand
ATACGGGCCGGTTTTCAAAAAGGTTCATTGGTTCGAAAAACATTTTGGAGATTTTTGGCTGCCGCCAAGGCAGTAGTCTTTTTGCAGGTCCCGAAATGGCAGATTCGCTAGGAAAATCGGTGTTTAGTGGTCGGACGCGGCGGATCAATTCGCATAGGGCGAAAACAAAGTTCGTATGGAAATCGCCAAGTCCATTGATGCCTCCAGCGCGAGTACAGGTCCACCGGCGAGGAGCACGCGAAGATTCGCGATGACAGATGCCGACGAGCTGTTTGTCCCGCGGCCAAAAAACGCCGAGCGAAGGACCAGTCTGGGTGAGATAGCTAAACTATCCGGCGATCACGAGCGATTGCACGATTATCAAGGCATATATCTAGGGCGAGAGGCCGTGAAGCATTCAACTCGGGGAACTCCCGTGGTCAGGACGCTGGGGGAAGTCCTGTTCATCGCGACAAACGATCCCCGGGCAATGACGAGGTATAAGAGCGGCAGCATGATGCGCCACGGCAATTCAGATATCTGTCGCGAGCGATCCGAGGCTCTGCTCCGTTTGATGTGTATAAGGCATTGCAAAGCCTCAGATCACGAACAATCCACAAACCTTGAGGGGCTTGAGGATGGTCAGGACTGGCCAAGAGCATAGCCCGCAACAGATCGCGCACCGTAAAGCGCAGGTGAGACGCGGCGGAGCGCGTCGTGGTATCGGTCGCGTTTAAGGCGCCCACGCTACTTTCGATTTTTTGGAGGGCAAGGTATCTTAATCTAGCGTTTTGTGGTCGCTTCTGTTTATTGCCTGAGGAAATGGTTTATGTGGTGTCGCGGCGTGCGGGGAGCCACCACGGCGGATGAGAACTCCCGCGTGGCGATTTTAACGGCGACGCGCCAACTTTTGGCGTTGATGATACGCACCAACGGCATCCGGTCGGAGGACGTGGCCAGCGCCGTGTTCAGCACGACCGTGGACCTGGACGCGGAGTTTCCCGCGTTGGCCGCTCGGCAGTTGGGATGGCTTGATGTGCCGCTGTTATGCGGCCACGAAATTCACGTGCCCGGCTCGTTGTCGCGCTGTATTCGCGTGCTCATTCATTGGAACACCGACAAACGGCAGCGCGAGATTCGACACATTTATATTAAGGAAGCGGAGCGCCTCAGACCCGACTTGTGCGATTTGCCCCCCGTGAATTGGGAGGAGCTCAATGCATGGATCGCGGAAGAAATGGCGCGGTTGAATCATTAATGACATCTACTTCTTTTGCTGTGGCGTTCGTCGCGCTCGCCTCGTTGGCGCTTGTCGTTTGGGTGGTGTGGCTTTTTCGGCGCAGTCCTTATACGCCCGTTCAGACCGTCCTCTTTTACATCGACGTGCTTTTGGTTCGTCTGCTATGGCGGGCCGACATGCCCCATAAGCTGCCGCCGGGTTGCGAGCGCGGCGCGATCATTGTGGCGAATCATCGATCATCCATCGACCCCTTCTTCATTCAAATCGTAGCGGGACGCCCGGTGCATTGGATGGTGGCGGCCGAATACTTCGCCATGCCTTTGGCGGGCTGGTTTTTACGGCAAACCGAGGCGATTCCCACCCGCCGCGGAGGCGTTGATACCGCCTCAACCAAGGCAGCCATTCGTTTTGCGCAACAAGGCGAGTTCGTCGGCATGTTTCCGGAGGGCCGCATCAATACGACTTCCGAATTCCTGCTTCCGGTGCGTCCCGGCGCTGCAATCGTCGCGATTCGGTCGGGCGCCCCGATGGTTCCCTGTTACATTGAAGGTTCCCCCTATGACGGCACCGCGCATGGCCCCCTGTTCATGCGAGCGCGGGTTCGCATGCGGTTCGGTGCGCCCATCGACGTGACGCCGTACGCCCATCGGGTCAATGATCGTGAAGCAGCCAAAGAGCTGACCGTACGGGTCATGAAGGAAATCGCCCGGCTCGCCAACCGCGACGATTACGAACCGAGGTTAGCCGGCAAACAGTGGATGCCCGACGCCGAAGGTCAGGCTCAAGAGGTCGAAGCTTGAGCGACATGCAGCCAGTTGCTGGGTATGGGCAGGTTGATATGGCGCGCTACAACAGGTCTAGCACCCGGCTTGCTTCGACCTGCAATTGCTGCGTTACTTGCGACTCGTTCGCGCCTTCGGCAAACACGGTCAGGACCGGTTGTCCGGGCTGAAACGCTTCGCCGCGATTGGGAAGATCGGCGGCCATGGGCCAAGCTTCTCCAGAATTTGCCTGGGCGACAAAGCTCCAAAAGGCGTCGCTTCCATGCGTTTGTTTTGTGGCGTACACAATGGCTTTTCCGTACGTCTTTGCCGCTGGCCGGTCGCTGCGCGCTTGGGGCGTGTGTTGGAAGTCCTGCTCGAGATTTTGCATGCTTCGGTGTTCTTCAACGCAAGCAAGTTTTTGCAAGGCGAGGGCTGACCAGTTCCCGGCTCGTTCGAGCAATTCGACCGACGCCGTATAACGCGGGTTGACCTCGATCACGAAAACGCCGTCTTCGTTCACGATCGCATCGACGCCGAACAAGCCTGTCAGCGCAAAGCGGCTTGCCAGGCAAGCCCCCGTGGTTTCCCAAGCTTGCCGTTCGCGGTTGTCCAACAGCACAGGCCCCACCGAACCAACATACTGAAAGTTGTTGGCGCCGGCCCACGTTGAGCCAACGAGTTGTCGCGTTACGCCCAGAAGCAACGCTGCGCCGCGCGCGGCAAGGAAAACTCCGCCCGATGGTTCGCCCGCCACGAACTCTTGGAAGTAATGATTGTGGGTCGCCATGTCATCGTGTTTCGACAGACTTGAGACAACCGGTATGGCGCGTTGACGCTCACCTGGTTCTGCAGCGGCGCAAACCGCGAATTTCTCGATATGCGCTCCCCCCGCCGACCGGCGAGGTTTTCTCATCCAGACGCCGGGCGTGAGGGTGGAGAAACTCTCCCCAAGCCGCGGACAACGACATCCGGCCTCGACCAGCGTTTGCCGTAAAAGTGCGGGATTGCGCACCTGTCGCAAGACCGTTCCGAGGTTGCCCCAGAGCGGGCGTTCCCGCGCGATACGATCGATCAGGCCGGGATGGTTTTCTAAAGCGCCAGTATAGATCCAGGGGCCGGCCGGCGCCGGCCGGATCAACTCGAGCAGGCCCTCCGGGTAATGCGCTACGCGTTGGGCCGTGCAACGCGCGGCAAGGTCCGCGTCGGCGAACAAGTCGGCAGTCCACGGCGTTAGGCCGGCGCGCAATGCGGAAAACGCCGCGGCTCGCGCGCTAGCGCCGAGAATGATTAACGGTTCCGCCATTCCATTGCCGCAGGATGCAGGGCTCACAACCTCAATCGGCCGCCGTTCGTGTGGCGGTCCCAATTCGCCAGTTTGGTAAAACCCTGAAAGAACGCTTAACCGCAATGCGAACGAAGCTCATCGCGTTGCGGCGCGCGCCTCTTAAGGATGATGGGGACGAATGACGTCCAAGGCCGCCTGGTGGATCAAGCCGTTGCTTGCGAGCAGGCTGGTCTTCTCCAGGCGAAGCGGTTCTCCCCGCGCGGTGGTAACGGTTCCTCCCGCTTCCTGCACATACAACGCCCCAGCGGCGAAGTCCCACGGCGAGAGGGTGTATTCGAAAAAAGCGCCGAACAGTCCGTCTCCCACGCTGCACAAGTCGAGCGATGCCGTGCCGAAACGGCGAACGCCGTGAATGTGCTGGCGGAAAAAGTCGCCGATCGTGGCTAAGGTGGCCTCCATCATGGCGCCGCGGTCGTAGTAAAACCCCACACCGATGAGCACCTGATCGAGCCTTTCCGAAACCGCCGCCTTCGCCCGCCGTCCATTATGGAAGGCGCCTTGTCCGCGCTCGGCCAGGTACCAGTCTTCGCGGATGGGGTTATAAATCACGCCGCATGCTGGCTGCCCCGCTTCGTAGAAACCGATTGAAACCGCGAAATGAGGAATGCCGTGAGCAAAGTTGCTGGTGCCGTCGATGGGATCAATAACCCACAAGCGCGGTGCTGCAACATCGTCGCGATGGAATTCCTCACCCAACACGGCGTCAGTCGGGAAGCGCCGGCGAATGACTTGGACGATGGTCCGCTCGGCCTCCAGGTCGGCGTCAGTCACCAGGTCGTACGTTCCTGAACCGCTTTCTTTCGCCCGGGCGATAGCACCATGCTGAAAATGTCGCCGAATGACTTCGCCCGCGGCTCGGGCCGCTTCCTGCGCTACATCCAATTCCTGCATTAAACTTCATCTTCCTGAAAAAGGGAGCCTGATCACGGCTCCAGGTGAGAACGCAACTGCTCGGCCCAAACCGCATAACCTTCGTCGTTCAAGTGCAGCCCGTCATCCCGAAACAATTTTTTGCGAGGTAGGCCGTCGGGCCCAATCATGGGGGCGTCGATATCCACAAACGCCAATCGCTCGTCCTGCGAGGCGCGTTGCGCAATCATTTGGTTGGTCTGTCGTACTTGCTCGATAAGTTTCCATCGCGCCAAACTTGGCTTGACGCCAATGTACACCATGCGTGTTTCGGGAAGCCTTTCGTGCAGGAACGCCGCCAGGCGTTCATAATCGGCCAAAACTTGCTCGGGCGTCTTGCCGGCGGCCAGGTCATTGTCTCCAGCGTAAACCACCACCAAGCGGGGCCGATGCGCGAGCAGGATTCTTTCCGCAAAGTGCGCCAAGTCGCCGAGTTGCGAACCGCCGAA
Source organism: Planctomycetota bacterium (assembly GCA_963204915.1). Classification (GTDB taxonomy): domain Bacteria; phylum Planctomycetota; class Planctomycetia; order Pirellulales; family Pirellulaceae; genus JAHWKS01. Next base: position 45,314 of record CAUJHS010000016.1, on the reverse strand, counting down.
ACCGCGATTTATGGCGTTCAAATCGGGAAAGTTCGCTTTCAAATCCCAGAGCCGAATACTGGACGATCCGACAAACACCACGCCGCCCGGCTGTGGGGGTTGTTCCGCGTCCTGCTGCTCGAATTTTTGGATCGCTTCTTCCCAGCGACTCGTGCCACGCGGCGCTTCCTGGGCCTCGACCCGCGAAAGGCAAAGGCTCAAGCCCAGGAGGACCGCCGAAGTAACAATCGAGCGTGGCAGAAGTGACATGACAATGATTACTCAGAAAGGGCGACGCGTTCGCGAGCTTGAAATCCGCAGGTCTTGTGGGCGCCATCGCAAAACGGCTTGTGCGCCGATTGGCCGCATCGACACAGGGCGAGCAGCGGCTTTTCCGTGGGCAACGTGAACTCGCGTCCTTCGGCGTCGATGACACGCACCGGGCCGTGAATGACCAGCGGCCCGTCGTCGCGCAAGCGAATAATTACCGGTTCGACCATAACGCGAGAACTCCGGTGCTACGAAACCCCTTGTTCAGGGCGGGGTTTTCTCTTGGTGCGAGCTTACTCTTGCGAAAGAATGGCCGCCAGTCCCTCGCGATAGGTGGGGTAACGCAACCGCACGTCAAAGTCGGCCAATAAGCGCCGGTTCGAGATACGTTTGTCGCTGCTGGCGCGCTGGCCGCGCGGCGAGTCTCGGTCCGGGGCGATAAAGCGCGGAGGCGGGCTGCCCGTCAATCGCGCCAGTTCGCGAAAGTAGTCGCCACGCACCACCGGGCGGCCGTCCGTAACGGTGTATAACGCCGGAGGTTCGGCGCTCGTCGCCACCTGCACGACGATTTCTGCAGCGTCATCCACATGGATCAAATTGAGATAACCCTGTTCCGCCGCGGCAATGGGAACTCCTTGCTGCAAGTCCTGCCGTCGGGGAATGCGGCGGGGTCCGTATATTCCGCCCAAGCGGAGAATAATCGCACACGCACCCAACGAATGGGTTTGAAGCACGTTTTCCGCGGCCAAGCAAGCTCGCCCCCCCTCGCGATCGGGACGACACGGCGAATCCTCATCAACCCACTCACCCGAAGATTGGCCGTATACACCGGTCGAACTGATGTAAATGAAGCGTTCCACGCTCGGGGGGAGGGCAGACAAAACATGTTGTAAACCGTTGACGTAAACCTCGCCAATTGGCTTTCCGGCGGATCGATCATAACCAACCGCGTACAAGACCGTTTTCGCTGCCGGCAAGTGCTGCAAAGAGGCTGGTTCGGTCACATCAGCAATCAGGGGGTGCAGCCCGTGGGACTCAAACTCCTGAGCGTGTTGAGCCGACCGTGTTACGGCATAGACAGGTTCGCCTTGATCCGTCCAGCGCTGTGCGACACGCCGCCCCAAATAACCGCAACCAAACACCAGTTTCGCCATTCGCCCTGCTCCTGATGGTGAACCTTGTCCTGTCACGCCCTGAAACCCGGATTTACCAATTACCGTGAGTGCGAGAAGGCGGCGGGCGCAAGCTTGCCCCCAAATGTCCTTTTGGCCTAAACTTTGATATGTCAACGCGTTGGAACTAAAAACGCGCACTTTTCATCTGAATCCATTATGATGCAAGGGCCCAGACAGAGCCATGTGGCAAACGGGCCATGTGGCAGCGGGGTCATGTGGCAATTGGGTATCGGACCAAACGACGCAGGAGTCTGCCTTTGAAGGTTGGTGTTTCCCCACTACGGGTTGCGGCGCTGTGGTTAATCGTCATCGGCTTGGCGCCTCTTTTTGCGGCGCCCTCAGCCTATTTATGCGCCGACGATATCGCCCTTGATCCGCGGCTGCAAAAAATTTTTGAGGGCGGCGCGCCCGAATCTGTAGCCGACCTGCGCGCCATGCAGGACCACGTATTGCGTCTGACCGAGAAACTTCAAAAAAGCACGGTTGGCGTTCGCGTTGGTCCGGCGCACGGCAGTGGCGTGATTATCAAAGATCGCTACGTACTAACGGCAGGCCATGTCATCGGCCAGCCCCGCCGAGACGCGGCTTTGATCATGCATGATGGAACAACGGTTCGCGCCGATACGCTGGGATTGAACGCCAGCATCGACTCCGGGCTGATGCGCATTCGTGAAGAAGGCGATTGGCCCGCAGTGGAAATGGGCGACTCGACCAAACTCAAAAAAGGACAATGGGTCTTAGCGCTAGGACACCCCGGCGGTTTTGAAACAGGCCGCCGTCCGGTGTTGCGCATGGGGCGCATTCTCGATATTGAGGATGACGCCATTCAAACCGATTGCACACTCGTCGGCGGCGACTCGGGCGGCCCGCTATTCGACATGCAAGGCCGGGTGATTGGTATTCACAGCCGCATCGGCGGGCCGATTACCGCGAATTTGCACGTGCCCATTGCGACCTATCAGGATACATGGGACCGTCTGGTTGCTTCCGAATCTTGGGGATTGCCAATTGGCAGCGGTACTGGGCCGTATCTCGGTGTGATGGGCGATCCTGATTCGCAAGAAGCCCGCATTGTTGAAGTGTATCCGGATACGCCCGCCGCCAAAGCAGGCTTGAAATCGGGCGACGTCGTATTGAAATTCGACGACGTACGATTAACCGACTTTGCCTCCTTGGCGCGCCAAGTGCAGGCGAGTCGCCCCGGTCAAAAAGTAAAGCTGGAAGTTCGACGGCAAAACGAAACGGTGGTGATTGATCTCGAAATTGGACTGCGCGAGTAGCCAAGCGGCGGCGAACCGCCAATAATACGTGAGTTACCTTAAACTAGCCTTGATTTGCTGAGGGACGACGAGCGACGTTTGCCGCACGTTCCGTGTCCGCCCCTCGTGTTTCTGATCGTTTATTCTCGGGAAGGGATTGCTCATGAAGCGTCGACCGCATTACCTTCGCAGTGGTTTATGTGCTGGTTTGGCGGCATTGGTGTTGTGGGCGGCGCCAGCACAGGCGCAAAACGCTCAAGGCGGGCAGCCTGGCGCGTCGTCGCCGCGTGGCAATTTGGGACCGGTTTCCAAGTGGTTGATGAACCGCTTCCGCGGCGAGTCGCCGGCCGGAAAATACGAGCGACGCCATCTCTCGGTGGTGTCCGCCTTTCGAGAAGTTGTGGCCGATCCTGCGAACAGCACGGTTGAGGTGCTGTGCGACCACGAGCCCGTCGCACTGGGAGCCATCGTGGCCGCGAACGGCTACATCATCACCAAGGCCAGCGATCTTTCCGGAGATATCGTTTGCAAACTGCGCGACAATCGCCGTTACGAGGCCGAACGCGTCGGGTTGGATAAGAAGAACGACCTGGCCTTGTTGAAAATCGAAGCCGATGGCTTGACGCCTGTGGTGTGGACAGACCAAAGCGAAATTCCCGTAGGAAGTTGGTTGGCCACGCCGGGCCTGGAAGACGATCCGCTATCGATCGGCGTCTTGAGCGCTTCGGCCCGCCTGATCGCGGCGCCCCGGCCGATCTTGGGCGTTTTACTAGCGCAAGACGAGAAAGGCGCCCGCATCGACGAAGTCATGCCGGGCAGCGGCGCCGAACAAGCCCATCTTCAAGTTGGCGATATCATCTGCGGCGTCAACGACGAAGAGATCAAGACGCGTGAATCGCTCATTCAGCGCATCGGCCAGTTTGAGTCGGGCGATAGCGTGAAGTTGATGATCCGTCGCGGTGAAGAAGCCCTCAAGATCGAGGCGCTGCTTGGCCCCCTGCCCGAAGAAGGCGACATCAGCCGGCACGAGTTCCAGAACCAACTCGGTAGCGAGTTGAGCCGGCGCCGCGCGGGTTTCCCATCGGTCTTTCAACACGATACGATCTTACGCGCGAATGAATGCGGCGGTCCAATCGTCGACCTGAACGGTCATACGGTGGGAATCAACATCGCCCGTGCGGGGCGCGTCGCAAGTTACGCCGTTCCTGCTTCGGTCGTGAAGCAGGCGCTGGCGTCGCTGATGACCGCTAAGCCGGTAACGGTCGAGCCATCGGCCATGCATTAATCTCGATCGCTCCGAACACAAACGTATGGATTCGGTGGGGAGAGGAGAAGACCCCGCACTGGGAATCGGCTGACGACGTTCGGCCGCCCTCTCAGTGCGGGGTCTCTTTAATTGAGAGCCTTCCCACAGCGCGTCACATCTCTTGAAAACTTCCGGCCGTGCGATAGGCGGCGACGTTTCGCTCGTCGTTATCTTCGCGCTAAACGATACAACCGGCGCGTTTCATTCGTCAGGCGCCTTGCGCACGGTCGGCGCCACTGGGATATCCGGCGACCGTTTGGGCAAAACGTTCGCTACCGATGGAATTATCGCGCTGAACCGGCCGACCGCGCTCGATACGAAGACAGCCTTCTGAAGAGAAGGCGTTTTTGTTGCGCTCGATCCGTTTGGGAGAAAGCCGGTGAGCCACGCCACCCCCTCGCATCGCGCTCCCGCGCGCCCAGTGAGTTTGGCCCAAGCCATTCAACAGGGAGGACCGCTGGCCAAGCTATTTCACGACGCGGCGCGCCAAGAACGCCAGGCCGTGAAAACGCTGCTCGAAGGCCAATGGGTCCAAGCCCTGCTTCCAGAACTGCGCAACGACGCCGCGGAACGAGTCGCCACGGGTGTCGGACAGTCGCCGCTTAAAGTGCTCCATGCATGCGAGCCCGGATGCAGCGCTTGTTGCCGGAATGTGGCGGTCGATGTGACTCCGCTGGAGGCCTTCGTGGTGGCCGATTATCTGCGAGCGAACCTCGACGCGCCGCAACGGGAAGCCGTAACTGCGCGGCTCGCGGTCAACGCGCAGGCCCGCAGTCAGATGAGCGCAAATGAACTACGCCGCGTGCGATTAACGTGCGCCTTCTTAAATGAACAAGGACGGTGCAGCGTCTATGCGGCCCGTCCCTTGGCATGCGCCGGCGCGTTCTCCATGTCGCGCCAAGCATGTCATCTGGCGGCCGAACAACCGGCCTCGCCCGCCGCGCAACAAGTCCCCTTCGATCCGTACACAAAAACCTGGACGATGGGAGTCTCGGGCGGGCTCCAACGCGCACTCGTCGAGGCGGGCCTGGACGGCAACTTATACGAACTCAGTTCGGCCGTTCTACGAGCGCTGGAAACGCCCGACGCGGTCGAACGCTGGCTGCGTCGCGAAGATGTGTTTCACGGTTGCACCTGCACCGATGCGCATTCGCCGCCCCGCGTGAACCGCGCCGCGTAAGTTATTCGGCTTTCGCGGTGCGCGACGGAATTTCATACGTGCGCGGGCCAAACATGCGTTCGCGGTAGATCACTAAACCTCGGGCCGAGTGGTACAATCCGCCGCATTCAAGCGGATAATCCTGCGTCGCGCGGAACATGTCGCACAACCGCTCGACCGCGCGTTGAATCCACGGCTCGCGCAATTCCTCGTCGGTTAGCGCGTACGTCAGAAACTCCAGCGTGTGACCTGTGGTGCTTAATGAGGTCGCCAAATCGGGCGAGGCGCCGGGTCGCATGAAGTAATTTGACGAGAAACTCCCGTCGGGGTTTTGATGCTTACGGGCCGTGGCGATGGCATTGCGAATGAAGTCATCGCCCTCTTTCCAACCGCCGGTCAACGGTTTGCCTTCCGCAAGGCGTTGGTTGAGGATCATCGTCAGCCCGGTCAGTCGGTGAGCGCCGCCGCAGGCCGCTCCGTCGAATCCATTGTCCACTTCAATGTCGACCAGTTGTTCGACGCTCCAAGTTTTTCCATCCGAGGCGGTCCAGGTGTAGTCGGTCGGGCGATACGCGCTCATGGCCATGAGCGTCCAACTATACTCGCGCGTCGGATTGCGGGGCACATCCCATTCGATTTGGGCCATATAGTCGGCGATGGTAAACTCGTTGGCGCCAACACGGATCTTCGCTTCGGGCAGCAAACCGCTTTGCGACAAATAACCCAACCATTGATCGTAGTGGCCCTGTCCTTCTTTCGAGCCGGCCTGGACGATGGCCCGTAGTCCGCGGCGCCCTGTCAGAGGAATCATATCGCCAGGCTCCATTTCCCAGCCTTTGAGCCGGCCGCCGTCCATCAGGTACTGGATCGCGTTCACGTCGTCATCGCCGTGACGAATCACAAAGTCGGTTTCATACGCCACAATGCCGTGCAAAATTTGCCAGGCGGCATGGTCTTGCGTGTTCAGGCGTCGATTGTGATGCGTGAAATCGATTACCTCGTCGAGTTCTTTTTGTAACTCAGCGGGCGACATGAGAGCGGCGGCTGCGACGGGCTCGGGCGCTTGCCCGGCGTTGTTACAGCCGATGCTCCCCGCCGCGAGAATTGCAAAGACACCCAAAGAGAGGCAGGCAAATGGTCCAAAAGATCGCGCGAACATGCTGCACACCGCGGCCGGGGACGCCGCCATCGAGGGAGGGAGATCAATACGTGCATCGAGTCGCCCGCGATTGCCAATCCTTTAGCCAGCCTTTACGTCCGAAGGGGAGTGACGGGCGGTTTAACGCTTACGATAGCTTAGGACATGTCGGCAAGACAGGCAACTCGCAGGGCCTGTTCGAAGTGGAGAAAACCGCCGACGGACCCGCAAAATCGGTGGATTCAGCGTTTTGTCACCTCAGCGGTGTCTTGTCGAGGCGTTTCCGCAAGCGCATGTTCCAGGTTTTAAAACTCCGCATTCCCCGGTGTTCTCGGGAAAGGAATCACATCGCGAATGTTTCCCATCCCGCTAACGAACTGCACAGCGCGCTCGAGGCCCAATCCGAAACCGGAATGCGGCACGGAGCCAAACTTGCGCAATTCCACGTACCACCAGTAATCGGCCGGATTGAGGTGCTGCGCCTTCATGCGCGATTCGAGCATATCGAGCCGTTCTTCACGTTGGCTGCCGCCGATGATTTCGCCCACTTTGGGCACGAGTACATCCATGGCGCGGACGGTGCGGCCGTCATCGTTGACACGCATGTAGAACGGTTTGATGCCTGCCGGATAGTCGAACAAGATCACGGGCTTCTGGAATTTTTTCTCGGTCAGATATCGTTCATGTTCGGACTGCAGATCCTGCCCCCAGGAGACGGGAAACTCGAATGACTCGCCGCTGGACTCCAAAATCTTGATCGCTTCGGTGTAGGGTAGGCGTTCGAAATCGCTGTTAATGATCTTCTCCAGCGTTTCGATGGTCGTCTTGTCGACCCATTCGTTGAAAAACGCCATATCCTCGGGGCATTGCTCGAGGGCATCGCGAAAAATGCGTTTCAGAAACCGTTCGGCCAGGTCCATGTTGTCGACCAACTCAAAAAAAGCCATTTCTGGCTCAACCATCCAGAACTCGGCCAAATGGCGCGATGTGTTGGAATTCTCAGCCCGGAACGTAGGTCCAAAGGTATACACCTTGCCCAACGAACACGCGAAGATTTCCGCTTCCAATTGGCCGCTCACGGTCAGGAACGTAGGCCGGTGGAAGAAGTCAAGCGAGTGGTCAATCTTGCCGTCTTTCTTTGGCGGTTGCTCCAAGTTAAATGTCGTCACGCGGAACATCTCGCCAGCGCCTTCACAGTCGCTGCTCGTGATGATGGGCGTATGAACGTAAAAGAAGCCTTCCTCTTGGAAGAAGTTGTGAATTGACCGGCTGACGCAATTGCGCACCCGCATAACGGCGCCGAACGTGTTGGTGCGCGGCCGGAGGTGCGCCCACTCGCGCAATTTCTCGAACGAGTGCCGCTTCTTCTGGAGCGGGTAGTCATTGGGATCCGCCCAGCCATGGACGATGACCTTCGACGCGGCGACCTCGGTATCTTGCCCTTGTCCTTGGGACGCCTTCACTTCGCCTTCGATCGTCACACTACATCCGGCTGACAGTTTTTGGACTTCGCTTTCGTAGTTGGACAGTGCGGCGTCGGCCACCACTTGCACGTTGGCCAGGCAGCTTCCGTCGTTGATTTCCAAAAACGAGAATCCGCCCTTGGAGTCGCGCCGGGTGCGCACCCATCCTTGAATACAAGCCTGATGACCGATTGACGACTTCTTCCGTGCTTCCACGACGCTGAGCTTCTTCATCGCTCCATCCTTCGTACAACATTAAATGGCTCCCCGCAGGGAGCGCCAAACTGGCCATTGCGCACTGGCGAACTTCCCCCAAGGAAGCGGCCCGAGCAACGCTTGTGGTTGAAACTTCCGTTCGTTCGTTACGATCCGCGCCCCCACAGCGCTTCGGCGATCCAGTCAAGATCGTCGACTTGTTGGGCTTGCGCGCTGCGCGGCACGGCGGCGCCCGCGGCGCTTAAGGCGTTACACACCAATAACCGCAGCACGCTGCCGAGTGGATGCGAGGGCTTCTGCGACAAGGCCCGCGCGACCAGCCGATGACTTCGATTAAGCATCACTTCGTTTTTTTGCGCGGGAGCATCCGCAAAGTGCTGGTCGATCAAGCGTTGAAAACCAGCGGGCACCGTTCCTTCTTTTTTCAAATCCTCAAAGGTTTTCGAAAGCTCGTAACGCTCGTTGAGGAACGCCATGACGGGCTGTTTCGTATGAAACGAAGCGCACAGAATGTGAGCGTCCGTCGCGGCAAGGAAGTCTCGCCAGATTTCGGGCGCTTCTTCCACGTCATGAATGCCAAGCACCGTTGAGGCGAAACCCGGCGCACTGGGACTGGCGGTGCGTAAATCAATTTCGCCAGCGGCGCCGTGCGCGTTGTCGTCGGCCACCCACGAAGCAACCAGCGACTCCTCGAAACTGCGCAAAGCGTGAATGCACGGCGCGTCGTGCCCGTGAAACAACTCGTTGACCCAGCGCTCCTGACGGCGGTCGGTGTTGTACCATACCACGCGGTCGGCGTTGGCCTCGAACAGCGGATCGGCCGCGCTCTTTTCAAGAATTTGATCGAAGGTTAGCTGCCCCTGCGAGGTGGGAAGGCGGTAGGTTTTGCGCAAGAGCGCTCGCAGGCGCGTATCGTGTAAGGCGGAACCGGCCAGCGTATAGCGATGCCATGCGATAATCGAATCCAGCTTGGTGGGATCGGTTTGTGCAAGGCTTTCAAAATACTCGTACAGGCGCTGCTCCAGTATGAGGCGCACTTTATGGAACTGCTCGTCACGCACCAAATCTTCCCGACTGGCCGTGGGCGAACAGTCATGCAATTCCAGCACGCCGCGCAGGAACGAGGCCCACGGGGGAAGCAGGTCTCGAATCTTGCGCGAGATCACCATGCGCCGCACCGTGACGGCAACGGTCGCTTCGTCGGCGAAGCCAGGGGTTCGCTGCGGCGAAACGTAGAGCGCCCCAGCGACCGCGACCGGCTTTTCCAGTCGAATTGGAATCACGTCGAGCGGCGTTTCCTGGAAATATCCTTCCAGTTCTAATTCCACCGCTTCACGATCGGGCGTCGCATCGAACCACGCCACATTAATCACATTTGCGCGTTGACTCGCCCCGTTCAAATAAATGGGAACTGGCAAAAAATCGGCGAATTCCTTGACGGCGGCCTCAAGCGGCGCCTCTTGTTCAGCCAGCGCATGGTGGGCGGGTTTGAGGAAGAGCGTGATCGTGGTGCCCGGCGTTTCCCGATCGCTGCTGGAAAGGATAATATCGGTACCTGGCCCCGCTTCCCAATGCACCGCCTCGGCGTAATCCACCTTGCGGCTCTCTACGGTAACGCGTTCCGCGAGCATGAAGGCGCTGAACAACCCCACGCCAAACTGCCCGATCAAGTCATCTCCGCCGGCGCTGGAGCGTTCGGCCACTTCAGTAATCTCGGCGGCGACTTCATCGAGTGAGTGTACCGGCTGCCCGCGTTTGATCAACCCGGTAATTCCCACGCCAAGCGTGCCCAAATACCGCTCGGCTTCATCCGGAGACAGACCGACGCCGTCGTCGGAAAACCGCAACGTATGCCGTTGCGCATCTTGTTCAATATCAATTCGCCCTTGAAAGGTTAAGTCGCGCTTCCGCCGGCGCACGACGGCATCATGGGCGTTTTGAATCAACTCGCGCACGGGCGTATCGCTCCGACTGTAGAGCGAGGATCCCATGATCTCGATGATTCCGGCGATATCAACCCGGAACGGAATCCGACGCGACCAGGAAGGCATAGGCGAATGCGAAGGCAAGCGAACAAATCGAATGCGACGAGGAAGGAGTCATTGTAAAGAACTAGACCGTTAGGAGCGACACCGGTTCGCGTCGCTCGTCGCAAACGCGCTACAAGCCCTCCATTGGAGGAAATCTCGCCTACGCAGCACATCGGTCGCACGGCAAGCGAGCAACACTGGGGGCGAGTTCCGGTTGATCAACGAATTTCGGGAGCGTATTGCCGTTACTTCGCGTTGTTGATTGCTTCGAGCAGTGCGGCAATTCCGGCTTGGGCGATCTCGGCGTCTTGTTCGCCTGTTCCGCCTCCTACGCCGACCGCACCGACGACTTGCTCCTCGACAATGACTGGCACCCCCCCTTTGAGTGAAGTAAACTTTCCACCACCCGCGGCGGCGGCGCTCTGCAGGCTGAAGTTGAGCAACAGGTCAGGCTCGGCCATGGGGGGCACAGGCCCCGTCGCCCGGCGAAACGTGGCGGCGGCCTGAGCCTTGGTTTGGGCGGTATAACCGCTGGCGGGCCGCGCGCCATCCATGCGGGCAAAGGCGATCAAATGGCCGCCATCGTCAACAATCGCGATGTTTACGGGCACATTCATCGACTTCGCCTTGTCCTGTGCGGCCTTCAAGATAAGGTGCGCTCCGCCCAAATTGAGATCAATTCGGCCGCGCGTCACAAGCGGGGCCTTGTCGTCCTGCGCTCGTGTAATCGCGGGATTCCCGAGCAAGACGGCAAGAAGACCAACCATCGCCAGGTCGCGGGCGCTCATCGACAAAGTAGAGAACATCATGGTGAAATGCGCTTTCATGGAGAAGGAAACAACGGTCGCCGCACGGCGCGTCAGGTTGCCAAGCTCATTTAGTCTGGCAGGACCTTGCGGGACGACCTGGTACGCGGCCGCCCAAGTTACGATGCGCTACGAGTTCAGCGCAAATACTGACGGCAATCTCGGGCACGGTTTGTGAACCGATGTCGACGCCAAGCGGCGCATAGACTTTGGCCAGCGCCTCCGGCGAAACGCCCTCATTCAGCAGATCGTCAAAGATCATTTTGATCTTCCGGCGGCTGCCGATCATGCCCACGTAACGCGCGCCGCGCTCCGCCACATGGAAAAGCGCTTCTTCATCATGGTTGTGGCCGCGCGTGACGATCAGGCAGTACGTATCGGCGTTGATCTCTAGATGCGGCAAGACTTCGCCCACGGGACCGGCGATCCGGCGCTGTGCGGTGGGAAATCGTTCGGCCGTGACGAACTCCTCGCGGTCATCGACCACCCACACGTCGAAATCAAGCTCCGACGCAAGATTGGCGACCGCCTTGCCAACATGACCGCCGCCGATAATCACGAGCCGGCAGCGCGGCAACGTCGGCAGATACGCCACGCCACGTTCCACATAGGGGCGAGGGCGCTCCAACAAGGGCTTTAGGTCAGCGACCAGCATTGCCGCATTTGCTTCCGGTTGATCCGCATGGAGTGACGCGAGCAGCTGATTCTGCCGGTCGAACAAAAAACTGGCGGTCAGCGGTAAGCCGGGCCGTTTGTCTTCGAAGACAATGGCCTCCGTCCCGCCGTCGGCGTCGCGCAGGCAATGGTCGAGCGTCTCGAAGTACGCGTAACTTTGCCCGCCGGCCAACGGTTCGATGAGCACTTGCATGCGCCCGCCGCAAATCAAACCATCGTCCCAACCGTAGTCGCTATCCAATTGGAAGCGCGCTACCATCGGCCGTTTCTCGGCAAGCACGGCCAGGGCCCGGCGCTTGACTTCGGCCTCAACACAACCGCCGCCAAGCGTGCCGGCTTGGGAGCCATCGGCGTAAACAAGCATCAACGCGCCGGCTTTCTGAGGCGTCGAACCACGAGTTTCGACAAGGCGACAGTACGCCACGTCGCGCCCTTCACGCAACGATTGGCGAAGATGTTGAATCAACTCACGCATGAAAGACCATCAAGAGCACGCCAAGCGCGCCTATAAAAAAAGGAGGGCGCGGCGGCGCGCCTTCGTTCCCAGGACAACAACGCGACCGAAACGATCTAAGTCACATCCACAGTGGAGGCGTGCGGCAGAAACATTTTCCACATTTCATATTTGGGATTGCCCAGCTTCATTTGCAGAAGCGGGCTTTGTTTGGGCTTGACAGGTTTCCGAATCAGTTTCATGCGCGCCTCTTGCGGCGTGCGCCCTCCTTTGGCGGTGTTGCAAGGTTTGCAACTGGTGACCACATTCTCCCAGGTGGTGGCGCCGCCCCGACTGCGCGGCAGCACATGGTCCAGGCTCAATTGGCTGTAGGGCACAGTTTCGCCGCAGTACTGGCAACGATGGTCATCGCGTGCGAACAGATTGCGCCGACTGAACCGCAAGGTTTGTCGCGGCGTGCGGTCATAATGCAGCAACCGAATTACGCGCGGCGCTTGAATTTCAAAATTCACCGCGCGGATCCAATCTTCGTGTGCACGCTTCAACTCCACGCGCGCCATGCTGAGTTCGAGCCACGTGGCGAAGTCGTAATTCAGGTATTGTCCCTCTTCAACGTGGATGACCTCGGCAAGCTCACGATACAACAGGCCGAACGCACGACGGACATTCACCACGTGGACCGCCAAATAGAATCGGTTCAACACAAGCACGCTGGCTGACAATGCGCGTTCCGGACCGACGCTAATCATAGATTGTCTCCGCAAAGAACAATGGTATGGCGCGCCTCTGGGAGTTGCCCCCGCTGCGAACGCTAATATTCTAGCGAGGCGTCATGGCCGGAACCACTATTCGAACACTTTCCTCTGGGAAAAATCGTAAGACACGTCTTGCTGTGCGGCGCGCGTTGCCGTTACGATGGAATGAGTAGTTTGAGTTGGCTTTGATCCTTTCGTTCCCTTCCTCCGCGAAGCCGACATTCCCCCTTCCCAAGGCGTGGGCAATGATCCACTTCTCGTGCGACCGATGCAAACGGGTGCTCGACGCTGACGAAACGCGTTACTTGGTTCGGGTCGAAGTCACCATGCCGCTGGAGCCGCTCGATGGTGACGACCCCGAGGATGATCGCGACCATCTCGCCGAAATACACAACATGCTGGAGCGACTGAGCGACGAAGAAGCCGCCTCGCTCTCGGAAGACGCCGGCAGGTTGCTCCGCTTCGACCTGTGCCGTGAGTGCTACAAAAAATTCATTCAATTCCCGGTTGGTCGCGAACCTGCCGAGCAGTTCGGCTTCAGCGAAAACTAACCCTTTCTACGCATGGCGCAGGCTCTCTCCGCCAGCGACTTGCCGCCGCGCCGCCGCCGTTTCCGCAGGTGGACTTGGAGCCGCCTGCTCTTTAGCGCCCTGGGGCTTCTGGTTGCCGTCCGGGCCGGTTACTTGGGGTGCTTCGCGCCGCGCGAGTCCGACGCGCCGCGGACGATTCACGAAGGCCGTTACGAATTGGTGCGCGTGGTCGACGGGGACACCTTGCTCGTTCGACCACTTCCCCAACACTCAGGAAGCACCGCCGCGCGCCCCACCCTCCGCGTGCGTTTGATTGGAATTGACACTCCGGAAACGGTTCGGCCAAACGATCCTGTCGAGCCGTGGGGGCGTGAAGCGGCGGCGTTTACACAGGAATTCCTTCAGGGCGGCGAACTAACGCTTCAGCTGGATCGTCGTCGCCAAGATCGTTTCGGCCGATTCCTGGCCTATGTTCTCGTCGACGGCGTGATGTTGAACGAAGAACTTGTGCGCGCCGGGTACGCACGCGCGGTTCATTATCCGGGCGATTCGCCGCAGATCGCGAAGCGATTGCACGCGGCCCAGGAGGAAGCGCAGTTCGCCCGTCGTGGGGTATGGAGCGACCAGCCAGCACGCGCGTCCGCGCGATAAGCAGCGTTCCTTGGCGCCATCGTCGCTCCCGAGCATTGCTCACCGGCGCGAGCGTTGGTTACGCGCCAAGACGGCGGCGGCTCAGGATAGCGCGCTCGATCAACAGGAAATTATTTCCCTGGTACTCGGTCAGAACGCCGCTGACGATCCAAGTTTGCGTCGAGGAATCTTGCCGCACCACGCGCGTGACGCGCTCTAGCGCCAGATTTTCTAATACCGTCACTTGCCGCCCGCCGTCGAAGTGAAAGATCACCCGGTCGCCCACGAGCTGAAATTTGCCCGCCTGATCGGTCAATGCGGCTCCTTCGCGTAAGCGCGTTGCGCCGCCTTCGGGTGCAACTTCTTCCTCGTGCGACGTCGCAGCGCCGCGCGGCTCATCGGAGAACAACAAGGAAACTCCTCCCAGTACGAGCATGGCAATGCCCAAGACAATCATCAACCGCCGGTTGGGCGTACGGTTTACCGACATGCGTAACTCTCCTGATCTATGCCGTGAATGCAAATTCGCCGCTCGCCAGGAAAGTTTAGGTTATGCAAGGCGTGGCACATTGTTGGTGGAAACGCCGCTCACCAGGGTTGGGCGGTTTAATCCTCATTTTCAAAACTTTCGACAAACTCGGCTGGACGGCGGTGCGGCGATTTGGCAAACTTCGCCCCCTCTGCGTTGCGCAGGCGGGGCCATGCTGCGCATTCGCCATCTTCTCACGGAGGATCACCGATGAAACGGTCCATCTTATGGTGCGGAGTGTTGGGGCTCGCGTTGGTCAGTTGGGCCGCGCCGGCCGGGGCGGAGTGGAAATTCCCCAGTCTGAATCCATTCAAGACAGAAAAACGCGAAGTATCCTCGTACACGCCGCCCCCCGAAGAATACTCCGCCGCGCTGGACGAGGAACCGCCCAAGTCGGGCTTTAAGCTTCCTTCGATGAAAATGCCGAAGCTAAGCTCCAGCCCCAAACCGCCGGGGCAACCCTCGACCATGCAAAAAGTAGGACGCGGCACAAAAAACTTCTTCAGCAAGACGGCCGACGTTCTGACGCCATGGGACAACGACAAAAAAACGGCGCCGCGAGCGCGCACCGCGACCGGCGTTCGCCGGACCTACGCCGGTTCTCCCAGCGCCGAGAAAGAGGAGAAGAAATCGTTCCTGCCTAATTGGTTCTCGAAAAAGGATGAGCCGGAAGAACCGCGCACCGTGAACGGGTTCATTGCTCAACCGCGTCCACGGTTCTAAGACGGTTCGCTCCGACAAAACGTTATGCAGCGACGCGATTGCAGCGCGACGAACACCCCGCGTCTGTGGCGCAGGTTGCGGCGCGCGCCACGCCGCCCGCCGCGAGGATCGATCGGTTACAATGGTCGAATATGATCGACCTGATTCTCGGGACTGCCGGACATATTGATCATGGCAAGACGGCGCTCGTCCGCGCCTTGACGGGCGTCAACACCGATCGTCTGCCCGAGGAGCAGCGGCGCGGCATCACGATCGATTTGGGGTTCGCCGAACTTGCCCTTGCTCCCTATCGGCTGGGCATTGTCGATGTGCCCGGCCACGAACGGTTCGTGCGCAATATGCTGGCCGGAGCGTCGGGCGTCGACCTGGCGTTGCTCGTCGTCGCGGCCGATGACTCGATCAAGCCGCAGACGCGCGAACACTTGGAAATCTTGCGGCTGCTCGGCCTGGAGCATGGCGTAATCGCGCTAACCAAGTGCGACCTTGTGGACAGCGACTGGCTGCAACTCGTCGAAGATGAAGTACGCGAATTGGTTGCGGGTTCGTTTCTGGCCCATGCCCCCATCATTCGCACCAGCGCGCTCCAGGAGAAAGGGCTCGACGCGCTTCGCGATGCGCTTCGCGCCGCCGCCGCACAGGCGGCCGCCGCCGAGCGAATGCGACGAATCTCCGAGCCATTTCGTATGGCGATTGATCGCAGTTTCACTCTCGCGGGCCATGGCACCGTGGTGACGGGAAGCATTGCCAGCGGCGTGGTGCGGGTCGGCGATGTATTAACCATTGAACCGGGCGGCGTCTCGGTGCGCGTGCGCGAGATCCAAAATCATGATCGAAGCGTCGAGGACGCGCACCGTGGCCAGCGCGCGGCGATCAACCTGGCCGGCATCCACCACACCGAGGTTCGTCGCGGGCAGGAACTCGCCGCACCGGGGCACTTGCAGCCAAGTCGACTACTCACCGCTCAGGTTTCGTTGTTGGACTCGGCGCCGCGCCCTCTCAAAAACCGTGACCGCGTGCGAATCCATCTTGGCACGGCCGAACTGACGGCCAGCGTGGCGTTGCTCGACGCCGAGCACATTCCTCCAGGACAAGCGGCGTTAGTACAACTCTTTTTTCGTGACGCCGTCGCGGCCGTGTGGGGACAGCCCTTTGTCGTGCGCAGCGAATCGCCAGCCGCAACCATTGGCGGTGGTCGTGTGCTGGATCCCGTTGCGCAAAAAATTCGCACCAAGGAGGCCGCGACGTTTGCTGCAAACCTTACTTCGGGCGAACCCATGCGCCGCGCCGCAGCGGCCTGGTTTCTCGCGGGGCTGCGCAACATGCGTCCTGAGGAGTTATCGCGAAACGCTGGCGTTTCTGACATCGCCGCTACGCAGCAAGCGCTTTTCGCCGCGGGAGAACTGCGCGAGTTGCGTCTGTCGCCCACCCGCAACTTGATTGTGCATCGTCGCGCGTGGGAATTACTCCAAGAGCGCATTCTCGTGGCCCTCGCGAAAATGCATGATCGTGATCCTTTACGCAGCACGTTTGATCGGTCACAGTTGGCCAGCCGGTTCAGCTATCTCGATCCGCCCGGATTGTTCGACGCCGCCATGCGAGGACTTATCCAGCAAGGCCAGGTTCGCGAACTGGGCGACCGAATCGGGCTTGCCGGCCGCGGGCCAAAACTCAGCAAGAATGAACAAAAGCTGCTCGATCAACTGATCGAGCTCTATCGTCAAACGGGTTTTCCGCCTCCTGGTTTGCCGGAGTGCCATGCGCTCACGTCGAAGAATCCCAAGATCATTCCCCAACTGCTTTCTGTCGCGGCGGCGGACGGGGTTTTGGTGGAAATCACTTCCCACATGTATCTTCACGAAAGCGTCGATCGCGAGTTACGGGACAAACTGGCGGCCCGTCTGGGCGGCGGCGCCGGAGTGACGGCGGCGGAGATTCGCGATATTCTCGGAGGGACGCGGAAACACTGTATCCCCTATTGCGAATACCTCGATCGGATTGGCTTCACGCGTCGCGAGGGCGATTTACGTTACCTCGCGCAAACTTCGCCCGACGCGGCGTCCGCCTCGAACCCGGTCGCTTCGTAACGTCGAACCGACCTGCCGCCACTCCCTTGTCGTATCCGCTTACTAATGAGTTGTCCCCATGGCCTCGAACGTCTTGCGAAATCTCCCCTCGGTGAACGATCTGCTGGAAACGGCCCCTTTGCGCCGCCTGCGAGAGAACCTGAGCCACAATGTCGTGGTCGGGGGCGTTCGAACCTTTCTTGAGAATGTCCGGCGCGATGTGCAGGATGCGACGTCGGAAATGCGGATGCCCGAGGTGGGAGATCTGGCCGAACGCATTGCTCAATGGATTATCCGCCAAGAGGAGTCGCCGCTGCGGCCGGCCGTCAATGCGACTGGCATACTCCTGCACACCGGCCTGGGGCGAGCACCTTTGGCGACCGAAGCGCTCGACGCCATTGCCGCAGTCGCCGGAGGTTACGCGACGGTGGAATTGGACGTGACGACCGGCGCTCGTTCGCATCGTCGGCAGGCGGTCGAAAAACTCCTGCAACAGCTGACGGGCGCCGAAGCCGCGCTCGTAGTCAACAATAACGCAGGCGCCACGCTGTTGACGCTCGCGGCGCTTGCCGCAGGAAAAGAAGTGATCGTGTCGCGCGGACAATTGATCGAAATCGGGGGCAGCTACCGACTACCCGAGGTCATGAGCGCCAGCGGCGCCCGATTACGCGAAGTTGGCACGACCAATAAGACGCGCATTAGCGACTATGCCTCGGCCATCAACGATTCGACCGGCGCAATTCTGCGTGTCCACACCAGCAATTACATCATCGCCGGATTCGCCGAACAGCCGACTTTGGCCGAAATTGTGGAAGCGGCCCGGCCGAGCCAACTACCGGTCATTGACGATATCGGCTCCGGCGCATTGATCGACTTCGCGCAGTTCGGGCTGACCGATGAGCCGATTGCCTCCGAAAGTATTCGAACCGGCGCCGACGTCGTGTTATTCAGCGGCGATAAACTTCTCGGCGGTCCGCAGTGCGGAATAATTGTGGGACGAGCCGCATTGATCAACAAGATCGAGAAACATCCGCTGACTCGGGCGCTGCGCGTGGATAAAGTCACTCTCGCGGCGTTGGCGGCGACACTACGCCTGTACCGTGATCCAGAAAAGGCGAAAGTCGCCATCCCATTGCTCTCGTTGCTGAGCACGCCCGCGGAGAACTTGCGCAATCGCGCCGAACGCTTGGCGCCGCAAATGGCCGCCGCTTCGGCGGTTGTCAGCCATGCGGAAGTCGTGGCCGATCACACTTACCTGGGCGGCGGTTCGGTTCCGACCCAACAAATTCCCACGGTGTGCATCGCCTTGACGCCAGCCGGGCGCAGCGTGGATGATTTAGCGACTTCGCTACGCGCAGGACGGCCCTGCGTGTTAGGTCGCATTCAAAAAGATCGGCTCTTGCTCGATCTGCGCTCGGTCCTGCCTTCGCAAGACCGCATGCTGGTCGAGGCCGTGCAACGACTGGGCGAAAAAGCCGGATGAGGCGGTTCGGCCATCAAAGGGTTCGCCGTCACGGTTGAACCAGGAACCTTTGCGTAGGGAAACTTCATCGGCTATGGCTCATGCGATTGTGATTTTTGGCGCCTCGGGCGACTTGACCAGCCGGAAACTGATTCCGGCGCTTTATCTCTTGCACCGCAAGCAGCGGTTGCCGGAGGAAACCGTCATCGTCGGCGTCGCCCGCACCGAATACAGCCATGAACAATGGCGCACGATGCTGGGCGAAACCACCGCGCGCTTCACGGGCGAAGCTTTCGACGCGGCGACGTGGAACAACTTCGCGCAGTCAATTCATTATTTGCCGGGCGACGTGAAGAACGTGGACGACATGCACCGCCTGGCGAAGTTCTTGCCCGAAGTTGAGAAGGGCCCGGCGTGTGCGCGGCTATATTATCTCTCGACGGCGCCGTCGTTGTATGAAGCAGCCATTGAGAACCTGGGCCAGGCAGGGCTTGCGGTCGAGACGGAAGGAGCGCGCCGCATCGTCATTGAAAAACCGTTCGGCATCGATCGCGCCACGGCCAAAAAGCTAAACCAGGTAGTGCACCACGTATTCCAAGAACGGCAGGTGTACCGCATCGATCACTACCTGGGCAAAGAAACGGTGCAGAACATTTTGGTGCTGCGGTTCGCCAACAGTATTTTCGAACCCATTTGGAACCGCAACTACGTTGATCACGTGCAGATCACCGTGGCCGAAGAAGTGGCGGTGGGGAAACGCGGCGATTATTACGACACGGCAGGCGTGCTGCGCGACATGTTCCAGAACCACTTGCTGCAATTGATGATGATTACCGCCATGGAGGCCCCCGCCCGGTTCGAGGCGGACATGGTGCGCGACGAAAAGGTCAAGGTATTGCGCTCGGTGCGTCCGATGACTGGCGCCGATTTCGCGCGTGATACGCTACGCGGGCAATACCTGGGTTATCGAAAAGAAAAGGGAGTTCCTGCCGAGAGCCAAACGGCCACGTTCGCCGCCCTGAAGCTCTCGATCGACAACTGGCGCTGGCAAGGCGTGCCGTTCTATTTGCGATCCGGTAAGGCGATGTCGTGCCGCACAACGCAAATTGTGATCCAGTTCCGCGAACCGCCGCACATGCTGTTTTCGAGCAACAAGCGGATGAAGTTCGACGCCAACCGACTGGTGATCCAAGTGCAGCCTGCCGAAGGCCTCCAACTTCACTTTTTGACCAAAGTGCCCGACGCCGGAATGCAATTACGAATGACCGATTTGGACTTCCGGTTTCATCAAAAGTTCGGCGGCGGACTACCCGACGCTTACCAACGGCTGCTGCTCGACGCGTTAACGGGCGACGCAAGCCTTTTCGCCCGGAGCGATGAGGTGGAACTGGCCTGGGGCATTATCGACCCCATTCTGGCTGCCTGGCAAAGCCCGGCGGCGCCGCCGCTGGAGCAATACGAGTTGGGGCAATGGGGCCCGGAAAGCTCGACCCATTGGATGCAAGAGCAAGGCCGGGAATGGTTTGATGTTTGCCCCGTATTAAAAGGACCCGTTGAGGATTAAAGCAAGGGCCCCAAGGAGCAGTTCCCATTTTCCCGCATTAGCGCGGCGGGGGTTTGCGAGTATGTTGGAAAGGAGTCTGTCCTTTCTTCCCGCTTCGCGTCCTGTGGGCCTATGTCGCCAACTCCTACTCCTCCGCGTGATTCGGAAAAGCCGTTCGAAGTCACTTTCTCGCAACGCGTGTACCGGTTGCCGCCGTACATGTTCGGGCGGATCAACAATCTGTTGTATCAAAAGCGCCGCTCCGGCAACGACGTAATCGACATGGGGATGGGCAACCCCTCCGATCCGCCGGAGCAATTGGTGATCGACAAACTGTCCGAGGCTGCGGCCGATCCGGATAACCACGGCTACAGCAAAGCGAACGGAATTCTCAACCTGCGCCGTGAGGTCGCCGCCAAGTATTTTAAAAAGTACGGCGTGCGCGTCGATCCCGAGACGGAGGTGATTGTGTGCCTGGGGTCAAAGGAAGGCTTTTCACACATGTGCCTGGCGCTGGTAGGACCGGGCGACAACGTGATTGTCCCGGCACCCTATTTTCCCGCACACATGTATGCGGTCATGCTCGCGTCGGGGAACGCCATTGCCCTGGAAGTGGCGGACAGCGAAAAGTTCCTCGCCAATATTGCGTACACGTGCGAACATCTTTACCCGCGGCCCAAGCTGCTTGTGATTAACTATCCGCATAACCCGTCGACGGTCACCATCGAACCGGAGTTTTATGTGGAAGTGGTGAAACTGGCGCGGCGTTACGGTTTCATGGTCATTAGCGACCTGGCCTATGGCGACGTCGGTTTCGACGGATACGTTCCCCCCAGTTTTCTGGCGGCGCCCGGTGCGGCAGAAGTGGGTGTGGAGTTCACCACCATGAGCAAGGGCTACAACATGGCGGGTTGGCGCGTCGGCTTCTGCGCTGGCAACGCCGAGATGATTCGCGCTCTGGCGACCATCAAAGGCTATTACGACTACGGCATGTTTCAGGCCATCCAGATTGCCGCAATCATGGCCCTGCGGCACACCGACGCCGCGGTGGAAAAACAATCCAAAATTTATGAAGGCCGCCGCGACGTCCTTGTTGAGGGACTCCGCCGTTTGGGATGGAAAGTCGATCCACCCAAAGCGGGCATGTTTTTGTGGGCCCGCGTGCCCGACAAATGGCTGGCGCGCATGAGCACCATGGATTTCGCCATGTTGCTGCTCGATCAAGGCGATGTGGCGGTCAGTCCCGGCAGTGGTTTTGGACCCGCAGGTGAAGGCTACTTGCGCATGTCTTTGGTCGAGAACGAAAACCGTTTGCGGCAAGCCGTGCGTCAAATTGGCCGATGTCTGGAACGCGAAGAAGCGCGATGGCAACAAGAGAAAACCCAACCGCCGCTTCCGACGGATGCCGACTTAGAACCGCCTCCCAGCGAAGCCTCACTTGAGCGCGTCGAGTCGTAAGGGAGCCAAAAGAGGAAGCCGTCTCTCGATTGGACTGGCGTCGAGAGATGGTATTGTTGCGTCTTTGGCTTCGACAAATCGGCGGATGACGCAACAAGGGAGCTTGCGTGGGACGCCGGGGGCGACTACCCCGCATGCATCGGCGCCGTTAGAATAGCGGAACACCCACGGCGCAAAAAAAATGGAGGGTTCCTGTTCGCCGCAGCAGGAACCCTCCCAGTTGGCTGTCCGGAAGGATGGGTGAGTGCCATCAACCGGAGACCCACAGCCGTATGTTAGCTATCGAAACTTCCTGCCAGCCACTTTAACTGCGGCGCGCCGGTTGGTGTTGTGACCCCCAGGTTTCTTTTCGCGCTCGTGGTACGTCCGGCGCAACCCGCAAAGTTCCCCCATCGTACAAACGCAGAAATGACAAACACGGTAAAACTGGCGCTGGAGGATGGCTCGGTCTTCACAGGAGAATCGTTCGGCGCGCCAGGTGAGGTTGACGGCGAGGTGGTGTTTAACACCTCCATGACCGGCTACCAGGAAATCCTTACCGATCCGAGCTATCGCGGCCAGATCGTGACAATGACCTACCCCGAAATTGGCAATTACGGGGTCAACCAAGAAGATCTTGAAAGCCGCCGTCCTCATTTGGCGGGGTTCATCGTTCGCGAACTGAGTCGCGTCACAAGTAACTTTCGAGCAACGGGCTCTTTAGACGAATATTTGAAGAAGCACGGAGTGGTAGGGATGGCAGGTATCGACACCCGCCGTCTTGTCCGGCTCATCCGCTCGCGCGGCGCCATGAAAGGCGTTCTTTCCACAATCGAGTTGGATGACGAACGGCTTGTCGCCAAAGCAAAGGCCAGCCCCGGACTGGTAGGCCGTGACTTAGTGCAAGAAGTGCTGCCCAAAGAACCGATTGAATGGACCGAAAAACTTGGCCCTTGGGCGAACTGGGCGAACCAGCCGGGCACGCTTCCGGAAGCGGGACAGGCTGACAAACAACCTCTCCACGTGGTGGCGCTTGACTTTGGCATGAAATGGAACATCGCGCGACATTTGCACGAGCGCGGTTGTCGAGTCACCGTCCTTCCCGGCACCGCAACGGTCGAAGAAATTCTCGCGTTGAATCCCGATGGCGTATTTCTCTCCAACGGTCCGGGAGACCCTGAGCCCCTGTATTACGCAATCGAGACGATTCGCGAGCTGTTAGGCAAAAAGCCGGTCTTCGGCATTTGTCTGGGACACCAACTACTTGGTTTGGCAAGCGGCGCTAAGACGTTTAAGCTCAAGTTCGGACATCGCGGCGCCAACCAACCCGTTATCAACCTTCTTTCGGGTAAGGTTGAAATCACCTCGCAGAATCATGGGTTCTCGGTGGATGAGGAGTCCATTCCGGACGATGTCGAGGTGACCCATCGTAACTTGAATGACGAAACCGTGGCTGGCCTTCGTCATCGCAAATTGCCTGCCTTTAGCGTCCAGTATCACCCCGAAGCATCGGCCGGGCCCCACGATAGCCACTATCTGTTTGATGAGTTCTGCGAAATGATGAGGCAACATCAGGCCAAGTAACCAGGCAAGTCACATGCGTGCGACGACGGCTACTTGCGTACGCGACATCCCAGCGATCGGCGGCGCCACATGCCTGTCTTCTCGGCCAATCTTTTCTAGGCTGCGCCGCGGTTGAAAAGCGCACTCAAACTCTCGGGCCGATTATGCCGATGTTGATGTTATTGCCCCAGCCGATAGTTGACTTAGATGAGTAACATTAGTATCATTATTTTCACGCGCGAGTAACCTTTCGGCCCCGCGAGGAAGTTCCATGAGCCACCCTGCGCGAGCGTATTCCATGAACTCGACCCAAGTTGAATCGCAGCCAAGGCTTAAGGTGATTTATCCGGACGAAACCCAATCCATGGTGAAAGCTTCGACGGCCAACGGCCAGCCGGTCTTTTCTGATAACAAGCAACTTGAGTTCACTGTCGAGCTGCAAGAAGAAATCAAGCGTGAGAGTGAACGGCTGGAAACGGCCACGCCACAGGAAATATTGCGCTGGGCGGTTGAGCGATTTGCCCCCCGTTTTACGATGGCCACAGCGTTTGGTCCCGAGGGCATGTGCATTCTTCATATGTTGGCGGAGATCGCACCGGAAACGCCCATCTTCAATCTCGACACCGGCTACCAATTTAAAGAAACGCTCGAACTGCGAGAACGCGTGCGAGAGCGGTATGGAATTGAAGTTGAGTTAAAGCGACCCGCGCTGACAGTTGAGCAATATGAAGCGGTGAATGGCGGGCCGGTTTACAAGACCGACCCCGACCGATGCTGCTTCGAACGCAAGATTCGCGTCTTGCATGAGTCGGTCGTTGGGATGCACGCATGGGCCAGCGCGATCCGCCGCGACCAAAGCAGCGACCGGGCCAAAGCCGCCATCGTGGGCTGGGACAAGAAGTTCCAGTTAGTCAAAGTCAGCCCCCTAGCAAATTGGACCAAAAAAGATGTGTGGAAGATGATCGTTGACGAGCAGGTTCCTTACAACCCGCTCCACGATCAGGGCTACCCCAGCATCGGTTGCTGGCCCTGCACCCGAGCGGTGCTGTTTGGCGAAGACGAACGGGCAGGTCGTTGGAGCGGCGTGGCTAAGACCGAGTGCGGCTTACATACCCAAGACTGAACCGAAATACGCACCCCGAGGGTGTTCGAACGGTGAGAGCGTTCCAGCGCGGGTGTTTCGTATTGGCTACCCCTCCCCTCGCGGCCACTCAGTCATCTTCACTTCATTTCAAGCATCGAAATCGTTCTTGATGAATGTATCGGCGAAAACCGAATATGCATGTCTGGCCGTGTTAGAGTTGGCGGCTCATTACGGCACAAGAGAACCGGTGCGCGTGCGAGCAATTGCCGACGCGCACGGCGTGCCGGCCCGTTTTTTGGTGCAGATTCTGCTGCAATTGAAAGGCGCCGGTTTGGTGGAAAGCACGCGCGGCGCCGCGGGCGGCTATCGCTTGCTCAAAGAGCCTGCCGAAATCACCCTGGGCGAAGTCATGGCGATCATTGAAGGTCCGCCCACCGATCTTCGGCCTAGTGCGTCGAAAGACACGCCGATGATCCGCACCTTAGTAGAGACTTGGCGCGAAGTCGCCCAGGCGGAACACGAAATTCTGGCGTCGGTCACGTTTGCCGATCTCGCCGAACGGGTCAAAGGCAGCGTCGAGAATATGTTCTACATTTGACCCCTCCGTACGAGGTTCGGTGCGGACTTTCAATCACCTTGGCGCGAACGTCCAGGCGTTGGTAATTGATGCGTTTTTCCTGGGAGCTTCCGGCCCTACTACCAATTGGCAGTCAGCGGGCTACAATCAGGGTTGGACGATCTCTTGCTTCTCTCGGCCCGCGTGCGGCACGGCAGAGATTTGCCGTTTATTGCCTGCCCCGACAACGGCCATGTCTCGGCATCGACGACAACACGGCGCTCTGGGCTTCACCTTGGTGGAGCTACTTGTCGTCATTGCGATTATTGGCGTGCTGGTGGCGCTTCTGCTCCCTGCGGTGCAGGCGGCGCGCGAAGCGGCCCGGCGCATGTCGTGCTCCAATAATCTCAAGCAAATCGCACTGGCGGCGCACAGTTTTCACGACACGTACAAACGCTTTCCTCCAGGATATCTGGGGGATACGCCACGCGAATTGAAATACGGCAATCCGTACCTGGGCACGTTGCCGTACCTGTTGCCGTTCATCGAGCAACAAGCGATTTGGGACGAGATCGACACCAATTCTCAGATCGATGCCCAGGACATTCCTTGGTGGGCCAATGCCAAATCGTGGGCCACTGCTCAATACCGTTTGGAAGCGCTCACCTGTCCGTCCGATAACCCCTCCAGCGCCGAGGACTACGTCTTCGTTGTCTTTCATTCCTGGTACGACGGGAAAGACTTGCGCTACGACGGCGGGTATTTCACCGGCGCCGGCGGCGGCGCCTCGCTAGGACGAACCAACTACCTAGCTTCAGGGGGGCGT
Source organism: Planctomycetota bacterium (assembly GCA_963204915.1). Lineage (GTDB taxonomy): Bacteria > Planctomycetota > Planctomycetia > Pirellulales > Pirellulaceae > JAHWKS01. The sequence continues at coordinate 19,683 of CAUJHS010000016.1, read as the reverse complement.
TACGGAGACATGAAGCTTCCGCAAACGGACCCCTGGAACGGCGTTTTCACCAATCGCTCCAAGACGCGTTTTGCGTCCATCACGGACGGGACCACCAACGTCCTGATGTTTGGCGAAGTCTTGGGAGGACGAAAAAATAATGAACCCGTCGGACCTCGCGCCGGTTCGGTCAGTTGGATGGGAAGCGGCAATATGGTGACCAATTGGGGAATCGGTCGCGGCGCGTGGCATCAATTCGACAGCGAGCATCCCGGCGTCGTTCAAGCCGCGCTGGCCGATGGCTCCGTCCGCGCCTTGTTACGAACGATCGACATCTCCGTCTTGTACGAGGTGTCGGCCATGGGAGACGGCGCCGTGGTCGATTCCTCAAAGTTTTGAACCACGTTCAGGGGACGCAAGTGAAGTTAGGGCACTTTTTGTTGATCAGCATGTTCTGTCTCGGTTGCACCGGCGGAAACGCGGTCGAGAAGCCAGAAAACGCCACCCCCCCACCACCCGCCGACGCGCTTCGTTCAATGAACGCGCCTCAAAATTCCGGTTCACCGACGACTCCATGAGACCGCAGCGCGTACGTGTTTCGCAGGAATGTAAAAACGGGGCGAGCCGTCTGGTAAACGCTCACCCCGTCCAATTGTCGAACTGCCGCCTGCCGAACGACTTACGAATATTGTTTGCTAAAGAACTCTTTGCTTTGCTTCACATCGGGTTTAATCGTGCGTGAGCCCTTTTTCCAGTCGGCAGGACAGACTTCGCCATTTTCTTCGAAGAACTGAAGCGCTTCGACCATACGCAAGGCCTCGTCCACACTGCGACCTAGCGGGAGATCGTTCACCACTTGGTGACGCACCACGCCCCCCTTATCGATGAGGAACAGTCCTCGCAAAGCGACGCCGCCGGGAGTCAGCACGTCATAAGCTCGGGCAATGTCTTTGTTTAAGTCGGCCACAAGCGGATAGGACACCTGTCCAATGCCGCCTTCATTTCGCGACAAATTCCGCCACGCTAGGTGCGAGAAGTGACTATCGACCGAGCAGCCGATCACTTGGACGCCCCGCTTTTCGAAATCTTGCACGCGATCGGAAAACGCAATGATCTCGGTCGGGCAGACGAACGTGAAGTCCAACGGGTAAAAGAATAAAATCACATATTTGCCGCGATAGTTCGACAGGCTCAACTCTCCGAAAGAACCGTCGGGCATCACCGCTTGGGCTTTAAAGTCGGGCGCCGGATGTTGTACAAGTACGGCCATAGAAATCCTCGTTTTCCCAAAAGACGAGAGGTAACAATCAGCACAAAATACGCCACCGTCTATGCCAAAGTAATGCGGAGCGGCTGCGACTGACAAGGGGGCCAAACGGCGTCCGCGTCAGGCTGGACCGCCGCGTTTGCGCAGCACCACGCCGCGGTCGATGAGCTGAAATCCCAGCTTTCGATATAATCCAAGCGCTGCCGTATTGTGTTCCATGGTTTGTGCTTCGACCAGGGTGGCCCCATGTGATTGTAATTGTCGTAGCGACTCGCCCAAGAGAAAGGTCGCCAGTCCTTGGCGACGCAGTTCTGGCGCAGTGACTAAATCGAGAACGCCCACGGCGTGAACGCTCCAGCTACTGGCCAACGGTTCAATGTGCCAGTAGGTCAATGAAGCGGCCGGCGTCGTACGACTGCGCGAGTTCAGGTGAAAACGCGTTCGGTCGGCATGGCCCAGAGTGCATGCTTCCCACCAGGCGCACGGCGTGGGATCCAAAACCGCTTCGACCTGATAGCTTCGTCGAATTTGCATTTGCGCGCGATCCACTGGGGGGCGGAAACCCGCCAAGTCGCGCTGGAAAATTGCGACGTGATCGACCGCATCATAACCGTGACTACGATAGAACTCTAAGACCCTGGCGTCCGTTTCGAGGATCCCTGGAAGCTCGCTTCCTCCATAAATGCCAAGGTAAAACGGATTAAGCGGAAACACCCCTCCCGCATATAGCAGTTTTGCGCCTTGGCTCCTTAAGTAGGCTTCGCTCGCATCCAGCAGGGGCTTGGCGACGGCTTCATACGGTTGATCGGCCGCGACGAGCAGCAGGGACACCACCCCACTCTCCCTAGAGAGCGTTGTTAAGTCGTCACTGGCGCCAAAGCCGGCATGGGCGAAACCTACCACCCGGTCCTCGTCGTTCACCGCGACGCTCAGGCCGAACCGGTCAAAGTAGGACTTGGACAACACGTGATCTTCAAACAACCGAACCGTCATAGGCTGCGTCAGGCCGCGTTGGGGCGGCTGAGTGCGCCATACTTCGATCAGGTGTGGCGGATCGTTATTGCGAAAAGGGCGAACGCGAATCACAGAGACGAGTTACCAAATCAGGGATAGGCGGCAATCGACGCACAAGGCTTACACGTCGTGCCCACGAAAGGCCGATGCAATGCCTTTTTGGTGCGCAGCAGGAGGCATACCTCGGCGTTGGCTACTACGGAGATCGCGCCGCTCCCAAAACAGATTTCTTTCTAAGTCCGTGTCTTGGCTCGTCGCGACGCGAGTTCTCCGACTGGGTTTTATCCTAATGCAGTGAGGCGGCGTTGACGATGGCGCTGCTGCGCTGCGACCGCCGGGGGCGAACGTTGACGGCAAACCTAGCGGATCGCCCGCGACTCGGCGAACCCATTCACGTCGACAAACACGTCATTTCCCTCCACCTTGACGGGAAAAGTGAAGTGCCGCACCGCGCGGTTCGTTTCATGCTGGCCAGTACGCACATCGAACTGCCAGCCATGCCAGGGGCACGTTACGACACATCCTTGGAGAACCCCCTTGCCTAAGGGACCACCCTGATGGGGGCAAACTCCATCCATGGCGTAATACTCACCGTCGGCGTGGAATAGCGCCACGATTCGGTCGGCCGCGACTCGCTCCAGGCATTGCTGAGGGCCGCATTCATCTACAGAGGCAATGCGAATCCAATGCGTCATGTCAATTGACGAAAACAGGGGCGGTCATTCAAACAGCACTAGGCGAGAACTTTTTCACACTTGCCAAAAATCATCCGACCGGCGCTGGTTTGCAGCACGCTCGTGACGGAGATTTGCACATCCTTATGCAAGTGCGGCCGGCCTTCTTCCACAACAACCATGGTGCCGTCATCCAGGTAGCCCACGCCTTGCCCGTTCTCCTCGCCAGGTTTGACCAGATGAACGCGAAGTGCTTCGCCCGGCAAGTACGCAGGTTTCAGCGCAATGGCAATGTCGTTCAAATTGATGACCGCGACGTTATGTAGCTTGGCGACCTTGTTCAAGTTGTAGTCGCCGGTCACCAGTTTGCCTTCCAGACGTTTTGCCAACAGCACGAGTTTCATATCGACCGGCTGCTCCGCCATTTCAGGATACTCGCGGTCATAGATGTGCAAGTCGACTTCTTCAGCCGTGCGGAGCCGGTTCAAAATATCGAGCCCGCGTCGGCCGCGGCTGCGGCGAAGTTTGTCGCTGCTGTCGGCAATCGATTGCAATTCGTTCAACACGAATCGCGGCATAATCAATTGATTATCCAAGACGTGTGTTTCAACGAGATCGGCAATCCGCCCATCAATCACAACGCTCGTATCCAGGATATAGGGCTTCAGCCCTTTGACTTCCTTGGCGAACTCAACGTAGGGGATGATAAAGCGGAAGTCATCGCGCGTTTGTAGCAAAAAACTGATGCTGGCGTAACATAAGACCACGCCCGTTACGAGAAGGATGCCGTCATACAGGTTGGTATCGGAGCGCGTCATGAAGGGGGTCATGGCGGCACCAACCACAAACGTCAAGATCAGGCCAACGACAATGCCGAAGTAGACGCACGAGATGATGTCGATCCGCTTTTCTTTGACAATAACATCTAAGCCAATCACGGCGGTTGCAATCGTCAGGACGGCCACAAAGTCGAGGAAACTGGTGAATACGTCCGACTGCAACAACGACACCGAGACGCCCGCGACGGTCACGAGAAAAACGGCGCGTAGAATCCACAGGGCCATGCAACTTCTCAGGTCCAGGAGTCGGGCGAGGGAGGCGAATCCAGCTTCTTCCGAAGCGGCCCAACCGGCGCCCCTGTTGGCATTTTGCACGGGCGAAGCGAGAATCGAAGCGGGCTGGACCTTCTGGCTCCCGAAGACGCTTCACCCCAGCTAACATTTTACCGACCCTTTTCATCCTCGCCATCCCCCTTGACCAGGGGGTTAACTTCGATTCGATGTCGCGTTTGCCTAACCTCTCGTCGAAATTTCCCGACCCACCTGTGACGGCCGAGTGCTGGTTTTTGACCGGTGCTACCGCCTCAGGCAAGACATGCGTCGGTTTGGAGTTGGCAGAATTGCTGAACGCGGAAATTGTTTCGCTCGATTCCATGGCGATTTATCGAGCGATGGACATTGGCACCGCGAAACCTACCGTCGAGCAGCGTCACCGCGTTACCCATCATTTGCTGGATATTTTGGATCCCACGGAAGAATACAGCGTCAGCCAGTATCTGGCGGCCGCCGAGGCGAAAGTACAGGAGATTCGTAACCGAGGACGCGAGCCGCTGTTCGTGGGAGGAACTCCGCTTTACCTGAAGACCTTACTTCGGGGAATTTTTGAAGGTCCTCCCGCCGATTGGGATTTCCGGCATGCCGTGGAGGAAGAGGTCCAACGCGTCGGCGTGGAAGCGCTGCACGAACGGCTCAAGCAGGTGGATCCCGTCGCCGCGGCGCGGCTTCACCCTCACGATCAACGACGGATTATTCGGGCGTTAGAGGTGTATCGCGTCACAGGTCAGCCAATCAGCCATTTACAACTACAATTCGAGGAAGGGCGACCCGCGAAGGAGCAGCGCGTATTTGTCCTTCAATGGCCGCGCGCCACATTGCATCGACGGATTGACGAACGTGTAGCAAAAATGTTTGAAGCCGGTCTGGTCGCCGAAGTGAAACAATTGTTGGCCGATTTTGGAGCACTCGGTCGAACCGCATCGCAAGCCGTTGGTTACCGCGAGGTGATCGAATATTTGGACGGGAAGACGAATCTGGACGAGGCAATGCGCCGCGTGCAAGCGCGAACACGGCAGTTCGCCCGCCGTCAGGAAACCTGGTTTCGTAGCCTGAGCGAATGCGAAATCATTCCCCTGTCAGACGAAAACCATTGCCATGCCACTGCGCAGTTGATTGCGAACCTCGGACATTCACGACAGCCAAGAGACCACCGATAAACTGCCGGAGAGCACCCCGCCAAAAGAGTGGGCATGAACACCATCGCCTGAACCGGCCGAGCATCGCCGCAAGTCGTTCGATAGACGAACCTTTTCCTAGGGGCGAGGTCCGTCTAAAATGCGAAACTTCTGAATCAGCATACATACCGATTCACCAACCCAGCGCGCCAATGAGGGGGGAGCGGTCGAGTTCCTCTGGCCGACCGCTCTCGAGTGTTGCGGGCTAACCCAGTTTTTTCCGGCGCACACCGCGTCCTAAGATTATTTCAAGCGTCTCCTTTAAGGATTGGTCTCTTGTTGCGGACACACACCTGCGGCGAATTGAACTCCCATCACGTTGGCCACGAAGTTTCGCTTTGTGGTTGGGTTGATGTTAATCGTGACCATGGCGGCGGGATCTTCATTGATTTGCGCGACCGTTACGGTATCACGCAGGTGGTGTTTGGCCCCGATAGCGGGGCGGCGCTGTTAGAGGAGGCGGCGCGCCTGCGGCCCGAAGATGTGATTCGCATATGGGGTCGCGTCGCGCGTCGACCGGAAGGGCAAGACAATCCCAAGTTGGCGACGGGGGAGATTGAAGTGCGCTCCCACCGCTTGGAAGTTCTCAACCGAGCTGAACGTCCTCCGTTCACACCGCGGCAGCGCGATTTACCCAACGAAGACCTGCGCTTGCGGTATCGTTATTTGGACTTGCGCCGGCGCGAGATGCAAGAGACTTTGATCTTGCGCAGTCGCATAATCAAGATCATGCGCGACTACTTCGAAGAACATAACTTTATCGATGTTGAAACGCCGGTTCTTGGCCGCAGCACCCCGGAAGGCGCTCGCGACTACTTGGTGCCCAGTCGCGTGCACCATGGGCATTTCTACGCGTTGCCCCAGTCTCCGCAACTTTACAAACAGATCATGATGATTGCCGGTTACGACCGGTACGTTCAGGTCGCCCGGTGCTTTCGCGACGAAGACTTGCGCGCGGACCGTCAGCCGGAGTTCACGCAGCTTGACGTGGAAATGTCGTTCGTCGAAGCCGACGATGTCATGGGCATGATCGACGGTTTGATGGTTCAATTGGCGAAGGAGATTCGCGGCATCGAACTCAAAACTCCACTGCCGCGCTTGACGTACGACGAAGCCATGGAGCGTTTTGGCCATGACGCTCCTGATTTGCGCTTCGGCATGGAAATCGTCGATTGCACCGACCTGGCGCGTGAAGCCGAGTTCCGCGTATTTCGGGCCGTCGCCGAAGAGGGCGGGCGTGTGCGCGGTATTAACGCGCAGGGCGCTGCGGCGCAATACTCTCGCAAAATTCTCGACGAGCTAACCGAGTACGTGAAACATGATTTTGGGGCGAAAGGTCTCGCTTGGTTCCGCGTCGAACCGGACGGCAAACTCTGGTCGCCGACGTCAAAAAACTTCAGCGACAGCTTGTTGGCCAAGATCGCCGAGCGTATGTCCGCCAAACCAGGCGACTTACTGCTCTTTAGCGCCGACTCGTTTGACATCACGTGTAAAGTGCTGAACGGTTTGCGCCGTCGGTTGGGCGCCGAGTTGAAGCTTTACGATCCTACCTCGATGCACTTCTCGTGGATCGTTGATTTCCCCATGTTCGAATGGGATGCGGAAGAAAACCGCTGGGGCGCCAAGCACCACCCCTTCACCGCGCCGAAGCCTGCAGATCTGCAATACCTGAAGACCGATCCGGAACGGATGCGAGCCGTCGCGTACGACCTTGTGATCAACGGTTACGAAGCCGGCGGAGGCACGATCCGGATTCACGATAATCAGGTGCAGCAGGAGGTATTCAACCTGCTGGGCATTAACGAAGAAACGGCTCGCGAACGCTTTGGCTTCCTGCTTGACGCATTAAAGTTCGGCGCTCCGCCGCACGGCGGCATTGCGCTGGGCATCGACCGAGTGGTGATGTTGTTCGGCGGATTGGACAACATCCGCGACTGTATTGCTTTCCCCAAAACGCAAAAGGCCAGCGATCTGATGACCGACGCTCCCGGTCTGGTCGATCCTAAACAATTGCGCGAGCTTGGCGTTCGCGTTGTGCGGGCCGACGAGAAGTGAGTTTTAACACTAACGTCTGACACGCCGCGTCAAGTTAATGGGAAACCGTTTCGCAAGCGGTAGGCGATTCCGCAACGACGGTCGTGCGAGTCGCCTTGCGTTCGTAGACCTCTGCGATTAGGTCTTCATAACCGCGAACCATCGTTTCAAGCGACCAGCGCTGAACGACGCGATTACGCCCTGCTTCTCCCATGGCGAGGCGTGTTTCGTCGTCGCTTAAGAGTGCTTGCCAGCGTGCAGCCATTTCGTCAACAGCTCCGGGGGGTACAAGTCGACCTGTAACATGGTCGACGACCGACTCCGCAACAGACCCCACTTTGGTGGCGATCACGGGCAATCCCGTGGCCATCGCTTCCAAAATCGAAACCGGGTTCGCCTCGTTGTGCGAGGTCAGCGCGAATACGTCCATGGCGGATAACACGGCCGGAATGTCGCTTCGAGATCCCAAAAAAAGCAACTTTCCTGACAAGCCAAGCCGATATGCAAGCGATTCCAACGCCGGTCGCGTCGGTCCATCGCCCACGATCAAAAACCTTGCGGCCGGTACACGCTGACTCACCTGGTGCGCAACGCGTAAGAACAGCTCGTGATTCTTCTCGGGACGTAGCGCCGCCACAATTCCGCACACGGGCGTATCGGGGCTGAGTCCAAGTTCGCACCGCAGCGTTGCTCGAGCTTCGGGGTTAGGGCGAAACCGATGGATGTCGACTCCGTTGGGAATGACTCGCACTTTCTCGCGCGGAAAGCGCTCCTGCTCCACCAAATGCTGACCATGTTTTTCGGCGACAGCGATGAAAGCGTCAGTGATGGGGGTGAGCTGTCGATTCAGCCAGTTCACGCCATCGGGCCAGCCCGTGGAATGAATCGCGGAAAGCACGACCGGTAAGCCGGCGCGCCGCGCGGCCAGTCGCCCCCAGAACATTTTGTCCCCCGCGCCCACGGTCACGACCGCGTCGATGCGTCGTGACTTGAATAGGCGAGTCAATCGCCCAAGTACGCCAAAATCGTACTTGCGGCTGAGGAGCTGCGAATGGGCGGGGATCTCGCGAGAAAGCTCCTCACCCAAGGGTCCGAGTTCTTTCAGACAGCAAAGCTCGGGCTGAAAGCGAGTCCGATCCAAACGGCGCACCAAATTGACGAGCAGCGTTTCCGCGCCGCCAATGGGCATGGACGTGATCAGGAACATGACGCGCAGCGGGCCGCGGTCGGCCAGTGACGGCAGGAAGCGATCTTCACGCATTGGATAGCTCAACACGGTTAGCGTTTCTTTTTGTTGACTCATTGTCGAACGTCATGTTCGTCACTGATCCGTAACCAAACTTGGCCAACGACGCAAACGATAGTTGTTATTGCGATCGACAGAGACGTTCTCGAATCGTGTTCACCACGTTCGCCTTATCTTCGTTGGTAAACAGCCGTTCGCTTCCAACCGCCAAGAGCCCCAGACACGCGGCGGCGGCAACGGCCGGGACGGCGCCCAACAGCAAAACTACAGGCGCCAAAGCCGCGATGACGACTCCGCGCTCCGGGCTCATGCCCAGGCGCATGCTAATGCCGCATGCCATGGCAAACGTAACCGCGTTGGACGTCGCGGTCGCGATCATCGCGCCGGTCAGGCCCCACCGTGGTAAGAGCGCTGCATTGAGCAAGATGTTGGTCGCCAGACCGAAACCCATGACGACCACGGCAAATCCGGCGCGTTCGGCGCACCAGACGTAGTTCAAGGCCAAGACGGTCAGACTGTACCAAATACAGAGCAAGAGCGCCCAAGGTAGCACGATTTCTCCGAGGTCGTATTTGCCGCCAAGCACCCACTGGAACAAAAGAGGCGAGAACAAAAGAATCCCGGCGCCGGCCGCCGTGAAGCTCAGCCCCGTCAATTTGAGCGCTAGGTTGATTCGCCGCGAAACGGCCGAGCGATGGCCGGCCTCCCAGTCGTGCGTATTGTAGGGCAGCAAGATACCTGCGAGCATTGTGGCGAGCGAGGCGAGCAAATCTGGCGCTACGCGACTGCTGTGATATTGCCCCACCAACGCCGATGCGGCCGATGCATCAGCCCCCGCGAAGTACAAAATCATGTATCGGTCGGCGAGATCGGAAAGATTTGCCAATAGGCTCATGGCCCAGATCCAGCCGGCAAACGGGAGCAGCTTTCCCCAGAATTCAACCTGGGAGAAAGGCAAGGGCGACGTTGGAGCGGTTCTCCATGATTCCGCCAGAGCGCCCAAAACACACAAACAAGCAAACAGGCTTGCAACGCCATGCGCCGTTGCGACCGCTTCCACGCCGTACGATGTCGCCGAAAGCAAACCAACTCCTACGACCGCGAAAACCAGGCTGTGCGTAAATTGCATGATCGAGGCAATTCGGGATCGGCGCAGCGCGGTAAACAACTCGGTGAAATAGTTAAACACAACGACGGTTCCCAACACGCCGGCGAGCATCAACATCAAGTGAGCCTGACCGGCGTCGCGGAAAACCAACTTGGCAAACCAGCCTGGCGCGAGCAGCATCGCACAGCACGCCATCGCAGCGAGCAAGCCAGCGGCGAATGCAGTTCGACTCACGAACATGCGCAGTCGGCCTCGTTTTCGGTAATACTCGGCATAGCGTCCGAAGGCGCCAGGCAGCCCCAACACGACGAGTGGCCCGGCGAGCATGAGAAACGAGAATGCAAGATTCCATCGTCCTAGCTCTTCGGGTTCCAACATGCGGCAGAAAAGTACATTCCGTAGTAGACCTACACCGCGCTGGACAACGGTTAGCGCGAGCATAAACGCCATGCCTACCGCGAGACGGTCGTACGGCGCGGCGTCGAGCGGCGCAGATATTGCAAGCGGCTCCGCGAAGTCTCGCGTCGACAGGTTTCTCGGTTCAATCGCGAGAACGTCCGCAGGCTCGGCAACCAAGGAATCGCTCACGTGACCGGCTCCGTTCTGGCTTTTTTCACCGGCAGCGGGAGGTAGTGAAACGGGCTCGTCCGATACTCCTTGCGAGGATCGACCAAGACCCAGTTTTTCAACCGCAGTAAATGCGGGTCCGCGTGAAATCTTTGCAGATGAAACGGATCACCGCCCGGATGGTTGTATCCGCCGTAGGCCGAGCAAACGGCTTCATAGCCAACTTCGTGCGCAAGTCGAAACGCATTCGCGTTCAAATTTCGATGGAGGCCAAACGGAAAGGCGAAGTAACGTACGCGCTGTCCGGTGATCGACTCCAAGTCGTGGCGCGCACCAACCACTTCATCCTGCAAACTCCGGCGATCGCGCACGCAGCCGAGATCAGCGTGACTCCGCGTGTGGGCGCCGATCTCGAAGCCAGCTCGCGCCAGAGCGCGAATTTGCTCTGGCGTATTGACTGGCAAAGGCGTCCCGGCCAGCACATCATGCGGAAAGGGTTGCTGGTTCATTACAAAACGCGACGCGACGAAGTAGGTACAGGGTATTCGCTCTTTCACAAGGAGTGGCAAGGCGTGGTCACAGTTCTCCGCGTAACCGTCGTCGAACGTCAGGGCTACGGCTGGTCGCGGCGAGTCGCCCGTTCGAATTCGCCGTTGAGTTTCTTCAAGAGAAATCAGCTCCACATGTTGTTTGAGCCATTGGATCTGCCGCTCAAACTGTCGATTCGAGATCGTCCACGCGTTGGAGTGTTCGTCCGCCACCCGATGGTAAAACAAGATGGTGATAGGCGCTCCATTCTTCCTTGCGAGGCGTCGCCGCCACGGAAGCGACGCATAATACCAAGCCCCGAGCGCGATGTGACGAAGAAACGGCATATTGGCGGGAAGGTGTAGGGGGCTAGGACGTTTGTGGCACGGCCAGTCGTTCGTAGGCGTTGCGAAGCCAATGGCGCATCGCGGCGCCGGCAAGCCATGCGGAATGTCGTAGCTGCGGTGCTGTGCGGGGCGGTACGACGCGCCACTCCTCCAAACGATGGGGCTTCGCACGCCAATGAGCCTTGTAGGGCTCGTCGCCTCGCAACCAGTCGAAACCTTCGATTCCCTCTTCAATCAACTGACGGATCACTGCGGCGGTAATTTTGCGGCCTGGCTCCTCATCTAAAAGATCGGGGTCAACGCCGGCTTGATAAACGAAAACCGTCTTACCTCCTTGGAACGCAACCTCCGCCGCTGCCGGGCGACCGTTGATCTCGATCAAGTAAAAACGCAGCAAGCCGGCCGTCAGAAACAATGCGGCGGCTTCTCGCAGGAAGTCATGAAATCGACGCGAGGCGAAACAACCTGGCTCGCCTAGACTAATCCGGCGGCGCTGATGCAGGTCAACCAACACAGGCCACGCCTCGGCGAACTCCTCCGAGGTGCGCACCCACTGCAGGCGGGCGCGGCCATTGTCAACATCGGCAATCGCCCGCCGCACTTGTTTGCGGTGCGACTTTGATTGCCAACTGAGAAACTCGTCCCACGTTCCCGGCAGATCGATGCGCCAAGCATTCATACCGTCGCGACGATGTAACGTATTGCCTTGCGCCGCCAGTTTCTCAATGAGTCGCCAAATCGCCGGATCATCTTTTGCGGGGCCGTCCAGTTCCAGCTTATCCCAACGACGTCGGACCGAGGCGTCCGTCGTCAGCCATTCTGCAATAGCGTCGGCAACGGCCGATTCGTGTCCGGGGCTGGTCAACAAGGTCAAGTAGTCGGTGCATGCTTCGCCTGCTCCAAGAAAGCGAAGCACGCGACCAAGCGCTGGATGAGCGTCGATGTGCCAAGGCGCGAATCCGACGACGTGGCCCGCGTCGTCAACCACGGAAGGTACGAAAAGTCGACGGCCACGGCCATAATGCCGCCACCAGGTTCCCAGCCACTCCCAACGCAAAAACGGCGTCTCACATGCAAGCGCATTCCAGGCATCGCTTTGGGAAGCAAGTTGCTCATATCGATCCAAAAGTCGAACATGCATAGACTGGAATACATCAAAAACGCAAGGTTGACCGGCAAGACCGCGTGCGCAAAGTGCGTCATCTTTACTGTGCCGCGCAATTTGGAGTTAGCAAACGGGTTCCACGGAAATTGCATGTTGAAAAACGAAAACATGATTACTAGCAACAACGTCGCATGGCGTTTGTTCAACATGCTTGCGGGCGAATCATGGCGAACGCCTCGCCTTCGTGTCCGATCTTAAATGTGCTAAAGCTTGATGATATTTTGATTTAGCACATGCAGCCTCGAACGCGGAAGACAGGATGTGGTCTTCCTGGCATGGGCTTCGCGTTGGCAAGCATCGTTCTCGCAACGCTTCGCCAAGGCAGCCTATGACGACCATGTCAACTTCGATCAATCTGCAAGCGGTTCGCACGGTCCTGAGTACCCGTCGCATGCATTGGGTGGGGCCGACGGTCATCATGACGTTCATGGCGTTGGTTTATGCCGCATTTCTATATCAACCGGAATGGGTGGCGCAACAATCCTTGGCGTTGCGCGACGAAGCGGCGAATGGACTTTCTCGCGATGGGCGGCCAGGCCGGTTCGACGGGTTGGATTCGCTTAAGGTCGCCCAAGAGACTGTCATCGAGCTCGCTGGCAGTCGCGCTGTCGTTGCGGCGGCCCTACGCGACGTCGGACCACCAGAAAACCACCGAAGCCCCGAAACCTGGCCGAGCCAACGCGATGTGGAGAAACTCCAAGCAAAATTGACCGTGAAAGCGCCTCACGGCGTCGAACTGGGCAAGACGGAAGTCTTCTATTTGGCCGTGAGCGATAAGAACCGCGAACGAGCGTTGGCGCTCGCGGCGGCGCTGGCCGACGGACTCGAAAACCAACTCCAAGTCGTGCGTAACCACAAGTCGGAAAGCCTCGTTAAGGAGTTAACGCAAACCGCAGAATTGACACAGGCTGATTTAAACGCCGCCACAGAACGACTGGCGAAACTGGAACGATCGGTCGGCAGCGACTTGGTCGAGCTACGAATGCTCAGCGATAACGTCAGCGGCGAAAGCAATTTACGCATGTCGTTGATTGCTGCGAAGAATGATTTGCGTCAGGCCCGTCTCGCTCGCAAAGGTCACGAACAATTGCTGGCTTTGTTGCAAGCAGCGCAAAGCGACCCTACCCGCCTCTTGGCGACTCCCAATCACTTATTAACGTCGCAACCGGCGCTCCAGCAATTGAAGCACGGGTTGATCGAAGCTCAACTAGCAACGGCTCGGTTACGGGGAACCATGAGCGAGTCGCATCCCGTGGTGCAAACATCGTTGGGCGCCGAGTCTGCGATCCGAAACGATCTGCACCGCGAAATCGCCTTGGCCGTACGCGGCATCGAGGCCGACCTGGAATTGAACCAAGGCAGTTTAGATACGTTGAACGAGCAAATTGCCGATTTGAACGATCGTATGGCGCGCCTGGCGGGTATGCGTGCGACGTATGTCAATGCTGCGGCGATGGTTCATCACGCCACCGAGTCGGTCAAAAAGGCCAATCAAGACCTCGCTTCCGCTCGCTCGAACGCCGCCGCGGCGCAAACAACCAGTTTAGTCACTCGAATTGAAAACCCGTACACCGCGCACGACCCGAAAGGGCCACGAAAGGCGTTTATTGTGCTTGCTGGTTTGCTTGGCGGCCTCGCAGCAGGCCTTGGATTCGTCTTTGTGACCGAGCCTGCCCCAGCCCAGCGGAGTGATTCGACCGCAAGCGTCGGCGCGCTTAGAACCGCCAGGAATTGCAACAGCGCGCCGGCAGCGATGTCCCGGGTGATGGCGACTTCCCCTGATTCCGCACCGTCGGAGCCAATTTGCGACCTAACTTTGAAACAGGCCTTGGAACGTCTTGCCTTTCAACGCATATTAACGACGAATCGGTTTCGCAGTTGAGATAAAAGAACGGGCTGCGAGGATTCGAGCAGCTTACAGAACCGCGCTAGACGCTCCAATTCTTCCAGTCAAGCGACACGATCAATGAACTCGGCATGACTTTCCTAATTCTCACCGGCGTTATCGTCGGCGCCGTATGGGGAGCCATTTTCGCCCTGCGAGGGTCACTCGTTCTAGGGAGCGTGTTGTATTTGGCGATGGCCAGTTGCCTCGGAGCTTACTTTTGGAGCTTCGATCTGGCGGGGGTAACGTTTACCTTGGATCGCCTGTTTCTGCTGGGGGTACTAGGCGCTTTTGTCGTCCAATGGCGGTTGGGCCGACTGGAGCCGAAGCGTCTTGTTGGCGCCGATTGGCTGCTGTTGGGATTTGTGGGGTGGATTACCGTCAGCGCCCTGACCCACGATTGGCGATCAGACCAAGTGGGTCAAGTCCCCGTCATTCAGCATTTGATTAACGGCTATTACATTCCTTTAGCGTTATATTTTGTCGCCAGAAACTTGTTCTTTCGTGAGCGTCAGGTGAATCAGTTTCAGGCCGCGCTTGTGGTGTTTGGCGCCTACCTGGCGGTTGTCGGCCTGCTCGAAGCGGTTCAGGCTTGGTCGCTCATTTGGCCTCGGTACATCGCCAACCCGGAATTAGGGCTACATTTTGGGCGCTCGCGCGGTCCGATGGTGCACTCGGTGAGCTATGGAGTCTATCTCTCAACGTGCATGATATGCGTCTGGCTTTGGCGAGAGCGGTTGCCGCGACAAGTCTCGCTGATGCTTCTCTTGCTGCTTCCCGCCTTTCTGGGGGCCATATTCTTCACGAAAACACGTACCGTTTGGCTCGCCGCCGGAACAAGTGTTTTTCTGACGCTCGCCTTTACGCTCCGAGGTCGTCTCCGTGTTTTAACTTTAGGGGCAATGGTTGCTTGCGCGTTGATCGTGGGCGTATGCAAAATGGACTCAATCCTCGGGCTGCAACGTGAAGGTACGGTGGCCGACACACGGCAATCCGCCAGCATGCGCAAGAGTTTCACTTATGTCTCTTGGCTAATGTTCCGCGATCGCCCGATTGCGGGGTTTGGGTTTGGGCAATTCGCTTCCGCGAAACTGCCTTATTTGTCCGACCGGAGCGTCGACCTGCAGCTGGAATCAATTCGCGCTTACGTGCATCACAACACGTTTCTCAGCATCCTGACGGAAACGGGGCTGGTTGGCTTGGGACTATTTTTGGCCGTTTTTTTCCATTGGGCGAAGATCGCCTGGCGGCTTCTGCGCCAGGATGACGCTCCGAACTGGATGCGCAGGCAGGCGTTGCTCTTCTTAGGCGTTTGCTGTATCGCCTTCTGGCAAATGGTCGGCCACGAAATTACGTTCACGCCGCTGGATATGTCGCTCATATTCTTGGTCGCAGGCATTGCAGTTAGCCTGGCGCAAATCAATGAAGCGACGCCGACAATCGCATGGACGAACCAACGCCAAGCGTCCACTTCAAAGTACGTCTTTTCTAGCGCGACAACCGCCGGACGACGCTACATTCCCTAGCGAAATCCATGGTTTGTCGGACCTTTCACGGGGAGGCGCCAAACGGTGCGATTATGCAGGATCACGCGACCGTGACGCAGGGGCTCAAGCTCGTACGTGGCAAGCGCCGATCTCCGGTCTAAGCGTTGTCGTGTCTTCCGTGCGTTATTGTCTGGAGCCGCCGTCATGAATTGGACTTACTGGGGGCTGCGCCAGGCGCCTTTCCGTGAAACGGCCAACGCGGAGTTGCTTTCGCAGAGTCCCGTGCATGAGGAGGCGCTTGCTCGTTTGCACTTCCTGGTCGAAAACCGTCGACGCATTGGACTGGTCCTAGGTCATGGAGGCACAGGAAAAACGCTGCTGCTGAATCAACTTGCGAGAGAACTTCGTGCACAAGGCGTGACCACAGTCGTGGTGTCGTGCAATGGCGCCGATACGGCTCACTTATTGCACTCCCTTGCCAATGGAATGGGCCTTAACGTCCCGCACAATGTAGGGCTTGCATCGCTGTGGGGCAGGTTGGCCGATCGTATCGCGGAACGGCGGTACCAACAACTACAAACGGTATTGCTCTTGGATGACGCAGAATGCGGTCCGCAAGATTTGCACACGACGGCCGTTCGCTGGCTGCGACTGGATACAGCGCTCGATCCACTTCACACGTTGGTATTGAGCGCGAGAACTCAAGGAGTCGCCGCGCTTGGCGCCGAACTCCTCGAAGCTGTTGACTTGCGTGTAGACCTTGACCCCTGGACCGTCGAGGAGACACGCCAATACATCCAGCACTCGTTGGCCCGTGCAGGCGGTGCAACTTCGCTGTTTGAGGAAAGCGCACTCTATCGCTTGCATGAACTTTCTGGGGGAACGCCACGTCGCGTGGTGCAAATCGCTGACTTAGCGCTTGTGGCGGCGGCAGGCCAGGAATTGCAAACAATCGATCCCCGCACGATCGAGAACGTGCACCGCGAATTGACCTTGCCAATGAGTTATACAAGTGCCCCCGCCTGACAGCGCCGTTCGACTGCGGCAAGTTGGTTCAACCGTGAGTATTGGTTGGACACGTGCTCAGTGCAGGCGGCTCCATAGCCTGCGGAGAAAACCGCCGGTTGGCGCCGCCGAATCTTCGGAATCGTCGATGGTCGCCGAATCCTCCGGATCGGTGGAATCGCTCGGATCGGCCGGCCGGTCAATACGCACAAACACGGCGCCCAGCGTCATCTCCAGCGTCATGGGAAAAGTATCGCTTTGGTCGGCGTCCAGTTTTCGATTGTCTTTGAAGATCACGGGGTTAACACGACTCAAGTTTGTCACTCTCACTTGGTCGTCGCCTTCCGGTAAGAGGAAGGCATGATGGCGCGAGACCGTGGTTTCGGTCAGTGGAGCAACAATCAAACGTTCGCTGTTCTTGCCCTGCGTCCTCTCAAAAGGAGACGCTTCGCCAGGACGTTGCCGCCCCAATTCCAGAGGACCGGTTAAAAGGGTCGTGTGAACAAGCTTGCCGCGGTAATAAATACGCAGCCGGTCGGCGCGTCGCCCGCTGGCGCAAGAAATCGCCATACGTATCAAGCATAAGTCGCTGGGCGTCGTGTCGGCGGGCGGCCCGATCTGAAATGCAGCGATGATTGCCGAATGTCCTTGAGGAAAGCGTTGGATGTACTCATCGGCAGTTGGCCGCTCTCCCCACGCTCGCCGATACTCCAATTCCACGTCAAGCAGAGCTTGAAAGAGCTTTTCGCGGTCGGCGGGTTCAGCCAAGTCGCAATAGGTTTCGATCTCCGGACGTTCGCCCGCTTGGAGAGCTTGCTCAAAACGATCGCACTCTCGGTCGATACGTCGTACGGCTTCCAGCGAGGATGTCGCCGCACGGCGAGACGGAGAGCTCATAACCGAACCTTACTTGATGCCTTTCGCCAAGATACGTTGACTCAAAGAATTTCGTCCTGACCTTCCATCCATTCGAGCCGAATCCGCCCCAGTTTACGTTGCACCGTGCGTACGCCGCAACGCGCACGCTGGGCGATTTCCTCATTGGTATAACCCTCTAATTTCCACAAGGCGAATTGTCGCAACTCGTCATCCAGCATGGCGAGCAGACGCCGATGCTCCTCGGCCACCTGGGCTGCGAACTCAGGGGTTGGCTCGCCGCCGACGATTTGTTGAATCCCGTTCGACATGTCGTCGTCTTGGCCTGCAAAGACCGACTCGCCGCGGAGATTGCCGCCCCCGCGTTTCTGTCGCCGTTCGTGCTCGGCCAGACGCGTCGCCTTACGCGCGGTGACAATCACCATTACTCGCCACAAATTGTCCCGGTCGTCCAACTGTGGAAACTTTCCTTGCGCCGCCCCTTCGCACACGCTGTGAAACGCGCTCAGTGCGACATCTTCTTCATCCGCCATGCGTCGCGAAGCGCCTTGCAGTTTCCGACGCGCCAATCGGACCAGTTGTTCGAAATAGCGGTTCCAAAGTTCTTGAGCGGCTTGCGGATCGCCTTCTTTCAGCGGCCCGAGCCAAACCGAAACGGAATTGTCATTTGCCATGGCTACAACCTCCTCAGACAACGTACGCTGGCGAGATCATTTTACCAAGTTCCGGGCGGTTTGCTGCTCCCAAAATCCATCGGTCGTGTTCAAGGCCCTCGTGGCCTGTTTTGCGAGTTGGCGTTCAGCGATGATAAACCGGTTGATTCGGCCTTCGTTGAATTAACGCTGCTTGATTCCCCCAGGGATATGAAGTCCAAGTCATGGAGTGCGCATGCAAACCCTGTTGTTTTATTTTGCGATTGCGAACTTAGTGCTTGTTTCGGTTGTATTCGCGGCTTGCGCCATTGGTGGACGTTCGATCGTCAAGGTTAAGGACGTTCCATTACCGGAAAGTGACGCCGATTTGCCTAGCATTACGTTGGTCGTCGCTGCACGCAACGAAGCGAGAAACATCGAAGCAGGCGTGCGGTCGCTCCTCGCGTTGGAGTACCCGAATCTCGAGTTGATTGCCGTGAACGATCGTTCGACCGACGACACCGGCAAGATCCTCGACCGCATCGCGACGGAAAACCCGCGTTTGATGGTGTCTCATTTGACCGAACTCCCGAAAGGTTGGCTCGGCAAAAACCACGCGTTGCATTGGGGAGCGGAACATGCAAAAGGCGAACTGCTTTTGTTCACCGACGCGGACGTCGTGCTCGAGCCGACAACCGTCAAACGCGCTGCGAAATATCTTTGTGATGAAGGGCTTGATCATCTTTGCATTTCGCCGGAGCCCACCATGCCGAATTGGTTTTTGGAAGCGTTTGTGGTGGCGTTTTCGGTGTTCTTAAGTTGTTACGCTCGTCCATGGAAGGCGAAAGATCCACGAAGCAAAGCGCATATTGGAATTGGCGCGTTCAACTTGCTTCGCTTGAACGCCTACCACGAAATTGGAACCCTCCAAGCCATCGCGATGCGGCCGGACGATGACATCAAGCTTGGAAAACTCGTAAAACTTCATGGGAAGCGTCAAGAGATGCTGGCCGGGATCGGCATGGTTCATGTCCCGTGGTACGGCTCCCTGCGCGAGGTCGTGGTCGGATTGGAGAAGAACACCTTTGCCGCGGTCGACTATCGCATCTCCGCCGCCTTAGGCGGTACTTTTGCGATTTTGGCGTTCAACGTTTTTCCGTTCATTGCCTTATTTCTTGCCGATGGCATGGCCCGGTGGATGTACCTCGCCGTATGTTCCCTGTTGTGGTTGCTTGCCTACGGCGCAGCGGAAGCGGTGAACGCACGACGCACGACAGCGTTTGCATTTCCTGTGGTTTGCCTCGTGTTTGTCTACATACAATGGCGGTCTATGGCGTTGACTTTAGCAAATAACGGGATTCGTTGGCGCGATACGCACTATTCGCTGGCCGAACTGAAGGCCAATCGAATTTGAAGATCGCGATTCGCTCCAACGCAATACGCCAGAACGGCGCGATGTAGCGGAGAGGAGTCCGGCCTGAGATGGGTCAGGGAACGAACAGAGCGGCGGGGGGGGGGGGGTGTGCGCCCCCCCCCCGTCCGGGGGGGGGGGGCACGGTGTTGGTTGACCACGGGGCTT
>CAUJHS010000015.1 GCA_963204915.1 Planctomycetota bacterium | reverse complement strand
AACATACCCAGATGAGCCGACCACTCAATCCCACCGACGCAGAAAATCCACGCCAGCACAATCCAGCATCAGCTCAGCCAAGCATCTTGACTGCTCCAATTCTTAGATGCCATTACACGCAACCAAATTGTCAAAGATCGCTCAACCCAAAGGGTTGCGGCCATTACGACCAACCATTCCCCTCGAAACCCTCCCGAAAGAAATGAACCGCAATCAACGGCGGCAACATTCCAATACGGAAATTCGAGCCCAAGAGTTCAGGAATCCGCGAAAGTTTTTCCCTCAGTGGGAAGGCCTGAATTTAGACCCTTCTTTGTAACTCGTCAATGCGGTGTGAAGAAGTTTCGCGGCAGGTTCAAAGGCGGGATTGTGAACCGCCATGTTCCACGTCGTTTATCTTACGAGTCCAAGATCACGCGACAAGGGGTGAGCTCATGAGATTTTTGAACGGACGTTCCGGCGATTGCCGATGGCCTTGTCTCATATGGTACAACCGATGGGACTTGCCACCGCACGTCGGTTCATGAAGCGCATTTTCGGATCTGATTTCCATGACTGCCTTTCAACTCTTTCTCCTCCTGGTTGGTGCATTTCTTGCAGCATTCGCTATCGTCGCACTAATTGTGCTGCTCTGGATACGACAAAAGATCCGGAAGTGGACCGCCTCGATTGGCGCCGAAATGGAAACGTACGCTGCGGCGGCGCCACTCGTTCCTCCGCTACGGATTCAACTTGAAGCAAACAACGGTCTCGAGTGGGAACACCTAGAGGACATTGAGGAGGTTTCGTCGGCATTGAACGGAGCGGGGTTCCAACATGCCGGCGATTTCGAGATGGAGGAACACCCTATCTATTTGCGAGCCTTCACGCATACGGCGAACCAACTTGATTGCGTGGTGTACGATCACTACCAGTCTGGCGTCTGGTTCGAATTTGTGACCCACTACAAAAATGGGCGACTAGTCACCTTCACGACGGCTGAGTCGAGCGGGCTCGCGCCTCCGACCTACGCCACCGTTGAGCACCACCCAGACGCGGAACCTCAAGAGCTTCTCGAACACTGCCTGGCTACCCGGCCTCCAGGAGAGAAATTAGACACTGCGGCCAGTCAGTTTGCTCGCCGCTTTACCGAGGCCTATGCACGCGAGATGAATTGGAGGGTCGAGCGAGGTGGTCCAACCGAGGCCGAAATTCGCGCTGCCGGCATCAAACATGGGGAAGTTGACGACGAATTCGTCCAGCACGTGCGCTACATGTGGCGCCTTCAATTGAATGAGTATCGGGAGGAGCAATTACGCACCGCCTTTTTGGACCAAGCGGGCTTGTCTGCGCGCCGGTGGGAGGAAGTGCGCGATCGACTCGTTTTCGTGCATGACCACTTGACCGAAGACGACGTCCTCGATCAGTGCGAGCAACTCTTTCCACTCGACGAGGACAACCTATTGCAAGACAACCGCGAAACCAATGTGAACGACGACGAAAACGCCGATGACCTAGTACGTGAACGGCGACGCGCTGACATACGTCAAAAACTTCAAGGACTTTCTCCGCGGAAGGGATTCGATCGGGTCAATCAGGAACTTGACGCTACAAACCGCATTGAAAAGATCGGAGAACTAACGAAGCCATTCCCGGCCGATGTGTACCTTCGTTCGGATGTGGATCACTGAACGTCATAGGGCCGCCCCGCCTGCTCGAAATGGGCGTTTGCGCTCGACAATGCCACATGGTTGTCGAACATGCCCAGCCTTTCAAAGAAAATCGAAAACTTTCCTCTGTTTTTTGTGGCAATCTTGACATCGCCTTTGTAAATTCCGAGTGTAAAAATAAGGACTCTGGGAAGCGATTTCCGATTAGGACGATTCGACCGGCGTAGATTAGGACTGATTTATGACGACTCCAATTCTTGGCGCATTGCTTTTGGCTCTCGGCGCGATCGTGGTCGTCAGCATCTACCACTTCCGCATGAATCGTCTTCCTCGGGGGGAGAGAAAGCAAGTAACGGACTGGAAGTTCTATGCTTTTATCGACTGGTATCTTCAGTTAAGTACGCTGGGACTCGGCGTCGCCGGAATCATCACGTCCCATTGGCTATTGTTCGAAGTGCATAATAGCCAAGGGGTTATGTGGGCAGGCCTAGCCGTAGCTGGCGTCGGCTTGGCATTGTTTTTGGCAGCGATGCGAAATCTTAACCGGCAGTACACTCCCGGCCATGCCGCTCACCTGCCGACGGAAATTGTAACCTCGGGTCCCTACCGGTACATTCGGCATCCCGTTTACACGGCGAACTTGTTGATGACCGGTGGCGTCTTCTTGGCGAGCGGTTCGCTATGGTTAGTCGCAAACCTTATTGTACTAATGGTTTACTATCGATTCGCCACCCACAGTGAGGAATCCTCCATCTCGGCGCAGTTCCCAGAATATGGCGAATACATGAAACGCACCGGACGTTTTTTTCCGCGGATGTTCGGCAGACTGGGAAAACCAAGCGGTTCTCTGCGAAATATATCACGGCCATCCTCGCTAGAGGCGGCGCGTTCGGCGCGCCGATGCTAAGTACATTCCACGTCGGGCGACGACGCATCTTGTACGCGTGTCACGGCAGGGAAGTCCTTCACTTGTTTCAATTTAACAAGGTAGGCCCATGTCGATACTTGACCATTGGCATCCCGTGGCCTTAAGCCGCGACTTAGGGAAAACCCCATTGGGCGTGCGTTTGCACGGCCGTGAATTGGCGTTATTCCGACCAAAGTCGGGCGGCGTCGCCGCATTGACCGACGTATGCCCCCACCGACGAATGCGGCTGAGCGTGGGCAAGGTCGTGGGAGATTGTCTGGAATGTTGTTATCACGGATGGACGTTCGCCGCAGACGGGTCGGGCGAAAGTCCCGGTACACCCAAATTGCGAACACGCGCCGCCGCGTACGAAGTCCGGGAGGCCCACGGGGTACTTTGGGTGCGCAACTTCGGGGCCAACACCAGGTTTCCCGACGACTTCGTGGGGCAAGAGCAAGGATATCGCTTAATGGTGTTGTTGGCGCACGATGTTTCCTCCCCTTTGGAGTTGGTGCTCGACAACTTTAACGAACTTGAACACACGCCAACGACCCACGGAATGTTCGGATACCGACTGGATCGTATGCACGAAGTTCAAGCCGAGTTTTCGCCTAGCGACGACGAAGTATGGATTGAATATCATGGTCCGTCCAAGGCGTATCCCTGGTTATTCCGCACCTATATGGGGTTGGATCGAGCTCCCATTTTTCACGTGCGTGGCGTCACACGGTATTCGCCAGTCCACACGTTCGGCGACTACCATTGGACTCATTCGCGCACGGGGAAGCGTAGTTGGATCGGAGTGCGCAACGCCCACTTTTTTACGCCGTTAGATGACGGGAACACACGCATTTTCACATTTTCGTTCATGAAGCTGTCGAATCCATGTTTCAATCCCATTCTGAACGTGGTGCGCCCTTTTATGCGACATTCCATCAACAAAGAGGTCATGGAAGATAAACGCGTCCTTGACGGCTTAGCTGACAAGACGCCAACGTTAGACGGCCTGAAATTGAGCCGGTTTGATCGTGTCTTGGGCTTAAATCGTGAACGGATTGAACGCGTCTACCGCCGAGAAAAGCCCAGTACGTTGCATTCGGGTAATGGCAGTTGTCGATGCGGCGAGCTAAACGGTGCTCACGAGAAGCGATTCACCATGGCCCCAGCCAAGCCGGATCGCACGGCCGACATAACCTGAACTTCCCTCACCCTTAATCTCGGAAACTCGGTTAGGTGGTGCAAGCGTTCGAGTTTTCGAGTTCCCCTGGTCGATCTAAAAAGGACGAATCTCGACGGAGCGAGTAACGACCCCGGCGCCGGCTTCACCGGTGTGCGACCTTTTGCTCCGGAATATGCCCGTGGAACACCTCGCGAAATCGGTTCATGCGGGCGAGTTTTCTTCACCGCCATGGGCGTCGGAACAGCCCCTTCCGCGCATCGGGCATGCTTATTCCTGGCCTCGCGAAGCAGCAGTTTTCTGGAATAAGGTGATCGGACCAACCCGGCGTCACCATGCGTTGACGGAATTTGTCGCCCAACACCGGCATTATTGCGATGTGGCGCCCCAGTTACGATTAGCCTTCTTGGGCGACCTTTTGCCTTTAGGCGGCAAGGCGTGCCGGCTTGGCAATGGCCTGCGAAGGTTTCTCGAAAACGCAGACTACCTTGTGATCAATTTGGAAGGTGTGATTGCAGGACGCAGTCGCGTGATCAACGCGGTTCGGCATGCCCCGAGTATCGTCCCGTTTCTCGCCGAGCTTTTTCCGCCGGAGCGAACCGTTCTCTTGACTGGCAACAACCACGCCGCCGACTGTGGCTATCTCGCCTTTGATCGACATTGCCGCGACTTAGAACAAAGGGGATTTCGAGTCGTAGGACGGCGCGAGGAGCCGTCGATTATGCTTCCTGGAAACATTCAACTTGCCAACGGAACAGAATGGTCGAACGTACGGCATGGCTATGTTGCACGGCTTGCCGACGCGGCCTTGTCGTGGCGCGAAGACGCTAATTTTCGTGTTTACTGCCCGCACTGGGGTCACGAGATGGAGCTCTACCCCACGCCTGCTCAGATCAATCGCGCTCGCGGGTTAGCGTCGCAATGGGACATGATGGTGGGACACCATCCGCACTGCCCCCAACCAATTGTTGAGTTGGATGGCTGCCTTGTCGCGTTTTCCCTTGGAAATTTCGCGTGGGGCGCCGCGACCGAGCGATACTCCTATGGTGCAGCCTTGTTAGCAACCGTAGGCCCTAACGCGTCCGGTCGCTGGAGAATTGGTGAGATGCAATGGATGTTTACCAAGCAAACCACTCATACCGAGGGATCATTACTGTTGGACACGGCCCCGACGTGTCGCTTTTTCAATCAAGTGGGCCGTTAAACAGGCTCTATGCGCTAGCACGGTAAGTCGTTTTCGAAATCTCAAGGTAGTGATTCAGGCACGGCTTTTGTCGCGGTCACACGTGGCGCCGTCAGTGAGTCAACCTTTTCCGCTTTCCCGTAGACGCTGATACGGCTGCCAAGATGCGGATTAAGGTCGATGCCGCGAGCCGGAGCGATATACGCAGCGATTTGCCCATCCTCATCGATGAGAACGTACGGCGGGGTGTTCTCATCAGACGCCACCGAAGCCAACACGCCCGCGGCGGTTGGTCCTTCATCGCTCGCGTCCGGAAAAGTCTCAGGCGACGGCGCCGCGAGAATTGGGGGCGAGTTCGTCCTGCCTACTGTCATGCGACGGTAACGAGCATACAACTCGTCAAACCTCGCAATCGAATGCAGCAAGGCATCGGCGCGATCACATTCTTCTGGCGAGCGAGCTTCTTGCCTGAGACGCTCAGCACGATCTTGTAAGGGCCCTAGGCGCCATTGGCTAAGGTCCTTCGCAACGGCAATCGTAAGTTCCAGGGTCAGGGCAGACGCTTCGGCATGGAACTGCTTGGCTGACACAGCCAAAGCTTCGTCGTCGGCGGACTCATCGAGTTCCGCCCCGCGTACAACAGCCTCCGACTCCGAACGCGGAGTTAGTTCGATGCGTCGATCCGCTTCCACAACTGGAAGGGGCAACGTGGTTTCCACTACCGATCTGGACGCCTCGTTCGTCGTTGGCGCCGGCGTGTTCGAAGGCGCAACCGGTGCTTCGGTTGTCGCCGTTTGGACGGGCGCTTCGGGCGTGGGCGAAACCAATGAGGAAACCGCCGACAACGGTGCGTCATAACCAACCGCTGTAACCGCAGGCGAGTCTTTCATCGCCATGCCAGACAAGGGCGGCGGAACGCCTTCTTTGTCGAGCGAGCCCGGTTCAAGGCGAACCGCATCGTTTGCCACAAGTTTTGCTGGCTCTGCGAACTCCGAGACAGAGGCGCCAGACGATTCTGGCTCCGGCAATTCGGACAGAGACACGTCGGGATTAGGTGTCTCCACCGTTGAAACGGTAGCGTTTGCTTGAGGAATGGTTTCCGCCAGTGCGATTGCCTCGCGTGGTATCCAGCGAAACTCGCCTGCGGGCGGCGCGATCTTATACCAGTGTCCTGACAGATTGCGATCGTCATTGGCTGCTGCTCGAACACCCAATACGATCGCCCGTTCTCCCGGTTGGAGGTGAATCTGCCAGCGGTGTGGATTGGGTTTTGCCAGGTGCGACCCCACCCAAACGGTCGCCTCCGATCCGACGACTTCGACCATGTCGTCGCCGGGCAGCAGTTTCACATGCCGCGCTGCAATTAAACTGAATTCAGATTGAGGAGGTCGGATGGCGCACCAGCCGTTGCCATCGTGGCGGTGGACTTCGACTTCCTCGCCACGCAATATGCGGCTTGTGGCGTAATAGCTTTCGCCCGGGCCGCAACGGACGAGTGTCGCCTCGTGCGCGATCCTGGCCTGATAAGGAAACTTCACGTCCGCAGCCGCGATCGGCGTAAGAAGGCCAATCGCTACGAACACGCCCCAGATGCGCATTGGATTCTCTCCATCGCCTTAAGCCCCGCGCAAAACAACGCGGACTTATACTCTCCCAACGAGCGTGGAGCAATGGCAACCGTCTTTAGGGCGTTGCCGTCGACTCTTGGGCTTTCTCCACCATGGTTTGAAACTGTTCACGCTGTTGGGCTAAACCCGCCACGGGGTCCACAGGTAGCTGCGAGTCTTCCAACATAACCCAGCCGTCGTAATCGGTCTGAACCAACAGGTTGATCAACTCTTGCCAAGGATAACCTGCCGCCTGCCATTGGCGCACATGGAGCGTAGCGCCAAAGCGGTCACGGACAAGTCGAAAGTTGTGTTCAAGCCCCTCGCCCTTGAGATCATCGGCATTCGAGTTCCAGCAGATGACGACATTGGAATGGTCGGCCACGTCGAGAATGGCCTTGATTGTGGGCAATTCGGCGCACTGGCCGTGCACTTCGAGACGAACTTGTTGACCGAACCCGGCGCCATATTCGCCAACCTCATTGAGCGCACGTCCAATTTGTTCAATGGTCTTTTCTCGCGGCACGTCTTTGTGGAAAGAATCTGGCTTGACTTTAACACCCGTAGCCCCCACATCATGACTCAGGCGAATAAACTCTTTCGTCGATTCAATGGCCCTTTTGAGAGCCTCTTGGTCGGGATGATCGAAGCGTTCATTGCTACCGAGGCCTACTAGGGCCACATCGCTCTCAGCAAAGCGAGTTCGAACCTCTTCGCGCTGCGGCGCTGAGAGCGTTGGTTCGACTTTGTGCGCATGGGTCGTTCGCAATTCGACGCCTTGCACGCCCGCTTTCTGGCAATTGGAAATCAACGTGGGCAGATCCCAATCTTTCGCCCACTGGTAGGTCACAAGGCCGTACGCCATACGAGAACCTGGGGGCGGAGCAGCCATGGCGCGTGCCCACGGCAGCGCGACCAAGCCAGCGGAAGCAGCCAACGAATGCCCCAAAAACGAGCGACGGTGCATTGCTCTACCTTTCACAACGAAATGAACAGTTTCACGAACTCGTCGGCCGAAAGCGCCGACGCTCGTCCATTATCGACCTTGCGATGGCGTCGACGGCGACGCGGGCCAATGGACGCTTTGACCTTTTGACTTAGCCCATTGCATGACGGCGGCGAACTTGGGAGACGCCTCGGGAGGATCATCGGCGAATTGCAGCAGCCCCCAACTTCCGTATTTGCTCCATTGACCAACAGATGAAAAATGACACAGCAGGTCGCCCCCCTGCCTTTCCCATGCCTCAAGGTAAGTCGCGTAAATTTCGCCCATACGGCGGTGCGCATTAGCCTCATGCAGCAATCGCGTGAGGCGTTCATTATTCTCGGCGCCCTGAATGCCGACCAGATGCTGGCCTGCCTCATAGGCGATCAACTTCAATTTGTACTTGTCGGCCACCTGCTTGTTCTGCTCAATCCATTTCGTAGCATCCGGCAGGGCGCGGGTCTCGACGTGATCGAGCAGTTGATCGACCGGCCATTCGGTGACTTGCGACGCAGGCAAGTCGCCATCGGGGCGAACATTGAACGACACGTAAGGTGCAATCGCCAGTGCGTCAGCGTGTTGGTAAGCATCACGGAAGGACAAAATCTGCTCGGCGATGTAGGAGTTCGCCGCTTGGGAAGGTAGGACCCGTACGAGCCGCTCGGCGCCGCCAAAAACCTCCTCCCAAATCTTAAAGATTTCGATCGAGCGCATCGCTGTATAACGCCAGGCGGCTTCCCAAGGTTTATCAGCCAAACCTAAGGTACGGCCCTGCTCGCCCGCGTATCGATTTTGGGAAAACTGGCTGTTCCAGACTTCGTTGGAATACTCGACGTAAACCTTGAGTTGCGGGCTTAGCTTTTCATGAACCTGTTTTGCAAAGTTACGCACGTATTCGTCATCGGCCTTGTGCGGCATACAAAACCATGGATCGGCTTGAAGACGATTGGCCAGATCGATCATGACTTCCGCCGGTACGCCATGACGGGTCCATGTGGCGTCCTCCAAGCGTGACCGCTCGTTCCAGGTGGAAATCGGCGAATTATTGGTCTCCATGAAGTCCATGTAACGCAAGCAGGCTATTCCCTGCCAGCGTTCCAAAAAGCCCTGATTCCAGGGATTCTCACGGTAGGTCGTTTCGGCCCCCGGCATGAGGACGCGAATATTGCGCACGTAGTTGTTGGGGTTGGTTTTCGTGAGTCGCAGAAAGAAGCCGCCCTTGCGGGAGTCGACGTCGATGAGGATGCGATTCGGATCGCGCGAAGCAACCGCCGCAGCGCCCCAAAATTCAATCGTGCCTTCCCCCTCGTAAAGCACGGTGTACTTGCCGGAGGGATAATGGCCGTCGGGCAGGGTGCATAAAGGTGTTTCCGCCCAACAGCCGGACTCCAACTGCATCACCCATCCGTTCTCATCAAGCTTCAGGTCGGGTCCTTTGCCCCAGGCTTCGCCTCGCCGCTGACTAATCCACGTGCGGGAAAATCGAAACACATCGACGAAGGGCAACTCGGTGTTCCAATCGGCTGGCCCCGCAAGATTGATGCCCAGGCGCGGTTCGGCCGCGTTCGCTGCTGATGGAATCGAGGCGCCAATAACGCCTATGACCACAACCAACAGTGCGCATGCCCGTCGGAAAATGCGGTAACGGTTCATAGGCTTTATGCTCCGTTTCGGGGCAATCGGGGCGATCATCACAAACTTCTTTTCAAGTAGTGTAATGTGTCGCGCGTTGGAACGCGACAATCGCCCGGAAAATCTCGCGAATTGGCAGGGAAATCCGTGCGTCTCGTCTGGCTAACTCCTTTGTCCAACATATCGTACCCATGAGCGCAACAGAATGGATCGTCCCATGCCCATCTACTTGCGTTCGCCCTAGTCGCACCTCTCCCAGGCAAACCATTACAATGCGGAGAGCAAACACGTTTTCCATTTCCTTTTCGCCGCGATGCGTCAGGTGAGCCATGTACATCAAACAAGTTTTGGGCGCGGCCGCATTGCTCGCTGTTTTGGGAACAGCGATGCTCGGATGCCGTCAGGAAACGAGTCGCTGGGAAGCCGCGGACAAGGCCACACGCGGCGCGCAGGACGCAGTGAGTGAGCAGGCCGTTGCAGGCTCTGTTTTTAACCAATTCTTTCCTAAGCAGGAGGGCGAGTACGATCTCGTCTTCAAGCAAGAGAAACAGGGGTTTGCTCAAGCTAGCCTGCAACAGGACAGCAAAGAACTTGCCGTACTGTCGGTCATGGACACGCGCAGCAATCCTGCCGCACGTGACAAGTACTCCAACGCGGCGGAATCGATCGCTGGCTATCCTTTGGTGGAAGCCGGCGAGCGAACGCACGCCCTCTTGGTTGCAGATCGCTTTCAAGTCCAGATTCAATCGGTCGATCCCGCGTTTGGCGCGTCGTCTCGGCGAGACTGGTTGGTGAAATTCAATCTCGCCGGTATTGCCGAGATCGAATGATTGGCCGCGTCATTCATAAGCAGCAGCGCGCGTACACTAACTTGAGGAACACGGCATCATGGCTCAGTCGATCTATAAGTTGGTAGATGATCTTCCCGCCAAGAGCATGACAACGAGGATGTTAGGCGCCCTGGACTGGGTCGTTCCCGGTGAATGGAAGAACATCGTCGGGTTCGAAAACACGATCCGCGCGGTCACGGGAGAAACCGACCAAACTCGAATTCAACGTATTGGCGAGCGCGCCATCCACCTGTTTAACGACAAATCTCAGGGTTATCAGTCCGCAATCTGGTTGTATCAGACGGTCGACTCCGTGCAAAAACTTGGAGGTATGGCGGCGTTCACCAATAAGCTGTCCACATCGTTCGGGTTTTTGAAGTTTCTGGGTCGAATCACTCCCAAAAGCGACACCACGCAGGCCGTCGATTTTGGCATAAAAACGGTCACGGAAATCGTGGCGTTCTGCAAAATCAACGGTATCCCCGGCGATAGTGTAGGCCAGTTTGTCGAATCGCTCGCCGATTATCGACATGAGGCGCTGATGCGCATGGCGGCGCTCATCAGCGTCGACGGACTTCTTCCGCTAGGTCCGGAGTTTCTTGACAAGACTCTTTCGTTACTGGACAAAACTGGCGCGGGCGCCTTGGAGGGTAACGCCGCGTTTCAAAAGATTCGCTCGATGATTCCCGGCGGCAATACCGCCGACCAAATGAAGTTCATCCAAAAAGGCGTCGGCGAAACGAAGAACTGGATGGGTTCGTTCGTACAGAAGCATGGCCTGACTCCCGACAAGATCGTGTCGAACTTGCGAGGAAAAATTTCAGGCTTAGATGGTAAACTCGACTATGTTGCCGCGGTGATCGACATGTCGACGAATTACTACGAACACACAGGGGTCCAATCGGTCGCGCGCAGCCTGATCTCACGCGCCGCAGCCGAGATCTAAATACGCGCACGTTGCCAACACGACTTACGCGTTGTTTACAACGCGGGGCGTGAACGTCTTCCGCGAGCGCGGGCCTCCGTACTGATTACCTAATATCTTGATTGCAGATTTAATGAAAAAGGTCTTGCTCGTTGTAATCGACGCGTTGGCTTCACGCGTAATTCAGCCCGCAATGAACGCCGGCCGCCTGCCAAACCTCCAGGCGGTCGTCGCGCATGGCGAGGTTGATTGGCGAAGCACGGCGATCTTTCCCTCGATTACGCCGGCCGCGACTGGCGCACTCATTACTGGCGGCTATCCTCGTGAAACAGGCATCGCCGGGGCCTACTTCTACGATAAGAGCGACGATCAAGTCCATTATTACGCGGACGACATCTGGCCGATCTTGAATAAGGGCATTGGAGAGTTTTTTAATGACTTCCTGATCCATCTCAATCGTGACCAATTGCGCCTGGAAACGCTATTTCAAAGAGTGGAACGGCACGGCGGTCGAGCCGCTTGCTTGAACTACCTGTGGTTTCACGGCGAACATACTCATAAGGTGCATATTCCCTGGTTGCTTAAGATTTTGCCGGGGGTTCCGTTCGCCACCGAGGTTGAAGGCCCCAGCGTACTGTCGCTGGGCGATTTCGTATCCAGTCGTCTCGAAGAAAGCGGCGAGAAACTTCAAGGGCACGGCGGGCTCAAGCACCGCTACGGTTTTGATGACGTCGACACGAGCGACGTGCTGCTCCAATTGGCTCACAGCGGTCCGCTGCCGGATCTGACAGTCGCCTACTTTCCCGACAATGACTTTGATAGTCATGCAATTGGGCCGGCGGCGTCCGTAGAAACGGTTGAGAAAGTCGACGCCACTCTGGGAGAACTTTTCGCCATCTCGGGCGGATTGGAGAACTTCCTCAAACACACCGCAATCGTCGTGACCGGCGACCACGCGCAATCCGACCTACCATTGGATACCAAAGAAACCGGGATCGACTTAGATGAATTACTGCATCAATTCGCGCTAGTTCCTATCGGCAAGCGATGGAGCGATGACGACGATTTGATGGTCTGCCCCAACATGCGAGCTGCACAGATTTACGTTCGTCCGCGATTTCGCCCTCGATTTGCCGAACTTTTGAACACGCTGTTGGCCGAACCGCGCATTGATCAGGTGATTTGGCGTGGAGCGGCAGAAGGCGACGTCGGGGCGCAATATCATGTCGCGACGACCCGAGGCGAAAACCTAAGGTTTTGGCATACCGGCGAGGCTGACGCTCTCGCCCGGGATGAATACGGGGGGACGTGGGCTTGGTCCGGCGATCTCTCTGCCGTGGACGGTTCGATGGACCGGGACGGAGTACTCCGTTTCGGCGATTATCCTAATGCCTTTGAAAGGATTGCGACCGCCTTTGACCAGGAAGTAAGCGGCGATCTGTGGATAACAAGCCGCGTATCTTACGAACTGGGACGCCAGGGCGCCTCGATTCATGAGGGCGGATCTCACGGTTCGCTACATGCGTTGGACTCGCTATCTCCACTGATTTTCGCCGGAGCCCCGCGGCCTGCTGACTGGACACAAACAGCACGGTCAGTTGATGTCGCCCCGCTTTGCGCTTCGATTCTTGGCCTACCGCCTTGGAAAAAGCTGGGCGTCAGTCACACGAGCGGATATTTGACCGTCGGGGCTAAGGCAAAACATCTTTCACCAGACGATCTGTCCCTACCTCCGGGGCGCCGGCTTGAAATTGGGCAAGTAACGCGTCGGTAACGAATCCCGCTCTGCCGCATGAAAAAACTTTTCCACACGAAGACTCGTCTCATATATTGAGATCGTCGGGAAAGGGTTTTCGTTTGCCGGAAAGGATGAGAGCGATGCAACGACAACGTTTGCAAGTTATGCGCCTGGCGGTGCACACGGTTCTATTTGCGTTGATAGCGGCGGCGTTGCACGGTCTGGCGTCACCCGCAGCGCTGGGACAGGGAGTGCTCGTGGTGATTCATCCCGAACCAATCCCGCTGCCGCGGCCGATCCCTATTCCCCGGGTTCGTCCACAGCCGCAACCGCCGATTTCCTACAAAGTCAAAGAGATCGGGGTGGATGCACGCATTACTGACCAAGTGGCGCGTGTCCAGGTTTCGCAATCGTTTGTGAATACGGGCAGTCAGCAAATGGAGGTGCAGTTTGTATTTCCCCTGCCCTATGACGGGGCCGTTGATCAGCTAACGTTTTTAATCGACGGCAAAGAATACGAAGCGAAACTTTTGCCCAAAGAAGAAGCGAGACGCATTTACGAAGGGTATATTCGTCGCAATCAGGACCCGGCCTTGCTCGAATGGATGGGTACGGGCATGTTTCGAACGAGCGTGTTTCCGGTGCCTCCTGGCGCCGAACGTAAAGTTACGCTTCGCTACAACCAACTCTTACGAAAAGACCACCGACTTACGGACTTCCTGTTTCCCCTCTCCACGGCAAAATATAGTAGTGAACCCGTTGAGAAGGTGGCGTTTAACCTTTCCATCGAAAGCGCAACCGAAATCAAGAACGTATATAGTCCCACGCATTCGATCGAGGTCAAACGTCCGGACAACAAGCGCGCCGTCGTCAAATGGACCGCGCAGGACACCATTCCCACAAGCGACTTCCGCTTATTTTTTGACGCCGCGCACGAGAAGCTTGGCGCGAGCGTAATTACGTATCGACCCGATGACGACGACGATGGCTATTTCGTCCTGTTGGCCAGTCCGGAAATCAAGGCCGACGACGAGGAGCGTCCCAAAAAGACCGTGGTTTTTGTTTGCGACCGCTCGGGCAGCATGAGCGGTAAAAAGATTGAGCAAGCAAAAGAGTCGCTAAAGTTCGTACTCAACAACCTGCACGAGGGCGACTTGTTCAACATCGTCGCTTTTGATAGTTCCGTCGAATCGTTTCGACCGGAATTGCAAAAGTATGATGAAGAAAGCCGCAAAGCGGCGCTGGGTTTCATCGAAGGCGTTTATGCGGGCGGCAGTACGAACATAAGCGGAGCGTTGGAGTCCGCTTTGAGCATGCTTCAAGATGATTCGCGGCCCAACTTCATTATTTTTATGACCGACGGCAAGCCAACCACTGGAGTCACCAGCGAGCCGGAAATTGTGCAAAATGCTCGAAAGCAGAACAAGATCGGCGCTCGGCTGCTAACCATGGGCGTGGGGTACGATTTGAATAGCCGGTTGCTCGATCGGTTGGCGCGCGAGAATCATGGGATTGGCGAGTACGTACGGCCTGACGAAGATATCGAGGAGCATGTGTCGCGGCTTTATAACCGCATTAGTTCGCCAGTCATGTCCGACGTCGAATTGACCATCGAGTTCGATGAAGCGGCTAGTGAAGACGGGAAGATCGTCAATCGCATGTACCCAGCCGAGGTGCATGATCTTTTTGAAGGCGAACAACTGGTCGTGGTCGGACGGTATCGCAAGCCTGGCGACGCCAAGGTGATCATTCGCGGCAAGGTGGCGGAAGACCGACAGAAGTTTGATTTCCCTGCCAAATTCGTGAAGCATAGCAAGGATCAGACTTATGCGTTCGTCGAAAAACTTTGGGCGATGCGCCGGATCGGCGAAATCATCGATGAGCTCGACCTGAAAGGTAAAAATCAAGAGTTGGTCGATGAACTCGTGGCGCTGTCCACCAAGCATGGCATCCTGACACCATACACGTCATTCCTGGCGGATGAGAACGCGCGCCCCATGGAGCTTTCGTACCGAGAGTCGGAAGCAGTCCAACGGCAGGTTCAAGCGCGCGTCGAACGGTTGGAGGAAGCGGAAGGCCGAGCCGGATTTGCTCAACGCGCCTATAAAGGTACTTTGCAGCGTGCAGCGCAAGCGCCCGCAGCGGCCGGCGGAGCTTTCGGCTACGGCGGAGTCGCGAGCGCCGATTCGGCTCCGGGCATGGCAGGCCGAGGAGCAGCACCAGCAACCTCGGCGCCGCTTTCCAACGCCTATCAAGATATTGACGAAGACCGTGTTGTTCTGGCTGACGCGGTGCAAACCGTTGGCAATGAGGCTCTCTATAAACGCGGGAAATTGTGGATCGCCCAAAACGCCATTGGCGTGGATCCTGAGAAAGACCGCGCTCAAATTGAAGAAATTGAGCGATTTACGGACAAGTATTTCGGGTTGATTGCGGCCAACACCGCCGAGGAGAATGCCGTTCTCGCTCGGCAGCAGCCGGGCGAAGAACTGCTCATCAAACTACGCGGCAAGACGTATCGCATCAGGTAAACAGCTACGCGATTGCGACGACAAATCACGGCCGAATGCGGCGATGGTTATCGCGCTCCTGAAGTTCTGCACTCAGGAGCGATGCCATGTCGGCATTTCACATCGCCAAAGCTTCGCTGTTAACGTCGTCCAAACGCGACGATGCACATGTCATCGTACTGTGCGCGCTGGCCGATGTGACGGCGTACATCAGCCACAACCGCCTCGCCAAGCGATTCAATCGAAGGGGCTGGCTTAGAAACCATGACCTTAAGCCGAGGTATGGTGTACTCGTCCTCATCGGCGTTCATGGCTTCATTGATGCCATCGGTGTACAGCACCGCAATTTCGCCGGGCTGGAGCGTGAATTGGAATTGGTCATAGTCCATTCCTTCCACGATCCCCAGCGGCAACCCCACGGCCTCATCTCCCACTTCTTGCACTTCGCCGTTAGTTGTTCGAACCATCGGGGGCATGTGGCCTGCGCTCACCATAATGATTTCGTGCGTGCGCGGGTCAAGCACGCACATAACCAGCGTGACGAACCGCTCGTCCAACTCCAAGCGACTGAAATGATCGTTCAGATTGGTCAAAGCCTTGCCCGGTTCATGGTTCGTCGCCAGTGAAAACCTCATTTCCGCCGATAGTTTCGCCATCAGCAACGCCGCCGCCACCCCGTGCCCCACAACATCCGCGACGATAATCGCCAAGCGGCCGTCGGGCAAATGCACATAATCGAAATAATCGCCGCCAACGTGATTCGCTGGTTTGTAATAGTTGTAGAACGTATAGCCTTCCACATCGGGTTTGATTTGCGGCAAAAAGCCATGTTGCACCTGTCGCGCCAGTTCGAGATCGCGCTCCAGTTCTTTTCGCGCCAGGGACTGTTCGTGCAACTGAGCGTTTTCGATCGCAATGGCCGCTTGCGACGCCACACTTGCCAGTACTTCCAGATCTTCTTTGGTGAACCGGCTTCGTTGATCCAGCGTGTCGATTTGGAGGGCGCCAAATGCGGCTCCGTCAGCACTCAGCAATGGTGCGCACATCATCGAGCGTATGCGGAAATCGGCGATGCTTTGGCTCATCTCAAACCGCGAGTCGCTGGCCGCATCGGCGGAAAGAATCGCCTCTTTCGACTCCATGACTTGGCGGATGATCGTGCGGCTGATCCGGATGGATTCGCCATCGCCCCGGCGCGCCTGAGCCCAACGTGGCGCCAGCACGCCCTCTGGCGTTTGCAACACGATAAAGCCGCGGTCCGCTTGAATGAAAATCTTAAACAAACTATTAAGCACCTTGGGCAGCACCTCATCCAAGGAGACCGCCTTGCCCATGCTGTGGGTGATCTCGATGAGAGCCTTCAGTCGCGTCTCGGCGGTAGCCGTTACGCTAATGCCCCGCGCGGTCGAGGTGACATCCACCTTCGACATGATCGTCGAACTGCTGTTCGACGAATCGCCGTCGTCGACCAGGAACGATGAACAACTGGCTCCCTCAATTGGTCCGGCGCTTGCCGGAACGGTCTCGATTTGCGGCGTGCCGAAGGAGTCCGTCTTACCCCCCTGGCTTTTGGGAAGGGGGTCCAACTGGAAGATGAACTCCACGTCACATACGCGGACTTCATCGTTATGCTTGAGCAAACGACGGAATTCGAGCTTCTGATCGTTCAAAAAGGTGCCATTGCGGCTTTGAAGGTCTTCGACGTAAAAATCGTCTCCTTCGCGTAGCACCTTGGCGTGCCGCCGGCTGACCGCGCCCACATCGATCAAAATATCGCACCCGGGCTGCCGTCCCAATACGGCCTCCGTATTGAGCAGGTATTTCGTGCCGCGCGCTGGCCCGTTACGTGCAATGAGGAATGCCGTCACGTACCGTTCTCCCGAAGTGGAAATGTCATTCCCAAAGACGCCCCCAGAGCGAATTTTAATGACACGCCGAAGGGGGCGTCAACGCGCAGAAAGATTTCTGTCACCAGAGTCTCGTCCGTAACGGTGACCACAGAACACGTGCGCCACCGAAAATTACCTAGGTCGAGACTGCATCTTCCACACGCCACAAGCGCGCCTGCGGCTTCGCAGAATCCTGTTCGGAGAATAAGATCACCGAACGAAGGACATTCAGCGTTGACGCAAGCGAGGCCGCAAGCGGCGTACGAAGACGATCGGTAAGTTGCGATACGGCAAATGCGCCCTGCATGGTCGCCGCGTCCGAACTCGTTAGGCCTAGCGTATCGCCCAGTTCAGGAAGCCGTGTGCGCCAAGCGGCGAGAATCATGGCGTATCGCTCCTCAGGCGTACGCGACGCCTCGGCTGCCGTTTCTTGAGGTTTTTCTATCGGCATCGTCGGCGCTGGCGAAAGCGCCGCGTCGCGGGGAAGCGACGGCGAGGCAATATCCGCTATCGCGATTTGATCCTGCACGAGAGCGTCACCACCACGATTTACGCGAAATGCTAGAAAAGCGGCCGACGCCACGGCAAGCAAGAACACTGCCGCAATCGCTAAAACCGAGGACATCGGAGTTGTGCGACGTTTTACCCGAAGGCGGTCAGACGTAGTCACCGCCGCTTCCGTTTGCGTTACAACGGTCGACGGCCCTACGACCAGTCGCCGCATCACGTCATCAACGAAACTACTCGGAGGCTCCGGCGACTCCACCGAAACCAACCCACGCCTTAACGCGGCCTGCGACGCGAGAAGCTCATCACAGCGATTGCACGCGGCGGCGTGACGGCGAAGCTCCGCATCGTCCTCTGGGGCTCGGCGCTCGTCGAGCAGACGGTGTAGCCGACGTTCAAAGTTTTCGCACTGCATTGCGCGATTCCTCAACGACGCCTCTTTGTTGCAAATGTTCGATGAGTGTTTGTCGTGCCCGATGGACCCAGGTTTTCACCGTTCCCATGGGTACATTCAATACATCAGCGATTTCGATGTAACTTAATTGTTGTTCGTGAAATAACAAGAACGCTTGGCGATGATCGTCACGCAGTTTGCCCAGCCCCAACCGTACTTCCTCAGTTAAATCTCGCCCAGCTTCTTCTTCGATTGAGGCATCGCCAACATCCTCGACCAAAGGAAGATATTCCGGTCGTCGTGATCGTTGCATCAAACGTGTGCGGCAACAATTCCCGGCAATGGCCAAGAGCCAGGGTTCGATATCACGCTCCAAATCGACCTTGGCAAGATTGCGCAAGGCGCGAACAAATGTCTCCTGGGCCGCGTCCTCCGCATCGTGATACCGGCCTAACATGCGATAACACAACCCGAACACGTTGCCCTGATACCGATGAACCAAGGCTCGCATAGCCGATTGGTCGCCGGTAAGGCATTGTTCAACGATTGTACGGAGATCGTCCAACAAGATTCGGGCCGGCGTCGCGCGGAGCCGCTCCTAGTGTTATAACTCAAACGATCGATCCAAAGTTTCACCACGCCCTTACAAGGAGCAAAAACCATCCCGAAACGCTATTCTAGGAGAAACCCTCGCATCTTGGCCAGATTAACGAAAATTTATTTATTGTGCCAAACGCCGGCAAAAACGCCGGTTTGAAGGGGCGCGTTGCCATGACAAGAGAGACGGCGGCAATGCCGACCTTTCGAGGGCTGCTAGCAGGTATAATTGGCGTTCAGCGCAATCGCAACACTTGGGCGATTGAATTCCGGTGAAAGAAGAAGCCATGCACCCCCCCGAAAATGAAATACCTTCCCCAAAGTCACGCTCAAGCTTGTGGCTATGGGTTGGATTGCTCGTCGTCATCGGCGGAATTCTCGTCTACGTGGCGCGATCGCCAGAAGGCAGTGGGACCCCGAGCGATCGTGGAGTTAACTTTCCGGGAGTCGGCTCCGAGTTGACCGCGCTACGACTGGAGCCGCTCACTGGTGACGGCGAGCCTTTGGAATTGAGCGATTTGCGTGGTAAGGTTGCGGTCGTCAACTTTTGGGGACCCTGGTGCTATTTTTGCCGCAAGGAACTCCCGCATTTGGAGGCGATGAAGCGTCGTTTCGCCGCGAGCGACGATGTTCAAATCGCTTTCGTTACGTACGGCAGTTCACGACAACAAGACACCGCATCTTTGCGGGAAGACACGGAAGCGTGCCTTGCCGAGCTAAACATCACTGTACCGACGCATTTCGACCCGAATGCAAAGTCACTGGAAGCGTTGGCGCGCGACGCGCAATTGCCCAATATCGGTTTTCCCATCACCGTCGTGTTGGACCGCAACGCCATTATACGCGGTTTGTGGATTGGCTATTTGCCTGGCGAAGAAGCCGCGTTGGAAGCGCTCGTGAAACAGTTACTTTAGTCCGTTTCCTCCGAATCCAACGAAATGACTTTTCTCAGGTGGTCCGCGTTCGCCATGTTGCTTGGTGTCAGCGTCTTCGGCTGCTCCCAATCGGCGCCACCCCCTGCGCCACAAGAGCGGAACTGGCAAGGACAAGTCTCGGACGTCCTCGCCGGAAAAAGCGATGAGATCCACATCCAATATGAAACAATCACTGATGCGCACCTGGCGGAAGCCCCGCTTTTAACACAACTTGTCGCTTTGACGCTTGAGCAGTCGGAGGTGACCGACCAAGGCGTACGGCGATTGGCCGACCTGCCCAACTTGCAGCGACTCAAAATCCGTGGCGGCGCCATTGGCGATGATGGCGTAAAGCACCTCAGTCGTTTAACCGAGCTGCGGTCCGTTAATTTACCCCAGGGATCATTTACCGATCAGGGTTTGGCTTCTCTCGCACAATTGCCGCATTTGGAGCAACTTCGTTTTGGCAGTTCCAAGGTTACCGACGAGGGACTAAAGCACATCGCAAACATGAAAAACTTGCGCTTCCTGCATTTGATTCACGCGCCAATCACGGATGCCGGCCTGCAACACTTGCACGGCATGACCCAATTGGAGTCGTTCTACCTTGACGGCGGACAGGCGACCGAGCAAGGGCTTGGCGATTTGCTTAAAGCGTTGCCAGGATTGCACATCCATCTTGACCAACGTCATCTCGATAATGATCCGCATCGCCACGATCACGCGCATTGATCGAGTGCGACCAACCTTCACGTTGAGTGTCTTCCTTTGAAGTTGGGCCATGTCCAAGCCAACAGGCTTGGCGTAAACTGAAACCGTTGCGCTCCTCCCTCCTGCCCGTTTCGCCTGCCATGCCTTCCCTCGCACAAGTTGATGTGGTGCATTTGCATCGGGACGACAATATCGTCGTTGCAGCGAGAAATCTCGCGTCGGGCGAGGCCGTCGAAGTTGAGGGCCAGGTTGTCACCGCGGCCGAATCGATCCGGATAGGGCACAAAATGGCGATCGCCCCCATCCGCAAGGGCGAACGGGTGCTGAAGTATGGGCAAACCATCGGCGTCGCCACGCAAGCCATTGAACCGGGACATTGGGTCCACAGCCATAATATTATTCATGACACAGGGGAGCGCGACTTCGCCCCCTGCAGTGAAACGCCCCAAGATCCTGAACCGATTTTAGGCCGTACGTTCCAAGGGTATCGTCGCGCCAATGGCAAAGCCGGGACGCGAAACTATATCGCGGTGATTTCCACGGTCAATTGTTCGGCGACGGTCTCGAAGTATGTCGCTCACCGGTTTGACCAAACACTATTGCGGGAGTATCCCAACGTCGACGGAGTCATTCCGTTCACCCATGGCAGCGGTTGTGGCATGCAGTACCGCGGGTCCGCTCATGAGATGTTAAACCGTACTTTGGCGGGCATCGCGCGGCACCCGAACATTGGCGGGTACTTGCTCATTGGGTTGGGATGTGAACAAGGCGCCATGGGATATTTGCTCGAAAGTCAGGGATTAGTGCAGATCAATGGCCGAACGGGGCAGCGGCAGGGCCCCCCCGTGCTTTCGATGCAGGATGTCGGTGGCACGCTGAAAACGGTCGAAGAAGGCGTACGACAAATTGCACGACTTCTACCGCAAGCGAACGAGGCGCGTCGCGAGTCAATTTCTGCCAGCGAAATCATCTTGGGCACGAACTGCGGCGGGTCGGACGGCAACTCGGGCGTAACGGCCAACCCGGCCCTCGGCGTCGCATCGGATATGCTTGTCGCCTGTGGCGGCACGGTCATCTTGGCGGAAACGCCTGAAATCTACGGGGCTGAACATCTCCTCACACGCAGGGCCAAATCGCCGCAAGCGGCGCAGAAACTCCTCGACCGAATTGAATGGTGGAAATGGTACACAGGAGTTTTTGGCGCGGAGATGGACAATAATCCGTCGGTCGGCAACAAAGAGGGTGGTTTAACGACCATCGCAGAGAAATCACTTGGCGCCGTCGCCAAAGCCGGCTCAACGGCGATGGTCGACGTTTTCGAATACGCCGAGCCGGTAACCGCCAAGGGATTCGTGGTGATGGATACGCCTGGTTTTGATTCCCCCAGCGTGACGGGAATCGTCGCGGGAGGAGCGAATGTGGTGGTGTTCACCACAGGACGCGGGAGTTGTTACGGCTGCAAACCGACGCCGTCGATCAAAGTCGCCACGAATACGCCCATGTACGAGCGTATGATCGATGACATGGACATTAACGCGGGCGTGGTGTTGCAAGGCGCAACCGTGCGACAAGTGGGCGAGCAGAT
The DNA here is from genome assembly GCA_963204915.1 of Planctomycetota bacterium. Lineage (GTDB taxonomy): Bacteria > Planctomycetota > Planctomycetia > Pirellulales > Pirellulaceae > JAHWKS01. The sequence continues at coordinate 4,421 of CAUJHS010000015.1, read as the reverse complement.
TTTCGAGGAAATTCTCGCGGTCGCAAGCGGCAAGAAGACCAAGAGCGAGCAGTACGGCATCGGAGACGAAGAGTTTGTCCCTTGGCTCGTCGGGCCCACCTTGTAGGCCCTCAATCCTTTCTTTTCCTGCTTCACGAATGGGGTTTACCCTTCGAGAAGCAATAGGAACTCGGCCGGAAGGGTACTAAAACGCCCCAGCTTCTCCGCGCGGTGGTCGTCGCGCTCGGAACGGGTCAGCACCCACATCAGGCGCTCCACCCGTAGCCGGTTGACCGGGAGCGCGTGAGGACGGTTGGCCAGGGGCTCGCTGCGTCGGCTGGCCACTCGCATCGCCTCGCCCCCCAATCTGAACAGTGCTGGCTCCCGCACGATACCCCATCAACGATAGAAAACGCGGCAACGGCATTAATTCCACGCCCAACTCGGTCGATCGCTGGTACATGTTCGTGAAAATCGCCCGAGATGTTTCGCCAGTCGTTTCGTCAGGACGCTCGCCAATGATCAAGTAGCGGGTACTTACGGTCATCTTCGACGGGTCGTCTTCCGTGTCGATCACGCCGCCGTTCGAGTGAATGATATTGCGCAAAAGTTCTCGGTCCTCTACACCATCGCCATTAATGTCGATGAAACCAGCCACAGCAAAGTGCAGGAAAACGCCAGGTCGCCAGGCTGGGGTATAAATCAAATCGCCTCTGACGATTGGATTGGAATTATCGTCGCCTAGAACGCGCGCCTCCGCTAAATGACGGCCAAGCAAATTGGTGACCTCGATCTCGCCTTTAATATTCTGCGGCGAGTATTCGTTCGTATCCTGATCGTACACACTGAACGTTGTGTGGCGCTGGAGCCCATCGGCCAAGCCCAGGTCGATCAACACCGTGCGTTCGGCCGGACTCACGGTGGTGATACGGCCATGCGCCGTATCGAAGTTGGTTTGTTCGCGTTCACGTTTTTGGTTCAGCAAACTTTCAAGCGTATTTTGCAGGTCATTGACTTGCGCCTGGAAACGCTCCACAGCCTGCGTGCCGGCCGTCTTCGCGGCGGCGATCTCAAGGTCCTTCGTGCGCAAAGAACCGGCAATTTGCTGCATTTGTTGAGTGACACGAGCGCGCTCTGTCTTAAAATCGTTGCGTTCCTGCTCGTACGTCGAAACCAACTGCTGGTTTGCCGCTTCAACCGCTTGCTTTTCCTTCATCACCCGGTCTTCCGTCGCCGCTTTCTCCGCCAGCGCTTGAGCTTCGCGTTTTTCTGCTTCCACGGTAGTACGGTGCTTGGCCAGGGCCGCATTGGCAAGATAGTCGGGCAGAGTGCGATAGTTCTTGGGATCCGTGTCGGGATAATCGGCCCCGAACTGCGCCATGTCGTCGGCAAAACGCTTTTCGATTACCGGCAATTTCTCTGCGATATCGAAACCAAGCATCTCCTTCAGTTTCTGGTTTTCATCCAAAGCACCCTGCGTGGCGGCTTGCGCCTGCTGAATTTGCTGCTGAGCAGCATCGGCGGCGGCATGGGCCTCCTCCGAAGATCGGAAGTAAATATACGTGGTAACCGCCAATGCGATGGTAATCAAAACAAACACAATCAGGGCCGCCTGAAGGCCTTGATTTTCACGAGCAGCCATGGTGAGTGGTCCTTGAGACGAGCAGCAAGGTGTGCGAAACCGGCAGGGGGATCAGGTTCGAGCAAAGCCGCCCGTCCTTCCCCTTTCAGAATTTGCACGAGAAACACCCTACGGACCCTGCAATCAAATGCACGCCGGGATTCAGGAAATGTTTCTCGTAAACTTCCGCCGCCAAAAAAGCGAATAATCGAAGCAAACGGCGACAGATAAGGCGCCTATTTCGATTCTAGGCAGCCTCAAACCGAGTGTCAACGAAATGCTGTTCGGCTGTGCGCAGATCGGCCGCCATCAATAATACGCGACAACGCGAAGATCAGCCGTCCAAGCGAATTACCCCACCGCAAGCTCAGACGTTGGCCCCACGACGACGGTTGCGTTTTTTGTAAGAGGATACTTCGACAGGAGCTGCGCCACGTCGCGACATGTAACGGCCTGGTATGACTCGACGATTTCCTTAACCGTGCGATATTCCCGCCGTTGCAACCAGTTTGCCCCCACGGAAAACATCCGCCGTTTAGGGCGTTCGCCCATAAGCACCACGTTCGAGCAAATCTTGCTTTGCGCTTGCTCCAACTCGCTTTGGGTAATTCCGTGGGCCTGAATTTCCTCTTCCATTTCGGCGATTCGCTGGAGATTTTCCGACGCATCTTCGGGAGCGCAACATAGCGTGCTGACAAAGATTCCCGCGCCCTGATATTCCAAAGAACTCAAGGCTGCCGTATCCGCCCGGCCATTGTCAATCAACTCCCAATAGAACCGGCTGCCACTGTCGTCTCCCAGAACAGTCGCCATAATTCTTCCAGCGTAGCGATCGGCGTCTTCCGCGGCCGGCCCCGCAGCAATTTGGACAGCGTATAGCTGGACCGCGTCATCCTTTGGATTCATGGTAATACCAGAATGAGCCCTGGCAGGCGAAATCTCGCGCGTGGTTTCGAAGCGCGCCCAAGGCCCACAGAACTCACGGGCAGTCGCCACAAGTTGGTCCCAATTAACACGCCCCGCCGCTGCCAGAACGATATTCTGAGGGCTGTATCGCTGTTCGAAGTAAGCGCGCATCAACTCGGGGGTTAGCCCGCCCACACTTTCGCGGGTACCCAAGATGCTTCGGCCGAGGGGATGCGATCCAAAATACGCCGCCATGCACTTCTCGTAAGCCCCATAGGGGGGTTCATCCTCATACATGCGAATTTCTTCGAGAATCACTTGCTTCTCGACGTCAAAATCCTCACTCCGAAGGCTCGGCCGCAAAATATCCGCCAAAAGCTCGAGCGCACGATCTTGCATTTCCGGGATAACCGTTGCGTGGTAAACGGTCTGCTCCTCGCCGGTCATGGCGTTGCTATCGGCGCCCATTTCGTCGAATTGACGATTTACATCGGCCGCGGAACGATGGGGAGTCCCCTTAAACACCATGTGCTCAAGGAAATGGCTCACGCCGGAAAGCTCGTCCGTCTCGTCCCTCGCGCCAGCGCGCACAAAAAATCCCAACGCTGTGGAGTACGCCTGAGGATTACATTCGGCGACGATTTCCAATCCGTTATCCAAAACCGTAGAGCGGAATTGCATGATGGGTTCCGTAGAAAACTACAACTGTTGTGAGTTCTCTCTTTATAGTTCCGCCGGTTGTGAATCGAAAGACGTCGCCCAAGCAACGTACCGCGGCAAATGGCGATAATATTAGGAGTTGTTTCACGGTATTCATCCGTGGAATTTAAAGTGTTCCGAATTCGAGGCGCTTTGGCTTTTGAAGTTGATCGCCTTCTGTACTACCTTCCAGAGCAGCGCCAGCCCCATGGTCGTCATTACCCACGTAAAGATGTAAAACAGTCCGTGCCCAAACGTATTGTTTTGAGGTTTCCCGCCAGACTTTCGGCTTCCACTCCCATCGTCGGATACTTTGCCGAAAGGATGAGATGGATTTGGAGCAGTTGGTAGAACGCGATCTCATCCACGAAGCCGCCCCTTCCGACGCCCAGCAAAGTCCCGGCTGCGATCAGGGGGCGGCGGGTTGTCAACTTAGCCACCGGCGCTTGCAGGTCGTCGCCACCGTGGAGGAAGTGCGGCTGGTGGATGAGGATCGCCTCGTGGCTCGCCACCGCCGCTCTTGGGAGAAAGAGCAGACGTTCTTCGAGCCGATTCACTACCTGGCGCTCCTGGAGCGCAAGCCGGGCGGCTTCGACTATGCCAAGCCGCTGGAGCAGTGGAATCTGCCGGAGTGCTTCCCCTTGCTGCGCCGCCGGCTGGAGGCGGCTGATGCCCAGTACGGCACGCGCTCGTTTATCCGGGTGCTGCGCCTGCTGGAGAAGTTCACGCTGGCGCAACTAAGGGACGTGGTGGAGTACGCGCTGAACCGAGACGTGATCGACCCCGACAGCATTCGCGTGATGCTGGAGCATCGAGCCGAGCAGCCGGTGGAGTTCTTCTCCCTGGAGGGTCGGCCGGTCTTACAACTAGTGCGGGTCGAGACGACGGATGTGCGCGCTTATGCCGCCCTCCTGACGGAGGCCGCCTCATGAGCAAGACCGAGAGCAAGAGCACGGTGCTGGTCAAGCACCATCTCAAGGCGTTGAAGCTGCCCACCATGCACAGTGAGTGCGAGAAGATCGCCGCCCGCGCGGCGCAGGACGGAGCCGATTATCTGGCGTTCCTTCTGCAACTTTGTGAACTGGAGCTCATCGAGCGCGAGCGCAAGGCGGCCGAGCGGCGGTTGAAGGCGGCGCGCTTCCCGGCCCACAAGCTGCTGGATGAGTTCGACTTCACGGCCCGGCCCAGCGTCAACAAGCCTCTGGTGCTGGAGCTG
>CAUJHS010000014.1 GCA_963204915.1 Planctomycetota bacterium | reverse complement strand
ATACGGAGCTTGGGTTGCTGTATGCGTGCTCAACGCCTTTCGGCATTAACGAATGATGCATGGCAAAAGCGTGTTGGCCGTAAACATCTGCGAGAAGTGCTCAACGCCTTTCGGCATTAACGAATGATGCATATTGGATAGCTAACAAAGCTAGCGTCGCCAAACGCGCGTGCTCAACGCCTTTCGGCATTAACGAATGATGCATTACTTCCTCGATCAAACGGCCAGTCCCAACACGCGGGTGCTCAACGCCTTTCGGCATTAACGAATGATGCATGACGCGACGACGTTTGCTCGTCCGCTTGGCGAATCAGTGCTCAACGCCTTTCGGCATTAACGAATGATGCATATTGCATCCCTGCGCTTTGGTTCCGTGTCGTACTCGTGCTCAACGCCTTTCGGCATTAACGAATGATGCATCACGCGGTCACCTGGTTCAAATTGGGGTTGGGCAATGTGCTCAACGCCTTTCGGCATTAACGAATGATGCATGTAGGCAATAGGGTTTTCCATCCGAGTAGAAATACGTGTGCTCAACGCCTTTCGGCATTAACGAATGATGCATGGTCCAACTCGGCTTCGCTTGGCGACAAATGGATTCCAGTGCTCAACGCCTTTCGGCATTAACGAATGATGCATGCGGTTTGTTCCTGATTGGTCCCATGTGCGATATTTCGTGCTCAACGCCTTTCGGCATTAACGAATGATGCATAATGAGGGGCAGTATGTTGCCGACGCCACCTCCGAGGTGCTCAACGCCTTTCGGCATTAACGAATGATGCATCTGTTGTAGTACCTGACAAATCGAAATAAGTGGGCAGTGCTCAACGCCTTTCGGCATTAACGAATGATGCATCCGCGGGCAATGGCAACACCGCCACCGCTTCATAAAGTGTGCTCAACGCCTTTCGGCATTAACGAATGATGCATGCGCCGAAGATCGGTTTGCCAGAGTCAATCAATCAGTGCTCAACGCCTTTCGGCATTAACGAATGATGCATTGGCTTAAGCACCTGAGCGGTGTTAAACACGAAGTGCTCAACGCCTTTCGGCATTAACGAATGATGCATCCTTGGCCACTGTCCTCAGATACCGACCCAGTCGAGATGTGCTCAACGCCTTTCGGCATTAACGAATGATGCATGCGAATTACCCTACTCCGCGGACGAATTAAAAGCTGTGCTCAACGCCTTTCGGCATTAACGAATGATGCATAATCGCCTGATGATTTTTCAGAAGTGGACGAGGAGTGCTCAACGCCTTTCGGCATTAACGAATGATGCATTTTCCCCGCGACAGCAACCACGGGCGTGGTCGTAAGTGCTCAACGCCTTTCGGCATTAACGAATGATGCATAGCGGGCGTCCCAAGGTATTTGGAGGCAAGGATTTGCATGCGGCGCTTTCATGGACCTGGCTGACGTTCCGCGCGCCGCTGCCACTTTGGACGTTTCCTTGTCGGGTTTAGTGGGGCGACGTTTCAATAAGTTATTTTCCTGCAACGGGTTACGGAAGCCTTTCTCCAATGCATGGACCTCCTCGCCGAAATGTCGGACGTAAGTCGTGAGGGGCCGGCAGCTTATGGTCCAGAAACGACCATACAAGCGCCGCCACGGAGAGGATCGTGAAACACTCATAGAATGTCAAATGTCGGCGGCGGCTCAGCCCAGGTGGATTGATCGCCGGTGGAATGCTTGGGGATTCGGCCGGCGCAGCGGGGGCACAAGGGAATGACCAGCAAACTGTCTTCGTCCTCCATTAATTTCGCTAGCTCCCACCGCAACTGCTCCAGCGACGTGTCGCTCAGCCGGCAGCGAAACACGCTGTACTGAATCCGCTCGCCGTAGCCTTCTAAAGTCTGGGCGACATGCCGCAGCCGCTTGGGATCGCGCACGTCGTAGGTGACCAAGTGCCAGCGTTTATCTGACATGGCAAGTTGTCTTGAAGTCGTTCAAAAGCCGCAAGCCTGTGATTATAGGGCGGCTTTGGACGACGAGGGAGGAGTTTATCGCAAACGCATTTGGGCGAAGACGCCTTCGCAACCGGTCCATTCTTTTTCCAAGAGCCGCACTTCCAACTCGACCATGCGGGCGTAGGCGAGCGACTGGCCGGTGTAGGGATGTTGGTAGGACTCCGCCAGGCGCGACTCGAACAGCGTGATCGCCTTCTTGCGGCCCGCGTCGGAAAGCCACACATGTCCCGGCCGAACGTCGAAGTCGTCGTGCGCATCCCACTGGCCGCGGTTGACCGAGCCGAGGATCGGCATTTCGACCAGCGGCGTGCGGAACAGCTCCATCACGTCGAGCACCAACGGGTGCGCCGCCGATCGGGGCCGATGAAAGAACCCAATCGCTGGCTCCAGCCCCACCGCCACAATGCTGCGCATCGCCAGCGATTCGAGCAGCGCGTAACCGAAGCTAAGCAGGCAGTTGAACCGGTCGCGCGGAGGGCGCTTGCTTCGCCCATGCGGGATCATTTCCGGCGGCGTGCCGGGACGCAGTAGCCGCGGCAGGCAGGCGAAGTAGGCCTTGGCGCCCATCCCTTCCAGTCCACGCAGCACATCGGGCGAGGGCGCTTCGGGCACGCGCCGCAGCACCTCGCGCATACGGTTGATCTCGGCCTGGCACGCGCCGCGATTGTCCGCATCGCCGCGCGTAGTGCGCAGCAGATAGCGCAATTGCCCCGTTACCTTGGCCAGCACCAGTTGCCGGGCCAGGCGCAGGCACGTCTCGGGATTCGTCAGCCCGGCGTACTGCCGCAGCCGCTGCTGCACGCGCCCGACGCTGACCGGCGCCGCGCCGACGAACTTTCCGCCCGCGGTCAGCCACGCCACCAGCACGCCATGTTGCGCGCAGGCATGCAAAGCTTGGGCGGTGATCTGCCCGTGGCCGTGGATCAGCACGGCGTCGATCTGGCGGATAGGAACCTTCTGCTTGTTGTCCTCGGTCGTAACCACCAGCGTATCTTGACTGCGGGTGATATACGCCTTGGGCGAGACGATGTGCAGCGCCTGCCGCTGCCGGTCCGAAGGGAAGAGCGTCGGAGGCTCCTGATCGGACGACTCGGCGAGCCGCTCTTCTTCGGGCAAGCAAACCACATTGAGCGAACAGCGTCGGCAGACGTTTTCGTTCTCGTGGATCGGCGGCCGGTCGGTCGTCTTGCGCAGCTCGCGAGCGCGACGTACGACCTGTCGCAGTTCTTCGCGCGCCGCGTCGTCCACCTCCACCAACACCGTCACGTTGTCGGCATGATAACGAATACGGGCTTGCGGAACAGGCTGGCCCAGTTCCTCCTCCAGCAGCACCGCATAAGCGACCGCCTGCACGCGATCAGTCGGCCAAGCCTCGCGGCGTTTGTCTTCCCGCCGGCAGCGGCCGCGCTTGTGCTCATAGGCGACCCACGCGCCGTCGCGCCGCCGCACGGCGTCGATCTTGCCGTACAAACCCCACGCGGCGCTCGACACTTCGACCGAACGGCGCTCGGTCGCTTCATCGTCCAGCGGCGCCACTTCCTCATGCAGCCGCCGACCCGCATACACCGCCGCATCCGCCACGCGAATCTCCTCGACCTCCTCCAAGTAAAACAGCCGCTCACAGTACATCAACGCATGCAGCGCCATGATCCGCAGCGACGGCTCGTCCGCAGGAGTCAAAGCGTCGCTGGGGTCGATCGAGGCGGGAGCGGAAGGCGGAGCGCGGGGAGGTGTGGCGTCGGAGGCTTGTGTTTCGAACGAGTCGGTGTTGTGCGATTTCGCGACTGGCTTTTCGCCCTGCGCGCGTGGCGCCGCCGGTTGCGTCGAAGCGGACTCGACCTCGTCGGATTCCGTCCTTTGTCCTTTGTACTTCGTACGTCGCGCAGCGTGCGACTTGGGCGGCGGCCGCCGATCTCGCGCCTCCGCCTCTTCTACAACATCCTCCCCCTCACGCCGCGCATCGCCCTCGCCCGCCCCCAACTCTTCCCACTCCCGCCACCCCTCCAGCACCAACTCCAACTCCTCCTCACCCCCATCCCCCTCTACCCCGGCGCGATCAGGGTCCATGCGTCCTCCGGAATCTCGGTTGAAGGTTCTTTAATCGGGGCATACAAAAACGATTTCGTTCGCGACATATCCGCGCGGTCAATCCAAGCGGTCATGCGCGTAGCGTGCGGTTTTGGTTCGACCGCCGAGCGTTCGTCAATCCGTTCATACCACTTTGCCGACTGGGGCAGCGCCCGTTCTTCCAGGCGATCGAGAAGAAACTGATTGTCGCCGAGAAAGGGAAGGCCATCGCGATTACCATTCCAACGTCCGTGCAAACCTTCGCGGATGCGATGTTCGATGTCCTCATTCCCATCGACACAGATGACCGCCCGCACGTCCCAAAGGAACTCGCGCCGGACGGGAGATATATTGTTCTTGTTTCCTTTCGACAATTCCTCCGGCATTCCTGCCTGGCTGCCGACCGGATAATTATGCAGTTGTTGATACACCGTCTGCACTACGGGAAACGATGTGTCGCCATTCGACTGCGCCGGCGCTCCCAAGGCGATTCGGAGGAAAGGCAGATTGGGACGCATCAACGTGGCTGGCGTACGGCCGTCGTGCCCTTCTTGTCCCTCTCGCAGGCGAGTTTCGATCCCTGCAACGTTCATCAATAAGCCATACGCGGCCGAGGGTGTAATGAAACCCGCCGTCGGTCGATACCAACCGGCCGTAAAGGTGCGGCACGCCGCGAACGGCGCTTCCAAATAGAGGCACAGCATGGATCAACCTCCGAAGGCGCGTTCGGCGACAATTTGCAGCAGTTTGCGGGGATCGCGTTCGAGCGTCGCGCCGCGCGCGGCTAAGGCGCCGCGCTTGGCGTCCTCCATTTGTTTTACGAGCAAGCCGCCGAAATAAAACTCTTCACCGGCGTAGTCTGGAGGGTCGTGAAGGATGCCCTCGATCACTTCCGGAAAGTCGTATTTGCCGTCGCCGTTGGTCGCTTCAAAACCATAGGTGCGATAACCGGCCACCAGACAGTTCGTCAGACGCACCACAATGCTGGCCGGCGCCATTTCGTAGTAGCTGCGGGCGTGGTTGCCGGACACGCCGTTCAATTCGCCAATCGCTTTGAGCAATTGCCGTCCCCAGTCTTCTTTGCCCTGCAAGTCATCGAGGTTCAGGGCAAACGGGAATTGGAACGCCGAGACGACCGTTTCACGGTGCAACAGCGCCGAGGTCGTGGCGTTCTTGTATTTGCTGTCCTGCGCGGCCAAGGGCGACTGTGTAAAAACGGTGTTGTAACGGTATGGCTCCAGCGCTTTGGCTAAATTCATCCGCAGCACTGAGTCGCGCTTGAAGGTGAAATCCGAGCGCTTCACCTCCTTTTTGATTTTCTCACGGTCCTTGCCCGACGCTGCCACCAGGTAACCGAAGAGAAAGTCATCGGCGTACCTATCGGGATTGGGGTAATCCTCGAATCTCACTGCCAACTGTTCTTCGTCGTGTAATCGAGAACGATTACAAGGCAGGCCATAGGCCGCGAGAATCTCCCGTAGCGCGTTTCGCATTGCTTCCGGAGAAATGATCGCGTAGTCGAAACGGCCATCCGTAATTTTCTGAATTACGGTGCGGTTCAATTCGCTTTCGCCGCGATAGTTCGCCGACGGCGCCGGATAGGTGAGCACAGTTGCAAACAGGTTCATGGTCAAGCTCCTTGAAGATTCGGATGGTGATCAAGAATTAGCGGACAGGGCAAGCAACGTTAGCGTTTTCACGACGGCGGGACGATTGAGAAGCGCATCGGCCACAACGGCATACTCTTCCTCCGTAAGAAACTGGCCGACGGAGCAAATGCTCGCGGAGAAGTAATCCGAAAAATCCTGTTCGCGGCGCGACCGCATAGTAAGAAAGGCGTCGGCCGCCACTTTGCGTTTCGCATCGAGGTACGCTTCCGGGATCGCGATGCGCTCTTTCTTCGTCTTCTCATCGACGATCTTCTTGTCCTTGAAGTCGTCCCAGGTCACGCCGGAGCGATCTTCCGTTTTGCGGCGCACGTAGTTGGTGACCAGCCGATGGATCAGTAACTCCAAACGCGGCTCCGGTTTGGTGGCAGTAGCCGTATCGTTCATCTTTTTTAAATCCTCCCATTCGTGTTGAAACTCGTCGTGAATCGCCTGAATCTTGTTGGAAACATCGGCGCCGAACGATGGCAGCCGAGGGCTCTCGGGGCTTTGAATGAAGAACGGCCAAGGCCGCTCCAACAACATGCGTTCCAAACCTACGTACCACGGTTCGTTTTCGAGCAACGCCGTGAGCAAGCCGGCGCGAAACATCGGGTTGCGGTAGGCTTGGGGACGGCCTTCCACAATCGCACGGTATTGGTCTAGCAGGTCGCGGTTAGGCGCCACGCGGCCGGAACTCATCGTCTTGATGTTGTTGCCCGCCTTGACCAGGTGCATGTACTCGATGGCATGGACCGAGTAACGCATCAGGCTACCGGAGCTTGCGGCGCGATGCTCCACCAACCGGGCCAAGTGCAACATGAACTGCAATGCGGCCTGTGCGGGCAGGTCGATCACGGCGCCCGCAGGTCGATAACCGCGTGCGGTTGCGTCAAGTTCGGCGTGGAGCATTTGCGGATAATCGGCGCAAAACGCGTCCAAATCGGCCACCTCGGGAATGGCGAGCGAGTAGCCGACGAATTCTCCTTGCCCGTCGTTGTCGATAATTTGCGGCACGAAAACTTGGACGGTCAGGGGCCAGAAGTGGAGCAACAGCGCGTGATCGACCCGCTCCGAAAATGGCGTCAGCTCGGCATTGACGGCCTGAGCGCCTAGCAGCAGCGCGCCGGAAAGCGTACAAGTGCGCCAACTGTTCTTCTTCCGCGCTTTGTCGAACGCGACCAGGTCTTTCCACGCATCTGCGCCTTCCTTGGTGTTTTCGCCATTGGCGCGTTCGTTGTAGGGAATGCGGGTGGTCGGCTTGCCGCGGGGAATGCTCCACAGCATGTCGCGCCAGAGCTTCATCCATAAACCATCGCCATCAACGAAATGCCGCCGCAGGTAAGGCGAGTCGGGAATGACCATGCGATAGACGAACCTCTTTGCCTTTCGCGTCTTTCCTTCCTTATCGGTAGGTTCTTCGATCTCGCGGATTTCCACCGGCTCGGCGTTGCCTGCCCATTTGGTCTTGGACTCAACCAGCTCAAAGCGCGCTTGATAAAGATCGTCAAACAAACACTGCGTTGAGCTCTCGGCAAACGCGATGGACGCCCGCGTTGGCGTGCGTTCCACGATCTCCGGAACGTCCTCCGGCGCAAATGCCTGAGGTCGTTCGCGCATGAAATCGATCTGCAACAGCAACCCGGCAAGACCGGCTTTGTGCTGCGCGGTCGGCAAGTCGAAGAGATCGTATTCAACGACAATGCGCGTTTCGCTTTTGGGCTTGGTTGCGGCGCTCATACGATGATGGCTCCTAGTTGTTTTACGGGTTCGTGACGCAATCCGACCGCCGGGTGATAAAAGCGCGCCGGAACGACGTGCAAATAGTCGGGCAACCCGGCCGGTCGATTGGGCGGCGCGTTCGCTTTGGCAAACCAACGCGGAGCGGGAACCACCAGCCCATCCGTCGGTTCGCGGCGTTCGCGCATCGCATGGAATGCAAGTACGTCCCGGTCGAGGATCGCGGGAACCGTGAATTCGTCGATATCGCGGAAGGATTGCTCGCCGGACAAGGCAAAGGGGCCGCTTGTGAGAAAACGGCAGTCGCGCCCCAGTTCGGCAGGCATGGGGATTTGCGCCAACGCCTGCTCCAAGTCTTCCTGAGTAAGCCAATCCTTGCCAACGATCGCGGCAAGAAAGTCGCCTAATCCCGCAAGCGCCGCATCGTCGTAAGGCTTCTCGTTGTCCGGGCGGTAAATGAGGATCTGGCCGGCGCCCTTCCGCGGCTGGCGGGCTCGATTGCAGCGGCCCATACGCTGAATGAGCGACGTGACCGGCGCATACTCGGTCACGAGCAAGTCGGCGTCGATGTCGAGGCTCATTTCGCAAACCTGCGTTCCAAACGCGAGGATCGCGCCGCGGTTTTGTTGAAATGACCGCACAAGTTGCTGATGCCGCTTACATCGGTCATCGAGTGTAAAACGGCTGTGGTAGCAAATAATTGGCGCGCCGCCTGCGGTTTGCAGATCGCAAAACGGAAAGTTCACTGCGAAGCGAGCCACCAGATTCTGGACGCGCGAAACCTGGTTGGCGATCCAAAGCACGCGCTTGCCGTCTTCCAAAGCTTGAGCAACGCGGGCTTCGATTTCACCAAGAGCCGGTTCCTCGCGAACCGTAACCTGGTATCGCGGCGCCGAGGCAACTTCCTTTAATTCGCCCGGCTTGCCATCCGCTGTGTGCAATCGACACTCCGTTTCCAGTTCTCGGCGGCGACTTTCCGGCAGCGTGGCGGTCATGCACAGCACTGGAACTTGAAACGCCTTGAGGAAATCCTTAAGCGCCGAGTGCATCGCGCCATCAAAGCTATGCACTTCATCGATCACCACGACGGAGTCGACCAGGAGGGGAAGCAAGCAGGTCGAGCCATACCCGTGCTGCAAGAATGCCAGGAACTGATCGACGGTGGCGGAAAAAATGCGCCGTGTCCAGAAGCCGAGGGCGAATAACCTTTGATCGACTTCAAACCGCTTGGCGCCGCGTTCATCGTCGTCCTCGGGATTATCGAACATGCTTTGCAGGTCGTATTCGGCCGTTCCGTGCATCAAAGCGGCGTCGGCTTCCGGCGCCCAGGAAACGTAGTCGCGGAATCCTTCGGTCGCCGTTGCACGCGTGGGGTAGAGAAAGATCACGCGCTGCACGCCTTCGCCGCATTGCTCGGCGATCCAGCGCCAAGCCGCCAACGTCTTGCCGCTGCCGCACGGCGCGAGCAGTAAAGCGCGGCTGGGCAACACCGCGCATTGCTCTTGGAACTCGCTCCAATGGAACTCGCGGCCTTGCCGGCGCATCTCCTCGATTCGCGGGCCAATCACATCCCGCCAAACCGAATCGCGCGTGCATTGCTTTTCGGGATCGAATGCCTTCTCGATCCACCGCGTTAAAGAAATGCCCTTTCGGCGGATCGCGGAGCCGGCGGAATCGGCAGCGATGAGCGCCGCACGCACGGCCATGAGCAGCCGTTGTTGTTCTTGTTGGTCTGGTCGATCGAGATTGCGGCGGAAGGCGACCAACCGGCTTTGCACCTTCTCCAAGTGCGGCCGGATATGCATCCGCCGAGCGTGGCTCGTATAGTCCCAAACACAATGAGCGACTTTTGGGACCTCGCCCGGCAAGTCGATCGCGTCGGAGATCATGCGCACCATTTCGTGGAACTCCGCTCGATCCGTAAGCAACTCGATGCGGGTGTTTTCGGTGCGCATCTGCGCGAAGGTACTGAGGCTCGTCTTTAAGTGATGCGTAATAACGGCGGCAAGCATCACATCGAAATGGGCGCCAAGGCGGCTGCGAATCCATTGCTCGTGATCGGGCAAGGTGATGATCAAGCCGCTCAAATGTTCGTGCCGGATCGTTTGCGAACCACGATGCGATGCGGCGTTCTGAAAACCATCGTTCGCCTTGCCCCAGTCGTGAAACGCAGCGGCCGCAAGTGTGCAACGAAAGAACGAAGCGTAGTCCTTGAATTGAAAGAACCGCTGCCAACGCAGGCCCAGCCGCGTCGGCGAAGTTTCACTTCCGAACAACGCGCACACGGCCTCCATAACATCGGCCGTGTGCTGCAACAGCGTAACGCCGCTCTTGGCGGATTTCGCGAAAATCGGTTCGTCACTCACGTGCCGTCTCCTTATTTCAAAGGCGTGAAGATGCCGCAGCCCATGTGGCGGCGGCCGCCGGCGCCTTGTTCTTGGAGGGTGAGGGATTCTTCGGCGGTTAGGTTTTGGAGCAGGACTTCGTGGCCGACGACTTGTTTGTCTTTGATCTTGAGGGTGCGGCGGCGGCCGAGGGCGATTTCGATGTTGGGGGAGAGGTTGAGTTGGTCGAGTTGGCGGCGGAGGGCGGCTTGGAAGGGGTCGGGGTCAAAGAAGCCTTTGATGGTGACCAGGCGGCTGCGGAGCGCGGGACGGGGTTCCAGGGCGCGGACTTGCGGGACGCCAATACGGAGCGCCGCGCCGTCGAGGTTGATTTGCTTGCCCGCCAGCGGGAGCAGCGCAGGAATTTGGTCGGCGCGCGTGCGGAGCGTCAGGCGGCTCCACGGTTGCAGGCCCAACCGCCGGTCGCCAATCTGCCGGCCCGCGATGGGATGGATCGCCGCGCCGTTCTCGTGGTGCAATTCGGGCAGCAGACGCGATAGGGCACCATAGAGCGCGTAGCCGTGGTCGGCGGGAAGCGGCGCGGCGCCGGTGAGGGAGAAGGCGAGATCGACGATGGTTTGCATTGGCCGATGTTGAGTGTCGTGTTGTGACAGATGAACCAAGTGTTGGAGCGGCGATCGTTGTGCGTCGTGAGGTGATATGCCTGCCGCCGCTTCGCGGTTGTTGAGGCTTTTTTTGGCCTGACGCCGGCAGCTATTTATTGTCGTGCCTTCGTCGCTGAATTTGTGTTTCGGTTGATAGTTCAGGGCGGCGGCTTTTATTCCGCGGGTTGGAGGAACGGGTTTCCTCAGTGGTCGGGAATCGCGCCGATGGCTCGGTTTTATACCTCGCTAGTAGATTTTCAAGTTCTTTTTTGACTTTTTCTCGCAAATCTTGTGGGGAGAGGATTTCGGCGTCTTCGCCGAAGGAGAGAATCCAGCTTTTTAGCTCGACGGTACTGGATAGTTGGAACTCGGCAATGAGAGAGCCATCAGGCTGAAGGTGTAATTGCTGAGTGTCGTGCCAACGCTTTTCTTGCACGTAACGCCCAGCCGTGGGCGAGAAACGGACGCGGACGGTCAACGGCGCCTGGCCGTCGTGCCACACCGCGAAAGCGCCGGCAAAGTGCTGTCGCAAGTCGAAATCTGCTGGACGGCAGAATCGCTCGCCGGTCAGTTCGGTCGCCGCGACCCGGTCCACCTTCCAGCGCCGCACCTCGTCGTGCTTGGGCGAGAAGCCGACGAGGTAAAGCGATCCATTGTGCAGCGCCATGCCATACGGATGAACGGCGTAGCTGTGGGGTTGCGGCTCATGGAGCGAGGAATACGTAATCTTGACGGCGCGCCGGTCTTCCATGCCCACCCACAGCGTCTCAATCAAGTCGCGGCGGCCGGCGTAGTCGCTCACGCCGACGTGCGTCTGGTAGAACGTGTCGGCCATGCGGTCGAGGTACGCCACCACGTCGTCGGTAAGCGCGGCGCGAATCTTGTCGAAAGCGCGGTTCGCGGCTTCCCAAAACGGCGTGCCTGCCAGCGGTTCGAAGCTGCGGCGGGCCAGAAAGAGCGCAATCGCCTCATCAAAGGTGAAGCACTTGTGCGGCTCGTTCCACTCGGCAGCGATCCGCCACCGTTTGCGGTTGAACTCGCCCGTTTCCTCGCGAATCGGAAAACCCAGGCGGCGAAAGAGCTCCAAGTCGCGACGAATGGTCCGCACGTTCACTTCCAGTTCCTGCGCCATCTCCTTCAAAGGATTGCCCAAACGGCGCACAGACAGCGCTTTCAGCAGACGCCATTGGCGGAGAAGAGACTGGTCCATGGACATTGCGTCGGCATTGGTGAGAGAAGGCGGAGGTCGGTCCTGTCTGCGTTGGCGAGCACATCGCGTCGAAACATGCTCAGGCGCCACGCCTCCTGGTATGGTACAAGCACACGGTGACAGCCTATGTCATACCGAATTTCTGTACACTAAGCAGCACTCTGCGGCGCCCAGCAACTCTAACTAAATTTTGGGTTGAAACGCGTCATAATCCTTGGTTGCGACCAGTTAGCCGTTAGTGACTTGAAGACTGCGCAAGTCTTTGCTTGCCAAGTCGCTACGGCTCACGAAGCGAAGGCGTCTACTACCGACGAGTTTCCAAGACCAACGGTAGCGCCTTCAATCGCCGGAGCGCCCAACATGTGGCCTGCTAAGTTTTCGGTCGGAAGCCCGCTGATTTGAATCAAGCGACGACTCCAATCGTCTGGCGCCAGATTGATTGGCGCTGAGTCGAACGGAATGCACTACGGTTGCAACATCACGGCGTTATGGTCATGTTCCAAGGAGGCGCTCGACGGGTGACATCACCTTGGCAACAGTCACACTAAC
This sequence comes from Planctomycetota bacterium, assembly GCA_963204915.1. Taxonomy (GTDB): domain Bacteria; phylum Planctomycetota; class Planctomycetia; order Pirellulales; family Pirellulaceae; genus JAHWKS01. Next base: position 54,966 of record CAUJHS010000014.1, on the reverse strand, counting down.
GCCAATCGAATTCGTACGTTTCGATTGCGGTCACGCCGGTATTGTGCAAGAACTGCGATTACCCAAACGCAGTAGCCGTGCCGCCCGTGCTTTGCGAGAACCTTGCCGCCGAGACTCTGCAACGCAGCCACTAGAGTTGAACAATATTCAGGCCAACGTATTGCATGAAGTTGCACGCCAGGTGATGGCGTTTACCTACCGGGATGCGTGCCGTTTTTGCGTATGAAACTCTTGAACGCGTTCCCGAAAGTACGCCATCGCGTCAACATCCAGTTCGAGGCGATTAGCAATTTCTTGGTCCGACATTCCCTTTTCGATCAATTCCTGTGCATCGAGCTGAAGGTCGACAAGTGCTTGATCATCCCAGCGAGCCGATTTGCCCTCGACGATTCCGGTAGTATGTTCCCTGACGGCAGGGCTAACGACCGAATCGGGAAGAGGTCGGGCCACAGGCGTTTGCAGCCGGCGCCGCACTGGGACGAAAGGAGTTGCATTGGCCGCATCGGTTGATCCTGTGAACTTAAAAGCCCTCCACAGCCGCAACCACAATGTCGTCGAAAACTCGTGTCCCGTTATCATTTGAAAAGCCGCGCGGTAGCGGCTTTCCACCGTGGATTGCGACGCTCGAACCTTCTTGCCGATCTGCAAGAGCGACTGCTCGCGTGTGCGGTCGTAAGCGCCGTTCTCCCATCCTTCCCGTAGGTCCCAGACCTTTAGATAGGACTCCAGCTTCGCGGTATGGACCCGACGTTCGGGAAGGCCACGGCGCTTCTTTTGCCGGCGGACTTGATCCTCTAGGTCACGTTCAATGGATCGCTGCGACGCCTCCAAATGGATGTAGTACAGTGGCGCATCGGTGCAGCAGTCAAGCGCGGGACTTGGTGTTCGGCGCAACTGATCCAAGGCGTACTGTTTCTGTGCAAAATCAGCCTCGTCGCTACCTGGGTTCTCGCCTTCCTCCGGACGGGACGCCGTAAGGATCGCTCCGACAACCACGCGTTCGGCAACTGGGAGCGTGTTGATCAGCATGGCCACCATAGCGCGCAGGCTGATGGGTTGGACGCAACCGCAAAGGAAAGCGGGGTCAGCGTCGCTAAGCTGGTCGAAGTCTTTATCAGGGCTAACTGGCTCGCCGGAAACTCCAATGGCGCTAAGAAGCAAGCTCGCGACGTACCCAAGGGATAGGTCATCGGCCTCACCACGATGGTAGCGACGCGCCTCTTCCCAAAACGCCAGGTAGTACGGATGCCGACGAGTAATTTCCCAGCGCAACGAAACTGGAAAGCCGAGCAAATGCGCCTGTGGGCGAGCAATGATACCGACATCTTCAAGATCGTTCGCTGAGTCGCTCATCCCTTGTTGCTCCCTTCCAACTGGGCCGACCGATGCTTCTTCGGTCGTCATTCGACCTCGAGCGCAGGCATTCGAATTCCCGTGCTGCCCAGTTCACACTGCCTCCAAGCCATTATAGGCCTCGCTCGCGCAACTCACGAACGGCAGTAAATGCGAAAAACCCTCTCTCGCATGAACTGCCCTCTGCGCCTTCTTAAGGCCAGTCACTTCGGTCGACACGCAGTTGCGGCCAATGCGGCAACCTCCGGCCACTGATTCGCTTTGCTCTTGCCCCTTCCGGTTCTGCGAGTACGTCACCGCGCGACGCTCGCGCTGTCACGCCATCCAGCAGTTGATTTGCTTGGGAAACGGCGCGACCGAATTTAGCGCCCTCATTAAATCGAAGAAAAGAAAGGGTAAGCCGGTCCGGGGTTGGACCGGGATTACCCAGCATCTTGGCGAGGGCGTGGCATGGACGGACCGAGCGTCGAACGACTGCTCACGATCGAGGAATTGAGCGCGAAGTCGCGGTTGTCGAGGTCGACGATTCACCGCTTGAAGCGTGCGGGCAAGATTCCGTTTTTTCAGCCTGCAGGCAAGGGTGGGCGGCTGCTCTTTCCTGCGGACGCCGTCGAACAAATGGCTGCGGCATCTGGCGGTGCGCCGCCCCAGTCCACAGCGAAGCCAGCAAAGGGAGACCGGCTCTCCGGCCGCCCTCCTCGCTGGACACAAGCCCTCAATGAACACCAGGAACGCTAACGTGCCCAGAAAACCGGATAACCCACCTATCAAGTGCCAATATTTCACGTGGCGAATGCATTGCCGTGATGGCGTGTTCTACGCCGACGGCCGCGGCAGCAAATACGACTTAGGGAAGCACTCGCTTGGCACCCGTGACTACGGGCCAGCCATGGAGCGCATCAAACTTCTCGACCTGCAAAAGGCGGTCGAACTTGGCTTGGCCGACGCGAAAACGCTGCGGCAGATCAACGAAATCTCTATCGTTGACGGATGGAAGTCGTACCTCGATTTCTGCGGGCGAAGCGCCGTTCTCGGCGGTGTTTCACCGAAAAGCCTCCAGCGGTATACCGCGGTTCGCGACAAGCACGTTACGTTTTGCGCCCGCCAAGGGATCGTCACCTGGCGTGAGTTCGATAAACCTGCTTTGGAGAAGTACGGAAACTGGTTGAGCCGGAAGTACGCGGACCGCACCACTTACTTGGAACTGACGCTGTTGAAGTCGGTAAACAACTGGCTGATCGCGACCAAGAAGCTGCCGCCGGACGCCAAGCTCCAGTACGACCTTCAGAAGCCAGTGGGAACAGACACGTACTGCTACCGTCGGGAGGAGGTTAGCGCGATCGTGAAGCACTGCCTGGCCGACGCGGGTTTAGTTTGGTTGGCCCATGTGATTATCGCCTTGGCTCATACCGGGCTGCGTATCGGGGAGTTGGCCAATCTGCGCTGGTGCGACATTGACTTGTCGTCGAACACGATCATCGTGGCGGATGAGCGATTTAGCAACCGGAAGCGGCGGAGTGGCGCAGCGCGAAAAACGAAAGGCCGCCGATCGCGCGCCATTCCCATTCATCCTCGCCTGCGAGATCTGCTGCACAACTTGAAGCGAACGCCGGACGGTTATGTGTTCCATTCTCAGCGTGGCTGTCGGTTGCGGCCCAACAACGCGCTACACACGTTTATCGAGGAGGTCATCGAACCGCTGAAAGAGCAATTCGCCACGCCGGCGGGCGAAATCGGATTTGAACATGCTCGCCTGCATTCCTTTCGCCATTTCTTTTGCAGCCAGGCGTTCCTCGGAGGCGCATCGGAGGGCGAAATACGGGAATGGCTCGGCCATGCCGACTCCAAGATGGTGGAGCATTACCGCCACCTGCGCAATGAAGACGCGCAGCGGAAGATGAAGCAAATAGATTTTGTGGGCCTCGACGACGAATCGTCCAAGGGACCGGTTTAGGTTGGTTTGTTTTTGTTCCCTTTTTGGCGTCTGCAAGCGGCGCAGCAAGGAGAGACATTCGTGATCACCGAATCGCTGCCCTATCCGCTTTGAGCTAAGGGCGTTTTCTCGCCCCTTAATCAAATCGTTTGTCCCAGTGATTGTCCCAATGACTGGGACAAACGAAAAACGCCCGCTGCAAATTGTTGCATAACAACAACTTGCGGCGGGCGTCGAAAAACGAAGCGGAGAGGACAGGATTCGAACCTGCGGAGCCCTTTCGAGCTCACCGATTTAGCAAACCGGCGCTTTCGACCACTCAGCCACCTCTCCGGGTGGGGAAGGTCGCAGGGGGCGCGCCTTCCATCTTGGTGAATTCTTACGCAAGGGGCGGCGCCTTGCAAGACGACTGCCGGCCAAACCTGGAGTTTCTTCGCGAAAGATTTTGTTTTGCGCGGTTTTTGCCGGCGCAACAATCGTGGGGTATAGTTTGGCCGGTATTCGCCGCCTTGCCGGAGTAATGACATGCCCCCACATCTTTGGGTTCGGTTGCTTGTGGCGTTGATGGTTGGGTGGATGGCTTCGCCGGTTGGCGCCGCCGATCACGCGCTGCTTGAAGCCGCGCGAATGTCGATCAAGTCGAGCGAGTTGCAACGCCATGTCGATGTGCTGGCCGACGATTCCTTCGAAGGACGCGAAGCCGGCACCCGGGGTGGACGGGCCGCCGGGGGGTATCTCGTCAACCTGCTGCAAAAGCACGGCATGAAGGGCGCCGGCGAAGGCGGCGGGTTCTATCAAACCTTCAACGCCGGCTATCGCAACATCCTGGCGATTCTTCCCGGCAGCGACCCCACGTTGCGCCATGACGTGATTCTGGTGGGCGCTCATTACGATCACGTGGGATACGGCACTCCCACGAATAGCTACGGCCCCACAGGCTACATTCACAACGGCGCCGACGACAACGCCAGCGGGGTGGCCGCGTTGCTGGAGTTGATCGAAGCCTTCGCCCAGTTGCCCGAACCGCCGCGGCGTTCGATTCTTTTCGCCTTTTGGGATGGCGAGGAACATGGCTTGCTGGGGTCCAAGCATTGGGTGTCGCAACCGACGCTTCCCCTGGCGCAAATCAAGTTGGCGATCAACCTCGACATGGTCGGCCGGCTGCGCAACCAGCGGTTGTTGGTGTACGGCTCGCGCACCAGTTACGGGCTGCGGCGGCTCGTGAGCGAGCAGAACCAAAACGCCAACCTGCGGCTCGACTTCACCTGGGAAATGACGTCGAACAGCGACCATTACACGTTTTTCGACGCGAGTATTCCCACGCTGATGTTTCATACCGACCTGCACGACGATTACCACCGCCCGCGCGACGACTCGCACAAAATCAACTCGGCGGGCATCGAACAAATCGACCGGCTGTTGTTCAACGTGGTGTTTGAAATGGCCGATAGTCCCCGGAAGTTCACCTTCCGAACCGCCTCGCGGCGAGAAACGATCGACGGCCAGCGCACCATGGAACGCGCCGCAGCGCCCCTCCCGCCGCGGTTGGGCGTGCGTTGGAATGATGAGACCGCGACCGCGCAAGGCGTGGTGCTGAAGGAGGTGTTCCCCGGCTCTGCCGCACAGCGTTCGGGGTTACGCGTGGGAGACCGGATTCTGCAAGTAGGGGGGGCTCCGGTGGAAGGCGACGTACAGCTCCGCCGCCTGATCTCCACCTCAGTCTCGCCGCTCAAGGCGCAGGTGCAGCGCGCCGGTCAAGATTCGCCGCTGGAAATGAACATTCAATTGGCCGGACCGCCGGTGCGGTTGGGATTGACGTGGCGCGAGGACCGCGCCGAGCCGGGCGTGTTGTTTGTGACGGCCGTCATGCCCGGTTCGCCTGCCGCCGACGCCGGGCTGACTTCCGGCGATCGCGTCTATCGGGTTGGCGGCCAGGACTTTGCCGATGGGGAAGCCTTCCGCGCCTTGGCGAACTCGCTGCCCAATCCCGTCGAGTTGACCGTCGAACGGCAAGGCCGCCTGCGAACGCTCTCGCTCAACGCTCCCTCGAACGAGCCGACGCAAGCGGCATCCACAAGCGAATAGTAGATGTAAGCTGGCTGTGACCGCCAAACACATGCGGTTGTGGTGGGCATAGCCCACCCTACATTTTTTGAGCTGGCGCGTTGAACCGCTTCCCCGCGGGAAGCGTTTGGGAATTGCCGTTCTAACTCCGATCCACGTAACGCGCTTTCCACGGGGAAGCGGTTCAACGTTGGAAAGGGTTTACTCGGCAGGGAATACAAACGTCGTCAGGCTGGAGCCTGGACTCCAACTTGGCTTACCACCCTTTCCTGGGTGTTGTTGGCCTTGATTCGTCACAAGGGCGCTCTTCGCGACCATTCGTTCTCTGGCAAGCAAGGAACTGTTGGCTTGGAAAATCGAAGTTGCGTCGTGGTAAACTAGCCTTGGGGGCCGCTCACCTGAGGGATGCTTGCCACGTGGAGCTTGATTTCGACGCCATCGTTCGCCAAACGCAGCTCAGAATCCGTGCGTACATCGCCGGAATGGGGGTCTTTCCACAAGATGTGGACGACCTGGCGCAAGACGTTTATATGGAGTTCTACCGCCACATGGACAAGACGCCGCCCGACGTGCCGGTGGAAGCCTGGCTGAAGGGCATCGCGCGGAACTTGTGCCGCAACCATTTCCGGCGTTCGGCGCGGCGCGATCGGCTGCACGATCAGGCCATTGCGGAAATCCTTGCGCGCACGCAATCGGCCGCCGCGCGGTTGACGGACGAGTCTGACGTGGGCGCCGCCCTGGAAGGTTGCTTTCAGAAACTGCCGGAAGACAGCCGGCGCATACTCATTATGCGGTACGCCGAGGAGCGTTCGTCGTCGGCCATCGCCGCGGCGCTCGGTTCGACGGCTGAGGCGGTGCGCAGCGCCTTGTACCGCGTGCGCAGCGCCTTGAAAGAATGCGTCGCTAGTTCGCTCGCGGCGGAGTCGTCGTCATGAAGGGGATTCCCCGACTCCTTGAAACCTACCTGGACGACCGCGACGCGCTCTCCGCGGAGGAAATGGCGCGCCTGGCGGCCGAGTTGGACCGCTCGCCCGCGCTGGCGGAAGCGCTGCAAGATCAACTCGTAATGCGCGAACTCTTGAGCCAAAAACTGGCGGAAGATCGGCGCAACTTTCCGGCGCAAGTCGGTCAGCGCCGGCGTGACAGTCAGCGCAGCGAGGATGAACTGCTTCGCCAAGTGATCGAGGTGCGCTCCATGGCGGCCGACGAGTTGCGAGCGCAAGGCGCCGGTCGCCGCTACCAGCGCCGACTGTCCTTCTGGATCGGTTTGGCCGGGGTTCTCCTCGTGGCGGTTACCGCGGGCGTGTTCTGGGAGCAAATCGCGCCGCAGCCGGTCATCGCGTACGTCACCGCCGTGGAAGGCGAGTTGTCGCTTCAGCGCAACAGCCGCTCGACCGTTGCGGCGCGCGGCGTCGAAGTGCGAGCCGGCGATCGACTTTCAGTCAACCGAGATGGCGCCGCGACTGTACGCTACGCCGATGGCACGTCGCTCCTCTTGGATGGCGGCGCCGTCGTTGAACTTGCCGGTCGGCCCGAAGAAGCCAAACACGTGCGGCTATTGCAAGGCGGAATGTCGGCGTCGGTCGAGCCGCAACCAGGCGAGTTTCCGCTCGTGGTGGAAACCGCCGCGGCGCTGGTGCGCGTGATGGGAACCGAGTTCTTCGCCTACACCTCGGAACTGGGCGCTGGCGTAGCCGTGACCGAAGGTCGCATCGCCCTGGTGCGGCGCAGCAACGGGCAAGTGGCGGAAGTGGCGGCGGGCAGCTCCGGCTTTGCTTCGCCCGACGTACTACGTGTATGGAAGGGCGTGTGGCCTTCGAACCCTTCCGGCGCCGCACTGGTGCTCGAAGGCGCGCCTCCGCGGCCAGCGGCCAGTGACGGTAAAGCGTCGCCCGTTGTCCTGGCGGCCCAGGGCCGAGCGCGCCTGAGCGAACATGGCGCGCTGGTGCTGGACGACGGCGCCTTTCTGGCCGAAGGCGCTGGCCCCGCGATTTGCCGCGCCTGCCAGCAATCGCACGAACTGACCGTCGAGGCGATTGTGCGGCCCAACGCGGGACCGCAAGTGGAAGCGGCCGTCGTGTTCGCCGCGGGCGACGCCAACGGTCCTCCGAACTTCGCCCTGGTTCAATCGCAAGGGCGTTTCGGGTTCGTGTTGCATACGTCCGACGTTGCCGACGCGAGCGTGTTCGATCTGGCCGACGTGGCCGAGGAACTGCCGCAACGGTTGACCATCACGTATCGGCCGGGCCGTTTGATCTGCTATCTGGAAGGCAAAGTGTTGTTTGAACGCAACGACCTTCACGGCGACTTCCGCAACTGGTCGCCCGGCGACTTGTTGTTTGGCGACCAGCCCGACGGCGGTCACAACTGGCGCGGCGTGCTGGAAGGTATCGCCGTGTACAACCGCGCGCTCGGCAAGAACGAAGTTCAGCGCAACGCCGCGGCCTACGCCGCGATTCTCGAACATCGTCAGCCGGTGTCGTTCTCGGATCAGCCGTCGTCTCGATAGTTGCCGGTCAAGTTCAATCGCTGCGTTGTTTGTAGCTTGTGCAAAGAAAGGTTCGCTCTCGTTCTTGCCTCCCGGCGCAGGGCTTCTTACAATACGCGCAAGGCGTCGGTGGTCATCGATCTCCTGGGGCGACCCTCCTCCTTGCAAGGAAAATCTCATGGCGCGTTGGTATCAAATGAAAACTCCCCTCATGTTCGCCGCGGGTCTCTCGGCGGGGCTGTTGCTCGGCGTGGCGATGGTGGTGGGAGTGGTCATCGGAATGAACGGGCGCTCGCCGGGCGAAACGTCGCTCTCGGATCGCTTCCTTGCCGAAGTCCCCCTGCACGCCACCGGCGCCGACGGCGGCAAGTCTATCGCCATGGCGACCGGCGTTATTGACGAAGGCACCGAAGGCGTGTTCGTGCTCGACTTCCTGACCGGCGACCTGCAATGTTGGGTCATCAACCCGCGCGTCGGACAATTCACCAACTTGTTCAAAACCAATGTAATTGGCGACTTGGGCATCGAACAAGGCAAAACGCCCGACTACGTTATGACCGCCGGCATTGCCGACTTTCGCGGGCCGGCCTCGATGAGCTTCGGCCGTAGCATTGTGTACGTGGGCGACGGCAACACCGGCAATGTGGCCTGCTACGCCGTGCCGTGGAGCCGCGCCGCGGCCACGTCGGCGGCGGTGCAAACCGGTCCGCTCCAGCGCGTGGCCGTGGGCAAGGCTCGCGTCGTGGCGATTCAAGAGTAAACGAGGATTGCGTGGAGATTATTTTTAACGGCCAGCCGTGCGAAGTGCCGGAAGCCGCAACCGTGGCGCACTTGCTCGCACAGCTTGACCGACCTGCGAAACACGTGGCGGTCGAAGTGAACCTGGAGTTGATTCCGCGCGAGCGGCACGCCAGCGTCAACCTGCGCCCCGGCGATCGTGTGGAAGTGGTCACGCTCGTCGGCGGCGGCTAACGACCTACCCCGAGAGCTGCTCGCTCCCAGGGAGCGGCGCTAGCTTGTTGTTTTTCGCTTGTTTGGAAGGAACGCCTCGCGATGTCTTTGTCCAGCGCGGCGCCCGTTGCGTGTGACGATCCTCTGAAACTGGGCAGCCACGTGCTGCACAGCCGGTTGATCGTGGGCAGCGGGCGTTACGACCACTACCGCACCATGGCCGAGTCGCTGGCGGCGTCTGGCGCCCATTGCATTACCGTGGCCGTTCGTCGCGAACGGTTGTACGACAGCTTCGGCGAAAACATCTTTGATTATCTCGACCTGGAGCGTTACATCCTGCTGCCCAACACGGCTGGTTGCTACAACGCGGAAGACGCCATTCGCAGCGCGCGCCTGGGTCGTGAAATTCTCCGCGGTTTGGAAAACCCCGGCGCCGACTGGGTCAAGCTCGAAGTGCTGGGCGATCCCAAAACGCTGCTGCCCGATCCGATCGCCACACTGCACGCCACCGAACGACTTGTGGCCGAAGGCTTTCAAGTCCTGTGCTACACCAGCGATGACCCCGTCATGGCGCGGCGCCTCAAAGAAGCCGGCGCCACGAGCGTCATGCCCGCCGGTAGCCCCATTGGCTCGGGGCAAGGCATCTTGAATCCGAACAACTTGCGCATCTGTTTAGAATACCTCAAGGAAGACGATCCCGATTATCCCGTGATTGTGGACGCTGGCGTGGGCTGCGCGAGCGATGTCGCCGTGGCCATGGAGCTTGGCGCCGACGGGGTGCTGCTCAACTCGGCCATTGCCCGCGCCCGCGACCCGGTGAACATGGCCCGCGCCATGCAACTCGCCGTGCAAGCCGGCCGTTTGTCCTACCTTTCAGGCCGCATCCCCAAGCGCCTGTACGGCAACGCCAGCAGTCCCACCGCGGGCGTCATCGAATCGACCTGAACCACACCCCAGCGCCCTCACGCTTCGCGCGCCGCCGTTCCTGGCGTGAATCGAGCGTGCCTGGGCTTTTGTTCGACAGGGAGTCGCGCCGATGCTTCGCGCCGTTTGCTACTCGGCAGGATTACTCACGCTGGTGGCCAGCGCCGCCGTTTTCGCCCGCGCCGCAGAGCCGCACCGTTCGCCGGTCGATGTGGCTTTAGCGCGCGACGGTTCCTGGCTCGTTTCGGTCAATCAAACCTCGAACACCGCTTCGCTGATCCGCACGCGCGACGGACAAGTCTTGGCCGAAGCGCCCGTGGGCGAGCGCCCCGCATACGCCGCGCTGCATCCCACGCTGGACCGCGTGTTGATCTCGGGCAGTTACTCGGGCGATGTGACCGTGCTGGACGTGTCAGGCGACACGCTTCGCGAAGTCGGCAAGATTCACATCGGCTTCGAGCCCTACGGCGTGGCCGTTTCGCCCGAAGGGAAGAAAGCCTACGTGGCGCAGTGGGCGGCCGATCGCGTGGCGGTGGTTGACTTGGAACAAGGTCAAGTCGTCGCGCATATCGACGTTGGCCGGCGGCCACGCTACTTGGCGCTTTCGCCCGACGGAACACGGCTGGCCGTGACCGCCTCGGGCGACCGCGGCGTGACCGTGGTCGATGTCGCCGCGGGCACGGTGCTGTATCAGCAAGGTTTCGGCGGCTTGAACTTAGGCCACGTGCAAACTACGCGCGACGGCCGTTATGCGTATTTCCCCTGGATGACGTATCGCGACAACCCGATTACGCCGGGCAACATTCGGCTGGGTTGGGTCTTGGCCAGTCGCGTGGCGCGCGTGCGACTGGAGGAAGAATCGCGGCGCGAGGCGATGTCGCTCGACCCGCCCGGCGTGGCTGTGGCCGATCCGTTCGGTTTGGCGCTCACGGCCGATGAGCAACGGCTGGTCGTATCCTCCTCGGGCACGCACGAGTTGCTGGTCTATCGTCTGCCCGACTTGCCGATGCACGACGTAGGCAGCCCGGATCATATTCCTGAAGAGTTATTGAAAGACTCTGAACGTTTTTATCGCATTCCGGTCGGCGGGCGGCCCATGGGCTTGCGCATCGCCGGCAACAACCGCACCGTGTACGTGGCCAACTACCTGGAAGACGCGGTGCAGGTGGTGGACCTGGAAAGCCGCAAGTTGGTGCAGACTATTCCGCTGGGCCGACCTGCGGAAATCTCGCTCGCCCGGCGCGGCGAAGCGATCTTCTACGATGCGCAGCGCAGCCTCGACCAGTGGTACAGTTGCCATAGTTGCCACGACCACGGCGGCGGCAACGACAAACCGATGGACACCCACAACGACGGCAACATTCCCTTCACGTTCAAGACTGTGCTGCCGCTGTACAACATGCCGCAAACGGCGCCTTGGACGTGGCACGGCTGGCAGGAAGATTTTGACGCAGCCCTGCGGAAGTCGATGACCGACACGATGCTCGGCCCGCAGCCGACCGATGACGACGTGGCCGCCCTGGCCGCCTTTTTTCAAACGCTGCAAGTTCCGCCCAACCCACACCGCGCACCCGATGGCTCGTTGCCGGAAGCGGCGCAGCGCGGCGAAGCGGTCTTCCACAGCGAGAAAGCAGGCTGCGCCAACTGCCATAACGGCCCCTACTTCACCGACGGTCAGATTCACGATGTTGGCCTGGGCGCGCCGCTGGACCGCTACAAGGGCTTCAACACGCCTTCGCTCCTCGGCGTCTATCGCAAAACGCAACTTCTGCACGACGGCCGAGCCAACACGCTCCGGGAAGTTCTCACCGGCTCGCACAATCCGGAGCGCGTCACTGGCCAAGGCGAACTAACCGAAGCCGAACTCGACGACCTGATCGCCTACTTGAAAACGCTGTAACGCACAGAGCATCGCGCCATGCGCCACGGTTGTCTGGCAGGCAGTGCGCGGCGAAGCAACCATTATCTTATCGCTTCGTGGAAAGTGGCGACCAGAGATTGAGCCAGGCTCTGCCCCCAAACTTAAGAACTCAACCAACCCCGCGCGGCAAAGTAACGTCTTATGCGAGTTCCCATTGCTATCTGCCTGGTTATTCTCAACGTGACCGCCGGATGGTGCGCGGAGCAGCCGGATCTTGAGTCACTCCTCCGGCAATTGAAGGACGATAGCGCCGAGCGACGCGCCCACGCCGCCCGCGCGATTGGCGATCTTAGGCCGAAAGCCACAACCGCGGTTCCGGCGCTGGTGCTGGCGCTCAAGGATGCGAACGCCGACGTTAGTGTCGCCGCTGCGTATTCCCTCGGCGATCTCGGGCCAGATGCAAAAACGGCTGTGCCTGCGCTCGTCGCCGCCTTGTCCGACACGCGTAAGGCGTCTTGGGGATCCGTTCCTGGCGGCCCGGCAACGGTCGACAGCGCCGCCTGGTTTGCACTGCATGAGATCGGCTCCCATGCGGCCACAGCCGTGGCTCCGTTCTTGGAGTCCAAGAGCAGCGAACACCGCGCTCTTGCCGCGTGGGTCATTTCCGCAGCAGGCGGCGGCGCCGAGCCGTTTGTTCCCAAGATCCTGGCATTGCTCTCCGACGATGATCAAGAGGTTCAATATGCCGCCATCGACGCCTTAGGTGAAATGACCCTCGCGCCCGACGCGACGATTCCAGCACTCATCACTGCGCTAGACAACGAGGATATCACTGTGCGAATTCGGGCGGCTGTGGCGATTTCAAAACACGGAAGCGCCGCGTCCCGAGCCGTCGCTGCTTTGACGGAACAATTGCGGCACGACAATAGCACGCTTCGCGGGTTTGCGGCGTACAGTCTGGGGCGCCTCGGAGCCGCTGCAAGACCTGCTCTGCCGGAGTTGCGCCGGCTGGCCGAAGACGACGGCACCGTTTTCAATAACCTGACGCCAGAGCATGGCTGGTCGGAACCGGTTCGCGAGTGGGCCAACGCCGCCGTACAACGCATCGAATCATCGAAGGCGCCAAACGACCGGTGACCTTCACAACGCGGCAGCCGCTGCCGGAGCAATACGCGACGCCCCAGCGGGATTGGCGTTGTTCGCTGTGATAGGATTCTTGGGCGCGGTTGTTGTGAAATCGAAGCCGCCGACGATTCCGAGGCGCCTTCGCCTTCGAGGGCGGACGCGAACATAGGGTGATACTCAGCGGAGGTCGTTTGGCATGTCCTTTCCCCTGGATCTTGATCGAATCCATGACATCGAAAAAACGCTGGGGCGACGATTGCCGGCCAGCTACGTCGCACACATGCAACAAGCCAATGGCGGGAACACGCCCGGCGACGCGTGGATTCTGCATCCCATCGCCGACACGAGCGACCGGACTCGCCTCAAACGTACCGCCAATCACATTCTGCGCGAAACGGAGAAGGCGCGTCAGTATCCCGGTTTACCGAAAGACGCCCTCGTGATTGGGGAAGACATGGAGAACCGCCTGCTACTGCTCGTGCCGGACCCCGATGCGACCGACCGATTTGCTTCGGCAGTGTACTTCTGGCATCCGTTCCACATGGAGCTTACGAAGGTCGTCGATGATTTCTCCGAGTTTTGACGCGCGAACCGCCAAGGCGTCAGGAGCATCGAAGGAGGTACTTCGAGGGGACATGGCCGCCGGGGTGACGTTGTGCTCCTAGGAACAAGAGCACAAAGCAGCATGAGGATCGAACTCGATAGGAGTCGACTAAGATATGCTCCTGCCACCGTTCCTGGCACGCTCATGTTGACGGCGACAGCGAACGCAGATTAGGTTGCATCAACGTTGCTTTCGGCGGTGTCGCTTCGCGCGTGTCAGATGGTAATGAATGAAAAGGGGACATTCTACTTTTAAAAAAGTAGAATGTCCCCTTTAATTCACCCCGCGATGAGCCGCTCTTCATGATCGAATTCGCGACCCTCGCCACCCGCAGCCTCGTCATATGCAAACTCACACCAGTAAGCAGCACTTGGTTGAAATGGTGATAGGGTAAGGGTAAGGAGGAATCAAATGTCCGATTCCGTCGTTCGCCTAAGCGATCGGCTCGTTGTTCGGCGAATTGCTGCTACTCTTGCCGGAGCGGCTGTAGGCGCAATCTTTGTGATGCTCATCTCGGCCGCTAGGACCGTACAAAACCAACCGCTTTCGACTCTGGAGTTTGTATTGTTTTTGATCACTGCGGCGTTCGTCGGCGGTGTACTTACGTTTGTGACGTGTAGGGATTCGCAACGTAGGTTTCTGGCCAACCGCGATTATGCAGCACGTTTAAATCTAGAATTCATCGAGAAGCCGGCATGCCTCGACTGGCCAACGTCTTTGGTCGAGAAAGTGCCTGGGGGGAACGGCGCCGCGCGAAAGATTCGCTGGTCGCAGCAATGGCATGGAGTGTTTCACGGACGATTGCTCGATGTTGTCGACGTGCGATACACAGTTTACACCTCGAACACCGACGGGGGCAGTTCGTTGACTTGGTACGAACACACCCTCTACGTTTGGAGTATTGAGCAGAAGTCCTTTCCCCAGTTGTCAATCCAACGGCGAACTTGGACCGATAACTTTGGGAGTTTTTGGGGAACGCCCATTATTGAATTCGACTCTAGCAAACTTTCCGGTCCCGAAGCCGAAGTCGTGCGCGAATTCAGCCGCCGTTTCACGGTGTTCGCCGGCTCCGACGCCCAACAAGAGGCGCTCGTGCGGACATTGTGCGTTTCTTACGTGTTGCGAGAAATACTGAAGTTGGGAACGCCTCGGATTGTGTTTGATGGTGGACGTATTGCGATTTGGTGGCCCGACACGTTAGATGCAGGCAGCCGGCGACAAGAGAACATCGAGCGGATGTTACGACTTCTAAAGAGCTTGGAAGGGGCTATCGATGATCCTGCCCCGACGATCATTGCGCCCGCCGTGAGAGATCGCTCGGAAGTCGTGCCGTTTGGATGTGCATTCGCCGCAGCAGCGACCGGCTTCTTCGCGGGACAACTTGGCGTTCTTGTGTATGTCATTTTTGGCAAAAGCGCCCTGCCGCAGATACCGTGGCTCTTGATCAGCTTCGCATCTACGTTTGGCTTTGCCGGGGCGGGATGGCTCGTGGGTACTGCGCTCATGCGCTATCTGGGCCGAAATTCTCGAAGCGAATCTTTGCTCAGTGAGACCCATCAAAAACGCTGAGCACCGGCGGCGCTTGCTGGGGTGTCGAAGACTCCGCCGTCAGCCAACCAGCCGCGTAAAATCGGCTCCTGCCACCATTCCTGGTACGCTCATGTTGACACCGCCAGCAAACGCGGATTACGTTGCATCAACGTTGCTTTCGGCGGTGTCACTTCGCGCGTGTCAGTTGGTAATGGCTATCGACGTCGAGTTTAGTATCTGGCTTGCCAGTAAAACACGTTGGGTGCATCTCACCAAGACGATGGCCATGGCCGCCGTGCCGCGTGTGGGTGAGTTCGTGAAATTTCGCAACCAGCAGATGGGCGACTATTTCGCCTGGCAGGTGTCCCAGGTTACCTATCGCGAGCGCGGTGAGATTGAAGTTTGGACGGAGCTTCTCAATAACGACGACGACCGAGGCTATTCCTTTGAGGAAGAAACGGAGTTTGACGAGTATTATCAGTCGTATCTTGCCGAGGGTTGGCAAGCCGAACACGGTGTCCGGCCGAATCGACGACTCATGCAATCGTAGTACGCGTTAGAATTTTCTGCCGAACCGTTCGCGGCATGTAACGCCGCTGGCCCCTGCACGTTTCGCTTCTTCGCTTCCGCGGTGGCTGCTGGGGCGCCGAAGACTTCGCCGCCAGCCACACAGCCAACAGGCGTTACTTGGGGCCGCGGTAAAGCTTTTGTTTGAGCGGGTTGTTGTTTGAGGTGAAGGGGCCGGCCTGCGGGTCGTCGCGCAGGGCGATGTACATCATTTGGAACTTGGCGTCCACGTCGTCGGCAAAGTGGACCAGCAGGGCTTCGATGGTCATGGGCGGTTTGGGCGATCCCCACTCGGGCAGCCGTTGATGCGACACAATGATGTGCTCCAAATGCAGCAGCAGCGCGGGATCCAGCGCATGAGACGCGGCCGTCTCGCGGACAATGTCGCGGCCCTGCAGCACGTGGCCGATGAGTTCGCCCGCCACGGTGTAGGCTGGAGCGCCGTCGGGGGCTTCGAGTTCGCGAAGCTTGCCGATGTCGTGCAGCACGGCCCCGGCGATGACCAGATCACGTGAGATCGGCGGCTGGGTGTCGCCATAGTCCGCCAAGTATTTGTCGACCAACATGCGGGCGTTGCGCGCCACGCTGAGCACGTGCTCCAAGTAGCCGCCGGAAAAATTGTGGTGATTGCGCACCGCCGCAGGCAGCGTGAGGAGCGCCGACCGGTTCGACTCCAGCAGGCCGACCGTCAGCGCACGCAGCGGCGGATTTTCGATTTCGTCCTTCGCCAGCGTGTGCAGTTGTTCGTACAGTCGTTCGGGGTTGAACGCGCTGCTGGGCTGGCAGTGCGATTCATCGAAGCCGTCTTCGCGGTCTTTTTCCTCCACGGGCCGAACTTTGTGCAGCTCTAGTTGCGGGCCGTAGCTGGTGTCGCGGTACACGCCGCGAACTTTGTAGAACTCGCCCTTGCGCCACTGGGTGCGGCATTCTTCGTAGTGGGCCGAATCGCGCCATAGGAACGTGCGCGCCTCGCGTCCGGCATCGCGAAAGGTGACCCGAAAATACGGCTTGCCGTTGCGCGCCACGCCTTCATCTTTGGCGGTCAACTGCACGAACACATCGGCTTCTTGCCCATGAGCCAGTTCGCACAGCGGGATAATCAACATTCGCTTCTGATTCATGAACTTCGGCAAGCAAAGAAGGCGGGACGAACGGCCACGGCGCCGCAGGCCCCCCGCGCGCCATGCGACGCTTTTATTGTAGAACGAGCCGCCGACCGGAGCGAGTTGCACGGCCTGAGGAACGGGCGCGGGAACAAACGAAGCCAATGATGCACGCGTGGGCGTTTTCAAGGCGAGGGTGTCCACGACAGGCATCGCACGGCGCTTTGCTCCAAGCACCCAGAAATTGGCTGTATTCTTACAACTTCGTTAGCTATTGCGACAAACGGAACGGGCGCCGCGTATAATCGGGGCGTGGTCGGGTCCAAGCGTTGCGCCAGCCGACTCTGCTCTCGGGAACAACATCTGTATGTCGCTCATCGATTGCCCTCACTGCAATAAAGCGGTCGTTCCGACGGTGAATCCGCACGATACGATCAGCCGATACTGCCCGCTCTGCAATCGTCCGCTAACGAACCTCAGCGCTCGGAAGGGTTTCTTGATCGCGGCCGCCGTTTTCGCACTTGCCGTGGTCGCAGGTCTGAGCGCCATTATTTACCTCGTGTGGTCGATGACAGCCGAAATCACCGCGGCGCTCTAGTTCGCCGTCGCAGAGATCCGTGGTCGGCGCCAACGCGCCTAAATCCAAGTTGCGCGGTGCTCGCGCGGCTTTCGGAAGGATGGCATAGGACGCACGTTCGTTACGCTGGTGGACATCCCGTCGTGGACTTGCATCCTCTTTTCTCCGCGGTCCTCCTTAGCCCGGCGTCAACAGTCCGTTACCTGTACGCTCTTTCCCCGGCTTAACCGCTTGAACGCCGAGCCCATGCGTCATGTTTTCACCCGCGGTGTGGGCGTTATGCAACGCAATCAAGTGAGATCGCGGCACAAGGCATGCGATTTGCGAGTCTTAACTCGCAAACAATGGTACGGGAGGAACACGGCTCCCCAATCGGATGGCCTCTTTGGAGAACGCCCAACGCGTTAAGAATCATGGCGCAGAACGAACAAGAACCGTTGCTCTACGGCGGGAAACATGATGTCCATGCACAGTCGCCGTCTCCAAACTATGACGAGACAGAACGTCATGGCGGCGGTCCCGGCATTGCCGATCCCGAGGTATCGCAGCGTCAGGAGCCGCCGTCTGGCAATGAAGCGGAGGAGGATACTTCACCATTACCGCCCAAGAAGGCCCGCACCGATCGTGGACGCGGCACAGGTGAATTTGGTTTTGAACACGTGGATACGGATCGACCGCTGTCTGAATAAGCTGTGCGCCACAAGAGCGATGGTTGCCCAGTGAGTTGGGGAGTTTGGCGCTCCCGCAAAT
Organism: Planctomycetota bacterium; assembly: GCA_963204915.1. Taxonomy (GTDB): domain Bacteria; phylum Planctomycetota; class Planctomycetia; order Pirellulales; family Pirellulaceae; genus JAHWKS01. The sequence continues at coordinate 37,136 of CAUJHS010000014.1, read as the reverse complement.
CGGGGCGCCTTGGCTCTGAGTAAAGCGCTGCCGACGCGTAATCGCGTTTACGCCTTGAACGTGAAGCACTTCTCGTACTTGTTGTCGCTGCGGGATGAGTCAAAGATCGTTCCGCTCAACAGGACCCCGATGCGCCGGGCCTTGGGCTCTGGCAAGAGCGAATCGCGTAACTCGGCTTGACCACGCTGTGGGAAAAGTCGATTGAGACGTCACGCCATCTCCAACCATCTTGGGCCGTGCCGTGGGGGGAAGCCAAGGATCCATCGAACGAGCTGTCTCTTCCTGAAGATGGAACGGCCCGGAGGCGCACATTCCTACCGCTCAGACGGGAATTTGAAGAATTAAGGATATATATATCTTGACATCTATTGAATGACGACTATATTCGAAGGTAGCCTGGCTTGGTGTGTTGGGTCGAAGCGCCGCCAAACCAAGTGGGGTCCCTGCCGAGCCGGCGGTCGCAACGTGTCAGGATGTCCTCTCATGGAAATCTCTCCTCAAACTTCCCTTGCCGACCTTGTTGTGCAGCAACCCGGGCGAGCCCGCGTGTTCGAACGGTTCGGGGTCGACTATTGTTGCCACGGTCGGTTATCGCTGGCGGAAGCCTGCCAGGAAGCCGGTGTGGAATACAAGCAGGTGCGCCGCGAACTGGAAGCCAGCGACTCCGGCCCTGGTCCCTTTGAAGAGGACTGGTCGGCGGAGCCGCTGAGCCGTTTGATCGAGCATATTGTGGAAATTCACCACAACTACCTCCGCTGCGAATTGCCGCGTCTGGAAGGGTTGATGACCAAGGTGGCCATTCATCACGGGCTGCGCTACCACCAATTGGCCGATCTGGCGGAAGTTTTTCTCGCCATGAAAAGCGAATTGTTAGAGCACATGCAAAAGGAGGAACGCATTCTGTTCCCCATGATTCGCCGGCTGGAGGCAGGCAAGGCGGCGCCCATGACCGTGAACAACCCCATTTCGGTGATGGAAGGGGATCATCGCCATGTGAGCGAAGCACTCGCCGCGATCCGTCGCTTGACGAACGACTACACCCCGCCGCAAGACGGCTGCACCGCGTTTGGCGCCTTGATGGCGGGCCTGGAGGAGTTGGAAGAGGATCTGCACCAACACATTCACAAAGAGAACAACATTCTCTTTCCCCGCGCCGAAAAGCTGGAGCGCGAATTGGCGCAGTTTGTCTAGACCCAAGCGAGGGCGCGTCGATCGCCCCGGCGCGTCTCGCGAACGTTTGCAAGGATCCCCGGCATGCTTCGCGTTCCCAATCATCAAGGCGCCCGGCCCCTTCGCCGGAGCGACTTGAACCGCAGCCCGTTGCTCGTGTTTTACGAGACCACGCAAGCCTGTGACCTGGTGTGTTTTCATTGCCGGGCCTGTGCGCAAACCGAGCCGCCTCCGGGCGAGCTTTCCACGGCCGACGCGTTGCGGATGATCGGTCAACTGGCCGAGTTTCCTGATCCGCCGATGCTGATTCTCACCGGGGGCGATCCGCTCAAGCGGCGCGACTTGTACCAACTGGTCGAAGCGGCGGTGGACGCGGGGTTGCACACCTCGATTACTCCCTCGGCCACGCCGCTGGCCACCTACGACGCGCTGCACCGACTGCGCGATTGCGGCATTTCGCGCGTGGCCATTAGCTTGGACGGCCCGACCGCTGCGGCGCACGACGCTTTCCGAGGCGTGAAAGGCAGCTTCGACCGTACCCTGGAAATCCTGACCGACGCGCGCACGTTGGGCATTCCCACGCAAGTGAACACCACCATTCACCGCGGGAATGTTGACCGGATCGGAGCGATGGCGTCGCTCCTGGCGGCTCAACACATTGCGCTGTGGTCGGTGTTCTTTCTGGTGCCAGTCGGGCGCGCTTCGGCCGACATGCGGCTTACTGCTGACGAGTGCGAAGACGCGTTCAGCCAACTCTGGTTCGAGGCGCGGCGTCGCCGGTACGCTATCAAAACCACCGAGGCGCCGCACTACCGCCGTTACGTGCTGCGGCATCAACACCCCGCGCCTTGGGAAGAGTCGTACACCGAGGCGTTTAGTGCGCCCAAGCCCACGCGGGCCTTTTCCGCACTGGGGATTAACGACGGCAAAGGCGTGATGTTCGTCTCGCACAAGGGTCAGATTTACCCCAGCGGGTTCTTGCCGATCGAGTGCGGCGAATTCCCGCGCGATCACGTGGTCAACGTGTATCAGAACTCGCCCATCTTCCAGGCCCTGCGCGACCCCGACCGCCTGCAAGGCAAGTGCGGCGTGTGTGAGTACCGCAAACTTTGCGGAGGCAGCCGGGCCCGGGCGTACGCGATAACCGGCAACTTGTTCGCTCAGGAGCCCGACTGCAACTACCAGCCGGAAGGCTGGCGCGAGCCGGTCTCCGCATCAAATTAGTGGCTGGCGTAGGAAACGTTGCGGGCTTATTCGCCCCGCGTGAGTTCGTCGTCAATCCAGGTATAGGCGCGCGCCGCCGTGGGCCAGCCCAATGTGGTCACGGCTAACAGGGCGACATGCCGCAGCTCGTCCGGAGTGATTCCGTCCGCCACTCCCTGACGAACGTGCGCATGCGCGCCCCCTTCCAGCGAACCGCCAATGGCCAGCGCCAATTTGATGAGCCGCTGGGTCTTTGCGTCGAGCGGACCAGCCGCCGCCGTGGCTTCTCCCAGTTGATTAAAGGCGGCCCACACTTCGGGATGTTCTTGCGCCAAGCGCCGTACGATGGGGGGTAGTTCATCCAACGACATCGCCATCACTCCCGAGTTGACGAAACGAACCAAGTACCACACGCCGCGCAACCGCCCCGTCATTGTACCGCGCTGCCGTCGCGCCAAGCGAGCCGCGCCAGCTACGCCTCTTTCGCTTGAAAGTCCGGGAGTTGAAGTCTCCACTGAATGGCGGCCAGGCGCAGCAGCAGCGTGGTGCCTGCCGAGAGCAGCCGTGCGGCATCCGTGTCGATCACGCCGCGCAAAAGCACAAACACGAGCGCCCCGCAAAAGGACGCCGTGGCGTACAGGTAAATCTGCCGGCGAAACACCAGGGGGATCTCTCCGGTCAACACATCGCGAATCATGCCGCCGGCCACGCCGGTCATAATGCCCATGGCCACAGCCACCGTGGGCGAAACGCCCAAGCGCAGGGCTTTCTCCACACCGAGCAAAGTGAACAAGGCCAGGCCGCCCGCGTCGGCCCACAACAGCCACTTGCCTGAAATCTCCCAGAACCGGGCGATGACGAACACGACCAGCGCGCACGCGGTGGCGGTCAGGGCGTAGGAGGTGTCTCCTACCCAGAACACGGGCCGAGCGTCCAAGACCACGTCGCGCAGCGTTCCACCCCCCAGCGCCGTGACCAGCGCTAGCACCACCACGCCGAACAGGTCCACTCGCTTGCCGCGCGCCGCTAGCGCGCCGGAGATGGCCGTCACGGCAATGCCACAATGTTCTAAGAAGTATTGCACCGCGTCACGATCCTCCCAAGCCGCCTTCGTTATCAAGCTCACCGTTGCGAAGCCATGGTGGGCTCCGTCGCGGAGCATTCAGGCCGCGTCAGCGTGTGCAGCGTCAAACCGGTCAAGTCCCGCGGCGGCGCCGGAAGTATCCCACTGGCCAGCCAACCTACGCCGCAACAGGTGAGCAAGCCAATGGCGCCATACGTGAAGAAATGGAGCGACGTGGCGCGCTGCACGTAAATCAACACCGCTACGCTTGCGACGGCCCCCACGATCGCGCCGCGTCCGTGGGCTCGCCGCGAGAAAATGCCCAGAGCGAACAACCCCGCCAGCGTGCTGCCGGTCAATCCGACCATGCCGAGGAAAGCATCCCAGGCCGAGGCGATGTCGAAAGTGGTCATCAACAGCGCCACGGCGGTTCCCAGCACGCCCGAGCCAATCGTCACCCGCTTGGCCACGCGCACTCGGGCGGCGTCGCTCATGCCGGGCCGCAAGCGGGCATGAAAGTCCGTCACCCAGGCTGTGGCGATGCTGTTCAAGCTGCTCGTGGGCTGCGCCGCGGCGAAGATGCCCGCCACGACCAAGCCGCCCAAACCAAAGGGTAATTCGTTCACGATGAACTGCGGGAAGATCGCATCATTCTTCAACGTGGGGTCCAAGCGCTCGGGGTTTAATTTGTAAAACACATACAACGAGGTTCCCACGGCGAAGAACAGCAACGTCGAGGGGATCACCATCAGCGCGTTGGTCCAGATCGAGCGGGCCGCGGCGCGGCGGTCTTTGGTCGAAATGTATCGCTGCACCACGTCTTGCCCGGCCGTGTACGAGCCGAGCGTGATGAACAAATTCCCCAGCAGAATGACCCAACCGGTGGCGACGGTCAGATCGGCGTCCCAGCGCATTCCGCTCCAAAATTTGTCGTCGGCCTGGGCGATGCGCCACATTTCCCCGGCGCCGCCGGGAATGCTGCCCCAGGCCACGAAGAGCGTGACCAGCGCGCCGAGCAACAGAATGACGGTTTGTGCGACATCGGTCCACACGACCGACTCCAGCCCGCCTTCGAACGTCATCAAAATGCAAATCACGCCCATGATGGCAATGCACGTGCGCATGTCAAAATTGCTCACCGTCGCTAGCGCCAGGGCCGGCAAGTACAGCACAATCGCCGTACGTCCCACTTGCAGCACAATAAACGACGCACTGGCGAACCACCGCGCCGCCAAATTGAACCGACGCTCCAAGTACTCATAGGCCGACGTGACGTTCAACTGCCGGTAGAAAGGCAAATACACCGCGATGATCAGCGGGGCCAGCAGCGGGACGGAAAGATTCGCCAGCACGAACGACCAATCCGTCACGTAACTTTTGGCCGGAATGGCCATGAAGGTGATGCTGCTGAGCATCGTGGCGTAAATGCTCAGGCCGGCGGCCCACCAGGGAATGCGTTGTCCGCTGCGGAAGAACTCGTCGCTCGTGCCTTTACGTCCCACCCGCCAGGCCACGCCGAGCATAATCAGCGGGTAGAGCGTCAGCGCGCCGTAGTTCCACCAGCCGAAGTTCGCCTTCCGTGAGCCGACTTGCAAACTCCACACTTGCGGCGAACGCACGCCGGGGCGCTGCTCGCCGCTGATCACGACCCACGCGTTGTTCCAGTTCACCACGGGCGAGGTGACGCGCGGCGCAGGAGTCTCGCCAACAGCGGTCCACGTGTTCGCCAAGGTGTGATACGCCAAAACGGTGGACGGAAAGCCGGGGTGCTGCGCGAGCGGTTGGAAGTTGACTTTCGAGCCGTCGTCGCCACTCATCACGAGCACATGTGCGGGGCCAACCGCGGGAGCAGGCGACGGCGCCGCGACCAACGGGTGCGGCGACTCAGCGACTGGCCGCCAACCTCGCCCCGGTTGAAAACGATAGCCGTCGGTCAAGTAGCGCCGCACCGGCTGACCTTCCGGACCCGCCGCTAAATCGGTTCCGCTCAACAAGAAGAAGGCGCCATCCTGCGCGGCGGCGACGGCAAGCATCCGAGGCGGACCCGGCCAAGGCTCGAGCGCTTCCCACTGCGGTTTTGCGGCGCTCAAGTCCAGCGCGTAAAAGGTCTTGAGCGTACTCGTGGCCTGCGGCGAAGTGAGCCCTCCGGCCACGTACAAGGTTTTCCCGAGCATGGCGCCGCATGCGTTGGCTACAGGTTGGGGCAAGGGAGGCAACGTTTCGGTGTGAAGTTTTCCATCACGCAGCGAGAGACGGAACACATCGGCGAAATGTTGCTGCGCGTCGCTCCCGCCGACACAGATCACGCCTTCGGCTGTGGTGAACGAGACGCCATAGCCCAACGGTCGCGGCAACCGGCCGACTTCGCGCCAGGCCCCCTCGGGTTGCTCCAAAGCCCACACGCGGTCATGCCAGACCTTGGCGCCGCCTTCCCATGGCGGCCGCTCGGGGAAGTTCGCCCCGCCGCCGACCAGCAAGATGTTTTGATCTACGCCCGCAAACGGCGCCGCCACACCCAGCGCGTCGGGCACGGCGGCCAACTCGCGCCATGCCAGGGGAAGTCGCGAATCGTCTTGATCGTCGCCCGCGGCGCCCGCCGGCCAACCGGCCGACAGCGCTCCCATCAGCCCCATGGTAAGCCCAGTGAGCAAAGCGCGGCGCACGTGCATTGCAACATTCCCGATTGGATCGCGAGGAAGAAAAACGAGCCAGGATTGTACCGCATGCGCTGCGTCCAAGTCTTGCGGCCCAACGTCCTCGGGTTGCGTTGCCGCCGCTGGGCTTGTGAAGTATGGTAAGTGTCTTGTCCGGCGCGGGCTGTTCTTTGCCGATCGATTCCTGACGGAGGCTTTATGCTGACCCAGGCGACTCAAGCACTCCTCGCCACGGTGCATAACCCGGACGCGACGGGCGAACAACTCAACGCCGCCGCACAAGCGTTCTTTCAAGCGGCGAAAAAAGCGTCGCGCGAAGAAGCCAATAACGCCGTTCGCACCTTGAGCGCTTGTTTTGATTTGGAGGATTCGACGCGCGCCGCGATGGTCGCCTTGATATGCGGCGCCCTGGTCGAGCATGGTTGCGATCCTGAGCCGATGGCGGCGCCGCTGACCAACCGGCTCACCACTTTGCTGGAGGCTTCCGCCCGATTCGCCCAGGCCTGCCGCGACCAAGCGCCGCAGATCGCCAACCAGTTGCGTGCGGAACAACCGGACGCATCGCAGAATAACGGCGATGCGCATGACGAGAACGAAGAGAACGAACCCGACCCGCACGAAGTGTTCGAGTTAGCGCAGGAGGAAGTCGCCCCCACCATGCCCCAGGAAAGCCTGGCGTGGGCGGTGCTGCGGCAATTCTGGCAACCGGCGATTGCGGTGTACTCGGTCAGTCCGCAGGCCCGCGCCGCGGCGCAGCCGTTGCGTTCCTGGGCGGCGCAAATCGCCGACCATCACGAGGGCGGACACTGGCTCCAGTTGATGCTGTCGGTATTGGACAACGAACCGCTGGTCGTGATTGAGCCGGCCACAGGGCAAGGGATTCTCGGCAAGATTTCCGGCGTCGTCGATAACTTCCAACTCAACACACTGCTCATGGACGCGTTTCCTCGCACCGGTTGGCTTTCGCGGCGACGAGTATCGCAGCGCGTGGCCGATGTGGCGCGCGGCAAAGGACCGCAACAAACCAATGACACCGTAACGAGCGTTTGGAACCTCTACACTTGGCAAGCCGTGAAGCCCGATTTGACTTTGCCCGACCCCAACGACTACGAGGCTCACGCGCATTGGATCTGGAACGAAGGTTCACCGGAAGACATTCCCTTGTTCGAAGGGCGGCGCGCGGTGCTGCTGGGCCCTCCCTCGTATCCGCGAAGTTGGGGCTCGCAACGCATGTTCACGGCGCTCCCGGCCGATCTGGTTTGCGAGAAAACACTGAGTAAAGATGAGGTGAAACCCTGGCTGCAGCGCATGGCGGCCGCGTTGAAAAGTTAGTTCGTCCATGCGCGGCGTTCTTCAAATCGACGCCCGCCGCCGGTAGAATAACGGGGCATCCCACCTGATGACCACCGCTTCGCGCTCGGGGAGTTTTCCTCACATCCTCCCGGCCGGGGCAACGTTCCCAACCTTTTTTGAAAGCCCGCCTGTGATTCGTCTCTATCGTTGCGCCGCTTGGTCGGCGTTGCTCGCGGTCTGTGTGTCTCCCGCCTTCGCCGCCGATTGGCCGACGTTCCGCGGCGCCGGCCGGACGGCTGTTTCCCCTGACCAGGGGTTGCTCAAAGAATGGCCCAAATACGGACCGCCGTTGGCGTGGAAAGCCGAGGGCATTGGGCGTGGGTATTCCAGTCTCGCGATTGTCGGCGACCGCATTTACACGCTGGCCGACGGCATCGCTTCGGCCGAGGATGACGACGAATATCTCCTGTGCCTGGACCGGCAAACCGGAAAGCAGGTTTGGGCCACGAAGACCGGCCCGGCCTGGACGAGCGGCCAACCCACCTGGCAAAGCTCGCGCAGTACGCCCACCGTCGACGGCGACTCGGTTTACGCCCTCACCGCGCACGGCGAACTGATTTGCTGCCAAGCGGAAACGGGAAAGGAGCAATGGCGCACCCACCTGAAGGATGACTTGGGCGGCAAGAAGGCCGACGGTTGGGGCTACAGCGAGTCGGTCCTCGTCGACGGCGATCTCGTGGTTTGTACGCCCGGCGGCTCCAAAGCCACGATGGCCGCGCTCGACAAGAAAACGGGGGAAGTGCGCTGGACGACGGTGCATGAGGATGATCGCGGAGCGGGGCACGCTTCGATTGTCATCGCCAACATCGACGGAGTGCGCGTGTACGTGCAAACCACCGGCAGCGGCGCCTTAGGCGTGCGGGCCGATGACGGCAAACTCCTTTGGTCCTACCCCATCGACCAAACGACGGCAGTCATTCCCACCCCGATCGTGCAAGAGAACCTGGTGTTCTTTTCCGCCGGCTATCGTCGCGGCGGCGCCTTGCTGCGGCAATCGGCCGATGGTCAAGGCGGAGTCGTCATTGACGAGGTCTATCCGCTCAACCAACAGTTGGCCAACAAGCACGGCGGAATCGTGCTCGTGGGCGACTACTTGTACGGCGACTCGGATGACGCCGGAATTCTGTTCTGCGCCGAGCTGGCCACGGGCGAGCAAGTGTGGAAGAATCGCGGCTCCGGCCGCGGTTCGATTGCCGTGACGGCCGCCGACGGCCACATTTATTTGCATTACGCCGACGGCACGGTAGCGCTCGTAAAGGCCGATCCGGCCGAGTATGTTGAAGTCAGCTCGTTCAAAGCCCCGGGCAGCGGCGAACGCCCCAGTTGGGCGCATCCCGTTGTTCTTGACGGCAAGCTATACATTCGCGAACAGGGAGTTCTCCTCTGTTATGATGTTCGCGCCAAAGGCGACATGAATTAACGCGGGAACGGCGCCGCGCGCTCAAGCCGTACGAAGCTTGAGCTGGTTCACCTGGCGTTCGGCCTTTTGTGTGGGAGCGAACCTGGTCTCATGCGGATCAGCTTGCGTAGCCTCGTCCTGCTTAGTCCGGTCGTGGTGGCGTCGGCTTCGGTGTGGGTGGCGTTCGTCTACCGCGCCGTGCAACATTCCGGCGCGTCGTCGGACCTGGCCATTGCCGCGACGGCCCTTTCGTCGCCCATTGTGGGCGGCGTGTTGGGCGCATGCTTCGCCAAGGCCGAGAAGGCTGACGAAGAAACGCAGGATACGCTGATCGCGGTAGGAATGGGCCTCGGGTTCTTCGTGGCCCTTGTGACCGCAATCATTGGCTGATCGCGGTTTGTAGGAGTGCGACGCCGCTTCGACGGGCTAGGAAGCCTTACTTCGCCGCACCCTCACGCCGGCGGCGGGCGTAGCAGATGAACCGCATGCGCTGCGCTCCAGGCGTCAAGCGCATCGCGTACGTTGGCGGTCCAGGGGGGCTGCGGCGACGCCTCGCGTTGCTCGAACAAAGCCAGGCCCCGCGGTTCGTCGTCGCTCCACCGCGGGTAGAGGTGAATGTGCAGGTGACGCACCACCTCGGAGAGGGTGATCCAGTAAACGCGCCTCGCTTCCAACTCTTCCAGTTTCGCCGCCCACGCCTGCGCCGCGAAGAACAACTCCGGCGGCAAAGCACTGTAGTCGGTCACTTCCCGGGCGGTCGCCAGTTGTATGTACCCGCCACGTAAGCCGCATAAGGCCACGAGCGGCCGGTTGGTGGCGGTCAGAAACGGATTCGTCATGGTCTTTGCATTCTCGTTTGGACGCCGTGTTTGGCCCGGCGGCTCGGGAACGCCCGCCGCCAAGTTTCACAAGCCAAGAACCGTCGCTCCAGGGGGCTACGACTCGGCGCGAGCGCTGGGTCGTCGCAACATGATTCCGCCGCCGCCCAGAATGAACGCCAGACCTGCGAAGAGCGCCCCTCGATGCTCCAAAATTCCTGAGTGCAGGACGCTACTCTGCACGCCCAAGGCAAGAAAAAACAAAGCGACTCCAACTCCTGTGAGTATGCCGGCGGCGTAGTTTCGCGTCATTCTTACCATGGATTTACTTGGAGTGGAGTGTGATAAGGTTTGGCCCCACGAAACGCCGTGCGGCAATGGTTATATCGCTACTCTTGGCGTCGGCCAAGCCCCATTCGAACCGGCCTTGCTCCCAAGCGATATACCAACAAAAAAGCCTTGCAAGTGCTTGACTTGCAAGGCTTTACGCGAGTGGAGGCGAAGGGAGTCGAACCCTCGACCTCAGCATTGCGAACGCTGCGCTCTCCCAACTGAGCTACGCCCCCTCGCAGGAAACGTAAAGTAAATCTAACTCATCCCGGGCGGCGCGGCAAGCGGCGTCTTGAGCAGTGCGGCATTGCAGTCAAGTCGGCCAGAGACGAAAACGGGAGGCATTGCCGGTGTTCGAACTCCGCGCATGGTGTTGCTCCCTTGGCTGGTCTTGTGCATGTTGGAACTCACGGCCGTCGAAACTTTGGCGTTTGCCGCCGTTGCGCTGTTTTTCGGCGATGTGCTGCGCCGCGCGGCGCCGCCGCTGGCTTGGTATAACGTGCCGGCGCCGGTGGTGGGCGGGCTGGCCGTGGCGGCGGCATCGCTTATCGCCCGGCAGTGGGAGGTCGAGCTGGTTCAGTTGGATGTCACGCTGCGCGAGCCCTTGATGATTGCGTTTTTTACCGCCATCGGGTTCGGAGCGAGCTTCGGTCTGTTGGCGAAAGGGGGCCCCCAGGTGTTGCTCTTTTTGGCCCTCAGCGGCGCGGCGGCGGTGCTGCAAAACGTGTTGGGCATGGCGCTCGCCTTGCTGATGGGGCAACCCGCCCTGTTTGGGGTCTTGTGTGGATCAGTCCCCTTCGCCGGGGGGCCTGCCACGGGGCTGGCTTTTGCGCCGCAGTTCGAAGAAGCAGGCATTCCCGGCGCCAGCGCCATTGCCGTGGCTGCCGCGATGAGCGGAATCGTCACGGCGGGCTTACTGGGCGGTCCGGTGGGTACCTTGCTCATTGAACGCCATCGGCGAAGACCGCCGCCCGCCACACCGTCCCGCACGCCCGACACCGCCGCCGAAGTGGTGGAGTCTCAGCTTCCTGCACCCGTGGAACGTGTTCCCAAGGGGGAAGATGTCGCGGCGTTTGTGTTGTTGAAAAGTGTGGGGCTGATCCTGGTAGCCATGTGGGTGGGTTCTTGGGTCAGCGGCGCCATCACCGCCGTCGGCGTGACATTACCGGCGTACATTGGCGCGATGGTGGTCGCCGCGATCATGCGGAACCTGGACGACGCGACCGGCTGGCTAGGCTTGTCGCAGCGCGACCTGGACGAACTGGGCAACGTGGCGTTGTCGTTCTTCCTGGTGCTCTCGTTGATGACGCTGGAACTGTGGCGCTTGGCGGCGGTCGCGGCGCCGTTGGTGGTCATCCTGATCGCCCAAGCGGGACTAGTGGCGGCGTTCTGCCGCTGGCCGCTGTTTGGCGCCATGGGCCGCGATTACGAAGCCGCCGTGATGGCGGGCGGTTTCTACGGCTTCATGATGGGCACCACCGCCAACGCCATGGCCAACATGGACGCCCTGGTCCGGCGGTACGGGGCGGCGCCGCGGGCGTTCCTGGTGGTTCCCATGGTCGGCGCGTTTTTCATCGACTTCATCAACGCCTTCCTCATTCAAACTTGCCTGAACTTGCTGAGTTAGCCCTCGGGGCGGCTCGGTTCAAGGCCTGCCTCGCCGCGCACGCCCAGCCAGTGCATGACCGGCGTGGTGATGAGCGTCGTGGCCAGGGCCATGACCACCATCATGGCGAACAACCGCGGCGTGATGACGCCCAGGTCCAAGCCGATGTTCAGCACGATCAGCTCCATCAGGCCGCGCGTGTTCATAAGCACGCCCAGCGCCGAGGACTCTTTCCAACTCATGCCGGCGATGCGCGCCGCCGCGGCGCTGCCGCCGAACTTGCCCAAGGTGGCTACGGCAATGATTGCTCCGCACCAAAGCCAGTCCTCCCAACCGTGGATCAATCCGATTTGCGTGCGCATGCCGGTATAGGCAAAGAACGCCGGCAACAGCACGACGGTCACGATGTCTTCAAACCGGCGAGGCAACTCGCGCGCTACGCGGCTGTTATGCGGAATAACGGCGCCAAACAGAAACGAGCCAAACAGGGCATGCACGCCAATCCCTTCGGCAATCCAGGCCGAAAGCAGCATGGCGCCAAAGATCAGACTGGTCCAGCCTTTGGTCAAACCGCGCTGCTCGATCCAAGGCACGATGCGCGCCAAAACGGGCCGGACGAGCACGATCATCGCCAACAAGAACAAGGCGGTAAGCAGCATGACCAGCACGGCGCCGCCGACTTCCGCCTGGGCCACGCCCACGACGAACGCCAATAAGCACCAGGCCGTCGCATCGCCCGCAGCGGCGCTTGCCAACGCGATGACGCCCAGCTCGGAGCGCGACATGTTTAAGTCGGTCAAAATCCGCGCCAGCACCGGAAACGCCGTGACCGACATCGACGCGCCGAGAAACAACGCAAAGGGCGTAAACGCCACACCCGCGGGGGCGAGCGCGGGAAACAACCCCAGCGCCAGGAACGCTCCCAGCACAAACGGCACAACGATACTGGCGTGCGAGATGGCCGCCGCAGCCTGGCCGCGTTCGCGCAGGACGGACGCATCCAAGTGCAGTCCCACGGTGAACATATACAGAATCACGCCCAACTGCGCAACCAACGCCAGGTAAGGCGCCACGTCGGCTGGCAGCAAATAGGCTTGGGCTTGCGGAGCCAACGCTCCCAACAGCGAAGGGCCGATCGCGATGCCGGCCAGCACTTCGCCGATCACGGGCGGTTGTTTCAAAACGGCGAACAGCCGCGCCGCCAGTTGACCTGCGACAATGACCACTACCAGCGCCAACAGGACGTGCAGGAGCACTTCGCTCCGATGCTGCACTTCGACTTGGCCGGCGGCGGACGCCGTGACGGCAACTTCGCTGCGCGTTAAGCCTTCGCCCCAATTGCGAATGAGGAGCAGGGCGAGCAAGGCCGCGAGGAGCATCAATGCGTACAACATGAGCGGCATCAGCCGAAGCCGCGGCGCCGCGCGCGACGATGCATGAGGCATAAAAACGACTGTGCGAATGACGTCAGCCAGCCACCGTAAACACGCCTCGCCTTGCGTAGAGTTCAAAACATACGCAAGACCTATGACTTGCCTCGCCGAGAACGGCGAAAAAGGGCGTCTCGTGCTTCGTTAAGACTTCGTTTTGGGGATCAAGGTTTTGAGGCTCAGGCCGCGGGGCGCTCGCCCCCGGCTCCTTAGCGAGAACCGCACGCTGGGGCGTGGCGGTTAATGTCGCGATTCCCATGTCCTTCATCTGGATGAAGCATACGGCTGATTCTACGCGCTGTGTGCGGCTTGCTGCTCGGCCCGCATCTCGTCGATCAACGGCCAGAGCACGTCCACTTCGTCTTTGAACACATCGCCAATCAGCACGTCAGTCACCAGGCCCTTCAAGTGCGGGTGCTTACGAATGAAGCGGCCAAAGCTCAGCCCGTCATAATACGCACACACGAGTTGCCGCATGCGGTCCATGCCGGCGTTGAAGCCGGGCTCCCATTTGCGAAGCTGCTTTTCAGAAACATCGTTCTTGGCCAAACCTTCCACAATCGCGTCGGCCGCCTGCGAGCCGGAGTTCAGCGCCAACAGCACGCCAGAGGAGTACAGCGGATCGAGGAACCCGTACGCATCGCCGATGAGGGCCCAACCGTCGCCGGCCGCTTGCTTGGCGCGATAGGTGTACTCCTTTTGAGCGCGGAAGATGTCGCAGCGCTGCGCATTGGCGATGCGCGGATGCAAACCTGGGCAGCGGGCCACTTCCTCGAAGTAAATATCCTCGAACTCTTTGGAGTCGCGGTTCTGGAACAAGTAGGTGTAATCGGCCACCACGCCGACGCTCACAATGTCGTCGTGCAGGGGAATGTACCAGAACCAGCCCTTCTTGCCTTCGGTTTGGATGACCACGGTCGTACCTTCGTCGCGGCCGGTGTCGCGGTAGGCGCCTTTCCAGTAGGTCCACAAGGCGGCCTTTTTGAGCACGGGGTCCCACTCGCGCAGGTTGAGCCGATCCATCAACAGCGAGCTTTGGCCGCTGGCGTCGATCACCACCTTGGCCCGAACTTCCCGTTCGGGTTCGTCGCCGCACTTCACGCGCACCCCGACCGCTTGGGACCCTTCGAACAGCACTTCCAGCACCCGAGCGCCTTCATGCACGTTCACGCCGTGCTCGCGGGCGTTGTTCAGCATGAGCGTATCAAACTCGCTGCGCCGCACCTGCCAGGTTTGCGACGACTCATGCGGCTTATGGTCGACAAAATAAAACGGTTCGGACAACTGCCCGCGACGGTTCACAAACTGCACGCTGTACTTTTTGACGAAGTGGCTCCCCTTCATCTTGTCGAGCATGCCGAGCCGATTCAGCACGTAGTAAGTTTGGGGGATGAGCGACTCGCCAATGTGGAAGCGCGGGAAGTGGTCGCGCTCGAACAGCTCTACCTTGTAACCCGCCTGCGCGATCAAGGTCGAGGCCGTCGAACCTGCCGGCCCGCCGCCAATCACCACCACATCGGTTTCTGTCTTCGGGTGCGACGCCGCGCTCACCATAACGAACCTCCCAGAATCAAGAGACGAAAGTTGATGGATCCAAGATACTGGTTCAAACAACTATTGTCCAGACATGTGCTTCCACAAACCGTTTTCGGATACTTTATCCCTGCGACAAGAGGAGCGCCTCCCGAGCCTGATTCGGACCCAGCACTCGGTTTCGACGTAAGCTATTGATTCAAAAAGATTTACGATTACCATGCCACGCAAGGCCGAATCTTGGCGCAAGCGATGGCTATGCCGTCACGGCGCTTGCCACGGCGGCTTGCATCTTTTGCAGGCCGGTTTTGGCCACCACGCGAGGGTCTTGGCGGTAATAGTCTTTGTTAAATAACTCGAGTGAGAGCGCACCGCTAAACCCGTTGCGGAAAAGGAGTTGCAGAATGTGCTTGAGCGGCGCGACGCCGTCGCCGGGGAACACGCGGTGGGCGTCGGTAATCTCAGCCCGCGGCGGTTCGGCGGGGTAGTCGTTCATGTGGAACACGTGCATGCCCGTGCTGCTGAGGAGTGACAACCCCTCGAACTCCGATCCGCCTTTGTAAATGTGATACACGTCGGGCAGGATGCACGCTTGCGGGTGGCCGCTTTCGATGGCGACGAATACGGTCTCGCCCAAACGGCTTAGATTCTTGGAGAAGCCCCACACCTCAAGTTGGGGGACCACTCCGATCTCCTGTCCTACGTTCAGGAGTGCGCGATAACGCTCAGCGGCTTGGAACAGATCCAGGCCCGGCTCGTTCGTCGCTCCGGAAGGAGGCGCCGCGATGCGTCCGCCGCCGATACGCCGGACGAGGTCCATGTCGCGGCGGGCCGCTTCCAGTCCCTTGGCCCGCTCGGCGTCGTCATCCACGATCCAACGGGCGAAGCCGATGGCGCTCTCGACCGTCAGTCCATGATCGGCGATGCGTTTTTTCAGATCGTCCAGGTTGCCGCCGCCGTCGGCGTATTGCTGCAAGTCGGGAACCCACGGCTCGATGCCGTCGTAGCCGGCCTCAGCCGCCAGGTCGATCTTCTCGACCAGCGACAACTTATGCTCGCGCACCGTGCTGAAGTTGAGGCAATAACGCACGCGAGCGGAGGCGGCCGCCGAAGGTGCGGCAGCGACTGCCCCGCGCGACAAAGCCAGGCCGGCCAAGGCCGCGCCTCCGGCGGCGGAAAGCAGCTGACGGCGATCAAGCGAGTGCGACATAGGGACCAATCTCAGGGTATTGAATACGTCAAGCGGAACGGGCGCGTCAGGCGATGCGGCTGGTCAGGCCGCCGTCCAGAACGAGCGTTTCGCCGGTGATGTAGTCGTTCGTGACGAGCAGCGCGACCGCCTCCGCCACTTGCTCGGGCGTCCCTTCCCGGTGGAGCGGAATGCGGTGCTCCAGGTTCAGTTGGCGGCGTTCTTCGCTCATGGTGTCGTGAAAACGGGTGCGAATGACGCCGGGCGCCACGCAATTTACGCGAATGTTGTAATCGGCCAGTTCGCGCGCCAGACAACGGGTGAGCTGCGGCAATGCTCCCTTCGCCGTGGCGTAAGCAATGGCGCCGGCCACGCCGCGCAAGCCCGCACTGGAAGAAACCGTAACAATGGCGGCCTCAGTTTGCCGGCGCAGGTGGGGCAACGCTGCCCGCACTAGATAATAGTTGGCGTTCAGGTGCAGGTCCATCGTCAAGCGCCATTGCTCGGGCGTGACTTCTTCGATGGTTCCCACCGAGGGCCCCCCCGCGTTGTGAACCAATACATCCAGGCGACCGTATTCCGCGGCGGTTTGATCGACGGCGCTTTCGCAGTCGTCCGGCCGGGTCATATCGCCCGCGATCAAGAAGCAGCGTTGCCCCAGCGCTTCGATACGCTCCAACACCGCATGGGCCGGAGCGCCGAGATTGCGGGCGACGATCGCCAGGTTCGCTCCTCGCGCCGCCAGGTCCAGGGCAATCGCCGCGCCAATGCCCATGGTGCCGCCCGTGACGAGAACGGCCTTTCCCTCCAAGTTCATGATAACTCCCTCAAAAGCTTAACCGCTCCTCCCCAGGCGGCGCGACGGCGCGACAGTTCCAACGCGCCGTGGCGCTCCCCGGTGAGGAGCGGCTAAACAAACTCTAAAGCATGTGATAGCCTTCCAAGGTAACGCATGACCGCCGAAGGCGACAATGGCGGTCCTAGGTCGTCGCGCGTGGGCGCGTCTCGGGTCGTCGTGTTCCGACTTGTTGATGCAACCGTCACGCGATGATCGCATCGATGGGATGGCCGTAGTCGATTTCCAACCGCTTGTGGCCTGCGACTTCCAAGCGGCGAGCGTCCAGGCCGAGCAAACGCATGAGCGTGGCGTGAACGTCGGTCACGTAATGCGGATGCTCCACCGCGTGAAAGCCCAGTTCGTCGGTGGCGCCGTGAACCACTCCCCCGCGAATTCCCCCACCAGCCATCCAAATGGAGAACCCGTAAGGGTGATGATCGCGGCCGTCGCTCCCTTGCGAACCCGGCGTGCGGCCAAACTCGGTGGCGAAGACCACGATCGTCTCGTTCAATAGCCCCCGTTGCTTGAGGTCGCGCAGGAGTCCTGCAATCGGTCGGTCCACCTGGGCCGAAAGTCCCGCGTGATTGTTCTTGAGTCCCGAATGGGCGTCCCACGCTCCGGCCGCGCCGTCGCCATGCATGATTTGAATGAACCGCACCCCCCGCTCCACGAACCGGCGGGCCGCAAGCAACTGCATGCCAAAGGGGCGCGTCGTGGCGTTGTCCAACCCGTACAGGTTTTGCGTCGCCGCGGTTTCGTCGTCAAAGTGAATCACCTCGGGCACGGCGGTTTGCATGCGAAACGCCAGCTCGTAGGCTTTGATGCGGGCGCGCAGGTTTTCATCGTCCGGGTACGCCGTTTCCGTCAGCCGATTGAGCCGGTTGACCAGGTTGAACTCGATCTGTTGCTCCTCGTGCGAGAGATCTAACTCGGGGCGAGCGAACGGCAATGGGTTTTGCAGATCGACCTTGAGCGGCACCGCGTCGTAGGCGGGACCCAGATAGTGGCCGTCGCGCGGGTCGAAAAACCGCGGCCCCACGTTGATGAACTGCGGCAAGTTCTCGTTGAGCGTTCCCAGGCCATAGTTGATCCAGGCGCCAATCGTGGGGTGGCGGCCATCGAGCATATGCCGGCCCGAGTGGAACTGCACCTGAGCCCCGTGGTTGTCGTCGGTCGTCCACATCGAGCGCACCACGGCGATATCATCCACGCAGCCGCCGAGATGCGGGAACCAGTCGCTCACTTCGATTCCGCTTTGGCCGTAACGTTTGAACCCAATTTGGGTGGGATAAATCGTATTGCGCTGCTGCCCATTGGCGTCGTTCACCACGACCACGCGCACGCGCTTGAGGCGTTCAGGATCGTTGACTCCTTTGAAGGGCGTCTCGGCGATCGTCTTGCCGGAGTACTGGTCCAGCGCGGGCTTGCGATCAAAACTTTCCAAGTGGCTTACGCCGCCGCGCATGAACAGCCAGATGACGCTTTTGGCTTGCGGGGCAAAATGCGGCTGACCCGAAGGATGCGCCAGCCGAGCCGACTCCCCGCCCAGTCCTTCGCGCGCCAACATGGCCGCCAGCGCCACGCCGCCCAAGCCCACATGACCCAAAAACGCCCGCCGTGTGGTGGAATGTTTTAGTGTTGCATTTTCCATGATAACCATTCGAAACGACGTTTATTACGCAGTAAGGGTGAATCGCCCGAAGGGCGGCCATATGCCAGCCCAGGGCAACGCCCTGGGGAAAGAAAGCAGGAAGACAGGATCTAATCCCTCTTTCTTGTTTTGTAGTTTGTCGCCCTGAAAGGGCGCAAAAACTACGGTGCTGGGGTGCGCTACGCTAGCTCCCCACGTACCGCTCATCATATTCCATCGCATGGCGTATCAAAAATTCACGAAATTCCTCCTGGAAAGTGCGCACGCGATGATGGTCCTCCTGCGTTTCAATATAGTGGCGCACCGCCTCGACATTCGATTGGCTGACTGAGAACGCGCCGTAACCGTTTTGCCAATGAAAGTCCTGAAACTCAGGGCTTGAGTTTTCAACCACTTTGATGAACCCTTCTTGACCTCCTCAACCAACTTCTTCAAAGCGTGGTTCTTCGATAGCGCGAAGAGAATATGCACATGGTCGGCGATGCCGCCGATCACAATCGCAGAGCTTTCCCATTGCTGAAGAATGCCTGCCATGTAGGCCCACAGCGGTGGCCGTACACGCGCTTTGAGGCAAGCCTGACGATTCCGCGTGCTGTAGATCAGGTGAACGAGGTTCTTCGCTAACGATTGGGACATGGTCACAGGGTTGTTGCGCCCTTTCAGGGCTTGCTTTGAATGCGAAAAACAATTCGTGATCCCAGGGCGTTGCCCTGGGCTGCCATGTCGCCGCCTTTCAGGCGATGTTTTTCCACGCCAGCGCCAGGCGAAGCGCGGGGCATGGCCCATCTGCTCCGACCAGCGCGCTCCCCGTCGGGGAGCGGTTAAACATGTTGTGGTTACTCGATCAGCAAAGATCGCATCATCGGATCGTGATGAAATCGTTGTGGTTCAATAGCGCGTGCACGAGGTTTTCTCGGGCGCGCTGGACGGGTTGTTTGTGGCCTTGGGCTTGCAGAACCGTTTGCATTTGCGCCAGCGCATCGCGGCAGGCGGCCAGTTCGTCCCGCGTGGGACGTGTACACAAAATCGTCTCGTACGCGGCGGTCAGAAATGCATCGTCGTTGGGTTGGCTTTCTTCGGTGGGTTGGCCCAGGTCGGCTTGCAGTTTTGCGGCGAGGCGCCGGGCC
Source organism: Planctomycetota bacterium (assembly GCA_963204915.1). Taxonomy (GTDB): domain Bacteria; phylum Planctomycetota; class Planctomycetia; order Pirellulales; family Pirellulaceae; genus JAHWKS01. The sequence continues at coordinate 17,772 of CAUJHS010000014.1, read as the reverse complement.
ATATCGAGCGAGAGCTTGCTGTTGGCCAGCGTGAGCGCTTGCTGAGGCACGACGCTCTCGGTGCGACGGTAACATGCCACGATATCGGCGTCGTCGAACATCGACAGAAACGCGTGCTGATCGTCGCGCGAGTGAGTGAAGTACAAACTGCGCCGAAACAGCGTGTCGTCCTTTGTCGGATCGAGCGTCGGTCCGCCCAGAGTCGGGTTCAATACGCCGGCCAGGTGCAGCAAGCTGTCGCGTACGGCTTGAGACTCCATGCGCATCGGCCGGCGGCGCCAGTAGTAGTGATTCTCGGGATCGGCCGCCAGGGTCGCTGCGTCCGCCTCGCGCGAGGAGCTGCTCAGCCGATATGCTTGCGACAGCACCATCAAGCGGTGCAAGTGCTTCATGCTCCAACCGCTTTCCATAAACTCGACCGCGAGCCAGTCGAGCAGGTCCTGTTGCGCCGGAGGCGGGGCGCGGCGGCCAAAGTCCATCATCGACTCGACCAACGGTTGGCCGAAGTGCCGCGTCCAAATATGATTTACCGCCACGCGTGCGGTCAGCGGGTTGTCGCGCGCGGTTAGCCATTGCGCCAGTGCGGCTCTTCGCCCGGTGCTGATCGTGGGATACGGTTGCAGGCGAGACGCTTCGGTTTCATCCGGCCCTTCCAGCGCTTTGAGCGAAGCCTGCAATGAAGGATACGCTTCGCCGGGCTCCTCCACCGCGCGACGTGCTTTTTCCCGAGCTTCAAGCGCCGCTTGCAACTCTTTCTCGGCGGGGGCTTTCGCCGCTTCGGCCGCTTGCGCGACTTTCTGCTCCGCGCGGAGCACGGCTTCTTCCGCCTTCGCCAACTCATGCCGACGGGCAGCGAGGGCCGCAGCGCGTACGAGTGCGGCCAAATTCTCCGGCGGCGCCGGTTGAGCTTTCGCCGCATCGGCGTTGTGCGCGGTTCGCAGCACCTCCGGGCGAAGTTCGGCGGCGGCAAGCGTTTTCTCGGCCAGCGCCACCGCACGCTGCGCCAGTTCCGGGGTAAGCGGCGCTTCGCTGGACGCGCCCGCTTCCACCAGCGCGACGTCCTCCGGCAGCGCCCGAATCTTCACGTAGGAGAATTCCGCGGCAGCATCAAAGGCGAAGATCTCGAACCCGCCTGCTTCGCGCGCGAAGGGGAAGCGATACGCCACGGCGTGCTGTCCGTCGATCGCCACATTCACCAGGTCGCCGCGCAAGCGCACGGTCAGTTCAAAGGGCGTGTTCAGTTCGACCGGGCGATCTTGTTTCCCTTGGGCCGGATACGCCGAGCCGCCGCCTTGATTGAACGAGACCTGCACCTTCGAACCGGGCGAAACGGCGCTGAGGTAAACCACTTTCTCGCGCCCTGGGACCATGTCGAAACATACGCCGACCGACTTCCACATTTGTCCGCCGAGCGTTTTGAAGCGTAGCACGGCTTCAAAGTCTTGCGGGGGCGGCTGGCGCGTGCGCAACCAGCGTCTTTCGGCGCCGGTTTGAGTTTGCGTGAGGCGACCCTCGGCGTGCTTCCACTCGCCAGGGCCGATCTCCCAGACGGATTCATCCAACGCGGCGAAGTTGTCTTGGAGAAAAACTTCCGCAGAAGTTTCTCGCATTTCTTCAAGATTTGTTTCCGATTTTGCCGCGAACGCCGTCGCCTGTGCGAGTTTCGCGCGGGCTTGCGAGAGCGTTTGCCGGGCGGCGGCGATCTCCCGTTCGGCCGCGGCCACGTGATCCTCCAGCACAAAGCTTTGCAGCGACGGATTGTGCGCCGCGGCCGGAAGCGCCACGCTTTGCGGTTGGAACTCGCCGCGCAACAAAAACCCCGGCGGGCCCGGAGGAACCACGCGGTCTTTGAGCGGCTGTTTCTCATCGCCCCGAAGATGCACGTACGTGGGCGCGTCGGGATGCGCGTCGAACACGCGCGGCAGGCCATTCTTTTCCAAGTTGATTTCGCCCGGCAGCGGGTCGAGGCGCACCTGGTGCGGTTCGAACACCGCGCGCCAGCGATAGTAATCGTCCTGCGTGAGCGGATCGTACTTGTGGTCGTGACACTTGGCGCAATTGAGCGTCAGCCCGAGAAAGGCTTTGCCCGTGTGCTCGATCGTCTCGTCCAGCCACGTGGTGCGGTTGAACAAATAATAGTTACGCGCCAGAAAACCCGTGGCCCGCAAAGCGCTCGCGTCGTTCGGCGCCAACTCGTCGGCGGCCAGCATTTGTTGCACCATGCGGTCATAGCCTTGGTCTTCATTCAACGATTGAATGATCCAGTCGCGCCAGTGCCAAATGTGCTTTTGGCTGTTGCGCAATTGGTCGCCCAGGCCGTACCAGTCGGTGTAGCGCCATACGTCCATCCAGTGCCGGCCCCAGCGTTCGCCATAGTGCGGGCTATCGAGCAGGCGCTCGACGACGCGCTCCAAGGCGTCGGTCCGCTCGTCGGCCAAGAACTCGTGCAGTTCTTGTCGCGTGGGAGGTACGCCAATCAGGTCAAGATGCACGCGCCGCAATAGTAAGCCACGGTCCGCCTCGGGTACGGTTTGCAGTTGACGTGCCCGACGCCCGGCGTCGAGAAATACGTCGATGGGGTTGAGCGGTTGCGCTGAACCTGATGGGTGCGGCGCGGGAATTGGCGGCCTCAACGGCGGCTGGAACGACCAGTGTTGGTTCGGATCCGTCTCGGGCTGTTCGTCGTCTGGCGCGGGCGCCGATTGCTCGATCCAAGCGCGAATCGAGGCCAGTTCCGCGGCTTCGAGCGGCTTGCCCTCGGGGGGCATGCGGTACGACTCATCCGTTGCGGTGATTCGCTCCCAGAGCAGACTTGCGCCGGCGTCGCCGGGTTGCAGCGCGGCGCCGGAGTCGCCGCCTTGCTTCAGCGCCGCGGCCGTGTCGACACGCAGTCCTGCTTCCTGTTTGAGCGCGCCGTGGCAGGCAAAGCACCGTTCGCGCAAGATCGGCTTCACGTCGCGCAGATAATCGACCTCGGCCGCCGAAGCAGCCGCCGTCGCAAGTAGCAAACAACACCAGAAGGCGAGGGGCTTCGCCATCGCATACCCTAGGCCGAGAGGAAGGAGCAAACCAGGCGGGACGGAAGGCTATTGTATAAGCCGCGACCGATTGGTTGCAATCGTTCCCAGCGTGAAAGCGGTAGCGCGACGCAAATTACCCAGCTTATCACACGAGAATTCTTACCCAATTTTTTTGACGACACGCACAGAATCATCTACCATGCTTCTCACCTTTTCTCGTTGATCGATCGGATCTGTCTTGCGGTTCTCCTCTTCTTGCCGTAAGGAGCATGGATCATGCGCCGTCGTGGTTTCACGTTGGTCGAGTTGCTCGTGGTCATCGCCATTATTGGCGTCTTAGTGGCCCTGCTGTTGCCTGCCGTGCAATCCGCACGAGAAGCGGCGCGTCGCATGAGCTGCGGCAACAATTTGAAGCAAATCGCCTTGGGGTTGCACAACTACCACGATACCTACAAGACCATGCCCTCGGGCTGGTTCGATGATCCGAACATTGACCCCTTTGAAAGCTGGGGGTGGTCGGCGTTGCTCTTACCGTATGTCGAACAACAAGCACTGCATGAAAAGTTGGGGGTGACGCGTTTCACCCTGCGCGACTCGCTGGCGACTGGAGGCGTGCAGCCTACGCCCAGCGCTTTCTTACAACTTGCGCAAACCCGGTTGGAAGTGTTTATGTGCCCCTCGGATTCCGGCTTTAACCGTCCTGGGTCGGTGCATAACAACCGCAACTTCAATGGCGGCAACGGTACGGTGGCTGGTGGACACGCGCAACCGGTGTTGGTGGGCGTGAGCAATTATCCCGGCGTGGCGGGTCACCGCGACGTAGGCAGCAACGCCTCGGACCCGGACAACACCGGCGTTTTCTTCCATCACAGCAATGTGAACTTTGCCGATATTCTTGACGGCACAAGCAACACGCTGGCGGTTGGCGAGCGAGAAACGTTTCATTGCCGCTCCGGCTCGTGGGTGGGCACGCGACGCACGCGCGGTTCGGCCGGACGCAGCTTTAACATTCTCATTGGCACCAGCCGGCCGAAAATGAATCAAGACACCAACGTCATCGCGTGGGATACGCCGCGCTGGGGCTGCATGGAAGGCTTCAGCAGCATGCATCCCGGCGGCGCGCAGTTCGCCCTGTGCGACGGATCGGTCCGGTTCCTGGCCGAAACCATCGACCATTACTGGCACCCCAACACCGACGTTAATGGCTCCTTGGCCCACTCGCGCGACGATCGAAATCGCACCTACCAGCGTTTGATGACGCGCCACGACACCTTGCCGGTTTCGGGCTTCTAACGAGAGCGCTGTTTGGCGACCCAGTTGCAGTGAACCACGCGCCGGGGTTGGCGCGCGGCGGCTTTAAATCATCCTCAGGCGGAGGCGTTATGGGATTGCGCAAGTGCGGAATGTGGCGTTGGGTCTGCCTCGCATCGCTATGGGTGGCGACGGCAATAGCCGGATGCGACGACGGACCCGACAACATGGCCGAAGTCTCGGGAAAGGTCACGCTGGACGGCCAACCCCTGAGCGGCGCTCGGGTCACATTCACCCCGGTCGGCGCCGGCTCGTCCTCGTCGGGCGTGACCGACAGCGACGGCCATTATGAGCTTTCGCTATCGCGCGATATCGAAGGCGCCGTAATCGGCGAGCACACCGTTTCGGTCACGACGTATGCGCCGGCGAATCCAGATGGCGATCCTCCTTCGCCCGGCGCACCTGAGAAAGTGCCCACCAAGTACAATCGCAACTCGACGCTAACCAAGAAGGTCGAAGACGGCGGCAACGAGATCAACCTGGAGTTGGACTCGCAAGGCGAAATCATTCCCGGCGACCGCGACGTCGACCAGTAAGCCGGTGGGCGGCGCTTGTCGCCCTGCTGGAAAGTTACGAAGCGGCGCCGCGCAGCGCCGCCCGGGCGAGCGCCGGATCGACGTCGCCGACCAACTCCACATGCCCCAACCGCGTGGGCAGCACGAACCGCAACCGGCCATGCTCCACTTTTTTGTCGTGTTGCATGGCGGCCAGGAGTTCTTCCTCGGCCACGGCAGGAGTTTCTAGCGGCAAGTGCAACGCCGCGAGTAAGTCGCGCTGCCGGACCACGAGCGATTCGTCGATCCGACCCAGCGCGGCCGCCAGTCGCGCCGCGCACATCATGCCAATGCTGACCGCTTCGCCGTGCAAGTATTCGCCATAGCCGGTCGTCGCTTCAATCGCATGGCAAAAGGTGTGGCCGTAATTGAGCACGGCCCGCAGACCCGTGGTTTCACGCTCGTCTTGTTCGACCACATCGGCCTTGAGACGGCAACACCGCGTGACGATGTGCGCCAGCGCGGCGGGGTCGCGCTGGTTGATTTCCTGGACGTGGCCCTCCAGCCACGTGAAGAACTCCTCATCCAGGATCACGCCGTATTTGACCACTTCCGCCAGACCAGCGCGATACTCGCGGTCGGGCAACGTCGATAGGGTGTCCGTGTCAATTAGCACGCCCAGCGGCTGCCAGAAGGCGCCCACCATGTTCTTAGCGCCAGGCAGATTAACGCCCACTTTGCCGCCGACGCTGCTATCGACCTGGGCCAGCAGTGTGGTGGGAATTTGCACAAAGGGTAAACCGCGCGCGTAGGTGGCGGCGACAAAACCGGCCAGATCGCCCACTACGCCGCCCCCCACGGCGACGATCACGGTCTTGCGGTCGGCCCCGGCGGCGAGCAGGGCGTTCCACAGGTGATTGGCCGAAGCCACGGACTTGCTCGGTTCTCCCGGTTCGATGCTCAGCAGGTCCACGCGAACGCCGCCGTCGTGCAAACGAGCCGCTACGGCTCGGGCGTAAGGATGCTCAACGTGTCGATCGCTCATCACCACGGCGTGCGAAACCTTGGTCCGCGCCGCGACGAATGCCCCCGTTTGCGCCAGCACCCCGCTGCCGATTTCGATGTCGTAGCTGCGTTCGCTCAAATTAACGTGGACGCGCGGCACGATGCACCTTGGCCTTGCTTGCGTAGGACGGGCGCTGGCGGAGTCGCCCGGAGGATGCGGTTCCGGCCCGCCCGCGAGATGACGCTAACTCGTCACGACGTGCAGCCGCTCCAAGTCTTCGGGCGTCACGGTAATCACGCGGCAAAACCCGGTATGCAGCCGCATGTACTCCAGGTGGGCGCACGCGCTGGGGTCGGCATGCAGCAAACCCTCGATGCGTCGCTTCTCGGCTGGTTCGAGGTGGTCGTACTCCTCGGGCCAGACCGTGTTGGTCTCCATAATCAACGCTTCGCGATAAGGATCAAATGCATCCGCCATGGCTATCCCATCTACCAACCGAAGACCGACGCCGCATTTCTCGAAGGACGTTCGCCCCGAGAGCACGGCGCGTGGCGAGTTGTATTCCGCCCGAGTTATTGACGAGAAACAAAACTCGCTTCCCTCCAAAGGAAGCGTTCACGGCCAGACTACCAAAGAACCAACAAATTCGCCAACCCCCGTGCTCTCGGGTAACAGGAAAGCTGTTTGCCTGACACACGGCTTGTGGGCTGGCCGCCGCGACTTTTCGCTCTTGACGCCTTAGACGAAATGTCTACCATCTTAGACACTGCGTCTAGGGGAAGGAGGGCGAGGATGTCGACGAACAGCCAACATGTTACCGACGCCGAATTGTCGGTGCTCAAAGCACTATGGGACGGCGGCCCGGCCACCGCCCGCGCCTTGGCCGAGGCGATTTATCCGCGGTGCAGCGAATCGGAAATCGGCGCCGTTCATTCGCTGCTGAAGCGCCTCGAACGGAAGCGGCTGGTGCAGCGCGACCGCCGCGAGCATGTGCATCGTTTCTCGGCCGCGGTTTCGCGCGAGGCCGTAGCGGGGCGCGAACTGGAAGCGATGGCCCGCAAACTCTCGGAAGGCTCGCTGGCGCCCTTGTTGACCCACCTGGTGGAGAACAAGCGATTGACTCCGGCGGAACTCGACGAGTTGCGTCAACTGCTCGACAAGCACGCATAGCCGGCCGCGGTGGCGCTTCGCGCAAAATCGCCCAATCGGGATTTCGCCTTTTTTCAGGGATGCATGGGTCATGCGTGAACTACTCCAAATCGGCTTGGGTAACGCGTTGACGGCGGCGGTCTTGGCCGGAGCGGTCGTTGTCGTTACGCGATGGTGGCGTCAACCCCAAATCGCATGGTGGTTATGGGCGCTGGTGCTGGCCAAGGCGGCGGCTCCGCCATGGTGCGCCTTTCCGGTGCGACTGGACGCTCGCCCCGATTCGGCGATGACCGCGGTCGTGGCAACGCAGTCGTTGGCGGAAACGTACGCGGCTGCGAACGTCGCGGAAGACGGCCCACCTGGGACGGCAATACGACCCTCGCCGCGGTCGCAAGGCGTTGACGTGGCGGCCTTGCCGCCGAGTTGGAATCGTGCGGGAGTTGGCCGTTGGGCGGCGCTGGCGGAAATCCTTACGCTGATGTTATGGCTAGGGGGCGCCATGGTGTTAGCCCTGATCCTCGTGTTGCGAGTGACGAGGTTTCATCGCCTGGTGCGGCAAACGCCGCTCGCCGACGAAGCCCTTCAGCAAACAACCGCCGCTTGTGCCCAGCGCCTGGGATTGCGGCAGATACCGGAGGTGCGAGTCACGCCGGGACGCGTCGCACCGCTGGTGTGGGGCGTCGGCCGGCGTGCGCGGGTGCTGCTGCCCGCGGCGTTGTTGCCGCGTTTAAGCCAACCGCAACTGGAAGCATTGTTGACGCATGAACTAGTCCACCTGCGGCGGCGCGATCATTGGGTGCGCTGGTTCGAAACATTCCTGGTGCTGGCCGCGTGGTGGAGCCCCGTGAGCTGGTGGGCGCGCCGCAAGCTCCAGCAGGCCGAGGAGGAGTGTTGCGACGCCCTGGTGTTGCAAACTTTGCCGCAGCACGCGCGGGCGTATGCTGCGGCGCTTTGGGAAACGGTGAACTATTTGTCCGAAGGTCCGACCGTGGCGCCGTTCGCGGCGAGCGGGTTTGGGCGCGTTAACCTCTTGAAACGGAGATTCGAGATGATTCTGCAAGGAAGCCAACGTCGGTTATCGTGGAAAGGCCGCGCCATGCTCGCCCTGATGGCAGTCGCGGTGATTCCCTTCTCGGCCTACGCGGTATGGGGCGAAGAGGACGGCGACAACGCCTCGCCCAGCCTGATCCAGCGCATCGAGCGCCTGGAGCAACTGGTCGAGAAACTCCTCACGCGCGATGATGATACGCCCGACCAACTTACGCCGGAGCGCCAAGAGACGTTGAAGTCGTCAAGGGTCGTGCGCGCCGACTCGGCCGGAAAGCCCGACAGCAAGCCGGCGCCTGACCCAATTCAGGCGGCGCTCGAGCAAAACGTCACCTGCGATTTTGAGAACGAGCCGCTCAAGGACGCTCTATCGAATCTGGCGAAGCAGGCGAATATTAATCTGGTGCTCAACGCTCAAGCCATCAAAGAAGAGGGAGTCACGCAACATCATTCCGTGACGTTGCAAGTGCTGCAGCCGGCCAAGCTCAAGACTTGCCTAGAGTTGATCCTTGAGCCCCTGCAATTGACCTACGGCGTACGGAACGATGTGCTGGAGATCACGAGCCGACGCGTCCAACGTGGGATGATGTTGACCAAGGTTTACAACGTGGCCGACCTGGTGGTTCCTATTCCCGGTTTATCCGACGAGTCGGGTAATTCCAAACTCCGTTTTGAAGACTGGTCGATCGCGCAGCAACGCGCCATCGTGGCGCCATCGCCTGAACCCGCAGCGCCGCCCGAACCGGTCAACACCCAAGCCGGCCTTGCGACGCTCATTCGCACCATCACCACCACCGTGGCGCCGCAAACGTGGGATGAAACGGGCGGGCCTGGCGCCATTCAGCCCTTTGCGGGGAATTTGAGCCTCGTGGTCAGCCAGACTGCGGACATCCACGAGCAGATTGCGGAATTGCTGGAGCAAATGCGAAGACTGCAAGAGGTGCAAATCGTGATCGAGGCGCGATTCCTGAGCGTGCCGCCGGACTACATGGAAAACGTGGTCGGGAATCTCGATCAGACCGTTCGCAAACTTCGCACCACGACCCTCGTGGGCGAGGACGGCGTCGAACGCATTGGGGTTGATTTCGACTTCGACGTCCAGGAGTCGCCCGCCGCGGTCAGCCCCGCCGCTTTTCTCGCGGAGCGGAAGTACGCCGTAATCAAGGAATCGCAAGTGCGCGAGATGGTCGTGACGGCGCAAGCTCACGAACGTGCGAACATTCTGGCAGCGCCCAAGGTGACGATCTTCAACGGCCAGCGAGCGTTCTTCAGCATGGGCAGCGTCGTTCCTCAGGCGACTAAGCGCCGGGATTGGTTCTCCTTGCGCAAATCACGGCCGACGACCTTCACGCACGACGGCGTCTCGCTGGCGATGCAAGGCGTGGTCACGCCCGATCGAAAAGCGGTGCGGCTCTCGTTGGCGCCGCGTGTGGGAAATTCGACAGTCGCGGCGGAGGCGGTTCCAGGCGAGGCGCTGCCCGCGCCGCAAGACTGGGCGAAACTTGGCGGGACGTTCACCGCGACGGTTCCCGTAGGAGACGCCCTCCTCATCGACGGCGGCGATTTGAAGGAGGCGTCGCCGACGCATGCCGACTCCGAAGGGCAACGCCTGCTCTTGCTCGTCACGCCGCGCACGGTGCTCGTTGGCGATCAAGAAGAACCTCGCGCTCTACCGGCGCCCACGGACGCGGACCGCTAGAGCCTACTTCATCGAGGTGTGATGACTTCTTCAGTGTGGTCCACTCGCTCCGCGAGTGGTTTCCGGCACTCGCGGAGCGAGTGCGCCACCTTGGGAGCGTCACACCTGCGTGAAACGCGCGCTAAGACCGCGGCTCGGTCAAGAAATGCAAAGCGGCGGTCGACCAATTACCGCCGCTCAGCTCACACACCCTCAACTCCTGACGGTTGACTCTTTATTCCTCAGTTCTTCACAAATACGCCAAACCAGGCACGGCTCTTGTTTACGTCTTCGGTCGCGTCGGGCGAGTTGGATTTCTTGCTGTTGTAGTCTTGCGCCATCAGGTACGACTTGACACTGCTGACCAACTGCCGGGCGCGATCAATCGCGTCGCGGCGGCGGCGGTCACGATTGCGGCGCGGTCGCACCGCAGCACGAATCAACGTACGAGTCGACTGTTGCGGCCGTCCGTCTTCCGCCTCAATGCGGATTTCGGCAAACCGCAGTTCGATTTGGAACGGCACGGCGCGGTCGCCTCGGCGCCGACTTGAGGTGTTGTGCTGTACTTCCAAGTGCAAAACGACGTGATCTTCGTCGATGGCGACAATTTCGGCGTGGTGATCGGCCACGAAGCCGCGCAACTTCTCGGCGGCGACCGGCAGCGGCACCGCGGTGATCAAATTGCGTTCCAGCAGCAAGTCGGGCGGCGTCGGACGCAGCCACGAGAACCAGCCGCGCGAGTCGGCTTGTTTCTCTTCGCCAGAAAGCCCCGAGCCGAGTTGGATCACGCAGTTGCGGCCCGACTCTTTGGCTTGCAGCAAAGCGCGGTCCGCCCGGCGGAGCATCGTTTCATCCGTATCGCCGGGCTGCACCTCGGTCACGCCGAAGCTGGCGGTGATGGTCTTGCCTGCGAGCATCGACTGCGGTGTTTCCGCCAGCTGACGGCGGACGTCGTCCGCTCGCTGGGTGGCGGTTTGGTTGTCGCAATTGGCGCACAGGATGCAGAACTCTTCGCCGCCGTAGCGTGCGACCAGGTCGCCCGGACGCCACAACTGCCGCAAGACGCCCGCGAAGCTGACCAGGGCCTCGTCGCCGGCCTGGTGGCCGTAGGTGTCGTTAATGCGTTTGAAGTGGTCGATATCGCAAATAATCAGGCTGCAGGGCTGTCCCTTTTCGAGATACTCCGTCACAAACAGCTTGAGCACACGGTCGAACTCGGCCCGGTTCGCCACTTTGGTGAGCGGATCGCGAGTCGCCTTTTCGTGCAGGAATTGGACCTTCTCTTCCAGGTTCACTTCGGACGAAGCGTCGTGCAGCAACAACGTGGCGCCGTACGACACGCCGTCGCGCGATAACACCGGAATCATGTGCGCGTCGACGGTGATCTTCTTTCCGTCGCGGGCCACCACGGTTAGCCGCCGGGCGGTTTGCAACTTCGATTGCAACGCATGGGCCAACGGACAGTCGTTGTCGTCAATGGTGTAGCCGTCTTCGTCGCGCATGTCGAGCAGGCTGGGAAGCCACTTGCGTTGCAGCATCGCGCTGGCTTGCAGCCCGGTCAGGTGTTCGGCCGCCCGATTCCAAAGCGATACGCGAAGCGAGCCGTCGACGAAGATCACGGCGTCGTGCATCGACTCCAGAAGCTTCTTGTGGAACAGCGCTTCGACCGTCGACGCAGCCGACACGCAGCCTTCCGTGGTTTCGGAGGCCCTTTCGTTCAAGGCCCACAAGTTATTCGACGTTTCGGCCCGCAGTTGCCCCAGCCAGCGCGAGGCCACAGCCGAATTAAACTTGACGCGGTCGCTGGTGACCAGTTCGCAGAAATTTTTGACCAGTCTCAAATCGAACTGAACATCGGCGCACTCGAACAACTCGGCCAGCGCCCGATCGCGCGACATGGCGCGCCGGTACACGCGGTCGGTGGTCATGGCGTCAAAGGCGTCAAGCACGGCGACCATGCGCGCGCCCAGCGGCAGGTCTTCGCCGGCCCGGTCAAAACCTCCGCGCGAACCGTCGTACCAGGCCGGCGCGTAGCGGACGATGTCGAGAATGCCTTGCGACGCACAACACTGCCGCAGAATATCTAAACCAAAGGCCCGGTGCCGCTCCATCGCCGCAACTTCGTCCGGGTTGAGCTTGGTTGCTTTGCTTAGAATTTGGTCGGGAACGCCGATCTTACCCACATCGTGCAACAAGGCCGCCGCTTCGATTTCATCGCGTTCTTTCGAAGGGAGATTGAGCATCATCGCCCACGAGGAGCATCCCAGCGCGACACGCAGCGAATGCGCCGCCGTGGGAGCATGTTTGGCCCGCAGCGAGGCGAACAAACCGCTGGCCACGCCCAGGCGGACCTGCACCAACCGGTTTTGATGGGCGGTTTCGGCCTGAGCATGCGACGCCGGGCTAACCGCGGCGGCGTCGTTCAGACGCTCCAGGACCGCCGTGAGCGACGTCGTGCGCGTATCCGCCAGGGGGTGTTCACCCTCGCTTGGCGGCATCGGCCACGAAGCCGTAAGTGGCTGGTTCAGGTGTTCCATTGAAGGTTCAAATGGACAACGCGGCGACTTCACCGATCTTGTATTCCGCTCCTCCCGCGCCACGCAAGAGAGACGTTGCGGACAAGATCATCCGGTTCGACAACAAAGGCTAGGTTATGTATTTCCTGCCCGCAAACGCATCGCGAGGAACTCGCGCCCCGATTTTCTAACTTGGGGCAATCGCGCCGGTTTTGCGGCCTGGAGCGTTCAGCGTGCCGCCTTTTGATGGCGGACACGTTCCTTCGGCGTTCAACCCTAGCTTTTTGCGCCAAGCGCAGCGCACGGGAATGGGAAACATCCAGAACAATCGTTTGGAATCCAAACGGCGCGACTCTCACGACCGCCGCAACCAGTCAATCTGGTAATTTCGGAGTATTCGAACTCAAGCCGACAGGCATCGTCAGCGCTGGCGCGGGTCTTGGGGCGCCATCCGTTACGCTGCCAGACATCGAAGCCTTCGCACACACAGGACGTTGACGCTCTGGCGCGATCATTCACGCGCGAGCGTACAGTTCTTGCTGCACCCGCCAAGCGAACCGTGGCTATCGCTCAGCGGCTCGTAGCCGCCGTTTGCCAAAGCCCTCGCGACGACGACGCGCCAATTGTTGCGTTCGCCGCGCTATCGCGATACCATGCCAGTTCCCCGCACATTGAGAGGAACCATGGCGAACACGCTGCCCGATTCGAACGAGGCGACTGCGACCGTTTCCGAGCAAGCCACCGGCGAAGCACCCTGGCCCGGCTCGAAGCAAATGCCGCAGTGGGAAGTGGCCGAACTGGTCGAAGCGCCACGGTTCACCATTAGCCGGTGGCCGTTTCTGCTGGGGCCGGGGTTGGTCATGGGAGCTTCGGCCATTGGCGGCGGCGAGTGGCTGACCGGCCCCTTGGTCACGGCCAAATACGGCGGCGCGCTGCTGTGGCTCTCGACCCTGAGCATTCTGGGGCAAACGCTTTACAACATCGAGATTAGCCGCTACACGCTGTACAGCGGCGAGCCGATCTTCACCGGCAAGTTTCGCACGCTGCCCGGCCCCATGTTCTGGCTGATGCTGTACCTCGTGCTGGATCTCGGTTCGTTCCTGCCGTATCTGGCGTCGAACGCAGCCATCCCCGCGGCGGCCGTGTTGCTGCGCCGATTGCCCGACCCGGCGGTCGACTACTTTCTGCTCAAAGGACTGGCCTGCGGCATCTTTTTGCTTGCGCTGGTGCCCTTGGTAATCGGAGGGAAGATTTTCACCTCGCTCAAGATTGTGATGAGCTTTAAGTTGATCTTCGTGTTCGGCTTCTTGATGTTCCTGGCGATCTTCTACTCCACGGCCGCTACCTGGGCCGAGATTGGCGCTGGTTTCTTCCAGTTTGGCACGGTCCCGGTCCAATCGGCCGACGGCTCGCCGCAAACCGCCAATGTATTTACGACGTTTCTCTCGGGCGAAACGCTTCCCGCGCTCGACTTGTCGATGATCGGCATTCTGGCGGCTATGGCGGCCATTTCGGGCAACGGCGGTTTGACCAACACGCCGATCAGCAACTACACGCGCGATCAAGGCTGGGGCATGGGGCGTCAGGTGGGGGCCATTCCCAGCATCATCGGCGGGCACGCCATCGAACTCTCGCACGTAGGCAAGGTGTTTCTCATTAGTCCCAAAACGCTGGAGCGTTGGCGGGGTTGGGTGCACCATGTCCAACGCGAGCAACTGGCCGTGTGGATGCCCGCGTGCTTTTTGGGAATTGCGCTTCCCAGCATGTTGTCGGTGCAGTTTTTGACGCGCGGCAGCGCTCCGCAGGACAAATGGCAAGCGGCGGGCATGACGGCTCAAGGCGTAGCTGATGCGGTAGGCCCCACCTGGGGCGACACCTTCTGGTACTTAACTCTGTTCTGCGGGTTCCTGGTGCTAGGCACCAGCACCATTTCAACCGCCGACGGCGTGCTGCGGCGCTGGGTCGATGTGTTCTGGACCGCCAGCCCACATCTGCAAAAGTGGGACACGCGGCACATTGGCAAGTTCTACTTTTGCGTGTTGCTCATTTACGCGGCGTTCGGGCTGGTCATGCTCACGCTGGTCAAAGGCGACCGGCTTCTGGTGTGGTCCACCAACTTTTACAATTACGCCCTGGGCTTTAGTTGTTGGCACACCGTGGCGATTAACTCCTTCCTGCTCCCGCGCGAACTGCGCCCCAGCATCCTCCGCCGCTTGTTACTCGTTGCCGCCGGCTTGTTCTTCATCATCATCGCCATCCTGACCACCATGGACAGCCTTGGCGCGTTCAAAGCGTAAACGTGTCAAAGTCCCGCGGAGCGCGTCCCCTTCGCGGAAGATTTGCAGGAATTCTCTCGCCTCAATTCGCGGGCGATTCCGTTGAGGCTTCGTTCCACCACTCAGCAACCCGCGCAGCCGGAGGGCCCGCCGCCCTGGTTCAGCGTGACGCCTCGTGGCCAATCAGCAAAGTAAAATGACGCCAGCCGCATGCTTGGATTACGCCCGCCGCATTCTCATCATCGTTATGTATGAATGAAGTTACGCTGATTCTTCAAAGGATCGAACAGGGCGATTCTTCGGCGGCGGATGAGTTGATGGCGCTGGTGTATGAGGAGCTACGCAAGCTCGCCGCGATGAAACTGTCCCACGAAAAGCCAGAGCAAACGCTCGGGGCGACGGCCCTGGTGCATGAGGCCTGGCTGCGGTTGGTCGATGTTGACTATGCCCCGCGGTGGAAAAACCGTCGGCATTTTTTCGGAGCCGCGGCGGAAGCGATGCGGCGAATTCTCGTGGACCAGGCCCGCCGCCGGAATCGGCAAAAGCATGGCGCCGACTGGAAACGAATCGCCATGCCCCTGGACGATGCGCCAGGCGCAGACAAGGACGACCTGCTGGAGTCTCTCGAAGAAGCCTTACAGAGATTCGCGCAAGTGGACGCCACCGCCTGCGAGTTGGTCAAGCTGCGTTATTTCGCAGGGCTTTCGTTGCGGGACGCCGGCCGGATCCTTGAACTGCCTCCCCGAACTGCCGACCGGCTCTGGGCTTACTCCAAAGCCTGGCTGCTGCGGGAAATCCAGCGCGACGCCACGGATTCTCCCTGAGCGGCGTGGCTCGAACAAATTTTTCATTTTTTTGGCGCACTCGCCTGCGAAACAGCGCCACGGACTTTCAGACGCCATTTTCTCGATGTCGATTTCACCGACTGCCCAATTGCGCCGCCTGAGGCGATCGACCGTGTGGTAGAGAAGAAATCATGAATGAGCGAGACATTTTCCTGGCAGCGATCGAGATTGCCGATCAGTCCGAGCGGGCGGCTTACGTCGAACAGGCTTGCGGCGGCAACGCGGCGCTCCGTGCTCAGGTCGAGGAACTGTTGCAGAACCACGAGCAGTCAAGTCAGTTTCTCGAAACGCCTGCCGTAGCGAAAAACTCCGCCTCGCACGAAACGATCGAAGCGAAATTTTCCTTCACCGAGGTTCTGCCGGTTGGCGATTCGTCGGGCGAAGCCGAGTTCCGCAAGTATTTGCAGCCAGCCGCGCGTCCTGGCTGGCTCGGTCGGTTAGCGCATTACGAGATCGAGGAGATTCTCGGACGCGGGGCGTTTGGCATTGTCGCGAAAGCCTTTGACGAAAAACTACACCGGGTGGTGGCGATTAAGTTGTTGAGTCTCGAACTCGCCGCAACCTCGCCGCCCCGCAAAAGGTTCCTTCGAGAAGCCCGCGCCGCTGCGGCCGTGACGCACGAAAACATCGTCGCAATTTACGCCGTCGAAGAAGAGCCAACCCCCTACCTAGTGATGGAATATATCCCGGGTTCGACCCTGCAGCAAAGAATGGACGAGCACGGGCCGCTGGAACTGCCCGAAGTCCTGCGCATTGGCCAGCAAGTCGCGGCTGGTCTGGCTGCGGCGCACGCGGTCAAACTGATCCACCGCGACATCAAACCGACGAACATCCTGCTGACGGGAGGACCAAGCGACCGCGCCAAGATTTCAGATTTCGGGCTGGCTCGTGCGATCGACGATGCGAGCATGACCGCCAGCGGCACGCTCGCCGGCACACCGATGTACATGGCGCCGGAGCAGGCCCGCGGGGAAGCGTTGGACCATCGCGCCGATCTCTTCAGCCTGGGAAGTGTGCTGTACCAAATGGTCAGCGGACGGCCGCCATTTCGCGCAGCCAACACCGTGGCCGTGCTAAAGCGCGTTTGCGAAGACACGCCTCGCCCCTTGGATGACGTGATTCCGGAAACGCCCGACTGGCTGGAATCCATCATTTTTCGGCTACTGGAGAAAAACCGAGGCGACCGCTACCAGTCGGCGCAGGAAGTGGCGGATCTCTTGGCTCGCTGCCAGAGCGAACTACAGTTCAGCGGCAAGGTGACCTGCGTTGCGGAACGTTCTCAAGCCAGCAAGGCTCAACAAGCTCAGGCAACGCCGAAGGTAAGCGCACGCGAGTGGAGAAAGCGCCTTGGCGGGTTGGTCGCAGGTTTGCTGGCGTTGGCGGTCGTGGTCGGCGTGTTCATCATGAACCGAGGAGAAAAGTCCACCCCCGAGCGTGATGCGGCGCGTGGTCTGGGCGAACGCACCGCCAGTTCAACATCGGAAAAAACCGGCGACGAGCAAGAAGTCGCGGCCTGGCAGGGTTGGCCCGCCGACACCCCTCCGCCGGCAATTGCCCCGTTCGATGCCGCCCAGGCCAAACAGCATCAGGAAGCTTGGGCGAAGCACCTGGGCGCGCCGGTGGAGTATACGAACTCCCTCGGCATGAAGTTTCGACTCATTCCCCCAGGTGAGTTCCTCATGGGAAGCACGCCCGAAGAGATCCAAGCCGCGTTACCGGTTGAAGATGACGACCCGGCCTGGAAGGAGCGAGTTCACAGCGAGGGGCCGCAGCACAAGGTGATCATGACGCAAGCGATCTATCTTTCCGAAACGGAAGTGACCCAATTGCAGTACGAGCAAGTGATGGAGACCAACCCCGCTAGTTTCTCCGCCAGTGGCGAAGGCAAGGATCAAGTCGCCCAGCTTGAAACGAAGAACTATCCTGTGGAGACGGTCAGTTGGAACGATGCCGCCAAGTTCTGCGTGAAACTCAGTCAGCAGGAGCAGCTCAAACCGTTTTACTTCCCAGCCGGAAAGACAATCACACCGGAGGAAGGAACAGGCTACCGGCTCCCAACGGAGGCGGAATGGGAGTTCGCCTGTCGGGCCGGAACCACCACGCGGTTCTGGAGCACCGACCGAATCGACGCCCTGGATTCGTCCGCCTGGTATGGGGGCAATTCCAGATTAAAAATCCACGCGGTGAAGGAACTCCAGGCGAATCCCTTTGGCCTATACGACGTTCACGGCAACGTGTGGGAGTGGGTGCAGGACAACTGGGAGTCGGGGTTTTACCGCACGCGTGGGCCTGTCTTGATTTTTGTGTCAGTCGGTTATTGGGGTGAGTTAGTTGAGGTTTTTGGGCATGCGGTCGGCGAACAGGATGGCGAAGTGATTGAGGGCTTCTTTCCACTTCGGTATAGGCATCGTCCATTTCTTGGACGCTTCA
>CAUJHS010000013.1 GCA_963204915.1 Planctomycetota bacterium | reverse complement strand
CCGGCCATCAGCGTGAGCCAGGCGCGCTCGGCAATCGCCGCCAGGTCGCCCGTCTGGCGCCAGACCTGAGGGTTGTCATCCAGGAAAGCGCGCAATCGCTCCAGGGCTTCGGGATCCCCGGCATTGGCGCGCTTGAAAACTTTACGCATCTCTTTCAAGTCGGCGGCGGTTGGTCGTTTTTGTTGGGGCGTATCCGTCACGTGTAGTTCTCCTTTGTCGCCACTCGTGGCCATGGTGCAAGTAATACCCGGCCAAGACCAACGTGATCCTGACCCATAAGTCGGCCTGCGCGCAAAACCGGTCGAGCGCGGCCCGGGCGGCCTCGATCTCCGCCCACTGACGCTCCCAGCGCTGCCGCCGGACGTCGCGCTCGATGCGCGCCTCGATCTGGGCGCGTTCCGCCGCTTCGGCCTGGGCCCCGACGCCGACATACTCCTTCACCGGCCGACCCTCCACCCAGCGCGAACGATAGGCGTAACGATGACCATTTTTCACCATCCAGTACATTCGTTAGTTATCCCAGTTTTTTTCGCGTTCCCCAGAAAGCGCGCCGCAGACAACGCGCCGCGTGAAACGTTTCCATTAAGTGCGTGACGATAAAGGCTTGGGAATCGTGTGGCTCCCGCGGCAGGCGAACCTCCCGCTAGAAGCCGCGTAAGTTGTTCGAAGGAGATCGAGCGAGTGTGCAATACACCCCCAGCGAACGCCGTCTTTCTTGGACAAAATCAACCTTCCTTCGTGTCTCCTCCGTGCGAAGTCGGCGACGGCACATTTTCCAGACGTCTGGAAAATTCACGCTCTCGGCCGTGCCTGGTTGCAGACAGTACATTGTACTATTGAGTCGGCTGCGGCCGTCAATCTCATAATTCACAACAGGCGTCCTTGAGTGCACGCCGCGCGCCGGGCTGCAAGCACGCCGAGAGAGGAAGCTGTATAGAGTCGCCGACCATTTCGGACTCTCGGTGGTGCGTAGCTGCTTGACGAAGCAAATCGCCGCTCGTCTGGGACGTAGGATTCGACCACTCGGCGTAACCCCGAGATCATCCACCGCCGTTGCGATCACCGCGCCGCTCCCGGCGCTCGGCTCATGCGCCGGATCGATCATCCGCTCGGCGAGCGTCCCTCGCACGTTGAGTGTGCGAAACGCGTCCCGGCGAATGAGGGCCTCCATGGCCACGATCAATCCTCTTCATTGCGACGCCGCCGTGGTGCACTCTAAGAACGCTTACTGAATTCGACTTCGCGGCCGCGCGTGACTGAGTTCAGCAAGTATAAAAATGTACCGACTGCCGACGTCAACCACGTTGCGTCGGTTGCCTGGCCGCGGGAGGGCTCCACGCAAGAATTCGCTCGCCGCGCTCGATCAATTTCGCGCGTTTCGACCAGCACCGGGCGAGGGCGTATTCGCACTCCACCGGCACGCCGCAGGTCACCTCTTGCATGCCCAGTCGGATATGCTGAACAACGGCCTCAACGACCCTGCGGCGAACGTAACCGCCTTCATCAGGCAGCTCCACCAGAATTTCATCATGGACGAAACCGACAACGCGAAATCCCCGAAGCACGAGACGCGCCACCGCCAGTTTGGCGCCATCGGCCGCTAGGCCCTGAAACTGCGTATTGCGCTCGGCGGTGTAGTTCACGCCTGCGCGAACGCGTCCCGAGAGGGTCGCCACCGTCGTGAAAAATAAGCGGTTTGCCAGTTCGGGCGAGCCGTGGCGCGCATGCAGGGCAACATGCAAGTCGCCCTTTTGGTTCACCTGAATGAGGGTCGACCAAACTCGCTGTTGATAAATCTCGCTATACGGCTCGCCATTCGCCTTGTTAGGTGTTCCCGCCACAATCTTATAGATGCTCCCAGGAATCCCTGGCGACTGCGCTCCGCTAATCGCGATGCAGATTACTCGGTCCGAAGCGACGCAAACGTCCCGCAATTCGTCCCATTCAAATTGCGTTAGCAATGCAGGATCATCAGCGGTAGATTGGCCGTGCCGAATCGCACCACAAAGCGGGGCAGTCTAGGATTTGGCGAATCGTTATTGCCTTGACCCATTCGGGTCGGCTTGGCATTGTTCATGTGTACACTTTTCTCGGGCGGCGTCAGGTTCCCGGCCGGCGCCGCCAGTTTTTAATGGATTGTCAAATACGTTGGCATCAACTAACTGTCGGGACGGCCCTGCCACCGGTTACCCGCAAGCTGTACTTAGATCAACGAGAGCAACCAGCGAAGAGATCGCTGCGAGTTCCTCGTGGACCGCGCCCGTCAGTGCGGCGACGTTAACGGGCGTATGTTTCGCACATTGACATTCGTTACCATCCTTCCGCATCAAGATCTTTTTTGGCGGCGGATGGCGCGCCGCGTTTTGATCTTTGTGAATTTCAAAATGCAAGGGGCGCGGTTCAGCAGTAGGATTTGAAGATCATTGTTTCATAGGTCATGGCTCTTCGCGCCGTTGATCCGTCGACGAGGCGGGCGTAAACGAAACGAGAGATCCATTTACGCCGGAACATCTCTGCGACGCCGGTGAGGCGGCATTTGCGCCCGCCTCATTCAACCGGTGGAAGTGAAGCAAACGTGAGCATGAGCGTGTCACGCGAAATTACCGCTACCGTAAACGAACCTGCTGGCGGCGCCTGGTGTCGCACAACGTTCGCCAAATTCGAGTCAAGAGGCTCCAGTAGGCGCGCCGCCTGCGCCGCCGACATGTGCCACGTTACGAACGGAACGCCGCCGATGCCGTGGACATTCTTTACGAAATTCTCCACCTCATTGTCTTGCTGCACAGAGACAGCAATCGATTCAGCCACCGGATCATCAAGATCAAGCAGAAGCACAACCGGCTCCTCCATATTCTTGTCGACCGCCTTAAGATAGGCGGCATACATACGGTCGGCGAAGACTTCGAGCAATTCGTACAGACGTTGCGAATCGTCTTTGAGGGTGGTGATCATCGATCGTCTTTCGTTGTTGGAGGTGGAAAGGAATTCACTTGGTTAATCGCCGGGAAGATCCGACACGGAGAATGATGATGAAGGTTGAGAAAAAAACTTTGGGTCATGATTGGTCCAATGGATTTCGCCTTGTCATTTTTCTTACCTTCATCCTTCATCAACGAAACAAAACGGCCGCAATTTCTTTCCTGTCATAGAGTTACGGCGATGCACAACCTGCATCTAACCTTCATTAAGCCTTCATTTGCGCCGGCCCGGCTTCCGCGTCGTAATCAAGCGCCCCGTTTCAAAGTCGACGAGCCCCTCATTCGGCTTGACCTTTGAGCCGCGCCACACCCACCCCACAGCATCCGTCAATCGCTTGGACTGGAGTTCAGGAATGCCAACCGCTTTCAAATACGGAGTTACCTTGTTGACCGGAAGCTTTTCGCCTGTTGCTTCCGCAAACCAAGTCGCTAGCAGCCTCGAACGAACAAACACATAGCATGTTTCAGGATTGCGTCCCGCCTCACGCAATTTCTCACGAATAAAACAGGCTACTAAATGCGATTCGTCTTGATCGTCATCTACTTCATTCTGGCGGCGCGCGATCAACTTTTGGCACGATTGCGGACTACCAACTTTCGCTAGTACGGCAAACTCCCATTCCGGCCATCGTGTGTGTTGCGTTAACCTTTCCACGTCGTTTCTCCTTATGAGATTGGGGGGCTAATACATAGTCGGATGTCGCTAAGAATCTCCCAGCGGTGCTCCCGGATAAAACTCGCCACTTCTTGACGCCATAAAGGCTTGTACTCGGGGCGTTTGAGTTTGATGATGATCGCGCGCTGCGCCATGTCCTTAGAAAGCGTCGCCCCGTTAAGCGTGACTACCCATACGAGCGTATTCGGGCGCCGTCCTTCTCCTTCATATAACTGACGCCCGCTGATGATGGGCGACGTCACGAGCGCTTCAAGGGCGTCCCAGCTGAATCGTAACGTCTTCAGGTTATCCAAGAGAGCCACGCGAAGCGGAAGCGCGCGCCGTGAAAGCAGCCTGGTCTTTATCGTCTCCATGTTGTCGCGATGGGAAAACGTCATGAGTCCTCCGACAAGCTCGCTCAGAACGGCGACCAGTGCGGACTTACCGACGCCGCGACCCTTCTTGTTGGGATCGGGATCGTGGTCGGGCCCGGTGATGAGGTAAATCGGCCGTGCTCCCGGCGGGCCACCCCAGCACATCGTCACAATCAGGGACCTGATCAGCTCTCGATCCAAGTGGGTGAGAGGCGCAAAAAAACTAACCAATTGATCCAGATAGTTCCCGTTCGTCACCGGCAGGGGCGGATGCATGTAATACGTGCTGGGCAGAGGCGGAAAGTGCGGCGTCGTTTCAACCGCGTCATAGGCCTCGGCCGTCATTTGAAGATTCTCAAAAAACCGCTCTTGCGTGACGCAGTCGCTGCCCTTCGTCCAATCAACATGACAACGCTCATCCAACCACCCGAACAATCTCGTCGCAGAGTCAAGGTACTGGGGCTGATGATTTGGGCCCTCTGCAAACAACTGCTCGCCAACTCGCTTCGGCCAGCCCCCGGTTATCTCGTAGAGATCGGTGCGAATTTCGTCGACAAGCAGGCCTCGTCGGTGCGGCTTGTCGCTCGTGCGCACCGTCTCATAGTTGGCCAACACGGGGACGTCGTCGGACGCGCCCGGATCGCTGTCGGCCGGTTGGACCACGATTGCGTTTGCGATGATGTGCTGCACAAAATCTTGGCCCTTTGCAATGCTACTTGCCATGATGGTCTCCCCGGGTCCGGCAGTCACGCACGTCCTTAAATCCACACGGCGGCAACGACCAATGGACGTCTCGGTCGAGCCGCCGCGCGAGCTGTTCAGCAACCGCTTTCGCGCCGTCGCGTCCCGGCCATCGGCCATCCGGCTTCACGTCGTTTTCGCCCACAACGATGACCTGACGATCAACGTCCGCAAGCAGGTCGGCCAGCAGATCGACTCCGCCGGTGCACGATGGACGCCCCACAGCCGCCAGTCCAAGCGCCAGTAGGACTACGGTATCCGATACGCCCTCCGGAATGAGGACTGGGCCTGCGGGATCACTCCACCCGCGCGCTATATACAGACCGCGCTGGCTCCCAGGTATCATCCGTTTTTCTCCAGTACGCGCGTCGCGCCGCATAATCCCTATGATCTCCTGCCTGGCGTTGAGTTCCGGAAACGTAAACGCGCAGTGTTTCGCGGACCATCCGATGCCGAGCTTGTCGAGCGTCTCGGTGGGCACCCGCCATTCGCCCGCTAGCCGTTTTATTCGCGGCGCGGATCGCGCCGCTTTGAACTTCTCGGCCAACTGTCGCCAATTAACTACTACCGGTGTCATCGTCGCGCCCTTCGCGTTAGTGGTGAGTTCGGTTTCGGCGGGTCCGTCGACGCGGCCGGTGCTGCGCGAAAAGATCGGACATGCGCAGCCCCAGGGCGTCAACAACGGCCTCAACGCCGCACCCGGCGTGGCAGTACATCAGCACGTTACCGTTGTCAGCGCGCGCGACCGAGAGACTGTTATTTCGGTCATGATGCGCCGGACACCGGGCGCTCCACTGTCCTCCGGTTGGTTGGACATTCGCGAGTCGCGTTAGCACACGGCCGAGCGGTCCCGCCGTCTGATCGGCGGTGAGACCTTCTGCCGACGCGATTTTCACCGCTGCGGGTTGCGCAACCAGGCTGGGTCTGGCGTATGCAAAAACCTCCGCAGGAATGTTCGTTGCGCGCCGGCCCTGCGCGGCGAGGATGCCGTCGATGGCGTCTTCGCCTGAAAGCCAGCTGCTACCGCTCCACACTTGGGTGTAGTAGTTAAAAGTATGATGCCGGCCGGGAAGCCGGAGCCAATTACCCCATCGGCATTTGCGAGTCAGCTCGGACTGTTTCGGGAACGTTTCCGGTTCCTTCGTCAACCCTAGGTCGGCCCAATCGCGGATGAGCCATCGCCCGAAACAATAGGCGGTCGTGCTGGGCGCCGGCGTGTCAAAGAGCACGACAAGGTGATAGCCGCCACGACCGTTGCTGCTGAGGAGCAGCGGGTCGAACCGTAGGTCTGTGGCGCGGCGGTAGAGCGTGATCGCCGCCTGGCGATTGCGCAAGTGGTGCTGGTTGTCGCGCTGGCCGTGATGGTCGATATCAATTGCCACCCACCGAGAGGTGCCGTTTGCCGAGATTGCATGCACGCCGATTAGGTCACCCTGGCGCTCTCCGCGAAAATGGCGAATGAGCTGATCCTGCGACAGTTGGCCATGCCGGGTGATGGCTTTTCTCGACGGGCTGCGATCCTCAACAGCGAGATACTGGCCCCAGGCGTCGGTGCGATTCACCAGCTGCGTGAACGACCAATGCGCCAAATCCTCAGAGCGCTTGCTCCACGCCTTTACCCACCTTGCGAACGGCATTTGCCCGTTGTCAAACCGGCTGGTATTATTCATATGTATTTTGGTGCTGTGCGGCGACGCCCTACTTCTCACGGTCGGCGTCGCCGCACTCTTTTGGACTGTTACGCTTTCACTCGTCTGGGTGGCTCTGGTAGTTGCGGCGCTACCTCTTCATTACTGGTCACGTCGACCTGTTGCTGCGTCTGAAGGTGTTCGGCGTAAAAACGCATTAAATCATCAAATACCCGCGTATGGGTCTCTACAGGTAGGACATTGGGTCGGTGTAGTTGTAATACAACCCCTAACACCGCATCAGAATCTAATGACACTAAACATTCGGGCGGTAACCAAGCCGATGCGGGTGTCTCGGTAGTCTTGGGAACTTCGTTCGAATCGTTTTTCGGGCGCACCGCGTTGTAAGAATCAATGGAGCGTCGCGGGCGAATTTTTCTCGCGGTTTTTTTCGGTGTGCCAGGTGGAGGGGGCTGCGGGTGGCTAGTTTGCCGAACGATGACGTATAGTCGCTCACGATCGACGAATACCTTCGCTAGCACGTATGTTTTTTGCGCCTCACTGGGTAGCGCTACCGCGCAAAGCTTCTGATTGATGTGTTCCGTGCGTGCGAGATACTCGCTTGCCGTTTCAATCAACAGCAAATCTCCCGGCAAAATACCGGGAACAGCACCGCTGACGAACTTCGTACATGTAGTCACTCGTAGGAAATACGTCGATTCGGAATCAAACACAGGCGCGATAGGGTAACGTTCGGCGCCAAAAAGCTCTTGGCAGGTCGCGGGAGGGCCCGGCAGAATCACTTCGGAAATTGGGCGAGTGCCAAAGGCTGCACGCAAGATAGGATCGCCGATCCCGTCATTGAGCCATCGGGCGTTTACGGACGGATGTAACGCTAGAGCGGCCAGCAGTCGCTCACCCGGGCCCTGCAGCCCCCGGCGGATCTTTGACACTACCGAATGCGTCGCGCCTAAAAACCGCGCCATCTCACGCGTTCGACCATGAAACAGGTGATCATGGTAATAAGCGAATCGCTCACAACGCTGACGCTTTCGAATTTCTTTTGCCGTTGCAGATGTTGAACGTCTTGGCGACATCATGATTACTTTGACCTTGACGAAAACCGCGAATGGTTCCAGAATGGTTACAAGTATTCCGCGTGATGTCAAGTGGCGTGAATATTTTTCTTTAGCTTTTTTCCGTTGGGGGCTACGGTCATCCGCGAGATGAGAGGAGATTTCGATGCCTGTTAGCGAAGCCAATCAATGGTGGACCGTGAAGGACTTTGCTCGTTTTTACGGGTTGAGCGAGAGATCGATTTACGACTTTATTGCCGCGGGCGAGTTGATTGCACACCGCTTTGGCAAGCGACGCCGCGCAATTCGAATCTCAGATTCGGACCGCTTGGAATGGGAACGGCAATGCCGAACACGCTCGAAGACATCCCAGCATTGCGACAAAGACTAATCTCGGCCTGCGTTTATTCGGCGGGCGTTCGGATTTTCACCAGCCGTTTGCGTCGTTTGTTCGGGTTCTGCAAACAGCGCCGTAGTTAGCTCCGCCTCATCGCCTCCATTGTGTGCCAAAGAGTTGAACGCCTGGATTAAATCATCACGAAGCGTCAGTCGCCCCTGGGCAATACGCGATTCAATTACAGTGCGCCTCCGTTTGACGCCCCGTACGACCTCAAATTGTCGACGAATGAAAGACTCATCCGCCATAATTATTTTCTGACTCGTGCTATCCGTTCGGTTAATTACATGGACCTCGACATGCTCTCGCATCGGACTACCATCGTCGGCGCCGAGCGATATCCGCCCGTACACATTTGGCGCGCGGGGCTAATCTGTACAGCCGCACGAAGTGGCCGGACCGCCGCTTGGTATGGGCGGTGGCTGTCCGCAATAACAACGGCCATGACGAAGGTGACTCGATACGCCGGCGCGCGCCCGACGCAGGAGGCGCGCCATGGCCGATAGCTCTCCCGCCAAGCTACTGCTCACCGCGCCCGAGGCCGCGCAGGCGCTCTCCATTTGTGAGAAAACCCTTTGGAGCAACACGCGACCCCGCGGAACGATTCCCGCGGTTCGCATTGGCAAACGGGTGTTATATGATCCCAACGATTTAGCGCAATGGATTAACCTACAAAAGAGAAAGGGGGACGGCGTGAACGAGTGCGACCCCCCTTGATCGCATGCCGGCAAGACAACCCGATCCAAAGAAAAGCGGCAAAGGCTACCCAGGCCATTAACCCACCCCCGGAGTACTATCAGGCACGTCTCAGCGCCTGTCTGACCAGCCATGGCGGCGCGGAGGTGCATGGTCTCCGCAATACCCGCCCACGAGTCACGCACGCTCACGCTGGCGCGGAAGCAGCTCGCTGTCGAGCTCCAGCCCCCGGCGTGGTGATAGCGGCGTTTCCACAGGAGTCCGCCAGGAGAAAACGCCCGAGGCGAACGACGCATTCCGGGCGACACTGGGTGTACTTACGAGTTGCTGGTTGTGTTCAGCGAAAAACATTTTGACGCCGGCGAAGGACGTCGGTAAAACTTTCGTACCTTGGTCGGCTGCGTGGGGCGCCGGGCTGGCAAACCCGCCCCACGTTAGTTGGCGCCTTGATGAAGGGTATCTTATGGCTTCTCTGTCTACCGACTCCCAAGGTCGGCGCCGTTTGCAATTTGTGTTTGCCGGTAAACGGCAATCTCTACGACTGGGGCGCGTCTCCCAGGAAGCGGCCGACGTCATTAAGGCTCATGTGGAGCATCTGCAATACTGTCTGGAAAGGAACAAGCCGTGGTGCCCAGCCACGTCGCAATGGGTGGACGATTTACGGACGGACCAAGCGTCTGACGGGATGCTCATGCGGTTGGTTGTGGTCGGATTGCTGCCCGCCAGTTACGCACCGGTTCAGACGCAAGTCGTCGACGACACCCTTGGCGCGCTCTTGGAGCGATACGTAAGCAAACGCGGCGATGTGAAACCCGCGACGAAGATTAACTGGCGGCACACCCGACGAAACCTGGTGGAGTACTTCGGCCAAGACAAGCCATTGCGGGCCATCACCGAGGGGGACGCCGAAGATTGGCGGCGATGGCTCATCACGTCAGAGAAGTTGGCTGATAACACCGTGAACAAACGGTGTCAGAACGCAAAGCAGTTTTTCGCCTATGCGGCGCGACATCGCCTAGTAGAGCGCAACGTATTCGCAGTACTTAAAGGATCCGTGCGTGGCAACCCAAAGCGGATGTACTTCGTCACGCTGGAACAATCGCAAAAGATTCTGGATCAATGCCCCGACAACCAATGGCGGTTGATTTTCGCCTTATGCCGTTTTGGCGGCCTGCGCTGCCCGTCGGAAGTCCTGCTTCTGCAATGGGACGATGTGGACCGAGAAAATGAACGGATTACGGTACGTTCGCCCAAGACCGAACATCATGCCGGTGGTGAGCATCGGACCGTGCCCCTGTTCGTGGAGCTGCGGCCGTACCTCCAAGCGGTCTACGACGAGGCGCCCGAGGGGTCGCAATTCGTGATTACCCGATATCGAAGATCCACGGTCAACTTGCGAACGCAACTAACGAAGATCATCAAGCGGGCGGGACTCACACCGTGGCCGAAGCTATTTCAAAATTTGCGCAGCAGCCGGCAAACTGAACTGGCGAACACCTACCCCACCCATGTGGTGTGCAAATGGATAGGCAACAGCGCTCCAATCGCTCAGGAGCATTATCTTCAAGTAACGGATGCGCACTTCGCGCAGGCCGTTCAACGTCCGACGTGGGGTGGTGCAAAAAGTGGTGCAGTAACGTTCAGTATGGTGCAGTGCGATAGTGTACAAGAAACGGAAACACCCCATAATTCGAGGGAAATATGGGGTGTTACGGATGTATACTACGATACAAGTGGGCGTTACTGGACTCGAAGCGAATTCCGTAACTCCCTTATCTGACAACACTTTGCGTCTAACGGCAATTTCTGGTGACGCACAAAACGACGCATTTCCCGCTGAAACTAAGCCCGTTGATGAGCAATTACAGGCCGTCATCAACGCATGGCCCACATTGTCGGAAGCAATACGGCAGAGCGTGTTGTTACTGGTGAGCAAACCCGCCAACGGGCAATCGTGAAAAGGATGATTACGGCAAGAAGTGGTCGCATAACACCTCCGCCTGAATAAGAAATGCTGGCGCGGATCGTTACAGGCGATGGCGAAATGCTACATCTCACTACGAAAGTTTTGCTGCGATGTCGGCGCCGATCCCTCGAATCGGGTTTGCCCCGAAATCGCGTTAGGTGTCCCGACTCGCTCAGCGGTCTAATCAGAGCACAGATGGCATTCCTGGGAGAGTTTGGCGGAAAGGTGGCATAAAGGCCGAGTTACGTTCCATGCCGCCTTGGCGGCTAGAAGGTAAAACTAGGACGGGTGCGGCCACCATGCTCCGCAGATTCTCTCAGCGCGCGTCCCGCAAGGACTCATCGTGCGAGACATCGGCCAGCACCCCATACGGTTTGTTCGTCCCCTCGTCGCTTACCAATTCCGCAACCAAAAAAGATGTTGCCGCCCCCTCGTTCGTGTCCCATGGAAACCGAAATGCAAAGTTCGTTACCTAAGACGCCCCTAGCGGGCAGTGTGCAGGAGCAATGGGTGCGGTGCGGAAAGGCCAATTGCCACTGCTCCCGTGGTGAGTTGCACGGACCGTACTTCTACCACTTCACCCGCCAGGGCGGCCGGCAAGTCAAACGCTACCTAAAGCGGTCGGAAGCGGAATCCGTCGGCTTATTGTGCATAATGCGCCGACGCCAACGACGTGAAGAACGCCGCCGCGTTGCGCTCTATAAGCGACTCTCGACCACCCAGCGGGCCGTGTTTCAAGCCCTGGAGGAACAATGGCAACGGAAATCATCGACCGCAAACTGA
The DNA here is from genome assembly GCA_963204915.1 of Planctomycetota bacterium. Taxonomy (GTDB): domain Bacteria; phylum Planctomycetota; class Planctomycetia; order Pirellulales; family Pirellulaceae; genus JAHWKS01. Next base: position 752 of record CAUJHS010000013.1, on the reverse strand, counting down.
GGGGCCAAGCCGTCGCCATCGGCCAGATCATGGCGAAGGCGAAACAGGACCTGACCGACCTATTTGTTCGTCATCAGCGCATGACGCGCGAGCAGGCGATCGCCTACGTCAACGAACGACCTGCGCCTGAGCGCGCCAGGGAATTGTTCAATGCGCCTCCCTCGGCCACAACGTGGTTCGATCTGACAGAACTTTCAGACTTTGACCCGGCGATGGCGGCTGAACGGTGGGAACGTGTCATTGATGCGGCGCGCGATGAACTCGCCGGCGGCGTCTGGGCGGCCAAGGCGGTTGATCCGTCCGACGATAAGTGTTGGGGCCACGCGCAATTCCTGGCCTTGCGCGACGACTTGTCCGAAGAATGGAGTCCCCGAAACGGCATGGAGCGCGCACTCATCGACATGATGGCCCAATCTCTCACGTTGCGCATGCGGTGGATGCAACGGCTCGTGGTGCTGGATAATCTCGAATCATTGAACCAGAGCACCCCCACCAAATATGAAACGCCGCGCGTGGACATGTTCCAAACCATTGAGCAAGCCTCCGCCATGGCCGACCGCTTCGACCGCATGTTCATGCGCGCGCTCCGTCAACTACGCGACCTCCGCCGGTACACCGTGGTTATTCAGTCCGCCCATCAGGTGAACATCGGCCAGCAGCAGGTAAACACCGTCGAATCCGGCTGATTTACACAGCCCACCCGTTTGAAGTACATTCGTACTTACCGGGTGTAGGACGGTGTAGCTAACCGT
>CAUJHS010000012.1 GCA_963204915.1 Planctomycetota bacterium | reverse complement strand
CTCAAGAGGCGAAAGAACACGGGATTCAGTTGGAGGTTGTCAAACACACACAGGCCAAACGCGGCTTCGTGTTGCTGCCGCGACGCTGGGTTGTGGAACGAACCTTCGGTTGGCTGGGCCGCTTTCGCCGCCTGGCCCGCGACTACGAACGGCTGACGACTACGCTCGAAGCCTGGCACTGGGTGGCCGCAATCGTGTTGCTCTTACACAGCTACTTTTCAAGTGCATAACAGGCTCTAGGTTATGCATTCATTCGGTGGCGATGGTTAGGTATGCCGCGAGAACCAACGCGGCCGTTTCCACACGTAAGATTCGAGATCCTAGATTCACGACCTCCCACCCCGCACGGCTGGCTTCGCAAACTTCATCGTCGGAAAAACCGCCCTCGGGTCCAATTGCAGCGTAGATCGAGGGTAAATGCTTATCGGCGGCAAGAAAGCGTTTCGATGTTTCCACATCGGTGTTGTCGTTTGCGTATTTATCGCTAGATCTATTCGGCATGTCATGGTGCAATAACGGTAACAAGGTGGAAATGGAATTTCCACTTGGGTGCGCAAAAATGCGCATCGTTTCAGAACTCGGCTCATGAAGGAAATGTGCCAACGGCACAGGGTCGGCAATCTTCATAAGCCGGTTGCGGCCGCATTGTTTAGATGCTTCGACAACAGCCCGCCGAAGGCGTTCTAAGGCGTTAGCTGTAGGCTGGGCAACGCCATAGGTTGTTTCCAGTGGAGTAAGGGTTGCAACGCCCATTTCCACCGCCTTTTCCACTAAGAATCGTTGCCGGTCCCCCTTCGGGATCGCAACGCCCAAGCAAAGCGTTCTTGGGGCCTCACGATTGACGAGTTGTTTGGCCAAGATTCTTAGTTCAACCGTCGATCTTCCAACCGCCGTTACAATCGCTTCAAATTCGGCGCCACTTCCGTCAAACAGTTTGACCGCATCGCCAACTTTGCCTCGCATCACACGCCCAAGGTGATGGGCTTCATCGCCTGAAAGGATCACGTGGTCTTGAGTGATCGGTGCAGAAACAAAGAATCTCTGCGACATACGAATGTCCTTTTATCGTCTCGCGTAATTGCGTTAGACTATAGCTCGCCTGAGTTATTGGAATCCAGAGCCTGAGAATGCTTGCTGCGCCACAGCTTATCTGTCGCGTTGGTTGTTGCGAATTGTAGGAGTCGTCGGCATGCCGGCCGTTGAGCCACCCGTCGTGGGCGTCATTATGGGAAGCACCTCAGATTGGGATACGATGCGCGAGGCAGCGTTTATCCTCACTCGTTTTGGCGTGCCTCACGAATGCCGCGTCGTATCGGCGCATCGAACGCCGGACTGGATGTGTCAGTACGCCAAATCCGCCGAGGAACGAGGGCTGAAAGTTATAATTGCTGGCGCGGGGGGCGCTGCTCATTTGCCAGGGATGATAGCGTCGCAAACCAATTTGCCCGTGTTGGGCGTGCCCGTGAAAAGCAGTGCATTAAATGGCCTAGATTCGTTGCTTTCGATTGTCCAAATGCCTGGCGGCATACCGGTCGGAACACTTGCCATCGGCGCTGCCGGAGCTAAAAACGCCGGGCTTCTCGCGGTGCGCATTCTCGCAATTGAAAGTCTCGACTTACGCCATCAACTACGATTATTTCACGAAGAGCAAACACAACAGGTCATGGAAAACGCCGAAACTCTGCATTTGCCGAATTAACGATTCTCGCTTTGCCAAAGTACATGGACATCGCCTCGATATACACCCTGCCAATTTGCAGTGTCATGGTTTATTAGTATTGCGGCAAAACCTCCCGCACCTTCACCATTGTGCGGCCAAAGGCGGTAGCATGGGAATTCACAATAGCGGGATTCATGCCCTGCCAATGCGTCAACCTTTTGCGGTGCGAACATTGGAAACCTCTTAAGGAACCACCGAACCACGTCTTCGTTTTCCTTCGTCGAGTACGTGCATGTCAGATAGGCAAGGTATCCTCCGGGGGAAACAATCGCAGCCGCATTTGCCAAGATGCGTTTCTGTCGGTTCGAATTCATATTAATGGTTGCCGGATGAAAGCACCCGGGCGACTCTTTGCCGCGCGCGAGCAGCGATTGGCCCGAGCAAGGCGCATCGACAATAACCACGTCGCCCAGGCCTTCCCATGCTGCCGCCAAGTTCGAACTGTCACGACTAACCACGGCCGCTGGAGCAATTCCACACCGTCGAAAGTTTGCAATCAGCCTACCAGTGCGTTTTCCTATAATCTCATTGGCAAGGATGAGTTGGGGGTGTAACATTCGCCAAGCAAAAATTGCCTTTCCGCCCGGCGCAGCGCATAAATCGATTACCGTTCCGGGACTTTGTGGAGCGGCCGAAAAAACCATCGCACCAAATACCGACGAGAAGTCGAGACAGTAATACCATCCCTGTTCATGAAGCAACTCACGTCCTGGACGGTCATAGGGCGCGACACGGCTGATAAAGTCTGGTTGCCACGCAAAAGGCGGGCGGCACGCAAAAGGCAAGACGTCTGGTTGGGGCCTCACCCACAAAACCGCACGGTCGTATTCCCGTGGCGCTAAGAGCGACTCGACGAATCTTTCACGATATTCCGGGTCTGCAAAAAGTTGCGTCGCTAACCGACGAAGATGATTAGAAACTACTGGCATGGGATAAGGGGAGCAAAACGGTGTCCGGTCAATCGCGATCGGCCTTCGACGCACAATCTCGCGAAATCGGAGTGGATTTTAGCGCGGCCCCAAGAACTTCTGGATCCTTTCGCTCACCAATTGCGGGTTCTTAGTTTGACATTCCCAGATCACGAGAACCCTCCAACCCGCCTTATTCAAGGCCTTTCGATGACGGCGATCGCGCGCCTGATTGCGTTGGAGTTTTTTCTCCCAGTAGTCCGTTCGTGACTTCGGCATGCGCTGTCCACGTTTGCAATTATGCCAATGCCAGAAGCAACCATGTACGAAAATCACTTTAGAGCGTCGAGGAAAAACTAAGTCTGGCCTCCCAGGCAGATTGGGCACGTGTAAACGAAAACGGTAACCCAGCCGGTGTGCGATGCGGCGCACCACCATTTCCGGCGCCGTGTTTTTCCCTTTCACCGCTCGCATTATCGTGCTACGTTCAAGCGGCGTAAACAAATCTGCCATGATAACCTTTGACCAATTTCACATCCTACGCGGACCAAGGCGTATGGCGATACTTTCGCAAGCGAGGCGCAGTTGTGTGAAATTCCACGATACCACGCCTGTGAAGGCATATTGGCGCAATGTGTCACCCGCCTGTTCCATACTCCAACGCCTTATCGGAAATATCCTTACGGCACCAAGCCCCTTCCCATCGGATGCACTTGACAGCACGATAAGCCTGTAATTTCGCGGCTGGAATGGAACTACCGAGCGCCGTCACACCAAGTACACGTCCTCCCGTTGTGACTACCTGACCGCCAACCATGGTCGTACCGGCGTGGAACACCTTCACATCGGGCAGTTGGGCGGCATCGTCAAGACCTCGGATCGCCTTTCCCTTTTCATAAGGGCCAGGGTAACCTTCGCTCGCCATAACCACGCACACCGCAGGGCGGGGATCCCACTCCAATGCCCCAATTTCATCAAGCCGGCCTTCAACCGTTGCTTCGAGCACGGCGGCGAGATCAGTTTTTAATCGCATCAAAATCGGCTGGCATTCGGGATCACCAAAACGCACGTTGTATTCCAATACTTTGGGGCCTTGATTGGTCATCATAAGGCCAGCGTACAAGACACCCCGAAACGGAATTCGCATACGCTTCATCGTATGTACCGTGGGCACGAGAACGTGTTCTTCGACCCAGCGAATTTGCTCATCATTCAAGAGCGGCGTTGGACTGTACGCTCCCATGCCGCCCGTATTTGGTCCTTTATCGCCATCATGCGCCGCCTTGTGATCTTGGGCCGGAGACAGCGTAAGAATCGTTCGGCCATCGGTGATCGCCAGAACGCTGGCCTCATGGCCATCTAAGCGTTCTTCAATGACGAGTTGATTGCCAGCATCGCCAAATTCACGCTTGCGGGCAATTCGCTCGATCGCATCAAGAGCATCTTTGCGACGGCGGCAAACGATTGCTCCTTTACCTGCCGCAAGCCCGTCGGCCTTGACGACGACCGGAACATCCTCCTCGAGTGAAGGATATCGGTCCTTGATGTAACGGGCAGCGCTATCCGCGTCGCGAAAAACGCGATAGTCCGCCGTAGGTACATCGGCGTTACGAAGAAGATTCTTACAAAAGACCTTACTGCCTTCCAGTTGCGCTGCATTCTTCGTGGGTCCAAAAACTCGCAATCCAGCATCTTGGAACACATCGACAATACCAGCGCAAAGCGGGGCTTCAGGTCCAACGACCGTAAGTCCCACGGAATTCTGCTTGGCGAATTTGACGAGCCGATCAAAGTCCTCCATTGAGATATCGACATTTTCCGCATCCGTTGCGGTGCCCGCATTTCCTGGCGCAACGAACACGCGATTCACGCGGGCGCATTGCAATAGCTTCCAAGCCAAAGCGTGCTCGCGACCTCCATTGCCAACAATTAAGACGTTCATCGTTTATTGATCCATTAGGGGCATCCACCCATGATTATAAAGAAAAGTCGTAAGTGGGAACCTCCCCGAATTTGAACAGGCAAGAAGAAAGCGGAGCCGCGCAGCAGATTACTTTCGTCGCGAATAATGGCACGACCACACGGAACGTTTTTTTAACGCCGGTTGACAAACATCAAGATGTTTTACTACGATTGCAGCGGTTCGTGAAAAAAATCACAATCGCGCTCGTTCCCACCAGACGCTTCAAGGCTGATCATTCAGGTCCAACCCCGATCTGGGGTTGATGTCTGCATCGTCAGGAATACGAGTTTTGGCGCAAGGCGAGCTTGGCGATCTTTTGCCCGAGCAGTAGGTGATATGGCGGACAATACTTCCATGTCGGTTGAGGAAACCTTAGCCGCATGTCGACGTCTCGACGGTGGTGATGCTGGCGCTTCCGCAGTTTCGATGAATCAAGAGGCGGGGCCTGAATCGGCGGCCGCTCCTCAGCCTGTGGAAATCAAGCCGGAATCTTCGACGGAACCTTCCGTCGGTGTGGCATCCTCGACGAAGGGTATGTCGGTCGCCGAAATCTTGGCGGCGGCCCGAAGGGAAAAGTCGGGCGAATCTCAATCGGCTCCAGCGCCAAAGGTGTCAAGCGCATCGCCCCAAGCGACGCCGGCTGCCGGTAAGCCGGGTGAAATGAGTGTGGCTGACATCTTGGCAGCCGCCCGCGGAAAAAAAACCGCTGCTCCGGCTCCCGCTAAGCCCGTTGCGAAGGCTGAGGCAGCGGCAAAGCCAAAACCTGTGGCCAAAGAGTCGGTTAGTAAAGGGCCTTCTTCTCCCGCGGCGCTCGATACCCAAAGTATTCTTTCGGCGGCTCGAAAGTCTGGCAAACTTGGTCCGATGTCGAAGGAGGAGGCGAAGTCGAAGGGAGTTGTCACGGAACGAGGTGGCAAGACCGCGGTGGCGGAAAAGGCTGCAAAGCCGGTCAAGCAAAAGCTTGAGGCGCCGCCGATGCCAGATAAGCCGATGTATGCTCGGCGAGGCGATCAAATGGCGGCGACGCCTGCAGAGCAGACGCGCCGCAGTTTCTTCAGTTCGGCCGTGGGCGTGTTTTTCGGGTCGTCATTGGCTGTCGGTTTTACCATGCTCACTCTAACCAACGTGTTGTGGTTGTTGGGGTTGGCGAGGTTTATGTTTCCCAACATTCTGACGGAGCCGCCAACACGATTCAAAGTGGGTTTTCCCGACGACTTCGCTCCCGGGCAAGTAGAAACGAAGTTTATTCCGCAGTTTGGCGTTTGGATTGTTCGTTATCAATATGAAGGTCAGCCGCAAATCTTTGCACTGAAGTCAGTTTGCACACATTTGGGTTGCACGCCTAACTGGCTTGACGCCGAGCAAAAGTTTAAATGTCCCTGCCATGGTAGCGGTTTCTATAAGGATGGCATTAATTTTGAGGGGCCGGCGCCGCGGCCTTTGGAGCGTTACGCGATCCGAATAGCCGATGACGGGCAGCTTGAAGTGGACAAGAGTCAAACATTTCAGGAAGAACTGGGCGCCTGGGCGAATCCTGCAAGCTTCGTGCCCGCGTGATTTATCTGTCGCCTTGGCGAATATCTACAAGGCGTGTGTTCTCGGCAGTATTTATTTCGGCGTCAGATAGCGAACCTAGCCGGCGTTAGGAAATTTCATTTGTCATGCCAAGTTTGAACGATACGATTCGCAATTCGCAGATTTGGAAAAGCGTTTTCCGTCATCCAATGCCGGTTGATCGCCGCAACCGCGTTGTGGTGATGTTAACGAATTTTTTTCTGCACTTGCACCCTGTCTCGATCAAAAAGCAGGGGATCGCCCTAAGTTACACATGGTGCATGGGCGGCGTCACCTTTTTTCTGTTTCTGATTGAAACGGTTACGGGTGTGTTGCTCATGTTTTATTACCGCCCAACTCTCGAGTGGGCGTACAACGATATTCTGGCGTTGCGCGATGTGACTTCGATGGGGGTCTTGCGTGAGTTGCATCGCTGGGGGGCGCACGCAATGGTGATTACGGTCTGGTTACACATGTACCGCGTGTTTCTGACGGGTAGTTATAAGCCTCCTCGAGAGTTTAACTGGGTAATTGGTGTTATCTTGTTGCTGTTGACGTTGTTGTTGTCGTTTACCGGGTATTTGTTGCCATGGGATCAGCTTGCAATATGGGCGATCACCGTGGGCTCCAATATGGCTCGAGCTACACCATTTCTGGGGCACGAAGGTCCGGGCGCACAGTTGCTGACGGTGGGTGGAATCGACATGATCACGAATGCGTCCGATGCTCGGTTTGGATTACTTGGTGCGCGTTTTGTCGGGGAAGAAACGCTAAATCGATTTTATGTGCTTCACTGCATCGCGATTCCGCTGGGAGTATCGCTCCTGCTGGCCATTCATTTTTGGCGTGTTCGTAAAGACGGTGGGATTAGCGGACCTCTGTAGGCGGAATTTGCTTTCTCCAGATTGTCGGTCGTCGCAATACTAGTAAGGCATTCTGATTCATGCACGGTGATTACAGCGTCTTCCTCGATCGCATGTCGGGGTTTTTGGGCGGTTATTATCTGGTGCTCGCCTTAATGAACGCGGTAGCGGCGTTCTACTTGTGGGAATCGGGGAAAGCCAAAACAATTTTTCGATTGGGAAGATTCCCAGTAACAACGGCGCTGTTATGGCTTATTGTGTCGGGTGTTTTCATTGTGATTGCGCCCATTGCGCTCGGTGGTGGCGCAGGTCTCCTCCGACTTCCACGTGCGGTGGAAGAGGGTGTCAACCGTTTTATGGATCCTACGGTGTACACCCTCGGTTCCCTCGTAATTCTGGCGATCTTGTTCGTCTTTCGGCGTTTCTTTGTCCAACCCACGGTGGCGTGGATAATGCTCAACTTGTCGCTGTTGGTGATGGGGTTATCGATGACGAATCCCAGTTTCGCCGACATCGTGACGAAGCCGGACAATGTGCCCATCGTCGCTATGGTTTATCTGCTGTCGTTTTTTACATGGCTTAGCGCCTATCGTGCCGTTCAGAATGACGACCGCGCCCGACGTGGCGAGCCTCCGTTGGAAGCGCTCGAGAATGAGAAAGTTTTGGTTTGGCCAGATTTGGTTTACATCGAATTGATCTGCATGGTGGCTTTAACGGCCGTAATGATCGTTTGGGCCGTAGCGCTTCAAGCGCCATTGGAGGAGCCAGCAAGCAGCGTTAAGACGCCAAACCCGTCGAAAGCTCCGTGGTATTTCTTGGGTCTCCAAGAAATGTTGGTGTATTACGATCCCTGGATGGCCGGCGTTGTATTACCGAGTCTCGTGGTGTTCGGCTTGATGGCGATTCCCTATCTCGATTTCAATAAGCAGGGCAATGGCTACTATACAATTGAGCAACGCAAATTCGCCTATGTGACGTTTCAGTTTGGTTTTCTCGTGTTATGGGTAACGCTAATCGTCATGGGCACCTTTTTGCGAGGGCCGAACTGGAACTTTTTCGGACCCTACGAGATATGGGATACGCATAAAGTTGAAGCGCTAAATAATATCGATCTCTCGGAGTACTTCTGGATATACATGTTAGGCATGGGCCGCCCCCGAGCGCCCGAAGGCGCGGGCGAACTGACGAAGCTTGGATACATTTTATTGCGCGAGGCGCCTGGCATCCTTCTCGTTTTGTTTTACTTGGTGGCGGTGCCTCCTATCTTGGCCGCCACGGTGATGCGCAAGTTTTTTGTTCGTATGGGTTTCATTCGCTTTATGGTGCTCGCTAACCTATTGCTTTTTATGGCGATGCTACCCATTAAGATGTTGTTTCGTTGGACGGTTAATTTGAAGTATTTCATCGCAATTCCCGAATACTTCTTGAATTTTTAGTGTGGGACCGCGTCTTCCCAAGAAGCGGCCTGGCAATGAAATCGAGCGTTACGACGCGAAGCGGATAGCAGACGGAATCAGTTCATAATGCCCGCAACAGAACAAACTTGGTACAACCAAAAAGTGCTTCATGCAGTCTTTGCCTCTGTAGGCGTTGCGCTGCTCGGAGCAACTTTGTGGATGTTTGCTGCCGACCATAGCCGCGAATGGAAAGTTACGCAGCGAACCTATATCGATGCGGAAACGCGCGTCACAGCGTGGCGTGATCAAGCGCTTGCAGATGACACAGAACAGCAGCACGAAGTGCTCATGGCAAGGCTTCTCAGTGTGCGGAGCCAACCAATTCCTGAAAATCTATTGCAAGAGTTTCAGGATTCGGTTCATCGTGAAGCCGCCGAAACCGGTGACAGCAACACGGAGCAGCAACCCAGCGACGCTCAGTCGCAAAGCGTGGCCGATGTTCTCGATCCGTCTCTCAAGGCTGAACTCGATAAACAGTCGACTGAAGCATTATCGCTTCGGCAAGTAGCGAACCGTATCGATCAATTGCTTTCGGAACAAAATGCAATCGACCAAGCGCAGCAAACCCAGGAGGCGGCGAATGGCGAGCCAGGCGCCGGAACTTCCCCGGGTGGACGCACCCAAGGCGCAATCGCAGCAGATATTCAGGCTCTCGCGGGTGAAGCAACCGGAGAGACTCGAGTCGCGTTGACCGAGGCCGGTAATGCCGCCGCCGTCGCTGAGCAGGAAATAGCATCTGGGAATGGCGCAAAGGCGACCGAAGCGCGAAGGCTGTCAGCCCAAGCCCTTTCTACTGCGTTCGCGCAGGCCGATCAAGCCGCAATTGCCGCGGAAATTGCCGCGTCCAAGACTCGTGAGTTAGTTTTGGCGAGACTACGCGCCGTGGTCGATGATGCGCGATTCCGTGAAGATAAAATATTACGTGACCGAAAGTTTAAGGCCGCTGAGTACGATGAGGCGAGGGCGACGCGTGACTTGTACGTTCGTGATAGTCGGACGTCGGAGCTTGCATCGATTGAGGCGCGTATTGCGGAGATCAAAGTCCAGTTGGACGAGTTCACGCTCGCGTATGAGGCTGCTACGTCGCACCGACGCAATCTACAGGACCTTATCGGACGGATGACCTCCGAAGAAGACGCAGTACAGAAGGAAATTGCTGAGAATCGGGCTGAAATCGAGCGTTTGCGAAAATCACTTGATGAACAAAAATCGACATACTTCGTTGGCGCCTTTCCATGGTTGGGGAAGCGCTGGCTTGAACTCCCCATCTTGGACGCGTTTAATTCGCCTCGGAAGATAAACAATCTTTGGAAAGACGGCCTGACTTTGCAGTACGGCAGTTTTAGCAAGGTGCGTCGGTTTGACCGTTGCACCACTTGCCATCAGGCGATTGATAAGACGATGCCAGGTTCCGCTACCGAGCCCGCGTATCCGCGCGGCGTGGAACTACGTGTTGTACTAAGTACGCCCGATGCCAATGAGATCCAACGTTTACGCGACGAGATTCAATCCACGAGCGGTCAACGTGAAGGCGCCAACGCGCAAGTTCCGTTGACGCTTAAGGACGTATACGGCCTTGAATTGGCCGATTACGGACTGATTAATCGTGATGACGTCGCCATTTCGTTCGTCCAAAATAATTCACGTGCGTCAAGAGCGTCGTTGTTGTCTGGCAATGTTGGAAAAACCCAGTTGGCGGAAGAAATTCTTGAACCGATGCTGCATGCTCATGGTTGGGACGACGGCCCAACTGACGGCGCTAAACCCGGATTGATGCTTGGTGATGTGATTACGCACATTAATAGCAATGTTATCGTTGATCGAAAGGGCGCAGAACGTCAATTGCTTGAAACGGTAACGTGGGGACAGCCGATCACGCTAACGATTCGACGTGGTATGCCGAATCCGTTTGCATCGCATCCTCGCCTTGATTTATTCGTTGGTTCGCTGAGTCCCCATCCGATAACAACCTTTGGCTGCACCGTTTGTCACGAGGGCCAAGGTAGTGCAACTTCGTTCAAGTGGGCGTCGCATACGCCCAATTCGCCAGACCAAGCAAAAGACTGGCGCGAGGAATACGGTTGGTTTTCGAACCATCACTGGATCTTTCCCATGCAGCCGCAAAGGTTCATGGAAAGTACGTGTCTCAAGTGCCATCACAATGTAACGGAGTTGCAAACGAGCGAACGCTTTCCTGATCCACCTGCCCCAACTTTGCTCAAAGGCTTTGATTTAATTTCGACTTATGGCTGCTATGGATGCCATGAAATCAACGGTTACGACGGGCCCGACCGGCGTATCGGCCCTGACTTACGCCTAGAGCCCAACTTCTTTGCGGCAGCGCAGCAACTGTTGGCGCATATTCCACTGCGTTCGCATCAGTTTGAGCAGCAGTTGGAACAGGCTCGCCAAGCTACGGAGCAAGCGTCTGGTGAAGGTGGGCTACTTGAAGGTGTAGACCTGAACGATTTGGTCCAGCTTCGCGACAAACGAGTCGCTCTTGAGGAGGAACTTGAGCAAGCGGTTGGTATGGCGGAGCAGGATGCTGCCGTTCAGCAACGCTTAGACGGCATCCGCTCCTTATTGCCGCAGCTCGCCATTTTGATTGAGGCGGTTGAGCGAATATCCACGTTGAACGAAATGAGCGATTTGGCGAAACGACTGGTCGATCAACCCGAACAAGACCAGGTCCGCCGACAATTGCATCGTTTACTTACGCAGGACATTCAACAATCCCAAGAAGATTCGATCCAAACTGCGTCGGATGGATCAGAACGTGCAGAGTTGGCGACAGCGTTAGGGCCTGAATCTCACAAGCTCGAATCGGTCCTCAAGGATGTCGAAGTGCCTGGGACTATGCGAAAGCCAGGACCTGCACTGCGCTATGTCGCGACGAAGAACGATCAATCATTTCTGTTGGATTGGATCTATGATCCGCGACATTTTCGTCCCTCGACGCGCATGCCCAAATTCTTCGGACTGACGAAACATCTTGAGCCGCACCATGGGAAAGAAGAAAACCACGCCGTAAACGACCTTGAAGATTCGCCAGACGCCAAGGCGCGAAACGAAGCGAAACTCGCGCCGCACGAAATGGCCAAGGCTTTCGAGCCGATCGAGGCGCTTGGAATGTCATTATATTTGCTCGACCGTAGTCAACCGTTCGAGTTTCTAACACCGCCTGAAGGAGTTGTCGAATCGACAGTTGACGAACAGGCGGCCCGCGGAAAAACAATGTTTGAAACACGAGGCTGCTTGGCGTGCCACAACCATGATGCTTTTCCGGAAGCAGCCGATTTCCGTCAAGCTGGAGAGATATTACAAGGCCCCGATCTTTCTGGACTAGGCAGCAAATTTGATCCACAACGAAATCCAGACGGAGCTCGATGGTTGTACAGTTGGATCAAAGAGCCCACCCGATATCATGCGCGAACTACAATGCCCGATCTTTTCCTTGATCCGTATAAGGACAACGATGGCAATTTGATTGACCCAGCGCTGGATATCGTCACGTTCTTACTCAGTTCGAAGAAAGACGCTTGGGAGCCGAGTTTCCCGGCGGAGTTTACATTAGGGGCCAATGGAGACTTTGCACCCGACTCGCCTGCAAAAGGCGCCTTGCGCGATCTTTCACTCGAGTTCCTCCGCGCTGCTGTTTACGCCAAAGATGCAGAAGTCTATTACGCTAATGGTATCCCCGAGGAACGTCGAGGCGAATTCAAAGGCGCCGAGGTCGAGTTAGTTGCTCCGAGTTTGAACGACCGTCAACGATTGATTTACGTGGGGGCCAAGGCCATCAGCAAGTATGGTTGCTACGGGTGTCATGATATCCCCGGTTTTGAAGACGCCAAGCCGATCGGAACAGGATTGGCCGATTGGGGCCGTAAGGATACATCACGTTTAGCTTTCGAGCACATTACGCACTATATCGAACACGGACATTCTGGCCAGCATGGTGTTCCTGGTCATGGTGACGCCGCGGCTGAAGAAGAAATTCCACCTTTCCATTTGGAAGCCATCGAGGCTAGGCATCGCGAAGGTTTTCTCTATCAAAAGCTACGTGAGCCGCGCAGTTACGACTTCGAGAAAGCGGACAACAAGAACTACAACGAATGGTTACGAATGCCGCAGTTCCCTTTCAATAATCAGGAACGGGAGGAGGTGATGACGTTCGTTTTGGGACTCGTCGCCGAACCTCCAGCGTCGGAATTTGTATATCAACCAAACGAGCGCCAACATGCGTTGAATGAAGGCCGGCGAGTATTATCAAAGTACAATTGCGGCGGATGCCATACCCTAGAAATGGAGAGGTGGAGTCTTACATTTGCTCCGGGTGAAATCTCCCCTCCACCCACCGTAGATACATTTTCTTTTGTCCGTCCACATCCCACACCAAGTGAGGTGATTGCGTCGCAGCAGACGGACCGTCGAGGTATGTTGCATGCGACGATCGTCGGGCAACCTTTCGTCGACGATGACGGGATTCCCTCGGCGATGGATGACTATGGAGATCCTGTCGAGATCGGTGAAAATTATGACGCCAATTCGCTTACCTATCGTTTCCAACTGTTTGAACCCGCCGTTGTGGACGGAAACGTCCACATGATAGGACCGACGTCGTTCAATGTGAAGAGTTCATGGATTGATAGAAAATACCCGGCGAATGGTGGTTATCTTGCTCGCTACCTTGTACCGCGAGTAACACAGCTCGAGCGTGAAGTGAATCCTTCGGCTAAGGCGTCGGAAGCTTGGGGTTGGGTTCCACCACCTTTGGTGAATCAAGGGAAAAAGGTCCAGCCAGAATGGTTGTATAACTTTTTGCTGAACCCCTATCCGATACGACCCGCGACATTTTTGCGGATGCCACGCTTCAATATGTCTCCGGCCGAAGCGCAAGCACTCGTTGATTATTTTGCGGCCCGCGATAACGCTACATATCCATATGATTTCCTCGCGTTAAGGCAGCCCGGTTTACTTGACGAACGCGCCCGGCAGTACCAACATGGTGAACGGTTGGATGACGCAATGAAGATCGTCACAGATAACTCTGGCTGCGTAAAGTGCCACCTCGTGAGCGACTTCGTCCCGCAGGGGAGTCCTCGCGCAAAGGCTCCTGATCTGGCCGACGTTTATCGCCGATTACGCGCGGAATATGTGAAACCTTGGATTGCACGTCCAAGTGGTATCCTCCCGTATACCAGCATGCCCGAGAATATCCACCCGCAAACTGGTTTTGCGGTCCCGGGTTTGTACCACGGAACTCCGATGGAACAATTAGATGGGTTAGTCGATTTGTTGATGAACTACGATAGTTTTGCGCAAAAAAAGACTTCAGTCCGTAAACTTGTCGAAGCAGGAAATCCAATGCCACCTGCCGAGGCCGATGGCGAGCCAGCTGCAGAAGCGCCCGAGAAAGTTTCCGAGGATACGTCTGCCTTGGAGAACAATGACGTAGCGAATGAGCCCGGAAGCAGTCCTGATGTTACCGCCCCCAGTGCATCTACGCCGCCATCGTCGCCCGAGCCGGACAATGAGCCTTAGGCTTGACTAGAGGCTAGTGATCCTTCGGTAGGCATGGGGCAACCGATTTGGCACCGAAGGCCATTGGCTTAAACGTAGACTTCACTTAATTTCGTCAACATAAGCTTTTTGCTATCAAAGTGATCTATGCCGCTTCGTTAGTTCCCTTGACACTTCACACGATAATCGAGGCCTTGCCTGCTTTCCGCGTCAGATCGTTTTTCTATAATGGCGGTGACGTGGCATATCGGCCGTCCTCGTTATTTGACGGCGGCTTACGTTTCCTGCTTCCATTGTGGAGTAAACCCCTGCCTGGCAATCGCCCTCAGCCACATACGGGCGAGGCCCTTTCCTATCAACTCGCGGTTAGGATCGCCGTCGTGTTGATAACAGGAGTAATGTAAATGCGACAAGTATTCTCCTTTGTGTTTACCCTGGTTGCGGTTTGCTTAATTGCCGGCCCTGCGTATTCCCAAGGTTGGGGAAACTTAAAGGGTCGTTTTGTGTATGACGGTAAAGCGCCTGCACCACAACCGATCACCCCAACCAAAGATCAAGAGGTGTGTGGGAAGACGAAGTTGGTTGACGAGTCGTTACTCGTCGGTACGAACGGTGGCCTGCAAAACGTCGTGGTGTTTATTTCGGTTGGACCTGGCGACAAGGCTCCCGCAGTTCATCCTGACCTAAAAAAGGCCGCATCGGAACCGGTTGTTTTTGATAACGCGCAATGTCGCTTTTCGCCTCATATTGCACTGGTGCAAACAGGGCAGACCGTGAATCTCACCAATAGTGATGCCGTCGCTCACAATACAAAGGTTGATGCATTCAATCAGCCGATCAACCCTCTTCTCCCTCCTGGCGCCAAGTTGGCGCAGAAGTTTACCGCCGAAGAGCGGTTGCCGGCCAAGGCAAGTTGCAGTATTCACCCGTGGATGACGGGATGGCTCGTAATTAAGTCGCACCCGTACATGGCAGTGACGGACGAGAATGGAGAGTTCGAAATCAAGAATATTCCCGCTGGTACTTGGACCTTTCAATTCTGGCATGAGAAAGCCGGCTACTTGGATTCCGTGACCATCAACAGTAAAGCAACGACATGGAAACGTGGCCGTGTAGACTTGGACATTAAAGACAAAGCCTCGCTCAACTTAGGCGACGTGAAAGTTGCGGCCTCGGCGTTCGAGGGTTAACGCATCTCGCAATCGACTTATGAGGTCCCGCCGGTGACTGAGGCCCCACCGGTGGTGTGCATTGCAACTTTGTGATGACGGATCCGAAGCAAAATTCCTAACCTAGATCTATCGATGCTCGTGAAGCGATGTTCGCCACTGCTCGTTACAATCGCCGTGATTGCACTAACTGGATGCGGTTCTCGTTTTCCGGATGAGCCAGCGGTTGATGAGTCAGCGGTGATGGCGATGCGCGGCATGCTCGAAGAGGGGGCAGCCGCCGGATCAACCGAATCCGCTCCCTTAGAATTAGCGCAACCAACCGGTTGGGGCACGCTGAAGGGCGTAATTACCGTCGATGGCCAACCGCCCGCGCAACCGCCTCTGGTGCAAGCGGTTACGCATCAAGATGCGCGCGTTTGCGCGCCAGGCGGTAATGCACCGTTGGCCGAAGCAGTGTCGGTGGGGCCAAACGGCGGGCTTCGAGGCGTTGCGATTTATTTGGATACTCCTCTTCCTCCCGATAACCCTCAGTGGCTTCACGAGAGTTATGAAAGCCTTCGCGGGGGAGAAGTTGAGTTTGACCAAAAGAATTGCATTTTCCTAAGCCATGTTGCGGCAATGTGGACAGCGCAGAAGTTGAGAGTGTTGAATAGTGATCCAAAAGGCCACAATACAAAGATTGACCCGCGCGGAAATGCTCGACCTTTTAATCAGACAATTGGCGCCAATGGATCAACGATTTACGAGCCCGGGGGTGAAGAACGGGCGCCAGCTCCCGTTTCCTGTAGCATTCATCCGTGGATGAATGCGTACTTGTTGCCGCGCAATAACCCATACTTCGCTGTTACAGACGAGAAGGGTGAATTTGAGATATCCAATATACCGGCTGGCGTAGAGCTTGAGTTCCGCGTTTGGCAGCCAGCTCTGGAGTTTGTTGACGGTGTTGCGACGAGCAATGGCGACACAATTTCTAAGGGGCGCGTGAAGTTAACTATTGCGGATGGTGAAACTCGAGAATTCAATGTGTCGCTTGATGCTGCTGTATTTCAATAATCTTAGTCCACAAACTGCCATGGTCGCCGTGTTGTATTAGACTGTGTTCTCGGACGCCCATCCCCGAGACGGCCTTTGTACACCGTATCCACTGGGGCGAGACGAGTTTCAGGCCATTATTCGCAGACGACGCTATTTGCTATGCAATGTCTTGTAATGTTAAGGTTTCGGACCTTGGCGGTGCTATTTACCATGGCGCTAGTCGCCGTGGGCTGCGATTCCCCCAAGGCAGAATTTCATCTTGACCGAGTGTTTCTTCATAAGACATTTGGGGAGCCGGAAAGTCGGGAAGAGGCGGATTCTCTACGTAACCAGGTCCAGAACTTGAAAGAAGTCATGGTTGGTTTGTTCGGGAATCCAGACGAGCCGCATGTGCCGCAGTTAACGGATTTAGACACTACCACTGTGCTCGACGTTGGCCTGATCGAAATGGCTGCTGGCCGAGTCGCAAGTGACGAAGCTGGTCGCGGACGGGGGCTCTACCGTGAACATTGCGCACATTGTCATGGTGTAAGTGGCGATGGCGCCGGTCCAACCGCCGCTTTTCTGAATCCATATCCACGCGATTTTCGGATGGGTAAGTTTAAATTCAAATCAACGCCTTTGGGTGTTAAGCCGACCCACGATGACTTGCGAAAAACGATAATTGATGGCATTCCGGACACTGCCATGCCCTCCTTTCGCCTGCTGGATGACGACGAAGTGGACTCACTGGTTCACTATGTTCGTTATCTTGCGATACGAGGAGAGGTTGAGCGACGTTTAGTCATGGAAGTCATGACGGAATTAGACACCGGAGATCTTATTCTGGATCCGGAAGATAGATCAAATGCGTTGGTGGAAGAAAATCTAGAGCTTGTAAAAGGCGCCGTTGCTACGGTCGTAGGACAATGGGCGAACGCGGCTTCCCAAGTCACTGAAATTCCGTCTCCTCCAGATCAATGGGATTCCCACGACTCGGTTCAACGGGGGCGAGACCTCTTTTTCGGATCGGTGGCGAACTGCGTGAAGTGTCACGGTCAATTGGCTCTTGGTGATGGAGAGACGGGCGACTTTGACGATTGGATCAAGGAGATCGATGAAAAAGATCCCGCTTCCAAGGCTCCAGACTTTCTCGCGTTGGGCGTTGTTGAACCTCGCCTTTTGGACCCGCGGCCAATTCGTCCTCGCAATTTGCGGACAGGTGTGTTTCGTGGCGGGCGACGGCCCGTGGACTTGTATCTAAGGATTAAAAACGGGATTGAAGGAACTCCAATGCCCGCTGCGCCCGCATCGGGCTTGAGCGAAGACGACATTTGGAGCATTGTCGCCTACGTGAGATCATTGCCTCAGGAGCCGATTAGCCGGCCGGAAGTCCAAGTCGAGTACACGCGCGAGCGGTTGTAAATTGGGGAGATCATACCGTGGGTTATAGTCGTTGGAATCGCTGGTGGAGCATTCTCTTTTTATTGGTGCCGGTGCTCGGAGTGGCGACATTCGCTGTTTCTATGGCGGAAGTTGGCCCATTTCATCGTCATTGGTTGCCAGACAACGTGAATGAGTTCGGCGGCGTCATTGATGATTTGTATTACTTTATCCTGTACCTGACTGGGGCCATTTTTGTAGGCACCGGATTGGCGCAATTTTGGTTCATGTGGAAATATGACGGTGGTCAACACAGCGAACCAGTCAAATACACCCACGGTAGTCACACGCTTGAAGTTGTGTGGTCGATCCTTCCTGCGGCCACGCTGTTGTTCATTGCAATTTATCAAATGAATGCTTGGGCCGATCAAAAGATGCGGCGTCCGGTAATTGATGTTGGAAGTGATCAAGAGGAAGGCACGGCGGACGACGTTTATCAAGAGCCATTAGCCGTGGTGACGGGGCGTCAATTCGAATGGCGGATTCGGTACGTGCTACCTGGCGAAGACGGAAAAACCGGTACGTCTGATGACGACCTGCATATCGTCAACGACCTCCATATACCAGTGAACGAAAAAGTCGTGTTGCAGATCGAAAGCCAGGATGTGCTGCATAGTTTTTTCTTACCTAATTTGCGAGTCAAACAAGACGTTGTGCCAGGAATGAAACAGTTTGTTTGGTTTCAGGCCAATCGAACCGGCGTTTATGACATCGTTTGCGCGGAATTGTGTGGATGGGGTCATTACAAAATGAAGGGACGCCTAACAGTCGAGTCCCGTTCTGATTTCGACCGATGGGTCGCGGAACAATACGCACTTCAGCAATCTACTCAACTGCCAATGACAACATCTATGACGGAGTCCGAGTAACTCGTGTCATTCGTCAGACGGATTTGGCGATGCGGCTGGAGACAAATCAGCGATCCCATCACAGAGCTTGCCATCTCTTGATGGTTTTATAAATCAATTTCACGCACTAGACGCCGTTAGGGTATACGCCTCAGTTTGAGGAATTTGAATATGAGCAGTGTTGCCGGAGCCCATGACGCCCCGCATGAAAACGCCCACGGTCACACGTTCGGCAGTTTTGTCTCCACGTATGTATTCTCATTAGACCACAAGATCATTGGGTTGCAGTTTCTGTTCTCAACCCTACTTTGGTTTCTCGTTGGTGGGCTATTGGCGTTGGGAATACGTTGGCAACTGGCTTACCCCTGGCACGATATGCCAGTTATTGGGCGAATGCTTTTTGCTGAGCAGGGCGGCCAAATCTCCCCCGAGTTTTACACCATGCTTTTCACGATGCATGCGACGGTAATGATCTTTTTCGTGATAATTCCGATACTTGCTGGGGCGTTCGGAAACTATTTGATTCCGCTCATGATTGGCGCGGATGACATGGCGTTCCCGACACTGAACATGCTTAGCTATTGGTTCATGTGGCCAGCGTTTATTGCGATTGGGTCCAGTTTTTTTGCACCAGGGAACGGTGCCGCGTCAGGATGGACCAGCTATCCGCCATTGTCGACGATGCAAACCGCGTCACCGGGAAGCGGACCAGCCCAAACCCTCTGGTTGCTTGGCGTGACGTTTGTCGGGATTAGTTCGATGATGGGATCAGTCAACTATATGACGACCATTATCCAAATGCGTGCGCCCGGTATGACCATGTTCCGCTTGCCCATGACTATATGGGGGATGTTTATCACGGCGGTACTCCAGGCCTTCGCCTTACCAGTGTTGACGGCGGCGGGTTTTATGCAGCTCATGGATCGCGTGGTCGGCACTGGTTTCTTTGCTCCAGAAGCCCTTGTTGTTAACAACGCCGCCGCCGTCACGGGAGGCGGGCAGCCCCTATTGTGGCAACATTTGTTTTGGTTTTATTCCCACCCGGCTGTTTACATCATGATCTTGCCCGCGATGGGTATGGTGTCCGACATAATTGCGTGTTTTTCCCGAAAACCTTTATTCGGATACAAGCCAATGGTGTATTCGATCTCGGGAATTGCGGGTTTGGGATTCATCGTGTGGGGGCATCACATGTTTGTGTCAGGTATGAACCCCGTCTTGGGCCTGACATTTATGACCTCAACGATGCTGATCGCTTTACCAAGTGCCGTCAAGGTTTTCAACTGGTTGGGAACAATCTGGGGCGGCAATATCCAGTTTACCACGCCGATGTTATTCGCCTTATCATTTGTTTCCATGTTCGTAATTGGAGGTTTGTCGGGAATTTTTATGGCGGCAACTCCCGTAGATATCTTTATTCACGATACCTACTTTATCGTTGCACATTTCCATTACGTCTTGTTCGCTGGCACAGCGATGGCCGTCTTTGGAGGAATCTACTTCTGGTTCCCCAAAATGTTTGGCCGGATGATGGACGAGCGCTTAGGCAAGGTTCACTTTCTACTAACCTTTGTTTTCCTGAACGGCACGTTTTTTACCATGCACATTCTCGGCGCCGTAGGATTTCCCCGGCGTTTGGCGGATCCTTACCATTACGAAACCTTTCGGCATTTGTTGCCCATGAATCGGTTTATGACGTGGTGTGCGATCGGTATGGTCGGGACGCAAATTATCTTCGCGTTCAATTTCTTCTACAGCATGTTTTTTGGTCGACGCGTAGGGCGCAATCCTTGGGGCGCTAATAGTTTGGAATGGGCGGCGCCGAGTCCGCCGGGCCATGGTAATTTCGATTTCCAACCAATTGTATACCGGGGGCCCTACGAATACGGTTCACCGGAGTCCGACACGGACTATTATCCCCAGACACAACCGCCTCCAACTCCTGGCGCGCACCCCGTACCGTCTCCTGCACACAGTTAATGGATTACGCGGTCGCCGCAAAGCAGTAACCACTGCAGTCATGCATTACCATCACATTTTTTTGCCATTACTGCGAAGTCGACTTTGAATTCCACCATCCATTGCGAGAGCCCTTGGCCGCACCGCTTCGCCTTGGTGTTGGTTTGTGTTACCTTTCCTTTAATTTGGGTCGGCGGATTGGTAACGACGTATGACGCGGGCATGGCAGTACCCGACTGGCCCTCGACATACGGATATAATTTGTTCTTGTATCCTTGGACCACTTGGTTCGCCGGTCCATGGGATTTGTTCATTGAACATGGTCACCGTTTGTTAGGCGCATTGACAGGCCTAATCACAATAGCCCTTGTTATTGTCGTTTGGCGAAACGAACCTCGACGGTGGGTGCAGTGGCTTACCGTAATGGCTTTAGTCATCGTGATTAGCCAAGGCTTGTTGGGTGGCGCCCGAGTGATTCAGGATGCTCGGCAACTTGCGAAGATCCACGGTTGTCTTGGCCCTGCATTCTTTGCGTTAGCAACGGCAATTTCGGTTGTTACATCATCGTTTTGGAAACAAGGTCCGCAGTTAGAGATCATTGGCAACACAAGATCTTTATACCGAGTGGCGCTGTTTACGGCCGTTTTAGCGTACTTGCAGTTGATCTTTGGCGCAAACTTGCGTCACATCCCGGTAACGGCTGACGTTGGGCAGTTTCGTGTTGCGTTATTTTTTCATTTGGCGGGTGCTGCGGCCCTGGCACTCCATGTGACCATTTTAATCTGGATGGTGTTCCGACTTACTCAACCGGTCAAAGCTTTGCGAAGGCCAGTTTCACTTCTCGCGTTGCTAATCGTGATGCAGATAACACTGGGTGTTGCGTCGTGGATTGTAAAGTATTTGATGCCGATTAGCGCCGAAGGACGGCTGCGAGAGGGCGGTTTCGTTATTGAAGCAGACGGATTGCTTCAGGCTCTTACGGTGACCGCGCATATGGCAGGAGGGTCATTAATTTTGGCGTTATCGACCATGCTCGCCCTACGCGCTGTACGTCTAGCGCCAAGCGGGACGGAATCCTCGGCGAGTTTTTTTTGTACTTCGTCTCGCTTGACTGAGTTGACTACATGAGTATGTTTGAAGCGACCCACAACGACAAGCCGCCGGGTTTTGTCCGAACCACGGGAAGATTAATCGCTGCTGGTTCACCGCATGCGGAAAGTATTGGATCAGTCGAGGAAGCGTTAGGCTATGGGACGAAGTGGTCCGCGTATTTGGATTTGACTAAACCGCGGATTTCAACGCTTGTCTTGGTGGTTGTCGCAGTTGCGGCATGGTCGGCGCGGTGGGGAGCGCCAGAGATCGTTTTGTTGTTGCACGGACTTGTGGGCACAGCTCTCGTCGCAGCTAGCTCTGGTGCAATAAATCAATGGCTTGAAAAGAACCGCGATGCTCGGATGCGTCGCACGAAAGATCGCCCGTTGCCGACCGGGCGACTCAGCGAAACCGAAGTTTTGGTGTTTGGGGCAATCACATTGCTTTTTGGCGAAATATATCTTGCAGTTGCCGTAAACATTACTACGGCTTTGCTTGGTTTGGCGACGTGGGCCTTATACGTCGCGGCTTATACGCCGCTTAAGACCCGCACCCCGCTCAATACACACGTTGGGGCGGTTTCGGGTGCGATGCCCGTGTTGATTGGATGGTCCTCTGTTGAGGGAGTCTGGGATGTCCGGGCTGCCGCGTTATTTTCGATTTTATTTCTCTGGCAGTTTCCTCATTTCATGGCCATCGCTTGGATCTACCGACAAGAATACGCGCGGGCCGGAATGAAGATGTTGACCGTTGTCGATCCATCTGGCCAACGCGCAGGTCGATTGGCCATTTGCACTGCTTTCGTGCTGGTCCCTGTTAGTGTCCTTCCAGCCCTTTACTCGCCAGGAGCAACGATATACGCTCTCGGTGCGATCGTGCTTGGCGTACTCCAGTTCGCCGCCGCAGCCACGTTCTTCATTTCACGTGATGATTTGTCAGCTCGTCGATTATTACATGCTTCTTTAATCTATTTGCCTTTGCAGTTGGTTTTGCTGTTGATGCTTCCACTCGCTTAATTGCTTCGCGTCTGAAGGAACGTTCGTCACGAACTTTCGCCGTAACTAGTTTTTTGGTTCTCTATGGCTGACATCAAACATGCTGGCGACCCGCACGCGGATCACGAACACGGCAGCTCCGCACATCACGGTCACCTTAAACTCGAGTACCAACCTGCCTTACCGTTGAATAACGGCAAGCTATTCTTATGGTTGTTCTTGTCGACGGAGATCATGTTCTTTGCGGCCCTCATTGGCACCTATATCGTTGTACGTTTTGGGGCGCCAAGCGGTACATGGCCCACTCCCGAGGATGTCCATCTCGTTGAATGGATCGGGGCCCTCAATACGTTTGTTCTGATTTGTAGCTCGGTGACAATCGTACTTTCGCTTGAGGCCTGCAAAGCCAATCAACCGGCAAAGGCCCGCGGTTGGTTTGCGCTTACTTTTCTCTTGGGTAGCGTCTTTTTAGGCATAAAGGCGTATGAATACTTTTCAAAGTTTGACCATGGCATTTTTCCTGCGAAGCCACGTAGTCTAATCCACGAGAAGCCTGACATCTATTTTGCCTCGCATGTTGATCAACATCTGAGGGAACAAGCTGCGGCGATCGATAGCCGACGAGGCGAGAACGGCCAGTTGTCTGTCGAAGATCAAGAACAATTTGACACCGTGAATAACCTCCGGGATAACGTTGTGGCTTGGGCGCAACGCGAGGCGGCTCGCGCCAGCGACCCTGCATTGGCCGCCGCGCCGCTTAACTTGTTGGCCCTTACAATCCAGCATCATCACCATCATGATGACATTTCCGCGTTGTTCGATCGTGAAGCGGAGGAGTTAGAAACTGATTTGACGCGGGTCGAAATGGAAATTCGTGAGCTTGACGCGCAATTAACGCCCAATAAACCGCCAACTACAGATCAATCAGGCGCGCAGGATGAGCCTTCTGAGACGCCCGATCCGGCAGTTGCGGAACGGAAACTCGAACTGGAAAATCGGCGCAGTCAAATTCAGGGACGTCTGAAGATCTTGCCCGAGTTGAAGGTTATGGAGCATGGAATCAACGAGCATTTTGATTGGCTGATGTTGCCTTTCGTGATACCAAGCGGCAACATGTGGGCGAATACATACTTCTTGTTGACTGGGTTTCACGCAATTCACGTGTTGGTTGGTTTGATCTTCTTTGCTTTTCCATTGGTAGGCGGCGCTGTCTTCAATGCCGCGAAGGCGAATTTTGTTGAAAACATTGGTCTTTATTGGCACTTTGTCGATTTGGTGTGGATCTTCCTGTTTCCATTGTTGTATTTGTTTTAGATCCGAAGACATTAACAAGTTCAGTTGTATCACCCGCATCAAGCGGAGCGTCTTAAACTCACGAGTTGCCCAATGACCGACCAACGCACGCATGGCCAGATCGAACCAGGACATGGCGATCCTGGATATCATGGGGAACATGGCGGAAATCAGAAATATATCGTAGTTTTTGTCGCGCTTTGTGTATTGACGACTTTGTCGTTTCTCACCTACTTCAATTGGTGGGACGAGAGTTTCAGCCCCGGTGTCAGCCGCGCATTAATGATGGCAGTATCTTGCGCCAAAGCACTGTTGGTTATGTTGTTTTTTATGCACTTACTTTGGGAAGCTAATTGGAAGTACGTGCTTACTTTTCCGGCGCTGATGATGTCGGTTTTTTTGATGGCGATGCTTGTTCCCGACATTGGGCTTCGGACACGACACTACTCGGAGCAACGTTGGTTGCATGCGGCGACACCGCGACCGTCGTCTCGTGATTTGCAACGAGAACACAATGCCGGCGATCCAGATGAGCCACCAGCGGATCATGAGGAGGGCCATTGAGCGTCGCGCTTCGCGTTGCTGGTCTTTCGCATAAGTATGGCGCTCGACAGGCGCTTAGCGATGTAAGTTTCGCGGTCGATGAAAGTGAAGTTTTTGTCTTTCTTGGACCTAACGGGGGCGGAAAAACCACGTTGTTTCGGGCAATTTCAACGCTTATTCCAATCCAGGTTGGTGCGATTGAAGTTTTCGGGCGGGCAGTTGAACATGATCTGATCAAGGTCCGTCCTTTGCTGGGAATCGCTTTTCAATCTCCCAGTCTCGACAAAAAACTCACCGTTTCTGAGAACTTACGTTGCCATGGCGCGCTTTATGGTATGCGAGGCGCTGCGCTGCGAAAACGCGAGTCGGAAGTGCTCTCCCAACTCGGCGTTTCGGACCGAGCAAGTGATCTAGTTGAGACGCTTTCCGGCGGGTTGCGTCGTCGTGTCGAATTAGCCAAAAGTTTGCTTCACACTCCTCGTCTTCTGATATTGGATGAGCCGAGCACTGGCCTCGATCCAGGCGCCAGACGTGATCTATGGGGTTATCTGCAGCGCCTACGACACGAATCGGGCATTACTATCGTGTTGACCACACATTTTTTGGATGAAGCAGATAGCGCTGATCGAATCGCGATCTTGCATAGTGGAAAAATTGTTGCCCTTGATACGCCCGAATCGCTTCGAGCATCTGTGGGAGGCGATTCAATCACTCTGCACACCGACGCACCCTTAGAATTGAGCCGCGAAATAAGTGACCAATTTGGTGTGGACACGTCGGTAGTTGACGGAGAAATTCGGCTCGAGCTTGCTCAAGGGCATCACTGGATCGCCAAATTGATCGATACATTCCCAGGTCGAATCCGGTCGGTTCGCGTTGGTAAACCGACCCTGGAAGATGTGTTTACTCAAAGGACGGGGCGTCCTATTTGGCGCTCGGAAGGCTCGAATTAATACCACGGCAGTACTGCTGGCGAGTGCCGCTTGAGTGTGGGTTAATGTTGTTTACCATGGTGTTTCACGATGCCTGCGCCTGAGCAATTTGCGTCTCTTGGCGCCATGCGCGCCCTAACGTATCGTGAATTCTTGCGGTTTTTCCGTCAGCGGAATCGCGTCATTGGGGCGGTTGGACAGCCTCTCCTTTTTTGGTTGCTATTTGGGACGGGGCTTCAAAGATCATTTCAAGTAGCGCCGGCCAATTTAAACGGACCTACTTTCCTTGAGTACTATTTTCCAGGCACACTAATACTAATTCTCTTATTTACCGCAATTTTCGCGACCATCTCGATTATTGAAGATCGGCGCGAGGGCTTTCTTCAGTCGGTGTTAGTTGCACCAATAACCTACTGGGCCATCGTTTTGGGAAAAGTCAGTGGCGGGGCAAGCATCGCCGTGCTCCAAGGTTTGATTTTTTTGCTTCTCGCGCTAACGTTAAACATAAGCTTCTCACTGTCGTCCTTTCTAGCGATTGCGTTGTTTTTGGCATTGACGGCCGTGTCGCTTACCTCGCTCGGTTTCGTTCTGGCTTGGCGCATGGAGTCGACTCAAGGCTTCCACGCCCTAATGAATTTATTCTTGATGCCGATGTGGCTATTGTCGGGAGCGTTTTTTCCCCCGCCCGCACTCGGCCCGTCAATGCATTGGTCTCAATGGTTGATGCACTGTCTTATGCGACTTAACCCCCTAACATATTCGGTTGCGGGGGTGCGCCGAATGTTGTACGCCACGGAACCCGGGCGTCTAATCATCGATGAAAATGCGTTTTGGACGCCGTCATTGACGGCTAGCTGGACCGTCACACTGTTATTTACCGCCTTGACACTCATCGCTGCGTGCATGATTGCACGCACACGAACTAGAGAAGACGTGGTAACCTGAATGCGGGCCCACTATGCGCGATTACGATCGCTGTTGGTCCTAAATACGGTTAGTTAATTGTGTCTCCCGCCTCCTGATTTTCCTTCCCCCTTTCCCACCATGAATAAGACCCTTTTGTTTTTCACCGCGATTCTTTTCATCGTCGCTGGTCTAACAATGATTAGTTTGGCGCGTCGTCAATCTGATGACGCAAACGTTCAAGGCGCCAGCGAATCGAATGTATCTCCCGCAGCAAATTGGACTCCCGGTGAACCGATCGAGGATTTTACGTTGGTGGAACGCACAGGCCAGCAATTTGGTTCAAAAGACTTAGAGGGCAAAGTCTGGGTCGCCAATTTTTTCTTCTCAACATGTCCGGCTAGTTGTCGTCAACAGAATAGCCGGATGGCCGAACTCCAGAAGGAACTCGGACCGGACGGCGTTAGATTCGTGAGCATCACCTGTGATCCTGAAACCGATACTCCTGAAACTCTCGCGAATTATGCGCGGAGTTTTAACGCCGACCCGAATCAATGGAAATTTCTCACTGGCGATCTGACTTATATTTCATACATCGGTCGTGAAGTGTTTGATGTGACTGTCATGCCGAAGGGCCACACAGAAAAATTCATACTCGTCGATCAGAATGGCGTTGTACGCGGCTACTACGGTTGGGACAAACCGCTCGAGATTGATCAATTGAAAAAGACAATCCGAGGTTTGCTAGATGGGTCGATTGCCCCGTTGGAAAAACCCGAGAAGCCTGTCACGAAAGAGTCACCAGAAATACCCCAGTTCGAAGAAGAACTCGCTGATGAAACGCCCTCGACACTTGAATCACCGCAGTACGAATATGAAACAGCCGATGTTCCGTGACTTCGTATCCCGGTTACGCCTTCGGCGACTTCGCCAGTCTAGTCGCCAGTCAATCATGGACACGGCGCTACACGTATGAACTTTGACGGCCACCTATTGCCCCATGTGAACGCATCGCTTAACGCCTTGGCGACGTTCTTGCTCATTGCCGGATTTGTCGCAATTCAACAAGGGCGTGAACGAGCGCACAAATGGACGATGATTTCGTGCTTCGGAGTCTCGATCGCATTCTTGGCGTGCTATCTCACATATCACATTGGCGTTCGTGCCGGGGAAAGCACGCGATTCCCAACGTATCCGCCGGTTGCAATTCGATACACGTATTACGTCATTCTTGTATCCCACATTGTGTTGGCCGCGGCGGTCCCGTTTCTAGCCATTGTTACAATTTGGACGGGTTTACGGTGCGAACATCGTGTTGAGGAAAGAACCCGCCATCGGCGACTAGCATGGTGGACTTTTCCAATATGGCTCTATGTGTCTGTTACCGGCGTGATCGTTTACCTATTCATCTATTGGCTGTACCCGCCAAATTAGACGAAGCTTATAATACGAATTGGCGAAAACGGAAATACCTACCCCGGATTGTAGGAATGTTTGTCATCATTCGACGCGTGGCAATAAATTTGGCCGCAGCCTTACTTATACTCATGGCGTGCGAAAGTATTGTGGAAGCATGTCCAACGTGTAAAGAGAGTCTGGCGCAGAACGATCCTGCGCACGCCAACATGGTGCGAGGCTACTTTTGGAGCATCCTATTCATGATGTCGATGCCATTCCTGATTTTGGGAGGGTTGTCGGCGTTGTTTTGGTGGGAAGTTCGCAAAGCCAAACTAGCGCAGGTGAACGCGAACCTTTCGCTAACTGATTTAAAGATTGACTCACAATCTGCTCACAAAGATATCGTTGAGGCCTGAGGGCAACCACGGTCACAGGGGCTTGGATATTGCTCGGATTTCTGAGAATCAGATTTTCTCTTTGTTTACAGGTTATTATTTGACTTGGTGCCTTGTTCGCCGGGACGAGGATCCCAATACTGGTCAAATCCGAGCCAAAGAGCCCTTGCATAACGAAAGAACCACAGCGGAAACAGCAACACAAACGCGAGCGTAACTCCCATTAATGCTTCGTGTGATAAGACGCGATTGAACATCAACACGGGATATGCAACTGCGACGATTAATGCGGTTAGGCCATAATTAAAGTAAATTGATCCTAGAAAGAATCCCGGTTCGCGTGAGAATAGCGCGTCACATTGAGGGCATCGTTCGTGCATCGAAAGCCAGTCACGAAACAGCTTTCCGCGACCGCAAACGGGACACCGTAATCGAAGGCTTCGCCCGAGAATTATCCAATATCGCATGCGGTCCAATGTGCGGGAGTAAGATTGGCCGGTATGATGAAGTCACCAGCGTGCCCGGCTTTTTTAACAAACCCGTGATTATGAAGTTTTTGGGTAAGTCTCTGCAACTGGTCGGCCTGATTTTGCTTCCCGTAGCTATGACCCTTGAACTAACGGGGGCCTTAGGAAGAGACTCCGGCTTAGCCGACATGTTGCTTATGCTCGTTTTCGGGGCCGCTGCGTTCACGTTAGGGCGTTATATCGAAGGATACGCCGCAGGGCCGAAGGGGGAATAGCTTTGATGACTTCGGTTCGCGGCCTTCTAATAGTTCTTGGAATGTTGGCGGCGTCGTTGTCTTGGCGAACGGTCCACGGACAATTCATCACGCCGGGCATCTCGGACGAAGAAGTCAACTATACGGTTGAGCTAAATGAAGTCGCGGCTGCTACACGCCGCGAACTCGAGCGTGCCGAAGCCTTTCTTAAGAATCAGCAGTGGGAGGAAGCCGTAGAGACATTTCGGAGAATCATCGAAGAGGATAACGATCGTGTCATCAGCGTAGATTACGGCTCCGCCCCTTTGCAACCATCATCGGTCCACATTCCTGTGCGCGAATTCTGCCAAATGCGGTTGGCGCGGCAGGCCATAGAAGCGCCCGAAGCGCTTAAACTCTATCGTCAAAGGGTCGATCCGGTCGCGCGGGAACTGCTAACTCGTGCAAAATCCATCCGCGATATTGCGACACTCCGCAGAATTATACGCACGATGTTCGCAAGTAGCTACGGCGACGATGCGTTGTTCGTGCTCGGCGAAATTGAACTTGAACATGGAAATTTTGCGTCGGCGCGGGGACTTTGGGAGCGGATTAGCCCAAGTTTGCGTACTCCTCAAGAACGAAATACGTTGCTTGCATCACCCCCGGGGCAACCGCTTTGGCGCGCGTTGCACGGCGTCGATGTTGTAACGAATTGGAATGAATTGGCGCCCGCACTGGAGCATCGCGTGGGCGCTGGCTCCTGGTACGTTTATCCCGACACCGATCTCGACCTTGCAGATGTTCGAGCGCGACTCGTCCTCGTTTCAGTTTTGGAGGGTTCGCGCGAACGAGCGGAGATTGAGCTTTCGATTTTTGAACGTCTCCATCCGGAAGCGGAAGGCGTAATCGCCGGTAAATCCGGACGTTATTCGGAACTTCTAACGATACTATTTCGGCAAAGTAACGCTTGGACCGACAAAACACCAAATAGTGCGTGGCCAACATTCGCAGGGTCGCAATCTCGTACTCGCCAAGCCGATCGTGAGGTTGACGTAGGCGGGCGCGTGTTATGGACGTACGCTTTTGATAAGACGTTCCAGTATGCCAATGAACCGCAGGATGAAAGCGGTTTTCCTCGAAACGTGTTCAATTCGCCAGAACGTTCCTCAACGCGTTCACCAATCCTGAGCTATCATCCCGCAGTCGTTGACGACACCGTATTTTTTAATGATTCCCAGCATGTGTTTGCGCTTAATCTTTTTACGGGCGAGCCGGCTGCGCCAGCCAATATCAGTTCGCGGCAAACTGGAGTAGTGTATGTTCCGCCTGCTCAAGAGGCGGCTGCAGCCATTGATATGGCGTTTGGAAACCGAGATCTTGGTGCGCCACGGTTCACATTGAACGTGCAAAACAGTCGACTTTTCGCACGGGTGGGTTCGGCAGTAACGGGTGAACTAGCAGAGGCGCTTGGTTGGCGTCAGCAGGGGTATCTTGTGACGTTGGATCGAAAGGCGGGGTTCAAGCAACTTCATGATCCAATTAAACCCGATGGCCCGGAGTGGGCGTTTGAAGGCGCACCCGTGTCCGACGGCACGCGATTGTACGTGGCCATGAGGCAAAGCGAAATACGCGCTGTGTCGTACGTTGCTTGTTTTAATTTGCACACCGGCGAAAGGCTGTGGCGGCGAAAGATTTGTTCTGCCGAGACAGCCGGCCATGGGCAACGTCGCGAGATTACTCACAATTTACTCACACTTGCTGAAGGATCGCTTTATTACAATTCTAATCTAGGCGCGATCGCCGCATTGTCTATTCCCGAGGGCGAAATCCAGTGGGTGACTCGCTACCGTCGTGTCAGCCGTCGCCGAACGGACGAACGCCAGGACCCCCGATTCCTGCGCGATCTTAATCCGTGCGTTTTCCATAAGGGGATGCTAATTGCGTTTCCCACGGATGGTAACCAGATTTTTGCAATTGATTCGATGAGCGGGCAGTTGCTTTGGGCAACACCCGAGGACAGCACTCCGGATGTGGCGCACCTGTTAGGCGTAACGAAGGACAATCATCTGGTGTTGAGCGGCGCCTATTTATATTGGCTTGACGCCAATTCGGGGCGCTTTCTCGCGCAATTCCCAGAGAACGCCTATTTTGCAGAGGGACGCTCCCTGCCTAACCCACATGGAATGGGACGCGGGATCCTGGCCGGCGAAATGATTTACTGGCCAACACAAACGAATACCGCCAGCGGAACGGAAACTCAGGAAACAAAGATCCAACTCCTGCGCCAAAGGCTCGAACGCACCGAGCGCGCTTGGCAAGCGGTACGTGTTCGCGAAATCGATTTGTCGTCGCAAGTGGGCGAGATCCCCATCCGGGGCGCTAATTTGACAGTAAGTAACGGCGTATTGATCCTTGCAACACCCCAACACTTGATCGCACTCGGCGAGTAAAGTTATTTCGCGCCACGCCGCCTATCAAGATGCAACCCTGATAGTTTGGGATTAGTGGCTGCCCTCGCGGTTACAACTACGGGTATCGTCTTCGTCCTTTGAAACTCACAATTGTGATATGATTGATGAATCCGACCTCGCAGCCGTTGCACGATTGCATGAAGCATATCAAACAATTACCGGCGAGTTGTCGAAGGTCATTGTTGGCCAGAAAGATGTACTGGAAGAATTATTGATCGCGTTATTTGCTCGTGGCCACTGTCTACTGGTCGGCGTTCCAGGACTCGCGAAGACGTTAATGATTCGGAGTTTGGCGGATTCGCTCGCACTACAGTTTAATCGAATTCAGTTTACTCCCGACCTGATGCCGTCGGATATCACCGGGACCGAGGTGATTCAAGAGGACCGTTCGACGGGTTATCGCGAATTACGGTTCATCCACGGACCTGTTTTCGCCAATGTCATTCTTGCCGATGAAATCAACCGCACGCCGCCCAAAACTCAGGCGGCGCTCTTAGAAGCCATGCAAGAGCATCAGGTTACGATCGGTGGACAAAAACACACCTTGCCGGAGCCTTTCTTTGTTTTGGCTACCCAGAATCCTATCGAGCAAGAGGGGACGTATCCGCTGCCCGAGGCGCAACTCGATCGCTTCATGTTCATGGTCATGGTTGATTATCCGAGTGAAGACGATGAACTGGAGATTGTGCGGCGCACGACAGCGGACATTGAGACCCAGCTCACTCCCACGTTGAACGCCGACCAGATCGTGAGTTTGGGACGCATCGTACGTAAAGTGCCCATTGCCGACCACGTTGCGCGATACGCGCTTCGGCTAGCTCGTCTCACCCGACGAGACAAGCCCGAATCCCCCGATTTTGTAAAAGAGTATGTTCAATGGGGTGCGGGACCGCGGGCCAGCCAATACTTAGTGCTTGGCGCCAAGGCACGAGCGGTATTGCGTGGCCGGTACGCGGTCGAGCATCAAGATATTCGCGCCGTGGCGCTACCCGTACTGCGACATCGACTTAAGACTAATTTTGCTGCAGAAGCCGAGGGCGTCACACCTGATCAAATTGTCCGACGTCTTTTGGACCTTGTTTCCGATGAACCTGAAACAAACCCCCATGGCGGAAAACTCCCCCAAGTTTTTAGATCCGCGGACGCTGGCTAAGCTACACGGCCTCTCGCTCCGGGCTCGACATATCGTCGAAGGATTTGTCTCAGGACTGCATCGGAGCCCGTTTCGTGGTTTTTCGATCGAGTTTGCCGAACATCGCGAGTATTCGCCGGGTGATGACCTTCGATATGTCGATTGGAAGGTCTTTGGTAGAACCGACAAATTCTACCTGAAGCAGTACGAGGATGAAACGAACCTACTTTGCTACCTTGTTGTTGACGCAAGTGAAAGTATGCGTTATCGGGGGCCCGACTCCCCTTTATCCAAGTGGGAATATGCACAATGTTTGGCGGCGGCATTGACTTGGCTCGTGTTGCAACAACAAGATGCGGTTGGCCTGGCGGTATTTGATCGAGAACTACGCACCTACCTTCGTCCGAGCAGTACGCCGCAGCAGCTGAAGCAAGTGCTTTACGTATTGGAGTCAGCGGATACTGACAGAAAGACCGCCACTGGCCCGATTTTTCATGAACTGGCTGAACGTTTTAAGAAGCGTGGCGTGGTTATCGTTTTGAGCGATTTCTTCGACGACACCGCCTCTATTTTGGCTGGCTTGAAACACTTTCGCCACCGTCGACACGATGTTGTGCTTTCGCACGTGCTTGACGCGGCAGAAGTTGACTTTCCGTTTCAAGATCAAATGTTGTTTAAAGGCTTAGAGCAAATGCCAGAACTGGTGACTGATCCACGGTATCTTCGCCGAGCTTATTTAGAAGAGTTCCAAACGTTTCTAACCGCACTACGAAAGGGCTGTCGCGCTCACCAAATGGACTATGAATTGATGCGCACTGATCGACCCTTCGACGTGGCGCTGACGAGTTATCTTGCCGAAAGGGCGAGCAACGTTAAGTAACTTCTATCCAAAGAATGGACGCCTCAACCCCCGCGACAAAACCAAAAACGATCCGAGATTACGGCGGCGTCCGCGCGATTCGCCTAAGGGATGAAAGCAAACCCAATTGCAGTGGTTGGTGTTACGGTAATCCACACGTCAACTCGGTGGTCGAGGCAAGCCGAATTGGTGCGCCCATTGCGAGTTGTCGAATCATGGTGATATCTCAAATACAAACCCTACAATGTAAGCAATGCACTGTGCCAGATTAAATTTGGAGCACGCCCGGCAATCGATTGACTTAAACAGCAACTAGCAAAAAACGGAATAGGGCTGGGATGGTTTGCAACGACCTCCAATGGTTTTCTGGGTGAGATAGTAGCAAACGTCGTTGACCACAGAACGATTATTAGCCGATTGGTGAGCGGGATTGATCTTCTACAATTCTTAGAGGAAAACCAAGATACAGCGCGTGTAGGCGATGGATTCAATTGCTTTGTGCGATCGGACAACTAGCTCTTAAACTCAGCGAACACGGGGCGTGCTTTTGCCAAGTAGTGCTTGCGAGGATGGCTCACGGAAAAGAGCTTGAGAATACCATTATGAACCTCAAGACGAGGCAACTTTTTTGAGGGCAAGTCGATGCAGAATGGCGCGATGATCCGCTCTCATGTACACAATTTTGACATCGGACTTTGCGCGCCGCGCGTTCGGCTCGTTAAGTCGGTGTCTCATACCTTCAGTTGCCTAAACATGGGTAAAAACTTCTCACCGAATAGTTTAGATGTCGTTAACGACGTCCGTTTGCAATGTTAGCCCCAGCGTTTGCCCCACTCATTGCCCTTGGTCCGTTCGGCAGTTGGCTGATGCTTTTCTGGGCATTGGCGGCCTTGATTCCGATCCTCATTCACCTGTGGAGCAAGCGTCGGTATCGAGAAACGAGTTGGGCGGCGATGGAGTTTTTGCTTCGCGCGATGAAGAAAAACTCCCGTCGGATTCAGCTCGAGCAACTTATATTGTTGGCTATGCGTGCGAGTATCTTGTTGCTCTTAGCGCTCGCATTGGCGGAACCAGGGTGTTCGACATTACCGTTAACTGGCGGAACTTCACTTGGTGGAGGACAAACTCATGCGGTTCTCGTTTTTGACGGATCGTATTCGATGGATTACCGCCGTGGCGAGCAAACGTTATTTGAAGCGGCGCAGAAACTCGCCAGCGATATCGTGCGACACGCAAGGCAAGGCGATGGTTTTACGCTGGTACTGATGGCGGAACCACCTAGGGTAATTATCGCTCACCCCGCCTTTGACGCTCAGGACATTATTTCTGAGATCCGCGCCCTACGTCCCCTGCATGCCGGCGCCGATTTACTCGCAACGTTGGCCGAAGTCGAACGAGTCGTCGAAGCCGCACAACGCGACCATCCTAGATTGACGCAACACAAAGTTTGTTTCTTTACCGATTTGGGTGAAACGACGTGGTCCGCCGCGACCGGCAATGACGTTCGTCAGCGCATCGGATCGCTTTCCAATCGCGCTGCGCTTACGTTGATTGACCTTGGAGAACTGGATGCGCAGAATCTGGCTGTAACACGGCTCGAGCCTCAGGAACCGCTTGCGACGATTGCTCGCGATGCTGTCTTTTTGACGGAAATTCGTAATTTTGGTTCGCAATCGGTTGAACGACGAGAAGTTGAGTTCACCGTCGACGGACAGGTGATGGACACGAAGTCGATTAGTGTCGAACCAGGCGGTGCTGCAACACTTTCATTTGCCAACCACTTCGAATCACCCGGTGAACATTCGGTCGAGGTTCGACTGAGTAGTGACAATCTAGAGATCGACAACCATCGTCACCTCAGCGTTCCGGTGCGCGAGTCTATACGCGTACTCTGTGTCCAAGGTAAACCAGGGGCGGCCGACCACCTAGCATACGCACTTGCACCCGTGCGATCCAATCAACCGCGAGTGCGGGTGGAAACTGTTGTTGAGTCTTATCTGCTCGAACTGGACTTGAACAACTATGACGCGATTTTCCTCGCCAACATTGGGCGTTTCGGCTCTGATGAAGCCGGCGTGCTGTATCAGTATCTCAACGGAGGCGGGGGTATCGTCATCTTCCTTGGCGATCAGGTTCAAAGCGATGCGTACAATCTGGCGCTTGTTGAAGGCGCCGCGGATAAACGGGTAATTCCGGCAAAGTTAGGCGAGGCGATATTCAGTGAGGCCGGTTTTGTTTTGGACCCAATGGAATATCGACACCCAATTGTCCGCGTCTTTGAAGGCCATGCACGTGCCGGATTGCTCACAACGCCAATCTGGAAGTACATACGGCTCTCTCCCGTCGATGAAAACAAATCGAAAATCGCCGTAGCCCTGACAGGCGGCGATCCATTGATCATTGAGGAATCCATTTCCCGAGGGAGAAGTTTACTGGTGGCGACTGCGGCATCGAACAATTCGGTGCATCGAACGTCCGAAAGTTTGATTCCATGGAGCACCATGGCGCTTTGGCCAAGCTTTCCACCATTGGTGCAAGAGATGCTTACGGTTGCGCTGAGCGGTCGCACGGAGAACCGCAATGTGCTTGTAGGCGAAGAA
Source organism: Planctomycetota bacterium (assembly GCA_963204915.1). Classification (GTDB taxonomy): domain Bacteria; phylum Planctomycetota; class Planctomycetia; order Pirellulales; family Pirellulaceae; genus JAHWKS01. The sequence goes on along the minus strand of CAUJHS010000012.1, from coordinate 10,466 downwards.
CTTACTGCCCTTGCTTCCGTCAATGATACAGCCGTGTCCGTCATGCTAACTGGACCTAATAATCATCGTGAGCGGATTCCCTTGAGAGAAGACGGCGACCAACGCCTTTGGACCCATCCCGGACTTGACATCAGTGGCCTTTACTCCCTTGATTACGATTTTGGCGGCTCCCGACAAATGTTCGCTGTGAACGTGGACGCTCGGGAAAGTGATCTTAGCCGGATTGATTTAGAGAGCCTGCCAAACCAATTTAACCAAACCTATGAATCAGAAAGCGATACGATCCCCGCAAATGCATTTTCGCAACCGCGACAAGAATGGTTTCGGTGGTTTCTCATCGGCGTCGTTTTCCTGTTAATTAGCGAAACACTTTACGCATGGAAGATAGGCCGTCATGCTGGATAATCTTGCGTGAGGCATGCGAGATCGTTTGCGTCAGTAACCTTTCGAAGCACACGATCCTTTAAACTGCCTTGGCAAAATGTGGGTAAGAGAAGGCAGATTCGCTTTTGAACAGGTCTTCATGTTTGACAACGATGTGACGCATTTCGGTCAACTTTCTTGATATTGCATGTCCGAAACTTTTATCCGTATTGCTCGCTGGTTAGTTGGCGCCCAATCACCTTGTCCAGGACAAGGATCCGATTTCGCGGTTGAACACACTGCAACTTGGCCTGCATGGGTGACTTTGTTGTTTTTTCTCGTTGCGATGGTTTTGGTGATAGGAGTTTACTTCAAGGATCACAATGCAACGAAACTGCTTCACCGAATCATTCTTGCAGGTTTGCGGGTCGCGACCATCGGTATAGCAATGTGGATGTTGTACGGTTGGCTGTTGCGCCCTTTCTGTACAGACTTACCCGATGTCGTGGTTATTTTTGATGATTCAGCCAGTATGTTGGAGCAAGATCATTACGAGGGCGACGCATTGCAACGTGCTCTCTTGCAGCGACTCGAGGAGACCGAACTCAATACCTCAACTCGCTTCAATCTGGCCAAATTACTTCTACTCGAAAAGAACGGTAGTTTGCTTCGTCGATTGACTGAAAAATATAATGTCAAAGTTTACCGAATGGCGGCCGGCGCCTCGGCAATCGGCGGATCTGAGGAAAGCTACGAAACCCTGATTCGACAAATTGCGATCGACCCCGAAAATAAGGAAGCATCGCGAAGTCAACTTGGCAAAGGCCTGCGCACCGTTCTCGAGTCCCAACGCGGACGACCGACGGCCGGAGTCGTGATTTTTACGGATGGCATCACCACGGAAGGTCGAACAATCGGTGAAGCGGCGGAATACGCTCGGCGAAAGGCCGTACCGCTATTCCTGATCGGTCTTGGCTCAAGTAGTCCACCGCGCGATTTACGACTCTCCGACGTGCTGGTCGACGATGTGGTGTTCGCTGGCGATACCGTAAATTTCGACTTCAAGGTCACGGGAACGGGTTTCGTGGGTGAAGAGGTGGAGGTCCGGCTTACGCAAAAGGGAGTCTTGCAGCCCGTAGCGATCCAAAAGGTCCGATTGGGTGATGACGGAGTTCCCCAATCATTACGACTTTCTCACCAAACCGAGGATGAAGGCGAGTTTGAGTACACCCTACAGATAATTCCAAGGCCGGGCGAATCAACGACCGAGAACAATCGCGAAACAAAAATTGTTAGTGTTCGCAACGCGACCATTCGCGTTCTTCTGGTTCAATCTTACCCAAACCACGAGTTCGACTATCTCAAAGCGCTATTAGGACGTCAGCGACATGACGACCAAAAGACGGGAAAAAAGGCGTTCGAGTTGACTACCATTCTGCAAGAAGCTGATCCCGAATACGCTGAGTTAGACGAAACGGCGCAACGCGTCTTTCCTGTCCAGCGTGAGGAGTTATTCGCATACGACGTTGTAATCTTTGGAGATGTGAACCCGATCTTCCTAAGCCAATCGGCTCGTGAAAATCTGGCCGACTTTGTCACGGAGCGAGGTGGAGGCGTGGTCTTCATTGCCGGACCTCAACACATGCCAGTCGCGTGGCGTGGAACAGGTTTAGAACACCTTTTCCCAATAAATTTAGACACAGTCACGCTTCCCAACGCGGACGAAGTAATGACGGACGGCTTTCGAGTGACTCCGACAGCTGTTGGGCTGACTAGCCCCCAAATGCAGCTTGGTCGTACACGCGCAGAGACAGTTGAAATCTGGAGCCAACTGCCTCCCTTGTTTTGGTTGATAGACGCGTTCGATCTGAAACCGGGAGTACGTGTCCTGGCCGAACATCCTGGGCGTTCCGGTCCGGACGGCGTCAAGGCTCCTGTGGTAATGTTGCACTACGTTGGAGCTGGAAAGGTTGTATTTCACTGTACCGACGAAACGTGGCGCTGGCGACGACGCGTCGGAGATTTTTATTTTGCCAGGTATTGGATTCAAACAATTCGCTTTTTGAGTCGTTCCGCGTTGCTCGACAAAGATCGACACGCCGAACTGATCACGGACCGTGAGAAGTACCGTCGTGGCGATGCGGTACAACTGCGGGTGCGATTCTTCGACGACCGCTTGGCCCCTGCCGTGGATGACGGAGTTGTCATTATGTTGGAGCAGCTGGGGGGGAAGCGCCGGCGGATCTCGCTTGGGCGAGACGTTGCACAACGTGGTATTTTTGAAGGCTTCGTGTCCGATTTGCCAGAGGGTCAGTACCGAGCTTGGCTTGCGACGCCGACCATGGAGGGGCAGCCGCCGTCGCAACAATTCACGGTGATCGCGCCCTTGGGTGAACGCGCCCGTCTCGAAATGGATGCAGCGGATTTGGAACAAGCTGCAAGTAAAACCAGGGGAAAGTTCTATACCATCGAAACCGCTCACCGCCTGATCGAAGACCTACCCCCAGGAAGACAGGTTCGTATCAAATCGCTTTCCCCGGAACCCGTGTGGAATTCTTGGAAACTCGCTTCGCTATTCGTCATCTTACTAACGACCGAGTGGTTACTGCGCAAGAAAGCGGGAATGATATAATGTTACGTGGTTTGGCCCCGTGCTAGTTCGCGGCGTGCACCCAAAATCGCATGGAATTGATTTAGGTCTAGTATTGCGCCCTATGCCTCATCCTCTTCAACAGAAAGTTCAACAAGTCGCACAGCGAGCACGGCGCCTCGTGCTGATTCATGCATGGGCAATTGTATCCGCCGTTGTACTCATTGTGTTCCTCAGCGCAGGGGTAGCTGATTTTTTGATTCGTTATCAAGATTTCGGCGTAAGATTCATCGTTTCGGCGGCGGTGTTCGCGGTGTGCAGTTGGTTCGTTTGGTACAACCTGGCGCCTGCATGGCGATATCGACCTAGCGACGTGGAAACAGCACAACGAATCGAGCGTTGGTTTCCGCAGCTTCGTGACCGTCTTTCAAGTTCCATAGCGTTTTTAAGAGAATCTGAGGACGACGTACGTGCAGGCTCTGTAGATTTGCGCCGCGCTGTAGTCACCGAGACGACGTCGATACTCGAACAGTTCGACATTCAACAGGCCATCGAACCTCGGGCAACCTATCAAGCGGTCGCAACAGCGGCGGTCATCACAGCTATCGCAGTAACATTGACGATGATGGCCCCGGAATCGGCGTTATTGGCGGCGCGCCGGTTGGTGATGCCCTGGCGTTCTGAGACATGGCCCTTGTGGAATGATCTTGCGTTGAAGAACCCGCCCCAACGAATCGCAAAAGGCGACAACTTTGAAGTTGAACTTTACGACAAAAACGGCCGACTTCCAGAAAATGCGCAAATCCAGTATTGGCACGAAGGCGACGACGTCCATGAAATTCAAACAGAGCCTATGAAAACGCTTGGCGACACAATGTTAGCTCGCCGAGAAAACGTGACTCGTCCCTTCCGTTTTCGTGCAATTGGCGGCGACGACCACGATATGGCTTGGATTCCGTTGGAAGTTGTCGATCCGCCCCAAATTGATTCGCTCGAAGTTACGTTGCATCCACCAGCATATACGGGCTGGTCAACCGAAGAGGCGTCCAAGAATTTTCGCGCGCTTGAAGGCACTGAAGTTACTATTGCGGCAACTGCGTCTAAACCACTGCGCAATGCAAGCATTTCCATAGAAACGTCTGTGAAGCAGCAAATCCCTCTGACGATCGGGCTGAATAATCATGTAATTGCGTTATCCGATAAGGCAAACACATGGCGCATTACCGAGTCTGGATCGTGGCGGCTTTTGACGACTGATGAAACGGGTGTGCAGGGCGGCCGTGATACCAAATTCGAATTTCAGGCGATTCCGGACCGACCTCCTTCCGTTTCGCTTGAAGGAGATAAGGCCGTGACATACGTCACACCTCGAGCGAGAGTCAAATTGCGTGGATGGGTTAAGGATGATTTAGCGATTCATCGGATACGTCTGAATTATCTAAGTTCGGCATGGAGTGACGCAAACCATCAAACCTTGGATATTTTCGTCGGGCCCGATGCCTCGCCACGAACTCAATCGCGTCTATCGGGCGGAAACAACGACCAACAAATCATCGATTACGATTGGGACTTGGCAAAGCTTACAGAGTTGACGCCGGGAGTTCAGCTTACCTATTTTATAACCGGTACCGATTACAAACCTCAGGATGAAAACAGTGATGCACGACGCCTAGTCCTGATCACGGATAGCGAATTTGAGGATCGAATTAGTGGTTGGCAAAGTGATATTTTGACGAGGTTGGCCGAGGCGCTTGACAAACAACGCGGTGCTCGCGCGCAAATAAGTTCACTGCAAATCCAAATGGAAGAGACTGGCGCTTTGGCGCCAAGCGATTTAGACCATCTGCAAAGTGCGGAGCTAAACCAGCGTCAAATTCAAAACACACTGTCGGAAGGATCGGATGCCATTACATCCCAAGTGGCTGAACTTCTGTCAGCAATTGAAGACAACCGTCTTGATAGCCCGGAAGTCGCCCGCCGCATGAACCAACTTCTGTCAGAGCTTCAACGCATTGGGAAGCAGCATTTGCCAATGCTTCAAAGCGATCTTATCGAAGCTTTGAAAGAAGCACAGGCTGGACCAAGTCGGAGTGACGCGACAGCGGATAAGTTGCACGCGGCCGTGGAACATCAGAATGCAATCATTGCCGCAATGGAAGGTATGCTTGGGGAGCTGTCGCAATGGGACAACTACCGTCGACTGGCGCGCGACATGCATCGCTTGCGTGGGGATCAAGACGACATCGCGAGTCGTACTGAATCGATGCGATTACAAACGCTAGGTAAGGACGAAAGCGAACTCACGACTCAAGAGCGCGCTGGCCTTAAGCGACTTTCGCACGAACAGGCTGAATTGGCGCGTCATTTCGAACAACTGCAAGGGCGAATGAGTGAAATGGCGGCGGAACTAACGGGAAGCGATCCCCTAGTGGCCGAGACTCTAGCCGATGCCGTGGACGCAGCGACTGGAATGGCGCTGTCGGGAAAAATGCATGAAAGCAGCCGTAATGTGGCGGCGAACCGTTTGGGACAAGCCTCAAATTTGCAGAATGAGACGGACGAAGGACTGGAGGAATTGCTGAATGTTTTGTCGAGTCGCCGAGAATACCAGTTGAGCCGAATCGCCGAGAAACTTCGAACGGCGGAAATTGATTTACAGGAACTTCGAATCCGCGTAAAGGGCTTGCGCCGAAAAGCCGAACAGGCCACCGAACTTGAGGAAAGTGAACGTCAACATCAGCTTGAACGCCTCGAGCCCGAACAACGAAGTCTAGCCGAACAGCTTGATCGTCTGTCGCGCAGATTAGACCGACTACATGCCGAGCGAGCGAGCCAAGCAATGTCTCAAAGTGCAGGAGATTTGAGCGAAGCCGCGGAGCAGTCACGACAAGGAAATGCTAACAAGGCGCTCAATCACGCTGAAGATGCGGAACAGGGTCTCGAGGGGGCGCTCAAGGATCTTCGCGAAGCAATTGCCCAAGCCGAGCAAGACCTGTTTTATGAACAGATGGCGAAGTTTGAGCAGGCGATTGTGGGGATGATTTCACGACAAAAGAGCGTAGTAGCGGAAATTGAGCGTTTGGAAGCGATTGTCCAGCAGGGAGATTTGTCCCGAGGACAACGTGCGAGCGTGCTCAGTCTGGCATCGGTCGAACGCGCCCTCGCAGAGGAAGCCGGTCAATTTGCCGAGAAGATTGCAAAGGCTAGGGCTTTCGAGTTCGGACTGCATGCGGCAATACGCGAGATGATTTCGAGTGCAGTTCGGCTTGATCAGGGCAAAACCGACGTTTTGACTCAGCAAGCCGCTCAAGCGGCGCATGATCGACTCGTGCGTTTAGCTGAAGCCCTAAAAATTGAGTCTCAAACACCGAATGGGCACAGTAAGACGTCAAGTCAATCGCCGAACGAAGAATCGCCACAACCTCCAAGTGATGGAATCGTGATCTTGGCCGAACTCAAATTGCTACAACTATTCCAAGAGGAAATCAATCGACGAACTGCTGCGATTGAAGACCAACGTGATCGTCAAGGAACCATTACGCCTGATCAAGAACAATTGTTGATCGAGTTAGCGCGCGAACAAGGGCGGCTTGCAGAGTTGCTTTTGAATTTGAGCGCAACGGAAGATGAAAACAATGAATTTTATGACGACGCGCTTAAGGCCATCGACACTGAAAAAGGCGTGCCGCCGGCGGATGAATCGCCGCCTCGCGAAGTCAATCCAGACAGCATGAAATGAGTTAGCTTGACTTTCTCGAATGAACATATAGGCAGACCTCTCAGGGAGGCGTTGACGCTAATGTCATTCCGATTTTTTCGAATTCCGATCTTTACATTCGAATGGACAACAGCATGTCCACAAACGATTACACTGTTTATATTGGCGTCGATTTTCGGTCCGTTCGCCACGTCTGGATTTTCTCAGCAGCCAGTGAAACGCGAGCGCGATACGCCGTCGCTGGATCGGCAGTTGCTCGACGATTTGGATAACGCACTTTTAGAGGGGCTCAGCAACGACGTAAAGGAGACTTCATCGACGGACAAAAGCAAGACTCTGCTAGGCGAGCCGCTTGACGGGGAATCGCCTAGCGCTCCCGAGAAACTGTCTCCAGATGCAGGTGCAGCCGGCGAAGACATCGGTAACCGCGATTTATCGACTGATGACGACAATCCATTGGCTCGCCTCGAGCAAAAAATGCGGCAGGTGCAAGATCGATTAGCTCGACGTGATCCGTCGCAAGAGACTCAGACTATTCAGCGCGAGATCGCTACCGATTTGGCTTCATTGCTTGAGTCGCTACAACAACAACAGCAGCAGCGGGAAAAGAATCAGAATCAGAGCAGTTCACGGCAGCAACAGTCTCAGCCGCAATCCACGCCACAACAATCGCAAAGTTCGTCTTCGGCTCCTTCGAGTGAACCATCAAGCAAACCCGCTCAGGATAGTGAAGAGCGACTTGGCAAAAGTAATGACGACAAGCTCCAACCCGAGGCATTGCGCGACTTGTATCAAAGAGCTTGGGGACACCTTCCGGCGCACGTACGAGACCAAATGCAAGCCGCCGCGCAAGAGCAGTTCTTACCGAAGTATCAGATTCTGATCGAAGAGTATTATCAACGTCTCGCCGAAGAGAATGGAGCAAGATAGCACCAATGCCCCGCTCGGAAGTGACCAACGACGGAATATCGGAAAAGTTGGAGCCGCATCGATGATGCGATAAGATAATCGGCCGGCATCACCCTTTTTAGGGAAGATTACAAGCCATGGGAATTCACCGCCGCTCATTTCTTGCCGCAGCAACCGCGGGCATGTTCGCGCTAGGACGTATGAACACCGCGCGATCACAAGGAAGATCTGAGCTTGATGTCGCCGCCGGCCAAATGATAACTCCCGTGGCGGACCGTGCAATTCAACGAGGGCTGGATTGGCTGGCGAGTCGTCAGAATGACGATGGCGCATTTGGTTCTGGCAGCAGTTACGGCCAAAACGTCGGTGTTTGTGCGCTCGCGGGACTCGCTTTTATGTCGGAGGGAAGTACGCCAGGACGCGGACGGTACGGTGCAAACGTTGATCGAATCGTCGATTTTCTTTTAGAGAATACACAAGAGACGGGATACATCTACGTTGGCGATGCCGCTAGTCACGGACCCATGTACGGCCATGGATTTGCAACGTTGTTTCTTGCGGAAGTATACGGGATGACGCCTCGTAGCGACTTGCGAGAAAAACTATCGAAAGCAACTCAGCTAATTATCAATACACAAAATACCGAAGGTGGTTGGCGATACCAACCGCAACGGAATGATGCCGATCTATCCGTAACTGTGTGTGAAATCATGGCGCTGAGGGCGGCGCGAAACGCCGGGATTAATGTACCGGTGGGAGTTATCGATCAAACCATTGCGTACATTAAACGCTGTCAGAACCCGGATGGAGGCTTTATGTATATGAGCACAGGTGGGCCAAGCGCCTTTCCTCGCTCTGCCGCGGGCGTTGTCGCATTGTATAGTGCCGGTGTTTATGAGGGCGAAGAGGTTGAGCGTGGTCTTACATATTTGATGCAACATCTTCCCCGGGGCGACAATTTCAATCGCGAAAGCCACTTTTTTTATGGTCACTATTACGCCGTGCAGGCCATGTGGCACGCTGGCGGTGAATACTGGCGGCAATGGTATCCGGCAATTCGAGACGCGCTTTTAACGCGCCAGCGCGAAGATGGATCCTGGCTCGACCAAATTAGTCCCGAGTACGGCGCGTCGATGGCATGCATTATACTTCAAATGCCAAACAATTATTTGCCTATCTTCCAACCCTAATAGCGCCGATCGCACGATTTGACTAAAACCTTTGAAATACGTTCCTACTTGCACGTTGTGTTTTGGCAACAACTTTTGGCGCCGTCGCAATACGTGCGTTTCAATTCAGTTGAGGCGATTTCGAACGAACTTGATGAGATATCGGCGATTAGTTTTTGAATTTACACTTGCATTCTTTGCGATTGCAATTATCGGAAACGTTTCGACAACGGCAAATGAACAAATTGCAATTCCTGTTGACGGTCAATCGTTTGTCGGCACAGTCTCCCAAGTCGTTGGCGACTGGCTAATCAAGTTCGATACGGAGGACGGACCGCGAGAAGTGGCTGCATCGGACCTCGTGCGCTGGGGAATTGTCCCTGCGCTCAGTCGCGGACCGTTGATTGTATTGGCGAATGGAAGCGTTCTCGTGGCTGATGTGAAGGGAATTGAGAATAGTCTTCTCACCGCCGAATCCTTTCTGTTTGGTGAAGTTCGCCTTCCTATGTCTTCGGTGCGTGGAATCGTCTTTCGTGTCCCTTCCGAGGGGACGGAGCGGTTTCGGGAATTGCAGAGCATCAAAACAGCAAAAGGAACTCGAGATCAATTGGTTCTCGTGAACGGCGATCGGCTCGATGGCGTGTTGCTAGGTGGAGGACGTGAATCGGTGCAAGGCCCGCCCACCCACGAACGGGCTAGGCTTTTGGAATCACTGCGCATGCACACGGAGGCGGGAGATGTCGATATTCCAGTTGATCGTGTCACTTCGATCATTTTTAACCCATCATTAGTTGAAGACTTTCAGTCTAACGGTCTCCGTGCATGGTTTGGTTTTAGGGAAGATGCTTTACTGCTCGTCGAAAAGATTGAACAGTCAGCCGAGACACTTACGTTCCGGCTTCCTGGTCGCATCGAACTCCAAACCGACGTCGAAAACTTTCGAGAAACACTACAATTTGTGCAACCACTCGGCGGTCGAGCCGTATATCTATCTGATCTCCCGCCAGTGGGCTACCGTCACATTCCGTACCTTACGTTGGAATGGGGTTATGGCGAGGATCAAAACGTCCTAGGGGGCCCGCTCGTGTCGCAAGAGCGAATCTTTCTGAAGGGCTTGGGGATGCATAGCACAGCGCGTCTTGCGTACCGGTTAGATCGGGCCTACGAGCGTTTCGAGGCGGACCTAGCGCTGGATGCTAGCGCTGGCGAAGGAGGGAGCGTCATTTATCGCGTATACACGATGGGTGATGCGAACGCTTGGAAGTCAATCTATGAAAGCCCTATCGTTCGTGGAGGTGACGCGCCCTTGCCCATCTCGGTTAGCCTCGAAGGCGCAAAAGCGATTGCGCTAATTGCCGATTTTTCTGATCGCGGCGACGTGCAAGATTACGCAAATTGGCTTGATGCGCGCTTAGAGTAAGGCCTCGCATTTTTGTTAATTCATTGTTACGCCGCAATCGAGTGCGTGATTGTAAGAATTGGCGTAGAGATGTGTAATTTTTGCACTTGAGCGGCAAGCAAGTTTGACTCGCCATTTGCAAAGGCGCTTTGGCCATCGCTCTAATCGACCGGCCATGATGTTGACGGCATTCGAAAGCGGTGGCGCCGGGGAGAGGGTCGCGGCAGTCGAATTTGGAAGCGCACAGACGTGCACCTCCTGTGAGGTAGGGGAGAAGAAGGCGGCGTCAGCCGCGTTCTTCTCCCACTTCGCAGGGGG
>CAUJHS010000011.1 GCA_963204915.1 Planctomycetota bacterium | reverse complement strand
GTGCTGCTGCGGCAACTGGGCGTGTGCCCGTTCTGCCGGCAGATGTTGCAAAAGGATGAGGAACATCACTTGCATCATCGGGATGGGAACCATCAGAATAACGCTATTGAAAACCTGATGTTGCTCCATCCCGCGTGCCATCGGCAACAGCATGCCGCCAGAAGATGACCCACCGCTCCGCCGCGTCCTTCGCGGGGCGTAGGTCTTGCTTGAGCGGAGTGCCGGGAAACTGGCCCGCTCCGTTCTGAGGGGGCCCGGGAGCAGCAATGCTCCCCGGCTACCCGACATGGGGAAAACGTGAAAGGTCCAGTCCGCATCATCGTCTTCTTCATTTTGGGCGCGACGGCGCTGTTTGTCGTGTTCTGCATCGTCCTCTGGCCGCCATTTACATCCGAAGAAGTTGAGTTAACGGGGTTGTCATTCCAACTCTCGGAAACGGCCTTCTACGACGACACTGGGTCTCGCGGTGAAGGACGCCGAATTTGGGTCTATGAATTTCCCCCGGCCGCTTCCCAGCGCCTCAGCGCCCGAGATTATCCGCTTGCGCAGTATCCAATGTGGTCCGCCCTCGCATTTGATGGATACAAGCGAATGCGGTGGAAGTTGGTGAAGGATGCCAATTCAGAGGAGGTTGAACTCTTGAAATCTGCGCTGGGCAATGACGACTACGAAAGATGGACGTATGACGACGCCCTTGCAATAGACGAAGCGCGCGGATTTGCGCGCAAGTTGGCTGACCGTGATGATACACTCATTTCGGGCTGGTACACGGTTGTCAATGACGACATGATAACGAATTATTTTTTGTACGTGTTGAATCTGAAAGATAGGATCTTGGTCAAGCTTTCGCTTCTGACCTAATCGAAAGCTCATCTAACCACGCGTTCGACCGGAGCCGCGGGCCGCGCCGTGATTTGAAATCAATTTCGTTCACCGCGGCTCGGTTAACGCGAGCGTTCGGCGGTATGAAAAATCGATCGCTTCTCAAGACCTCGGTTCTGATCGCCGTCTCGGCGCTCTGCGGCGGCGCGCTACTTTACCGGGCGGCCATAGTGCAAGGCGCTTCGATTCACTTAGGTTGTTGGGGCGCCGTAATCGGTGCGTTTCTTGCGGTGGCGTTCGCCGCGGGGCGTGTTTCACTTGATACGGTTGGCGCTGCTATCGGCTCATTGGCCGCTTTGCAATTTGTTCCTTTGCTTCCCTGTGACGGGAGCATTTTTATGGCGCCGTTCGTTGGCGCCGTACTTGGCGCTATCGCGGGCTTTTTCACCCAGGAACTTTGCCGCGTCGCTTCGCCTAACGACACGCTCAAGTTGACACGCCCGAGCCACCGTGGTTAGGTTTGGTCAAGGTCTTTTGCGGGCGTGCAACTTAGCGTGAGCGTTGGATTCAGTAAGATAAAAGTACGCATCGGCGACGAATCGCCAGGCGCAAACACGACCATCCTAATCTTGTGGTTTCGAGGCGGCTTTGACCCGCGGTCCGAACTGTCGGATGAGACGACGACGTTGTTCTCGTCTCGGTTTTCGTTGGAGGCGCGAAGGCTCTTCAATCAGGCGACCCAGACCACAAAGAAAATCGACGACGAACAAATCGGAACGAAGCCAAGTGGTGTGGACTAGAAGCGATGCCCCTTGTGGAGCGAAATTATACCGCCAACATTCGCAGAGCGATTGGATGCACGGGAGACCTCGGCGCCAGCAGTTTTGAGCCCAAAATCAACTCCTGCTCCCCGGGATCCCGAGCGTTAGGCTCGACAGACTGCGCTACAGTAGCCTTACTCGTGCAACCTCGACCGTTCGGTCGGGATCGCTGACCGAGAAGACGGCGCGTAGGGGCGGCGCAACATAGACACGCAAGCCTTCACTCAGTGGTTTGCCTTTCGCCATCGCATCGCTTGCGAGTTCGCGATCGATTTCCGCAGACGCGGCCGTGACGGCATTACGATCGTGGGAGGCCAGCCAAATCTCGCCTAGTTCGTCGATGGCGTCGCGCAGCCAAACGACCGTGTAACGGTTCACGATGCTTCTAGTCCACGGAGGTGATCCAGAACCTCGGCGTACGAAAGCCGCGGCTGGTCAGAGCTCAGACGCTCACGAGCAATGCGAATGTCCTCCAAATCGATTTCCCTCGCGACAATTCCCAGGCGATTCCCATGTTCGTCGACTAATTCGATTCCATCGGACGCCTGTTCCAATTGGCGAATCTGATCGGCGGTGGCTACGATACGAATCATATTCCTGATCTCCACGTTTCCTTCTATTTTACGGCTGCTCGTCATCCAAGACAATTACGAGCCGAACGAGTCGCTGGACCGGAGCCGCCGATCAGGTCGGAACCAAGCGGAACGCTGATTGGCGGCGGCCCGGTCAGCTTTGCCGTTATTGCGACACGAGGTCGCGTGTTTTACTGCTGGACGGAGGCGCAAGCCTTCGATCCAGACCTAGTGTCGTGTCAATTGTTCCTGCACCGAGGTGGCGTCGCTGGCAACGGCGCACGTCTCAAGCTCTCGGTAGCCGCTCGAAAGGCGAGTTGCACGCCCGACGGGCTGCGGGAAGGACGGGACGGGATAAGGTATCTGAAGCCTCGCGGGTTACGGACCGTGAAGAGTGCGGAGCTTGAGCCACCTTTCGGCTCCCGAGCCAAAACGGAAATGAGGATCAGGTCCGGAAGGTCTCTAACGCTTTCCGGCGCACGTGCAGCGTCCTCCGGTCTACAGAGGCGTCCCACCCCTGTCAGTCCGACAGGCGGAACGTGGTAAGCCTGTTGCACCCTCGTCGCTCGCGCCAGCGACGGCGAGTATTCCGACCGTAAGAAGGAGGACGGTTCAGCAGGTAAAGGATGCGGGAGAAAGCCAAGGCCGCGCGGTAATGGTGCGGATAGGGGCCATTGCCCTGATCCGAAAGGATGCCCACTTCCCGCAGGTGTTACGCCACGACAAGCCGAGACAAACCCGAACCGAGGGCATGTTTATAATGAGTAACCGCGTGCTACCAGCGGCCTCGGGCGTCTTCTTGTAAGATGCAAGGTCCCTGTCGAGTCCGATCGTGGAGGCGTTGCACTCGTCGTGCAACACCGCGTCCTTCACGGGGCGTTCGTAATGCTTGAGCGACGTGCGGTGAAAGTCGCATGCGTCGTTCTGAGGGGGCGG
>CAUJHS010000010.1 GCA_963204915.1 Planctomycetota bacterium | reverse complement strand
TGCCTACGTTATATAACCTACCTAGCCCCAGCGCCAGAGAAAATTGCCACACACGGCCACACACGATGGACGATGGAAATCAGCCGCATCTTTGCCCATCGCGTCGAATTGCCGCTTCGAGAAGGCTCGTACAAATGGTCCGGTGGAAAGTCGGTGTCCGTCTTTGACAGTACGATTGTCGGGGTTGAGACCGCGTGTGGACTTGTGGGCTACGGAGAGGTTTGTCCGCTCGGGCCCTTTTATCTGCCCGCCTATGCCGAGGGTGTGCGCGCCGGTCTGCGTGAATTGGCGCCGCATTTGATTGGCTATGATCCGCGCGAGCTTTCCAAGTTGAATCAGCGCATGGACGCCGCACTCAAAGGGCATCCCTACGTCAAGTCAGGAATCGACATCGCCTGCTGGGACATTCTGGGCAAAGCCGCCAATTTGCCGGTTTGCACGCTGCTGGGCGGAAGATTTGGCGATCGCGTACGGTTATATCGTGCGATTTCGCAGCAACCGCCGGATGAAATGGCTCAAAACGTCGCCTCTTATCGCGCTCAAGGTTACACGCGGTTTCAACTGAAAGTGGGCGGAGATCCCGATCAGGACATTGAACGGATTTGCGCCGCCCGCTCAGTCCTCGACGCGACCGATCGCTTGGTGGCGGACGCCAATACCGGCTGGACGCAGCACGAAGCGATGCGCGTCGTCCGGGCCGTGCGCGATGTGGATGTCTACATCGAACAACCCTGTTTGAATTACGAGGAGTGCCTGGCGGTCCGCCGTCATACGGATCATCCCTTTGTGTTGGACGAAAATATCGACAGCCTGGAAATGCTGCTCCGGGCGAAGGGAGACCTCGCTATGGACGTGGTGAATCTCAAGATCAGCAAACTTGGCGGATTGACCAAGACCAAACAACTGCGCGACCTCTGTATAAGCTTGGGGATCGCGATGACGCTTGAGGATTCTTGGGGTGGAGACATTACCACCGCCGCCATTGCCCACTTGGCGCATAGCACGCCCGCAGCGCGAGAATGGGTTCATGAGCGCCGGGACCGCGCCGGGCCTCGGTGTGACTCCCCGGAGCGACGTGATCGGTCCGCCGGTTGTCGAGGTCGTTGGTTGATCGCGCCATTGCGGGATCATCACGCCATCGAACGCACCAAGGTTCAAGGACTCCTGCGGTTTGGTCTTCGCAAACGTAGCGAGGCCGCTACCGCGAATTGGCCTGTTTCTACGTATCGGGGCCAGGGAGTCAATCGCTTTGTTTTGGCTTGTTAAACTCTCTGAGTTGGTGCGATTCCGCAACGTGGTTGGCGCGCGGGGCGGAAGCGCCTAGGCGATTGTTCGAGTTTAGGAAGCGTGGTTTCCGTCCCGAGATCAACCTTTAACGAATGAAACCGAGGAACCAGCGCCGCGCGCTGGCCGTTGCAAGCACTCGCCGATATCGCCATTCGCGATCGCTTTATTTCCCCTTGAGGTGTTTGTCAAAAAACCCAAGCACAAGCGGACGCAAGTCCCGCTGTTTAGGTTGTAGATGAAACGTGTGCGGTGCTTCCGGAATAATGACAAGTTGATGCTCGACGCCCGCCACTTTGAGCGCCTCCGCTAATGCTTCTGAATCCGCCACGGGGACTGTCTTGTCAGCGGTACCGTGCAGGATAAGGATCGGCGGGTCGTTCTTGTCAACGTGCGTGAGCGGCGATGCTTGTCGGTATAACTCGGGCGCTTCAGTTCGCGACTTACGGAACATAGAAATGTCGCGCTGCGTGAACCAAAGCACCGGTCCATAAAGATCCACGGCGCAATTGATGCGGCAGGAACCACTGCCGGGGGGATCGAGGTCCGCCCCCGTGATCGCCAGCATCGTGGCGAGATGCCCCCCCGCGGAACCGCCGATCGCACCAATGTGTTCGGGATCGACTTGGAGACGCTCCGCGTTGGCCCGTAACCAACGGACTGCGGTTTTGCAGTCATACAGGTTTTGCGGCCATGTCGGATCAACGCCATCTTTGGAAGCCAACAGATAGTTGATGCTCATTCCGACGTAGCCGTTTTGCGCGAGCGTCGTGCCGATATTGATTTCGCGCGCCGCGCGTTTGTCGCCCCCCGCCCATCCGCCGCCATGAATGATTACGACCGCCGGAAAACGCTGTCCCGGCTGAGGGTTCGCAGGCAGGTACAGGTCAGCCTTCTCCGCGCGCCCTGCGCCCAGGTAATCAACATCATGTTCGATGCGCACCGCATCAGCACCTGGTGCGGCGGCAGTAACGAACAGAACCAACAGCAGAGACTTCATGGGAGCATCCGATGGAAGAAACAAGGTTAAAGATCACAAGCCAGCGATCGCGGGCTCTGCTCACCTTGATCCGATTGTAACGCCGAAAACGGCCGCCGCTACCGATCAGGGCGGGATGACGCACCCATTTCGCCTTCGACCTTGATGCTTTCATCGCACGCCATGTCGCACGCAACGTTTGCCGTTCAGCACGGCTTGCCGTCTCGTCCTGCACAATGACCGCGTATTCTATGTAGCCGATTGAGGTCTTCCCACGTCGCGCCGCTGACCTGCCGAGCCGAGAAAGTGAATGCCGCACGATGTCGCTTTGCTTGCCAGACGAGAGGGGTTGGTCGAACTTCGTGGCGCGCGGTTGACGAAAGTGCGCTCACACCAGCAGCACGTCCGCCAGAGCAGCATTCGGATCGACCAAAGCTCTAGCGAAGAAACGTTGCATGCGCGCACAAGTCTTTGCTTTGACAATAAGGCCCCATCTTGCAGGAGCTTCCTCGCTGCGGAACGGTGGGCGGACACGGAGTTGGTTGCCGGCCAGTGCGACACCCTGCGCCGCAAGTTCCTGAAGACCGGAGCCGTGGTGCGCGTGACCGTGCGCAAGGTGTGGATCGCCTTCCCCGAGATTTGCCCGTATCAGGAACTCTTCGCCCACGCTTATCGGCAGCTCGTCGGCTTGGCGCCGCTGCCGCAGGCTTCGCCCGGCTGACCACCACGGCCGCTGGGATTCACCCGCCTTCTCCGCCCACGTTTCCATCAAGCGGCGCTAAACTGCTGCGCCAATCTAGAAAAAAAGTTTCTCCAGCTCGACTTCGATGCGCTGGATTCACCTTGTAACGCCGCCTTGAGTGACTTGACCCGCCAACCCAGGCTTCCTGCCCCTTGCTCCCCGCCTCCGACCAACCGAAACTCAGCGATGGTGAGAAATACGGGCTAGGCGATCTTCACTGACATCGAGACGCCGCAAACTCCTACGCAATCGACGTGTTCGAACGTTTCTTCGTGTCAACAAATGTTTATGCGTAGCCTTGGCCGATGTTGGATATTAGGCTGCCGTCAAATCCGCCCGTGGTCCGTCGCTTGGTATCGACGAAACCGCGGGCGGTTTTTATTTGCGCTTTCCGTCCACGCGGCTTGAGGCCAGCACGTAACAACAGGCCCGCGTCCGTTATCGTCGTCAGAACCGGTATCGTCCGCAGAACCAGCAGCGTCGCCAGAAATAGTCCCGATTATCGTCGTCTGATGTGAACGACGACCAGATTGGTGTTGCGCGCCATTCCGCGTAACGCCAACAAAGATTCGCCATTTCTTGCGCCACGCACGAGGACAACGTGGCTGCGCGAATCAGCGAGCGGATTTCTGTCCGGCAATCTCGAAGGGAATTGCTGGGAAGTATCCAAAATCAGTTCGCCACGGTTTGGGGTTGGGGTTCTCTTCGGTGGGCGTCGGGGTCGATTCGCGATGCGCACGTAAGAGAATGTTGCCGCGCAAACCTGATTTGACCTTGTCGCGTTCGGTGCTCAGCTTGATTGCAAAACCTCCCATACCATTGGTGATAAGTTCTGCCGATATACCTTTGGGTTCTTCCAGCGCCACGTGCAGTTCATTCAGGTTGACGTTCTTTGATACGGCCCGAACGGGCAGGAGGAACTCGCCCCCGTGAGGAAGCGTAACAACCGCGGAAGGCAGGGCGATATCGAACGGCGGTTTGGGGGTTGGTCGGCCATTAACGATGACACTCCAGTCTTCCACGGGAATGAGATGGAACCAGATAAACGCCTGCATCATGTTTTCCGCGGGGACGACGGGCCGAGTTATCCACGCGCGATTGCTTTTTCCACGAGCTCGCCCCGCCATTTCTAAAACGACCGGGCCATCGACAGGCGCGGGCGGAACGGTGAGCGTCATTTGTACTCGATCCGCATTGCCAGGGATCACGGCGCCGGACAACCAAAACCCGGGAGGGGGATCCACTAACGCTAACTCAATATCTTCATTGAAGTTGTCGTTGCGCAGGGCATGAACGGTAATGGCCGTGACCGCGCCGGGTCGGGCAATGATGCTGGCGGGCGTCACGCGAAGTTCGAAGTCTGGCTCGGGAGCTCGCAAATACAGACGATAGACAAAGTTCTTGCCCCCATTGCCTTGTGCATCGCTCAGTCGCAAGTAGGCGCCCGAGGCAGGAACCGATGCAATAAGCCGTGAGTCGGCATGGTGCGTCATCAAGCCCTGAGTTTTGTCCTCGAAGTCGTCGTTGAAGGCGAGTTCTTTGCCTCGCGAGTCCGTCAGGCTTACGATCGAGTCCAGCGGCGAACCATGCCGCCGCGCTTGAACTTCGACGGCGAGCCGGCCTCCTCCGGAAATGAAAAACACGTCCTCATCACCGGGAGCATCAATGCGCCCGTTAACGATCATGCGTGTTGTTACGCTTTGGGCGGTGTCTTGATCATTGTTCGGCTCATGGTCAGAAACCTCCCGCAAGAGGTCCATTTGCAACGGCACTTCGACGGACAGCCCGTCTTGCTGAGGAACCGTATACCAGCGCACCGGACGAAACTGTCGGAACGCAACCTTCTTCGTCTCGAAGGTTGTTTGCGTTAGATTCCATCCCTCGAGTTGCACGGTGGTTTTCTCGTCCCACGGCGCTCCCAGCGGAAAGACGCTCGTGACAAACGGGATTTCGCCTAAAGTGATGCGATAGACAAAGTCTTCCCGTCCTCGGAAAATCGAGTCGTGAATCTTAACCGTGTAGCGATCGTCGTCAGGAACTTCGAAGCAAATCACCGGATCCTGGTTGAAGTGAAACGAATCAGCATAGGCGACTTCCTTTCCCGTCGAATCACAAAGCGTTAACACGGCCTGGAACCAGCCAGGGACGGCGTCTGCGAGATAGGGAATCACGTCGCGGGCGCCGGCCACAATCACTAGACGCATTCCCTTTTTTGCTTCGAAGGAAAACGCGTCTGTGTCGCCGGGCATGATTTGCCCATTGACGACGACGGGAAAACGATCAATGACCGAGTCGGGCGTGGTGTCGTTCGGCTCCGTTTCTCGCACCTCGGGCCACTGCCCGATGTGAATCCACAACGGATTCGACATCGCCGTCTCGGAGAGCAGTCTAAGTTCACGTTTGCCAGGTTTGGCGTCTTGAGCGACCGTCAGTTTGACGGTGAGTTCCTCTTCCAATTGTTCATTGGGCTGGCGTTTCTCATCTCGGTCGCGCAGGCGATAGATTTCAATCTCTCGACGTTGTTCTTCCGTTAAACCAGCAGCCAGGGCGACTTCCTCGTCGGTCGGTTTGCTCTTTCCTTCGTCGATTAATTTTTTTCGCGCCTCGTCCAGAGACATCCGGATCTGGTTAAACTCACCTCGCGTTAACGGGCGATACCACTTCACAATTTCTATTTCAACGCCGTCGCCCGCGATGTACGCTTCTTTGACTTCTTTCAGATGCTGGCCCCCGAGAACAATTTCACACGAGGAGCCTTGCTGACAACCGGCAGGGAAGGCATACGCCAGGTGCGGGTCTTTCGGTGCGGGCTGCGCCTTGATGTGCGATGTCATCAAGGTCGTTGCGACCACCACGAACAACCCGCTCAACCACGGCGTCGTCGAGTGACGAATCATAGCCCTCTCCACTTGTTCCGAGGTTCGTACGTATTGGCGTTTCTGTTTTCGGCGGAAAGCCGGAGGAAAGCGTCGTTCAAGGTGTCAAATCGACGGTGAAGATATGGCTTGTTTTCCGGCAACGCATCATCGATCAAACGATTTCGGTCAGACGGCCGCCCGTTTCCATTCCCTCGTCGGCTCCAGGAGTAGCGCGAATGAAGTCGCCGCGTGGATGGGGCAGGCCTGCTTCGGGATCGATTCCGATCAGTTCGTACATCGTGCCGATCAAGTCGCCGGGATACACAGGCCGATTTCTGACATTCTCGCCACGCGCGTCCGACTCGCCCACGATTTGACCGCCTTTAAAGCCGCCTCCCGCCACGAGGGAGCTAAACACGGCTCCAAAGTGATGACGACCACCGTTCCACGGCGACTCATTGGCCACTTTGGGCGTACGACCGAACTCGCCAATGCACCAAACGATGGTCGTTTCGAGAAGTCCACGATCGGCCAAATCGGCAATCAAGCTGGATATGCCACGATCGAGGTCCGGAAGTTTCCTTCGCATCGCCGCGAAGTGATCTTTGTGCGTGTCCCAACCGCCGTCGTTAATCGTGACGAACTTCGTGCCTTGTTCAATCAACCGCCGCGCAGCGAGGCATGACTGTCCAAATTTCGTACGTCCGTACTTTTGCCGCAGCTCATCCTTCTCGGTATTGAGGTTGAATACTTGTCCGGCGTCGCCAAGCATGAGGTCGTACGCATGATCACGCGACTTGGTTGCGACTGCCAACTCCGTATCTTTTTGCAGTGTGTTGCCAAGAGTATTAATGCGGCGGAGCAGTTCCCGACGTTGAACTTGCTGCGCATCGGACAAGTCCGGCGCGATAATCCCCTCTACGGCGAAGCGCGCGGCGTTCGGGTCGCCGCCTGTCGCGAACGGCTTATAGCGGATGCCCATGAATCCTGCTTCGGAAAACCTTCCTTGAGGCTCCGTCAGTACGACATACGGTGGGATCAGGTTTTCCTTTTCCGGCTGGCTTTCGCTGGTCTTTTCAAAGCCTTTGAAAGCGGTGACCACAGCGCCTACCGCAGGATAAACGATTTTGCCCGGCATGCGCCCGGTTTGCGTCAGGTAAGAGGCGGTCTCGTGGCCGTTATCGCCATGAGTCATGCTGCGGATGAGCGAGTACTTGTCCGCAAGTTTCGCGAGTTCAGGCAGGAGTTCGCCAAGGTGAATCCCAGGGACATTGGTAGCGCAGGTGTTCTTCAATGGCCCGGTGTAGTCGGCGCCGGCGTCCGGTTTGGGATCGAACGTATCGATATGCGGAGGACCGCCGCCTAACCAAATTTGGATGATTGCCTTGGCCTTCGCTGGTCGTGGTTGGGCCGCCGGGGCGCCTGCCGTCGCGGGCGCTTCATCGGCCAATAGTCGGGAGGCAAGCATGAGCCCGGCTCCGCCGAGAACGCTCGACTGGAGCGCCTGGCGACGAGTCAAACTGGGACCCCATGGGGAAGTAAAGTGTGATTTAACCATGGTTTTCTCTCCCTACGGCAGCGGTTCTTTCTCGTATTTCGCCTTGCGATTTCAATGTCGAAACAGAAATTCATCGCTATTAATCAACGCCCACGCGGCTTCCCGCGCGCCGTTCAAATCTCCACACATTCCCGACATCAGGTAGAATTCTTCGTCGGTCGGACGCCGCGACAGAATCGCAAGATATAGCGTTACGGCCATATCCTCATCGGACGTCGTACTAAAGAGATCTTCGATGCCTGGACCTTGCTTCAGTTTGTTGCGGAGGTGATTAGAATTAAGCAAATGCAGTGCTTGGGCCGCAGTCATGCGGTTGTTGCGTTCCGACTCTAAACCCGTATCGCGTGGCGGGCGTCCGAACATTTCGAGAAAACTGCTGGTAATGCTTCCATCGGGTAATGCAATGGCGCGCGTGCCTTCGGGCAAAAATGTATAGGGTTCGGGGATAATGCTCGAATAGCTCTCAGAGGTTCCTGTGAGTCGACAAATCGCGTCGATCAGGACTTCGGCGTCCAAGCGTCGTACCGGGTAGAACGCAAAGTTCTCCGCGGCGCGCGGGTCATCGCTGTTGGGTATGCAGGCGAGTTGATAGGTTTGCGAGTTCAGAATGCGTCGATACAGTTGCCGCAGGTCGTACTTTGCCGAAATTAATTCCGACGCCAGGTGATTTAACAAAGCGGGGTTGGACGCCGGATTGTCATTCCGAATATCGTCGGGCGGATCGATAACGCCGCGTCCGAGGAGCCAGCACCAAACCCGGTTGGCGGCCACCCGAGCAAACCACGGGTTTTTCTCGTTCACCAGCCAATCGGCAAAAACTTGGCGAGGGTCCTTTCCCAGTGGGACTTCGATAGCGACCCCATTGGGAAAGCTCGCTTTCAGCGGCTGATTCAGAGATTCCTTCTCTTTCCCTTTACGCCGATCGAAAAACACGATTTCTTCTTTCCACTCGCCGGTAGGTTTAAAGCCGACTTGCGTGAAGAACGCACTCGTTCCATCCAACCGTTCGGTTGGCCAGTTTTCGATCCGTTCGCCAAGGAACGTTAGGGCCACTGCTTGAGTTATGGCTTTGGGCTCTTTGTTCTGGACCGCTCGATAAAAGTTGACCTGCGGCGCCCGGAAGTTGCTTCCCGAGGTCGTCAGCAATTCGCGTGCGAACTGATCGTAAGGCATGTTGTTCTTGATGGCGGTGCGAATCCAGCGATGATACGCCTGTGCGGCGTTCGGCCAAAGTTTGATGGGAAACTCGGCTTTAACACGCAGCACGTCGGACCATTTCATCGCCCAGTAATCTGCGAATTCGGGTCGCTCCAACGCGCGGTCGATGAGCTTTTCGCGCTTGTTGGGATCCGGGTCATCAAGAAAACTACGCGTCTCCTCCACCGTGGGTAGCGTGCCCAGCACATCGATGTAGATACGGCGTAAGAAAACCTCATCAGAGCAAAGCTTTGCGGGCTTGATCTTGAGTTCTTCCAGTCGCTTGAACACGAGGTCGTCAATTGTACTTTGTGCGTTCAGCGGAAGTTCACTCTCGAAGGGATTTTGGCCTTGTGCTTTGGCTCCCGAGGCAAACGGAAGGGGGCTTAGCGAATCGTCGGCAAGCGACACCTGCGGCAGTCCGGAATCCCAGGACTTGTTAGAACGCGGTTGATCGTTGGGCTCGCGCGATCGTCGAGACTTGGTTTTCGCCGGCTTGGTCGGCGATCGGGCCGCCGCTGTTGTTTTCACGTTGGGCTGCGGCGGCGGCTGATTCGCTAGTTCCTTTTCGTGTTTCAAAAGCAACACAAAGGTCAGCCCGACCATGACCATACACACGCCGATAATCCCGGTTGTCAAGATTCCCGAGCCGTGTTTTCGTTTTCGGTGATGATGAACGGGCGCGTGCGAGTAAGTTGCGTATCGTCGCGCCGCCAGGCGACTAACCATCATGCGCCTCCTCGCGAACAAACTGCTGTTGGGTTAAACCGCGAAAATGCGACGCCTTCGATCTCAACCAACAATTCTGAGCGGCAAACATCGGCTTGCGCAAAGATGATGGGGAGAGGGCCAAACCGGCGTTCACAAATCGCCCGACACGTAGCGAAATCCTCAGGCCGCTTGACGTACACTCGGACCTTCGCCAAATCTCGTAACTCGGAGCCCGCCCCGGGTACGCCATGACGTTCAAAGTTTTCCCGGCTGATCAAGTTTTGGATGTTGTCGATGGTTTGTTCGGTTTGCTGTTCGATATCTCCTAGGTGCACGCTTTCCGAGTTGACGATACTGGCGGTGCCCGAGATCCAGGTCGTAACATAATCGCCCACGACTACAGCCATGGCCCGCGAGAACTTAGGGCTCTTGGCGGAGAACCGATGCGCGTATTGGAACGCCGAAGTTTGCAAAGGATTCTCCAAGGGCAATAAGCGAAGGTCTTTCCTTTGCGATTGCAGAGCCAAACAACTGACGAGCAGCCCTCTCCCGGCCATGCCAATTCCCGTACTGGCAGGATAGTAGGCCAGTCCCTCGCGATGAACGGACATCCGACCCTTCGCTTCTTGTTCGGTGAAGAAGTCGGTTCGCGCTCGGTTCAGCTCGCGGTATCGTTCCACGTCATGTTCGATCTCGGTAATTCCACCGACGTAAAGCCAGGTTCGGACCACATCCTGAAGCGAGGCGCCGGCCACATCCAACCGCCGGGCCATCTCGTCGAAAGCCTGCTTCGCTTGGGCATACGCCGTGGAAACGGAGGGCGATGGTGCAATGCCGCCAAGATGAATCCAGCGCAGGCCGTCATAGGCGACCGTTACGATACCGGGTTCGAGAAACTGAATCTCGGCGTCATCGCCGCCCACGGCCCACGCTTCAATCGCCAGCGCCTGGCCGCCGCAAGGCGGTTGTACGACGAAGTTCGTCGCCGGCATTCGTTCCCGGAAGTATGCTTGGAGCAACGTGCGGCAGGGGGCCTCGTCCTCAGCGCGCCGAAGGAAGATGGTTTGCGAAGTCACCGCCATCTGCGTCGCTTGCTGTTTCAAGATCGCGCGAATCGTCGAAATCGCTTCCCATGCCTGGTCGGTCACATCGCCTGTGGCCTGCGGTGTTACCATCAGCGCTACGCGATGCACTTTTTCAAGATTGATTGCCGTGTGGGTTTGATCACACAGTAAGCAAGGCGGCATGTGATTCCCATTCCCCGCAGCGCAAACCCCGTTTGGGTATTTGAACTCGGCGCCACACAGCATCCGTTTGGTTGGCTCCATGCGATAACAGATCGCCGTGTGCGTCGGGGCGGGGTGAGAACGCAAACCTGTCTCGGGGCTGTTGGTTGGCGTCGCTTGGTCGACATTCCGCGGCGCAATCATCGGATGTGTCTCCGCACCGAGGCCAAGGGAAGGGAAATGAGGAAGGAGGAATAGACTGCCCGGCACAGCGCTTACGGTCTTATTGGGTCAGCGCCATGGAACTAGGTGCGCGGACTACCGCCGCGCCCGCCTAACTGCTCGTTAGAACAGGTGCATCCTGTTTTTTAGGCAAGTTTCCTTTCGCAATTTTCGTTCCGAATTGAATCCACCGAAAATCCTGCATTTTTGCGCGGCTCGTGCGGTCGCCGCAGGGCTGCCCTAAGATTGGCTGTGCGATTCCGCACAAGAGCGCGCTGCAACGCCCGATTGATTGCGCACCTGGGAAGCATCCGCGCGCTTCGTGCCGCGGGTCGCTGCGGGCGCCTGGGAATACCGCAATCCGTCAAACGGCTTCGTCACGCGCCAGGGATGCTATATTAAAAGACGACTTCGTCCACTACTCATTATGAGATGTTTAGCGGACAGGCAACAGAGAGTTGCGGCTTGGCGACGTGATTTCGTACCTTCGTCCCGCGATAAAGCCGTTGAAGCCCCGTCGCGCTCCCGGCTCCCGCGAGGCTACGGTTACTCTCGAAGATTCATGCGACAGTCGGGATCCGGCGGCACGGGTTGACCGGTTTGATCGACGGGATGGGTAAACAGATAACGCCAGACCGGTTCGTCCACATAGGCGCCTGAAGGACTCTTCACGGCGGCCCGTCCTGGCACGACCGTGGAATGCGCGCGGTCGGCATTGCCATTCACGTCGCGGTTGGTAATCAAGCGACGTGAATGGTCATAAGGGGCGGGAACGTCATCTACGTTGACTAAAGGGCCGAACTCCGCCAGCCCCAGCATTTGCCAGGATCGACAGTAATGGTCTCCGGTCCAGCCCGCGTCCAGTACGTGCGTAAATCCGAAATAGCGATTGGGCGGCGTGGCTGACGGCGTTCCTTGCCACGACTCGAACTGATCACGCGGACCAGAAAACATCACCACGCGCGCTACCTGTTGATGCTTCGCGAATCGCGCCGCCGTGGTCGAGCCGTGCGAGATTCCCGCAAGGATGATCTTGTCCCATTGCAAGTTTTCCTCGTTCGCGGTCAGGAACTGGCTCCATTGCCCCTCGGGGTTTTCCTTGGCGAGCCATCGGACGAATTGCCGCGCACGCTCCTGCATTCCATCGGGATGTGGGATGTCGACGAGCGGACTGTGATCTACGCCCGTCGCGGCCTCAAGTCGGATCTTCCCCAGGCTAACGCCGTCATCCCGATCTTGCGGAGAAAGTTTGCCAAACCAGCCGTTAGCGTAGTGGACCTGGATGCCGTGTAATCCATAGCTGGCAATACGTTCAAAGAGTTCTTGGTTGTATCCCATGAGCCAGATGACCAGTTCGCCCCGCGAAGGAACTCGCGTATCGACGATCGCGTGCTGCACATCCTGCGGTTTGCCCGCTCCATCCGTAAACACGAACCCAAGCTCGGGGTGTTCCTTCGCACGGGAGTCAAGCTCACTTGCTCGCGCCGTCCAATGGAAACGGCGCCCCGCCGCGGCAGGAGCCGAAGGCGTTGCAGGTTGTCCCAACGCCGCGCTGGTTGCTCCGAGCCCCGAGACGCCAACTGTTGGGAGCAGTTCAGCCCCGAGCCACACGGCGATTATCCACAGGATGCGTTTCATGGCGGTCTTTCAAAGAACAGCTACGATGAACACTTCAGAACGTCCGACCGAAGAACCCGGCTCATTCAGGGATCGCGAGAATTGGCGGGCGCCGTGGCGCCCCGCTTATGCAAATACAACGTCTTGCCGTGTTCGTCGCGGAAGTCGAACGTTAGCATGGCGGGCGAATCCGCCTCGGCCGGAGTCGCGTGAACCAACAAAAAGCCGCCCGAGGCGGGGTCCTGGTAGTACGGCTGCTTGATTAAACCTTCCGGGTCCGTCGACTTGGGGTCGCCCGGTTTACGGCCAAGACGTGCGTTCTCATCGACTAAAGCGCCGCACGCGAGTTCTTCGATTCCATCAAAGATCGAATGGTACTGCCAATGGCGGTCGCCGCACACGATAAAGAAGTTCTGCTTCGCAAGCCCTGTTTCATGGAGCCACGCAAAGAATTCGTTCCGTTCATGTTGAAAGCCGCCGATGTTGGCATGGTTGTCGGTTTTGCGAAGGTCATCGGGACCGATCATCGGCGTGGGAGAGATCAGCACTTTGAACGATGCATCGCTCTCGAGCAAGGTTTGCTTGAGCCACGCCTTCTGCTCGGCTCCCCAGAGGGATTTCTCGGGCCCGTCGGGCGTCTTATTCGGACTCCGATACATGCGGTTCTCGGTTAGCCAGATTTGCAGGTCGCGACTGACTCGATGCGTGCGGTACGTTTTGACGTCCTTGGCGTCGGCGGGAGCGACGGGCAATTGCTCTAACATGATTCGTCGACCGGTCTCGGGCGTCGGTTCGTAGTTGCCCGAATTGTCGCAATCATCAACCCGGTAATCGTGATCATCGATCTCCCAATAGGTCGGCGCCATCGCGAACAAATCGCGGTAGCGGGGCTGCACGAATTGTTCATGCCACTTCTGCCGCAGTTCCGCGACCGTCTTGGCCCGCGGGTCCGTGGGCGTGTCGTAGTAAACGTTATCGCCCGTGCCAACGAAGAAGTCCGGCGCAAGTTTGCGAATGGTCTCCAGCGCGGGATAACCAAGAGCTTTATCGGGGCCGGCGTAAGGTGGAGCCAACTCGGTATTGTTCTGCAACTGATGTTGCCGCCTGTCGATGCGTTGATCGCCGTGGAACTTGGCGTAGTTCATGCCGGTGACCACGACGAAACGCACAGGCTGCGCTGCAGCGGCGCCTGGTAAAGTCTTGAACCTTGCGTTCGGGCCAGGACGCATCTGTTCGCGGCTGAGCCCAAGGCGCGTGCGACAAACGTACTCGGTACCCGGAGAAAGTTGCGTGAAAGAAGCGCGAGCAATAAAGTCTCGTTCAGCCGTCGCCTCGACCCACTGAGGGGAGATTTCGTTGGTAGACGCCGCATCGTTCGCTACGGGGTGAACTTGGAACTCCACCACGCCCGGAGAGCCCGGCACGTCGCCATCGACCAACTCGTTCGCTTGGGTAAGACGCAACTGCACCAGCGCGCTAACGGGTGTTACTTCCCCGACCATAATGCCCATACCCGCCTGCGGCGCGACAACCTTCGATGCTCGGGTGGCGCCGCTCTCGCCAGGTTTGGACGGCTGTGCATCGACCGTCACGCCGCCTAAGAGGAGAGAGCACGCGAAAAAAAGGAGAAGGCAGGGGGCGCGCAGACGCATCGGCAGCGACTCCACGTTTGGGTGGAAGGATTGAAAAGCTCGCCAGCAACTCGCCACGTCAGCCTAATCAAGGGGGATTCCAGCAGCAAGAAGACACGTTCGTTGAAACACTCAATCAATGATTCTCAATTCGACAGAAGCGACGCCAAAGGGGTGCAACTTGGATGAGGACAAGAGCGCCCTATGCGACGCGCTTAACCCGGGCAATGCGATGGACTGGCGTGCGTCATCCTGCCTTGGCCGGAAGTTCGCTGTCAAATCCCAAATTTCTGGTCCAGGCAAGTCGCATGACTCATTTCGCACGATTTTTTGCTAAGATGTTGGCATGAGTTTTCGTCATCCTTACCCGTGCTGGATCATCGTTTTCTTCGCTCTCGTCAGCGGGCCCGCGGCTTGGGCCGCGGAGTCGCAGGACGAAGGAACCGCCTATTTTGAAAAGCATATTCGTCCCTTGCTGGCGAAACGCTGCTACTCGTGCCATTCGGCGCGCGCCGATCGCCGTGAGGGCGGCCTGTGGCTCGATAGTCGCCTTGGTTGGATTCAAGGCGGTGATCGTGGCGCCTCGCTCATTCCCGGCGACGTCGATGCAAGCGAGTTGATTCGGGCTGTACGTTATGAGGACCCCGACCTGCAAATGCCGCCCGACCGACAACTGCCGGCCGAGGAAATCGCGCATCTGGAGCATTGGGTCCGAATGGGCGCCCCAGATCCTCGCGAAACCGCCGAGATCAACCCAACCACAAATCCGGCAGCATCGGATCCAATCGCGGGACGCACGCACTGGGCCTTTCGCGAGTTGAATCGAACTCCGCCCCCCAACGTGCAAGCCGCCGATTGGCCGCGAAACGCGATCGATGCATTTATTCTCGCCAAGCTGGAAGCAGAAAAACTCACTCCGGTTCCAGACGCCGACCGCCGGGACTTGCTGCGGCGGCTTACCTTTCAATTGCATGGTTTACCCCCCACTCCCGAGCAAATCGCGGCGTTTCTGGACGACGCCAGGCCCGACGCCCTTGAACGCGTGGTTGACGAGTTACTCGCATCGCCCCATTTTGGCGAACGCTGGGGGCGGCATTGGCTTGATCTCGCCCGGTATGCCGACTCGAACGGGTTGGACGAGAACTTTTTGTTCCGCGAAGCGTGGCGATACCGCAATTGGGTCATCGACGCGGTGAATCGCGATACGCCATTCGACCAGTTTGTGCAAGAGCAACTGGCCGGCGACCTTTTGCCGTACGAGTCGCTTGAACAACGAGACCGGCAGCGGATCGGCGCCGGTTTCCTCCTGGTAGGCCCCAAGGTCTTGCTTGGAAACGACCCCGAAAATCAGAAGATGGAGGTTGCCGACGAGCAACTTGACACCATCGGTCGTGCGATCCTGGGTCAGACCCTCGGTTGCGCCCGCTGCCATGATCACAAGTTCGACCCCATTCCGACCCGCGATTATTACGCCTTGGCCGGCATCATGACGTCGACGCAAGTCATGGAGCAACGGTACATGCTGGGGGAGCAACGCGTGATGGAGCGTCTGGAAGGACTTGGCGCCGAAGGCGAAACTCTTGATGTCGCTTATGAAAAGTATTGGCGTGAACTGCCTCAAACCCGAGAAAAGGAAAAACACGCTAAGACGGCGCTGGAGCTATTGGAAAAAGGGAATGAGGACGAATTGAAGACCTTCGTCGCTCAACATTCCGACGCGGTCACGCCGGAAGCGGCCGACGTCAACCAACCGCGCGAGCAGAGACTCCAATCGCAGCGCGACAAGTTGATGGCGTTACAAGCGACGCTTGCCTCGGCTCCTTCGATTCCGCCGCGCGCCATGATTCCCACCGATGAACCGAATCCGAAAGATGAAGCGATCCGGCTTGCGGGCCAGTTTGACCGAAGGGGTGACTCCGTTCCGCGCGGTTTTCTCCAAGTTTTGGATGATGCTCCCGCGACGATTTCGCCAGGTCAAAGCGGTCGCGTCGAACTCGCCCAGTGGTTGACGGACGAGCAGACCGGAGCGGGCCGGCTTGCCGCCCGTGTGCTCGCGAATCGGATCTGGCATCATCTGATGGGCCGCGGCCTGGTGCGCACCGTGGACAATTTTGGCCGCACCGGCGAACCTCCCTCGCATCCCGAATTGCTTGATTATCTAGCTGGCGAATTGATCGACTCGAAGTGGTCGGTGAAGTCACTGGTGCGCAAAGTCGTGTTGAGCCGTACGTTCGCCCTGAGCAGCCAGTACGATCCGGCGTGTCATGCGGTCGACCCCGAGAACCTCGCGCTTTGGCGAGCAAACCGCCGGCGTCTCGAACCCGAAGCGATGCGCGACGCCATGCTTTGGGCCGCCGGATCGCTCGATCTGAAGCCGAGGGATTCGACGGTCTGGTACCTGGGCGATCAAGCTACCGCGGTGGGAGACAACAAAAACCGCCGTCGCACCGATTTTCCTTGCCGCAGCGTTTATCTGCCGGTGATTCGGAATGATCTGCCCGAAATCTTTGATGCGCTAGACTTCGCCAATCCACATTCCACGACGGGCATGCGGCCTCAAACGACCCTGGCGACCCAAGGGCTGTTTTTCCTCAATGATTCCTCGGTCATGGATGCCGCCAACGCCACGGCGCAGCGGTTATTCCATACAATCCCGGTGGATGAGGCTCCAGCTGCCGCCGTGGACCAGATCTTTGCATGGATTACCCAAACTCCCCCTGCGGACGCCGAGCGGGAATCGATCCTGAACTTCGTGCAAACCATGCAAGCGCAACTCGCAGCGGCAGGAGCCGCCGACGCCAAGTTGCAAGCGTGGGCCATGGCTTGTCACGCCCTGTTCGCCTCGAGCCGTTTTCAAATCTTGGAGTGACGATGCGTCGCCAACAGCGTTGTTATCAATTCACATCGGCCATGAACCGCCGGCAGATGCTCTTGGCAAGTGCTGGCGGTTTCGGGCATCTTGCGCTCGCCGCGCTTCTGGGCGAAAACGCCTTCGCGGAGACTCGCGTCGTCAACAGTCCCCTGGCCCCCAAACCGCCGCACTTTGCCGCTCGGGCTCGCCGCATCATTTTCTTATTCATGTGGGGCGGTCCCAGCCATGTTGATCTGTTCGATCCCAAGCCGAAGCTGAATGAACTTTCGGGGCAGTCCCTTGCAGGCGCCTCCGTAGGAAGCGGACGCAAAGACCTCGGCCTTCTCCTTGGTTCTCCCTTCCGCTTTGCGCAGCACGGTGAAAGCGGCGTTTGGATGAGTGAGTTGTTTCCGCAACTTTCTCGGCACGCAGACCGGTTGTGCGTCGTACGTTCGCTGCATACGGAGGGCTCGGCCCATGGAGAAGCGCTTTTGCGGCTGCACACCGGCCAGGCCAATCTCGTGCGGCCCAGCGTCGGCGCGTGGATTAGTTACGGGCTCGGCAGTGAAAACGAGAGCCTGCCGGCCTTCGTGACCATTTCGCCGCCGCGCGGACATGGCGGAGTGCAAAACTACGGCAGTGCGTTTCTGCCGGCGGTGCACCAGGGAACCGCCATCGGTTCGGCCGAGATCCCTATTGCCCAAGCCAAAGTCTCGAACTTGGTGAATGAGCGACTGCCTCGCGTCGCGCAGCAAGAGCAACTTGAACTGATTCAATCGCTGAACCAGCAACATCGGCAAGCTGCAGTTACCGACCGGGGAATCGAGGGTTTGATCGACAGCTACGAGTTAGCCTTCCGGATGCAGTCGGCCATGCCGGAGGCAATGAGCTTGAGCGACGAAACGCAAGCGACTCTCGATCTCTACGGCATTGGCGCCGGCCCGAGCGACAATTTCGGCCGCCAGTGTCTGCTCGCGCGGCGTCTTGCGGAGCGCGGCGTACGCTACATCCAAGTGTCGACCGATTACACGTGGGATCATCACACCAAGGTCAAGGACGGGCATATTGCCGAAGCCGCGAAAACCGACCGGCCGATTGCGGGCTTACTAGAGGATCTCGCTCGCCGCGGTCTACTAGAGGACACTCTCGTGCTATGGGGTGGAGAGTTTGGCCGCACACCCATGGTGGAAAACGGCGACGGTCGCGGACATCACCCGCAAGCGTTTACCGTCTGGATGGCGGGAGGCGGCGTGCGGACAGGATTGACCTACGGCTCGACCGATGATTTCGGTTACGCGCCGGTCGAGAATCCCGTTCACATGCATGATCTGCATGCGACCTTGCTCCATCTGTTGG
Source organism: Planctomycetota bacterium (assembly GCA_963204915.1). GTDB lineage: Bacteria > Planctomycetota > Planctomycetia > Pirellulales > Pirellulaceae > JAHWKS01. The sequence goes on along the minus strand of CAUJHS010000010.1, from coordinate 158,048 downwards.
GCTTGGACCACGAACGCTTGACCTATCGCCAGGCTGGGCGAGAGTTCCGCTTGACCGACGTCTACGGAAACGTGGTCAAGGACCTTCTCGCTTAAGCCGCTTCTCGATTCGCCCAATAACGGCGCAGCAACCCGGTCGAGCAACCGCGAGAACTTGGCAGGCAAGCACGGTGTGCAAACCAAAAGCGATGTTGCGCGCAGCGCAAGAGCGCTTTATGCGTCATTAGTGCGTATTTCATCGAGTTGCGATGACTTCTTCAATGTGGTCCACTCGCTCCGCGAGTGCGCCACTTTGGGGGCGTAACACCTGCGTGAAACGCGCTCGAGAAGCGGAAGGTGCGACGCAACAGACTTCCAAGCCGCCGGCGCTGGTCCTAGTGCGATGCGCGCATCATAGTTCCGGCGAATGAGAAGCCGCACCCAACCCCGCAATACCGCCCGCGGGAACAATACGCAAAACAAAGCGGATGGGGGGGGATTCGAACCCCCGGTACGGTCACCCGTACGGCAGTTTTCAAGACTGCTGCCTTCGTCCACTCGGCCACCCATCCGACTAAGGAAAACGCTAGGTTTTTCGCTCTTGCCGCTTGGCGGTTGACACTACTTAGACAACCGTTTTGACAACCGTTCGCCATTTCGCTAGACTTTGGTTGTCAAAAGATGACAACCGAGCGGTTGCGACCCGTTCGGTTGTCTGCCACACCTACCCTCTTAAAGCAAGGTGCGACGATGGCTAATTCTAGCAGGCGGCGCAAAAACTCCAAGCCGCATAAGGACTTCCCGCTCACCCACCACAAACACAGTGGGCGTTGGTGCAAAAAGGTCCGCGGGAAGTTTTTCTATTTCGGCAAAGTTGCTGATGATCCTCAAGGCGAAAAGGCGATTGCCGTATGGATTTTCCAGAAGGACGACATTCTCGCAGGACGCAAGCCGCGAGATCCCGAAACCGGACTTGCTCCGGGCGTCGTGACAACCGATGAGGTTGTCAACCGGTTCTTGAGCCACAAAAATGCGCTCGTCAAAAGCGGCGAACTAGCGCCCCGGACGTACGACCGCTATCACGGCGCGTGTTCTCGCATCCTCGCAGCATTCGGACGGACCCGCGCCGCCGCGGACCTACGCCCCGAGGACTTCGAGGCGTTGCGTGTCACGCTCGCCAGCAGCTACGGTCCGGCCGCGCTGGCGAATGAAATCCAGATGACCCGTTCCGTGTTCCGGTATGGATACGAAGCCGGACTCCTCGACAAGCCGTTGCGGTTCGGACCTGGATTCAAGAAGCCTTCCGCCAAGACGCTCCGGCAGACCCGCCAAGCCGCCGGGCCGCGATTGTTCACGCCGGAGCAAATCAAGTCGCTCTTGGATGAAGCCACGCCGAACATGGCCGCGATGATTCTGCTTGGCATCAACGGCGGACTCGGCAACACCGATCTAGCGTTGCTGCCGCTTGCCGCTCTGGACTTGGAAGGCGGTTGGCTCAACTATCCGCGCGCCAAAACCGCCATCGACCGACGCATTCCACTATGGAAGGAAACCCTCGAGGCGATTCACAAGGCGATTGCCGCACGGGGCGAACCGAACGACCCGCAGGACGCCGGGCTCGTTTTCATTGGCCGCCGTGGTGAAAGCTATACCGGCAACCATAAAGGCTACCGGGTCGACCAAGAGTTCACCCGAATAGCCAAACGCGCCAAAGTGGTTGGCCGGACGTTCTATGACCTACGCCGCACCTTCGAGACAATAGGCGGCGGTTCTCGCGATCAGATCGCCGTCGACGCAATCATGGGCCACGCTCCGCCGGCCGGCGACATGGCAAGCATTTACCGGCAGCGCATCGAGGACGACCGCTTACGCGCTGTAGTCAACCATGTTCGCGCATGGCTCTATCCGCCGGTAGATGCGGCAGCGACTGAGCAGGCAAGCGTGTAATAATTGTGCCTGAGCGACAGTCAAAGACATCATTCAAACAGGGACGGTTCGTTGGGTTGCAAACCAGCGAATCTTTGCAAGTCGGTGCTGTAATGGTTAATTCTTCGCAATGCGCAACGTTCCATGCGGCCTTGGCAGTCCTGCAATCCATTGACAGGCTACAGGCGCTCGCGCGCACCGGTCCCGTCGACCCAGAGAGATGGGAAGAAGCCAAGATGGTTTTGAGTGGGATGTGCGCTGAATTGGGTGCTTTGGTTAAGTTTTTGAACGATGATGAACATACGATTGCGAAGAACTGGAAAGCATCTCCAGCCGACCCGCGGCAGATGGTCGTGGTCAGCATTGCCCAAACTGCGTTTGCCATTCAGTCGGAAATCATCAAGTGGTGTTTGAGGAGTGAGCGTCTCGGATTTGTTACGGAGCCGCTGGCAATTCCGCCGTCGCCTCCGAGCCCCTTAGGTTGGGCAGTTCCTGAGAACGTCGCCAAAACAGATTGGGTTCCTATTGCGCATGCAATTTCCAAGGTTCCTCAAATCGACGCAACGGCGTGGTGCCGGTATTTGCGTGCCGCGTATCCAGGATGCCAATCGACTTCGAGCAATGGGGCGTCCAGCCCCAGCGAAAATAGTGGCCAAGATGACATACCATTTCTCTTTCGGGATGATGGCGACTTTTTCACCATCCGCGCATTTGGGGAAACGGCAACGGTGAAAAAGACGGTAGGCGGAAGGTACGTCTTTCGTTTGCTTCAAACGCCACATGTTCGGGTCTCGGCCTGCCAACTTACCGGAGAACCTGGGAACGACGATTCGGGTCAAACGGACGTGTCAGAGCAGCGCGACACGATTAAGTCGTGCAATTTGGAACTTGCAGCTTTGAGGAAGGAACAGTCGCAATTGAACTGCGACGACCCGTGCGAGGCGGTCATTTTCAAAGAGACGCAGGAGAAGATTGATCAGATTAAGGCCGAGATAAAACGACGGGTGGGATTAGGTGGGCGGCCCAGAACGGAGAAGCCGGACAAGGCGCGGATAAGGGTACAAAAAGCAATCATGAACAAAGACCCAAAGAAAGGGTTTGTCGCGCGATGCGAGGTGGCTGGCCTAAAAAGGCTCGCAGGGCATCTTCGGGACTCCATTACAACGGGGAGCCACTGCGCGTACGATCCGGCCTTAAGCGATCAGCCAGATTGGAAGTTTTTCTAAAAAAGAGCTTTGTGTCCCAAAAGGTCACAAATCGTAACCCCAAAGGTCACGCCTTGCTTATGACGGCCAATTGCTCGCTTGGGTGTAATCCGCATCCGGCAATTGGCAGACGTTGTAAGGGAGGCTTTTTCTTTGTCTACCCCAACGATCGAGCTTGCGACTGTGGGTGCCATAGCCCAGCGGTTGAACGAGCCTCTGCATCGGATCGAGTACGTCATACGATCGCGTCGGATCGAACCCGTAGCGCGGGCCGGAAACGCTCGAATCTTCAGCGAGACGCAGATTCAGCACATCGAGTCGGAATTGACCCGCATCGATGCCGACCGGGAGGTTGGCATCGATGAATAAGTCAGCCCCAATGCCGCTGCCGACCTGCGAAACCTACTCGGTTGACCAAGTCGCCAAGAGGTACCGCATCTCGCCGAACAAAGTGCTTGACTGGATCGCCACTGGCCAACTTCGCGCGGTAAATGTCGCAGCCAATCCACAGGGCGCAAGGCCGCGGTGGAGAGTCACCACAGAGGCGATCGCCGCGTTTGAAGCACTACGATCTTCTCCCCCTGCGCCATCTGTTCGCACAGCTCGACGCGGCGACTACGTGCGCTACGTCTGAACCAGCCGACGAGCGACATCGATCACTTCACAAATAGTCACGGGCGAAGCGCCTGCCAGCGCCTCGCCCGTCGTTTGTCCCCTTTCGCCAAGGAACATTTTTATGGTATTCGCTTCACGTCATTCGGCCAAGATTGTCGGCGAAGTTTTTGCTTGCCTCGCCACAAAACCGCGGTCCGCCAGGCCACAAGCGCCTCTCGATTGGCCGGCACTCTGTCGTCTTGAACCGCGGCTACGGACACTCGAAAGCAAAGTTGCTCGCATCCGTCGTGAAGACTGGCATGGCTGGGAGCGGCTTAATCGCGAATTGCAAACGCTGGTAGGTTGGTCTGCCTGCAATCCCGCTTTGGCTTCATCGGCCGCCTACGAATTAGCAATCGCGGTGCTGCTCGATGCTTGGGAGGGCCACCCATGAGCCGACAAAGAGCGAGGCAGGCCACGCTTTTCGCAATGATGCGGGAGGCTGGCCATGAACCGGGGACCTTGTCTGGCTGGTCCGAACAGGAACTGGACGAGAATTATCGCATTCTGTGCGGTTCGGGAACCAGCATGAGCAACCTACCGCTCGCGTGCTGCGCGGCGGAATACCTTTCGGCCAACCATCCCGACACAGTCCGTGGCGTGATGTACCAAATGGTATCCAACACGCCGTTCCTGGCCGACACGAGCGACCCGTCTTACAACCGAGTTCAACGGCTCTTGAGTCGGCTGCGCGAGAACGGAACGATCCCATTTGAGTGGATCGTCGACAACGTCCGGCGGACCATCAAGCCAAGCAGTTGGAGCGGACTTCACGATTATGTCGAAACGGTTCGCGACTGCTACCGGCTCGACTTCTGGTCGCGTCTGCCCGCGTACGTGGAGATCATCGTCGAAAAGGATACGGTCGCCGGCAAGCTAGCGCCCGTGACGCAGGAATTTGACGTTCCGCTCCACCCGCTCCGCGGCTATTCAAGTTCGTCCTTCGCTTGGCAAATTTCGCAGGCTTGGCGCGAAATCATAAAGCCCATCACCGTCTACTACACCGGCGACTTTGACCCATCTGGTTTGCAGATGGAAGAAGATATTCGCGACAAGCTACGACGATACTCCGGCCAGAACTTTGCCTGGCGTCGGCTTGCGGTACTTGCGGAACACTTCGAGGTCTACGGCATCACACCGCTGCCCATCAAAAGCGGCGACAAGCGTAAACGGTGGTTTACTGACCGCTATGGGCATGACTGTGCCGAAGTGGAAGCCATACCGGCGACAGACCTGCGCAGCATTGTGCGTAAGGCGATCGAGTCTCACATCCCGCCCGGCGCGTGGGAGCGGTTGCGTGCAGTTGAGCAGGCGGAATTGGAGTCGTGGCAGCAATCTCTCGGCCAATTTGTAGTTTAACTTCCTCTCACGGAGATTCTTTTTGAACCATCAGATGATTAACGAGTTTGAAGTACCTGAACCACTAACGGCCGCACACATTTCTGTGGACTGGAAGGCCGAGCACGAGGACGTGATTCGCTTGCTGTTTGGCCGAGACGCGTAGTTCGCGGTGCGCGCTGATTCACCTCGATTTCAAATCGCCCTTGGCAGCTTCCCCTTGGCAAGGGAGACACCTTGGCCGAAGCGATTGCCGACGCCGCAGCTGGCGCGCGGACGCTGTGCAGCTGCAAGGCGTCGCTCGACCGCGGCCTAGTGATGCAGACGGTCGAAACCGACCCGGACTTCAACCCATTCGCTTGATCGCGGCGAATGGCATCCACTTTTGTAGGGGTCACCAAGAAGTGAAACGACACGCCAACACCGCCGCGCGGCAGGACGGCACCCAATGAATGACAACAACGTGGTGCGGAAAATCACGCGCGTTCGCCATCGCGAAGCCTGGGTCCTTGCTCGGCTGCTTTGTGGCGAACACATCAACGGCGAAGTGGCAAGGCTCCAGGGCCCAGTCGCTGACCTCGCCCACCGCATGGCAGCGACTCCCCTGGAGAACCGCACGCGCATCTACGAAAGCTATCTGGGCGCGCTGCCTCCCGACGATGCCAATGAACTACGCGCCGATGTGCTCGCGGTGGACCCTCGCGGAAGTGACCCAGACCGGGTTGCAACGCTGGCAGATTTGAAAGGAATCCTCAGTGACATCAAATGGGCGTGGCCGCTTTGGCTTCCCAAAGGGTTCATTACGCTGTTGGTTGCGGAACCAGGCGTCGGCAAAAGCATTCTGGCTCTGTTGGGCGTATGCCGTCCGATTCTTATGGGATCCCGGTGGCCGGATGGCTCGGCGCCTATGTCGAGCGATGAATCCATTGTGATCTGGATTGAAGCCGAGCAAGGACAACAGATGCTGCTCCAGCGCGCCGAGGCCGCGGGACTGCCATTGGATCGCATCTGGTTTCCTGACCGGGACGCATTCAAAACGGTTCGGCTCGACAGTTTGGCTGATGTAGACAGCCTACGCGAAACTATTGCGGTCCATCGACCCGAACTCATGGTGATTGACGCCCTGAGCGGCGCCCACGATGCGAAAGAGAACAATAACGACGAGATGCTCCCGGTCATGCGATCCATTGGCGGCTTGGCCAGGGAGTTTCAAATCCCGGTGCTGGTGATTCACCACACGAATAAGAAGACCGAAGGCGGGGTCATCACCAAGCAAACTATTCGCGGCGCCGGCAGCATCATCCAATTGAGCCGCGTGGTTTGGGCGCTGGAAAGTCTCGAAGGCACATGCGATTGGCTGCGTCTGCGGATCATCAAGAACAACTTAGGACCGTTCCCGCCCGCGATCGGGGTGAAGATCAAGCAGGACTGTCTAGAGTACGGCGACGCCCCACAGCCATCGACCGGCGGAACGGCGATGGCCAAGGCCGAGGAGTTCCTGGAGGCCCAACTGCGGAGCGGGGCGAAGCGGCGGTGCGACCTAATCGAGAAAGCCCAGGAGTTGGGAATCAGCCCACGGACGCTGGATCGAGCCAAAAAACAAATGGGGCTTGTTACTCTCTCTACCAGCGAATGGGGATTGCCCGCTGATGACCCTGAGCCATTTACGTAAACGCGCTTTTTTGGCAAAGCCTCACCCCTACTGGGATAGGGGGCTTTGCCTTGCCAACCGCCATCCTCTTAGGACTGTGGCAACTTGGCAACACCACCTTAACCCCATAGCCCAAAACAACTTAACCCTTCGTCAAGGTGTTGGCGAAGGGCAAACCTTGGCAAAACCATTTCACCTTGGCAACAGCCATGCAACTCAATATTCCGGAAGTCGATTTGATCGCTCTGATCGAGGCCGACTTGAGGCATCGCGTTCAGAAAGGCGCCCGCTCGTGGTGGCGCTGCCCCTTTCACGACGATCGCAATCCAAGTTTAACGGTCACGCCGGACGGCCAGCGATGGAAGTGCTTTGCATGCGCTGCGCAAGGCGATGCGATTGATTGGGTTCGCCGTCGCGAGGGGGTGGACTTCAAAGGGGCGATTGCGATGTTGGAAGGGGAATTGAAAACCGAACGACCGCCGCGGCGAACATCGCCACTTCAAAAGCCGATGAAAGCCGCTACGCCCGATTTCCACGCCAAGGCGATGGCGATTGTGGAACAGTCGGAGCGCCGTTTATGGAGTGCCGATGGCACCAAAGCCATGACGTGGCTAAAGGCACGCGGTCTGACCGAGGCAACTATCCGCGCAGCGCGTCTCGGCTACATTCCCCAAAATGGCGAAATCGACGGAGTATATGTGGATCGCGGTATTTCGATCCCGTGGTTCGCCGGTAGCCAAGTTTGCTTCGTCCAAGTCCGCCGGCCCAAGGACGAGCCGAAGTATCGCGCCATCAAAGGCGGCTGCCGCAGCGCCTGTTATCCCGCGACACCGACGCCTGGCCGTCCCGTGCTCATTTGTGAGGGCGAGTTCGATGCGCTCTTAGCGAGGCAGGAACTAAACAACGTGGCAGACGCAGTTACGTTGGGCGGCGCCACCGAAGAAATCGACGCCGAAGTGGCTACCACAATCGCGAGTTGCCCTGTGGTGCTCGTTGCGACTGACAATGACACATCAGGCGAAAGCGCCGCCGCCAAGTGGGCGAAAGCGACTTCCCGCGCCCACCGCGTGCGTCCGCCCCAGGGCAAAGACATTACTGATGCCTACCTCGCTGGCACGGACCTCGCGGCATGGATTAAAGCTCAACTCGCCCCATCGCCCGTCAAAGAATTGGTTCCCGTGGTGGCGCCAAACGACGAACTCGACGTGGTCAACCTCGACCAGCAAACCATCGACCCGCCAGCGCCATGCCCGTGCGGGTCATTGATGCTCTGGTGGGACTTGAGCGGCACCGTGCATTGTTCGAACTGTGATCCCCCAAACTCCAGTCGGCGGTTGATGGAAGCGAGGGCGCACATTCTCGCTACAAACCGGCACTGACGCCGCGTAGGCTATTTGGTTGCGCAATTCCCGAGTTCGTCAAGCATCTTGTTAAAGCGGGCGGGCAGTTCTTGGGGAGTTTTCCGTAGTTTTTCAAGATTCGTCTCGCGTAAAACGTTTAGGACTTCCTCCTTGCAGATATTACATCGGTGGAGCGGTTGCAAACCGTGTTTCACCAACAATTCCTCCTGCTGCTGCGTGGTCAGTTTCTTCCATCGAGGCTCGCTCGCGAATAGTCGCTGTCGCTGATCGCCTAACACTTCCCCAATTGCAGATAGGATCTTGTTTACTTCCTTACATAACTCCTCCGATAGCTGCTGATTTGCCTCCCTGATAAACGTATGGTCAAACAGCCAGCGATTATCGGCGTTGATTTTCTTCTGGATTGTCTTAGCAATCGACATTCCTTCTGCTTGGCGCAGAAGAATGCGCAAACGATGCCGCTCCTTTTCGCGCGTGCCTATTAGTTTTTGGGCTCTACAAAACTCCGAATCGCTTCTCCGATAAAGGGTAGCGCCTTTAGCGATTAACTCTTCTGCCCGTCGAGCAATGTTCGCAAGTTTCGTCTTTGATGAAGGGTAATTCGGCGATTGCAAAGCGTCGCGCACTTCGCCGAGCGAATAGCGCAAAGCTATGAAAGCTCGTTCGGCCGCAAAGCCCAGAACAGGGTCATCAAGCGATCGATTTGGGAAATATGTTTCATAAAACTCTCGTATCTTTTCAAAATATAGTTCGAGCCTGTGGGCTTCGCCTTGGTGGTTCGCACCGGTTTGCAAGATCATCCCAATGGCGCGCACATGTAAAGTTGCGGTCTTCTCGGCGGGTAAGTTTGCACCCTTGCAATTCTTGTTCTTGGGGTTTCTAGGCATTTGCCTTCTATCGAAACAAGGAAATGTTAAAAACTCGTCGCTTAGGCAAGCCTTAACGCAAACGCGCTAATCAACCTCGTCGCACATGGTGCACACCTGCTGCTCATTTGCGCCGACCCAGATGATGAAATGATGCGGGCTATTCATTGCCTTGCAACAAGGTTGCTGGCAACTTGGGTCGATTCAGGCAGTGCCCTGTGCAGACACCGCAGTTGGCTTCAAGTTTAAAGCTCGATTGGTTGAAGTGGATTAAAGCTTTTCAGGGAAAGGCTTCATCGCCGTAATCATCGTGGGAGGGATGTGAGCCAAATCGACCGTTTTCACGATAAGCGTCCCAATAATTGACGGAGCCATCTAGCGAATGATCGCTCCAATCAACGAACCCAGAGGGATTGGTGTTTTCCGTCGCTAGACGTTCACGGTTTCTCTTTGTTGCCCGCTTTTGTCTTCGTGATTTTTTAGTAGGAGCCGAGGGGCACCGTTTAGAAAGGTGGGCGGCCAAACGATCGGCTCGTACTTTAGCGTTGCACTGAGGGCACTCGATCATTGGTCGGTCCATTAGATAACCTCGTAGTCTACGGTAGGCGCGGCGAACTGGTTGCCGATGGGAGAGCCATCATCCGAAGGATCGTGGTCGAAGAACCATTCGAAGTTTCAAGTGCCCACGCGAAACTCGGCGGCGTTGACTGCAGATGTGAGACAAACCGCATGTATTGCAAGTAATCGCATGGTTGGCCCCTTGCGTAAAGGAATCTCTGACAGCTTATTGCCACCTTTGGGGCAATGCAATATTTTGAGATGCAGATTTTTGATCTGATTGCCTTTGGTGGAACGCAGCGGGACTTCACGGCAACGCAACGACGCAACCGCTCGCCTACAATGCTGTCATGGCGAAGTTCAGCGACCCCGACCGCCAAGAATTGTACGAGGAGCGCGCCGCGAACTGCGAATTTGATGGCAAGTTGGAACGGCGCTGGGCCGAGGTGCTGGCCTACGCCACGCTCCCGCCGGACTACAGCGACGATTGGTTGGAGTACATTGACCCCGCGCCAATTTGCAAAGGCAATAAGCCGGTGTTTTGAGAGGGCCTATGTGCCGTCGCGGTCAGGTGCAGCGCCTGGTTCGGCCCTGCCATCTGCCCTCAGCTCGGCGAGCTTGGCCACCAGCTCGGTACGCTCCTCGGAAGTTAGCGGCTCGTACCAACCAAGGTACAGGAACTTGGAGTTGGCGGTCCACGCCGCACCGACGGGCTCAAGCGGGAAGTGGTTGTACCAATACATGATGGTGAGCCAACGGTAATGGTTCCCGCATTGGAAGCCGATCTCTTCCCCCGTCGAGGGCTTCTTGTGGGCGACCAGCGGTTGCGTACCGATTGCCTGATCCGCCGCGTCCAGCAGCAATTGGTCCTCGTTGACTTGGAAGGTGATGTAAAACTCGGTTTTAAAGTCGTCCTTGCCCAGCAACTCAATGATGTCCGCCGGTACCGCCCGGCCGGCCTCGTCAAGCCAACAGCCGAAGCACTTGGCGAAGAACTTGAACAAGTCCCGCTGCTTGTTCGCCCAATCTGGCCCGTACACGCTTTCGAAGTCGATCACCCGGCGCTTGAGTACCTCAGCCTCGTTCTGCATCACCCACGGGATGAACTCCTCGTACGCCCTGTCAAACGGCTGGGTGAACGTGTTGTTGCAGTACGCGCACAGATTCTTTTCGTACTTGACCAGATTGGAGTCCGGCCCTTGCAGGTTCCGGATACGATCCTCCTTGACGTGTACAAGTGCGTCGTCGCCCCGATACGGCCCCTTCCCGAACCGTTCGACAAGGTCGCTTTTCTTGATGCGGTGTTCACCGGTTGCACTCGGTTTCCCGCAGATCCAGCAAACACCAGACTCCATCGACTCACCTTTGTGGCCGAACACAAAACCTAGGCCGATTCGGGATCGGTAGGAAGATGTTTTTGTTGACGTCTTGACCGGCGCTCTACGGCTTTTTGGTAGAGCGGTTCCGCAGCGTACCGATATTCTCCTGTTGGCGAAAAGCCCTGCTTGACTACAGCAGCGAGCGCAGCATCGACCCCATACTCGAGCAACATCGCCTCGAAGATGGCGTTGGCGTCGATGACGAACTGGTTGCGGGTCTTGTCGCTCCAAGGGCGATCAGGGTCTTCAGCAACGGCATCTATTAGACGACGCATAACCAATTCCAAGAAAGATTTTTTCAACCGCCAAACGCTCGCGTTAACCCGCACGGCGCGAATGGACATGGACTTTGGCAAACTCGGGCGATGCGCTGTGTCGGATTGAACGCGCGGTTAGGCAATGGTTGGCGGAACGTGGTTGCTATGTTAAGGGAGCGGCGATTTTACGTTGCAATCGCTCGAAGCCGTAGTAGCGGTCGGGCGGATCGAGCTGCCACATTGCATTCGTAAACCCGGAAAACGTTTCGGGCCACACCCGTTGAATTTCTTCCGCAGCCATGGGCTCGAATATACGAATCGATTTGGGTTCGAACCACATAGCCCCACCGTAAAGACCATCTGGTTGAGCGTAGCGCTCGATCCAAGCAAGAACAGCGCTCGCGACAACGCGGCGGTCAAATTGGAAGAGAACAACAGTACCAGACGGCGCATCAAGGCTGCGAGCGCGGAAGCGATAACGGCCGGCGTCGGGAGCCGATGGCAGTTGGCCGAGGAAGAATTGTACTTGGAGGCGTTCTATGCTCCACTCGGGAAACTCCTCGCGCGAGTCCATTGGAAGAATCCGAACAGCGGGAGGTATGGTCAGCATTGAACCAAATACTTTGCCTAAATTTGAATCGACGGCGTAAGTGCCGCGATTAACTACGGCTATTTTGCCGCATAGCAATTCTCCATACAAGCAAAATGCCCACGTTTTCGTGGGGAAACAACGCGGCGCCGTTTAACTATGTTGCCGCTTCGCCTGCGAATGGTGCTTAGCGCCGTCGCCCGTCAGGCACGCGCAACACGCTTCGCCGGTTGTACACCGCACCTATGGACCGTCCGGTTTTCTGTGCGGCTTCCTTCGCGGGCAGCGTTCGCACGGCCTCATCTTCTTCTGCAGTCCACGCCGGATTGAGCCACGGCGGCCGGGTGCCGCGCTTCCGATGGGCCTGGCTCAACCTCTTCCGTGCCGCCTTGCTGAGCGGCTTACCAAGATGCGACTGACGAAGCGCCTCGATGACATGGGGCGGTCGTGGCTTGCCGCGCTTGGAAGCCGCAAGTTTCTCGCGCCGGCGAGCGTCTTGTGCGGCGTCTCGGGACTTCTCATGTGCGATGCCGATGTCCCGGCTGCTCGACGGCGTGCTTCGAGAAACCCGGTGTCGTGCGGCCAACTCCGAGCGCATGACGTCAGCGATTGACCGTTTGGTAGTGGGCTAATTTGAAGGACTCATTGGGTCACGGTCGCAGAAGGTAGCTTGGGCATGGGGGCATTGATTCAGGTTGCCGAGGGCGGCGATTTCCTCAGAGGTGGTATAGCGCCATATGGGGGTAGTCGGTAAGCTAGCAATAAAGCGGGCCCCCCTCCAAAACCCCAGGGCGCAATACGATGATTGCTAGAAGTCAATTGACGCAACCTCTCAAGTGGCACGGCGGTAAGCACTACCTTGCCAAGCGCATTATCGGCTTGATGCCACCGCACACGCATTACGTCGAGCCGTTCTTCGGTGGCGGCGCCGTCCTATTGAATAAGTGTCCCGATGGCGTATCGGAAGTAGCCAACGACATTCATGGTGAGCTAACCGGCTTCTGGCGAGTTCTCCAAAACGATCAGCATTTTGCTCATTTCTACCGTCGCATTGAATGCACACCATTTTCGCAAACAGAGTGGGAACAATCGTTTGAGCCAGCGACCGACCCGGTGGAAAGCGCGGCCCGCTTCTTTATCCGCTGCCGCCAATCCAGGGCTGGCAAGATGGATTGCTTTGCCACACTTAGCCGCACACGCACTAGACGCCAAATGAATGAGCAGGCATCGGCGTGGCTTGCAGCCATTGACGGCTTACCCGACGTTTCTAAGCGTCTGAAGCGCGTGGTGATCCTCAACGAGAAAGCCCCGAAAGTCATATGCTCACAAGACGGTAAGGACACGCTGTTTTACCTTGATCCGCCCTACGTCCATGAGACGCGAACAACTACACGGGACTACGAATTTGAAATGACGACGGATGAGCACGTGGAACTTCTTGAAACTATCGTGCAATGCGTCGGCAAGGTTATGATTTCCGGCTACCCAAACAAGTTGTACGATACACGCCTAAGCGGATGGCGATTACAAGACTTCAAGATCGACAATAAGGCGTCGTCCGCAAAGACTAAAAGAACAATGACCGAACGGCTGTGGATGAACTACTAGCACGGCCCGCCGTCGCATGAGATAATCGGCCCCTTCTCGAACCATCCCTTTTGACGCCAAAAGAGGGCTGCAATGCGACTTGACCAAGAACTTACGGCGGCTGGATATGACGGCACTCCTGACTCATTTAAGGAGAAGATCGTGGACATTTTCCACGCCTCGCATCCAAATTGGACTGAGGACGATCTTGTCTGCCACCCGCGCGACGCGCTGCATTATTGCAACTACGTCCGCAGCGCGGTGCAGTGCCCTGACCTGCCCGATCCGGTGATCCTAAAGACCCTACTCAACATTCGCAAAAGTTCTGGCCGTTAAGCGAAGCCGACGCAAGATATGACCTGGCGTCGCCTGACGCGACACGGCACGAAGAAGGCCGGGCAGTAAACCCGGCCTTTGATGTTAGTTGGCTTGCTTATCGCAGAGAGGCAGACCAGCTTTGCGGCGGGCGCGACCTATCAGACAATTTACCCGGTACTCAAATTGCTAGACGCTTTTTGCGGATAGCTCACTTGGCCAAGTAAAGTAAGAAGTACTGACCCCTCGTCAAGCGTGGTTCGCTCATTTGCAGTGCCATACTGAGGCGTTGGTTCGCGACTCGTCGGTGGAATGAGGTTAATGTCTGCTTTACCCGACGAGGAGTTGATTCACTTCGTCGATGCTTCGGGATCGCCCGCCCAGATGCAGAACGGCGTGGCAGTTGGGACAGACTGGTCGTAAGTCCGCGATGAGGTCCACAACATATTTCTCACCTACCTCAGACAGTGGCCGAACATGGTGCACGTGAATATAACCTTCGGCCTCAGGCCCATATACTTTGCCGAAATCGAATCTGCAAATGCAACAGGCGGTGCCATAAGTCGAGATGCACTTTTCCCGAGCGACCGGATTGCGCTCGTAGGCATTTACGGTGACCCGACGTACGGCTCCTTCGAACAGCGATGTCGCTTCGGGCACCTCCTCTGGCATCAATCCGCTGACACCAGCATGATAACCAACCAACACCTGATTCAACTTCGTCTTTAGCTTTGGGTATTTCGTCAAGTACTCCTCGCGAATCTGGTTAAGTTTTTCGGTTTCCAAAGGCCAGAATGTCGATTGAACGAAGAAGCGCTTTTCAGGCAGGTCAAGCTCATCGGTAGTGCGCCAGTCCACTCGGCGAATATGATGACGGCGTGTACTCGTGTCCTTTCGGATCGGGTTTCGTGTTGATCGGGGTGGCAGGTACTCGCTGGTAACAACGCCAATTCCAACGACTCTGTTGTATCGTTCGTTGGCAACTATGACGTCGTGCGGCTTTACTTCGTGAACAAACTGCCAGATCATTTTGGCGGCACCAGCACCACAACCTTGCACACCCCTGCCATAATGTTGTTCAAGAGCGGCTGTGATTTCGTCTTTGTCGCGGTAATCTCGATAATTCGAGTCCGACAACCAGCCAAGGCCGATGCACCCGAGCTGACGAAACAAGGCCCAGTCATCGGCCGCTTCACCAGGGGCGATTTTCCATACTCGCGCCATGTATTTCTCCATCTATTCGTGGGATGTCTTTTCCGCGTGAAGAGTTGACGAAAACGGAGAATGGCGGTGCAGACACCATTGCGATGGAGCTTTACGCGATCTGGCCAATCCCGCTTCACTAAAGCTCAAACGTCAACATTCTGACAATGAGTCGCGCGGATTCAACGTCGTTCTACTAAATCCGCGGCGCAGTCCGGTTATAGATACATGGACAGAATCGACGTGATCCCAAGGCGGCTGACGGTAGCGACCTGAAAAATATTCGTCGATGTATTAACAACTCATTCCGCCAGCGCTGGGGGGCGCTGGGGGCGGGGCGCGCCGACTGACACGCTCTTGGCGCGTTGGACACTTGGTTTGTGGGATGCGTTTTCCTGGGAAAACGTTGGGAAAACGTACGTTCTGCGCGTGTTCGCGTTCTTGGTTGCGCGTAAGCAAAGAATTTTTCCGAGCGTCCTAAGGTCAATTCCATCGTAGGACGTGCGCACGCGCTCTAGTGCGTTAGGCGAATGTTCGCCCGTTGTCGGCGCGGCGTACGCGCCGAACCATTGCTGCGACGCCGATCGGCGTCAACGAAAGTGCCGCGGCGATGACTGCAATCATCCCGCGGCGTGGCGATTGTCGGAGTGCGGCAACCGCTCTGCCATTGTCGGCAGTGCAACGGCATGCGCCTAGAGGCGCCGTCGCGCTCCCATCGCCAAAGCTTTGGGAGTGCAGCAATGATCATTGAGAACGAACAAGAGTTCCTGGCGTATGCCGAAACCCGCGCCGCGCGTCTTTGGGGTGCGCTTTGGAAAGCCAATGGCGGTCAATCCAAGGAACAAGGCAACGAGATCTTTGATTCCGTTTCCCTGGCTTGGCAACGTTGGCGCATGCATCCCGAAAAACCGGCAGGCCATATCGTGCGTTGGGCGTGCTATGGCGTAATGTTCCATCGGCATTTTCAAGAATCGAAACGCTCGGCTACACATCCCGAAAACACGCCCATGCGATTGCACGAAAGTGCGTCGTTATGGGCGATTGTCAACGGTCTAGAGGTGAAAGATGATTCTCACGATGCGTGCGACATCGCCAAATTTTTCTCGCGCGGCAACCCCGCCACGCTCGGGCGCATTCAACTTGACCTGGCGGAGTTCTTTACGCAATTGACGCGCACGCAGCGCGACGTTTTGACCGCGTATCTTGTCGGCGAATCGACCACGGACATTGCCGCACGTTATGGCAAGTCGCTTCCCTGGCCTTGTTGGGTTCGCGCCCGTTGTCACGCTCGTTGGCGCTTGTTCATGTTCGATCGGCGTGGCGCCTTGAACCATTGGCGCGAGTTCGTCGATTCGCATTGGAATGAAGTTTTCGGCCGATCAAGCAGTTGTTAGGCCGTCAAATTTGAATTTGCTCTAGTTTTTTGGGCAATAGACGGGCGCCGGTTGTCGGCGCCCGTTTTTCGTTTTATCGGTGCGCCGTTGTAAACGCGCAGGAACGCATCGCGCAAGCGCCTTGCCGTACGCTGTGAGGAATGTGGTGCGGCACACACGGCAACGCATTCTGGCGCGTTCTATGGGCATTCCTGGCCGTTGGACAACGCAGGGCAGGAACGCCACAACGCAGGGCGAAAACGTGCCCAATGGCCATCGGACGGCCGAGGAACCCAATGCGCCCCATGTCCGGTGCCGCCAGTGCTCCCGCTCAAAACTGGCGTATTCAGCAGTGACCGCACGAAAGGATCCAAGTTCAGCGCTTCGTACGCACCATGTGGCTAAATTTTCGTGAATTCCGCGTTATAAGCGTTGGAGGCACAGTCGTGTGCCGCCAGATTCTGATCGCACTTCAACAACGACATAAGGATAACTCAATCATGGACCTCTTCGATGCTTTCTTTGGCAATGGCCACGCCGACGACGAAACGCCAGATCAAGAAAAGGCGCGTCGCCGCGCGATCTTGGAAACGGAAGCCCGCCAGCAGGAAGAAGCCGCCGCCGCACGCGCCATGGAGCGGATCGATAAAATGTGCTTCGTCTTGCATCCCTTCGAGACGATCGAAAACGGCCAAAGGCCGATCAAACGCGCCGAGTTGGAAATTATCGGTCACGATACCTTGCGAGTTGTCTTCTGGAGCGATGACAGCGAATTCGTGGCCGACGCCTGCTTTCCCCTCAGCATGGCGCATGTGGCGACGGATTGCATCCAAGAGCTGCTCGACAACGAGTGCTTCGCGCGCGTCTATGATCCGCGTCGCGAAGCAGTGCGATGGTACGCCAAAGGCGATCGCCTCGCCGCACGCGGTAACCAGCACGACGCCGAACGCTGCTGGGAAATCGCCGCGAGCCTGCAAGATCAAGGAAGCCACGATGCAGACGCAAGCTTCTAGCATCGTTTCGTTTTGGGCGAGCACTTATACCGCGTCGATTGGACTGCGTATTTAACGAGCGCCGGAGAGGCAGGCGCGTTTCTCGCTAGTTTGAGAATTGATTCGACTTCGTCGTTCGCATCAACCAGCAAGGTACGCGGTCCGAATTGTTTGAACAACCGCTTGGCGAGTCGCGGCGCTATATCACGAAGCAAACGGCCCTTTTCATCTCTCAAGTAGAAGTGTTCGAAAGCCAGGATGCGGTTGTCGTTGTCATCGACATCAACTTCCACCGGACCAATTCCGATCCACATGATCTTTCGATCAATTCCACGTGAGGCTGGTTCCTGACCAATTCCGCCAATGCCGATGACCGCCTCAAAATGCCATTCACGCACGCGCCCCATACAGCCATGAACGCCAAAACGTCCCGAGTCATCCGGGTCGCCAGAATGTGTGCGTTTATAAATGAGAACCCGCATCGTTTGTCGTTTTCTTCCCCTGCCACCGATACCAATTGCCGCTCCCCATGCCGCCTTTACCTGCCCCCAAACTCCTAGGATTTTGCCAAAATCAATCGCGTTACATGCGTCATCCGTCGGTCGAAGTTTCGACTCCGGCCGCTTTCAGCCGCTCTTCTTGCCATTCACCGTAGGTTTGCCCTGTCCCGGCGACGCGCCACGCCGTATTGCCGCTTCGGGCGCCAGCTGCGACGACGGATGACGCCGCGCTCGGACTGCGGAACGGAATGTCTTCGACAAACTCTAAGTATTCAGGGTTTGCCGCCGGTTGAAGTTTACCATCTTCAACGAGTTCCTCCCGAAGCCCCTTGTAACTCTGCCAAGAGGGAGTGCCGCCTTTGCGGGCTGTCGATCCTTTAAGCACCACGAACTCGCCGTCCGATTCGATCGCCCTCGCATTCGTGCCAACTTCCCTACAATCAAACACTACCGGATATTCGACCTCCGATAGGGAAGGAATTGGCTGAAGAACCGTTAATCCGAGCAGCGGAAAGACGACTGGCGCTTTCGCTCTGGCGCGAGACTGGGCGCAGAGGATGAATACAGTGGTCGGCACGTTGTCGTGAGCGCCAACCTGACGATCGACGAATGCCGTCAGATGTTCGAGCGTACGCTGCGGGTTACGCCGCTATGGTCAGTGACGGGCTGGAAGTGCGTTGTGATTGAAGAACTGGAAGCGCTGCCTTCCCAGACCGTGGTGCGCTACCTCAAAGTCGCGCTGGAGCAATTGCCGCCCCGTACCGTAGTTGTTGCCACCAGCAACGACGCTAACGGCATCGACAAGGCTCTTTTGCAGCGATTCAAGGTTTATTCCTTCTAGGGCAATGCCACGCTTGCGGCATCTGCGGCGGAGCGGTTGAAGGAAATTTGGGATCGCGAAGCACAAGGCGCCGTCTTGCCGCCGGACTGGCAGTCATGGGGCTGGCGAGGGAATGAGTTCTCGCTCCGTCTGGCCTTCGACCACCTTGAAGACGCTCTGGAAGTCCTTTACTTGTCGTCCTCACTGGCCTAACCATGATTTGTTTTGAGAACTTTAAAGCGAAGGAATGGGGAGGTTGAAGAAAAAGAGGATCGGCGGCGAGGCCGGCTCGAACGTCAAGCTGTTCTGGCGGCATTCCGCCGCGCTGACAGCGCCTTGTTGCCCGGGGAGTCGTCAGGTCTGGGAGTGTTATTCTGGTCGTGCCAGGAAAAACATTGCAGCCCTCGTCCACGCAACGCCACCGATCCCTACGCTATGTCGTCGTGATTATAGCAAATCAATTTTTCGGTATCTGTCCACTTTGGCCAAACAACAATTCACCATTAGAGCACGATCATGAGCCAGCCAAACCCGAATCGCCTACCACATGCTTGGGGCTACTGCCGTGCTTCCACGGAAAAGCAGCAGATCACCAACGAAGCCCAAGAACAGCAGATCACGAAGTATTTCGATTACAAACTATCGACCGAAGGCATTGCCTGGGGGTTCTGCTTTAAGGACGAGGCCGAAACCAGCCGCACCCCTTGGAGCGATCGTCGGCAGGGCCGTTTGCTCTTCGAGGTTGTCCAGCCCGGCGACCATATTCTCGTTGCGGTCCATGATCGCCCTTTCCGCTCGATGAAGGACGCCATGAACACGATCGAGCATCTGATCGCCTACAACATCAAGGTGCATTTCCTAAACCTCAACCTGGACCTTTCCGACCCGATGGGCATGGCGATGTTCCAGGTCGTTATGGCGTTTGCGCAGCTGGAGCGGGGAATGATTTCCAAGCGGACAAAGGAAGCATTGGCTTGGAAGCGCGGCCATGGACTGCCCACCGGACGTCGGGCACCCATCGGGTGGCGCAAGGTCGGCGCCAAGCGCGAAGCCATGCTCGTTCCGGACGGCAAAGCTCGGGCACGGGCCTACCTGATTGTCGAGCTTCGGGAGAGCCGATGCCTAGCATGGGA
Organism: Planctomycetota bacterium; assembly: GCA_963204915.1. Classification (GTDB taxonomy): domain Bacteria; phylum Planctomycetota; class Planctomycetia; order Pirellulales; family Pirellulaceae; genus JAHWKS01. Next base: position 138,363 of record CAUJHS010000010.1, on the reverse strand, counting down.
GGACATACCGGAAGCGCTACAGGCGCAGGGTATCCTTGGCGAAACCGAGCATTACCGCCGGAAAGACGCTAGCGGCAAAATGAGCGTGCAGTCGGTCATGAACGCCTATAAGGCGGCTAAAAGCGGGTTCCCGTTAGCCAACGGCGAGCGGCAAACTGCTTTCGACTGGGAGCCGGAATTGTGGCGAGCTTGGGGCGTTGCCGACAGTGGTGGAGAGACTGCGACATTGCCTGCCGGCATGCCAACGTGATTTTTCCGCAGGTGCGAGTCAGTGGTTCGACGGCTTGCCAAATTCGTATAATTCAAGGCAAGAGCAGGGTTTACGCGGCGACCTCGTGTTGCTTCATATTTTGTAGGGGTGTATTGGGTGAGCGCCGCGTACCTACAAGTCCCCATGAGCACGCCATGTCCGAACCATCAACCGAGATGCGATTGTGCCGCCAGTGTTTGGTTCCCAAGCCCATTGACGAGTTCCGGCTCCGGCGCCGCGGTGGTACGGAACGTATGCGGCAATGCAGCTCCTGTCACTCCCAAACCGAGAAGCTACGGCGTGCTAGCCGCCGGTCCAAGTTGGAACGAGACGCCGCCGCGAAGTTCGCCCTGGATTTGAAGAACGCCAAGAACCACAAGCAGGTTGTGCTTCTGTGCAATGCGGTCATCAAGCGTTTTGGCGGGATGGGTGCCTTTGCATCAGCATGGCTAAAACAGGCCGAAACTGCCTGCGGCGAGAAGCCAGGCAGTAAGAAGGCATGTGATTTCTTCCAGGCGGGTCTGCGATTGATGGAGTATTGCGAAGCCCAGCGTCCGAACATGGGGCAAATGAGCGATGAAGAGTTGCGGACGCGGGCGATGTATGAAATTCAGCGCTTCATCGAGCAGCAGCCTGAAGTCGCGATAGCGGCCGCCAATCGGCTCGGCTGGACGGTTATCCCGCCCGCAACCGCCTCCCTCTAAACCTCGGTCTTTTTCCGGGGTTCCAGGCGTTTGAGGCAGTTATCACGAAACCATTTGCATGTCACCACCCGCTTGCGGTACATTCTTTCTCGCCGGGTGTAGTGCGGCCTAGCTAACCGTATTACGTACACGAACCGAGGGGCGGTGCGTTTTCCTACCTTTCGCAACTGCCGCTCGGTTCGGCCCGGTCGAAAGGTAGACCGCATGGCTAATCCGTTTTTTGATCACCCGATTCTAAATTCACCGTATGACTGCCCTGGGCAGCATTGGGAACTTGACGCGCAAGGGCAGCCGACGCAAAAGATCGTCGAGAGCCGCCGCCGGGCCGAGTTCATTACGCCAATCCCCAAGCCCAAGAAACGGAAGAAAGCCTCCGCACAGCAAAGCATCGTGTTTGACGAAGGGGCTGGGCTTTCCACGCAAGCGCAGCAATACGATCCTACGTCGATCATCAATGAGGTGCGCAGCCATGTGGACCAATGGCGGTCCTGGCCCAACCCGAGCGAATGGCAGGTCACGCCGGAAACCGCTCGCTTACTTCAGCACTGGCGGCATCATCCGTTTGCCGGCGTGCGGCCCTTCTTTTGCCAAGTGGAGGCAGCCGAGACGGCCATTTGGCTGACTGAGGTTGCCCCCAAGACCGCAGCAGGTAAGCGGCTGCTAGATCACTTGGCCCGAGCGAATCGAGACGCCAATCCCGAGCTGATGCGGCTGGCGCTCAAGCTGGCGACCGGCGCCGGCAAGACGACGGTCATGGCGATGCTGATCGCCTGGCAAACGATTAACGCCGTTCGGCGACCGAACAGCAAGCACTTCAGCCGCGGCTTTCTGGTGGTCACTCCTGGCTTGACGATCAAAGACCGGCTGCGCGTGCTTCAGCCGAATGATCCCGACAGCTACTACAAAGAGCGAGAACTTGTTCCTGGCGACCTTCTGGAAGAAATGAGCCGGGCCAAGATCGTCATTACCAACTACCACGCATTTAAGCTGCGCGAGCGGGTCGAGCTTTCCAAGGGTGGCCGCCAACTCCTCCAGGGCCGGCGCGGCGGTGAACTGAATACGCTCGAAACTGAAGGCCAGATGCTCCAACGGGTCATGCCCGACTTGATGGGCATGAAAAACATCCTCGCCCTGAATGACGAGGCGCACCATTGCTACCGCGAGAAGCCGAAGGAGTCAGACGACGAAGACCTCAAAGGGGAGGAGAAAAAGGAAGCCCAGAAAAACAACGAAGCCGCCCGCCTATGGATTTCCGGCCTTGAAGCGGTCAATCGCAAACTCGGCCTGTCGCGGGTGATCGATCTCTCAGCAACGCCGTTTTTCCTACGCGGCTCGGGCTATGCCGAAGGGACGCTTTTCCCCTGGACGATGAGCGATTTCTCCCTGATGGACGCCATCGAGTGCGGCATCGTCAAGCTGCCGCGAGTCCCGGTCGCCGAGAACATCCCCGGCGACGAGATGCCGATGTATCGCAATCTTTGGGAAAACGTGCGGCACAAGATGCCCAAAAAAGGGCGCGGCAAGGCAAAAGACCTTGATCCGCTTTCGCTGCCTTCCCAACTGCAAACTGCTTTGCAGGCGCTTTACGGCCACTACGAAAAGACGTTCAAGCTCTGGCAAGACGCCGGCATCAAGGTCCCACCCTGCTTCATTGTCGTCTGTCAGAATACGGCCATCTCCAAGCTGGTTTACGATTTCATCTCGGGCTTTCACCGCCAAAATGAAGACGGTTCGACCACGCTCGAGAATGGTCGGCTGCCACTCTTCCGTAACTTCGACGAAACTACCGGCAATCCCTTGCCGCGGCCCAACACGCTCCTCATCGATAGCGAGCAGCTCGAAGCCGGCGACGCCCTGGACGACAACTTCCGCAAAATGGCGGCCGACGAGATCGAGCGTTTCCGCCGAGAGATGGTCGAGCGCACCGGCGACGCCCGCGCCGGCGAAAACATCACCGACCAGGCATTGCTTCGCGAGGTGATGAACACCGTTGGTAAACCGGGCCAGCTCGGCGGGTCGATTCGTTGCGTCGTCTCGGTCTCCATGCTCACCGAAGGCTGGGACGCCAACACCGTCACGCACGTTCTCGGCGTGCGCGCGTTCGGCACGCAGTTGCTTTGCGAGCAGGTCATTGGACGCGCCTTGCGGCGCCAGTCTTACGACCTCAACGAAGAGAACCTGTTCAACGTCGAGTACGCCGACGTGTTCGGCATTCCGTTCGATTTTACGGCCAGGCCGGTGATCGCGCCGCCGCAACCGCCGCGCGAAACGATCCAGGTCAAAGCAGTGCGGCCCGATCGCGACGCATTGGAAATCCGCTTCCCCCGCGTCGAAGGCTACCGCGTCGAGTTGCCCGAGGAACGTCTTTCCGCCGAGTTCAACGACGACTCCATCCTCACCCTGACGCCCGAGTTGGTCGGCCCCTCCATCACCCGCAACGCGGGGATCATCGGCGAGGCGGTCGATCTCGACCTGAAGCACCTGGGCGACATGCGCCCTTCGACGTTGGTGTTTCACGTCACGCAGCGGCTGCTCTACACCAAATGGCGCGATCCCGGCGAGGAGCCGAAGCTCCACTTGTTCGGCCAGCTCAAACGAATCACCAAGGAATGGCTGGATACCTGCCTCGTGTGCAAGGGAGACACCTATCCGGCATTGCTCATGTACCAAGAATTGGCCGACATGGCCTGCAACCGAATCACGGCCGGCATTACGCGGAAATTCCTGGGCGAGCGGCCGATCAAGGCTTTGCTCGACCCTTACAATCCCACCGGCTCCACCATCCACGTCCGCTTCAACACCAGCAAGACCGACCGCTGGGAAACGAGCGCCGACCGCTGCCACATCAACTGGGTCATTCTCGATAGCGATTGGGAGGCGGAGTTCTGCCGCGTGGCCGAGTCGCATCCGCAGGTGCGGGCCTATGTCAAGAATCACAACATGGGGCTGGAAGTTCCCTACCGCTACGGCAGCGAAATGCGAAAATATCGGCCGGACTTTATTGTCCTGGTGGACGACGGCCACGGCCCCGATGATCTCCTGCACCTGGTGGTCGAAATTAAAGGCTACCGCCGCGAGGATGCCAAGGAAAAGAAGTCCACCATGGAAACCTACTGGGTTCCCGGCGTGAATCACCTTGGCAAGTATGGCCGCTGGGCGTTCGCCGAGTTTGCCGACGTGTACGAGATCGAGTCCGACTTCAAGGCGAAAGTCGAATCCAAGTTCCACGAAATGATCGACTCCGTGTCGGCGCAGCCGGCGGTTTAGGGAAAGGGCAGCATGGCGAAGAAGGCCACCACGAAGGGAAAAAAGTCCGTCGAGACGCTCACGCACGACGCCGACAAGCGCAAGAACATTCCCACCGCGGAATATCAATCGGTCGTGAAGCAGGAGCATCTGCGTCCCGTGCCCGTGAAATATCCCCGCAACACCGATCTCGACCCGCAGCTTGTGTGGCGCGGCAAGGACGAGCAGGACTGGTCCGACCTGGTCGTCCATGCGCCGCCGCTTTACATCCAGGAGAAGGTCCACCCCAAGGCGCTGATCGACGACCTGCTCCGCCAATCGCAGGCGAAGAAAGAGGCGGCCGACCGCGCGGCGGGCCGGCAGCAGCAGCTCGACCTGTTCGCCGATTTCAATGGCGTTCCCGAAGGGGACGCCAAGACCGAGTTTTACCAGCACGATCAGAACTGGTCGAATCGCATGGTCCTGGGCGATAGCCTGCAAGTGATGGCATCCCTCGCTGAACGCGAGGGACTTCGTGGCCGCGTCCAGTGCATTTACTTCGATCCACCCTACGGTATTACTTTCAATAGCAACTTTCAGTGGTCTACAACTAGCAAAACTGTAACCGATGGAAAAGCGGAGCACATACCTCGCGAGCCCGAACAGGTAAAAGCCTTCCGTGACACATGGCGCGATGGAATCCACAGCTATTTAACCTACCTGCGCGACCGCCTCACCGTCGCCCGTGACTTGCTGGCTGATTCCGGATCGATCTTCGTCCAGATCAGCGACGAGAATCTTCATCGTGTTCGAGCGCTCATGGATGAGGTTTTTGGAGATCAGAACTTTGTCGTTACCATACCCGTTAAGAAAAAGGGAAATCAGAAATCGAGTTTACTAGACCCGGTGAACGATTACGTAGTTTGGTATGGCCGTACTCCTCGGCAGCAGTATCAAACCCGGTTTCACCCTTTGTTTGAAAAGCGAGAATTCGATCAGGAGACGCTGAGGCGATTCAATCGAGTAGCTTTGCCTGATGGCCGAGAGGTTCCGCTCGAGGAAGTGCCAGATCCAGCAGACAAATCAAAGACTCGAAACTATAAGGAACAGGTTGATCAGTTGACTAAGGACTGGCCGGGAGCCCGACTTTTTTACCCAGGAGAACAGCTAACAAGCGGCGGTGAGCGACCAAATCAAAGTGATCCCGTGGAATGGGAGGCCGACACCTACAGACTCAAACGGGGGCTTTGTTGGAAAACCACGACGCGAACTTCGGACGGAACGACGCCAGGTATGGAACGACTTAAACGGGCACGGCGCCTCGTCGGTGGTAAAGGCCATCTTAACTACAAGCGCTTTCTGGATGACTTTGGTTATAAGCAACTTACCAACTGGTGGGATGGTCTTGGGGGAGCTGCCAATGCTATCTATGTTGTCCAGACGAATGATGAAATAGTAAAGCGTTGCATCTTGATGACTACCGATCCAGGAGACCTTGTCCTCGACCCCACGTGTGGTTCAGGCACCAGCGCCGTCGTCGCTGAACAATGGGGGCGGCGCTGGATTACGATTGACACCTCGCGCGTGGCGTTAGCGCTTGCCCGTGCCCGCATTATGGGCGCACGTTTCCCGTTTTATTTGCTTGCCGATTCTCGCGAAGGCCAGTTGAAAGAGGCCGAAGTAACTCGTACTGCGCCAAGTTCGCATCCCGTTTATGGGAATATTCGCCACGGGTTCGTATATGAACGGGTGCCGCACGTCATGCTTAGCTCAATCGGCAACAATGCAGAGATTGACGTGATCTGGGACGAGTGGCAGAACAAGTTGGAACCGCTACGCGAGAAACTGAACAGTACACTCAAGCAAGAGTGGGAAGAATGGCAGATTCCGCGCGATACCGACGAGAAGTGGCCATCCGAGGCAAAACAGTTGCACGAGGACTGGTGGAAAGGGCGCATAGCGCGGCAGCGGGAGATTGATAAATCCATCTCTGTTAGGGCCGAACCTAAATACCTCTACGACAAGCCCTACGAGGATAAGAAAAAGGTCCGCGTGGCCGGCCCGTTCACCGTCGAAAGCCTTTCGCCTCACCGGACGCTCGGCGTCGATGAGAATGACGAGCTGATCGATCCGCTCTCGCAAGACGGCGGCAAGGGGGAACAATCGTTCGCCCAGATGATCCTGGAAAACCTGAAAACGGCCGGCGTTCAGCAGGCCCACAAAGACGACCGGATCGCGTTCACGTCGCTCGTCCCTTGGCCCGGACAAATGGTCTGCGCCGAAGGGAAATACCGGGAAGGAGACGCCGAGCGCCGCGCGGCGATCTTCCTCGGCCCGGAATTCGGCACGGTGCAGCGGCAGGACCTGGTGCTGGCCGCCCGCGAGGCCGGCGACGCCGGTTTTGACGTGCTGATCGCCTGCGCGTTCAACTACGACGCCCATTCGACCGAGTTCAACAAGCTGGGCCGCATCCCCGTGCTCAAGGCCCGCATGAACGCCGACCTGCACATGGCCGAGGACTTGAAGAACACGGGCAAGGGAAACCTGTTCGTGATCTTCGGCGAGCCCGACATCTCGATCCTGCCCGAAAAGGACGGCCGGCTTCGGGTAAAGGTGAACGGCGTGGATGTGTTCCACCCCAACACGGGCGAAGTCCGCAGCGACGGCCCCGAAGGGATCGCCTGTTGGTTCCTCGACACCGACTACAACGAAGAAAGCTTCTTCGTCCGCCACGCCTACTTCCTCGGCGCCAGCGACCCCTACAAATCCCTTAAAACCACCCTCAAAGCCGAGATTAACCCCGACGCCTGGGAAACCCTCCACAGCGACACCTCCCGCCCGTTCGACAAACCCCAAGGCGGCCGCATCGCCGTCAAAGTGATCAATCACCTGGGGGATGAGGTGATGAAGGTGTTTAAGTGCTGACGTATTGAAAATTTACGTACACGCTACTTCTCAAATCGCATGAGCATCGCCAAGAAACTCGATAAATTTCAATTGCCATTCGCGCAGGATCAGCGCCGCGCCCTACGCCTTCTCGCGCCAGCAGGATCCGGAAAAACGTACTCACTCTTGTGGCGGTGTGTACAGCAATGGGAGTCTGCTCCCAAAGCAAAGCCAAGGTTCCTTATCTTCACGTTTACCAAGGCAGCACGAGACGAGTTGCAGGATCGGATTCGCAATGACAAGGATTTCGCCAACGTCTCGGGCGCCGTCGAAGTTTCGACCCTAAACTCTTGGGGATACCGTCGTCTAAGATCCCGGACGCACAATCTGCGGCTGCTGACCAGCTCCAACGATCTTTTTTGGGCGGTTCACAATAACCTCCAGCCGATTTGGACCAAGCACGCGAAGCTTCGCGACCTGTTGACGCAGACAACGTCGCGCAATCGAGCGGCGAAGGCAGTGATGACGGTGATGGACGGCTTGAAGTCCCTCGGATTCCGCCACGACGTACACGTTAGCGCTGCAAAGTTCGAGCAGCACGTTCAATGGCTCAACGATGTTGGGTTGGTTACGTACCTCACCAACCTGCTCCAATTGCTCGCGGACCTCGAAATTATCAATGTGGCTGGCGGCAAGTTGAGCCAAGAGGTTGAAAAGGGATTCCTTGGATTTTGGCGCGAAGCTACGTTGAGCCTGCGCCAGATGGCGATGATCACGCTTGAGGATCAAAAGTACTGGGCGTGGTTGGACCTAGAGGAGTCGGTCGCCAATCGAAAATTCACGACTGGCATCCATCGTCACGACCACGTTCTCGTCGATGAATTTCAGGACGTGAACTGCCTCGATCTCCGCTTGTTGCAGGCAATTGCTGCTGTGAATAAGTCGGAGCTGACGTTGGTTGGCGATGACGACCAAGCCATTTACGAATGGCGCGGCGCAAGTCCGCAGTTTATCCTCGATCCCGACGAGCATGTTGGCGCCGACTATGCGACGCACATCCTGAGCCGGAATTACCGGTCGCCAAGAAACATCGTCAACTACTCGCAGAAACTCATCAAGCACAACAAACGCCGCGTGGAGAAGAAGATCGAGGCAGCCCTCAATGTTGATGCTCGGGTGGAAGTCTTGAAAATGCCCACCATCAGTAATTGCATCGACTACGTTGTTCAGGAGGTGCGAGCGATGCTCAAAGAGAAGACGATCCGGAAGGTGGCCATTATTGGTCGCAAACGAGGCCAAATCATTCCTTACCAGATCGTTTTCGCGAGTCATAACATTCCCTTCTACGCTGCCGAAGACTTGCAAGTTTTCCTCAGCGACGCCTTCAGTGAGCTGAAGGACATGCTTGGCATCAAGGCACGCGCGGGAGCCGGGCCAATCCCAGGCTTTGACCCTATCCAAGACCTGTTGAAGTTGGTGGACAAGGTCAAGCGATACCCGCTAAGCAAGGCTGACAAGGGAGCGCTATTAAAGCATCTTCAAAGTGATCGCCCTCGCACATTGGCGGCGTGCGTGGCCTCACTGCGGAACTATACGGGGTCGCTCAAAGGAAACAATCAGGACGCAAGCCGTTCCAACGAGTTTGCCGACTCGATTTTGGAGTTTATTTCGGCGGATTCTGTTTCGACAGCGATTCAAGCGATCAGTGACAACTTCGAGGGGCTGAGAAAAGACTACGGAAAAGCGATGGAAGACATCTTTTACACCGATCCGCCGTTTCTGCACCTTGCGGAGTTTGCCCTACGGTACGGGAATGACTACTCAGCTTTTTATGAGGATTTGGACAAAGCAATTGCGACTCTCGTCCGCCTGCCGAGCGATGATGACGAGGCGACCGCGAGCAAAGAGCCGGATTGGAAATTGCCGCTCCACCTCATGACCGCGTTGAGAGCAAAAGGCAAGGAATTCGATGCGGTGTTCATTCTCGACGCCAATCAGGACATATGGCCAAGCAAACTTGCAGTAACAGAAGAGCAATTGGAGCAAGAGCGCCGCGTCTTCTACGTCGCGTTCACGCGGGCGCGGAAGCGCATCACACTGCTCGTGAACGATACGCTCCTTGGTCGTCCCGCACTTACTTCGCAGTACCTAGCGGAAATGGGATTGAAGGCAGCGCCCTATCCGAAGGGTTGATCAAATGCAGTTCTGCATTGCCGACACGTTTACCGACAGCTTGGCTCGCTTGACCGGCGACGAGCAGAAAGCGGTTAAGACGACCGCGTTCGACTTGCAGCTCAACCCGGCCAATCCGGGCATGAAGCTCCACAAGCTCGACAAGGCGCGGGACAAGAACTTTTGGTCGGTGCGCGTGAGCGCCGACATTCGCTTGATCGTCCACCGGGCCGAATCGAGCTTGCTTCTGTGCTACGTCGATCACCACGACAAGGCGTATGCGTGGGCCGAACGGCGAAAGCTGCAAACGCATCCCAAGACGGGCGCCGCGCAGCTTGTCGAGATCCGCGAAACCGTTCAAGAAATCGTCGTGCCCACCTATGTCGAAGCGCCGGGCAAAAAAGTCAAAACTCCGCCAACGCTCTTCGACCGCTACTCGGACGATGACTTGTTGAGCTATGGCGTACCTGCCGAATGGCTCGACGATGTGCGGACGGCGACCGAGGAGACCCTATTCGTCCTTGCGGACCATCTGCCGGCCGAAGCCGCCGAGGCGCTGCTGGAATTGGCAACGGGCGGGAAGCCGCGCGTGCCGCAGCCGGCCGCGGCAACAGCCGATCCCTTCGCCCACCCCGACGCCCAGCGGCGGTTCCGCGTCATGGCCGACGTGGAGGAACTGGCGCGGGCCCTGGAGTTTCCGTGGGAGAAATGGACGGTTTTCCTTCATCCCGAGCAGCGTCAGCTTGTCGAGCGCGACTACGCCGGGCCAGCGCGAGTTTCGGGCTCGGCCGGCACTGGAAAGACCATCGTGGCGTTACACCGGGCGGCGCACCTGGCCCGCGCGAATCCTGGCGCCCGCGTGCTGCTAACGACTTTCTCCGACCCGCTGGCGCGCGCCCTGCAGACGCGACTCAATCAGCTGCTCGTCAGCGAGCCGCGACTGGCGGAACGCATCGACGTGTATTCCTTGACGGCCATTGCCCAGCGCCTGCACAAGATGCAAGTAGGCCCGGTCTCGCTGGCCAACCGCGACGCCATTCGAGAGATGCTGAAAGTAGCTTCACGGGCCGAAGGAAACCACCGCTTCAGCGATCATTTTCTCTTGACGGAATGGGAGCAGGTGGTTGACGCCTGGCAGCTTGGCTCCTGGGACGCCTATCGCGACGTAGCCCGCCTTGGCCGCAAGACACGCCTGCCGGAGGCGCAGCGTCAGGTTTTGTGGTCGATCTTTGAGCAGGTCCGCGGCCAACTTAACGCCGAGGGCCTGATGACCGAAGCAGCCATGTTCACCCAATTGGGCGAGGCTTTCGCCAACGGCAAATCGGCCCCGTTCGATTTCGCCGTCGTTGACGAAGCGCAAGACGTGGGAATTCCTCAGATGCGATTCCTGGCGGCTCTTGGCGGCGGGCGACCGAATGCGTTGTTCTTCGCCGGCGACCTGGGCCAACGCATCTTCCAACAGCCGTTTTCGTGGAAATCGCTCGGCGTGGATATCCGCGGTCGCAGTCGCAACCTACGAGTAAACTACCGCACCTCGCATCAAATCCGCATGCAAGCCGACCGGTTGCTTGGCCCGTCGGTTTCCGACGTGGATGGCAACAGCGAAGACCGCACCGACACCATTTCCGTTTTCAATGGTCCGCCGCCGACCATTCGATTGCACAAGAGCGAGAACGAAGAGACCGAAACCGTGGCGGCCTGGCTCTGCGAACAAACGGAGGCGGGCGTGAAGCCGCACGAGATCGGAATCTTCGTCCGCTCGGCGGCGCAATTGGAGCGGGCCCAGGCGGCCGTTGAGCGCGCCGAAATGGCATCGAAGGTCCTTGACGAAAGCGGAGACGGCGAGGTCGGCTTCGTCTCGATCAGTACGATGCATTTGGCCAAGGGCCTGGAATTCCGGGCTGTGGCGGTAATGGCCTGCGACGACGAAGTAATCCCGCTGCAACAACGCATCGAAGCCGTCGGCGACGACGCCGACCTGCAAGAGGTTTACGATACTGAGCGCCACCTGCTCTACGTCGCCTGCACCCGCGCCCGCGACCACCTTCTCGTAACAGCCGTCGAACCCGCTTCGGAGTTTCTGGATGATCTAAACGTGTGACATACCGGAATGCCGCAACCATCACTCCACCACGGGCGCACGAGCGATACTCCGTCTGCAAAGATTTTCTTTCGAAAACAACAAGAGAAAACACACGCCAAGTTCTGCGAGGTTGTAGCTTGATAAATGTGTTACCGACGGAAGTGAACAGTTTCACGGATGGCTCGCTCTGCACAGCTGTCTGAGTGGTTGTCAGTGACAACCAAAACGCGCCGAAAGTGGGTGTTACTGGCGGTTTTTGAGAAGTGGCGAAAGGCGGGTTTCACTAAGGAAAACGCTAGGTTTCTCGCGTTTTTCAAGAAGTCTTTATAAGTCTTTCAAGACTGCTGCCTTCGTCCACTCGGCCACCCATCCGGAGGTGGGGCATTTGGCGGTGTAGCTTGGAGATATAGGGTGTCGGTGGGGCGCCTTATTCGGAACAAGGGTGGGCCGTGGTTTGGCTTGGCCTTGGTGCATTGAGTTGATCTCGTCTTGTCGGGATGATTGTACCAGCTTGCGTCGTGGGCGCAAACGGCCGAACGCCGTTCGGCGGAATACAAAGGTTGTTCGTTCGAACGTCGTCCTCGCTGCATGCGCCAAATTAGCGCAAGTCTGCCGCTTGTGGCTTCGCCGTTGCGATAGGAGTTGGTCGGTTGATCTTTTCAGTTGCGGCCGATGTCGGCGTCCTGGCCATGTCATTTGCACAAGATGATGCAGTAGAAACGCCTTCGCGCCCGTATACTGCTCCGTTGCGTCTCGTGAGAAAAACCCGTCCTGCTTCGCATATCCACAGCATATTCACAGGCAGATCGTCGGCAAAATTCGCCGTCGTTCTGATGACGAACAAAACTGTTCTGAAGTTCGCGTTATGCGATGACCACGTGTGTCGAGGTCGCCGGCCGGCGGCGCAGAAATTGATGCGGTTCGCCGTCGCCCGCGGTACGCCGCAACCGTCTTTCGTGTGTGAGAAGGCGCTCAAACCGCGAGACGACCGCCTTGTTCCATGCGAGTTGCGGCATCGCTGTTTTGATTCGTCGCGTAACGCTTCGAAACGTCTTTCCGCGACGGGTAAAACTTGGGTAAGTTATGGCGAGGCGAATCCGCAGCAAGGGATCGACGCTGCTTTGGCGGCGCCCAACCTGTTTGGGAAAGGACCCATTCGTAATGCGTTCCCCAACGTCACGGCTTTTTGCGTGGCCCGGTGGGCGACATCTCATCGAAGCGTGCGTCCTGGGCGCCGGCGTGATGGCGTGGTTCTGTCTCGTGTACGGCGGCGCCGACTGGGTAACGGCCCAAAGAACGACGCGATTCGCCGTCCATTGGGAGATGGAGCGCCACATGCCGTTTGTGCCCGGCATGGTCGTGTTCTATATGTCGCTGTACTTGTTGTTCGTCGCAGCGCCGTTCATTTTGCGCGCGTCGCACGAACTGCGCGCGCTCACGGCGACGCTTGCCTCGGTGATCTTCGCCGCAGGCGTCTGCTTCTTGGCGTTCCCCGCCGAGCTTGCTCATGAGGCGCAGCACGATTGGGGCGTATGGCGCCGTTGGCACGAGGTCGCGGATCGGATGAATCTGCAATACAATCTCGCGCCTTCGCTGCACGTTACGTTAAGCATCGTGTGCATTGATATCTTCGCGGCGCGTGCTTCACTGCCGGGAAAAGCCTTCTTTTGGCTTTGGGGAGCGGCGATCGCGCTTTCAACCCTGCTCATTCATGAGCATCATCTGCTTGATGTGGCGACAGGGTGGTTGCTGGCGCTGGCGGGGAGCAAGCTGGTTTATGGACGTTGGCATGGGGCGAAGGCGTCGAGCCTCCTTGGAAACTCGCGCCACGTTGCGCCACGAGGCGAGGCGGCGAACCGCTCGTGATGGGTTGGAATACATGCTCCCAATCGCGACCCCCGTCGAGCGATACGGGTTTGATGTTTCCGGGTTTTTGCCCTTGGGCTATGCGATGCTGCTCAAAGACCGTCCAAGCCGCTGGCCCCGCCGAATCGAGCACCACGAGTTCCAGCGGCGTCAGTTGTCCTAACTCGACCGCGTAACGGTAGTGCGGATTCGATTCCAACTCGGCCTGGAGGGCGTCGATCAACCTTTGTGCCACGGTCCGGTCGGGAGCGGCGCCGCTCGGTTGAAGGTAAAGGCAATAGCACGACGGAACACGGTCGACAGGCGCCACGAGCATAAACCGCGCTGCGAACGCGTGTAGGTTCAAAACGCGTTCGAGCACCGCGCGAACGAATCCCTCGGCAAGTTTTTCGCCGACTAAGTCGCTCGCCATCCCCAGCCTTCCCCGAAAGCGTACGCATGGACAGTTATTCTTGAACCCCACCACTTCCACTTCATCACCCAACTGGTATCGGTAGAGGCCGCCCGCGGTGGTGAGCACAACGCCATAGCGTCCGCCTCGGTCAAGGCGCCAGGCGAAGCGGCACGGTGCGGAAGCGTCATGACTGCCGTCGAGTTCCTGGAATTCCAAAAAATGCGAACGGAGGGCCAGTGCGGCGCCAACCTGATCCCATAACGGCGTCGAAACACAGCCTTCTGTGGCCAGTAACCCTTTGGGCTGGATCTCAACGTGAGGAAAGTATTCACGCAACCGCGGCAGATACAATGCAGCCGTTGCATCGGCCCAGCAACTAATCAACGCTAGCTGCGGCCATAAGCGTCGCAGCTTTTCCGAGATCTCCGCCGAGGAACGCAGTGTTTCGGCGGCGCTCGTTAACGGCCGGCCTGTCGCCAAAAACCGAAAGGCCTTCGCAGGTCGAGGCGTCGCATCGACGGGCTGCGGCCACGATACGCCGCCATGTTTCAGGTCGTACGCTAAGCGATCCGTCCAGACTTCCAAACCCGCGAAGATCGCATCGAGAAACGTCGGACTCCAGATAGAAATCAACGTCAAGTCGGGCGCCCGAATCAGATGCAGGAGCGTGGCGTAGCGAAAGTTGTCGAGATGGGACAACTTCGAAATGTCTGGGGGTACGGCCAACAAACTTCGCGCCAGACGGCGTTCCAGTCCGGACAAGTACTGAGTATCGTCGTCAAAGCCGATCGGAACGCCGCCGCCCGTGCGCCGCTTAGCGCCCATTGCGGGCGAGATCGACCAATAAGCCCGGCCTTGCCGCAGGGCGGGCCGGCGCCGCATCAGGTCGTAAATCCAAACGGCGGCCATGCGCTGAAACTGCGCCCTCAGCGATGCGGTGTAAGGAATCAACTTCTCTCCGCGAGACGTTCCGCTGGTCGGCTCGAATAACAGGACCTTGTCGCATGTCAACACCTGCTCGGCGCCGCCGGCCATGCGGTCGATCGCGGCGGCATAGGATTCGTAGGTGGAAAGCGGCACACGCTGCTGGAACTCGCTTGGGTTCGCGATGTTCGCGAACTGATGCCGTTGTCCGAACTCGGAACTGCGATTCGCGTCTAAGATGTTTCTCAGCACGGCCTGTTGTGCGGCGGCCGGTTGATGGGTGGCTTGCTCGAACGCGTGGGCCTCGCGGCGGCATTTCGCCATCCACGCGGTGTTAAGCCAATACGCCAAATTCATCCGTCCATCGCCTTTGACGCTTCGCTTACGCCCGGCGGCGTGAGGAAACGGCGCCACGAGTTTGAAAAGCGGTTAATGCCGGATCTCTTGAGTACGAGGCGCGTAGCCAATCGTGCGATAGGCGGCGGCCGTAAAATTCTCGGGGGTTAACGGCGCTAAGCAGCATAATTCATCACCGCGCGCGTGGCCGGGATTGCGCCGCTCGAAAAACTCTACGTCTGCGTTGGAGGCCCGCGCTTGGGTCACCTCGCCCACACCGGGGAGCAAGCGGCATTGTCCCGCAACGGCGCGAACAATGCCGGTCGCGTCGTCGTAGGCTTCGCCGAATTTCGAACGCGCTAGCGCATCAAGAGCTTCTTTCGCCCAGGACGGTGTGGGTGTTTCGCGCCGCGGATAAAACTCGTGGAAAAATACAGGCAAGAACCGATAGGTGCGAAACCCCTTGCTGATGAGGAACCAATAAAACTCCTCGGACGCGAATTGTTCCATCAGGTTCAAGGCGAATCGACCCCATACCTGCGCCAAGGGATTCGAAGACCAACATGCACGATCGACAATCGTATCGCCGGAGTACAGGGCCGTCATTTTCCGGCCGGACCGTTCCACTTGAATCAAGCACTGGGTGGAGAAACCGCGAACGGCGCCCGTGGCGTTGTCAAGCAACTGAATGACCCATGTTTTCTCGTCCAAATCGGCATTGAAGGCGTCGTTGCGCATTCCTGCGTAGTACCGCGTCATCAGCGCAAACATTTGGGCGCGCTGAGACCTGGTTACTTCCGCGAGCGGAACAATGCGTCCTTGAAGGGTGGGGGAACTCATCATGCGCGGCGCCATGCTACAGGCTGCCAAGCTCCAAGTAAGGTGAGCGATCATCAAGAGCGGCGCGCAACTTGGCGCCGTCCTCCCAACTCACATAATACAGGCGCGTGATGTACGACGTCACCTGACGCGCCCGGATTGCGGGCAACAGGGCATCGCGTTCATGAAGCCCGATTAACCAAAAAGGACGGTCTTCGGCCGGGCGCGAGGTCTGGTAATCGATCATCGCCCCGAAAATCTCGGCGTCGTCATCCTCCACCAAAGGCAACGCGCCGGTAATGAAGGCAAAGCTTTCCCCGGCGCGCGGCAATTTCGGACGATGGCGCATAACCGCGGCGACATTGTAGACAGGCCGCAGCCAGCGCAGGGGGCCGCGGTAACTTTGCACAACCGTTTGGCGAAAGCCGCGCTGGTCCCATCGTCCCAAAACGCCGACGATCCGGTCGTGGCGAAACGCCAGGCACAGGTCGGGCAGCGTCAGCCCGCGAAACGTTGCAGTCGTTGCTTGAAAATCGTCGGCCTGATACACCGGAAAAAACTGGCGGCGCGGACCGTTCCTTTGCAAAAACTCGAAAAGGCGCGGAAGGTCCCCCGCGTGCGCCATACGCAGTTTGACGCCGCGGGGTGGCTTGCGGCGCGCCCGGCCCGAGGCGGGAATTACCGCCGTGTGAAACCGCCCCGCCTCGTGGTACGTCGGTAGGCCCGCCCGTCCGGAGGTGAGTATCTTCAAGGCCTGTTCGTTGCCTTCGGCAATCGTGGTCAAGTACAACGGCGTCCGGTTATCGGCGTGCAGTTCGCGTAGGAATGCGTAACCGCGCGCTAACAAGCCAAGGTTTCGATATGCGGGCAAGACGCGCAAGCTACTAAGATAACCAATGGGCGCGGGTTGGCCATTCACGTAGCGCCAGCGAATTGACCGCGAGCCAAAACCGCCGATTCGCCCGTCACGGCGGTCGCGGCCGACAATCGTTTGATGAAAGGGCCCTTCCACCACCGCGGCTTCAAAGAAACTTGGTTCTCGGCGAAACGCGACGGAAATGGGGCCGTCCATGCCCGTCGCCGCGAGAATGTCGCGCAGCTCGGCGTCGTCCTCGGGCGTCGCCAATTCAAAGTGATAGCGGGTCATGAAGTAACGATAAGACGGACCTGGATGTCGCGGTCGCGGTTCCTGGGCGCATCACCGATCACGCGCCACACGTGCGCCCAAGCGCTAGGTCGAACGGCGTCGTTGAAGTCGCTGCGACGACGCTCGAAAGCCATTTCCTGATAAGCATAACCGACCAGAGTTTGCGCGTTCGCAGGGACTTGTTGCCGTTTGGAGGACGCGCTCGTCAAGCCGTCATCCCGGCCATGGCGAAGGCGAGCCGTTACGCGAAGACCTTCCGAACCACGTTGCCATGCACGTCGGTCAAACGGAAGTTACGTCCTTGGAAGCGGTAGGTCAAGCGCGTGTGATCGAGCCCGCACAGGTGCAGAATGGTGGCCTGCAAGTCGTGCACGTGCACCGGGTCGCGGGTCACGCCCCAGGCGATCTCGTCGGTTTCGCCAATCACTTGCCCGCCGCGCACTCCGCCACCGGCCATCCAGATGCTGAATGCATAGGGGTGATGGTCTCGGCCGGTCACTTTCGAGTTGACCCCTTCGCGATTCTCACCCAGCGGCGTACGTCCGAATTCGGAGTTCCACACCACGAGCGTCTCGTCCAGCAGGCCGCGTCGTTTGAGATCTTTGAGCAATGCGGCGATGGGTTGGTCGGCCATCAAACAATTGTGGCGCAATTGAACATCGAGACTGCTGTGATGATCCCACGAGGAATGGAATACGCCTACGATGCGCACGCCACGTTCGATCAGCCGCCGCGCCAACAGGCAGTTGCGCGCGAAGGGCCCGAATAACCCCACGCCGCCCAGGTTCGACTTGATCGCCGGCTCCTCCCGCTCCAGACCGTATTCGTCTAAGGTGGCTTGCGTTTCGCCGGAAAGATCCGTCAATTCCGGCGCTGCGGCTTGCATGCGGAAGGCAAGTTCATACGCGTTGATGCGGGCCGTCAATTCCGAGTCGCGCACATCGGCGTGATGCAGCCGGTTGAGATCATTGATTGCGGTGATGCTGGCGCGTTGCGTTGCCGCGTCGACGCCCGCGGGATTACCGAGGTTGAGCACTGCATCGCCGTCGCTGCGAAATTGAACTCCCGCATAAGTGCTGGGCAAAAACCCGCTTGACCAACTGGCCGAGCCGCCGGGAATGCCGCGCCCGACGGTGACGAGGGAAACGAACATCGGCAAATCGCGCGACTCGCTACCCAGTCCATACGCCAACCACGAACCGAGACTGGGCCGGCCCGCAATGGGCGACCCGCAGTTCATCATCAACTGCCCCGGCAGGTGGTTGAACTGGTCGGTATGCATGGAACGAATCAGGCATAAGTCGTCGGCGCAGGAGCCGATGTGCGGCAACAGATCGCTCATTTCCATGCCGCATTGGCCGTAACGCACAAACGTGCGGGGCGTGGCCATCAGTCGCGCCGACTCTTTCTTGATGAACGCGAACCGCACGTTTTGCAACATCGACTCCGGCAACGGCTGACCGTCGAGCTTGTTCAGTTGCGGCTTCGGATCGAACAAGTCCATCTGGCTGGGGCCGCCTTCCAGATAGATATAAATGATGCGCTTGGCCTTAGGCGCGAAGTGAGGCGCCCGCGGAAGCGTGGGATTCTTTGCCGGCGCGACCGCCGCTAATTCAGCCGCACACACGCCGTCTTCCTGAAGCAATGACGAGAGCGCCAGCGCACCGGCCCCGGAAAGTCCCTGAACGAGGAACCGTCGCCGGGCTAAATCCCGCGCCGACTGTGCGATGGGCACGGTTTCGACGCTCGACGGTTGAATCGTCATCGATTGGCGGCGCATGGCGT
The DNA here is from genome assembly GCA_963204915.1 of Planctomycetota bacterium. Lineage (GTDB taxonomy): Bacteria > Planctomycetota > Planctomycetia > Pirellulales > Pirellulaceae > JAHWKS01. The sequence goes on along the minus strand of CAUJHS010000010.1, from coordinate 119,772 downwards.
TACTCCCGCGTAATGAATTCATCGAGGTTCAACAAGACGCGCGCCGTAAGTATCCAAGCGGCCTGCTCGACGGCGGCATCGTTTGCGGCGGCGCCTTCGGAAGATAGAGCCTGCCCCGCCTTGTTTGGCGTTCGCGCGTCGTCTTCGCGCTCGAGAATGGCGCGCACGGCGTTGGGATCGGTCGATAATCGTTCGTAATGCTCTTCGTACAAGCGATCGAGACGTTCCTTTTCGGCCGGTCGCGGATCGCGTCCCAGGCAGCGGAGGAAAATTTCCGCGAGACGCTCCTCCCGGGTGTCGCGTGAGGCCGCCGAGAGTTCGCCGCCCAGCGCCTGGGCGCACTCGAAGAACACAGGGTCGTTTAGTAACGTCAGGGCTTGAAGCGGCGAGTTCGATCGTTCGCGCTGTACGCACGCCACGGTCGAATCCGGCGCGTCGAACAACAGCAACATCGGGTACGGCGTAGCGCGGCGAAACAAAATGTAGAGCCCGCGACGGTACTGGTCGGCGCCGGGTGTCACATTCCATTCCACATTGCGGCTAATGCTGGCGACGTACGCCGGTTGCGGAGGGCGAATGCCTGGCCCGCCAATTTTCCGCTCAATCAATCCCGACGCACTAAGGGTGACATCGCGCACAACTTCCGCTTCGAGCCGCAGGCGCGCTTGCCGCGCCAGCAGCACGTTGAGCGGATCGCGCTGCGCCAAGTCATCGCGCCCGTGGGACGCCTGGCGATACGTCGACGACGTGGCGATCCCTCGCACCAGCGACTTAACGCTCCAGCCTTCCGCAACCCAATGCCGGGCGAGCCAGTCGAGCAGTTCGGGGTGGGACGGCGGTTCGCCGCCAGATCCAAAGTTATCGACGCTCGCCACCAATCCTCGGCCAAATAAGTGCCGCCAAAAACGATTGACCGTTACTCTCGCCGTGAGGGGATGGTCCGCATCGACCAGCCAGCGGGCGAGGTCCAAGCGATCCGCCGCGTCGCCGCGAACCTCCAACGGCGGCAACACCGCGGGCGTGCCGGGCGTTACGTCGTCGCCGCGACTCCGATAGTCGCCGCGAAGGTGAATGTACGACTCGCGGGCGGTCTTTCGCGGGGCAAGCGTCATCGCCTTCGTCGCGGGCGGTTGCGGCTTTTTGATCGCGTGCGTTTCAAAATCGTTGCACAATCGTTGTAGCGCTGCATCGGCGCTGTTCTTGAACAATTCCACGATCTTCTTCTGTTCTGTGGTGCGTTTTTTGGCCTCCGTGGCAAGTGCAGCCAGCAACGTTTGACGGTCAAGACCAGGAGCCGCCTCTTGCCGCGCAGCAAGTTGCAAGACGACGGCGCCGGAAAGCTCGGCGTGTCGCTCGCTCCACGCCGCAAGTTGAGCTTCGTATTGTTCGACTTCGCCGGGGCGCAGCGCGGGAATGTCCACATCGTCGGCGTTGTTGAAGAAGGCGAACAACTCGTAAAACTCGCGATGTGAAATGGGATCGTACTTGTGCGAATGACATTCGGCGCACCCGACCGACAAACCGAGCCACCCGACGCCAATCGTACTGACACGATCAACGATTTCCTTCAAGCGATATTCCTCCAGGTCAACGCCTGCTTCCGTGTTACGCAAGGTGTTGCGTAAAAAGCCCGTGGCGATGCGTTGCTCTAAGTTCGCCTCGGGCAGCAAATCGCCAGCGAATTGTTCGACGGTAAATTGATCAAAGGGCAAATCGCGATTGATCGCGTTGATGACCCAGTCGCGATACAGCCAGGCGTTAGGGCGCAGCGTGTCGCCCAAATACCCTTCGCTATCGGCGTAGTGGGCCAAATCGAGCCAGTGCCGCCCCCACCGCTCGCCAAAATGCGGCGAGGCAAGCAACCGATCGACCAACCGCTCGTAAGCATCGGGCGAAGCGTCCTGGAGGAATTCCGCCACTTCCGCGGGTTGCGGCGGCAAGCCCAATAAGTCCAGCGACAGTCGACGAAGCAAGGTCGTTCGATCCGCCTCGGGCGACGGCGCAAGGCCTTCCCGCTCTAGACGCGCGAGGACGAAACGATCGATCGGATGGCGCACCCACGCCTCGTTTTTCACCGGGGGCGGTTGCGGATTACCGACCGGCCGGAACGACCAGTGATCGTCGTACGTTCCGCCCGAAGCGATCCATTGCCGCAACCGGGCGATTTGCGCGTCGGTGAGCACATGTCCCGTCGACGCCGGAGGCATGCGTAGCGAGGGATCGTCGGCGGTGATCCGTGCGATCAACTCGCTCGCCTCCGGTTGCCCTGGCACGATGGCGGTAGCGCCGCTGTCGAGCACGGCCAGGGCGGAGTCGGCCCGGTCGAGCCGCAAACCGGCTTCGCGACTTGCCTCATCCGGTCCATGACACGCAAAACAATTCTGGGACAAAATCGGTTTCACGTCGCGTGAAAAGTCGACGGGTGCGTCGTCGGCGCGGGCGACAACCGCCGCCAGAACGCACACCGCCAGACCAACGAATTTCAGTTGTAAAGACCATCCGGTGCGCATAAATCAACCGGAGCGTAAAAAGGTGGGAAATCTAAATACAAGGCGAGAATAACGACCTGATACCCGCGACGGGTTCCCTCCTGGACGACGCAGCGAATCGCTTCGTCGATTCCAGGGCAAGTTCCGCACGAGGGCTTTCCTACGGAAGTTAGCGTGCGCCGGACGCCGGCTTTTTCCTACTACGTTCCGTGCTGGAAACCGTGCTGGACGCAAGGTTGACGCAAACACACTCTTTGTCGTTTCTCAAATAAACCCGGCGATGGGCGAAGGCCGGCGCGCTCCACACCACCTCTCGGCCAAAGGCCAAATTGGAGGGTTCAATCAACTTGGCGCGGTCAAGTTCTTCAAAACCTTGCGGCGAAAGCCGCGCGATGAGCAACTCGCCGTGTTCATTAAACATCCAATAACGATCTCCCTGTTTGACGATAAACGCGGTGCCGCTATTGACGGCCCGACCACCCTGCAGCGGTTCGGTGGTTTGCCATAGACGCTGACCGGTTTTCAGATCGACGCCGTACATCCAACCGCTTTGGTCGAAGCCGTACATCGTTTCGCCCTCGACGAACGGTTGGACGTTGATCGGCGATACGCCGGCGCGCGAGACGTCGCGGTACATTTCGCTTGCGGCGGGTTGTTTCGAGTCCAAACGTAAGAGCAAGTTTTTGTTGGAATATCCTCCCACGTATAACCATTCGCCCGCTTTGACCGGCGCCATGATCACGGCGCCATTCGTGGCTTCATACGGCTCCGACCAATAAGGTTTGCCGTTCTCCGGATTAACCGAGTCGACCGCACCCGGATGCGCCAAAATGAGTTGGCGCACGCCGCCTGCTTCAAAAATCATCGGCGGTGAATAGCCTTGTTCCGGAGCGGTTAAACTCCGCCATATCTCCTCGCCCGTGTCTTTGTGCAATGCGACGGCGAGCGAACCCGAACCGCCGGCCAAACAAATCAGTTTATCGCCGTCGATCAGCGGGTGTGCGGCGTAGCCCCACAACGGCGTTTTGGCGCCGTATTGTTTGACCAGGTTTTTTGACCACACCACGTTTCCCTTTTCGGCGTCCAGGCAATTTAAGTCGCCCTCGGCGCCCAGCATGTAAACTTTTCCTTCATGCACGAGCGGCGTGCAGCGCGGGCCGGCCGGGTACGAAATGGTGTACTCGACCGGATATTCGTGTTTCCAAAGTTGTTTTCCCGTTTCCGCATCCAGGCACAACACGCGCTCCACGCCGGTAAACCGCTGCCGCTCGAAGTTCTCGACTTTGACATCGCGCGAACTGACATAATCGGCGACATACACTTTGCCTTGGGCCACGGCCGGACCGGCGTATCCGCCCGCCACAGGAGCGCGCCACAACACCTTGGGACCGCCCTCGGGGAATTTTTCGAGGAGGCCCGTTTCGCGCCAGACGTTATCTCGGCGCGGACCCATCCATTGCGGCCAGTCGTCGGCGTGAGCCAAGGTCGCAACGACCAGCGCCACGGGCGCAAATCCCAGAACCAACCCTCTCATCGGCGTCTCCCGTCAAGTTGAAATATGGCAAAGAATCCGTCGCTTGCGCGTACTCCAAGCGTAATGGCTGCACGAGGTTCCGGCCAGCCCTTTCGGCCTGACCGTGAGAATGCGAGTTCGCAAGTTTCGAAGCGGTGTCTTGCCTTGGCCGCGCGATGATGCTTTGCTGCAGTCTCGATTGACCGCCGCTCACGTTTTAGCCCCTACGAACCGATGCCCGCTTTGACCGAATACAGCAACGTGTACAACACCGCTTTGTTGGTGCTTCAAGCGAAAGGATTTCGAACATGGTATGACGAAGGCCAACAAGCGTATTGCTGCGAGCGCGGGGGATGGGATTTCATTTCGCCGAGCCCCTGTGGTTTGCTGGGGCTTGTCGCCATCTTCGAATGGACGGCTCCCGAAGAGTTTCGGGCCTATTGGTGGCGCCAGGACGGTCCCCAAGTGTACGGTAATCTAACACGCGAGGCGCCGAAGTATCGTTCCGTGAGCGGTGGTCGCCCGAACGATCCGTAACGGCGCGGACTTTTTCGCGACATGATTATTATACTGAACAAATGTACAAAATCAAGAGTTCTTGCGCCTTGAATTGTGAGTTACGCCCTTTCTCGACAAAGCGACATCACAAATTTGGTGTTCTTTCCAGGAAAATCAAGGGATTATTTCATGGCGAGCGGCGCCGGCGTCGGCCCAAAATGTTGGAAAAAATTCTCCCGTGCGTTGGGCCAGAGCGTGCGCCAAGACCATTCCTGCGATGAGAGTCAAGAAAACCATCTACCGGCCCACCGCGCGAAGGCGGCGGCAAACATCGCATTACCGCGTGCGTCCCAACCGTTGACGGTGGCTTTCGATGTGGGTGCGAAGTTCATTAGCGGCTTGGCGCGCTTTGCCCTTGTTGAGCAGGTCAACGATGTGCTGATGGCTTTCGATCCCGGCCTTCCATTCGGCCTTTCGCACGCTCTCGCGGAAGCGTTGAAAAAACACGTGCAGCAAATCGCCAAACGCAATAATTGGCGCTAGATCGCTGGCTTCCAGCAAGGTCCGATGAAACGCGATGTCCAGATCGATCCAAGTTTGTAGATCACGGGCCGTTCGAAATTGGTCCACGAGCGACTGCAAGCGATCGTGAATCGAACGGTCTGCCGCCATGCGCCGAATGACGTGCGGAATGACGCCCGTTTCGATGATGACGCGCGTGTCGATCAACTGCCCCGGATCGACGCTTTGCAACGCCGGGTGAAAGCCAAGATGCTCCGTGACGCGGGTCATGTCGATCTGACCCACGGTCAAGCCGACTCCGGGCTTCGCCTCGATAATTCCGAGGAACTCCAGGGCTTTGGTCGCCTCGCGCACGCTGAGCCGGCTCACGCCGAATTGCTCGGCGAGTTGGTTTTCCGTTGGCAGGCGGTCGCCGGGGCGAAGCTGCTGCGCGAGGATATATTCCTTGATCTGTTGTGCCGCCTGATCGCGGATGTTTCGGCGAGCCAGTGTGCGCAACATGGAAAAACAATTGAGACGAGCGACGAAAGACTTGTGGACGCGGACAACGCTGGCTAGATTATCTGACAATCTGACTTCCGTCAAGTTTGCGCGCACTGACGAAGGAGGGCGCATGCCCATTGTCGCGATCACCGATTACACGTTTCCTTCACTCGAGATCGAGGAACGAGTCCTCCAGCCGCTCAACGTCGAGCTGCGCACCGGACAAGCAAAAACCTCGGAAGCCTTGATCCCGTTGGTCGAGGACGCCGATGCGGTCATCACCCAGTTCGCGCCTTTGACGGCTGAAGTCATCGCCGCCATGCGGCAAGCCCGTGTGATCGTACGGTACGGCATCGGGGTTGATAACGTCGATCTGGAAGCGGCCCGTCAACGCGGCATTCCCGTATGCAATGTTCCGGACTATTGCATTGAAGAGGTGGCGGATCACACGCTCGCGTTTCTTCTTGCCACAACGCGACAAGTGGTTTCTAACGCGCTGCACGTGCGCGGCGGCGCCTGGGGGCTGGCCGCGCCGCTGGACAGCATGCGCACGCTGCGCGACCAGACCGTCGGCCTCGTCGGCTTTGGCCGTATCGGGCGCGAAGTCGCGTCGCGATTAAGCGGCTTCAAATGCCGGCGGCTCGTGTTCGATCCTGGCGTGCCAAGTGACACGATCGCAGCGGCCGGGTGCGAGCCCGTTCGCCTCGACGATTTGCTGGCTCAGGCCGACATCGTGAGTTTGCATTGCCCCTCGACGGCGCAGACCCGCAAACTGTTGAACGCCTCGACGTTGGCGCGCCTCAAGCCGAGGGCGATCGTGATCAATCTGGCGCGGGGCGACCTCGTTGACACGGCGGCGCTGGTCGCCGCTTTGCAGTCGGGCCATGTCGCTGCCGCGGCGCTCGATGTCTTCGACCCCGAGCCGTTGCCGGCCGAGAGCCCGCTGCGATCGATGCCGAACGTGATCGCCGCGTCGCATATTGCGTCGGCAAGTCCCAAGGCGGTTCGAACCTTGCGAGAGACCGCCGCACGCCTTGCCGCCGCGGCGCTGCAGGGCGAGTCGTTGCCGAACATCGTGAATGGCGTGGCGCCCAAGGTGTAGCGCCGGTGATTCTGGCGCATGAGGATTGGGGGTTGAAACGCTTCCTCTTTGAGAAAGGAACCCACGGCAATGGCCGCAGGAGTGTTGGTCACGGGCGCCAGCGGTTTTATCGGAACCTGGGTGTTGCGCGAACTTCTTCAGCGCGAAGCGCGCCCCGTGGCGCTTGATGCCCAGCGACCGGGCGACCGCTGGCGTCGTGTGTTGGGAGATCGTCTCGGCGATGTCGTTTGGACCGATGCATCGTTGACGGATCGCGACGCGCTGCAAGCCGTCGTTGAAAAGCATGGCGTCTCGCACATCATTCACCTGGCGGCGCTGCTGACTCCGGCGTGTCAGCAAGATCCGTTTCTAGGATGTCAGGTCAATGTGCTGGGAAGCGCCGCCGTGTTCGACGCTGCACGTCGGTCGGGACGCGTTCAAGCGATCTCGTACGCCAGTTCTTACGCCGTCTACGGGGCCGAGGCGTCGGCCGACGCCGCCGACTCGGAACATCCGCCCATGTTTTACGGAGCGTTCAAGCAAGCCGTCGATCTCATTGCGGAACAGTACTGGCGGCATTGCGGTCTGCGCTCGGTGGCGGTACGGCCGCACGTGGTTTATGGCCCCGAACGCGATTTGGGATTAAGCGCCGGACCGTCGCTGGCGTGCCGCGCGGCGGCGCTGGGTGAAAGCTACACCATTGGCTACACCGGCCCGGCGGGTTACGACTATGTGGAAGACGTGGCTCACGCGTTTGTGCGTGGCGTGTTCGAGTGTCCGGCAGGAGCAACGATTGTCGACTTGCCAAGTGAACGGGCTACGCCCGAAGATTTCGTTCGCATGCTGGAATGCCTTGTTCCCGAGTCGGCTGGAGGGATAGCCGTGGACGGTCCGCCCATTCCCGCGAATGTCCCTTCGCGACCGCGTAACATTTCCCAACTGTTTCCCGACTGGCGGCCGACGCCGCTCGTCGAGGGCGTGCGGAAGACCGTGGCGTACTATCAAGAGAAGGGGCGCTAGCCATGGCGTTGCGCATTGCCGTCGAGGAGCTTCAGCGCCGAGTCGAGGCGTGCTTTGAGTCCGTAGACGCTCGCGCGAACGATGCACGCTGCGCCGCGGAGGCGCTTGTGTCAACTGACGCGATGGGCGTCTTCACGCACGGAACGAAACTCCTGGCCGGGTATCTGAAAAAACTCCAAGGCGGCGGTTATCGGACCGATGCCGAACCTCGCATCGAACGGGAAGGCCCCGCGTGGGCGGTGGTCGATGGCGCTTCGACGCTGGGCCAGGTCGGCGGTTGCTTCAGTATGCAATTGGCGATGCGCAAGGCGAAAGACGTGGGAGTCGCCTATGTCGGGCTGCGCAACACGGGTCACATTGGCGCGGCGGGCTATTATGCAGCCATGGCGGCTCGCGAAGGGTTTCTCGCCTTGGTCACCGGCAACGACATTCCCAGCGTCGCGGCGCCCGGCTCGCGCGGGCCGGTGTTGGGAAGTAACCCCATGGCGTATGGCGTTCCGCGGTTACACGCCGATCCGATCTTGCTCGACATGGCCACGGCGGCGGTCGCGGGCGGAAAGGTTTACGCGGCGCATCAAAGGGGCGAACCGATTCCGCCAACCTGGCTGATTGACGCCGCTGGCCAACCCACCACCGATGGCGGCCTGTACCCGGCTCAGGCCTCGCTCGCACCCATGGCCGGACACAAAGGCTACGGCTTGGGCCTTTGGTGCGAAGTGCTGTCGGCGGTGCTTCCCGGCGGTCACATGACTTGGCAAGTCGGCAGTTGGATTTTTGACGAACCTTCGCGGCCGTCGTGGCACAACGCCTCGTTTTTGGCGATCGACGTGGACGCGATGGCTCCGCGCCATGAGTTCGATCAGCGACTGAATCATCTGATTGAAGAAATTCACGCGGCGCCTACGGCGCAAGGCGTTGAACGCGTGTTGTTGCCCGGCGAACGCGAATGGAGCAATTACCGCCAGGCGCGCGAACACGGTATTCTGCTGCCTGCAGATGTCGTGCAAAAACTTCGGGAAGCCTCGGAATTGACGGGCGTGCAGTTTCCTTGGTGAACGTTAACGCAACTTCCTTGAGAAAGACGGCCGATGCCTCGTAATTCTTCTTATTCGCGTTTCGCTTTGGCAAACCTGGAAAGCCGGAGATGGAGCCGGCGCGGCCGCGTGCGGTCGATCATGGGCGTCATGTGGCTTTTGTGCAGCGGCTTCTTATGGCAATCGGTCGTCGCCGCAGAGACCGGGGCCGCAGAGACCGGGGTCGGGACGACTCGGTTTGTCGACCATTCGCTGGTGATCGCACCGGAGTATCCCTGCACGTGGCCGTCGTATCCGTTTCCGCGGTTTCAACTGACGCGCCAGCGCGCGATTGGTCCCGACTCGGCGTATAACGTCGATGTATTGCTCATCGACGGCAACACCGGAACGCAACTCGACGTACCGCCGCACTCGGTGGCTCGCCCCGATTTGAACCGTGAAAAGTCCGGTCCATTGGGGTTGGCCTATACCGATACGATCGAACCTTGGCAGTTTGGCGGCGAAGCGTGCGTGGTTGATGTGCGCGACTTGCTCGACAAGGCCCCGAAGGGTGTCAGCCCGCTCGTACGTCCGGAGCACGTGCAACGATTTGAAAAACAGCATCGCGAGTTGCAGTTTGGCGATGTGGTGTTGTTCCGCAGCGATTATTCCGACCAATACTACCGCCCCTTTCCCGAAGGACGCCGCTTCATTGCCGATGTGCTGGATCGCAAGGCGCCGGGCTACCCCGACCCCGATCCCAACTGCATGGAGTTTCTCGCTACGCGAAAAGTCATGACCTTGGGAACCGATAGCGCCAGTATGGGCCCCTTGCCCGAATTGGCCGAACCAACGCACTACGCCGGTCTGCGGCACGGCATGATATGGACCGAGGGCGCCACGAATCTTGGCTCGCTGCCGCCCACGGGCGCTTTCTACTGCATGCTGAGTCCGAAGCATGAAGGCGGTCCCTATGCCGAAGGACGCGCGTTCTCAATTGTTGGCGGCGAACTGCCGGCGCGGCTGATTGCTTCGTGCCGCAACAAGCGGGCCCTTGACCTTTCGCCCACGCTCTCGCCCAAGTATCCGCTGACCTCGCCGGGGTTGGGAACCGGGAATCATCGACAGACCTACGTGAAGGTCGACTTTTTGTACTCCGATTACCTCGACATGTGGCACCACGGGCACTTGATGGACGCGATGGCCGGTGCGCATTTGGTTCCGCCGTCGTATGCGCTTCCGCCGCCCGGAGTGAATCCGGCGTACGATCCCGAAGTTCGTGGTTGGCTGGCCGAGTACGAAGCGAAGTACGGCGCGCGAGGAACAAGTTCGATGACAACCGAACAAGTTCCCTTGGACTGGACCTGTGGTGAAGCGCGCGTGATCGACGTGCGATCGCTCGTCGGCACGACGAACGCGCGGCAATGGCCTGCATCGCCGGAAATCACGGTCCAACACCTTCAAGCGTATGAGGGGACTCACGGTGCGTTGACTCCAGGCGATGTGGTGATCTTTCACACGGGGCACAACGACAAATACCTACGACCCCAACCCGCCGACGCCGCGCTGTGGCGACAACCGTTGCAAGGCGAGTCGGAAGGTTGGCCGGCGCCAGGACCGGACGCCATTGTCTATTTGAAGAAGCGAGGAATTCGCTGCGTGGCCACCGATGCGCCGGACATCGGCGGCGTCGAACCGCGCCGCGCCCTGATGACGTATTGGGCGCTCGGCTCGCAAGAAATGGTCGGAGTGGAGTTCCTGGTCAATGTGGGCAAGGCGCCCAAGAACGCTTACTTCCTGTTTGCCGCCCTCAAGGTGCGCGACTGCCATGGCGGACCGGGACGCGCCATCGTGTTGCATTAGCATTCGCTTCGCGGGGTGCGGTGCGCCAGGCTGAAAGAACGTCGGCCGACGCGGCGCCCGCGAGCGAAGTTGAATGCGTACGCGGTTCGTGACGTCATTAGAACGTTGCGTTTGATGTCAATTCGATCTTAGTTCGTATTTGGTTGGTTCGTTATGATCGGCGGCGCGCAGGAGTTTGCGCGGGGCCGGTCCTTGAACGTCGGGAATCGCAGGCTTATGAACCGTCTCGACTTGGAAATCACCACGTTAAAAAAGGTCGCTTGGCGGTTGATTCCGTTTGTCTGCCTGATGTACCTGCTCAACATCCTGGACCGGGCCAACGTTGGCTTCGCCCGACTACAAATGCAGGACGACCTGCAACTGAGCGAAGAAACGTTTAATCTAGGTTATGGCATGTTTTACCTGGGTTACCTGGTGTTCGAGGTGCCCAGCAATTTGCTCATGCGGCGGATTGGCGCGCGCCGCTGGATCGCCCGCATTATGATCAGTTGGGGACTGATCTCGTCGGCCACGATGTTCGCGCATGATCAATGGACGTTCTACGCGCTGCGCATCTTGCTGGGCATTGCCGAGGCGGGCTTCTTTCCGGGAATCATTCTGTATCTGAGCTATTGGTTTCCTGACCGCGAACGCGGCAAAATGACGGCGTTTTTTATGGTCGCCATTGGGCTGGCCAGCGTGCTGGGGAATCCGGTATCGGGATTTATCATGCAATACCTGGACTCCGTGGCCGGGCTGCATGGCTGGCAGTGGCTCTTCCTGCTGGAAGGCATTCCGTCGGTCCTTGTGGGGTTCGTGGTGTTGTTTTACCTGACCGACCGGCCTAAAGACGCCGAATGGCTATCCACAAAAGAGCGCGATTGGCTCGTGGCGCGAATGCAACAGGAAGAAGACCACCGCCGCAACCAGCATCAGGCCGACCGACTAGGCGCGATAATGCAGCCGCGCGTGTGGCTGCTCATCGCCATTTACTTTACCGTGGCGGTGGGTTCGAACGCGGGCGGAGCCTATTTTCCCACGTTGATCAAAGGTCAGTTTGAAGGATTAACGACGTTTCAAATCGGGCTGCTCAGCGCGCTGCCGCACGTGTGCGCCGTGGTGGGCATGACCTTGTTTGGCATTAGTTCCGATCGAAGAAACGAACGGCGCGGACACCTGGCCATCGCCGCTTTGCTCGCAGCCGCCGGTTGGGCGATTACCGCGTGGAACCCCTCGCCGGCCGTGGCGCTCTTGGGGTTGTGCCTGGCGCAAACCGGCATGATGAGCATGTTGCCCGTGTTCTGGACCGTTCCCACCGCGTTTCTTACCGGCGCCGCCGCCGCGGGCGGTATTGCGATGATCAATTCCGTGGCGAACATTGGGGGTTTCTTCGGCGCAACCATTTTGGGAACATTCGGCCTGTGGTCGATGGCGGCGATTCTACTCGCGGGCGCGGCCCTTTCTACGGCGATTCAAGTTAAACCTCACAATGCTGACTCGAACTGGTCGGCGGCTCCTCCCGAGCCAAGTCTCAATGAAAGGTAAGCCCACGGCATGACGGCCAATTTGTTTGATCTCGCAGGTAAAGTCGCGGTCGTGTCGGGCGCCGCGCAAGGCATGGGACAAGCCACGGCGCTGGCGCTGGCCCAATGCGGCGCCGATGTCGCGTTGGTCGACCGTAACGCCTCGGGAGCCGAAGCGACCGCCGATCAACTTCGGTCGCTAGGCCGCAAGACGCTGGTGTCTGGCGCCGATGTGTCGGATCCTGCGGCGGTGGCCGAGTTGTTTCGGCGCGTCGACTCCGAGTTTGGGCGCGTCGATTTTCTAGGCAATATTGCCGGCGACGGCCATCTGGCGCGACCGGAGGACCTGACCATCGAAGACCTGCACCGCGTGTTGCAGAATCTGGTCGTGGGGCGTTTCGCCATGTGTCAGGAAGCCGGACGACGCATGCTGGCGCAAGGCCGCGGGTCGATCATGAACATCGGTTCGTTGGCCAGCTCTACGGCGCTAGGACGCGGTCATATCGCTTACAGCATGGCCATGGGGGCGGTCATTCAAATGACGCGCGAACTCAGCACCGAGTGGAGCCACCGCGGCGTGCGAGTTAACTGTGTGACTCCCGCCCAAGTGCTCAACCCCAGCCTGCAGGCGCGCATGCAGGCCGACCCTGCGCTGGAAGGCCGCTTTCTGCATGGCATTCCGGCGGGCCGGCTGGGCCGGCCGCGCGACATTATGGGACTGGCCGTATTGTTAGCCTCCGACGCTTCGGAATGGATCACCGGCGCCATTATTCCGATGGATGGCGGAAACCTGGCGATGAACGCGGGCGGAACACCGGGGCACGAGTTGCATCTTGTGCAGTCGTTTCGCGCCGAGGAGAAGTAACACTGGCATGAGATCTATGGCCAATCGAATTCCCAAGGAACAACTTCGTCAACTCTACCGGACGATGCAAATCATCCGGCAGACCGAGGAGGAACTGGCCCGCTGCCACCAGCGCGGACTCATTCACGGCGCATGCCATACCTACGTGGGCCAGGAAGCGGTGGCCACGGGCGTATGTGCGCATTTAACTCCGCGCGATGTGGTGTTCAGTACGCATCGCGGGCACGGTCATGCTCTGGCCAAGGGGATGCCGCCTCGCGATTTGATGGCCGAGTTGTTCGGACGCCAAACCGGTTGCTCGCGCGGGCGCGGCGGAAGCATGCACTTGTTCGCGCCCGAGATTGGCATGATGGGCACAAGTGGAATCGTCGGTCCTTGCATCTTGCAAGCATGTGGGGGCGGCTACAGCGCGAAACTCCTGAAAAATCAAACCGTGGCCGTGGCGTTCTTTGGCGACGGCGCCGTGAACAACGGAGCCTTCCACGAGGGGCTCAACATGGCCAGCATCTGGCGGCTGCCCGTGTTGTTCATTTGTGAGAATAACCAATTCGCCACGGAAGTTCCCTTTGCGTACTCTAGCGGCAACCCCAGTGTGGGCAACCGCGGCGCGGCGTATGGCGTTCCAGGGCATGAACTAGATGGGAACGATGTCGTCGAGATCCACCGCGTAGCGGGAGAAGCGGTCCAGCGAGCTCGCGACGGCGATGGGCCAACCTTGATCGAATGCAAAACCTACCGCACGCGGCCGCATGCCGAAGGGATGGGCGACTTCACCTATCGTACGCAGGAAGACGTGAACGCCTGGAAGAACCGCTGCCCCCTCCGTCGCTTGAAATCCCACATGCTCGAAGTTGGCGCCGCCAGCGAGCAAGAGTTGGAAGCGATCGAAGGCGAGGTCCGCGACTTGATCGAGCAGGCGCGCCAGTTTGCGGAAGGAAGCGAGTATCCCACGGCCGCGAGCGCCACGCTTCACGTGTACTCGGAACCAACCGCGCCGCCGCAACCAGCGCCGCCCCCGGGCGAGCGAGAAACGACTTTTGTCGCCGCTACGCGGGAAGCGCTGGATGACGCCATGGCGGAAAACCCTGGCGTCTTTGTCATGGGGGAAGGGATTGGCGTTCGCGGCGGCAACTTCACCACCACGCTTGGCATGTACGCCAAATACGGCGCCGACCGTCTGTGCGACACGCCCATCTGCGAGCGCGGCTTTGTAGGTCTTGGCTGCGGGGCCGCGATGACGGGAACCCGCCCCGTGATCGACTTCATGTTCATCGACTTCATCAACGACGCCTTCGGCGAAGTGATCAATCAAATCGCCAAGATGCAATACATGAGCAGCGGCCGACTCAAAATGCCGCTGCTTTTGCGCGGGTGCGGCGGCATCGGCCACTCGGCGGCGACGCATCACTCGGGTCTGTACCACTCGATTTATGCGCACATACCGGGGCTGCGCGTCGTCATGCCTTCAACGCCTTACGACGCCAAGGGCCTGCTCGCCCACGCCTTACGTTGCGATGACCCCGTTCTGTTCCTGGAGCATCGCGAACTCATGGCGACCAAAGGCCCCGCGCCAGAGCATCACTATGAGATACCGTTCGGGCAAGCGCGGATTGTGCGCGAAGGCTCCGATGCGACGGTCGTCGCCCTGTCGCTCATGGTGCAACATGCCGTGAAGGCCGCCGACCAACTGGCCGCCGAAGGCGCCTCGATTGAAGTGATCGACCCGCGCACCGTCTCGCCGCTGGATACGGCGACGATTCTCCAGTCCGTCGCCAAAACAGGACGTTTGCTTATCGTTGATGAGGCGTTTCAACCGTGCAGTGTGGCGTCCGAAATCGCCGCGCAGGTGGCCGACGCTGGCTTTGACGATCTCGACGCCCCGATCAAGCGGCTGCAAGGCGTTTTCACGCCGACGCCGTACTCACCTACTTTGGAAAAGGCGATTGTGCCGCACGTCGCGGACGTCGTCGCAGCCATTCGAGAGTTGCTCAACGAGTAGCGTCCGGTTGCGTGCGAACCGTTTCACGCCGGATCGACACTAAGTGAAGGACCCTGGTCATGCCGATGGAAATCCGAGTTCCCCGTCTCGGCTGGTCGATGGAAGAAGGCGTCTTTGTCGAATGGCTGAAGGCCGAAGGCGACTCCGTAAGTGCGGGCGACCAGGTGTTTGTGCTCGAAGGGGAAAAAGCGGCGCACGAAATTGAGTCGTTCGATTCCGGCGTGTTGTGCATTCCCGCCGATGCGCCGCAACCTGGCGAAACCGTGCATGTGGGCCAGGTGATCGGTTTTCTGCTCGCACCGGGAGAGTCGCCACCCGCCACCGTTCGATCAAGCCAAATGACCCCGCCCGACCGCGCCGCGTCGCCGGACGCAATGCAACGCAATGCGGCGCCAGCGACGACATCGACGCGTGTGGCCGGTCCTGCGGCGCGTCGGTTAGCACGCCAACTTGGCGTGAATCTCGATTCGATTCCAACGCCCGACCCAACGGGCCGCGTGACGCGTGACGACGTTCGACGTGCCGCCGATGCGGGCCTTGCCGCTCAGGCCGCCACGCCCACCGAGTTGCGGCGTTTTGCGACTCCCCGCGCGCGCCGTAAGGCGCAAGAACTTGGCGTCGATTGGCAAAGGATTTCGGGAACTGGCCGGCGAGGGCGGATTCGCGAACGCGATGTTACGGCATACGCCTTCCCAACCGGCGCACCCGTCGCTGAGCAAAGCGCGCCTGCCGCACCGGGGCGATTGCAGCCCCTGTCTGCGATGCGCCGTACCATTGCCCAGCGCATGTCGGCCGGAATGCAACAAACGGCGCCGGTAACGTTAACTACGAAGGTCGATGCGACGGAATTGGTAGCGCTACGCGCTCGTTTGAAAGCGGAATCCTCCGCCGACACGGTCCCGAGCTATCGGGACATTCTGGTGAAATTCGTCGCCGAGACATTGCCCGAGTGCCCGCTGCTGAACGCGTGTTGGCGCGACAACGGCGTATTCCTGTATGATGAAATCAACATTGCCGTGGCGGTAGAGACGCCGCAAGGGCTGATGGCGCCGGTCTTGCGCCAGGTACTGAATCTTTCGTTACGTGAAGTTTCCGCACAGTCACGCGAGCTGATCGCGCAGGCGCAGGCGGGCGCGCTTACCGCAAGTCAAATGCAGGGCGGCACGTTTACGATCTCGAACCTTGGCATGTACGAGATTGACTTCTTCACCCCCGTCTTGAACTTGCCGCAGTCGGCGATACTTGGACTCGGAAGAATTGTTCGCGAACCTGTGGTCAGACAGGATCGTATCGTCGTGGGCGAAACCCTCGGTTTGAGCCTTACGTTTGATCATCGCGTGCTCGATGGCGCACCGGCGGCGCGTTGGCTGCAAGGCTTGGCGCAGCGGATTCGCCAGCCGATGATCGAAGGAATGGTTTGAACGACATTGGGGATATAAGTCGCATTACGGTGCACCAACGCGTCAGGACGGCAATATGCAACGTCGCACGTTTCTTCAAGCTGGGTTGGGATCGATCATCGCGGCGCCTGTGTGGGCGGCGGTAAATCAAGACAAGCTGGAGTCTGCCGCCATGGTGCTCGCACAGGCGGTTGCTTCCGGGCAAGTCGTCGCGGCCTCCTTGTGCGTGCGGTATGGCTCGCAAGAGTTCGCCCGATCGTTTGGTGGGGCGAAGTCCGTGGATGATCCCTTCCTGCTGGGGTCGATCTCCAAGCCGATGTCGGCGGCCGCCCTGATGACGTTATACGACGCCGGTGCGTTTCGCCTGGACGACCCCGTGAAGAAGTTCATTCCCGAGTTCACCGGCGGCGGACGGGACGCCGTCACCATGCAGCAGTTGCTCACGCATGTATCGGGCCTGCCCGATCAGCTTCCCCAAAATCAAACGCTGCGCAGCCGACATGCGCCATTGTCGGCGTTCGTTCAAGCCGCCATTCGCACGCCGCTCTTGTTCGAACCGGGAACGCGGTATGAGTATTCCAGTATGGCGATCCTCTTGGCCGCCGAGGTGGCGCAGCGCGTGAGCGGTACGGACTTTCTGCGCTTCATCGACGAGGCCGTTTTTCAACCCTTGGAGATGAAACGCACCGCCTTGGGTTTAGGAAATCTTAAGCCCGAGCAACTCATGCGTTGCCAGTCGGAAAGCGCCGCGCCCGAGTCCGGCGCCGGCGATCCAACCGCCAAGGACTGGGACTGGAACAGCCCCTATTGGCGCAACCTGGGTGCGCCATGGGGCGGCGTACATGCGTCGGCGCCCGACGTGGCGCGCTTCTTCGCCGAGTTTCTTCATCCGCAGGGACGTGTGCTTAAGCCCGATACGGCTCGTCTGATGATTCGCAATCACAATCGCGAAGGGATGACGCCCCGCGGGCTTGGCTTTGCCGTAGGCGCCGAGGTTGGCAGTCCCGGCTGCTCCGAACAAACGTTTGGGCACACCGGTTCGACGGGAACGCTGGCCTGGGCCGATCCCGAGACGGACGTCGTATGCGTCGTATTGACCACCTTACCGGGACGAGCGGCGAATCCTCATCCGCGGAAGATCGCCGCCGATCGCGTCGCCGAAGCCCTCAGGTAAACTAGCGCATTCACGTGGAGACAATTGCTCAACGCGGCCAGACCGGTTTTCCCGGCACGCGCACGGGCACGCTCCATAAAGTCCCTCCTGCAGTAACGAACAGGGTTTTGAGATCATCGCCGCCGAAAGCGCAGTTTGTGCATTCGTCGCGCGGAATCGGGATGAACTCCAACAGCTTCCCGTCGGGCGAGAACACATACACGCCTGCCGTGGGCTGATCTTGGGTTTCTGCCGGCGGGTTAGGGCGGTTCAATCCTGCCGCGACAAAGAGACGCCCTTCACGGTCGAGTTTCATCCCGTCGGGACCGCGCGTGGCTTTCCAATCGTAGATCAGTTTCTGCGAGGCGAAATCGGGCGTACCATCCTCTCGTAGATTGAAACGCCAGAGCTTCCGCGCGCCGCCGACGGCGTTGTTGTTGTCGGCCACAAAGAGAGAGCGATCATCGGGTGTGATGACAAGCCCGTTCGGCCGGTCCACTTCATGGGTGATGATGCGGGACACGACGCCATTGAGATCGATGCGATAAACGCCTTCCACGAAGCGTCCGTCGCGGTCGCGCATTTCCATGTGCGAGCGATCGCCGTAACAGGGGTCCGAAAAATAGATGCGGCCGCGCGAGTCGATCGTCAAGTCGTTAGGCTGATTGAATCGCATCCCGTCGAAACGCTCGGCCAAGATGGTAAGACGGCCATTTGACTCAAGGCGCGAAACACGTCGTCGCACCGGTTCGCAAATCACCAGCCGCCCTTGCTGGTCAAACAGCAAACCGTTGGAGCCGGAGTTTTCGCGGTAAACGGAGACTTCTCCATTGCGGGAACGGCGCATGATATTTCCGTCGCCGCTGGTAAGCAGCCCAAGTTCCGGATGCCAGACCGGACCTTCGCCAGCGCCGTGGTCCTGCAAAAGGACGGGTTTGCCACCCGGCGCCAAGACAGACGATGCGTCGTTGTTGCCCGACGCGGAATCCTGTTTCAGATAGCCCCTGAGCGCCGGGACTTGCTCGGGTATTTGAGCCGCCACGAGCGACGCGACGGCGAGCGCTCCCTTGCGCGAAAAGTGACTGCGGTCCGTCGAGGCGGGGCTTAAGTCGGCGCTGCCGGCGTCCCCCAACTTCTCGTACAAAGCGAAGCTTGCCGCATGTAAATCCACCAGCGGCGTGTTGGTTTCCCTCGCCACGGCGTGCATGGCCTCTACATACGGGACGAGCGACGTGACCGGCTTCCCGCCCGAGAACGTACGGCGCGCCACGGGAGTTACCAGCACGGGGCGCGCGTTAACCTCCCGCGACTCCCGAATGTATCGACGCAAATTATCTCGAAAATCACCGTCGGGATTGGTGGCCCGGTCTCCCTTGCCAGGTTGATCGTTATGGCCAAATTGGATGAAGATGAAATGCGGTTTGGAGTCCAACACAGGCCGCCAGCGCCCTTCCCGTAAAAAGCTTTTCGAACTGCGGCCGGACACCGCGTAGTTATTCACCGTCACGCGCTCGTCGAAGAACTCGCCCAGCACTTGCCCCCAGCCGGTCAAGTCGGGGCGATCGGCCGGCGGATGGAGATAACTGGCGACCGTCGAGTCGCCAATCAGCGCAACACGCACCTCGCTGCCGAGCTCTGGCGCGCCTGCCGTCGAACGGTCATGTGCCGGAACTTGCGTTGCGCAGCTAAGAAATGCGAGGGAAAGGCACAGTCGCCAACAAAGGATGTGTCGCATAGGTTCGGAACGATGAAGGCAGGTAGTGCATTAGGAGTCGAGCAGCAAATTGTCTCGCACCGAAGAGTCAGTGTCCGTCGCGTCCACCAGCGCTTCGACCGCTCCACCCAGGATGTTGCCCACCATCAGGTTGTCGCGGCTTTGTCCCAACACGTGAATCGCGTGTCGCATGCTCGGTTGAGAGCGACGATCGACAATGGTATTGTTCGTCACCCGGCACCGGAGGCAGTCTTCCAACTCGACGCCGCGGTGCAGCGGATCGAGAATCTGGCAGTCCGAGATCGCACATTCGCGGCATCGAACCAAGGTGATCGCAGCGCCGCTTTCTGCGGAGCCTGCGCAAAAGCGCTGAGCGGCAAGGTTGCTGAGCAGCACGTTATCGCAATCTTCAAAACGGAGCCCGTCTTTGTTCGGTTCGGCATCCAGTCCGCGCCATACGAAAGAATTGCCGCTGACGACGATCCCCGAACTCATCGCCGCAAAGATCGACAGATCGGCCGAGTCATAAATCGTGTTGCCGGTAATCGTGACCCGCGACGTGTTCTTGAGCTCGATTCCACGCCACTGGCTACCCAGCACGTTGCCCGTAATATTGATCAGGTGCGCCGTATCGGGCTTCTGCGACATCGGGGCATCGGCGAATTGCGGCCGCTGGACCTCGGCGCCCGTAATGCGAACGTTGGCGCCGCCCGTTTGGACCGTCGCTTGAATGGTATTGCCGCTGATGGTCACTTCGCTGATCACGCCGTCGGTCGCATCGAACCAGATTTCCGAACCACCGGGGTGTTGCGAAAGGTCGGCGTGATCGGGCCGCGAGGGATCGCCTCCGCCGGCCGTGGCGTTGTTGTATTCAATATCGTTGCCCACGATTTGCAGGTTGTGAACATCCCCGCCGAGCGACTTGATGCCCGCGACTTTGTTCCAACTGATGTGGCAGCCATGGACGATGATTTGATGCAAATTGCACCGGTCAAAGAACAGACCAATTTCGCGGTTGTCGTACAAGTGCGAGTCGGCCAGCAGGAAATCGCGATTGCGCTCGACCAGATGCACGCCAATGCGGCAGCGCCGCACGAGCACGTGTGAAACGACGCACTTGATTGTCTTGCGTAGTTCGATGCCGACCGCATCGGGGTGCTCGCCCACAATCTCAAAACCATTGAGGATGGGAAAGCGTTCGTTCTCCCACGTATGCGGTTGAACGCTGGCGGGCGAGGCGGTTCCTTGATGATCGCCGATCACGCGAATCGCGGGGCCGGCGCCTGCCATGATAAGGCGCGAGGCGCCCCCTTCGCCGCGTACGGCGCCGTATCCCTGCTTAGTCAGGTCGAGCACCAGTGGTTGCGTGATGCGGTACGTGCCTTTGTTCAGACGCAGGACGCCGTCGCCTGCTTCCAGCGCGTGCTGCAGCGCCTCCGTGTCGTCGGTCACGCCATCTCCTACGGCGCCAAATCCAAAAACATTGGCCATGCTGCGGTTCTCGTTGAATGGCTAATCGCCAGCCGGAGAGGGTCACTTATTCGAGTCGGTTCGCAAACGCTGGACGAGGTTGTGAACTTGATCGACGATCTTGTCTTCCACGCTCGGTTGAAAGGGACCAGGTAGCGCGGTGTAACGCATGGCGCCGGCGCCTTCGTAGCCGCCTTCCCGCAGGATGCGCTGCGTTGGAATATAGGCGAAGACGTCATTGCTGTAGCCGGCGACCCACACAGGCGAATCGCCCAGTTCGCGTTTGAGACGTAGCGAATAATCGACCACCACTTCACCCGCCAGGGCGACCAGCGTTAACCCGTCTCCCAGTTGGACGACCTGAATCGGATAGCTGTAGGATTCTCGCACTTTCCCTTCGCGCTCGGCTTCCGCAAGCAGGAGTTCCGCGCCGCGCCGCTCGTACACGTCTTTTGATTCGAGGCGTTGGAGCAAGTCATTCCGCGTGACCGGCGCGAACTCAAGCTCGACCGATTCGAGTGCGGTTTTCAGGGAGCCACGTATTGGTTTCGCTTCGGGCAGCAACGCGGCTTCGACCGCGGCAGCCAGCGACTTGCCGTGAGTGATGGCCCACTCGATTTGTCCGCGCGGATAGGGGTTTTGATCGCCGCCGCACCCCAAAACGAACAGGGCCGTAGCGCCGGGATGTTGCCGCTCAATTTCCCTTTGGGCGTAACCCGCGTAATCGGCGTTGTATTGCTGAAGGGACGTGGTGGTGTTGTGGCAGGCGTAGCCAAAGGCGATGGCGCGTAGCTGACCTTCCGGCGACTCAATACGCAGGACGGGCACGTCATGATCCACGGGGCCATCAGGGTAAGGGCTGTTCTGAAACCCCTGCGCTGTGGGCAAGCGACGGTTCATGGCGAAGCCGCACCGGGCATGGCTGTAGCCGAGTTTCACGGGCTGGAGATCTTTTAGCGCGTCGCCAATCAGTCGGACGAGTTGATCTTTCAACTCGATGAAATACGCTTCCACACGTTGTTGTTGGACTTCGTCCAGCTGATAAATGACCGACATTTCCAGGTCATCTTTGACTACAGGACCGCAGTGCGTGTGCGAGCAATTCAGCATGAGCGCCGCAGGCGGCACGCGATGTCGCGTTTGAACCTCGGCACAAACCTGTTCGCGCAGCACGCGGGGAATGGCGATCAAGTCGGTCGTGACAATCACGGCGCGGGCGCCAGCAGCGTCTTCGAGGGCGAGCGCCTTGGCGTGCAACTCCGTGAGGGTTCCCTCGGCAGGTTTGGTGCGCGACGCATAACCCGCGAGCCACACGGAATCCTTCGGAGTGATCGCAACGGAGGCCACGCCCGCCTTCCAAGCCGGCGAATCGTCAGCGCGCCCGCCTGACGCGGCCAGCAGCGAAGCGAACAAAAGCACGGTGATTCGAAACGCGGTGAGACGTAACAACATGGCGTTGCTCGGGGCTTGAGGCGCGAGGGGAGTTCAACCGGTTTAGCGCCGCCGATCACGGCTGCAATGCTTGCGGAATGATCGGCAGCAGAATGTGGGAGGGATGTTGGTCATCGTGGTAGATCGTGTTCACGCATGTCTCCATGCGGCGGTGTTGCGCCAGCGGTTCGCCCGTGTTGGGGTTGACATCAAACCGAGGGAAATTGCTGCTGGATATATCGACACGAATGCGATGTCCGCGCTTGAATACGTTCGACGTCGGATAAAGCTTCACCGTAATGGGATAGGTCTTGCCTGGCTCCATCAACTTTTCTTCCGAGAGCGAGTCGCGAAAGCGCGCTCGGGCGATTCCGTCGCCAATATTCAAGTCAAACCCGCCGGGAAAGTCGGCGCTGGGCGGGTAGACGTCAATCAGTTTCGCCGTGAAATCGGTGTCTAAAGCCGTTGACGAAACCCATAGTTTGACCTCAATCTCCCCCGTCACTTCCACGTCATTCGGCAACGGTTCGGTCTGAAACACGAGAATATCATTGCGCGCGGATAGCGGAATGGGCTTGGGCCAATTCCACACGTGCGGGCCGCCGCGCTGGTCCCAAGCGCCTTGCAACAAAATGTCGTTGCCCGAGGAAATGCTTCCGCCAATCGTCGGCGCGGGGTCTCGAGGGTCGAACGTGAATGAGGTCGATGCGGCGGCGTTAACCATTGTTGAGGGCGCCTCGGTCGAAAGTCGTCCCTCGGCGGCGAAGTAATGCTTAGTGGGCACGGCGCGCGCCGGCGGCCATTCTTGCTCGTCGCGCCAGTAGCCGCCGTGGTTCAAACGGCCTTGTTCGCCTTTGCGGCCATCGCCGGTTCCCATGACGAAAATTCGCACTTTACTTCGGAAGGGAGCTTCGCGGCCGACTTCGTTCACTTCGCCTTTCAGGTAGTGGTCAAACCAGAGGCGCCGCCAACCGAGCGGGTCAGCGATGGCGGCCTCTTTTCCGAACGTCACCTGACCATGGGAATGCGCGCCTTGGGCGCCGTGAATCCAGGGGCCCATAATCAAGTAAACGTCGCTCTTAAGGCGACTGCTAAGCGCCGTGTAGTTCGCCGTAGTGTTGCCGGCCCAGGAGTCATACCATCCGCCGACCAGGTATACGGGAATGTCGCTGTAACGCGCGGGATGATCGACAATGTTGTTTTGATCCCAAAAGGCGTCGTTGGCGCCGTGCCGCATGGCTTCGATCAACCACGCTTCATATTCGGGAGCGAGCTTCAGCGGCGTTGTTCCATACCGTAGCGGAAGGAGCTTCAAATACGCATGCCGTTGCGCGGCCATCTCGGCCAAGACGGCGGCGGTTCCCTCGTCTTGCGCGGCGTTACTGCCCTTGCCTGCGTTAAGCATGATCCAGTTCCAGAACCGCATTTCGAAAGCGCCGGCATTGCGCATGCTTTGACGCCCCATGTTCGACACGGCGTCGACCGGAATCACGGTTTTCAGATGCGGCGAACCGGACATGGCTAGGGCGTGCTGGGTTCCGCCGACGTACGACGTGCCCATCATGCCAATCCGTCCGTTGGACCACGATTGTTGAACGATCCACGCGGCGCAATCGAAACCGTCGGGGCCATCGTCGGTCATCCAATGCCACACGCCCTCCGAGCGATACCGGCCACGCGTGTCCTGAATCACGACGACATACCCATGCGAGGCGAAATACTTCCCCTCACTGCTTTCGCCATTGCCTTTTCCGTAGGGCGTGCGAATCAGAACGACCGGATGACGGCCTTCGAGCGGTTGACCGTCTTGTGCGGGATGGTAGATATCGGTCGCCAGACGCACGCCGTCACGCATCGGAACCATCACGTCGACTTTTGCGTCGACCGTGAAGGGCGCCTTGGCGTTCGATGTGGCGCTCCATAAAAAAACAAGGGCTGCAAACGCTGCCGCGGCAAATCGCTGGTAACTATCGCCTTGCATCATGTGAGAATCTCCCGGGTTGTGCGGCTAATGTAACAGCTTCTTGCGCCACATGCACGCAACTCGGAGGTGCATAAAAATTGATGTCACCAAGTGGGGATGCGTTGTGCGTAGCAACCCGAGGACGGGACGGCTCACAAGGGAAAATCATCCGAAACGCCGCAGGTCTCAACTTCGGGATCGGCCTGGAAGATCGCCAACAAATCCGCGTGCAGTTTTTGCACCCAAGGCGCAGTATCGACGAAGCGAAACTTCCGCCAACTCCATTGACGCGGCCCGACCGCGCCATCGGTGCAGACATAATCCGCGGGGCGATCTGGCGCGGGAGGTTTTTGTCCCGGCGCCGCGTAAATGCATACACCGAACGGAAACGGCGGCCCCTTCAACTCAACCCACCAGCCCCAATCCTCGCAGCATACAAACGGCGCCTCGTAACCCCGCTCACGTAACTTCGTTTGCAGGTATTGAGCGAGCGCCTTGCCATACATTCCTTCGTTCACCAATTCTTGCTCCTCACCAGGAAGCACAGGAAACTTGGCCGATCGGATGTGAATAAATTGACTCATTTTCCCGTAATTCGCGAACGACGTTTGCCGCCCTGAGAAGGGGCCGGACCTATCGAAAGTTTATTTCACACAAGATGCGTTGGGTGGTGTCCTGCTGAGGATTCGTACCCAGTGCTGATTAGGGGGAGCACGTCCGACGAAACCGCATGCATCGCGAAGGGGCAACCTCAAGGGTTGCTGTTATGCGCCTCCGTCGCGGGGCTGATCGTAGTCCGACATCGCTTAAAATTTCGTTAGTTATCGAGTCACGAGCCTACGGCTCGCGATTTGCGTGTCATGCTGCGGTGGTACGTGCGCAAACCGACCGCCAATTCGCGCGTCGATACGAGTTGCGCCTCTGAACCAAACGGACACTATCTGTGATAATGCGGCGAGGGTCGATTGTTGTCATCTTCAATGGGGAAAGCGTAACGAATGGATGCCGTAGGCGGGAAAGAGCAATCCAACCACAAGCCGGAGCGGTTTCAGGCCAGCGAGCGAGTCGTGTTGATGGTGCTGGCCGCCGTGCAGTTCACCAGCATTGTTGATTTTATGGTGGTCATGCCGCTTGGCCCTCAGTTGATGCGCTCGCTGAAGATCACGCCGGGGCAATTCGGTTTGATTGTTTCCTCCTACACGTTTGCGGCGGGCGCGGCAGGGTTGATTGCGGCGCCATTGATCGATCGCTTCTCGCGACGAACCGCGTTTCTTACCTTGTTCGCGGGGTTTCTCGTTGGCACATTCTGGTGCGGCTTCGCCCCCAATTACCCGACGTTGGTGGCCGCGCGCATCGCCACCGGTATGTTCGGCGGTATTCTCGGCGGCATGGCGATGGCGATCATCGGCGACGTGTTTCCCGAGGAGCGGCGCGGGCGAGCCACAGGGGCGCTGATGTCGGCGTTCGCGCTGGCATCGGTGGCGGGAGTGCCCTTCGGACTGCACTTGGGAGTGCAATGGGGGTGGCATGCCCCGTTCCTGGCGCTGGTCGTGTTGGGGTGCCCGGTGTTGGTGGTTGCGGCGGTCGCTCTGCCGCCGCTTCGCTCTCATTTGACGGCGCCGAAACGTCATCCGCTTCACATGCTGGCCGAGACATTCTCGCATCCCAATCATTTGCGCGCGTTCGCCCTGGTGGTTTCGCTCATGATGGGCGGCTTTGCAGTAATTCCCTACATCAGCGCTTATCTGGTCGCCAATGTACGAATGCCGGAGGCGCACCTAGTGTATATGTACATGGTTGCCGGGGCGGTAACGTTGTTTACGGCGCCGCTGATTGGCCGTCTTGCCGACCGTTACGGCAAGTTGCGCGTTTATCGTGTAGTGGCGCCATTCTCCGCCTTATTTCTGCTGTCGGTCACCGTGCTTCCTCCCGTGCCAACGGCAGTGGCCGTGTCGGTTGTGGCGGCGCTCATGGTGAGCAACGCCGGTCGCATGGTGGCGGCAATGTCGATGGTCACCAGCAGTGTGTTGCCGGCGCGGCGCGGAGGGTTCATGAGTGCGAACTCGTCGGTCCAACACATGGCCAGCGGAATCGGTTCTTTCCTTGGAGGACACCTCATCGGCGAAACTGCCGACGGACGCATTAGCAACTTCGAAACCGTCGGCGTAATCGCGGCCTTAATCACGCTGTCGAGCCTGTGGTTGGCCGGCCGACTACGCACGGCGGAGGCCGATGTAGAAGCCACGCCTATGGCGAGCCTCGCCGCGGCAGCCGAAGCTTCATGCGACGTCGGCGAACCGCTGGCCGGCCCTGAATCGTTCTAAAACGGCAGTGCGCCACACATCCCCTGTTGGCGATTGATCGCAAGTCATTCCCTTTTCCTAACCTTTCCACACCCCTACTGATGACGGAAAATCCTCGATTGATTCATGGTGTTCAAATGCCCTGCTGGGTTTATGGAACCGCTTGGAAGGAAGAGCAAACGCAATCTTTGGTTGAAATGGCCTTGCGCCAAGGTTTTCGAGGGATCGATACCGCCAACCAACGCCGTCACTACCATGAAGCGGCGGTGGGACAGGCGATTGCCGTGGCTCTTGAAAGCGGACTGACGACGCGCGACGCTTTATTCCTGCAGACCAAGTTCACCTTTCGGTCGGGCCAGGATCATCGCCTGCCGTACGACCCGGCGGCGCCGGTGGCCGTACAAGTGGAGCAGTCGTTCGCCAGTTCATTGAACCATCTTCGTGTCGACGTGATTGACGCATACTTACTCCACGGGCCGTCGGTGCGCGTCGGGTTGTCGGCCGCCGACTGGGAGGCGTGGCGCGCCATGGAGTCGCTCTATGACCGCGGCTTGGCGCGTTTGCTTGGCGTGAGTAACGTCACCCGAGAGCAACTCGAACGGTTGTGTCAAAAGGCGAGGATCGCTCCCGCGATCGTGCAAAACCGCTGTTACGCAGAGCGGGGTTGGGATCGCGACGTTCGCGCGTATTGTGAAGCCAATGGTATGAGCTACCAAGGCTTTTCGCTGCTTACGGCGAACCGCAGCATTTTGAATCATCCACAGTTGGCGCAGATCGCCGCACGTCACGGTCGAACGGTCAGCCAAGTGGTTTTCCGGTTTGCGTGGGAAAAAGGTATGATCCCGTTGACGGGGACAACCAACGCCGAGCACATGCGACAAGACCTGGACATCGCGCACTTCCGGCTCGATCCGAGCGAGATCGAACTCCTGGAGCGGCTTGGCGAACGGTAAAGCGGTTGATTGATTAGCCACCGGTTGCAGCGGCATGGTAGGATCTGGCCCGGCGTTGCCCCAACGTTAATCTTCGAAGCGTCGCACCAAACTGAGAGTTGCCCATGAAAACCACTGGCCGTGATTCATCATCGCACCTGGTTCGCCCCATCACTCGCCGTCGTTTTTTGAAACAAAGCGGCGCGATTGGCGCCGGAGTGCTCGGTTGTCCCTCCCTCGTGCGCAGTGCGTCTCTCAATTCGATGCTCCAGGTGGCGTGCATCGGCGTCGGGGGCATGGGAGGAAGCACCCTCCGGGCGGTCGCGAGCCATCCGCAGGTGAAAATCGTCGCGTTGTGCGATGTCGATGCCGAGTACTTGGCCCAGGCGGCGAAGGCGCATCCCGAGGCGTCGCGACACAAAGATTGGCGCGAACTCCTGACCAATCACACCGATAAGTTCGACGCCGTGACCATTGGCACGCCCGATCACATGCACGCCGCGCCGGCGGTTACGGCCATTCGCGCCGGAAAGCACGTTTACCTCCAAAAGCCAATGGCCGGCACGTTGCACGAGTGCCGCGTGATCACCGAAGAAGCGAAACGCGCCGGCGTGGTCACGCAACTTGGCAATCAGGGACGCTCCAGCATCGAAAGCCGCATGGCGGTGGAGCTTATCCGGAGTGGCGCGATTGGCAAGATCAAAGAAGTATTGCTATGGGAGAATAAGCCGCTCTCGTGGTGGCCAAAGAACACGTCGCTCAAAACGGCGAGCGATCCGGTTCCGACGTCGCTCGATTGGGACCTGTGGTTAGGCGTACGCGAGCCGCGGCCGTACCTGGAGAATGCATATCATCCCAAAACGTGGCGCGCCTGGTTCGACTTTGGCGTTGGTGAAATGGGCGACATGGGCTGCCATCACTTCGATATCTCGTTTGACGCCTTGAAGCTCACAGCGCCCTTGCGCGTGCGGCAAACAACACCGGGCAGCAGCGGACCCCTGTGGGGAGAACGCCGGCAGGTGGAGTTGATCTTTCCCGGCAGCGAGATTACCAGCGACGAAACGATTAAGCTCACATGGCATGACGGCGATCTACGACCGGATGTGTCCCGCATTGCGTTGCCGCAAGGCTTGAAGACGCTCCCTGAGTCTGGCACGTTTTGGATTGGAGAGCACGGGTGCATCTTCAAGAACTATCGCGGCGGTCGACCTATCGTACTGCCTGAAGACACCTTCCCCGCCGAGAAGTACCCGATGAATCTTCAACCGCAGGATCATTATCACGACTGGGTCAACGCAATTATCGAAGGAAGAAAGGCATGCGCCGATTTCCGCCACGGCGGCCCCTTGACGGAAGCGGTCTTGGTTGGCGCCATGGCCGACCGCGCCGCGGGCGAGTGGCTCGAATGGGATCAGGACAAACAAATCTTCACCAATAGCGCTCAAGCAACCGCGCTCGTGCGGCGCGCGTACCGCGATGGCTGGAAGATCGAAGGTTTGGGCTAACATGGCACGTCCCGCCTCCGAGCAACGTGACCCTACGCACATCTGCGGACGCCCGACATTTGCACCGTGCATCCGTTACGAGCACCAACGTTGGCGCCAACTCCCAGCAAGCGCAGCAAATCGGAGACAATTTCCGACAATTGGCATGACGTACGCCCTTCGGAAAATGCCGTTCGAGAAAGTTGCGTAACTGCTTACGCCATCAAAAGAAAACAGCCGTCGTCATTCACTGACAACGGCTGCCTAAAAGAGCGGGTGATGGGATTCGAACCCACGACACCCAGCTTGGGAAGCTAGTGCTCTGCCAACTGAGCTACACCCGCTTTGGTTTGTCCATGTCTCAAATATATCGTCTCCACTTGGTGACGCAAGGCAACGGAGTTTGGTTCGCGGCAAATTCACCAAGAAGCGGTTTGGAACTGCGTTTCGTGGCCAATTCCTGGCGACGCTAACGTGAGGTTAATCGGCAGGATTTCACTTGATGACGATTTCGTACCACAAAGTTTTGTACCGTGGGTCGAGGTCGAGCTGGGCTTCGCCATTCACCGAATGCAAGGGCACGCGCGTTGTGCGTTCTCCCGAAGCGTCCAGAGCGTAACATTCCGTACGAGGGATGTCGGTCGGTAAGGTGAGTTTTGCTGGCACGCCTTCACACAGGATGGGAGGGCGCCCCCATTGGTTGCGCAGCGTCACTCGATCATCGCCCAGTTCTTCCCATTGCCAATCGGTGTTTTGTCGCCACGAAGTTGCGGCAACCAAGATGCGACCCGGCGAGCCAAACCCTGGCCCATCTAAACACGTCAGTGAAATCGTGACCCAATCGAGGCGCGTTGCCCCCGGGGCGAGTTTCACGTCGCCCAGATCGAACGTGCGTCCTTCCACAAACCCGGTCAACAATTTGGTGCGTGGCGAGTCGACAAGAAAGAAACCTTTGCCCGGTTGCGAATGATCCCAGCGCAGCGCTTTGCTGTCGGAAAGGAAAGTCGAAAGGTTTTGTGGATTGACGGGCTGAAGCGGCGTTCTTGGCGTCTCGCTTTGTAGATCCAATGCAACCCGGTGGAGTAGTGCGGTGTTTCTGTCTCCGCCTAGCTGGTCAATGGTCAATGTCCATGGACTGCCCGTTTCGTGTAAACGTTGGCGTTCGTCCGCGTGACTCAACGGCGTCAGTATCATGTCTTGGGCGTGCGGCACATCGCCGCGAAGGAGCATCGCGGCGCACGCTGGCAAGTGAACAAGACGCGTCGGGTCGGCTTGAATGTCGAAAAAACTACCAATATGTCCCGGTTCGAACTCGTCGTTGTGAGCCCACGCAAAACTATAGACTCCATCCCAGCCTTGGTGCGCCGCGAAGGCCGCCAACATAGGAAGCCCTTCTGCGGCGTACATGCCTGGCGCCGGATGATTGTATTCGCTGACCGTGAATGGCTTCCCGGCGACGCGCCGTGCAGCTAACTCGGTTAATTCGCCGCCGGGCGAGTTGACCATGGCCATGTTACGAACAAACCAATTGCGCGGGTCCCAGGGTCGACCAGGGAAGCTCGGATGTTGCCAATAGGCATGTGCGTCGATGTAATCCAACTGCGCCTGAATGTGTACCGGACTCCAGCTCAGTTGCGTTCCAGAAATCACCGAGTTGACCTTCAGTTCGTCGCGAAGAAACCGGTGCATTCCGGTCCAGTAGGCGTGCTCGGTATCCCAGAGGAAGTCGATGAAATCGCGGCGCGCCGTTTCCGTGCGGTCGCGCCGACGCGATTGCATGACCGCTACGCTGTCGTTCTCCAGCATTTCTCCCGTGGCTAGCCCGATGACGCCGCCCGGACGGAGCGAAACGGCGGAAAGTTCGTAAACGCCGGGCTGCAAATTGCTGAAGGTAATCCGAGCGCCCGAGTCGCCACGAGTGGCGAGAAACGTAAACTGCTGTACCGACGCTTGTTCCGTGACGTCGACTTTAGCGCTAAGGCCCAAATTCTCCCACGGATCGTGAGCCATCGTGCAGTTGACCGTCAACGCGCGAGGCGTATCTGCGCGAACGACAAAGGAGAGCGTGTAGGCGCCGCCCTTTTTCACCGCAAAGCCCCGATGAGAGAGTTGCGGCCGCCATGAGACCGAACCTGGCCGATGCACCTTGATCTGAAGCACGCGCTCCGCATTCGCCGAAACGACCGACCAATCGGCATGCCCGCGATCGTCTCGCTCTAGCGTCCAATGATCGTCGAGCGGTTGTTGAAACTCGCCGCCGGCAAGTAGTTCGTCGCCTAGCGGTTGTTCGCCCGCTTGCCATGCGCTGCGAAGGGCCTCGGTCGAACGATACTTCTTGAGTAACCAGGCATTCCATTGCTGGCGGAACATCGAGGCGTATGGATCGGGCAAGTCGTCGAGACTTCCTTTATTCCACTCATCAAAAAGCGCGTTTTCGTTATTAATTTCTACAAAAGCAATCGCCGGTTCTTGGGCGTAGGTATTTCCTGTATAGGGATTTTTGTGAGACAGTAAATCCTTCGCGTATTTCTTTTGTAGCTCAATCATGCGAGGCTCGAAGTTGTCGAGGCCTTTGTCGTAGTTCGGCCGTTTTTCGCGATCGGAAAAGCCGTCTTCCGGGCCGAGCCACCGCGAAACGTGCAAGTTCAGGTTCGTGTAAACGCCTTCTTCCTTGAGGCGATGAATCGAATAATCGAGGCGGTCCAACTGGTCGGGATCAATTGTGACGTGGTTTCCGCTCTTTCCCCAAATCGAGCGCGAATCCATATGATGCATGCGGACCACGTTGACTCCAAACCTTGCAAGACGGGCCGCCAATCGATCGGCTTGTTCGTGCGTGGGAAAGCAAGCATCAAAGCACAAGTTGGTTCCATGAAATCGAATGGGGCCTGCCTTGTGCGCTAATCGGCCGTTCTCAACCCGAATAAACCCGTGCTTGCCCGCAGGCTTGTCTAGCCAAGAACTAACGTTCGTTGCGTTTGCTGGCGCATCGTAGGAGACAAGAAAGGGAAACATTGCTTGCTCTTCGGCGGTCGCCGCGCTCCTGGCCAACGCGTAGTGCAGCATCGTGATCAACAGCACCGTTAAATAGCGACGCCCGAAGTTGCTTGTTGAATTGAGCATGATTTGGTCTTTCCAAGCATGTTTACGGGCGCGCCTCCGATACGGCTTCGGACTCGACGCAGCAAATGGTTGAACGCCGGCTCCCGTAGTTCGCAGCGCATCCGCGTACCGAGCGAGAAGTTGCAGGTTTGTCGCGACTGCGCCTGGTTCCCCCAATTCTATCATGACGCCGTCGCGTTAAAGCCAGCGTGAACTCGGGGCCATCCTGTGCTTCGGCCGGTCACACCACACTACGAAACGAATACCATTGAAGGCAATAAACCCACAAGTTTGGTTGTGATATGGCTTCAGTTGCTCGCGGAGCAAAAACGCGAGTGAATTCGATACGACACAATGGGATCGCGCAGGATGCGAGAGCGATCCTGAAAGCGACCAGACTCACTTGCGCTCGTAGGTACCCATTAACGTCGCTTCGGCGAGGACGTGGCCTTTCATGGCGGCAAGCAGCGAATCTTTGGTGGCTTGCTCAGGAAGATCGAGAGGGGCGTCTAACGCGTAAAGACGGAAATAATAGCGGTGCCGGCCGTGCCCCGGCGGCGGCATAGGGCCGCGATATCCGACATTGTCTGCTCCCCATGAATTGGCGCCCTGCCGCGCTCCGGGCGGAGTTTGCAACACAGTCCGACGGGGCAAATTTTCTGGTAGAGTGCGAACATCGCCTGGAATTTTGTAAATCACCCAATGCACCCACGGATCCGCTCGGGGAGCATCAGGGTCGTCGCAAATCAAAGTGAATTCTTCGGCGCCCAACGGCGGATCGGTCCACGTCAGCGGCGGAGAAATGTCTTTGCCTTCTCCGGTGTAAAGTTTGGGAATGGGTTGGCCTTCCGCAAATGCGGACGATTCCATGCGAAAACTTGACGTTGTCGCAGCGAGTGATGCTTGCATGGTCGATTCCTCCGGCGAGCGTGGTTGACATCCCCAGGCGGCGATTAGGGAAAACGCCGTCATTAGCGCGCTTCGCAATAATTGGCAAGACATTGGTGCGTAGCCCATCGCAGTTTCATGGTGGCATACGTTCGAAGTTGTTGCGCAGTTCACGGAGGGCCGTGAGCAACTGCTCAAGCGACTTAGCAGAATGCGCGTAACTCAAACTGATTCGCAGGAGCGACTCGCCTTCGGGAACCGAGGGAGGGCGGATTCCTGGGACGAGCAGCCCTCTTTGACGTAGCGCCCCAGCCAACTGCATGGTGGTTTGGGGCGCGCCGATCATGAGGGGAATGATCTGGCTTTCGCTTCGCCCCACATTCCAACCTTCACGCCGCAACTCGTCGCGCAACCATGCGGCTCGCTCCAGCAAGTGATGGCGACGCTGCGGCTCCTCGCGGACGATTCGGAGAGCTTCGAGCGCCGCCGCCGCCATCGCTTCGGGCGGCGCCGTGGAAAACACATAGCTGCGAGCGCGATTCGCAAGCCATTCGATCAACGATCGCGAGCCGACGACGAACCCGCCTAACGAACCGAGCGCCTTACTCAATGTCCCTACGCGAACATGCACCTGGTCTTCGACACCGTACTGTTCACAAAGGCCACGTCCGTGAGTTCCGAAAACTCCCGTGGCGTGGGCTTCGTCGACAAGCAACATCGCGTTGTAGTGCTCCGCTAAGGCGGCCAACTCGGGCAACGGCGCGATGTCGCCGTCCATGCTGAACAACGAATCGGTTACGATCAATCGGCGTCGAAAGGCGCCGTGATCACGTAACAATGCGGCAAGCGCGGCGATGTCCGCATGGGGATAAACGAACACGGCGGCGCCGGAGAGGCGGCACCCGTCGATGAGACTTGCGTGGTTCTTCGCGTCGCTGAAAACGGCATCCTCTTTGCCGGCAAGCGCCGCCACAGCGCCCACGTTGGCTGCATATCCCGTGGAGAACAATAGCGCTGCTTGAGCGCCTTCAAAGGCGGCAATGGCCTGTTCAAGCCGCGCGTGTAAGGTGGCCCGACCCGTGACCAGGGGACTGGCGCCGCTTCCCCATCCGGTCTTGGAAAGGGCAGCGGCGAGTGCGGCGTTTAGCGAGTCGGACGCAAGGCCGAGGTAATCGTTCGAGCTGAAATTGGCATAGGATCGTCCATCGAGAATGATTGATGCGGCTCCTTGCGGGCTTTCGCGCGTGGAGAGCCTTCGCCGCAATCCGCGTTTCTCCAAAGCTTCGAGCTCATCATCAATCCAGGCTAACGCATCGCGTGTCATGACCGCGATTGTAGCACGTCATCGCCCAAGGGGGCGCCTAGCGTTTGCGTTATGGCTTCCCGCAGGCGCTGTTGCAGGTCGCGCTTTTCTTCGGCCCAACTGCGTTCGCGCTCATGAAAACGGCGCTCTTGCAGGTCAAGGGCTTGTTCGCGAGCGACTAGCCGCGCGGCCTGCTCTTCGACATGCTGATGCTGCGTCTTCGCCCACTGCTCCAATTCCTCACGCTGGGACTGCAACCTCGACTGTTGTTCGGCAAGTCTTGCGACAAGCGATTGAACTTCCTCGCGCTGTTGTCGCAACGAGGCATACGCCTGTTGCGAATGCTCTGTCAGCTTGCGTCGCGCTTCTGCGAGAGATTGCGTTAAAGCGGCAGGCGGATGGGCGCCCTGGAGTTCCAACCAAAGCTGGTCGATTGCTAACCGCATTTCAAGCGTTTCAGCATGCGTTTGCATGGTTTCTTCATACAATGCCTCGACCGCGGCACGGCGTTGATCGAGCTGCTCTGCACGCCGGTTCAAGGCCTGGCGACGTCGCTTCCAAAGTTTTTCGGCGGCGGTGGCGCGTTCATCCCAGGCTGCCGATTGTTCGGCGGCGCGACGCCACAACTCGGCCTGCTCTTCGGCAAGCTTGCGACGTTGCAGGTCCAACTGCTCTTGCTGCTCGCGATGAAGTTGTTCGGCTTGGTGTATCTGCAGCCGGCGCTTGGTTAATTCCTCTTGCCAATGCTGAACATTGTCGATTTGCGCGACCTTCCGGGCCCGTTCGCCTAACCGTTGTTCACGCTGTTCGAGTTCAGTTCGGTGTTTTTCGAGTTTGGCTGCAGCTAGCGCCAGCATGTGTTGCGCGGCTTGTTGTGTGGCATGAAATTGTTGACGTTGTGCGAGGATTTCGTTTTCAACTTGCTCGGTCTTCTGGCTGAGGACGTTTTCCTGGGCCTGCAAGGCCCGTGCTCGCTGGTGCAATTGCGTTTCCCAAAGACGCAATTCAGCGCGTTTGTCGCGAATTTGCGTTTCGTGCTCCTCGTACTCGAGGGCTCGTTCCGCAGCCTCTTTCTCGGCGGATTCTGCGGCGATCGCAAGCTGGTTTAAGCGTTCCTCGAGCTCCTTGTGCGCAGAGTTGAATTGCGCCGTACGAGCTTCCAGAAGTTCGGTTTGTTCACGCAGCCAGAGGCGCGCGGTGCGAACCTCCTTCTCAAATTCAGCGCCTTCGGCGTTGAGCTGCGCTTCGCGTCGGTCGAGTTCCGCTTGTCGGCCTTGGAGGTACTCGCCCAACTGCGATGCTTGCGCCTGTAACTGGAATTCGGCGTGGGCCGGGCTACGCCCGGCTGCGGCCAAGGCGAATTCTTTCCATAACGCTGGCTCTTCCGCGACAGCGCCATGTAAAGGCAGGGTGTGCAACGGTGCCGCCGCAAGGTGCGCCGTATCGACACGGGTTGCAATCCGTTCTTCTGAATGACCCGAACTTTTTGACGTACCCGGTGCTTTAGACATAGCGGAGCGCGAGAACCGCGAATGGGATCCTGTGGCTGCAAATTCTTCCTAATCGGAAAAATCGGCAATTTCGACATCGCTGGTTTACTTGAATATGGTTCTGCGGCAGCAATCGATCGAATCGTTTTGATCCACGTAGAACGCCATAGGGCGAATTGAGCGAACTACTGATGTTGTGGTAAAACAAGTCAACTGGGAGGACCATGCACGAGTTTTCGTTGGTTCGCGCGTTGTTGGAGCAAATTGCGCAGCTTGCCTCGCGCGAGCACGCGACCAGGGCGACGGGAGTATCGCTAAGCGTTGGTGAGTTTTCGGGGGTGGATGCGGACTTGTTACAATTGGCGTTCGCACAGTCGAGCGAAGGCACGGTGGCGCAGGACGCCACGTTGACCATTCGACGCGTTCCTCTCGAAGCGCGCTGTCCAAGTTGCCAATCCGAGTTTCCGGTGGTTGGATATCGGTTTCAATGTCCCGCGTGTGATGCGTCGGAGGTCGTCGTAATACGCGGCGAAGAGTTGATCCTGGAAACCGTGACTCTGGAGCGAACTGAAGGATGAAAATAACGCCCGCGACGCAGGAGCAAGTTGTCAGTGTGCAGCGTGATGTGCGCGCCGAGCGCCGTGCCGCGGCAGAGAGTTTTCGACGACGGATGAGCGCCCAAGGCACGCTTGTGGTTCGCTTGATCTCCTCGCCAGGAGCAGGCAAGACGTCGCTCTTAGAGAAAACCGCTCAGCGGCTGCAAGGGCCGTTTCGTGTCGGCGTGTTGGTGGGAGACATTGAAACCGAGCGAGACGCCCTGAGGCTGGCGGCGTATGCGCCCTCGAAGCAGATCACGACCGGCGGCGCATGTCATTTGGAATTGCCATTAGTTGAACGCGCCCTGCCCGCGTTAGGCGACGATCGCTTCGATTTTCTGTTCATTGAGGATGTTGGCAATTTGATTTGTCCCGCGTCGCATGAGCTTGGCGAGCATCTTCGGGTTTTGGTGCTCAGTGTGACCGAAGGAGACGACAAACCGGGAAAATATCCCAAGGCGTTTCGCACGAGCCAAGTGGTGGTGCTCAGCAAAACGGATCTTCTTCCCTACGTGCCGTTCTCGGTGGAGCGCGCGCTCGCCGATGCGCGTCAAGTGCAGCCGCAACTGACTTTTTTTTCGCTTAGTTCGCTGCGCGAGGACGGTTTAGACGCGTGGTGCGAATTCCTGCGCGCCCGCCATGCCGAGGTCGTCGCTACGGGGCGATGTTCGCCGCAGTTTCTATCGGGTTGATTGCACATGGCTGCTGTTCCCGCCGACGGTACGATGCGAGCCGTTCGTATGTGTCTGGTGGGACGCGTCCAAGGCTCTGGCGTCCGTCCTGCGGTTGCGCGACTTGCTCATCAACTGGCGCTCACTGGCGGCGTGCGCAACACGCTGGAAGGACTCACCATTGAACTCGAAGGTTCTGAGTCCAAGCTGAACGCATTTCGGCAGGAACTTCCTCGCGTGCTGCCCGCAGGAGTGAACTTAAAACGCATCGATGAGGAAACGATCGCGGCGTTAGGGTGCTCCGAGTTTTCCATTCTCTCGGACGATCGCGAGGGCCCCCTGGCGACTGTCACGCCGCCCGACATTGCCATGTGTGCGACATGTCGCGACGAAATAGGCGATCCGCAAAACCGACGGTGGAATTACGGGTTAACGACCTGCGCGGCGTGCGGACCAAGGTACACCATTCTTCGCCGCATGCCCTACGAACGATTGGAAACGAGCATGGCGGAATTCCCGCTCTGCCAAGCCTGTCTGCAAGAGTACCGATCCGGGAAGGATCGGCGTTATCACGCCCAAACGATGTCCTGTCCGCAATGCGGGCCCTACATTTGGGCCGTAGACCAACTGGGGCGCAAACTGGGAAATCACGAGGCTGCCCTGCAGGCGGCCGCTGCCGTACTCAAAAATGGGGAGATTCTTGCGTTACGCGGAGTGGGCGGCTACCAACTCTTATGCGACGCAACCGACGAAGCCGCAGTGCAAAGGTTGAGAGAGCGCAAGGGCCGCATGGCGAAGCCGTTTGCTGTCTTGGTCGCCGACACGCGTGAAGCTGAAAAGCTAGCGCAGCTTGACCCAAGCGAGGCGGATGCGCTCCGAGACTCCTCAAATCCGATCGTGCTGTTGCGGGCCCGCAGCAACAAGGAGATTGCCGCTTCGGTTCATCCTGGCTTGAACACGATTGGCATGATGCTGCCAACTACGCCGCTTCATGCCCTAATAGTACAGTTGGTGAAACGTCCGCTTGTCTGCACCAGCGGGAATTTAGACGGCGAACCGCTTGCGTATCAGATTTCGGATGCCGAACAGAAGTTGTGCGGCATTGCGGACCTGTGGCTACACCACAACCGGCCGATTGAGCGCCCGATTGATGACAGCGTGGTGCGCTTCGTCGGTTCCAACAAAATGACGCTCCGGCTTGCGCGGGGGCTCGCTCCCTTGTCGTTGGAACTTCCCCCAGGAAAGCCGACTTTGGCGTTGGGAGGACATCTCAAAGCCGCCGCCGCGTGGAGCAACGGGAAACAGTGCGTGCTTGGTCCTCATTTAGGAGATTTGGATACACTTGCAACGCGCGAGCAGTGGGTCGAACGGCTCAACGATTGGCAGACGCTCTATCGCTTCCGACCTTTGCATTTGGCGCACGATTTACATCCGGATTACTTCACAACACAATGGGCTCTTGGGCAACTGATGTCGCATACCGCCTGTCAGCATCATGAAGCTCATGTCGCCGCAGCGATGTTAGAGCATGGGTTACTCGAAGACACGGTCTTGGGCGTCTCTTGGGATGGCACGGGATACGGCCACGATGGATACATTTGGGGCGGCGAATTTTTCTTGGTTCGAAGTGCGCTACGCTTCGAACACATAGCGACGTTCCGGCCGTTTCCGCTGTACGGAGGAGACGCGGCGATACGGAAACCTTGGCGTGTTATGGCTGCGATCCTGCAACAAGCCCTTGGCGTCGAACGGCTTGTGCAGGAGGATCGCACGCTGTTTGAGAGCCTGCAACTGGATAAGTTGACGGCCTCCCTGAAGTTTGCTCCACGATGTACAAGCGCCGGAAGATTATTTGACGCCGCCGCTTGCTTAATCTTGAACATCGCCGAGACACAATTCGAAGGGCAAGCTGCGATGTACCTGGAGGCCTCGGCGGATCGCGCAGCAGAGGGAGCTTACCCACTTCCACTTGCGCGCCTCCGAATGCCCCACTTAGATTGGCGGCCCTTGTTTACAGCGATTTGGGAAGACCGTCGGCGTGGGGTTGCCCCCGCGACGATGGCGATGCGGTTTCACCGCACGATGGCGGAAGGAATTCTTCGTGTCGCAGAGCAGCATGCCGAGTTGCCGTTGGTTCTCAGCGGCGGAGTATTTCAGAACCAACTGCTAACAGAACTCGTGGCCGAAGGTGCGGCTCGTTTGAAATTGCCCGGCGCAATTCCTCCGAACGACGGCGGACTTGCCGCGGGGCAGTTAGCCGTCGCGCACTACCGACTAGCCGAGCAAAAGTAATCGCCGGTCGTGATACCGTCTTGCGACCAGCCATGCAAAACCCATTACAGGGGGAAATCTTCTTCGGTGGCGGCCTTTTGATAAAGCGGCATGTGCCGGTAGTAAACCTCGAGAATCATGGTAGCCATCGATGTGCAATACAGCCGGCCGCCGCGTTCCGCGCCGTGATCGCCACGAAGATACCAGCTACCCG
Organism: Planctomycetota bacterium; assembly: GCA_963204915.1. GTDB lineage: Bacteria > Planctomycetota > Planctomycetia > Pirellulales > Pirellulaceae > JAHWKS01. The sequence goes on along the minus strand of CAUJHS010000010.1, from coordinate 80,539 downwards.
CGCTAGGGCCTTCTTTAGACTGGAGCGAAACGAGCGTATCGCGCATTTTTTCGTTCCACTTCTCCCACACCGCCCACTGGGGATCGCCTTTTTCGCCACCATATTGGCGCATGACCTGCGTGGCGTAGTAATTGAAGTACATGTTGCCCGTGCCGTTTTCGCTGATGGAAGGCCCGATTCCACTCATCCATTGGACTCCGCGCTCCAATGCAGCGTTTTCACGCTTCCATCCTAGGTACATGCGGCATAGTAGCCCCACGGCCGTTGTACCCTGGCCGGCGCCGGGATCGGTATAACCATACTTGGCGCCGCTATCGGACTGAACCAAATCAAGGAAGTTCGACGCCCCGCGGATCGTGGCCGGAGGCACCTGCAAGTACGACATATGACCACTCTTGAGGGCCATTAGTTGCCAACCCACGACCGACGTATCACCGGGTTGCCGTGCGGCATAACGCCAGCCGCCGCCCACGGGATCTTGTGCATAGACGATGTGGTTGATCGCAAGTTGCGCCGGCTGCATTAAAGCCCGGTCTTGCGTCATACCATACGCTTCGCACAGCACGATCGAGCAAAGTCCATGGGAATACATCGAACCGCCCGCCTCCTCGAAGCTTCCGGTCATTAACCCACCGCGGTTCTGCGTCTTCATCGCTCCCAGGAGGAAGTATAAGCCTGCGTGGACGACTTTCTTGTACTCGCCTTCCATGTGCGTATGGCCGGCGCCAAGAAATGGAAGCAATGCCATGGCGGTCGCGCCGTTGTATCCCTCCCGCAAGGTTCCGGGATTTGGCGAAATGCGTTGACCGGGCCCAAATGTGTGGTCGAAACTCCAGGCCCCGTTCGGCAACTGATGCGCCGCCAGCCAGCGCAACGCACGAGCAACCGCTTCTTCACTACCTTTGGTGCCGCCGGAAGCGGCGACCATGCTCGCTTTCGCTTGCCCTCGGCCTTGGAAACCGCTGCCTGCTACGGCGCCCATCGTCGCCAGGAGATCGTTCTTTGGGGCTGTTCTTTCCCCAAAGTCAGAAAGGTTGATCTGGACCGCTGCTGCGTCAATGTCATTCGCGGGGGCCAAGTTTTCCACGGCGGTCGTGGGCAGTTCGCTCGACATGGCGACCGCCGACACATCCGAAGTTACGGGCATGTCCTGAACGTCGGGAATATCGATGGGATCATCGAACTTCTCGATGAGATCGTCCATTTCTTGATTCTGCCCAATCTCCAGCGTTTGGGCGACAGGTTTTTGCCCAGTGGGCAGCGACATTAACGCCAGCACAATAAGCACAATGATGTGAAACACCATGCTGATCAGCCAACTTGGAACCGCAGCAAACATCAGAAAATGGCCGCGATGCGCCGTTTCCACCTCGTCTTCGCTCTCAGCCGATTCTTCCGCTGCCGCTTGATCCGCTCCGGACGGCGCCGCATTTTGCGGACGCGGATGACCATTCGCCGGGACCCCTGTACCGTTCGATCCACCCGTTGTGGTGGATGTCTTTGCGGGGGAAGTAGGAGTCGAAGGATTTGTCGCCATCAGGCCTGTTCCGTAAACCGTATCCGGAGATTAGAAAAAAGCGTTGTGCAGGCGCACGGAGGGAGGGGCGAAAGTGGGCCTCTAACAAGAGTTTAGGTTATCCGATCTAAGGCAAAAAACAATCGAAAAAAGCAAGTTCTTGCACAAAAGCCGTGGAATCCCCTTACTATCTCCTTCGTCAAGGAACTTGCGCATTATTCCGAAATTGCGCCGTCGTAGACGAATTGCTGTTGCGATTGACAAACGCCCCTGGCGACATATAGGTTTTTTTCGTTACAATTCCTTTTTGCACCAAGAAAGTTAGGAGTCGTCGGCTATGGCGAAGGGAAAGAAGAAGATCGAAGTGGTATTCCTCGTTTGTGACGAGACGGGAGACTACAATTACGTCTTGCGTCGAAAGCCGGGTGGCGAAAAATTAAAAATCAAAAAGTATTGCCCTCGTCTTCGTCGTCACACCTTGCACACCGAGAAGAAAAAGTAGGACTTCTCATTCAGGCGATGGTTTCGTTCCAATCCTCGGGGATGTTGCCGTTGGGTGTTTGAGGTTGCCATCCGCTGAGTTTCACTTCGCTGTCTCCTGGGCGTTACGATCTGGAAGACAAGCAATTCTCTACCCGTTGTTGATCAACAAACCATCAGGCAGGCGATGGAGAAGCGCTGGCAATTTCCGTCGCATGACGCAGCGCACATCGCGGCCTTGGAGAAAACTGCGGGGGTCCCCCCTATTCTGGCTCAGCTGTTAGTGGCAAGGGGGATTTTGGACGCCGGGCAGGCCCACTATTTTCTCGATGCAAAGTTAACGGGCTTGCGCGAGCCCGAATTGCTTCCCGGCGTTCGCACGGCGGTTGACCGCATACTTGCCGCCGTGCAGAACCGTCGTCGCATTTACATTTATGGCGATTATGATGCGGACGGAATGACGGCCGCCGCCATCTTAGTGCGCTGCCTGCGATTATTGGGCGCCGATGTGCACTTTCATGTGCCCAACCGCCTGGAAGACGGATATGGATTGAACGCCGAGGCGATCGAGATGCTCGCGTCACGCAACGCGTCGCTCATCGTCACGGTCGATTGCGGAGTTGCGAGCGTCGCAGAGGCGAAAGTTGCACGACGTTTGGGCGTTGAACTTGTTATCACCGACCATCACGAACCCGGCCCTCAATTGCCCGAAGCGGCTGCGATTGTGCATCCCTCGTTGCCCGGAGAAAGTTATCCCTTTGCGGGGCTATGTGGCGCCGGCGTAGCATTCAAACTTGCCTGGGCGCTTTGCCAACACGCAAGTAATGCGAAAAAAGTCAGCCCGGAAATGCGGTCCTTTTTGCTGACCGCGATTGGCTTGGCGTCGGTTGGCGCCGTGGCTGATGTCGTTCCTTTGTTGGATGAGAATCGAATTCTCGTGCGCCATGGATTGGTGAGTCTCAAGAATCAGGCTCCCTTGGGTCTGAGGCGACTCATGCAACTAACCGAACTCGAACAGAAACCGCATCTCGAAGCGGAGGATATCGCCTTTACGCTGGCCCCCCGATTGAACGCCGCCGGACGACTGGGGCAAGCGCAACTGGGAATTGAACTGCTCACCACCGATGACCCCGAGCGGGCCGATTCATTGGCTCGCTACATTCATCAACTGAACGAAGACCGCGGTTCCTTAGAACGCAAGATCTACCACGCAGCGTCGAAACAGGCGAAAGAAAACTTCGATCCGGAAAATGATCCTGCCCTGGTTTTGGCGGACCGTGGCTGGCATGCTGGCGTCATTGGGATCGTCGCGGGGCGTCTGGCGGAGAAATTCCATCGACCCACAATCTTGCTGGCGCTTGACTCGCTTGGAGTTAAGCCGGCCATCGGGTCGGCTCGTTCGGCAGGCGTTTGCAATCTGCATCGAGCGCTCACGGCGTGCGCCGATCTTCTTGAAACCTATGGCGGACATTCCGCCGCCGCGGGACTGAAAATTGTCGAATCTCAGATACCTGCCTTCCGCTCCGCGTTTTGTGAATTCATCGCGAGCGAGTCCGCCAACGGCGACGACGGTCCGGTGCTTCACATCGACGCGGAAGCGCCGTTGTGCCAGCTGACCCTGCAAACCGTCGAACAAATTGAGCGGCTTTCGCCCTTTGGCCAAGGTAATCCTCGGCCTGTCTTGTGCGCGACTCAGGTTGAACTCGTTGAGCCTCCGCGCCGAATTGGCGGGGGCGAACGCCACCTTTCCTTGAAACTGCGACAACATAACCTCACCATGCGCGCGGTTGGATTCGGTCATGGCGATTCGGCTGAGGCGTTGGCAGCCGCTCCGGGGGCAATTGACATCGCTTACCGCCCCGTGATTAATACCTTTAAAGGTCGCCGTTCGGTCGAGATGCACCTCGTCGATTGGCGGCCCAGCCAAAGGGCTCCAAGTCATGGCGTCAAATAACGACACTTACGCCGACGACCGCCGCCGGATGGTAGAGCAGCAACTCGTACGGCGGGGAATTACCTCGCCCCGCGTGCTTAAGGCGATGGAGAGCATCCCCCGGGAACTGTTTATGGATCCGGCTTTCCGGTCTGAGGCATACGCTGACCACGCTGCTCCCATCGCCTGCGGCCAAACGATCAGCCAACCGTATATCGTGGCCTTAATGACGGAAGCGCTCGATCTAACGGGCGATGAACGAGTTTTGGAGGTTGGCACCGGCAGCGGCTACCAAGCGGCGATCCTCTCGCGTCTTGCCCGCCAGGTTGTGAGCATTGAACGCCATCAGGAGCTTTCGCGACAGGCGCAACACGCCCTGAACCTTTTAGGGTGCGACAATGTCACGTTAGTAGTCGGCGACGGAAGCAAAGGGTATCGGCCGAACGCGCCGTATGACCGTATCATTATTACCGCGGCGGCTGACCACCTTCCCGTTCCCCTCGTGGAACAACTGGCCGAGGGCGGGCGTGTTGTGGCGCCGCTGGGCAGCGAAGACCAACAGGTGCTGCAAGTTATGGAAAAGCACGGGGACCAATTGGAACAACAATTCCTCACACCTTGCCGGTTTGTCCCCTTGATCGAAGAAGGCGCCGACGGTTAAAACTAACGCAGCGAACTGCTGTTGACGGCGTACCCATGTTCCATACAATACGCCGCCTTCACAACACCAAATCACCTCGGGGTGTGGCTCAGCTTGGCTAGAGCGCTTGGTTCGGGACCAAGAGGTCGCAGGTTCGAATCCTGTCACCCCGACTATTTTTAGAAATGAGCCCTTCGGCCAATACGTCGAAGGGCTTTCTTATTGTGGGGCAAAGAGTTACGTCATCGAGCGTGCAGTTCAAAAACACGATTTCGAGGATACGACGTTTTTCGAAGACATCGGACGTAAGCCACTTCTCCGTAAGGGTTTGCGAAAGTTCAAAAACTCTACTCGCCAAGTCGGCAGTTTCGTCGTGTGAACGGTCCAGGGCGTCCCGTTGCAACTTGATGGCTGCCAGGCGGTCGCGTAGCTGAGTCTGCTTAGCCGCGTATGCGTCCTGGTCGATCTCATCGCGAAGTCTCAGGTCAAGTAGCTTGTCTTGCTGAGCGACAAGCAGGGATTCCTGTCGAGCAAGTTCTGCACGCTGCGCACGAGCATCGTCTTGCGAATCCTTCGTCTGTGACCGCAGGACCGCCCGGAACCACTCGCGAACCTCTTCATCGTCAATTCGCATCTTGGCGAAGATCGCGAGCACCTGAGCGTCTAAATCCGCTTCGCGTACGCGAATGCGAGGATGGTCGCCTCGGTTGTAGTACACGCAGCGGTAGTAGTTGTACTGCTTCATCCCGGCTTTGGTCTTCTTCGACTTTGTCTCTCCAGAAATCGGATGCCCACAGTGCCCGCAGATCATTCTCTGCCCGGCATAGGTCATCTCATGCGACTGATAGATGTGGCCGCCGAGTAAGCCTTGCACGCGGTCCCAAGTCGCACGGTCGACGAGCGGTTCGTGTCTACCGGGATACCAGTTGCCTTTGTATTCGAGTTCCCCGATGTAGGCTCTGTCCCGCAATATGTTGTGGACGGAACTTCTTGGGAAGCGTGGCGTTGAAGGTCGAAAGATTCTGCCCTCCTCGTGAAGTCGCTCGACAAGCGCATCGAGAGTTAACGGCTCGAATGCGAACAGCCTGAACATGCGGCGTACGTTGTCGCCTGACTCGGGATCGATTTCGACGATGCCACGACCGTCCTTACGAATGTTGCGATAGCCGTAGGGGGCTTTGCCGACAAACCAACCTTCTCGCACTCTGCGATTGAGGCCCTCGCGGACATCGAGTGATTGCTGCTCGGTGTAGAAGCTTGCCATGTTGGCCAGCGTGCGTCGCATCATGCGGCCAGCAGGGTTATTCTCTGTGGGCTGTGACACACAGATGAACGGTACGTCGTACTCGGATTCGAGTCGCTCGATCTCAACGAAGTCGAAAAGATTTCTCGCTGCTCGGTCGACCTTATAGACCAAGAGGCCATCGAGCTCGAAGCAGTGCTTCTTAGCGTATGCGATCAGTTCTCGAAAGGTCTTGCGCTCTTCCGATTTGCTCGCCGTCTCCGCAATACGAAACATTCGGCAGATGACACCCTCGTGCTGCTCGGCGTAACGCTTGAGCGCATCCACTTGAATGTCGAGCGAGAACCCTTCACGTTCTTGTTCACGGCTGCTGACGCGAGCCAGGGCGGCAAATTTCTTCATGGGATTGTCCGTCGGAAGGACTTGGGGCAAGGCAGGCAAACATCTGGCCCACTCCCATGATGATCGCCAAGGCATCCTCCGGGATCAACTCCTGTTCGTAGTACGGTTGCCAGACTTCGAGTGTTTTTTGGAGCAGCTCCGGCGTTATCCATGACGGCGCACCGCTCGGCACGACGATTGACGTCGGGACGCTGGAGCCTTTTTGTCGTGTGGAACGCGTCGTCATCGTGTTTCTCAGAACAGTCTTCGCTCGACTTGGTCGCCAAACACCGTCCAATCGCTTGCCGGTAGTTCTTCTCGTCCGAAAAGTTCCAGGTAGGGGCCAGGGCTTACCTTCTCAATCAGTTCCCGCACCGCGTATGGCTTGCGGCTGTGCTGCCGACGGCGACTTAGCAGCCAACTTCGCTGCATGTTGTCGGCGAACGGCAATCTGCCTCGCACGCCGAGAAGCAAAAACTCGTGCGACACTCGCCAGTAGTTGCCCATGCCAAGCTGCGGCTTGATCCAGACAAAGCATGATTTGTAGGTGAATCCCCAGGCCTCGATGATTTCGGCGGCTGCCCAAAGAAATGCGTTTGTGGTCCACAGATGAAGATGCGCGTTTTCGGTGCAGAGTCGCTTAACGGGCATCGACTTGATTGCCTCCACGTTGAGCGTCCGGTAGTGATTGGCCGCTGCACCGCGCGAAGCCTGGTTGTCGTATTCCCACGGCGGATCTGCGTACACCGTGGCGAACCTTGCATTGATGCTTAAGAGTTGCTCGAAGTCCCGAACAATCGACGGCAACTGCGGACGATCCTGATGACTTGCTGAGTCGGTCACGTGCTCAATTGGCTCAGTTGACTGACGCGCACTCATTACTGCGGACTCCGGTCGATCGAGTCGGTCGCAGCGAGGCTCGTGTCCGCCGGTCGTTTCCGAACTACCTCCCGCTTCATCCAAGGCGGGTCGCACTGTTCAGGATGGTTCGCGAAGAACCCGCACCGCGGGCAAACTGGTTGAGCTTGCTCTGAGTACCACTTCGCAGTGCAGTGCTGACAGGCGCAATACCAGGATTGGGCTGTTGTGTCGGAAGGAGGCTTGTCGGTCATTCCGCTCCAGCTCCCTGCGAACCCTGCTGGAATATCCAGCTGTGCGCGATGTCGCTAACTTTTGCGACAAGCGGCAGATCATCTCGACCGAACCGAGTCGACTCGACCCAGCTGTCACCATTTTTGTAGAGGCGCACGATGGTGACTGTGTGGCGTTCGCCGCTTCGCGTGTGGTTCTGCCAGATGGAAGCCTTTATAAGGCCGAATCGAATCGAATGAATTGGTGCTTTGGACATATCGCAGCTCTACAGAACAGGGCCATAAGTAAGAAAAAGCGCTGAGGAAGCGTCATGCTTCCTCAGCTAAAACCTCAAGCGTGTAAACCTGCGTTAGGTTCAGTATTCCTCGGGAAATAGGATCGTCGTTGAACTCCGATCCGCTTCCGTGATAATCCAGAACCTGTTGCCGTGACGGTCACTGTAAGACGAAAGGATACGACCGCCCTCGAAGATGGCTTCGTCGTTTTGCCTCCAGTCGAACTCGTCCACGTCACCCCAGTCGCCCGCAAGGTGTCGTACGAAGGAATCAAAGAGATCCTCTTCATCGACTACTGCGACTATCTGGGGAGTTGCTCGGACTTGACCTACAGCGAACTTTGCGACAACTCGTTTGACTACGGTGGGCATGGTCTACTCCGTGTGAATAAGGGACCGGCTTGCAGCCGGTCCAAGGTCGGTCAACCTGTTGCTATTCCTCGGATGAATCTGAATTCGCCGTCTGGCGAGTCCAGATCCAGTTGTAGGCCATGTCCGCGGCCCTTATGACGATTGGAAGGTCGTCCCTTCGAAACGACTCCGCATCTCTCCATTCGCCTTCGTCTTTGTAGAGACGACTGATCGTCACGTTGAACCACGTATCAGATTCCTCGCTCTGGTTAGCCCAGATTGTTGCTCTGATACGACCAAGTCTCACTTCATGTGCAGGCTTCTTTTTTTCAGCCATACACCTCCTTTCGGATGCACAGGTGTCGTCGTGATTGACTTCATCCTGTTGAGTTGATGTATGCCGACTGCCTCATTGCAGGCGGCAAGGGGCACCGCATCAGCGGTGCCCCAACCTGACAAAACCTCATTTACGGGAAGCAAGCCGAAGTGGCTTCTGCCCGCGAATGAACGCATCTGCTTTCGAAATCACCTCTGCCGCGTCCGCAAGATGCTCTTGTGAGAGCATCTGACAGGTGAACATTCGATTGCCGTCGGTCGCAAAGCGTCCGATACGCACGTAGAAGTTCGTCCTGCCGAAGCGTTGTTCTACGAACACAGCGGCGACCACAGAGCCCGATACGAAAGTCTCGAAAGGGTCTACTGCGGGTTTCTCCAAGTATGGCCGAGAGCAATGATCACAGATTTGCTCGAGACCAAACCGCCTTCTAAGAAGGCGACCAAGGAGTGGCGATTTCTTATCCTTCTGTTTGAACCTCCGTTTTCTTGCACGATGCATTGCGCTGTCCTTCAGCGATTCGGTTGCACGCCGCCCACGGCGGTCGGCTACCTACGGGTTTGTCAAAAAACGGGAAATTGAAAATTGGGTTGCTGGGATTTTTCTTGCTCCTGGCCCGGAGCGGGTGGGGTTTTGTCTCGTTGGTGAGACGGGGGGAAAGGGGGGAAAGGATACGGTCAGTCAGGCGCGGGCCTGATTAAATTGATCAACTCGGGAACAGCGATCACTCGGTATGGAATTGGGAGTGCTTCGCGCTTAGTTCCGATGGCTTCTGCAATTCGCTCTGCCTTCGCCGGAAGTGCGGTCAGGACGGTCAACTCGAACGCGTCCGAATCGAGGAGCGTTCGGACAAGCGGGATACTCAAATGGCGACGCATGTCATCACAGGCTTTCGCGACTATTCGGTCCCAACGCCCATGCGTGCTCGAATCGATTCGCAGAAACCCCAGGCGAGCCACTGCGAACTCGTTCGTGACGTAGTAGTGATGCGCGGTCTGTGGCCGGAACAGGTCGGCAAATCGTTCTCGAAGTTCCGCATGCAGCAGTTTTGTTCTGATTGCAGACCCCAAACATGCGAATGCGAGGAAGGCATAGCGTTCCATTCTTGCTCTAGGCGAATCCAGCCACTGGCTTTTACTTGCGGTTAACTCACCAGTCGTGGTTCGTGCGTTGGCGGAAAGAACGAAGCACTGCATCCTCGTCGTTAGCGGCAAACAGCACAGCTCGCCGCGACGCTGCAGTGCTCGCAGACGGCTTTCGGCAACTGCTGCGTCGGTCATTCCACGAACGCCTGCGCGATGCGACGCTTCTGCCGTCGTCATGCTGTAGCGCACAATATGCTCGATGATTGCTTGTTCAATCGGATGGCGTGTTGGGTTCATAGCTTTCACCATAGGAAGTAAGGAGTCGAGCGACGCTCGCAGTGGGCGTGCAGTGCCTCTAGCAAGGACACGCTTGCGAAAGACGGTACGGCGATCATGCCAAGCACGTTGCCGGAGTGCCGAATGCGCAGATGCGGAGGGAGACGCCGACGCGCCTGACCGAAGGACGGAAGCCCGTCTGCATCGAGCGCGTCGCCCAGTCGCGGAAAGGCTTTCTTAAGTCGGAGCGCAACCTCTGACAGGGCAATGCAAAGGGGAAGCTGCGTCAATGGCAACTGGCCACGGTAGCTGCCTCCAAATAGGTTGGCGGTTTCACGAGTGGCGATGTGAAACCAAATAGGGGTCGATTTACCTTCGAATCGCCCTCTTGCTGTAAGGGTCCGCAGTTCATTGCGGGTTGGCGGCGGATTACCGACGTGCCAACAGAAGGACGGCGTTTCAGGTACCACGGGCAGTCGAATCATGCAGCTCCTGCGCTCCAAGTATCGATCGCTGATGAGCGCGTCTACTTCGCACTGCGCTGTTCGAGCGCTTAAATCAAGGTGCTGCAGGAAGCGCTTCGTCTGTCGGTGCGTCAGCAGCGGATACTGTCGCGCTATACCGCGAAGAAGCAGGTATTGCGGGACACTCCACACGTCGATGCACGAAGGCAGGGTTGCATGGGCAGGCTCTGGCAGATTGGCCTCGATGAGGGAAGGAGTCATTTCTTCTTCCCCCGTCCGCGCTTCTGTTTTGTTCCTTCCGGGTTCGATAATCCATCGAAGAGTTCCTGCACATTTGGAGGCGGTGTTTCGGTGTCGTTTACGACTCGTCCATCGACTTCACGTATGAATGCGTGGCTGTCCGGAAGCTTGGGGGCATCGTCAGGGGCGCGGACGTCTTTCGGTACGAATTGCCCTGGCAAATCAGCTGGCCAAGCCATCGACTTGCGGCGCTCGTACTCTTGCTCATCAATGTGGAACCCCGATTTCACAACGACTGGAAAGCCGCCGAACTGTGCGTAGCCGTCGCCGCGTGTGATGCGAACGACGCTAAGCGTCGGGTCATCGCCCAATCGAATTATTTCGTTCATATTGAATCGCGGGAGGATCGTTTCAGTTTGTGAGCTCGTCACCGTTTGCGATTGATTTCCCCAGCTTTCGGACTCGCTGTGCAGATACTCAACCGTCTCGCCTGCCACGGCCGTAAGTAGGCGTCGGTCTATCTCCGAAGGAACGTCAAACCACTGGCGAAAGCGGCAGTTAGTCTCGACGATCGAGAGCATGTCGCTGCGGCTGGTCTTGAGGTCGGCCATGCTCTGGTTAGCGAGGACGACACCGACTCCCATGCTGCGAGCCAATTGAAGGATGTACTCCAAATTGTCCGCGACCATCCGCTGGAACTCGTCAATGACTAGGTAGACGCGGCATTGCCGCTCCGTCTGAGTCGCGGAAGTGAGCAACATGTAAGTGAAGAGTCGAGCAATCGTCGGAGCAGAGCCTGCACCAAGCGTTGCAGATAAGTGCAAATAGGCGAGCTGTGGACGGCGAAAGAAGTCGGACAGGTCGATGGCATTCTCGAAAGCGGCCTGGGGATATCTGCGATCACACGTAATCTGTAGCTGCTCGAAGTCAGCTAGTCGCCTCAGCTGTGAGTAAAGGTGATCGGCGTTGCGCGCGGTGTTCTTCAGCAGCTCGTACTTTTCCGGGTGGGCAAGCACCTGGTAACAGCGTTCTGCCAACTCGCGAAAGCTCCTGATGTTCGGAAAGCGCCGTAGCGTTTCGTAACAGGTCTCTGCATTTGCGGATGTGTAGTAGCCTTCGCCGTAGTCGGAACCGTAAATAAGGCCCAGCGCTCCGCAAAGGATGTCGACTTGTTGGTAAAGGGTGAACTCGTTCCAGAATCGAATGCCGAGCGGGTTGAACCCGTGAGTTGGCAGGCTGTTCTGGGAGGAGAAGACTTTCAAGGGCAACTCCCGACCGCCGCGGGCTGCATGTTCTTCGCTCGCAGCCCGCATCGTCGCCAACGTTTCTAGCGTGTCTGCTTTGAGGTCTAAGACGATAAGGCTGCAGTCACCGAAACCGATTGTTTGCTCGATCCAGGGAGCGAGACCTTTTGAAGTCTTTCCAGCGCCGGTGGAACCGAGGAAGTGCGACGGCTCATTGAAGACCTGACGAGGAACCAGCAACGGGCTGCCGTCAGTGGCGATGTTCCCTAGGAAATAGGAATGGCGAGCTACCGGGTTTTCCGAGGCACGGAGTCCGTCCACAGTGCTCTTCCAAACAGGTGCATCCTTGAGTCGCCTCGCGACGCGTCCTCCTTCCTCCAAAATGGGTGTTTGCAGGAGCACTGCCATCACAACGAACGATGAAGCAGGAAAAAAGAAGAACGGAAAGATGGTGCCCATCGCGCTCTCACGACCAGTAAGACTGATGACGGTCGCAAGAATTGCGAAGGCCGTAGCTAGAGAAGAGATGTGCAACTGGCGGTGTACTGCAGTCCCTCCTGGGCTTTGAGCGATTCCAGGAAGGCGGATGTTCTCGGCGTTGTAAGCGCAGTATGAGCTGATAGCTCTATACGCACTCTTGAGAGCGTAAAGCGGTGTGCGGCAACAGAAAAGCTGCACCGCTGCAAACAGGATCAACAGCAAAGGAAACAGGATTGGTATTTCGAGCAACCAAGCTATTACAGCTGCTGCTAGGGGAATGACTGCTACGACTCTCAGGTGAGAGGTCCATTTCTCTCGCAGTCGCGCACGTTCACTCGCAGGCAAGGGGCTCGTGGTCGTACGCGCGATCCAGTGTTCGCCAGTACGAAGCAGTTGTAGGCTTAAGATTCCGGCTAGCCCAAACAGCATTGAAGGCGGATAAGCAAGCGAGGCTCCGGCGAAACCTGCCGCGAGCGCGACTCTGCTTGTTCCCCAGAACCAGCCTCGGATGCCGCCACCGAAACCACCACCATACAGCGACCAGATTGCCAACATGATCAATCCGCAGACGATTGGCATGCGTCCGAGAATGCCGCCGAACACCGTGACCATGGCTATGGAAACTGCGTCCATCAGACATACGAGGATGAGCAAGGCTGCGAGGATGGCTCTTGTCGTCGCTCGGGAACCCCCGGTGTACGCGAATTCCAGATCAAGCCGTTGTCGGGGCTGCTTTTCGATGCGGGTCGGATTGCCGCATGGCTCTAAATACGTTGCGCGAGGCATCAGAGACTCCTTGGTAAAAGTGGGATCAGAGAAACGAAGACTGCGAGGCGAAAGGTGAGACCCGCAGGCCAGTGATGCTGGTCGAGGGCCGATTGAATTGCTGCGGCCTTTCCCGTTGAGCCGGTGATGAGCACGACCGAGAACGATCGCTTCGCGACAAACGCGGCAAACTCGGGTGCTGCATTGCGAGCAGCTATATCGCGGCAACACTTGCGAGCGACGTGATCGGGAGGTCCGCCCAAGTCGACGCGGATGAATTCTAGGGTCGCCGCTTTATCGTCGATTCGCAGACAATGCGGTGCCATCGTCCACTCAACTCGATACCACGGAGCAACTCTCTGCACCTCATCGAAACCCACACGCTTTGTTTGATCGCTGGAAGCGGTGGTGTACTCCAAGAGGGCGTACTCGGTCGGCAATGATTGAGGCCCGAGGGGATACGTCCTGGCAACGGGTAAGCCATATGCTGAGGCGGTTCGTTTTCCCGGAACGAAGTACTTAGTCGGATAGATCAATGGGAAACTGGCGAGCCAACCTCCGTCGCAAAGCCTTGCCGTCGTCCGAGTCACATTGGAGGCATGGGTCGAGTCGAAGAACCGGCGCTGAATCACTTCGTTCGTGCTGATTCGATCTCGCACGACATGCTCGATGATTTGACGATCTCGGCTTGAGAGCTGCGCGGCTGTAGGGTCTGTACGAAGCATTGATGTCACCAGAGTTGATAGGGGAGAGGACGGCTCGCACAGTCTTCGTGGAATTCACGGACTCTCGATTCGTCGTAAGCGCCGCCAAACTCGATGACGCAGCGAGTTACGCCATGCGCATCGACGATGAAGCCATCCGGGAGCTTCTCGCCTCGTCGTGTATGTGCCATCACGTCCTCGCCACGCCACGAGTCGGCAAGTTCGGCTGATTGCAAGTCGAGTTGAAGCCAGATTTGGGAGACGCCTAGATCGTGCGTCGCCTGCGTTTCGCGTTTGACTTCTCCGCGAACGCATCCGCCGAATTGGCGCGATGCGACAGCGGTTGCGAGATACGCCGTGCAAGATTGAATGTGGCGCTTTCGCCAACGGCTCCTACAGACATGAGCCACTCTGCCGAACTCGGGGGTCGGTTGCCCCGGTTGCCAAGCGATGAGCGGTTGGGACAAGGGTGGGAGGGAGCGAGCACGTAGCTCAACTCGCTCGATGAGTCCGCAGGTGCGTAGCTGACTCATTCGTCGCCGAGTGTTCGCTATGTCACCGTCGAACCAGTGGTCACTGATTTGGCGTTGGCTGAAGAACTTCACTCGCAGACAAAGCGCGTTGAGAATTTCTTCATCTCGCTCGGAGAGACGGATCTGTTTTGCTTTTTCGGCTTCCATGGCTTTGCTCCCGTCTATTCACCGTCGCTGTTGTCAATCGATTGCGACGTGATACGGCGCGCTCGCCGTGAGCGAGTGCCTGACGGCACCGAGGACGGCTCATGCTCGGAGTTGACCGAAGGGAGTGCCGGAATGCTTGCGGTCTCTGTGACCTGCTTGAGAATCAGATTTCCGGCGACAGCCGGGTCGCCGTTGGCCAGACATTGGGCTTGTCGACGGAGAGTGGCGGCAACGTCATCCTTGCCGTCTGCCTCGTACTTGCGAGCGAGGTCTTCGAGCAAGCTCTGCTGCTCTGCCTGTTGGACCGCGTGGTAGGTTGTGGCGGCAGTGCCAACGGTGCTGCCGATGAGAGAGAAGATCCGTTCGCTAAGTTTGTCGAGGAACAGCTTGATTAAAGAGTTCACGTTTCCAACCTCCTGAGTGTCGAGTGTCGACCGGCAGTCGCTGGCTGCCACGTTCAGGAGTATTGAATCAGACCGGGGTGTTGAACTTCTATTGCTTACTGTTCCAAGTTGCGCCCCATGGATTCGTCGCGGAAGAAGTCAGCTACGAGTCGTGAGACCAAGGCGCTTCGCTTCTTCGTGGGGAGGAACCCAACGGAAACGATCGCCGCAAGCACAATGGAAGCGTTTACCATCAGTCGCTTCCGTGACGAAGTACGCGACTTTGACTCCCCGGAAGACCAGCGCCTCTTTCGCCTCGCGAGGCTTGCCATGCCGACAACGAATACACGGAGAAGTGCTTCTCGCCGGGTCTGGAGTCATTCGAGGATTATCCAAATACTCAGCGAGCTGCCTACGAGCAGCAGAAAGCCCCTCAGCAAACAGCGAAAACATCGCGTCGTCGACAGGTATCGCCACTCCTCGATGCCCCCTCTTAAAGACGACGATCACCCAATCCGATTGGGCTCGCTCTATTCGGTGGACGAGGTAGGCATACGCTGCCAAACGCGCGCGTTGTTGTGGACTTAGTCTGCCGTGTAATCGTGGGTCATCATCCTCGGCCTCCACGTCGATGTTCATTACTGGGATGTGTTTGTCACCACGCTGGAGTACTCGAAAGGGCTTTCCTGCTAAATGCAACTCGCGGTCCACGATCGCTGCTCGCTTTTCGACGGAGACAAAGCCAGCGCGGATAAGACTCCACCATTGAATCTCTTGCGGCACGCGAAGACTCCAGTCCGGTTCGCTGACGGCTGCGACCTCGGCATCCGCAAGTCGGCGGCGGAGCGTGTAATACTTCGTAAGAGCCGTTCGCAACGGATTCTTCTTCCACCGGAGAAGTAGCGTTGCAAGGGCAAGCCCTCCGATAATCGCGATAAGTCCGCCGCTGGTCCACCAGAGAAAAGCGACCGTTGCGAGTCCTGGGGCGAGATTTCCAAAAGCCGCGTAAAGAATCCATTCGCCGTAATACTCCAGACGACTTCTAATGACATCGATGTCGTGTGTAGGTAGGCCTCCGAGGGCGGGTGCCTTTGGCGATTCGGAGCCGTGATCTTCTTCAGCTTGATCGAATGAAACGATCCCGGCGCGCGGGCAGTACATGAATTCACTCATGACGTGGACGCCTAGTCTCGGCGCATCGGGGTCCGCAAGTTCTGCCGCGAGTCGACGGACGGCTTCGGCTAGCCAATCAGCATTGTGCATCATTCCCTCGCAGTTCCGGTAAAGCAGCCAACAGGTGATCGATGGAAGCTGGACGTTTCTTCCAGTTCGGCGAAAGAGCCCGCGATGTCACATCAAGCAGGCAACCTCCCGGTAGATAACTTCGCAATTGCTCTGCGTCGTCAGGTAACTCCGGTAGCGTCCCGACAAGCAAACGTACGATGAGCCGCGCGAATGAATAGATGTCTGCCTGAGGACGAGCCGTGCCGCCTGCGACTTCCGGCGCACGGTAAGGGTTGTTTACCCAGCGACTCGACACCGTCGTGTCGAAGTCGAGTAGCTTGGCAAGTTCGAGGTCCATCAGAACGCAGCATGATGTGACTGGACAGTACAGAATCGATTCCGGCTGCAACTCTCGGAGTACGATCTGCGCTGCATGCAGAGCTTTGATGCCGCTACCGACTTCGGTCAGTACCGATTCAAAGTGCTCGCGAGATACCGCGTTAGCATCCAGTGCCTCGGCAAGACTTGCACCATCAACCCACGAATCGACCATCGTCCAGATGCTCTCGTCCTGCAGCGCTGTCATCGTGAGGTTCGTGCTGATGTAGGGGCACTCTCGCAATCGCCGACAAACAGTTGCGTGTCGTACGAGAGCGTCTTTGCATTGATTGCGAACAGCGACAGCCATCCCTGCTATGTCGTACAGTTTGGCTCTGCCGTATTCGTCGCTCAGTACCCGATGGCGGACCTTAGCCGTTCGCATTACCAAGCCGTTCGACATCACGCGTAAGGAGGAGAACGTTCCGGGAATGACTTCCCATTCTGGATGCTTCCAAGGCGACAGCTGTTCCTCGACTGAAAGTGTGACCCCGGTCGTGAGCAGCAATTCCTCAACACTTGTCTCAAGTGCCCTGGCGATGTCCATCGCAGTCGTGCGCTTAATGGCTAGTCCGTCTTCTATCCGGTAGATCACCTTACGGTCGATCATCAAATGGTCTGCGAAAGCCGTTTTGCTTTTCGCAATTCGCTGTCGGTACCAAAGTAGTTTCGCCGGATCGATGCGCACGAGATCCATGTGTTCTCGCTTCACTTGTCTGTCGCGAGTTGGTTGCTGTCCACGTCGTTGCCGCTTTGCTCCAGTCATTGGTGTTTGCCTCCGAAGAGTCTGGCTACGATGGATTCGAGTATTGGGTGCCGCGACGGAAAGGGCGCAGTTCGTGCGCGTTCGTGCGCTTTGAGATCGTGATGGAGATCCTCGATTGCATCGAGCCACGAAGAGGAGCTTGAGAAGCGCTCGCGCGGATCGAGCCGCAAACTCCTCCCGAGAAATGCGTCAAGCGAACGACGCAACTTGCACGGCAGGGCTCGAACTGCTGGCGAGTAGTCGGCGACTGGCTCTAGCGCATCGCGAAACGTCTCCGCATACCCCGGTCGTCCAGCTTGCCCGCCAAGCGACGAATACGGGACTTCTCCTGTCAGTAACTGGTAAAGAATGACGGACGCCGAGAATTGATCGGCGTGACTCGGAAGCTGTGGTTCTGTCAGAAGCAGTTCTGGCGCGGCATATACCGGACTGAAGCCGTCGCCGTCGGTTCGATAGAGCGTTTGCTCGATCGGCCAGGCACTGCCGAAGTCGATCATCGTCAATCGACTCGGGTGGCGCGTCAGGATCAGATTCTGCGGCTTCAGATCCGCATGCACTACCTGTGCGTGCCGGTTCAATCGATTGATTGCATGTGCCAGTCCTCTCACCAGTCGCACCGCTTCGTAGGGCGAGGGGGCGACCACTCGGCTCGCTTGCACTCTTTTGAGATACTCGCCGAGGTCGATGCCACTGACCCAGGTCAGTACCACGATGGAGTGTTCTGAACGCCGCTCGTAGTCGAGCACCTGCGGTAGTTCGTCGGTTCGAGGCAGTCGTTTGAGTACGTGTATATGCTGGACGGTCGACGATCCACACGGAAGGACAAGTGCGAGTCGTCGCTGCCGGAGAACGGGATCTTCGACAAGCAACCGCTGCCGCTGATCCCTGCCGAGCCGTTGGAGAACTCGATAACGCCTGCCTCGCACTCGAAGAGTCTCGGCTGGATGTTCATCGCGACTCGATCGTCGTGCCCTCTCAGAACGAAGCGCCATGATGCACCTCCAGGGCCGCGAAAGCCGAAGCGGGCCACCGCCACGCCCGGCTAGGCTTCGCGGCTGCGACCGAACTGTCAGCACATCTGTCGGCAAATACCGTGACCAGACACCTGCACCGAGAATGCGACGTAAATCGCGGTGCGCGTTTGACCTTTGCTGCACCTAGACCGGCATCTGTGGGGGTCGATGTGCATGCGAAGATGAATGCGTTGGCAATTCGCCCGGAAGTCGTATTGCATGCCCCCCGGCCGACGTTCAGGAGGCCGGGGGAGCCGCAGCGTTCAGCGGAGGCGAAAGGGGCACAACCGGCCCCAGCCGGTTTGCCCCAACGGCTTGCCGCCGAGGCAAGCCGGGCGGCTGTCCAAGCCGCTGGCACAACTCGCCCAAGCGAGTTTGCCGACGCCGGTTCACGGCGAGCAGAGCGTTCAGCGGAACACTCGACGACAATGCGCCGCGATTTGCGAGAAGGAAAATGTGCAATCATCGCTGCAACATTCCTTTCTCGACGAGAAGGGGACCATACTTCCTGAGTAGCTCCCGAGCCCGAGACACTCTAGCAACGATGTTCGGGTTATTCAGTCCAGTCTCGGTGAAGTGTGGAAATCCTCCCTTGTGCCGCAGATTGTTGTCAGAACCGCCGTAGTAGTAGAGCCGCCTGATGCCTTCGGCTGTTTCGTCCAAGCAGCCAGAACCCTGTAAGCGCCCGAAAGAGCTGGCTCCATACTCTCCTGCAGCGAACCAAGTCCGCATGTTGTCGGGATCACCTACAACAGGCTGGGACTCGCTCTTCATGAGAAACGGCGTGAGTAGTGCGCGTAGCTCCGCTTCATCGCGACGAAACTCCGCCTCCAATTGTTTCTTCTGAGTCTCTGCGAGTGCCCTCGCGATACTCTCTTCGAGTTGCCGCTTTCGCTCTAAATCTGCGACACGTGCTGCCTCGATTTCGGCCATCCTGACCTGGGTGTTCGCGTCGAGCTCCTTCTGTTCGGCGGCCAGGATCGTTTTCGATTGCTCCTCGATGAGCTTCTGAAGCTCAGTCCGACGCTGCTCGGTCGCCTGCGCGGTGAGATCGAGCATCACTTGGTGTTCGTAGTCTGCAATAGCCTGGCTGAGAGTCTTAGGCGCGACCTCTGCTGACTGGTATTGCAAGAGCTTGCGCTCAATGAAGTCCTGTCGCGCCATGTGTCTCTTGCAGGCTTCGTCGACCCGGGTAATCAGCTGCTCCAGATATCTCCAGTTCTCATCATCGATTTCGTACTCGGTGTCGGTCTGGAGCGCGTGACGGATGGGCTGAGCAACTGCCTGTACCTCAAGCGTCCAGTCCGTAACATCTCGCTCCGTCGCCAATGGTTCGAGGGATAGTGTGGCAAACTGCCCAACAGTCGCCCTGTCGTTCGCAAGCTTTCGACCCCGGTCATCCTCGAATACCGGTAGGTAGTCGACGTGCCAGCGAACGATCAAACTTTGCAGGCGTTGAAGTGACTCCTCGCAACGCGTAACGAGAGCATCTGCTGCGATGTTCTTCGCTTCGAGACGAGCTGCCCTCGATATGCTTCGGTCGATCTGCCCTTGTACGTTCTCGGCTTGAGTGGAAATCGAATTGAGCTGAGCTTGAAGTACGGATAATCGTTCATTCAACGATTCGCCGACCGGTCCTGTGCCTTCTCCCTGAGCGACGCGACTTTGAATCGCGTTCACCTGGGACTGAATGTCGTTTGCAATCAGCGTATTCGTCTGCAGCTGTTCTTCGGCGGCCAACTGGTTTTGTCGGGACGCTTCCGCCGCTCTTGCGGAATCCACGACTTTTCGCCCGAAGAAGTAATAGCCGACTCCGAAGGCCAGCACACACATGAGAACAGCGAAGAGCGCCGATTTCATGTCAGTTTTCAAGTCTTCGTCAACGAATTCTGGGGAGGTACTCATGAATGGCCCTTTCGTGAAGGTAAGAAGAGATCTCTTAGAAATGCAGCGGTGTGATGACTGAGCCAGAGGCCGGTGCCGACGACTGGTACTCCCAGCAGAAGCCAAGCCCATGAACCAGGCAGAAGCATCGTTTGGAGACCGGCCATTAGGAGCACCGGTCCTGCGAGAAGAGATTGAAATTCACGCTCGCCAAGTTTGACCGACTTCGAGCGCAAGAGGTACCGAGCACTCAGTGCCAGCGCGAAGACGCTCGCGGCAAAGCACAACAAGGCGAGTAGAAAGAACAAGCTCGCCGCGAGAATGTGCCGACTGAGAGCCCACGTCAGCAGTTGCAGGGCAAGGACCACCGCTCCCAGCAGAGCACTCGCCGCGCGCGACAATCCAATTACGCGCAGCTTCTTCCTAGTGGCCTGCTCTTCAGCAATCTCTTTCGGTCCCCAACCAATGAGCACAATACTCCCGAGTACCACGGCGGGTTCCAGGCCGTAGTTGTATTCCGTGATGGTTTCTTCCTCGACGCTGAGCACGACCGAGGATTCCTTTCGTCCGACTTCTTCGTTTCGCTCCCGAATAAGATAGCCATCGATGATCCGAATCGAGGGCCGCATCCAGTCCGGGATGGTCTCAATCAACGCCCTCACATTCGGCGGCATGACGACTTTGGTGTTGTCGATACTCGTCCAGAACGCGTCGACCGCATCGTGACGATGACACTCAAGAATGACTTCGACCGGCAGCGATTTCGTCCTTCGGCGTCGGGTCTCGGTGACCCATGCCTCCGGCTCAGACTTTCGTTCGTCCGTCACCGTTGTCAGAACCGCGTGCGTGCGAATACGATGACGGTAGAAGCGATACGTGACTGCATTGGTTCCGAACCAGTGCACGAGACCGACCAACTGTCGGTCAATGAGCGTCGAAAGCCCGTCAAAGAACTGGCATACCAATGTGGTCAACGCATGACTGAGGCGGTCCTGCAGGTGTTTGCGGATCTCTGCGTGCGGAAGAGCGCCAAGCTCTGCACCAGCCAGGTTCCGGGGAACGTCCAATTGAGTTCGGTACTCGGCGCGGATCGACGCCTCGACCTCTTGCCACGCGTCTTCTGGCAACTCTGTTTCCCGAACAATGCTTGCGGTCGCCACGGCATCTAGCAGGGCCAACATCTCGCTTCGGACCTTGTTTAGTGCAGAGAGGCTGTCGATGTAAGCAGCGAATAGGACGTCCCGACTGACATCTGAGGCCGTTAGCTTCCGGAACGGGAGGCGCTCTGAGATTTCGATCAGGACGGCTCCATGAACGGGCTGAAATAATCGCGGTTTCGTTTCTTCCTGCGTCGGGCGTTTAATAGGCTGGTGTGTTTGTGCGGGGGCAGCGGCGCGAGACCGCTTGGCTCGTCGTGACATTGAATGATCCTTTCGGAATTTCGAACGATTGGATAGCGTTTTGAATGATGCTCGGGTCTTGGAAGAGCGCGCAGCTTCGCTAAGGCGCAGTTGAAGACCCGACAACTGCGAGCGTGAAGGAACTGTGCGAAAGGAACTTCACCGGCGGATGAACACGACGCGGGGAAGTGCAAGGAGAGAAGGTGCGCAGGACGACATCGCTTGAAATCAATGCGAAACGTCGGGCGAAACACCCCTGAAGGAGAACGTATCCCTAGCGAACCATCCATCGCGGATGGAAAACTGAGGGATACGTCTTATACGGTGCCAAAGGGCACATACGGCAATTTGCCGTTTCGAGAAGCGGTCCAAACCGCCCTCATCCGCAAGCCATTGAGGCTGCACTGCAAACGCATCATCAGACGCGCCGCTGCTATTCGCTTGAATCGCCTATACGACGGCCTCGTAAAGCGGTCGCACGAAGCGGTGCCTTTGTCGGCTCAACCTTCCGCCCGCTCGGCAACAGGTCGCAGCCAGGTGCGAATAGCGAAAACCTGCCGTGCGATCTGTGCGTTACTCGAAGTTCGGAAGGCATGTTGAGCATCGAACTGAAGCACGTCAAAATTTTACCTCTGCGAACTGCCAAGTACAAGAGACCGGGGTCAAGATTTCGGTCCGCAAGCGATGACCATCGAAACAGGAGCCGCCGGGCGGCTCCGCTTCAAAGTATTCTCCGCCTCCGATCAGGCGGCGCATGCAACGTTCGATTGCATCTGAAGATTGGGCTCTGCTTGCATGGCGTCGATGATTTGCCTGCTCACTTGCTGGATGCGGCCAAGTGATTCGCCTAGCAACTTGCTGTCGCCGTTGTAGAGTTGAATGTACTCGCTGGTAGCAGCAACTGCGTCGACCCCAAATGCTTTGGCGACTACAAAGGCGCAAGCCTCGGCTTCGGTCTCTTTGACCTTGCGAGTAAGCTCTCTACGTTCGTGGTGTGCGAGCCAGTGATGGGCCAGTTCATGCGCGAGCGCCAGAAACCGTTTCGCTGAAGGCAGCCCTTCAGCAATTCCTATCGACCCGGGTATTGCGTATCCATCGGTTCCTGCAGGAAGCGACTCGTAGCCAAGTGTGATGCCTGCATCGCGGATGACAGCCTCAAGCTGCTCGATTGCCATGCACGCATCTCCTTTGGGACGACTCAGCTCGGGAAGGGAATCGCCTTCTGTCTGCGCTAAATCGAAGACATACACCACCCTGAAGCCAGAGACGAACGCTTCGCCCTGCTGCTCGCCGTTTTCGACCTCCTTTCGCCGAACCATTGGTGCAAGGATACCGATTCCTTTTTCACCTTTTCGCACATAGCGTCCGAGCTCCTGCCAGCGTCGAAAGCCAGCGACCTGGGTTGCGTCGGGACACTGCTTGGAGATCAACATGACGTTGCACCAAGAGTATCTGTGGAATCTCGCCATGCATTCCAGGTATCGCGAGAGCACCTCACTGCGACCCAGGTCAAGTTGCTCCTTAAGCTCTGCGAGTGCTCCTTCGACGAGTGCTTTGACTTTGTTTTCCATGTTCATGCTCCATTCCGAAGCGCTGCTTCCGGCGCAGTGCAGCTTGATCGTTCTTCGAATCTGGGCTGCCGAGCGGCCCGGCTCTGGGACTCACGGCAGGTCAAGGTGGAGCCTTTCGCGATAGCGAAAGCAGCAGCGCAGGCCGCAGGCCGGAGCGGACCTTGAACGCCGTGATATGATCAGAAGGGCCGCGGGAAGAGCACCAGACTTATCGTGAGGACTGCGAGACTTGCATGCGGCATATCTTGGGCATCAGCCCGGAAGAGAAGCTATCGCGGAGGAATGCTTCCGAGGGATTTCGCCGTGGCTTCAAGCAGTGACAAGGCGAAGCGACGATTGCCTGCGAGCAGTTCTTTTAGAACTTGAGAAGCCGCTTGCGTATCGAGCACTGCCCAGAAGGGAACTGCTTCGGACGTGGAATCGACGTCAAGGCGTGCGGGACCTCCTCCTTGTCGCAAGGAGCGAAGACCATTCGCATCGATGAGTCCTTCAAAGGCTTGCAGCATACTTCACTGCTACCACGGCTTGCAGTGTTGAGTAAAGTTCTATCTGCAAAATATATTGAAGCGGGGCGCTGCGTTAGACGGTGAGGCCAACGTCATTGCCGGACAGATGCGAATGCGGCTTCCAAGCAGCGAAGCTCTTCGACACCGAGTCGGTGGTCTGGGAGCGACAAGCGGATTAGACCGGTATCGTAGCAGCTAAGCGAAACTCCCTGAGCCAGGAATAGTGCTCGCACATCGTCAGGAGGTCGCATACGAGAGTCGGGTCGTTCGTGCTCGAACAGTAAAATGCGACTTGCGAATGCAGAGTGCGTAGAGAGCGACTTCCAGCCTGACGTCGCGGCGATGGCAGTGATGTTCGTTCGATTCGTAGAGTCTGCCTGCGACATGACGCCAAGCGATGCATCGATCGCTGCGCCATTTGCAGAGAGTAGCGGCTGCACTTGGACTGTTTCGCCGTACGGCGTTGTGGTGTGGCCCTGAAGTTCGCAGCAGAATCTTAGCAAGGGATCATCGAAAGAGGCGTCTTGCTGCCATCTAAGTGCCGAGTCTTCGATGTAGCTGCGTGACCCCGGTGCGCCGTAGAAGGCAAGACCGAGAGGTAGAAAGGCGCGCAACCATTTGTGACAGCCTGCGAGCAACAGGTCGCAATAGTTTCTGCCCAGATCGAGTGGCACAGTCCGATTGCTTGAGCGCCATCGACAACCACAAACCGAAGCTCTGCTTCTTGGCGTAGTCTCTCAACCAACCGCTCGACGGGTAATCGTACGCCAAGGTTATCAACCAGGGGAATGAACAGGCCATCGCAGCCTTGCTTGATGTAATGCCGCACAGTCAGTGCGATGAAGTCATCTGGCGAAATGCCTTCGTAGAGAATGCGTCGTCGCAGGAGAAGCCGAGTCCGTCGGCAAGTCGAACTGCGGCGTTCACGTTCGAAAACGCCTTCGTACGCAGGCCAGCTCACGTCGGTGAGCAACACGTTTCGGCATGGACCGATCATCAACTTGGCTGCAAATCGCATCAGCTCGGCGGAACGTGCAGCGAGAAGGACCTCACTTGCATCATCTGCTCGACAATTGCCTTGAGGCGGCGTTTGAGCTGCGCGACGCCTTGCCAGTCTGCGAGGCCTGAATACCGCTGAGAAAGTGCATCAGGCCAAGCAGTGGACCCTTCAGCGAGAAAGCGAGATAAGTACAGGCTGCAACCCTGCTCGCTGGCGAAGCGAGCGAAATCGACCGAGGCACGGCAGGCTCGCGGTGACATTTGGCCCAGCCGTGCCGTATCGAGATACAGCGGGTCGGGCATAGCCTCGTCTCCTTGTACCCGATCGTAATGAGATCAGTGCTTCTGATCCAGTAGTTCGCGATAAGAAATCGCATAAACGGCAAGGCGGCTCCATTGAGCTTCTGCCTGCCTTAGTTTGTCGAAGTCGAAGCTCAGCACGAATCGAATCGTTCGTCCGCTGGGATCGGCCAGTTGCATCCCTACGGCACGATTGCCGTAGATACCAAAGTCGCTCAGCAGATCGCTATCACTGCCTAGCTCTGACTCTCGAACGACTCGTATCCAAATGCCGTGTCGATGTTGTTCATCGAGCCAAGAGTGAAGCGGCTCGACGGGGAAGAGCGAATCCTCAGGCCACAGATGGTCTGCAATGATCGCAGTGCGCTCGATGCTGACAATCCGCTGGTCCTGCAATTCGAGATTGAGTTTGGTGCTTTGTTGCCCCGGCCCGTCCTGCCAATAATGGGCGGATTCGATGTACGAGACCGAACGGTAAAGGTGAAGCCCTGGACTGCGGAGAAGCTCTTCGTAGACGACGCGCCAGCTTTCCGTCGATGGAAACTCAATGGTCGCCTTGCCGATGAGTGAGCACTGCTCTCCAATAGCTTGCAGCCGCTGCAATGCCAGGCGACGAAATATTGGATCGCCTTGATTGGCGATCTGCGTCAGCGCTTCGGCAATGGAAAGATGCATCGCGGAGATCTCCTTATCCGCGGACAAATCGAGTAGCAGCTGTAGGAGTCGTGGATGTCCTTCAGTGGACCGAACTCGGGCTGTGAGTACAAGAGCAAGTCCGACAAGCCCGCTGATAAGCAGGGAAAGAAAGGCGAAGAATACAGACGGCGGAAACAGCAGCGAGATTGAAACTCCCAGCACCGCACTGATTGCTGCTACTGGGAGGGGCCTCAGCCAGCGTGAGACGTTGATGGAATCGTCATTTCGTTCCATTGCATGGTATCCACTTCAGCGCGTTATCCAACTCGCTCAGGAAGCAGCAGGTTGGCTTCAGAGAGAAAGTAGATGGCACCGCCAATCAATCCGATTAAGGTTCCTAGAAGCCCGCCGTTCGCACTTCCGTCGAAACTTGCTCCTTCGGCGCTTTCATCCCCCGTGACGCTGTATGTCGACCGGTGCTCTTCTAATCTCAACGCGGCTCTCGCATTGTCGAGGAAGGGTGCGAAAGCTCCTGGCAGTGCCGGAATCAGCATTCCGTAAGACGGTACTACCTCAAGATAGCGGCACAGCGAGTGGATCAGGAACATTACGCTCGCACCACTTATTGCTGAGGCAATCAACGAGAGGTAGTAGGATGCGAGACCGATTACAGTCGAATTCCGAGACTTGTGCAGTAGAGTCTGTAGAGGGAATAGCGGAAGCGAAGCGAGCGAGTAGATCGCAAATGTGAGGCTTAGCACCAGCCAAGACCCCAGCACTGCGAATACAATGCTCAGCATCCCATCACGCCTTAAGACAGCTGCACGTTGTTCTGAATGCGCAGTCGCACTTCCTCAATCGCATGCTGCAGGGCTTCTTCGATCTCGTGGTAGTTGCCCTTGCGGCTCGCGGTGACCGTTACTTTGAAGCCTTCCTCAGTGATGAAGGTCTGCTTGAGACCCCGAGTACGCTCTTGTGCGACTCCCTTGCGTTGCCGTACTTGCTTCTGGACAGCTTCGATTGTGACTTCGCCACCTCCCGATTCCGGTCCTGCCAGCGTAGTGCGCTGCTGTTCGGGAGAATCGAGTTTCGATGCTTCGTAAGCAGCCCGAGCCGAGATTTCTCCCGATTCGACTTTCTCTTGCACGTCGGGCGGAAGCTTCAGCAACGCCAACGAGCGCGCAATCTTTCCTTGGCTCACAGCGATCGCTGCTGAAAGCTCTTTGGCGTTCCAGTTATTGAGCTTCATCAATTGCTCGAACGCCTTTGCTTCCTCGATCGGTTTCAGATCTTCGCGCAGGAGGTTCTCGATGAGCTGCTGCTCTTTGATAGCGGTCTCTGACAACTCGCCTTCGTGAAAATGGCATTCGACTGTCGGCAATCCCGCGAGCTTTGTCGCTCGGTAACGCCGCTCACCGGAAATGATGATCCACTTCTGATGTTGTTCCGACCAGCGAACCCGAATCGGAGCGAGCTGGCCTTTCTCTCGGATGCTCTGTGCGAGCCTTTCGAGTTGCTCCTGATCGAACTCGGTACGCGGCTGATCGGGATCAGCAATGATGCTTGTTATTTCGAGCGTGCCGAACGTTCGTAGGGCACGACGCCCGACATCTTTCGGATGCGCGATAGGACTTAACTGCGGCTTGCCATCATTGGCTCGCACGCCCATCGACTCATCAACCTTGCCTCTGATCTGCTCCAGAATACTTCGAGTGCTGGCCATTAGCTTTTATCCTCTCATGCAACCGTTCGCTTCCGCGTCCGTTCGGCAACACGCGCAAGCAGTTCTTCCACCAAGTCTCGCATCGTTTTCGCTGCCGCAGACTTCGCGCTGTAGATCTCAACAGGCTGGCGGCACGCCAAGGCTACTTTGAAGGCTGAAGCCTCTGGGACCGTCGTGTCGAGTACCATTTCTCGATACAACTCGCGCAGTCGTTCTTCGTATGAACGATGCACGAGGAGTCGTCTGTCGTAGCGGCTGACGAGATGGCCAAGGCGTCGCAAAGTCGGGTTTAGCTTACGCGCGTTGTCGATCGCTTGATGTACTGCTCGCAGACCTTGCGTCCCGAAGTCTTCCGGCGGAACAGGAATCACGACGTAGTTCGAAGCAATCATCGCGTTCCAACTGCACTGATAGAGGTTTGGCGGGCAGTCGATGAGAACGATGTCGAAGGCGTTCTGCTCTTCCAGAAAGTCTCGCAGGGCGAATTGGATCATGCCTGACTTTTCAGGTCGGGGAGCATTGAAGTCGCCCAGATGTTGATTCGCTGCCACGATCGAGATGCGCTCGAAATCCGTTGCACGAATCAGCCGCTGGCGATCCAGGAAGAAGCAAGATTCGTCGAACAGCGCCGCAAGGGTTTCTGACGCCGGGAGGTTCTCTACCGTATCGGAACCGAGGAAGCCTTGGCTGAGAGAGCCTTGCGGATCAGCATCAATCAGCAGCACAGAATAGCCAAGTCCGGCGAAGGCTCCAGCCAAGTGAAAGCAGGTGGAACTCTTTCCACATCCACCTTTTTGATTGATGAGACAGAAGACAAGTCCCGTCATGAGCCTTCGCAGGAACAGCTCCGCTGGCCGATTTCCAATGGAAATTCCGTCCAAGTCGGCGAAATCACTTCCGATACGCTGGCACAAAGGTAGGAAGGTCGCAATGGAAATCTTTCGGCGCGATTGGCCACGAACTCAAGCGACCTGCGAATGTCTCGGTGGCGTCGGTCTGCTATACGCTTCGCGATTTCCAATGGAAATTGCGTGTAAGCTACCGAACAGACTTCTGATTCAGCGGTTGTAGGCCGAGAAGGTGGATCGGAAGCGGATTCCAAGTCCAATAGAAGAATCGGAGTGAGGACCAGTCGCTCCGATGAAATGGGTTTGTAATTCGTAAAACCGTGGGCACGCACTAAAACAGCAGGCTTTTCGACAATGCACCAAGTACGAGTATCGCGAGCACTATCGCAGAGTAGACGGCGCCCCGACGTGTGGTTCGAACCATCGAATCCGGATCTTGCCACCAACGGGCATACGGCTGCATTCGCTTGTACGTCTGGTAGGAACAGAAAATCGCGGTTCGACGTTGCTCCAGTGCAAGCCTATTCTCGATCTCCTCCCTGGCTTCACTCCAGAACCCAGGCCCCTCGCCTGACTCGGGGTAATCCTCGTTGCCTGCCCAGACAAATGCGAATGGATCCAAGTAGCAAATGGAGCCGTATTCAGCGTATCCATTCACATCCTCGACTAATATCCGCCCATACGCGTGCTCATAAGGCGACGGTAAAGTCACGGTGATGGTTCTCGGCGGTCTCCAAGTCTCAACTCTCTCAGCACTGCTCTGCATGGCGTTAGCCTCCAAAAAATAGGAACGGAAAAACAGGATTCGCCAAGCAGCACTGATGCAACTTGAAGAATCCCACTTCTCCTGGGCCGTTCGCTACGCAGGCGCGTGAAAAAACCTATTGGTCCTCCCTCCAATAACCAAGAGCTTGCCACGGGAACTTGCCGCCAGCAATTCGGAGGCCGGTGCTCGATGAAACGAGACTGCGCATGACCTACGGTACGTGTCGTTTGCGTCACACTTCGAGACAGAACTGTCGCAACTGTGACCGAGTCCATCGCCCAACCACCGCAAAGTCGCCAGGTCGGACCTCTTGAACGTCCCGGACATAGGCGAACTTTGCGGTTTCGCAATCCGTGGCGGCATGTTACGCGAACTTCAATGGCGTTAAAGTAACCCCCTTGAGTCGCGCATGGGCCGAAGCTCCACAGCACTTCGCAGAACGACGGGCGTCGGTCAGCTCTCGCTGGTCGAGCATGCCCTCTGCCCGCTCGACGCGCGCCGTTCGCTGGTTGAGAATTCCGTCTATCGCAGTGAGTATTCCTACTATAGCCCGACCGCCGGGAAGACGACTGCCAAGGCGCATGTCTTCTGCCCATTGGGGCTCTCGGCGGCAGATGAATTGTACCTCTGGGGACTACTGGCTCTGACGTTACTTACTCCAGAACCGGAGCCGCAACTGTTTGCCAGTCCCTACTGGTGCCTTCGTCAGCTCGGAATCATCAACCGCGAAACGAAACGCGGTGGCCGGCAGTATCAGCAGTTCGCCGAAGCTATCAAGCGACTGTCGGCAGTAAGCTATATCAACGACGGCTTCTATGATCCGCTTCGCGGTGAGCACCGCCGAGTGAGCTTCCACTTCTTCAGTTACAGTCTTCCGACCGATCTTGATTCGTGCCGCTCATGGCGAATCTCTTGGGACCCGGTATTCTTCGAATTCGTCAAAGCCGCAGCCGGTCACTTCCGATTCGACCTTGCACTCTATCGCGAGCTCGATACGGCGAGTCGTCGATTGTTCCTGTTTCTGAGTAAGGTCTTCGCACGGCGGACGCACCTCAAGGCGATCCGCTTGGAGCATCTCGCAGTGAATGTCCTCGGGTTCAGCTCGACGCTCGCAACGAGAGAAATGAAGCTCAAAGTAAATCGTTGCCTGGCGAAGCTCATCGATATGGCGGTGCTCTCGGATGCCGAGATCACGCGCACCTCTCCCGGCAACTTCTTCATCCGCTTGAACCGGGGGCCGTATTACGAATCAGCCGAGCGCCGTGCCCATACTTGCGACGCTCGTCCCGAAGATTCCCCGCTTCACGATACCTTACTCACCATCGGCTTCAGTGACACGGCTGCAGCGCGGCTCCAGCGCAAATACTCTCACCGGCTTCTCGCCGAATGGGCGGATATCACGTTGGCCGCTCGGGAACGCTTTGGTTCGGAGTTCTTCCGAAAGAGTCCGATGGCGTACTTCGTCGACAGCGTGAGTAAAGCAGCGGAAGGCAATCGCACCGCGCCGGATTGGTGGATGGAGTTGCAGAAGGTTGAGAGCCAGACACACGAACTGTCGCTCGAAGGCCGGGAACTCTTCACTCGTCTGCAAGCAGAGCTTTTCGGTGCAGCACCTGCAGAAGAGCAAGCCGTTGCTCAAGTGCCTGCGAAAGGAATGGCACGTGCCGGTTCGTTGTTCGTGACGCGCTAACTCAACTTCCCTACCCTTACCTTCAAGGCAAAGATCTTTGGTTGTACAAGAAGTACTTTGTACCAGTACTTTGGGGAGCGCTGCGGAGTCGGCTCGAAACTGCTGGAATAGCCTGATGGACTGGAGACTTACGAGGTGCGTGCAGTCAGCCGAACGCAAAAAAGTGTGACGCGACCGACACCTCAAAGACCCAAAAACGTGACGCCTCCGACACCTTTATGCCCGTTTTGGATGTGACGCGAGCGACACCTGCCCTCGCTGTGTTCGCCGAAGTTATCCACAGGCTGACTCGGCTGCCGTTGCGGGAGCACTGTGTTGACTTACCCCACTGCTCTGGCGACTGATTCCTGGCGGCGTAGCGACTCCCTCGACATTCGGCGGTAAAGTTCCACCGTCGCTCGAACATCAGCAAGCGCATCATGCGCGTCCTTTCGGTTGAATAGCACCCCGAAGTATTCGCAGAGAGTGTGCAGAGTGAAATCGACTGGGGGTGTCACCTGCTTGTTTTCGTGTACGAGCCAGATGGCTCGCTGCATGGTGCAAAGCACCCGCGGGCTAGCTGGTAGAAATCGCCCGCAGCGTGCGAACCATCGTTCGAGGAAGGCAGCATCGTAGGCAGCGTTGTGTGCTACTAACTGCGCAACTTGGTACACCCTTCCCGCTCGCGATACTTGGTCCACGGTCGCATGACGTGAGAGCAGCTCGGCAAGCTCGCTGCTCACTTGCTCTGAAGACTTAGCCTCGCGCTGCCAAGTTGTCGGACAGTAGCGGCTTCCGGCCAAAGAGCGTCGCTCAGCGAATCGTTCACTGAACTTCAGTTTTGCCTCGAAACTCTCCAGCTCCTGCAGGTCGCTTCCTACGGCAATCGCTGCGACCTGGATGATTGGCCGCCACGGCTCGCCACCGGCAGTCTCAAGGTCAACGAAGACCAGTCGCTCATCGGGAAGTGCGCTTTTCATTCCCGACCAATTATCACGGGATGCCGCTTTGTAACAAATTTGGCATGAACAAGAGGCAAAGTTGCAATGTTCGACCGGTACGCTATTGAGACTGAAGCGGTCGGGAATCGGATGCCCGGCTGCGGCTGTCGTTTACGTCAAACGCGTTGCTGCGAGCGAGTCGCTAATTCGGCTCGTCAGCGGTGACAGCATGATGGACTTTGACAGGCGATCGCACCCGGTAAACCTGAACTCACCATTCAGGCTAAGGGAACGGATTAACCACCCGTTACGCGATCGGCCCGTAGAGCTGGATGCATCGAGAGGTGCTTGTCCAGTTCGACGGAGGCTTCGTCGAGTAATCCGGTCGGTAGCTGGATTTGTATTCCAGCTATCTGTTCACCGAGTAATCCGACGTTTCTATCCGATGCAAATCGGTCCCGCTGCGACTCGCCCGAATTGGGCTGATGCCAAGTGCGGGGGCGATGCGGAAATACCTTGAGGTGGTCTCAAGGCCGTCATCATTCAAAGCAGGTGAGGAGTCTTCGATGAAGAGTCGTAATCCTGCGCGAGGGGTTCGGAGTCTCGGACTTCGTTCAACTCGCCCGGCGTGGGGAGTTTCGAGCCTGGCGACAGGCCGAACCGGAGTCGACTTACTCCGGGGACCGCTGGCAAATCCAGTGGCCGCGAATAGCTCAACCATGAAAGGCCCGCGAGGGCTTGCCGGTGAAGCGTGCAGAAGACGGTGCCGAATGGCGAACGACCTCAGTCGGTGGGTAAGGGGATGCTCCTACGCTCGGTCCCCTGAAATGATCGCGATGTGTGCAGCAATGCTCCGCGATCGAAACTATGCCGGTTCTGGTGAACTGGACATACGACTGGCGTCCCTCCCGGTCACACGGGATAGCGACGTGAGCTGCATGCTGAAGGTGATGACTAACGCAGGAAGCTCTGCGGCTGCCGGGGTGGTTCTCGGTGCCTGGACGCGGCGCACAGCGTCGCAAAGTCATCCAGGTGATTCAAACGCCGTAGAGTGGGAGTGTGGCCTGAGTAGGAGCCGGTTGCGGTTCAGGCGGGAGCCTGAGCAGGTAGCTGGGCGATGTTCCCTGCAAGGCAGTGGGGACTCGTTGATGTCGTAGCGGGTGGTGCCGACGACGCAATCACGACGAAAGGGCTGACGGGCAGTATGTACCTGTCAGAGATTCTGTGCTGTCGACTGAGTGTTCTCAGTCGCGGTCCTTGGAAAGGCGCAAGCGGTCACACGAGACTTGTGCGGGAGCACTGGTCTTCTGTGGCGGCGGACCGACGGCGGTACCTCGGAGTGTATCTACACTCCAGGGGTGCCGTCGGAAGGTTCTTTGCGTGAAGGGTTGTATGAATTGGCGTGGCACAATTCAAGAGTGTAGTGCCACGCACTCTGCAACTCAGGCGGTGGAAATCGTGCTGACTCTGCTCGCGCCACGAAGGCGCGGGCAGGCAGTTGCGTTCTCCACTTCGCGCAGTCGTTGTCCACAAGGATTCGGCTTACCTGGGGGCCTGTGCCGTTTGAAACGGGCTCCCACTTCTCGATGCCATCGCGGGGGGCGAAGGCGTGGGAGGCTCATGCAGTACCGAGCGGTTGCAACATCCGTTGAAGGATTCGTCCAGCAGATTGCCTGCTGTTATCTGCGGCATGGCTACTTCTACTATGTCATCGGTCGCGTGCCGCCTGGCAAAGACCCTCGTGCGATCGACGAGAAGCTCCTCACGAAATACCGCATCAACGTCTCAGAATCGACCCGCGCTCGGCGTAAGCGAGCTGGTCAATCAAATCTCCAGTACATCCGTCACGAATCGACCTTCGTGATTCTCGCGACCAAGGGCGTGCATGCGTTCTTCGAGGAAGAGGCGAATCTCATCCGCGACATCCGTCGAGTGCCGCTGAGGTATGCCGGATACTCGATCAGCTACAAGCCTGGTGGTCGCACCAAGGACGGAAGGCAAGACGAGAAGTGGCATGCCCACGTCGAGATGGACCGAAATCAGTTCCTGGAGTTGCGAGCCTGGTTTGCGGAACGAGCGTTGAGAGAGTCGCCCGACAGGCTTGCGCTTGCATTCTACCAGTTGCCCGTTGCCCCATACGCTCCGGTCCGTCGGCAACTTCTGCTGCTCCTCCGGGAAGTCAATCGGGTCCGCAAGGTCGCCGGGAAGCGTCCACTGCCCACGGAGATCCTGCCGCTGAGACGGCGGGTCGTGAGGCCATTTAGCACAATCGATGGGGCCGAAATCCAAACGCAGTAACCGGCTACGGCATTCCGCTGCAGTGCAGAGTTTGCTAGACTTCGGCGTCGGCTTATTTCCTCAGAGAGTGCGAAAAATGCCAAAGCTTACCGATTACGTGAAGACCGCTGAGGCCGCGGAGATACTCGGGGTCGCTCAAAACACGCTTCGAAAGTGGGCTGCCACAGGAAAGATTCCAATGCATCGCAATCCGGCAAACGGCTACCGACTGTTCAAGCGAACAGACTTGGAGTCATTCCTGCAGGAGGCGGAAAAAACAATTGAACCGACTAGAAGAGTTCGCAGACCGAAGTAACGGCTCGAAATGCTGATGCTTAATGGTGGCGGGCGACGTCAGTTCGGGAGCCCAAAGTGGCAACGAAAGGCTTACAGGGAAAACAATTGGTCCAAGACGTAGCACGAATTGAAGAAGCAATTGAGAACGCGGCGAGACAGTATTATCGACTCGTAGTCGTCGCTGGTTTGCCCGGCTCTCAAAAGACGACCGCGCTTCAACACGTGGCCCGCGCATTTAACTGTGACGTTGTAAATGTGAATCTTGAGTTGAGCAAAAGGTTGCTCGACCTCACTCGTTTACAACGCTCGCGGAACGTAGAGAGACTATTCAGGGAGGTTATTGCGGCGCAGCCGGGAGACGTTCTTTTATTGGACAACCTAGAAATCCTTTTCGACACGAGCCTCGAAGTCGATCCGCTCCGACTTCTGCAGCTGAGCAGCCGCAATCGCACAATCGTCGCTTCTTGGAACGGTACGTATGTCGAGAACACGCTTACGCATGCAGAACCGGGACATCACGAATTTCTTCAGCTCAAGCAAGTTGAAGCGATCGTGCTTGGGCTAGGCAATGCCGAATAAAAGTGATTGGGAGCACTTTCAATGAAATATAGCGATCTTGTTCGGTTCGAGCCGATCGAATCCGTCATCCAGCTTGAGCAAGCGAACGCGATCACCGCAGTGCGGCAGCTTGTCGAAACGTTTGTGATCTCGAATCGCATGGCCGAACAGTTATGCGACCTAGTGATCCCCAATCTGCAATTCGAGACGCCCGCGGACAACAAAGGCGTCCTCATAGTCGGCAACTACGGCACTGGTAAGTCACACCTGCTGTCGCTCATTAGCGGGTTGGCAGAACATTCCGACATGGCGTCGATTGTCAAAGACAAGGATGTCGCGAGTGCCGCAGTCGCCATATCTGGGAAGTTCAAAGTCGTCCGGCTCGAAATTCCAGCGACGAAGAAGAGCTTGCGCAATATCATCTGCGGCAGGCTCGAAGACTTTCTCTCGAACGAAGGTTTGTCCTTCACCTTCCCTGCTGACGAAGAGGTGGACAGCAACAAGGATGACCTGTCGAGCATGATGGCAATCTTTAATGAGAAGTACCCGGATCACGGGCTGCTCCTCGTGGTGGACGAATTACTTGACTATCTGCGTTCTCGCAAACAGCATGACCTCATACTCGATCTGGGATTCCTCCGAGAGATTGGCGAAGTTTGTAAGCTGGTTCGATTTCGCTTCATCGCTGGCCTGCAAGAGAGTCTGTTCGACAATCCGAAGTTCCAATTCGTCGCCGAGAGTCTGCGCCGGGTTAAAGATCGGTTCGAGCAACTGCGCATTGTTCGCCAAGATGTTGCGTATGTTGTCTCTGAGAGGCTGCTGACCAAGTCGGATGAACAACGCGCGAGAATCCGGGAGCATCTTCAGCAATTCACGCCGCTGTACGGCGGCATGGCTGAACGGCTCGAAGAGTTCGTGCGGTTATTTCCCGTGCACCCGACCTACCTGGAAGTATTTGAGGCCATCTCCATCGCAGAGAAGCGGGAGGTCTTGAAAACGCTGAGCGCCGAAATCAAGCGCTGCCTGAATGATGTAGTTCCGAAAGACGAACCGGGCCTCATTAGCTATGACTCCTATTGGGAGTTCCTCCAAGGCAATGCCGTTCTGCGTTCCGTCCCCGAAATCCGAGAAGTGATTGATGTGAGCAAGGTGGTCGAGAACCGCATCCAGCAAGCCTTCACACGTGCGGGCCTAAAGCCGATGGCCGTACGCATCATTCATGGGTTGTCGATCCACCGTCTTACAACTGACGACATTCGAGCCAAGATTGGGCCCACCGCAGACGAGCTTCAAAATGGTCTATGCCTGTTGACTTCGATGCCAGAGAAGACCAGCGAATTTCTGCGAACGACTGTGGAGGCCTGCCTCAAAGAAGTAATGAAAACGGTGAGCGGCCAGTTCATCACCCACAACACAGAGAACGACCAGTATTACCTGGACCTGCAAAAGACCATCGATCACGATGCCAAAGTTCAAGACAAGGCCGAAACGCTCTCTGATTCGCAACTCGATCAGTATTACTTCGATGCGCTGACCCGAGTGTTGGAACTGACAGACCTGCCGCCCTACGTCCGTGGGTATCAGATTTGGGAGCACGAGATCGAGTGGCGGGAGCACAAGATCACTCGGAGAGGCTACCTGTTCTTTGGTGCTCCCAACGAGCGTTCGACGGCCCAGCCGCCAAGGGACTTCTACCTCTACTTTCTCCAACCATTCGAGCCTCCGCATTTCGATGATCAGAAACTCTCCGATGAAGTCTTCTTCAAGCTGACACATCGAGACAAGCAGTTCGACGACACGCTTCGCCTTTACGCTGGCGCTCGTGAGATGGCGGCATCGGCGAGTACCGGCACGAAGAAGGTGTACGAGGACAAGGCGGACGGCTTCCTCAAGACCCTCGTGGCCTGGCTGCGGACCAACATGCTGACGTCGTTCGAGGTGGTCCATCAAGGCGTGCCGAAGAAGCTGGTCGAATGGCTTAAAGGCCACCGCACGGGCAACGCCGCTGTTCGGGATCTAATCGAACTGACCGGCTCGGTTTGTTTGGCGACATCGTTCGAGGATCGTTATCCCGAGTACCCGACGTTCACCGTCAAGCTCCATGCAAGCAACCTCAAGCAGCCCACCGAAGACGTGCTACGCTGGCTTGCGGGAGGTGTAAGAAACAACTTGGCTACCGCTGTTCTCGACGGCTTGGAGTTGCTCGATGGTGACAAACTCAAGCCCCACCACTCCCGATACGCGAAAGTCGTCTTGGAGAAGTTGGAAGCAAAGCCGCCGGGACAAGTTGTCAACCGCAAGGAACTCATTGCCGTTAAAAACGACGTTGAGCGAGAGTGTCAGTACCAGCTTGAACCAGAGTTGCTTGTGGTTGTTCTTGCTGCGCTCGTTCAGAACGGCAACATCACGCTGAGCGTGGCGGGCAAGAAGCTCGACGCCGCCAATCTGGGCGAAGCCACGAAAACGGCCGTGGATCAACTGGTCTCCTTCAAGCACGTCGAGAAACCGAAGGGCCTGCCGCTTGCCGAACTGGTCGCCCTCTTCGAGATGCTGGGGCTGGCCGAAGGGTTGATCCGCAATGAGGCCACGCACGACGAGGCGGTGAAGCAGCTACGCACGAAGGCGAATGAATTGACGGAGCGGGTCGTCACCGCAGCCCAGCACGTCCAGACAGGCTTGCCGTGTTGGGGCAGTGAACTGATCCCCCCAGAGGACAAGGAACATCACCGCCAGAAGCTCGATGACCTGAAGTCGTTCCTCGAAGGGCTGCAAGCTTTCAACACTCCTGGCAAGCTCAAGAACTTTTCCAAGAGTGTGTTGGAGATTCAGGGACAGGTTCCCACGCTCGATGTCATCAAGCAGATCGAAGACCTCAATGGACTGGTCGTAGAGTTGACGGCCCTGACCGGCTACCTGGGAACCGCTGCCGCCGTGCTGCCGCCGACCGACCCTTGGCGGGCGCAGTTGGAAACGGTGCGAAGCGAGTGGCGGGCCAAGCTGATGGACCCATCGGCACGCAGCGCTGCTGACTTTCGCCAGAAGATCAGCCGAGCGCTGCAGAAGATCAAGGACGACTACTGCACCGCCTACTTCAACTTGCACAAGAAGGCTCGCCTCGGTGCAAACGAAGACGGCAAGAAGAAGGAACTGATGAAGGACGCTCGGCTGGACAGCCTGAAGAAGCTGACCGGAGTGTCCCTGTTGTCGCATTCGACGCTGAGTGACCTACAGACACGGCTGGCCAAAGTGCAGACGTGCTTCACACTGGTCAAGGATGATCTTGACGCATCCGCAACCTGCCCGCACTGCAACTTTCGTCCACAAGAGGAAAACCTGGGAGCCAGCGGTGCGGCCATTCTCGACCAGATCGACCAGCAGCTTGACGGATTGCTGGAGAACTGGACGAAGACGCTGCTCGAAAACCTCGACGACCCCATTGCTCGCAAGAGCATTAAGCTTCTGCCGGACGACCAGAAGGCGGCGGTCGATGCCTTCCTGAAGTCGAAGAAGCTGCCGGACAAGATCGGCAACGAACTTGTGCAGGGGATGCAGCAGGCGCTGTCGGGATTGGAAGCCATCCCGGTGAAGCAAAGCGAACTGGTCGATGCCTTGAGTGCCGGTGGCGCTCCCTGCACCGTCGAACAGATTCAGACTCGCTTCGAGGAGTTCGTGGCGAAGATCACTCGTGGGAAAGAGCCGTCGAAGGTGCGCCTGGTCATTGACCGTGGCGAGAACTCAGGAGGGCAAAAGTGATCACGCACTTGTCCACTCGACTCGTTCGGCACGACCGGGCCTGGGTTGTTATATCTGCGACCACCCCACCAATAACGCTTAGGGGCATCAGGTCCGAGGATGGGCTTGATGGCAGCATCGACGTCGCCGAGATCGAGCGGATCGCACGCAAGACGATTCTTCTCGAAGACTAGCGGGACATGCAAATGGCAAAAAAACAACATCAACAGAAGGAACGGCTCTTTGAGGAGAAACTGGTCCCGGCCAAGGGAGGATCAGGAGAGTTGTTCGACGTTGCCTATGGCGACGACTCAAGGCCCGTCCAGTGCCTGGGCATGACTTTCCCGAACGATGAGGCTCGCCGTGCGCACTTCACCGAGAAGCTGCGTGAGAAGCTGAAAGACCCAGAGTTCCGCAAGATCGAAGGTTTTCCCATTGGCGATGACGAGGACATCCTGGCGATGTCCGACCCACCGTATTACACAGCCTGTCCGAATCCGTTTGTCAGCGACGTACTCGCCCACTGGAATCGAGAGCGAAAGCACTCCTCCACTGTGCCGGTGCTGACACCATTCACGACGGACATCACCGAGGGGAAGGGCGAACACTTCTACAACGTCCACACCTATCACACCAAGGTTCCATATCGAGCTAT
Source organism: Planctomycetota bacterium (assembly GCA_963204915.1). Taxonomy (GTDB): domain Bacteria; phylum Planctomycetota; class Planctomycetia; order Pirellulales; family Pirellulaceae; genus JAHWKS01. The sequence goes on along the minus strand of CAUJHS010000010.1, from coordinate 41,831 downwards.
TGCCCGCTTCATTCTGCACTACACACGTCCTGGCGATGTCGTGCTTGATCTATTCTGTGGGACCGGCATGACCGGGCTTGCCGTGCAAGCGTGTGCCGACCGCTCGTTCGTCACAGACTTGGACTCGCAATATCAGCCAGACCAGATTGGGAAGCGATTGACCTATCTGCTCGACCTATCTCCTGCGGCCACCCACATCGCTGTCAATTACAACTCGCACTGTGAACCTTCGGCTTTCAAGCAGGAATGCGAGTCAATCCTCGAAGAGTTTAAGGCAGAGTGCGGCTGGATGTTCACGACTCGTGATCCCAAGTCAGGCAAGCCCGCATTCGTCGATTACTATGTGTGGTCTGATGTATTCGCCTGCCCCGACTGCGGCCATCAAATCTCTTTCTGGGATGAAGGAGTTGATGAGGAGACAGGACACAAGAACGCCGACAAGAATCTGACGTGTCCCTCATGTGGTTCGGTGAATGACCGTGACAAATATCAAAGGGTGGAGGAGTCGTACTTTGACGACATCCTTCAGTCCACGGCAACAAAGCAGAAGGAGAAGCTGGCTCTGGTCGTCTACCGAGTGGGCAAGGAAGTACGAACCAAAGAACCCGACAAGGGGGACTTCGACGTTCTGAATCGGATCGCCAAGGAGCCTATCCCCGACGCCGTTCCAATCGTGCGCATGATGCACACGGAAGATTCCTCCTGGGGTGACATGTATCGTGCCGGATACCATCTCGGGATTACACACTTCCATCACTTCTACTACCGGCGTTCGTTGCGAGCAGTCGCCTGGCTCAGGTCGAGGGTCCAAGAGGCCCCCGCAACTCTACAGCAACGGCTTCGATGGTGGCTTCAATCAGTAGGCGTTGGGCATACACGGCTCAACCGCTACTTTGCGAGCAGCTACTCGCAGGTGAATCGCTACTTGAAGGGGTTCTTGTATATCGCCCAGGTTCGATCTGAAGTTGCCCCCTGGTACGCATTGACGGGAAAGATCGCCAAGATGGGAAAGAGTCGCCCCGGCGGTTCTCCTGTTGCCATCTCGACCACCTCAGCTACCACTCTGTCTCTGCCAGACAACTCTGTTGACTACATCTTCACCGACCCGCCCTTTGGCGGAAACATTATCTATTCCGAACTGAACTTTATGTGGGAGGCGTGGTTTGGAGTGTTTACAAACCAGACCGCTGAGGCAATCGTTAGCAAGTGTCAACGCAAGGGCTTGCCCGAGTATCACGACCTGATGTCCTCTGCGTTCCAAGAGGCGTATCGTGTCTTGAAGCCAGGGCGGTGGATGACCGTCGAGTTCCACAACTCTCACAACTCGGTCTGGATGTCCATCCAAACCGCACTCGAACACGCTGGGTTCGTCGTCGGAGACGTTCGTGTTTTCGACAAAAAGCAACTCACCATGAAGCAGCAGACTGCGGCTGGCGCTGTTCAAAAAGACCTTATCATCTCGACGTACAAGCCTGACAGCGAGTTGGAAGATCGGATTCGAGTTCAGAGCGGCTCGGAGGACACGGCCTGGGAATTCATCCGATTGCATCTCAAGCATCTGCCGGTCGCCAGCATCAAGGGAGAAAAGGTCGAAGTTCTTGCCGAGCGGCAACAGCACCTTCTGTTTGACCGGATGGTTGCGTTCCACGTTCAGCGTGGATCAGGTGTGCCGCTTTCTGCATCCGACTTCTATCTCGGCCTGAAGCAGAAGTTTCCAGAGCGAGATGGAATGTACTTCCTGCCCGAGCAGGTGAGTGTCTATGACCAGAAGCGGCTCGAAGCGCAGTCTGTCGAGCAACTCGAACTGTTTGTTAGCGATGAGAAAGGGGCAATTCAGTGGGTCCGCCGACAGTTGACTGAGCAGCCTCGGACGTACAAGGACTTGCAGCCAATCTACATGCAGGAGGCACAACGCACTTGGGAAAAGCACGAGCAGCCAATGGAATTGCGCACGATCCTCGAACAGAACTTCATCGAGGAGAAAGGTGGTGCATGGCGTGTTCCCGATCCGAAGAAAGAGGCTGATCTGGAACAACTCCGCAATCGGACGTTGATGAAGGAGTTCCAGCAGTACATCGACACGAAGGGCAAGCTCAAAGTCGTCCGCACCGAGGCACTGCGAGCCGGGTTCAAGGATGCGTGGCAGCGGAAGGACTACACCACCATTGTGCAACTGGCAAAGAGGGTTCCAGAGGCAGTGATCCAAGAGGATCAAGCCCTTCTGATGTACTTCGACAACGCATCGCTGATGCTAGGCGACTAGACAGAGGTGTAGTGGCGACAGAATATCGGCGACGATTCACTGACAAGCAGGCAAGAGACACGGAATATGGCAAAGCAGACGGAGCAAGACTTGTTCGACTCCAAGGGCGTCAGCGCCATGGGACCGGTCGAGTGTTTGGGGATGACGTTCCCCAACGATGAGGCTCGTCGTGCGCATTTCACCGAGCAACTTCGTGAGAAGCTGAAAGACCCGGCCTTCCGCCAGATTGAAGGGTTTCCCAACGGCGAAGACGAGGACATCTTGGCGATGTCCGATCCTCCCTACTACACAGCGTGTCCGAATCCATTCATCGGGGCCTTCATCAAGTCATTCGGAAAGCCGTTCGACCCGCAGGACAACTACCATCGAGAGCCGCTGGCCGTTGATAGCAGCGAAGGCAAGACCGATTCAATCTATACGGCCCATTCGTATCACACGAAGGTTCCGCACAAGGCCATCATGCGGGCGATTCTGCACTACACGTTGCCAGGAGACGTGGTGCTTGACGGATTTGCTGGATCGGGGATGACTGGCGTGGCAGCGCAACTGTGCGGCCATCCTGATCCAGAGTTTCGGAAGTTGGTCGAGACGGAGTGCCGAGAGGAGGGAAGGAATCCGCCCATGTGGGGTGCGAGGCGGGCTGTTCTGAATGATCTTTCACCTGCTGCCACATTTATTGAGCGAGGTTACACGCTCCCTGTGGCCGTCCTAGAGTTTTCCAAGGCGGGTGCCGAACTCCTAAAGGATGTTGAGGATGAGCTTGGCTGGATGTACGAAACGCTGCACTCTGACGGTAAAACGAAAGGAAGAATCAACTTCACAGTCTGGAGCGAGAATTTTTCGTGTCCAGAGTGCGGCGAGGAGATTGTCTTTCTCAACGAATCGTTGAACCCATCCACGAAGAAGACACGGGATTCATTTCCGTGTCCCAAATGCCGCTCTGATCTCACTAAAGACAACCTCCAACGGATCATGGAAGCGCTCGCTGATCCTGCTACCGGAGCCACCTGGAAGAGAGTCAAGTTCAGTCCGGCGCTCATCAATTACACGATTAGGGGCAAGAAGTACGAGAAAAAACCTGATAACCATGACCTGGAGGTTATCAACCGTGTAGCAAAGATGCGGTTGCCATCCACAGTGCCGACTGACGCATTCCCGATTGACCAGATGTATCACGGCTCCCGTCTGGCACCAAAGGGATTCACTCATAATCATCATCTGTTCCTCCCTCGGCCTGCGCAGGCATTCGGGCTTCTGTGGAAAAAGGCGAGCGCCACGCAAGATCACACGCTTCGTTCGACGCTACTCTTTTTTGCCGAGCAGGGACTCTGGACCGCTTCGATGCTGAATCGGTTCAGGCCGACCGGCTATTCGCAGGTGAACCAGTATTTGACAGGCGTGTACTACGTTGCTTCTCAACATGCCGAATGCAGCCCGAAGTACGTCTTGGGAGGCAAGCTCACCCGGCTCACCAAGATTTTTGGGGCACTCAACTCAAAACCCGGAAACGTAATCATCTCAACCGGCTCTGCCGCACGCCTTGACTTGCCATCAGAGTGCATCGACTACGTTTTTACTGATCCTCCCTTCGGTGAGAACATTTTCTACGCCGATCTCAATCTGCTGGTCGAATCGTGGCACCATGTCAAGACAAGCACGGCTCCAGAAGCGGTTGTGGATGCTGCCAAAGGTAAGGGTTTGCATGAATACCAACACCTGATGCAGCGATGCTTCGAGGAATACTACCGTGTTCTGAAGCCAGGGCGCTGGATGACCGTTGTTTTCCACAACTCAAAGAACGCAGTGTGGAACGCTATTCAGGAGGCCATGCTTGCAGCCGGTTTCGTCGTTGCTGACGTTCGGACGCTCGACAAGCAGCAAGGCTCTTACCGGCAAGTCACAAGTTCGGCGGTGAAGCAAGACCTAATCATCTCGGCTTACCGGCCGGGGCAAGACCTGGAGGAACGATTCAAGGTTACAGCGGGCAGCGAGGAGTCGGCCTGGGAGTTTGTTCGGTCACATCTTGCCCAAGTGCCAAGGTTTGTCCCCAGGGATGGGCGGGTTCAAGTCATTGCCGAGCGGCAGCCTTATCTGCTCTATGACCGGATGGTCGCCTTCCACGTCCAACGGGGCAATGCTGTTCCGCTCTCTTCAGCCGAGTTCCACGCTGGGCTGATTCAGCGATTTCCTGAGCGGGACGGAATGCACTTCTTGCCGGACCAAGTGAGTGAATACGACCAGAAGCGACTGGAGGTGAAGGAGGTAGAGCAGTACGAACTGTTTGTGAGTGACGAGAAGACTTCGATTCAGTGGGTACGTCGCCAACTGAAAGAGAGTCCGATGACGAAGCAGGATTTGCAGCCGCTCTACATGCGAGAGGCGCAAAGGGTCTGGGAGAAGCATGAGCAGCCAATCGAGCTAGACCTTATCCTCGAACAAAACTTCGTCGAGGACGAGGAGGGTTTGTGGCAGATTCCCGATCCGAAGAATGAAGTCCATCTTGAACAGATTCGTAATCGGGCACTGCTGAAAGAATTCCAGCAGTACCTTGACACAAAGGGCAAGCACAAGGTTGTCCGCACCGAGGCATTGCGGGCGGGCTTCAAGGAGTGCTGGCAGAAGAAGGATTACACAACCATCGTGCAGATGGCGAAGCGGATTCCCGATGCAGTGATCCAGGAGGACCAGGCTCTCCTGATGTACTTCGACAACGCTTCGCTGATGCTGGGTGAATGATTCATGACCACCACAACCCCGCCGAACTTTGCTGTCGGAAGCTGGGCCTACAGCCAGGACCACGGGGAGAGTGTGCGCATCCTGGATGTCGAAACGGTCTGGAACCACACGGTCTATCAGGTCTGGATTCCCCGACTGGCGACCGTGGAGCGAGTTCCTGCCGAGTCTTTGTCCCCGGCCCAGCCCACGGAGGCGTCTGGCCTTGATCGTATCGCCTACGCAGTCGCCGCCGCCCGGATCGCCGACGCCTTGACGCAGGACGTACTGCTGGCGCCACTCGAAGCAGGCGTGATTCCTCTGCCGCACCAACTTCATGCCCTGACCCGTGCCGTCACCGGCGACCGGGTTCGATACCTCCTGGCGGACGAGGTAGGGCTGGGGAAGACCATTGAAGCCGGTCTGATCTTTCGGGAACTCAAGCTGCGTGGCTTGGTGAAACGGGTGCTGGTCGTCGCCCCCAAGGGTCTCGTGACGCAGTGGGTGCAGGAAATGCAGACCCACTTCGGTGAAGAGTTCCGACTCCTGACGCCGAGCGAGTTCTCGTCGTGGCGAAACCTGACCGGAGCCGAGAATGTCTGGCGGCAGTTCGATCAGGTCGTCTGTCCCGCCGACTCGATCAAGCCCATTGAACGCCGTCGAGGTTGGTCCCGTGAGAAGTTGGAGACGTACAACCAGGAACGCCTCGGCGACCTGATCGACGCCGGATGGGATTTGATCATCTGCGACGAAGCGCATCGTCTCGGTGGAAGCACCGAACAGGTCGCCCGCTACCGGCTCGGCAAAGCGCTGGCTGAAGCTGCGCCTTACTTGCTTCTGCTGTCGGCTACGCCGCACCAGGGCAAGACGGCAGGCTTCCAGCGAGTCATGGCGCTGCTCGACCGAGAGGAGTTCATCACGTCGGGGGCGATCCGCAAGGAAAAGGTCGCCCCGTTCGTGATCCGTACCGAGAAGCGGCGAGCCATCAACGACAAGGGCGACCCGCTGTTCATGCCCCGGCTGACGAAGCTCATGCCCGTCCGCTGGGAAGAGAAGCACACGCTCCAGAAGAAACTGTACGAGTCGGTCACGGAGTACGTCCGCCTGGGCTACAACCAGGCGATGCGTCAGAACCGTCAGTACCTCGGCTTCCTGATGATCCTGATGCAGCGGCTCGTCACCAGCAGCACGCAGGCCATCGCATCGGCGCTCGAACGACGGCTCGAAGCACTGCAATCGACGAACCTGACAACCACAGACGAAGAGCCACCCGAGAACAACTTCGAGGAAGAGGACAGCCAGGAGCAGTTGGAGGAACTGCTCGCCGTTCGCATGGCCGGTCTTCAGAACGAGAAAGAGGAAGTCAAGATGCTCCTCGAAATCGCTCGCCATTGTCGGGCGCTTGGACCAGACGCACGAGCCGAGACGCTGCTGGACATCCTGTACGAAACACAGCGGGAGGAGAACGACCCGGAACTCAAGTATCTCATCTTCACCGAGTTCGTGCCGACACAGAACATGCTCCGGGATTTCCTGGAGCAGCACGGCTTCTCAGTTGTCTGCCTCAATGGGTCGATGGACCTGGAGGGACGGCGGCGGGTGCAGCGGCAATTTGCTGAGAAGGCACGCATTCTCGTCTCGACGGACGCCGGTGGTGAAGGTCTCAACCTGCAATTTGCCCATGTCATCATCAACTACGACTTGCCGTGGAATCCGATGCGGATCGAGCAGCGCATCGGACGTGTGGACCGTATCGGACAGAAGCGCCCGGTGAAGGCGTTCAACCTGATCTTCGAGGACAGTGTGGAACTGCGAGTGCAGGAAGTCCTCGAAGAGAAGCTTGCCACGATCCTGGACGAGTTCGGTGTGGACAAGACGCAAGACGTGCTGGATTCCGCCGAGAGCGGAGCGATGTTCGAGAAACTGTATGCCCAGGCGATCATCGATCCGGCCAACATGGAAGCCAGTATCGAGTCGCTGGTCATGCAAGTTCGTGAACAGGCAGAAAATGAGTACCAAGGGAAATCGTACTATGGCGAAACAGTTCTGGACCCGACGCTGGCTCAGCAGTTGAGCAGTCACCCGTTACCGTTTTGGGTCGAACGCATGGCGACGGCCTACGTTCGTTGCGAAGGGGGCAAGGTTCACAAAGACTTGTTTAGCCTCACTCTGGAATGGCCGGACGGCAGCCGCATGGAACGAGTGTCATTCCACAGTCGGGACGCTCAGGACAAGGGCTTGCAACACGTCAGCCTCGAAGACACTCGCATCCGCCGACTCGTGCAGCAATTGCCGCGATTTGTCGTCACCGAGCCGATACCCTCTGTTCGGTTCGCCAGTCTCCCCGGGGAAGTCGTCGGATACTGGTCTCTGTGGAGGATCGCCATCGATAGTCAGTCTTTCCGGGACGTGAAGATCGTTCCAATCTTTCATCACGACGACGGGCGAACGCTCAGTCCCACGGCCAGGCACATCTGGGACACGTTGATGGAGGACCGGATCGAGTTCGATCAGATCGGAACGAACGCTGGTCCCGAAGTTGAAGAAGTCTTCCATCGGCTGCGAGCCGAAGCCGAGCGGCTGGGTGAGGATGCCTTCCACGATCTCAACACACGTCATGAACAACGACTCAAACGGGAACAGGAGAAGGGCAGCTACGCCTTCCAGGTGCGACGAGAAGCGCTCGGTCGGCTGGGCCTGCCCGAAGTGCGTCAGCATCGCCTGAAGCGGCTTGAGGAAGAGGAGCGGGAGTGGGCAACCGAGTTGCGTAAACGAGAGCGAGTTCTGCCAGAACTCCAGCCGGTCATTCTATTGCGAGTGGAGGCAGGGAATGGCTAACTGGCGTGACTCAATCCTAAAGAACTTCCAACCGAAGATTTCCCGGCTGACTCTCGTGGCAGACCCGGACGGGCTGCTCACTGAGGAAGGGATGTTGACTGCGATACAGGAGCGTGGATTCGACCTGATCCCTTTCGACGACCCGATTGCGTTCCGCTATGCCTACGAGTCGCAGTACCGGAGCAAGTGGGATGAGGGCAAGAACACTGATCTGGTGGTCGTCCTGCGTTCTGCCGAGCAACAGTTGAACAGGCTTCCCTACGATCTCCTCAAGGCTGGGCGACCGCTGACGTTTGCTTTGCACCAGTTGTTCCCAAAGCTGAATTACCCGGTGATCGCGGGCCTCGACCGTGCCTACCTCGATGCCGTGGATGAAGGCTATCAAAAACACGATGGCGAGCAGTTGACGGAGAGGGGGACGAAAGAGTTCGTTCTGAAGAAGTGCTTCGGAATCGTCCCGGACCTATTGAACACTCCGGTTGATTTGCTGAAAGTCCTCCTCTCCCTTCATTATCGCAAGGTACGTCTGCCCGACTTCCTCGTGGACTTCTTGCTTGAGAGCCTGACCAAAGAGGCGACGTTCGAGTTATGGCCGTTATGTGAAATTCTTTCAAGTCGGGAAAGCTTTCTTCGGTTCCTGCAGGACGAATGGAAAGTCTTCCTCGCCGCCCAGACCGATCCATCAACAGCCTGCCGAGTTCCCTTCGGCCACGAGGACGTGCGGGCCTACATCGACACTCTTTTCCTTGAAGGTTCGCTCACACCAGTTGATCAGGATGCCTCTGCCAAGCTACCGACCTGGGCGCAGACTGGCGTAAAGCACGATCAAAAGGGCGATGCACTGCGGCGCTTTCGTGGCCTACGGCAGAGGTTTGAGGCAGAACTTCCCACCGCCGAAGTGTCTCACCGGGAATGGCAGCAGACCGCCGAGCGATGGGCAGAGCTCGTTGTATTGCGATGGGAGTGCGATGAATCGTTGGATGCCACTGACCGAACGGCATGGGGCGACCTGCAGGAGTCGGTACAAGCAGCCTTTGGCCAATGGATGGTGAACCGCTACGGCTCGCTGCACAACTTGCCGTATCACCAGCAACCGGTGATGGTTCACCAGATCGCTCGGTTCATGGCGGTGGAGCGAATCCGCCGAAAACTCCCAAAGATTGCGCTGCTCGTGCTGGACGGAATGGCCTTCGACCAGTGGCTTCTGTTGAAGAAGAGTCTGGAGGGCGGTGATGGCTCTTGGCGCTTCGAGGAATCGACAGCATTTGCTTGGGTTCCCACACTAACCTCGGTAACTCGCCAATCGATCTTTGCTGCGGAGCCGCCGCTTTACTTCCCGGATTCACTGGCGACAACGTCGAAGGAGAAGAATCATTGGTTGCGGTTTTGGGAGGACCAGGGACTTCAGCGGACGGGTGTTGATCTCGTGACGAACCTCGACGGCCCAACTGACCAGAATTTGGAGAAGGCATTGGGCAACGGTCGTTTGTCGGTGCTGGGCATTGTTTGGAACAAGGTTGACGACATCATGCACGGAATGCAGATGCAGACGGCGGGGATGCACAACCAAGTCCGACTGTGGGCTTCACAGGGACACCTTCAACAGTTACTTGCTCGCCTTCACTCCGAAGGCTTCAGCATCTATCTGACCGCCGATCATGGCAATGTCACGGCGACCGGGGTTGGAAATCCGAGAGAGGGTGTACTGGTTGAAACGAAGGGAAAGCGAGTAAGGGTCTACGACCGTCAAGAGTTCCTTGAAGAAGTTGCTACCAAGTTCCCCGAGTCTCTGCGCTGGCCGAACTATGGCCTGCCCCCGGCACGTCTGGTACTGCTGCCGGGCAACCTCAAGGCGTTTACGGACGCCGGTGATCAAGTCGTATCCCACGGTGGGATCGCCCTGGAAGAAGTCTTGGTTCCGTTTGTGGCGATCAATAGGGAGGGGACATGAGGAAGGTTGTTGGAATCGACCGGAAAATCAAGCGGGCCTGGGTTGACGCAGTATTGGATCGACTGAATCAAACTACCGATCAGGCCGAACTGCGCACTTTTTTGGATGAGTACCTCAAGGAAGAACTGCCTGGGAAGCAGTCAAGAGCGAAGTCCGCAGGAATTATTCTGCGAATCTGGAGCGGCATTCCCGCGGAGCGACTCTCGTTGCGAGACCGGGCCGTAGCGATGTTGCCACGCATTTCGGGTCAGGAACGGATCTGGCTGCACTGGGGCATGACAGCTTTGGCGTATCCGTTTTTCCGTGACACCGCAGAAGTTGTTGGTCGCCTGTTGTCCCTACAGGACGACTTCACCACAGCTCACGTGCAAGGACGAATGCTAACGACCTGGGGCGACCGAGCCACGAGTAAAGAGGCGGCTCAGAAGCTCATCACGACCCTGGTAGATTGGGAAGTTCTTCGCTCCACGAAGACCAAGGGCCACTTCTTGCTCGCTCGAAAGATGACGGCGAGCATTCCCGAACTGCAACTCTGGCTGCTCGAAACACTGTTGGCTGCTAGTGAGTCAGACGAGATCGAAGCCCAACAATTGTTGCGGCTCCCAGAATTATTCCCGTTCGCGATCAGTGTTGGAGTGGCTGACCTTCGTCGCCACGAGGGTTTCAACATCCACCGCCAAGGACTGGACATGGACATGGTCGCACTGCGCAGTGTTAGAGCGGAGCCGCCATCCAAGCGAAAGCCCAAGCCAAAAAAAGCAATGTCGAAGCCTGCACAAGGCAGTCTTTTCGACATGGGGGCGAGGATAGCTGTGTCCAATAATGGCAAGACGACCACTCCTCATTTGGCATCGACCGCTGACCATCGAGCGCTGGACCCGATAGCCGATCGTCGTCGGATCGAAGTCAGTATCAAGAACGAAGTCTTGGATACGCTGTCGGAACGCGTCGAACGATTCCTGCAGGTCCGCGGAACTATTGTTTCATCCGACGGACCGTTTGCCGCCTCGTCAATCGAATGTGCAGAACAGTTCCGCGATGGGCACTTCTATGGCTGCATTGCACTTACCCAGGCCGTGTTGGAAGCGATGGTTCAGCACGTCTGGCAAGTAAAGTTGAAGAAGAAGCCAACTCAAGAAGGACGTTTTGAGAAAAACCTGGAGGCTCTTCACAAGAAAAGGCTGATCAGCGACGAGTGGAAGGCCAAGCTAGACCATGTTTGGGCAACCCGGCACTCCATGTATGAGCTTCGCCCATCCGTCGAAGAGGACCAACGCAAGCTAGAGGAGAGGGCTCGCGACACGCTAACTCTACTTAGCGAGCTGAAACGCGAGTTTTTCGCCGCCGTTGAGCAGCGAGGGAGCAATCCATGACGAACATTAAATTGAAATCCTCTCCACGACGTTCCGTGTCACCTTCCTGTTCCGCCGATCATAAAGCCGAGTTGTTCGCGGGTCAGCGTGCCCCGCGAGATTCTGCACATCCTCAAGTGGGACGCCCTGGCTGAGCAGGTCCGTGATCGTGGCTACCCGGAACGAATGGGGCGAAAGCCGTTCTGGAAGATCTGCATCAAGCAGTCGACGCTTGACCATTCTTCCAATGTCGCCAGGTGTCATTCCGCTCTGTGTGAAGCATCCAGTTCGGCGAATTGTAGTGCGAAACAGAGGTGCGTTCTTCTCGGAGAATTCCATCGCACCTGCTTTGATGTACTCCATCACGAAATTCCGTAGATCGTGACGCATTGGAATCTCGCGACTTTTGCCGCCTTTCTCAGCAAAGCGCAGACAGAATTGGTCGCCGAGGTCGTAGAAGTCGCCACGACGAAGCTTGGCTACAGCGCCAACTCGTGCCGCTGTGTAAATCAGGATGCCGATGATCGCGCGATCCCGAAGCCCTACTGCCGTCGAGGTGTCGATGCTTCGAAGGAGTCGTCGTGCTTGTTCGACCGAAATCTCCGGCGTCTTCCCTTCGATTACCTGAAGCCGTTCGGCCCGCACCGATAACGCTGGATTGAGAACGATCACGTGTCGCGTTACGAGCGTGTCGAAGAAGTGACGCAGACCCGATAGATGAAGCTTCTTCGTGGCGGCTGAGTATTCGAGCGAGTCTAAATACGTGCCGACATCGGCGGGGGAGATCTGATGAAGCTCGCGGCCTAGTTGCTCGCAGTGCCGCAAGAACTGGCGGACAGCCCTGGCGTAGCGTTCTCGGGTGTAAGGATTGCGAATACGGCCATAGATGAACTCCTCCCATGCGAACTGAGCTGCTGCGCCTCGCGAACGAACAAGCGCGGGAAGAGAGGGATCGGGCTCAGTCGTACCGTCGCGTGCAGCAACAACCGGTAGTTGGTAGGAGGGAAGCTTTTGCTGCATAATTCCAGTGGTTGCAGTCCGCTGCAAAGCAACGCTACCCGAATCGTCCGTTGGTAATGTAGACCGAGCGATGCATTGGCCGATACGGCTTGTCGGTAATGGCGGATCTGTGAGTTTTTTACCTGCCCAAGAGTTAATGCATGACAACGTCCTTTGTCGAGCATTAACTGTTGATCGGAAGATTGTCGCACGGCAGCCCACAGATCACGTTCGGTCGACGCAGCAATTGCACGAAGCAAATGCACTTGCTGAAAGCGCAAGCGTTGGTTGTAACTGACTGCATACTGATGGCTTGTGGGCATTCTTTTGCTACGCCCTGAACATGCTCAAGCAGCTTCGTCAATTCGCTGATGGAGTAATCTCCAGATTCGATCGATCTCTCCGCGCTCGATGACCTCTAACGGTTTGAAGCCTCCTAAAGCGTCGTTCGGACCGAGCAGCCATTTGCCGATCTCATCTTCGGCCATGACTTGAGCAAGCGCCTGTTGAAGTCGTCGAATCTCAGTGAGTCGCTGCTGCGATGAATCGCTTTGCTCTTTGCCTGACTCCCATTCTGCGATCGCTCGCTCGGAGTATCCAGTTAAACGCGAAAAGAGCTTCCGCGTGAGCCCAAGGGATTGTCGCAAACTCGCGACGCAGATCGACCGTGAGACCGGTTGAAAGGCGGTCTCTGGCAATACCCTCGTTGTTTGGCGAGCGTTTCTGGCCATGACGATCGATTCTCTCTGCCAGTACTGTCGGTTGCTCCTTGCAGAGGCTCAAGCAGTGCTGCATGCAGAAATGCAGGTCGTCCTGCAAGCAATTGTAATTGCTGATGTTTTCGGCCAACAAAGCTTCCCTTTCTCGACCCGTGTGGTAATGAAAATCCCGAATACGCTCTCTTCACGTCAGAAATGTGCGGATGAAATTTGCCACCTCCCGGCGACGTTGTCGTGACCGGGGGGAGGAGGTGGTGCCACTAGGTTTTTGATTGGCTCTTGCAATTCCAACATCCGTGGCCCTGTCCCAGGTTGTCCCGCATCGGGGCATCCCGTGGCTCGGCTACGTTGTCGAGCAAAGTTTCATTTCTCGATCGTTGGAGTTGGTTCGATGGTAAATCTTTTAGCCGCTAACAAGGAGCTCTATCGGCGCACGGAAGACGAATGCTTTGGCTCGCTCGACTCGCTGCATGACTTCTGTCGCCAGCAACGCGATAGGTCGCAGGATGTTTGGCAGAAACCTGATGACGTGCGTCTCACGCACGACATGACGCTGGTGATCGGGGACAACCCGGACTTGCAGCTCAATGACTGGTCGTTCTCGCAGCTCTGCCGAATGGCCAGCGTCAACAAAGATACGATCAATCGGCTTTCGCCGAAGACCGCAAGCAAAGCACTGGAGGAGACTCTGCCCCGGGCAGAAAAGCCGCTGCAGTTGCTTGCTACGAACGATTTGGTTCGTTCAGTCCACGGAGTCTCCTACACGCGACTCTGGAATGCCGATCTGCTGGATGCTGTGCGAGAGGCTGCGCCTGAATTCCAGCCTCCGCAAACCGCCATGGATGGTCGAAGTACCGGACTGTATTGCGGTGAGCAAGACATGTTCGCGTTTCTGATCGATCCACTTGGCTGGGTCGACATTGATGGCGATGCTTTTGCACCAGGCTTTTTCGTCTGGAATAGCGAAGTCGGTCGCCGTTCTCTTGGCGTGCAGACATTCTGGTTTCAGAAGGTGTGCCAAAATCACATCGTCTGGGACGCGGTCGAAGTCGTGGAGTTCAGCCGCAAACACACGGCGAACGTCAGAGACGGGCTCAACGAGATTCGCCGTCTGGTGGAGCATCTGGTTGCCCGACGAGACGCACGAAAAGACAGCTTCGCGGCCGTGCTTCGCAAGGCGATGACCGAGAAACTCGGCGATGACGCCGAGGAGGTTGCGAAAGTGCTTAGCCGGGAGGATCTTCCCAAAGGGCTGATCAAGGAAGCACTGACGCTGGCTCAGACTCAGGGAGCGTTCACGATCTTTGCGCTCGTGGATGCTCTGACTCGGCTTAGTCAGAACGTGAAGTATGCGGGTGACCGGGCTGAACTCGATCAGAAGATCGGTCAACTCTTTGCTCTCGCACTGGCGGTCTGACGATGGACCCGCAAGCTACCTGGGAGGAGCTGCTTCGTTGCTACGAACAGCAGCAATTCGAGGACGCCGCTGCAGCCGCTGAGAATTTGCGTCAGTGGCTGCAGCGCGGTGGCTTCTCGCCGACAACAACTACGCTCATCGCCGCCGGCGACGAGTTGCATCGCGTGATTGTGCAGGCTGTCGTCCAGCATGTGCTCGCCAAATGCAAATAGTTCTGATGTTTTCCTTTCTGTTTTACCTTTGGAGATTGAACTCATGACTACGAAATCGAAACCTGCGCGTCCAATCCACGAAATCCGAATGGGCCGCATAAAGGCTGCGATCTGGGAGAATGCCACTCAGAACGGTACTCGTCACAACGTGACCGTCAGCCGTCTTTACAAGGACGGTGACGATTGGAAGGACTCGACCAGTTTCGGGCGTGACGATCTGCCGCTCGTATCCAAAGTCGTGGATCAGGCTCATTCCTGGATTTTCAGTCAGGGACACGATGCCACGAACGGCGACGGTTGATGATTCGCTCGGAGCAGCCAACGAGCAGCTCCGACAGCAGAGGTCTTGGCACCACCTTACCTCTGCGATTCTCTGCCCCTCAGCGCTTCCGCACCACAGAACAGCATTCGCTGTCCGGGCAGACTGTCTACCACCCAAACATCTTTTCACCCTCGCAACTCCACAGAGGCTTCGTCGTCCATCATCCGTCGGGGCTCGCCCCGTGAGGCCGCCAGGCCCTTGGCCCCGCACGGTGATGGATGATGAAGCCGACAGTTGCGAGCAACTCCGTTCCGCACTGCCAACGCCCGCGACAGCTCCCAACAGAGGCTTTGTTGTTCGGATTCCCGAGGGGCAATTGAGCGGATCATCGGTGAGCGGGTAGCCGTCGCACTGGATTGGCATGGACTGAATCTTCTCTTTGGGCCGACTCCTAACTTCACTTTCGGCACCGAAAGTCGGATTCGGCATGTGCCTGATCCTCGCGATGGTTCTGATTCCACTGCCGCCATTCTGGCAGGCAGCCGAAACTTACTGCCGCTTTTTGGGGGCACATCGTCCGGTTTCGCAGGCACCTGCTCAATGTGCGCAAAGGTTCGAGCAATATTAAAGAATCTGGTCTGAAGGGACGATAAGACAAACGGGCTGGCTAGTTTTACTCGGAGGTTGTGCAGTGCGCTGCATCCAACTGGCCAGCTACCGCTGCCGACTTTCCTCATTGCTGCTTCTACTGGTCACCGTTCTTTCGGTAGGTTGCCAGACTGGCGGCAAGCGACCATTCGCATCGACGCAATCACCTGCGACAACACTGAGCGATGGATTGTCGCCAGAGGAGGCGGCAGGAAACGCGACACAGCTTGAAGTCGTTCAGGTTGCGTTCGACGAGCCGATAGTCAGGCAAGCGGAACCGGTTGAGGGCACAGTTGCCCCGGAGCCGCTGCAAATTCAGCCCGCATTGTCCTTGCCGGATCTGGACGGTGTATTGCCGGTTGCTGCCGAATCACTGTCGCTTGAACAATTGGAAGCATCGGCTTTAGCTGGTCATCCAGCCCTTCGGCAGGCGCGCGCTCAGGTGGACTCCAGACGGGGGCAATACGTCCAAGCTGGTTTGCCGTTCAATCCTGTGCTTCAGTATCAGTCCGAAGAGATCGGAAACGAAGGGGCAAGCGGGCTGCATTCGCTTCGAGTCAATCAGCAGTTCGTCACGGCGAACAAGCTTGGCATCGCCCAGCAAGTACAGGCACATGAGGTTCAAAAACAGCAAGCTCAGCTTCGAGCAGCCGAACTACGAGTGCTGACTCGGATTCGTATGGCGTTTGCCGCTGCTGCCGTTTCTCAACGGCGCACGGAACTGACCGATCAGATTGTCGAACTGGCTGAAACGTCACTTCGCTCGGTACAGTCGCTTGTCGACGCCAAGGAAGCGTCGAACGTTTCGTTGCTTCAAGCGAAAGTCGAGCTTGATCAAGCCCGTGTGAATGCCGAAAACGCTGCCACACAGTTGCAGGCTGATCGCAGGGCATTGGCCGCAGCAGCGGGGATGCCGGAACTTCCGCCTGCCGACTTGGCCATCGACCGTGGGGAAACTCTGGAGGAGGCACCGTGGGAATTGCTTCTCAGTGAGTTGGAAGCGAGCAGCCCGGAACTTGCACAAGCCGGTTCAGAACTGGAGCGTGCTCGCTGGGCGCTCCAGCTTGCATGCGCTCAAGTCACGCCGAACATCACCGGACAATTTGGCGTAGGAGTCGATGCGGCGACAGACGACACATACGCGATTGTTGGGGTCAGCGTACCGCTGCCGATCCGCAATCGTAATCAAGGCAACATTCAAACGGCCCGAGCTGACATTGCGGCGGCGTCAGCAGCGATCGACCAAACCCGTTTGAGCCTCGACGGGCGGTTGGCAGACGCGGTCGGGCGGTACCAAACGGCCCGTCAAAGGTACGAACAATTGGTATCGCGAATCGTTCCGAATGCCGAAGAAACCTACCGATTGTCACAACAGGCATTCGCGGCGGGAGAATCGGATTTCCTCCAATTGCTGACCGTTCAGCGTACCCTTTTCTCGACTCGGTTGAGCGTTTTGGATGCGTTTGGACAGGCCAAACAGGCATTGGCGGAGATCGAAGGACTCCTTGTGACTTTGCAGCCATAGACGGAGGCGCTCGTTCAGCGGCGGATTCTGCCGGACTGCTATTGCTCCGCTGCCCACCGAAACCTATACTCTAGTGTAGCTTACCCAAATTACAGGAATTCCCTTCCCCAGATGTTTCGTCTCGCCTTCATCTCGATCATCACCTTGCGGGTGATTTTCTGTCCGCTGCTTTGCATCGGATGCGATGGTGGTGCGCAGGCGTTGCGTTCAGCGGAGGCTCACGTTTGCACGTGTGGCGATCACGATCGCGAACCCTGCCAAGACGGCGAGTCACAGTTTCCATTTGACACGCCAACCGACTGCCCATGTCCATGCGATACCGGCTGTGTGTGTCAAGTCACGCCGGAGTTGAATTACCGGACTGCGGGCATCGATTTCTTCTTGGCAATCGACTTCCAACCCATCTGTTTTGACACGGTGGACTTCTCGCAGGCGATTGTCTTTCGCGGTGAAGAATCGCCGCATCGACATGACTTGGAAAGTGGCCGCGACGTTCGGATCGCCCACGCTTCCTTTTTGCTCTAGGCCCTGCTGGCCTTTGCTCGCTGATCAGCGACGCTCAAGGTGTACCACGCGCATTCACCTTGCGCCTGAGCGTTCCTAGCTGGTTGGTCTGCCCTTGGTTACCGCACTATTCGCTTCGTTTGCGCATCGTGCATGTCCCATGTTCCGCCAGCAGGAGTTCTATCCATGAGCCATTCCGTCATTGACGCGACCACCAAGGAGTCGCGGCAACAGTCTGCCGAACCGTCCGTCAATGGACGTTCGGTTCAAGCCCCTCCCACAGAAACTACTGCAAAGCCGCGAAGCTTCTTTCGGCGAACGCTAGGGGTGGTGCTCTCCAGCATCGGGCCAACACCGGTTCTGATCGGCTTCGCCGCTGTGTTCTACTACGGCCATCATAACGACTGGCGTATTCCCAAATTCGCCGCGCTGACAGGGCCGGTTGAAACGGTCGTCGATGACTGGTGTGAAGAACATGCCGTACCCGAATCCATTTGTGTCGAGTGCGATCCGACGTTGATGCCGGAAGGCCCGGACTACGGTTGGTGTGCGGATCATGGCGTCCATAATTGCACGCTTGATCATCCGGACGTTGCCCAACTCAAGCAGCCGCCGTCCGAAAGTGAACTGATCGCAGACTTGCGACGAGCATCGCGGGCGTTGGCGATCGCACCTCGCAAAGAAAACAACAGTGGCTGTGACATCTACAAAACACGGATTCAGTTCGCGTCGGTGGAGGCTGTTCAGCAAGCGGATGTAGATGTTGAATTGGTGGAACGCCAGCCAATCATTGAGTCGATCCTTGGCAACGGCGAAATCGTCTACGACCCGACGAGACAAGCCAGCTTGGCGTCTCGTGTTCCCGGTAGCGTTTGGCGAGTATCCAAGAACGTTGGTGACCCCGTTGCTGAAGGAGATGTGTTGGCAATCGTCGATGCCGCCGGGGTGGGCGAGTTGAAAACGGCTTTGCTGCGATCCCTTGCTGAGGAGAAGCTGCAAAGGCAGAACGTGTCGCGACTGACCGAGGCGCGCAATGCAATTGCCGGTTCGCGAATCCTTGACGCCGAAGCCGCACTAGCCAAGGCACAGGCTGATGTTCTGAGTGCAGAACAATCGCTGCGGAACTTGGGATTGCCGCTTCGTGTCGAGCAACTGCGAGGGATGTCCGAGCAGCAAGTGCTTGACGAATTGCGTTTGCTTGGAATCCCGCAGTCCGTTCGTAGTCAGCTCAATCCGCAGAACGCCACGGCTAATCTGCTGCCAATCCTGTCCCCAATGAACGGAGTCGTTATCGAACGATCGGTAACGCCCGGTGAAGTCGTTGACCCCTCACGCATCCTGTTTCAAGTCGCGGATACGCGGCAGATGTGGCTGCAACTGAGCGTGCCGCTGGAGAAGATGGATCAACTTGCCGTCGGACAACGAATTCGCTTTACGCCGGACGGTAGCCGGAACGTCGTCGAGGGGAAACTGGACTGGGTCAGCACGTCGGCTGACAAAGACACACGGATGGTGGAAGTCCGCGCGGTGCTGGGCAACGGCGATGGACGTCTTCGCAACGAAACGTTTGGCATGGGTGAGGTCATCCTCCGTGAAGAACCGAATGCCATCGTCATTCCGACCGGGGCTTCACACTGGGAAGGCTGCTGCCAAGTCGTGTTCGTCCGGGACAAGAATTACTTCGACAGCCCCGACAGTTACAAGGTCTTTCACGTCCGTTCGGTTCGTCTGGGGGCGATCAATGGTGATGTTACAGAAGTCATCTCCGGCGTGTTGCCCGGCGAGGTTATTGCGAGTGCCGGCAGTGACGTGTTGAAAGCGCAGTTACTGAAAAACAACCTTGGTGCAGGCTGCGACTGCGTCGCTGAATAAGGAGAGCACGGATGCTTAATTGGCTCATTGATTTTTCACTGAAGCACCGCGCACTGGTGATTCTCGTGGCACTGCTTTTCGCGGTCGTTGGCGGGTTCTCGCTTCAGCAACTCGACATTGACGCTTTTCCAGACACGACTCCGGTTCAAATTCAGATCAACACGGTCGCACCGTCACTAGCTTCTGAGGAGATTGAACGACAGATCACGTTCCCTGTCGAGCAGGCCATTAGTGGACTGCCGGGATTGCACGAACTGCGTTCGATTTCCAAATTCGGCTTGTCACAGGTCGTGGTCATCTTTGATGACGGCATCGACATTTACTTCGCCCGGCAGCTTATCAACGAACGGCTTTCCACGGTTGAGCTACCGGACGGTATTGGGCGACCACAAATGGGGCCGGTCTCGACGGGCCTCGGCGAAGTGTTTCACTACGTTGTGGTTTACGACGGAGTCGATCTTTCGCAGGTCTCTCGCGAGCAACGCGTCAAACGACTGACCGAGCTACGCACGATTCACGACTGGGTCATCAAGCCGCAACTGCGTTCGGTTCGGGGTGTTGCCGAAGTAAACAGTTGGGGCGGATACGAGAAGCAGTATCAAGTCCGAATCGACACTGACTTACTGCTCAAATACGGACTGACCTTCGAGCAGGTCAGTGAAGCCATTGAAGCTAATAACGAAAACGTTGGCGGCGGGACGGTCACTGATGGCAGCGAAATGCTCCTTGTCCACGGTGTCGGGCGGACGGTGAACATCGAACAAATCGAAGAAGTCATCGTGACGGCCAAGGATGGCGTTCCTGTTCGGGTACGCGACGTCGCTGCTGTTGAAATCGGTCACGAAATCCGTCGCGGGGCGGTGACGGCCAATGGTCAGGGCGAAGCCGTGCTCGGGCTTGGCTTCATGCTGATGGGTGAGAACAGCGACAAAGTGACTTGGTCGATCAAAGAAAAGATCGCGGGCATTCAAGAAACGCTACCGCCCGGCGTCAAAATTCAAACCGTCTATGACCGGACGGAATTGATTGATCACGTCATCCACACGGTGCAGAAGAACTTGTTCGAGGGCGGCCTGCTGGTTATCGCTGTCCTGTTCATCTTCCTTGGCAACCTGAGAGCCGGTTTGATAGTCGCCTTGGCGATTCCGCTCTCGATGCTTTTCGCTTTTTCCGGAATGTTGAAGTTCGGTATCGCAGCCAGTTTGCTCAGCCTCGGTGCGATTGACTTCGGATTGGTTGTCGATAGTTCGGTCGTGATGATCGAGAATTGTGTGCGGCACTTGGCACACAATCGAGACGGCAAGAGTCGTCTTGAGATCATTCGTGAAGCGGCCATTGAAGTTCGCAAGCCGACCATGTTTGGCGAACTAATCATCATGATCGTCTATTTGCCGATCCTCACGCTGGAAGGCATTGAGGGGAAGCTGTTTCGACCGATGGCGTTGACAGTGATCATGGCCCTTGCCGGGTCAATGGTGCTTTCACTCACGCTGATGCCGGTGCTTGCCAGCCTCTTTCTTCCTAAAAACATCAAAGAGAAAGAGCCGCTTCTGATCCGGATTCTCAAATGGTTGTACGCACCGGTGCTGCGATTCACCATGCACCACAAGACGTTTGTCATTGGTTCGGCGTTGTTACTCTTGGTGAGCGTGTTCAGTTTAGTCGCTCCCAATCTGGGTAGCGAATTCGTGCCTCGCCTTTCGGAGGGAGCCATCACGCTTAACGTGGTTAGACTCGCCGGAACACCGCTGGAAGAGTCGATGCGCTACAACACCCGCATGGAACAGGTGTTGCTGGAGAAGTTCCCCGACGAGATCAATCAAGTATGGAGTCGGATTGGGACTGCGGAAGTCGCTACAGACCCGATGGGCACCGAACTGACCGACCTGTTCATCACACTCCACCCGCATGAAAAGTGGACGCGAGCCGAAACGCAGGAAGAGTTGACCACTCTGGTGCAACGTGAACTTCGCGATCTACCCGGTCCAAGATTGGCGTTGTCACAGCCGATTGAAATGCGCATGAACGAAATGATTTCAGGCGTTCGCTCCGATGTGGCCGCGATACTGTACGGTGATGACCTTGACTTGATGAACGAGAAGGCCGTCGAGATTGAACGTGCGTTGAATTCAATTCCCGGTGCCGAAGATGTCAAGATCGAGCAGATTTCCGGACAGCCGGTCTTGCAGATTCAAGTCAAGCAAGACCAGATCGCGCGCTACGGCGTTTCTGCACAAACGGTCATGAACATTGTCCGTTCTCTCGGCAGCAATCACGTTGGGGAAGTGTACGAAGGGCAACTGCGGTTTCCTCTGGTGATCCGTTTGCCAGAAGAAGCCCGAGCCGATCCCCAAGCGATTGGCAACATTCTCGTCGCGACTCCATCAGGCCAACGCATCCCACTTTCTAGGCTGGCCTCGATTGAACGAGTCGAAGGGTTCAACACGATCAAACGCGACTGGTATCAACGTCGCATCACGATTGAAGCGAATGTGCGTGGCCGCGACCTTGGCAGCTTTGTGGCCGAGGCTCAGCGAGTCGTCGATGAGAAAGTCCAGTTGCCTGCGGGACGATATCGCATCGAATGGGGCGGTCAATTCGAGAACCTTGAGCGAGCGCAAACGCGGTTGATGATCGTTGTGCCGATTGCATTACTGATGATTCTGTCGCTGCTCTACATGACGTATCGGAACTGGATCGACTCACTGCGAGTGTTCACCGGCGTTCCGTTCGCGTGGATTGGTGGTGTGCTTGCACTATGGATTCGCGACATGCCGTTTTCGATTTCGGCTGCCGTTGGGTTCATCGCTTTGTCAGGCGTTGCGGTGCTGGACGACATGTTGCTGGTTTCAACGATCCGGCAACTCCGGCGGCGTGGTCGTTCACTGGACGAAGCGGTCGAAGAAGCCGCGATGACAAGACTCCGTCCGATCCTGATGACGACGCTCGTCGCCAGCCTTGGTTTCGTGCCGATGGCGTTCAGTACCGGAATGGGAGCCGAAGTGCAGCGACCGCTGGCAACGGTAGTGATCGGCGGCGTGTGCAGCGCGATGATAATGAGCCTGCTTGTACTACGAGTGCTTTATGTGGTCTTCAATCTGCCCACAGAGAGCCACGATGAAGATGGAGGAGACGATGACGGTCATCGTCTTGAACCGGAAGAACCGACCGACCCGGAGGCCGGACAGGAGTTTGACTCTGTGCCAAAGCAAGAGTCGAAACGATGGTCTGAGCCAACGACGGTCACAACTTAGAAACTCGGCGCACAGCCGAAGGAGAACGAAATGTATTGGATGAAGAGTGTACGTGGCCTGTCGCTAGGGTTATTGGCAACGGCAGCAATTGGACTGACCGGATGCAGCAACAGCGAAACCGCGTCGGAGCCTTCCGAATCACAACCGGTCGCCGCGACAGAAGTGGACCACAGCCACGGTGGCTGGTGGTGCGTTGAACACGGTGTGCCGGAGGGCGAATGTGCCCTGTGCGACAAGTCGCTGGTGGCGAAGTTCAAAGAGGATGGCGATTGGTGCGACGAGCACAATCGCCCTGAATCGCAGTGCTTTATTTGTGGCCCGAAGCGGGCAGAGAAGTTCATTGCTCAATACGAAGCCAAGACTGGCCGAAAACCACCGGAGCCAACGGAATAGACATGGATGTTCAGAACGGATGGGTTGACGCAGGGAGAGCATCGTTGCGGCGTGCCATCAACATGCTGCTTGCCGTCGTCTTGCTGACGCAGTCCGGTTGCATGTGTGGCTGTTCCTCTCCACAGAGAACCGCGTGCTTGTCATCGGAATGCGATGGTTCTGGATCGCTATGTAACGCCCACGCAACGGTCGGCTTTCAATCGCCCACGGGCTTTGTTTCCGACATGAACGATGCAAACGACGACGAGTCACCGTAGTGCCATACAAGGAAGCTTAGTGACTGGGGGATAAAGGTAGCGCATTTTGCCAGCCCGCAAAGTCGCTCGCCCCCAGTCACGCTTCCATTTTCCGAATCACTTACCGTCTCAAACCAATGGAGAGGTGATGCCAGGTGATACGCGAATGACCAATCACCAGTTTACCAACTTGTTCCCCGAGAGAAAGGAATCCCACCATGTACCGTACCGCAATGTGCTTCGCTTTGACTCTCGCGTTCGCTGCTAGCTCACTTAATGTGAGCTGGGCTGCAACCGACGCCAAGACGCCCACAAGAACAACCATCACACTCAAAGTGCTTAGCTGTGAAGGCTGTGCAAAACGAGTTCGTGAAAAGCTGACTGCCGTAAATGGTGTTGGCGATGTGAAGACGGACCTGAAGACCAAGTCCGCGACTGTTTCACCCAAACGCAACGCAACCCCATCTCCAAAACAACTGTGGGAAGCCATTGAAAAGGCTGAAAAGACGCCGGTGAAGCTCGTCGGCCCCAGCGGGACGTTTACGTCCAAACCGAAGAAATGATACTTAGCCTACTGTGACGTTGTAGCCGCCGGGAACAATTGATCCCGGCGGTTTTGATCGAATGAGCACCGTTACTAATGGAGGCCATGACAACCAACAGGACCGCAGATGAAAGAATACCGTTTACGAATTGCCAACATGGATTGTGAGAACGATGCGGCGCGATTGCGACGGTCGTTGGAATCGCAGGCCGACATTGAACTACTGCAAATCTTGGCGTCTTCGGGGACGGTTCGTCTGACTGTTGATGAGAATGAAGTCTCGCAGGAGGATGTTGAATCGAGGCTGGAAGAATTCGGCTTTCCAGTCCAGAAGCAAGGCGAACACGCCAGCCTGCCGCCGTTCTGGAAGAATCCCAAGGTGCTTGCCGCAATTGTTTCCGGTGTGTTGCTGCTGGTCGGATGGCTTCTGAGCTACGCTGTTGAGGGCTGGTTACCGCTAACGCTCTACACGCTGAGCATCCTGATCGGTGGCTACTACTTTGGCCGTGAAGCACTCGAAGAGCTGTCCTTCGAGCGTCAAGTCGGCATCGAATTGCTGATGAGCGTCGCCGCGATCGCGGCCTATGTACTTGGCCAGCCCGCGGAGGCGGCGATGTTGGTCTTTCTATACTCGATCAGCGAAGCTTTGGAAGGCTACACCGAAGCCAAGACTCGCTCCGCTGTTCGTGCATTGATGGACCTGACGCCGAAGACGGCAATCTTGATCGAAGACGGCGAACAACGCGAAATTCCCGCAGAAGAACTGAAACCGGGCGATCGGTTTCTTGTTCATCCGGGCCAATCCGTTCCGACCGACGGCGAAATTGCTGCCGGTGCCTCCAGTCTGGACGAAGCACCTGTGACCGGCGAAAGCGTGCCGGTGGAGAAAAGCGTTGGTGATACAGTTTTCGCGGGCAGCATCAATGCCGAAGGATCGCTAGAAGTCATTGCCACCAAAGCGTTCGCCGAAAACACGATCTCGCGAATTATCGTGATGGTCGAAGAGGCTCAGGAACGAAAGGGCGAGAGTCAACAGTTCATTGAGCGTTTCGGAAACTGGTACAGCCCGGCAGTACTGCTGGTCGGCATCGCCATCGCGGTGCTGCCGCCACTAGTGATGGATACCACTTGGATGCAGTGGGCGATTCGGGCCACCATTTTCATTGTCGCTGCCGCTCCGTGTGCCTTGGTGATTTCCATTCCAGTGACGCTTGTCGCTGCGTTAGGGACGGCTGCTCGGCACGGTGTGCTCATTAAAGGCGGCGTCTACATCGAACGGCTCGCTGAAATCAATGTGATTGCGATGGACAAAACCGGCACGATCACGCTCGGTGAACCGACGGTTACCGATTGCGAACTCGCCGGTCATGGCGACGTGCCGCAACGCGAAGAAGTTCTGGCGATTACCGCCGCTATCGAACAACTCAGTCAACATCCGCTTGCCAAGGCGATTGTTCGCTATATCGACGACGAAGGGATTCAGCCGCGAAAGGCGACCGATTTTAGGTCAATCACCGGAGCCGGTGCATCCGCCTCTGTCGATGGCAAGGTGATCTATATCGGCAAGCCAAAGCTGTTCGAGGAGGAATTGAAGGTTGATTTAGGGCCTCTTTCCGAAGTCGTGTTTCGGTTGCAGGACGAGGGCAAGACGGTCGCTGTCGTGGGGACGGACAACGCAGCGTGGGCCGCAATCGCGATGCGTGACACGGTTCGGGAAAATGCCAAGGATGCGATTACACAACTGCACGCTATTGGCATCAAAAAAATCGTGATGCTGACTGGCGACAATGAAGGGACCGCCGCACAAATCTCCAAAGAAGCAGGTATCGACGAGTTCTATGCCAGTCTGAAACCGGACGACAAGGTGACCAAGCTGCGGGAACTGATGCGTTTTCACGAACATGTGGCAATGGTTGGCGACGGTGTGAACGACGCACCCGCGTTAGCCGAAGCCAGCGTAGGTGTTGCGATGGGTGCTGCTGGGACCGACGTTGCTTTGGAAACTGCCGACGTGGCGCTGATGGCCGATGATTTGGAGAAGCTTGTTTACGCGCTAAAACAAGCCAAACGCAATCAATCCATCGTTCGCCAGAACCTTGTTCTTTCGGCGATTGTGATTCTGGTTTTGGTCATCGGAGCCGTTTCAGGGCAGTTTACATTGCCGATTGCGGTGCTCGGTCACGAGATCAGCGAGTTCGTCGTTGTCGCTAACGGTTTGCGGATGCTGCGATTCAAGGCAGGTGCGGCATGAAGGCGGCATTCTTTCTTCTGCTGATGGTTCTGACAATCGCGCTCACCGGCTGTGGGCAATCGCCTCCACCGGTGCCAACGCTTTCTCGCTCCAGCCTTGAACCACTTCACCTGACCGACACTAACTTTCAAGCGGAAGTCCTTGAAAGCGAAGTGCCCGTGCTGGTTGACATGTGGGCACCGTGGTGCCAGCCCTGCATCGCAATGAAGCCGACGCTTCGACAAATCGCGTCCGATTTGACCGGCAAAGTGAAGGTGGCCGAACTGAACATCGACGATAACCCATTCATCAGGCAAAAGTACGACATCGATAAGTATCCGCTGCTATTGGTCTTCGTTGATGGAAACGAAGTACAGAGGCTTGTCGGAGCAAAGAGCCGCGAAGAGTTGTTGGCTGTGCTTTCAGACCATGTAGCCGAGGAGAAGCTGAGATGAGCAGATTACCTGTTGAAACGAAACTGGATAGCACACTCGCTCTCGCACGCGATCCCTATCGATTTATCTCGTCGCGATGTGAGAAGTTAAACAGCGATGCGTTTGAGACTCGGCTGCTGCTACAAAAGGTCATCTGCATTCGAGGGGAAGAAGCTACCAAGGTTTTCTACGATACTTCTCATTTCTCACGCGTCGGTGTGGCCCCTTCGCGAATCGCCAAGACGTTGTTCGGTCGCGGCGGAGTGCAGGGGATGGACGGCAAGGCCCACCGCCATCGCAAGATGATGTTCTTGTCGTTGCTGACCGAAGACAAAATCGGCGGACTGACGCAGCTTGCTCGCGACATCTGGAAGCGTCGAGTATTGCAATGGTCACGAATGGATCAGGTGGTCCTCTACCGGCAGGCTCAAGAAGTCCTGACCGAAGCGGTTTGTCAGTGGGCGGGCGTGCCGCTCGATCCCGCCGACGTTGACCGACGGACCAGTGAGCTAGCGGCGTTATTCGACTATGCTGGAAACGTCGGTCCAAAGCACTGGTGGGCGAAGCTGGCACGCAAACGCAACGAATTGTGGTTGCGAGGAATCGTCGAACAGATTCGCAGCAGAACCTATGACCCGCCCGAGGATACTGCGACGTTTATCGTTGCCAATCATCGCGATCTCGATGGCAACTTGCTCGATCCGCAAAGCGCGGCGGTCGAACTAAACAACATTTTACGTCCCACGGTCGCCGTGTCGGCTTACATTGTTCAGTGTGCTCACGCCCTGCACGAACATCCGACGACGCGAGAAACACTTGCGAACGGTTCAGCGGACGACCTCTGGTGCTTTGTGCAAGAAGTCCGACGCTTCTATCCGTTTTTTCCCTTTGCTGGAGCGAAGGTGAAAGAATCGTTTGAGTGGCAAGGGTATCCGTTTCCGTCAGGCCGGAAAGTGTTATTGGACCTCTACGGCACCAACCACGATCCGCGTATCTGGAATCGACCGGACGAGTTCGATCCAGAGCGTTTCCGCGAATGGGACGGCAACCCGTTCACACTGATACCTCAAGGCGGAGGCGATCACCACGAAAACCATCGTTGCCCCGGTGAATGGATCGCGATTGAACAGATGAAAGTGGCAGTCGACATGCTCGTAAATCATTGTCAGTACGAGGTGCCGGAACAGGAATTGCAGATCGACATGGATCGGCTGCCGGCGATTCCCAAAAACCAGTTCATCATCGAGGGCGTTCGTGTCGCACAAACCGCCAGCGGTGCTCCAACGGACGGCCAGGAGACAAACGAATGACTGTTGTGTGGGTAATCGTCCTGTTTGTGGCAGTTGCAGCCGCGCACTGGGGAGCCGAACATCTGTCTGCTCCTCTAAAGAAGCTGCGCAAACAGTGGGGCATTTCCGTAGCGGCTGGTGGCGCGTTGGTCGGGCTTGCGACCGCCAGCCCCGAACTTGGCATCAACATCTCCAGTGCTTTACGCGGCGTCAGTGAAATCGGACTTGGGGCTATGCTGGGGGCGAACATCATTGCCTTGCCGATGCTGGTTCTCGTCGCGTACGTGGCAACTCGAACATCAAAGATGCCTGACGATCATGACAATCATCGGGCACACTTGGATAAGCATCTTTTGCCTGTGGATTCCACGGCGGTGGGCGTTCAAGTGCTGCCGTATCTCGGCATCCTCGTATTGTTTGCCCTGCTAACAATGCCATCTTCGTGGCGAGGTCTGCAACCGATCGACGGCTGGATCATGCTGGCGGCTTACGGCATCTACCTCGCGCAGGCACTCCTGAGGAACCGTGCTTCCGGCCAAGACGTTGAGTGGACACGTAAAGAGTTCTTGATGGCCGTTGCCGGTGTGTTCGTGCTTGCGATCGGTGCCTTCTTTACGGTCATGTCCACGCAGAACATCGCCACGGCGATCGGCATTTCCAAAGTCGTGGGAGGCCTATTCATCACTGCCCCATTCGCTGCACTGCCGGAGATTTTTGCCACTTGGAAAATCAGCCGCAGCGGACAAGTCACGTCTGCCGTGACCAGCGTTATTGGTGACTATGCGGTCACGATGACCATCGCGGTATTCCCTCTGGCGATGATTGGACTCGAAATCAAAGACTTTCGGCTCTACTGCATCAATCTAGCGTTCCTGATTCTGCTGCCAGCCATGTATGGATGGTTCATTTTCAGAAGCGAAGATGAATCCGGAATATCGCGTAGGCAGGTGGGTGCGCTCGCCGTCGTTTACGTGCTCTACGTTTGCATCGCTGCTGCATATCTCGTCTATTCAGGTGGCTCGGTGCGAAATTGAGCAAGTGCGGTTACTCACTGGCAAGTTGCTTGGACTGAACTCCAATTCGGCAGCGACCGCCGACTCGGCATGCAAGGCGTGCTGAAAAACGTTCAATGTCGGCTAGGCATTGCTGATCCTGCTGCAAGGCGGCAGCAAGGAAGCCGACCAACGCAACTTCTCCTGCAACGCCTCGGTCCGACAAAAATCGATAGTAGGTAAAACGACCGTCTTTCTTGCCTTTGATGAAGCCGGCACCTTCAAGCACAGCAACGTGCTTTGACACGTTGTATTGTCGTTCATGCAACGAGTCGACAAACTCGCAAACGCAAATTTCCTCTTTGGTCGTGATGAGCAGGTGAAGAATTCGCAGACGAGTCGGATCGGCTAATACTTTCAGGAGCTTAGCCACCTGTGTCACTTCCTGGATTTTCTCGGCCGTTCTGTTAGATGCTTGCATGTGCATACGTTCCAATGTTACATAATTATCATGTAGCGCGCAAGCATGTGCGCTACGAAAATGTGATCGGATAAGAATGGCACTAATCGCGACTCGCAACTGTTCTCTTCTCGCAAAAGCACGTAGACGGCTTTTGCTTTGTGCCATCGCGCTATCGATGACCCTAGTCGGCTGCAAAGCTCTTGACGCCGAGACAATTGCCGCCGCGACGACCAGTGATGACGAAGAGCAAGAATCATCCGAAAGCGAGGGAGAGGACGAGATATGCGAAGAGCACCAGGTGCTGGAGAATGAGTGCGGCATATGTCATCCGCAGAAGGCTGAGGCGCTAAAGACCGGACAAGAGCTAAAAGTACGATTTGAGTCTACTAAGGCGGTTTCTAAAGCAGGATTGCAGACGGCGAAACCGCGTGTCGCCGATACGCAGCCATCGGTTCGCGTGGTTAGCGAAGTTTCCTACAACGAGAATAAGCTTGCGCGAATCACACCAGTGGTCGCTGGCATTGTCCGCGAAGTCTACGTTGATGTCGGTCAAAGCGTGGAAGCTGGCGATGCGCTGATTCAGATACATTCAGCAGAAATTGCCAGTGCAAAAACTGCTCTAATTTCGCTAGATGTTGATGCAGCCTTACAGTCTCAAGAATGTCGGCGAGAACGTCGCCTCGCCAAAAAGAAGATCTCGTCAACCCGCGACTTACAAGTCGCAGAGGCAGCGTGTCGAACGGCTGCGATGGCAGTCAACATGGCACGTCAAAAGTTACTCAATCTGGGTTTCACCGATGCAGAGATTGAGAAAATCCTGCAACAGCAGGACGCCTCAGCATTATTGACGATACGCGCACCTCTGTCGGGAACAATCGTCTACCGCAACGCTGTGGTCGGTGAGGTGGCCCAAACGGGTGAGGATCTGTTTAAAGTTGCCGACCTTTCGACGATGTGGCTCTCGCTATCGATTCCTCCAGATAAAGCCGACCAAGTGCAAGTAGGCATGCATGTCATCGCGAGCTTTGGAGATTCGGGTCCGACTAAAGCTTCCGGAGTTATTACTTGGGTGGCGACATCATTTGGTGAGCGCAGCAGAATGTTGGTTGCACGAGCAACGGTAGACAATGCTGACCGGAAACTGCGAGCAGGAATGTTCGGTTACGCGAAAATTCTAACAGGACCGGCTCATGAGTCAGCGGTCACCCTTCCCGCAGACGCGGTCCAACAATTTGAAAACAAGCCCTATGTGTTTGTAAAGCTTGAGGAAGACTTGTACTCACTACGTCGAGTCCAGGTCTACGACCGAAGCGAGAAGCGACAGGTTTCGATAACGGGTGTCCGCCCAACAGAGGATGTTATTGTCGTGGGCGCATTCACGGCGATGTCGGAGTTTCTGAAGTCACGGCTTGGAGCTGGATGTGTTGATGAATAGCCGGCTCAGTGATTGATGATACAGAGACTCGTTCGCTTTTCGCTTCACAACCGCTTTCTAATTCTGATTCTTACCGTAGCGGGAATTGCGGCTGGGTCTTTCGCGTTGCTGCGTACGCCGATTGATGCTTTTCCGGATACGACGCCGGTACAGGTACAGATCAACACGTCAGCCCCTTCTCTCAACCCGGAAGAGATTGAGCAACAGATCACGCTTCCGATTGAGCTCGCGTTGGGCGGACTGCCGGGGCTGACCAATGTCCGCTCGATTTCCAAATTTGGCCTATCGCAGGTGGTCGCGACCTTTAGCGATGAGACTCTCATTGTCGATGCGAGACAGTACGTTTCCGAGCGTCTCTACACGGTCGAGCTCGCTGACGACATCGCGCGTCCAGAATTAGGACCAATTGCCACCGGACTAGGAGAGGTCTTCCACTACATTCTTTACTCACCAAATGGGACGAAGTCTCTTACTGACCTTCGAACATTACATGACTGGGTCGTCCGGCCGGAATTGCGAAAGGTCAGTGGGGTTGCAGAGGTGAATTCGTGGGGCGGATTCAAGAAGGAGTTCCACGTTGTCGTGGCCCCCGAACTGCTTCTCAAGTACGATCTGACGCTCGACGATGTGTCTTCGGCACTTGAGCGGAACAACGAGAACGTCGGCGGCGGGTTGATTACCTCCGGCGGGCAGTCGAGATTGGTTCACGGCCTTGGCCGAGTTTCTTCGAGCCAAGAGATCGGAGCCATCGTCATTTCATCCTTTGATGGCGTTCCTGTTCATATTAGAGACATTGTCGCCGAGGTAAAGGTTGATCATGAACTCCGTCGCGGCGCGGTCACTGCCAATGGTCGCGGCGAAGCGGTACTTGGGCTGGCTTTCATGCTAATGGGTGAGAATAGCGACGCGGTGACGGAGCATCTCAAAGAGTCACTAGCCCGTGTTCAGCAGGCATTGCCCGAGGACGTGGCTGTGGACGTTGTCTACGACCGCACGGAATTGACGAAAGAAGTCATCAACACGGTCACGCATAATCTCGCCGCAGGTGGAATTCTAGTAGTTGTCGTTCTGTTTGTTTTACTCGGAAACCTCAGAGCCGGGCTGTTGGTTGCCGTCACCATTCCCTTAGCAATGCTGTTCGCCGCTGTCGGGATGTATCAGTTCGCCATCGCCGCGAGCTTGCTTAGTTTAGGAGCGATTGACTTCGGCATCATCGTTGATGGCTCAGTCGTCATGACAGAAGCAAATCTACGAGCCGTCTCGGAGAAGACAAGACAGCTTAAACGAACACTTTCCCGCAATGAACGCCTAGAAACGCTTCTGCAGTCCGCCTCAGAAGTCGCCACGCCGATTGTGTATGGGATGATAATCATCACTGTCGTGTTCTTTCCGGTGTTGGCACTGGAAGGCATTGAGGGAAAGATGTTTCGACCAATGGCCTTGACGTTCATTTTTGCCTTGGCCGGTGCTCTACTCATCGCGCTCACACTCACGCCGGTGCTGAATTATTTCTTTCTTCCAAAACGCGTTGTCGAGGAAGAAGGTGCGCTCCTCCGATGGCTTAACGCCAACTATGAGCGCTGTTTGGAACAGGCTCTTCGGTTTCGTTACTCCGTCGTCTCCGCAGCAATTGTGCTACTGCTGCTTGCCGCGTGGGGCGCAAGTAGGTTGGGAGGTGAATTCCTGCCGCGTCTCAGCGAGGGGGCAATTGTGCTTAACACGATCCGGTTGGCAGGTGTCTCAGTGGATGAGGCCGCACGCTACAACACCGAAATCGAAAAGTTGCTTTTGGAGCGTTTCCCGAACGAAATTCGACATATTTGGAGTCGGATTGGTACTGCGGAAGTAGCGACCGACCCGATGGGAATCGAGCTGACGGACGTTTTTGTTTCATTGAAGGCACGCGAAACGTGGACCGAGGCAGCATCTCAATCAGAGCTAGTAGCCGAGATGCAGGAGGTTCTCGACGACCTGCCTGGAGTAAATATTGTAGCGACGCAGCCAATTGAAATGCGGCTAAACGAGATGGCGTCAGGTATTCGTTCCGATCTCGGAATAAAGATATATGGCGATGACTTTGAGCAGCTAGTCGCTCTCAGCGATGAGGTTCAGGAAGTGCTCACCGGCATTGAGGGTCGATCTGATGTCGCTGGTGAGCAGCTGACGGGACAGCCGACCGTTCAAATCAAGATCGATGCCGAGGCAGTGGCAAGATTTGGTCTGTCAGCGCGCGAAGTGCTTAGTTTTGTGGAGTCCGTCGGTGGCCGTTCCGTTGGAAGCGTATACGTAGGGCAACGCAAATTCCCGCTTGTGGTTAGACTGTCTGACCAACACCGCGAGGACATCGATGTCCTTCGCGACACTCTTATTCCAACTGAATCGGGACTGCGTGTGCCGTTAGGCAGTGTGGCGACGATAGTTGAGATGGAAGGAATTTCGACAATTGCGCGCGAGTGGGGAAAGCGGCTGATCCGTGTCCAAGCGAACGTTGCCGGTCGCGATGTTGCATCCTTTGTGACGGAGGCACAGGCCGCTATCGCGGAGAAAGTGACGCTCCCCGACGGCTACTTCATTGAATGGGGGGGGCAGTTTGAAAACCTTGTACAGGCGAAACGTAGATTCATGCTCGTTGTGCCGGTGACGTTGCTGCTCGTCTTTGGGTTGCTTTTCTTTAGCCTCGGAAACCTACGTGATGTATTGCTGGTGTACTCCGGCATCCCGTTTGCCGCCGTAGGCGGCGTCTTTGGACTCTGGTTGCGCGGAATTCCGTTTAGCGTAAGCGCTGCAATTGGGTTCATTGCGCTGAGTGGGATAGCAGTCCTCAATGGCCAGATCCTGGTTACCGCAATTCGTTCCCGTATTCTGCAAGGAATGGAGACAGGCCAGGCAGTGAAGATGGCAGCGTCAGACCGCTTGCGGCCCGTATTGGCGACCGCGATCACCGATGCAGTCGGGTTCATCCCAATGGCTGTCTCGACCGGTGTTGGTGCAGAAGTCCAGCGGCCGTTGGCTACCGTAGTTATTGCCGGTGTGACAACCTCGACGCTACTCACGCTGCTTGTATTGCCTTTGCTGTATTCATTCACGGCGGAGACCGTCTCGGCGGAGGAATCAAACGCGTGAGGAACCCTTGCTACTTGCCCACCCATCCGCAATGGCGAATCGTTGTTTGCGCTGCTGTCATGCTTTTGAGCGGGTGTGCCGCCGTGGATCCGTCACCCGATTACGAACACGCTCGCGCACTAGTATCCAACGCTACCGGGTCCTCTGAAGTATATATGCCCAATCTACCCGCTGAACGTGAAGGGGCCTTGGAGAGTACAAGGAATGGGTTGACTCGGGCAGACGCGGTCAGCGCTGCCCTGAAGAACAACAAGAAAGTCCAGTCGTTGATGTATGAGCTCGGCGTGAGCCGAGCTGATGTTGTGCAGGCAGATCTACTGAGCAATCCGTCTTTGGACGGCGTTTTTCGGTTTTCTGCCGGTGGGGGGGGCAGCACAATTGAGGGAGGCCTTTTGCAAAGTGTGCTCGGAGCTTTCCAGCGTCCGATACGACAACGCATGGCGAAGGCGCAGCTTGAAAAGAAAATAATGGAAGTGGCATTTGCAGCTGCCGGCGTGGCGGCGGAGGCGAGTACGGCGTACCTCAATGCCCTAGTCGCCAACCGAGCTAAGGCCGTCGCGATTGAGAACGCTAAGACCGCAAGAGAGCTGTGGTCCGTCGTCAATGAGCGTTTGAGCGTGGGCATAGGCACGCAGTTGGACATCAACACGGCGGAAGCGGAAGCGGTGGAACAGGACTTGTTTCGGGAGCAGGCGGAGCTTAATGCCGATCTCGCGGCATTTGCGTTAGCGGAAGTGATGGGAGTTGAGGAGTGGCGCGGCCTGTTGTCGATTAATTTAGGTACTGCCAGGCCGCCCGAGGTTCCCCATCAGTTGGGAGTCGTTCTCAAGTTGGCGGAGAAGAATCGTTTAGACTATCGTGCGAGGAAGGTGCAAGTTGATCTTGCAAAGCAAAAACTAAGACTTGAGAAACGAAAAGTGCTTCGTGAATTAAGTATTGGAGCCTCGGTTGAAACTGCAGACGAGGGAACCGAAGTCGGTCCGGCTTTCGATTTAGAAATACCGCTGTTTGACCAGAACCAGGCGCAGATCGCAAAGGCGGAATATCGGCTGTCTCAGGCGCTGGCCGAACTTGATGCGCAAAGGTTGGTGTTGCGAAAGGAAGTGCGAGTTGCAATGGCTCGTCACCGAGCCGCCCGTCGGTCTGTTGATATATCTGAGAAGAAGCTACTTCCACTTAGAGCTGAAAGTCTGGCACTGGCTCGGGAAGCATTTTCTGAAGGAAAGACGAATCTACTCTTTGTGCTCGAAGCGCAGCGCCAGCTTCTAGAATCGCGTATGGAATACCTTTCGCGTCTTAGTGACTATCTATTTTCGATTGGTGAAATCGAGAAAGCTGTGGGCTTGTCTGTGTGCGCAATCGTTAGCCAATCTAGCTCCGGAGCTTGCGACGCGGATACACCAATGGAATCAGTGAAGCTAAATTAATAAATTGCTGCCCATACCCAGCAGCGCAAAGATGGTGAAGCCGCTTTGCTCCTTGGCAATCTCCAGTGCCGCCTTGATTAGAGACTTCGAAATTCCTGCCTTGCCGAGCCGTTTCACAACGCTTGCCAGAAATTCCCCTGTGTCGCTGGCGATCGCCGTCGTCGCCCTTCCGGAAAGGCCGCTGATTGCGCTATCGCTCGTCATTGGTCCGCTAACCCGGTGCTGGCGGCTCTCACGCAAGTCTTCACACGCGCGGTCCGACCTCGTTGGCGGTTCATTACCGGCAGACACAGCGTAGGCTCGGCGTTGCGGGAGGAACAGCAGGATGCTGAAGCTAGGACATGATACCCGGGTCACTTTGTGCTAGAGGCTTAGGCAGGGGAGGCGATGAGTGCGTGCCTCGATCGACGTAAGTGCTTATGGCAGATGCAGTAAGTGCGACGGCATTGACCGGACGCCGCGAGCAAAAAGTTCTATTGGCGTCCTGTCGCCCCGACTCGACACAACTTCAAGTAGAGCAAGAGCTTAGTTACCTGCCGTTGGTCGGCAGCGCGGGTCCTTTCCCGAAGCGCAAAACGGTAAATACCGTTTTGGCTCTTTGGAAAGGACGTTGCACGTGCCAAGACTTACCACTTCTTCTCCCAAATACCGACTCCAACGCGCGTCGGGACAAGCGGTCGTAACCCTCTACGGCCAGGACTTCTACCTGGGTCCTTGGCGAAGCAAAGCCAGCAAGGTGGAATACGATCGCCTTGTTGGCGAGTGGATCGCTGCGGGTCGCCCTCCCGTCCCGCCCGCCAAATTGACGGACATCACCATCGTCGAGCTTTCCGTCGCCTATCGAAGGTTCGCCACGACGTACTATCAAAAAAATGGACGACCGACCGACACGATCTATCAAGTCCGTCGCGCGACCGAACTCCTTTGCGAGAAATATGGCCGGATGCCGGCGCGGGATTTTGGCCCGCTCTCGTTCAAGGCGTTTCAGGCCGACCTGATCCATCGCCGCTTCAGCCGCAGGAGCATCAACCACTTTTCTTCGACCGTACGTCGGATGTTTCGCTGGGCTGTCAGCGAGGAGCTGATCCCGGTCTCCGTGCTTCAAGCGCTGCAGGCGACCCCGAATGTGCGGAAGCACCGAAGCGGCGCCAAAGAATGCCCGCCGGTGCATCCCGTCGAAGCCGCGGTCGTCGAAGCGACATTGCCATATCTGCCGAAGGTTGTCGCCGACATGGTTCGGTTCCAGCAGCTTACCGGGGCCAGGCCCAGCGAGGTTTGTACGCTACGTCCTTGCGATGTGGATATCACTGGCGAAGTTTGGCGCTACATCCCTTCGGAGCACAAGACGGAGCATCACAATCTGAAGCGAGTGATCTTCATTGGCCCTCGAGCGCAAGATGTGCTTCGGCCATACCTGCAGTGGGATCTAGCCCGGATTTCTCACCATCGCTGAGTTTCGGTTGGTCGGAGGCGGGGAGCCTGGGTTGGCGGGTCAAGTCGCTTAAGGAGGCGTCACAAAGTGAATCTGGCGCATATTTCCCGCTTCAGCCGCTCGTTTTTCGCCAGGCCGAACACGTAATCCACCTCGTTCGCTTCGCACCAGCGCATCAACGGCTCACGGCAGAAGCCGCTGTCGCCCCGCAGCACGATGGGCACGCACGGCCAGGTCTAACGCAGCCGCTGCACCTGCGGCAACGCCCGACGACGCGTCGAGTTCCGCCGGACGCAACTGGGCGCACAGCAGGTGTCCGCCGTAGAAGATGTACAACGGCAGATAGCAGTAGCACTGATAGTAGCCGTGGAGGAACTTGCCCAGTTGATCGCCATGCAGCGGATCGTCTGTGGCGTCCAGGTCCGACACGATCCGCGACGGCTGTTCCTGATGCAAAACCAGACACTCACCTTATGCCACAACCAGCGGCCTTGTTCTATTAGCTTGGTGAGAAATGCCGGCTAGTCGTACGAGTTGTACCGAAGACGGCGACGGGGCATAACCCACGACGTCTGGCGGGGTGCGACGATGGCCGCCTAGTTTTAGTCGAAATCGCGGGCATATGCTGGCGGTTCGAGCCCTAATCGCTTCATCTTCTTGTATAAGGTGGTGCGATTGATCCCCAGAGTTTCCGCCGTCGCGTTGCGATTCCAGTGGTGTGCTTCGAGCGCTTCCAAAATGATCTGCCGCTCGGGCCCCTCAAGCGACTCTTTGAGCGTACGCCCCCGCAAGGAACTTGACGGATTGAGAACAGGAACCTCGTCCAGCAACCGCCGCGGCAGGTCATCGGTCGTAACCCACGGTCCTTTCCCTAAAAGCACCGCGCGTTCCACAACGTTCTGTAGCTCACGCACGTTGCCTGGCCACCGGTATCGTTGGAGCACCGTGAGGGCGTCGTCGGAGAAATCTTCGACCCGTTTGCCCGAATCGGCGCAAACGGTTTGCAAGAAGTGTCGGGCCAGAAGCGGAATGTCCAGCACTCGCTCACGCAAGGGCGGAAGCTCGATATTGATGACGTTAACGCGGTAATAAAGGTCTTGACGGAAACGCCCTTCCGCCACGGCTCGGCTTAGGTCGTCGTTCGTGGCCAAAATCACGCGTGTATCGACGCGATAAGTCTTCGAGCCGCCGACTTGTTCGAACTGGAACTCCTGCAATACGCGCAAGAGTTTCACCTGCATGCTAGGCGAGGCGGTGCCAATCTCATCAAGGAAAATCGTGCCCTCATTGGCTTGCATGAATTTCCCAAGCTTGTCGCCCGAAGCTCCCGTAAACGCCCCAGCGACGTGGCCGAAGAGCTCGCTTTCAAGCAACGTTTCGGGAAGCGCGCCGCACGCGATCTCAACGAAAGGCTTGTCACGCCGTATGCTGCGCCGATGGATGGCCCGCGCAATTAACGATTTGCCCGTGCCGCTTTCGCCCGTGATAAGCACGGTCGCTTTGGTATCGGCAATGCTATCGATGATATCGAAAATGCGGCGCATGCGGTGGTCGCCGCCGACAATATTCTCAATTCCAAAGCGCAAGTCGAGCTGCGCCTTAAGTTGTTTGTTTTCCTCGATCACTTTGCGCTGAGACAGCGCACGATCGATCGCCATGAGCAGTTCTTGGTCGATCAGCGGCTTGGTGAGCAGATCGAACGCGCCCGCGCGCAATGCTTCGACGCCGGTCTCGACGGTGGCGTAACCCGTGATCAGAATGACGACGGTATTGGGGTGATGCTCTTTGCATTGCGCGAGAACGTCAAAACCATCGCCATCGGGCAATCGCACATCGGCCAATACCAAATCGTAGGAGCGCTTGCTCAGTCGCCCTCGCGCTTCCTGACACGATGTTGCTTCATCAACGTTGTAGCCCTGCTCGCGTAGCCAATTGGCCATCGAATCCAGAACGTGCGGATCATCGTCCACCAACAGAAGCGAACCGCGCTTCATCGGGACTTCCTTATTCGGTAACCCCGGCAACATCGCCATAGGTTTGGGAAATGGTTCGTTTTCGAACGGGGGGTAACGAACCAGCCCAGCAGAGACGCTCCTCTAGTTGGAGCGAATACTGCCAAGGTGGTACTCTTTTTTCAATTCGCTAGGACTGATGTGCAAATTTTGCTGGAGCGGCGTTTTGCCAAATCCCCTTATTGGGATATAGGTTGCTAGCACGGCAAGTCAACAATGGATGTCTCGAACTGATGCGATTCTTAGGTGTGGCGCCCAGTTTGCTAACGAATGTGCTACGGCCTCAACGCCTAGCGTTGCCCACGCTTGAAAAGTACGGTTACCCGTATTTTTTGCGGGGTGCTAATAGAATGGGGTGTTCTCCCGCCACTGGGGTGTGATATACTTCCCAAGGCGGGACGCCCCTATGGACAGTTCAACGTTTGTTCAAACGGCAATAACTTGTTCACTTCGACCGGTCAGCCGCGGGCCAAGTGTATGGTCTAAGCCCCCAATGGCGTCTTGTAGCCTAATCCAGAGTACGTATCATTTCTTTTTTGGCTCGTCCGGCAGAGGAGGTAGGTAATGGCGATTAAGGTCTTGGTAGTTGATGATCATGAGGTGGTTCGTTTAGGGCTTCGCAGTTTGTTTCGTGATTCGGATATTTCGATTGTGTCCGAAGCGGCCAACGTGAAACAGGCTGTCGAAGAAACGCAAAAACACCATCCGGATGTGGTGTTGATGGATATTCGTATGGGCGAGAATGATGGATTGGTCGCCTTGGAAAAGCTCCGCAAAAAGACGCCGGAAATTCCGGTGGTCATGCTGTCGATGTTCGACAATCCCACCTACGTCGCCCGTTCGGTCGCGTTGGGCGCAGCGGATTACGTGTTGAAGGGTTCGCCTCGGGAAGACTTGATTTCCGCCATTGAACGCGCGTCGAAAGGCCAAGGACCCGCGGAAGGCAGCATGATGGAGCGAGTTAAGGACGCGATGGCTCGCCGCGGCGATCGTGATGACGATATTCCGTTAACCAATCGGGAATTGCAGGTCCTTCGTCACGTCGCACTGGGACTTAGCAACCGGGAAATCGGTCGCTCGCTGGGCATCAGCATCGAGACGGTCAAAGAACATGTGCAAAACATTCTTCGTAAACTGGACGTGAGCGATCGCACGCAAGCGGCCGTGTGGGCGGTGAAAAAAGGCCTTGTCTAATCCGGCAGCTTATACT
Organism: Planctomycetota bacterium; assembly: GCA_963204915.1. Taxonomy (GTDB): domain Bacteria; phylum Planctomycetota; class Planctomycetia; order Pirellulales; family Pirellulaceae; genus JAHWKS01. The sequence goes on along the minus strand of CAUJHS010000010.1, from coordinate 2,083 downwards.
TGCAACCGCTTTGACCCCGTGGCGTGTTTCGTCACGGGGTTTTTTGTTCGATTTCGGCGAAGCCAAGTCTCAAATGCGGGCTCGCGCTCAAGCCACTCCAACCGCCTCATTGCCGTTGTTGTTCGCTCTTGACGCCGAGGACCCAGAGTCGTAAGTTCCGGACGTTCTCAGTGAAGTTCGACTAGCGATTTCCGCGGAGTTCTTGCGATGGGTTCAACGAGCCGGAAGGAGCCGCCGTTGCCGACGGTTGTGCCATTACTGGATGTAAACCGCGGGTACATTCCCCTGCGTGATGAGCTTCTGTCCGCGATAACCCGGGTGTGTGACTCGGGGCAGTTTGTGCTCGGCCCAGAGGTTCAAGAGCTGGAACAGAATGTGGCCCGTTTTTGCGGCGTCGAACACGCTATTGCCTGTGCGTCTGGCAGCGATGCTCTCCTGTTGGCCTTGATGGCGCACGGCGTAGGGCGGGGAGATCAAGTTGTCGTTCCCAGCTTTACGTTTTTCGCGACGGCGAGCGCGGCTTGGCGTTTGGGCGCTACTCCGGTATTTGTCGATATCGACCCAGAAACGATGAATCTTTCCCCGGCCGCGGTGGAAGCGGCAATAGCGCCTTCGACAAAGACAATCATTCCTGTACACCTTTTCGGCCAATGCGCGGAGATGGCGCCCATTCTCGAAACGGCGCGTTGGCACGGCATTGCCGTCATCGAGGATGCGGCTCAAGCAATCGGCGCCCAGTATCGTGGGCAATCTGCCGGCGCTATCGGCGATATCGGATGCCTTAGCTTTTACCCTACGAAGAATCTTGGCGGCTTTGGCGACGGCGGTATGCTTACGACCCGCAGCGCGGAACTGGCGTCGCGGTTAAATCTACTGCGTGGTCATGGAATGCGGCCCAGATACTTCCACCGGGAAGTAGGCATCAACAGCCGACTCGATTCCGTCCAGGCGGCGGCATTGAATGTCAAACTGCGTTATCTGAACGCATGGACGCAACAAAGACAAGCGAACGCTCGACGTTATCGAGAGCTGTTTTTGGCCGCGAAACTCGACGGCGAACTTTCCATCCCGGCCGAAGCGCCTGACCGCCGCCATGTTTGGAATCAGTTTACCATTCGCGTACCGAATGGCGCACGGAATCGATTGCGCGAGCATCTGGCGCAAGCCGGTGTAGGAAGCGAAATCTACTACCCTTTGCCGCTTCATCTGCAGGATTGTTTCCGAGGGCTAGGCTATCGCGAAGGGAGCTTGCCGGAAACGGAGCGCGCGGCCGCTGAAGTGTTGAGCCTGCCCATCTTTCCCGAATTGACGCCGCAAGAGCAGGAAGCCGTTGTCACCGCGGTTGCCCGATTTTACGGACGCAAGTTCAAAGGCAAGGCAGCATGATGAAACGGGTCCGGCAGGTGAGAAACGCCTACGCGACCATTTCCTGGACCACTAGACGTGGCGCTAGGCGCCACGCGAGCCGAACCTATCCTTCGGCACGTTCAATGCTGTGACACGTTAATGATGCTTCGGCTTCAACTCTTCTTCGTCGTCTTTGCGACGAATCTTCGGGAACTTTCGCTTGCCGGGGCGCACCACGATAAACAACCCCAGCCCAATGCAAAGGGTGGTTAGGGCGTATCCCAGTACGTAACTTCGCGGAGCTTTAGCCTCTTGTTGTTCTTGCGCTAGCACGGCGAGTGGAGCAAGCCACACAAGGGCGATCCATCCAACACACCAAATCAGACGCAGGTAATGAAGGGCCCCAAACCAAGCTGTTGAGTGCGGTTTCATCGTTGATTCTGGTTCGTCGCGTAAATGAAGTGGCGAATCCCATGCACGGCGCCGAGCGGCGTTGGGATTGTATGAAGAGCTTTCATAGTCCTTCTCACGCTGCCTTCCAGCGACTTCTAGCATAATTCATCGCCTTAGCACTTGTCATCCCGCCGGAAGCCAGGTGTGTGGCAGGATTCTATGGCGGGCTTAATTCCTTTCGGGATCGAGGGTTGACCAGTAGGTGGACCACAGGCCGCTGTCTTGCAGGGCGGCCAAGGCCATCATGCCTTCCGCCTGCTCCCGATCCCAGCGACGACCGCGG
>CAUJHS010000009.1 GCA_963204915.1 Planctomycetota bacterium | reverse complement strand
CAAAACCGGCCAGTTGCCCGATGTAGCGCTAAACAAGCCCGCCGCGCCGGGCAGAAGTTTGGTTACCCCTGCGCCGCGCATGACGCCGCCGCTCCAATTCCATTGATTCATCACGCTCAACACGCCCACACCGCCGAATTCACCGCCCGTTTGCGTGAGATTGTTGATCGTGGTCAGGCCGTTGAAGGTAACTGTGCCGCCGGCAATGGTGGTTTGGTTGGGATGGTAAAAACCATCGATGGTGCTTACGCCGCTGGTGAACCGCACGTCGCCGAGGCCGAAAAGCTCGGCGCCTTCGGGGAGCGTAAAATCGTTTGCAAAGAAGCGGCCGTTGGCCTTGATGTCTGCAAAGCGGCTAATTGTGAGCTTGCGGCCATTGGTGTTCAGGGTTTGCGTGCCCGTGGCGGCGCCTAGCGTGAGCGAGGCGATTTCCACATCTTGCGAAAGCATGATCGCGTAGGTTCCTTCGCGTTCGATGAAAACATCGTCTAGCGGGCCGGGAACGGCGCCGGTGCTCCAGTTGGCTGGGTTGTTCCAATCGTTGTTGGCGGTCCCCAGCCATCGGTTTTGCACTTCCACGAGCCGGAACGAACGCACCACAGGCTCGCCCCCCACGGGGTTGCCAGCCCGATCGGTAATGCTCGCCGTATTCAGGGTGAAGGTGTAGTTCCCGCCGGGCAAATCGTCATAGGCGAGACGCACAATCCGATCCCGCGCTCGGAGTTGCACATCGTAAATGGGAATAGCGTTGCCATCGCCGTCGCGCACTTGGAACGTTTCGGCGTTGACCGTTTCCGGTGCGATCGGTTCGTTAAATGTTACTTCAAGCCGTTGCAGGCCGTGTCTCAGCGTCGCGTTCTCGGCCGGCACGATTTCTACAACCTGAGGATTGATCGTGTCGGAGACTAACTCGAAACTCAAAACTTCCGACGAGGTCGAATTGCCCCCGGTGTCGGTAGCGCGGGTTTGCAAGGTAAACGTGGCGCCGTCACCATTCAGCGCCACCGCCTCAAAGTCGAAGGGGAAGGACACGTCGTTACGCACCACCTGCCCGTTGACCAGCAGTTCTACGTTGCGAACCTGCACATCGTCCGCCACGGTTACGCGGACCGGCAGCGAAGCGCCTTCGGTCACTTGAATTCCTGGACTCGCAGGATCCACGTCCGTGGCATTCGCATTCATTCCAAGCACGGGCGCTTGCCCCTGATTGTCGAAGGCGCGGTAATTAACCACTTGCAAGCCGTTTGCGCTGTCGGCGATGAAAGCCAGCCCCGCGGCAACCGCCACGCTTCGCGCATCGCCGGGCGTGTCAACTCGGGTGAGAAATTCATATGTGTCCGAGGGGTCCGCAGCGCTGTGCAATTCCACGCCACGATTTCCTGCCGCGATCAACGCAAGTCCCGAACCATTGATGACCGTTTGGAAGTTGGCGGCGAGCACCGCGGGCGTATCTGGCCCAGACAATACAACCGGCGCATCGGGATCGCTCACATCGACGGTCGAGTAGCCGCGTGCCCCGTCGGAAACATACGCCACGTCATTTCCAACGAAGACCTGCCCGGCGTTGACCGGTAGCACGACCGAGCCGCGCAGTGTGGCTTCCAGCGCATCCAATTCGATCACGTAAAGCCGATTGTCGCTCGCAGTGGCGAATAGGCGCCGACCTTCTCGCGCCAGGCTATTGAGGGTTTCCGCGCCGATCGAAAGCGACTGCACGTGCTCGCCCGTCAAGATGTCGTAGACTCGCAGACGATTGCCCTCGGCCGCGTAGGCCATGCCCTCGAAAATCTCCACTTGCTGCGCATTCGCATTGATGGTGCGAGTGACGTTCGGCATCATCGTGTCTGATACGTCCACAAGCAGCAGACCGCCACTACCTGCCGCCACCGCGGCGACCTGCAACCGCGAGTCGACGGCCACATCAACCGCCGTGCCCGGTAGATCAAGCTGCCCAAGGATAATCGGATTGTCAAACCGCGACACATCGACAATCGCCAACCCATGCGAACCGGTCGCCACATACGCTGTTTGTCTCTCAGCATTCAGCACCGAGCCTTCCACGACCACATCGTTCGCCTCGCCTCGTAAGGGCAAAGACGCAATGATACCCAAAGGAAACGCCCTTCCACCCAGCGGATTGAGCCCCTGGACGAACTCGGCACCGTCACGAATTCCATCTCCGTCCGTATCTGCGTTTGCGTTCGCGGTACCAACGACTGCCTCGACGTCATTGGGCAGGCCATCCGAATCATCGTCGGCCTCGATAGATCTACCCATGACAATACTTCCCAGGCGTGCAGATCTGCCGAGCTGGGGCGCAGAGATGGTGACTTTTCCAATACGATTTCCATCGTTGCGGACCGCATCAAGTCGGATCCTTCCACCGCTCGGGGCGTTAAATGGCGGCAAACCTCGTTTCGCCTGAAACGATCCCGAGAATATTGTTAGGCCGGTGTTTAGGTGTTTCGCAACAACAACTACGCGATCATCGACGAGCGCCGCACGACGTGAGGCCGCCAGCACACCGTTCGGTTGCAGGGTGACAACGGCGTCGGCAAGCTTGAATTCGAGGGTTGTATCGGGACGTAAATCCAAAGTTAGATTCGGCGTTTCGCCGACGTCCTCGGGCTCGGGCAGGATCTGAAGTGGCGAGTGGTTGCCAAGCTGTCCTGAAGCGGGAGTGTGAACCCGAATCCGAACATCGAATGGCTTCGCCGCACCCCCGTCCTGAACATCCTTCGCCCACTTGTCGAATATGGAAAGGGTCGAGTCAAGTCGATCAAAACGGTATACATCGCGGATCAGGTACTCAACGTCCGCCGTGTACGTGCGATTTACAGGATCGATTCGGATATTGGAGACAGACACCTGCGCCGGCCCAACGCCGCCGATACCCGCAGAAAGCTGCGTTGTCGGCAGCGCGCCAATCTCGTAGAAACTCATAGCAAGTGTGTTTTTGCTATAACTCGCTAACTCGGTTACGTTTGGATTGGCATTTAATGCCTTTTGAACCTGCACGGCGAGGTCGGTTTCGATCGTTATTCGCTCGCGTTGGAATTCGGGATGAGAAAGGACATCCAAGACCGGACCGTCATTGCCATCGTACTCGCGAACAGATCTGTCTCCGTTTAGAAAGTGCATTAGGTGCTCCTCCGCGTAGTTCCCTACACCAGGGAGTCGGCGAAACACTTCGGCAATCTGTTCGAGAATTTTCTGTTTAGTGGCCTGTGTAGCGGTAGTTAGGAAATCATCCAGCTCGTCTAAAAATGTCCCTCCCTCGATAGTTGTTCCTGGCTCGGTGAAGTGCCAGCCGGGGGCGCGGATGCCGGCGTCGGGGTCGGAGACGATCATTAGGCCGTCTTCTGTGACCGTGCCGGCACCGGAGACCTCCCATTGGCCGGAGTCATGGTTGAACGAGAAGATCAACGACTTTTCCCCGGGCGCCAAGCCCTCCAGATTAGGAAAGGTGACGGGCGCGGGTACGTCGAAGTTGGTGGCGCCCTGCGGTTGGATTGAAATCACGAGCGCTGGGTTCATCCCCGGCGGCAGCGGGCCGGGGAGGCGGTCGGGCGGAACGGGGATGATTACCGCTTGTGTCGCGGCGTTTCCTTGGTCGTCCATCGCGGAGTTAGGAGCGATGGTCACATGGGTCCGCGCCCATACTTCGGGGTCGATGTCGGGGAACATGGCCGCCAGTTCCGCCAACCCTTCAGCGCCAAAATTCACGTCGGTGGCTTCCGTGGACGAGAGCGGCGCAATGTCGTCCGCCGCGACCGGCGGCAGGAAGAGGTCCATCGGCACGCCGTTCATGCCCATCTGGATCGTCTCGCCCGGCACGCTGGGAAACGACTTGCCAACGTTCGGATAGGTAAAGCCCGGCGGCAAATTTGTCGCGGTTGTGCCATCGATGTGAACGAAGAACATCGGCGCGGGCATGTCCAACAAGTCATACCGGCCGTTTTGGTCGGTAACGGCGTTCGCTTCGGGAAAACCGTCCACGCGGATCGTGGCGCCGACGATCGGCTCGCCGGTGTAGGCGTCTTTGAGAAATCCCCACACGTTTGTGCCGAGAATGCGCGTCAACGGCAGTGTGCGGAAGTCGGCTTGGGCGGCGCCGCCGGGTTGATTATCGCCGTTGGCGTCAAGCTTTTGACCGTTGGTGAATTCGATCTGGTCGCCATCGATGACGATGCGCACGCCGGTCGACGGTGGCAACGGCTGATCGTAAAAGAAGGTGGCGAACTCTTGCGTGCTGGAAACCACGACGCGGCCCGGCACGCGCTCACCGTTGGCGATCAAATAAAACGAATCGGTGGTGACGGTCTCGGGCTTCACCTTACCTTCAAAGCGGACGATGGATTCGCGCGTCACGCTCACCATCTCCTCGCCATGCGCCGGTGAGATGGACTTGATACCCAGCACCGACGAGCGAAGCGTAAACGCGATTGGCGCCAGCACTTGGAACGGGCCGCCGAAGTTTTGCGCGACCAACTCCAACGTATGAGGGCCGTCAGCAGTGCCGTCCAGCGCCAGGGGCGCCAGGAAGGAGAAACGGCCTTGGGCATCCAACTCGACATCAAACCAGGATTGCCCGTCGATGCGCCCAACGAGTTTGGCGCCGGAGGTCAAACCTGCGTTAATTTGTCCGATGAAGCGCGGGTTACCGGTTTCACCGTCTCCAGCGCCATCCTGCAATTCAGCGGTGAAGACAGGCGACGGTTGCCCAGCGCCGTCGCGCTGCGGCTGAATAGTGGCCAACAGGTCGGCCAAATCCACGAGGCCATTTTCAACGATGTCATAGTATTGCCCATCCCCGGCGGCAGGCGGATTTGTGGTCAGGTTGTGCGGAATTCCATAGTTCCGCAGGTCGCTCACCACCGCTAAGGTGTCGGCCAAGGAGATGTACCCCGAGCCGTTCACATCCGGCGGATTTGCGGCGTTGTGGAAGTCGCTTGCGAGGAGACGTCGGTCCTCGAGGATTTCTAACCGTAAACGCCTTTGCCTGGGAGATTGTCGAACCGAGCGCGCACCACCACCGACCCGCCGAAAGAACCGAGCCATATCGATGCAATTCCTTGACCAATGCCGAAATGATGACGTCAATGCCTCAGAACGTAACACTATAGTGGTTATTCCGGAGGGAATTGCAATGCCACAGTGGTGGCAATTCGGCCGAATGACCAGTTTCCCCGTTTCAGACCAAGGGCGCAGAGTTAAGAATCATTTGTCCGTTCCCGTATCGTCCTTGATTCGATTCGCGCCACAAAGAACACATCGTGTAGGAAACGAGTTCATAACGAACAACGACAAACGCCCTCGCGACAAGTAAGATGCTGAGTGTTTACGTGCAAATGTCCTTTAGGATTAAACACTTTGGACCGCTCAAATGGTTGGAAAACCGTTCCTATCAACTCGTAAAAACACCGTGCCGGAGCGCTTTGCAACGTACCTTGTGCTTCTGCTCATCACGTTTTCTTCGGTGGGTGCCTTGGGCGAGGATTGGCCGCACTGGCGGGGACCGATGCGCAATGGCGTCACAATGGAGTCTTCGCGATGGGACGAAAAGGGCTGGCCTCCCAAGGTGCTTTGGCGCGCGAACGTCGGCATTGGTGGTACGTCGCCGCTGGTGGTGAAGGATCGCTTGTACGTGATGGGCTGGCGCGATGGTCGCGACCATGTGCAGTGCCTTGACGTTGGCACCGGCCAATCACATTGGTCGGTTGCGTATGATTGCCGACAATACGGCCGATTCGCTACGGGCGATGAGGGACTTTACTCCGGTGTCACGTCGACGCCAGAGTACGACGCGGAAACCGGACTACTCTATACGCTTAGCACCGATGGCCACTTGCACGCCTGGGACACGCGCCGCGAGGGGAAACGTGCGTGGGGTTTCAACCTCTATGATCAATTTGACGTCACGCAGCGGCCGAAGCCTACTCGAATTGGTCACCGTGATTACGGGTACACCGCTTCGCCGCTGGTTAACGGCGATCGACTAATTGTCGAAGTCGGCTCCTCGACCGGCACACTCATGGCGTTTGATAAACGTAGCGGGAAAGCCGATTGGTCCTCGCGGTCCACTGAACCAGCGGGCCACACCGCCGGCCCTGTTCCCATCGTTGTCGAGGGCAAGCCGTGTGTCGCGGTGCTTCATCTGAATGGACTTTTGGTGGCGCGCACCGACGCAGGCCATGAAGGCGAAACGGTCGCCGAGTATCCCTGGCCCACCGACTATGCCAACAACATCGCCAGTCCCGCAATACGCGAAAACTTCGTGCTGATTACGTCCGGCTACAACCAAAACAAGATGGCCAGAATACGAATCACGCTCCGTGGCGCCGAGAAAGTCTGGGAGCACGGTCACCTCTCGCAAATCTGTACGCCCGTGGTCGACGGCGGCAAGATTTATTGGTCCTGGGAGCGCATGTATAGCGTGGATGAGGAAACGGGCGTTCTGTCCTGGAAAGGCGATTCGCTCGGCGAGGCGGGAAGTTGCGTCATCACGTCCGACAACCGGCTGATCGCCTGGACGGGGCGCGGAACGCTAACCCTCGTCGAAACCGCTAAACGCTCGCCTGGCGCGTACCAGCGTCTATTCCAAATGCAAGTGTTGGCGCAAACCGACGCCTGGCCGCATGTTGTGCTCGCCGACCGCCGCCTGTTTTGCAAGGACCGCGCCGGCAACTTGGTCTGTTTATCACTCGACCACGCACCCTAAGGACATCAAGGGCGATGTCAAGTTTCGATTCGATGACGCGGCTCGAATCGCACCGCTACGGCTTCGTATGTTTCACCGCCTCAAGGTCCTTGGCCATCGTGCGCATCAAGGTTTCAAGCTCCTCCGTACTCTTGACCGAAAGGACAGTTGCCGCAATGTAGGCCCGCATCTCCGCCAAACGGTCGCTTTCCGATTCCTTTGCCAGATTCGCCAGTTCGGCAATCAGATAACTTCGCCGCATTTCCGCAACGGCTTCTTGCAAATCGGGACCATCCATCGTCGCAACCCGCTTCTCTGCCAGCGAAAGGTATTGCTGCTTTAAGTGCTGGATTTCTGAGTCGTTGAAATCGTACTTGGAACGTCGGTTGGGAGCGGCGGGCGGCTGCGCCTCACCTGAGTCAACTACGATGGCCAAACTCATGCATATGATCACCATGACCACGGCAGCAAGAAGTGTTCGCATAGCGCCTCCGAAAGAGTGAGAAACGGTGGTGATCGTAACAAGCCCGCGTGAAATACACCACGTCATTCATAAAGTGGCCCCTGCGGAGCGGGGGATAAGGTCTGCGACGCAATATATTTCTCGAAATCGCGTTAGGCGTCTCGACATCACTAACGGTCGAATCAGGGCACAATCCCCAAGGACGCCCGTGTCTGTCTTGGCCAAAGAATGATGCTCCTGCGGACGGAACCCGTGGTTTATACACCGGAGTTCTTTACGTATGTGCTCAATTCTCCAATGACCAATGCCCGTGTCCGAGAAATGACGGGTGGCGCATCGTCGCCTCATCTTAACGTGGGTGATGTCAAGGCGTTCCCAATTCCGCTTCCCCATCCCAACGAGCAGCAAGAAGTCGTGCGGAGCGTGGAGGCGTTGTTCGCCTTGGCCGACGCGGCAGAGCATCCCGTGCCGCGATCCGGACAGCGGCAGGATTGCCAATGGGGCGCGCGAGACTGTCGCCAAGTTCGATTCGTATGCGGAGATTTCGCCGTCCAAAACAGGCGTCAAGATACTCCTTCGCGGCGAGTCGCCGTTTTCGCAAGGCAAGAAGAACCGCTAGTAACAGGCCCTGGAAAACTGCTCCGTATCACTTACGAGGCGTTCCCTGCGAAACGGCAGTGATTTGCGGAATCACTGTTCCTTCCTGAAATTGCGTTAGCAATCCCGACCTGCGCAACGGTCTAATCATGACAATCACCGTTTTGCGCGAGCGTTCGGCGCAGGATGGCAGGGATACCCGCATATACGGCGTTCTCGTCCGCTCGTCGCTTACCAAATCCTCAACCGCAAAAGATGTTGCCGCCCCCTCGTTCGTGTCCTATGGAAACCGAAATGCAGAATTCGTTACCTAAGACGCCCCTATTGGGCAGTGTGCAGGAGCAATGGGTGCGGCGCGGCAAGGCCAATTGCCACTGCTCCCGCGGTGAGTTGCACGGACCGTACTTCTACCACTTCACCCGCCAGGACGGCCGGCAAGTCAAACGCTACCTCAAGCGATCGGAAGCGGAATCCGTCGGCTTACTGTGCATAATGCGCCGACGCCAACGACGTGAAGAACGCCGCCGCGTTGCGTTTATAAGCGACTCTCGACCACCCAGCGGGCCGCGCTTCAAGCCCTGGAGGAACAATGGCGACGGAAATCATCGACCGCAAGCTGAGGGGCCAAGCCGTCGCCGTCGGCCAGATCATGGCGAAGGCGAAACAGGACCTGACCGACCTATTTGTTCGTCATCATCGAATGACGCGCGAGCAGGCGATCGCCTGCGTCAACGAACGACCTGCGCCTGAGCGCGCCAGGGAATTGTTCAGTGCGCCTCCCTCGGCCACAACGTGGTTCGATCTGACAGAACTATCGGACTTTGACCCGGCGATGCCGGCTGAACGGTGGGAACGTGTCATTGATGCGGCGCGCGACGAACTCGCCGGCGGCGTCTGGGCGGCCAAGGCGGTGGAGCCGTCCGACGATAAGTGTTGGAGCCACGCGCAATTCCTGGCCTTGCGCGACGACTTGTCCAAAGAATGGAGTCCCCGAAACGGTATGGAGCGCGCACTCATCGACATGATGGCCCAATCGCTCACGTTGCGCATGCGGTGGATGCAACGGCTCGTGGTGCTGGATAATCTCGAATCATTGAACCAAAGCACCCCCACCAAATACGAAACGCCGCGCGTGGACATGTTCCAAAACATTGAGCAAGCCTCCGCAATGGCCGACCGCTTCGACCGCATGTTCATGCGCGCACTTCGCCAACTCCGCGACCTCCGCCGCTACACCGTGGTTATTCAGTCCGCCCATCAGGTGAACATCGGCCAGCAGCAGGTAAACACCGTCGAATCCGGCTGATTTACACAGCCCACCCGTTTGAAGTACATTCGTACTTACCGGGTGTAGGACGGTGTAGCTAACCGT
>CAUJHS010000008.1 GCA_963204915.1 Planctomycetota bacterium | reverse complement strand
CGAAGTGATGGCCATGATCGTCGCCCACGAGTGGTACCGCGAGCACGGCAAGCACAAGGCGGCGAAGCTCGCGCGCGACTACGCGCGCGATGCGGTGGAGGCGGATGCGGCGGATGAGATTATTTACGAGTAGCGGGGCGGCTGGTGCGTCTCGATGATGTAGGAAAGTCAGTCGCTGGAATACGGCATGCCGTCCGATGGAGGCTGGCTTTTGCTCTTAATACTCTGCGAATCGTCTGATATTCGGCCTTTGCAGCCGCTGAAGACGATCTTCTTGTGCGACAGCAATACATCGCATTGCTGCCATTCGATAGCGCCTACAATAACCTGGGCAATTCAAAGAAAACCGTTCGGTATTGCGAGGTAGGGCCAATGGGAGAAAAGATGAAAACAAGACCAGTGATGAATATATTCGGCTTGCGCGCCGTTCTTTTGTTGCTGATCGCCACCCTGTGCTTGACGAACTATCTGGCGATTTTCAATGACACCTTCCGGGGATTCTTCAGGAAACAGACCTTGACGGAACAGCTGCAGGCAAGGCAGATGGAACAGGAGCTGGCCATGGCCAAGGCCCAGATGGCGTTGATGGCTGCCCTTCTCGGGGTGGAAGTAGCCGATCTGGCAGTCGCGCTGAAACATCACGTCTCTAACAGGAAACTCCTGGAGGCCGAAAACAGGAACCTGTCGGAGAAACTTGGAACGGTGAGCAGGGAGAAAGCTGAGATGGAGAAGCGAACACGGCTTGCGGCAAAGAAAGCAGTCGGCAACGTTTCTGCCCGTTCCGCCAGAAGCGTAGCCAGGAATGTCGCAGGTGCCGCTGGTGAATCGCTCCCCGTAATAGGAACAGCAATCGTTGTAGGCATGGTCTACATGGACGTGAAGGATGCCTGCGACACCATAAAGGACTTGAACGAAATGAGCCGCGCTGTTGGAGTGGAGCCCGAAGACGAGAGCCGTGTATGCGGCGTGCGTGTGCCTACCCAGGAGGAGTTGGCCGCTACAGCCATTAGCAATTGGAAAAACGCCTATCGGTCTGCGGCTGAGGCAATCGGCAAGCCGATAACCCTTCCCAGCGTCTCGTGGGACGACCTCAAGAAGCAGGTTTGTGCGATGACCGGTACTGTACCGATGGTTTGTCCATGAACTACCCAAACTCTTTCAGAATTTGGTCTGCCATGAAGCTGTTAGGTGCGCGCATCGAGAATTTTCTTCTTCTCCGTCTCAAACTCCGCATCAGAAATGATGCCTTTTTGCCTGAGATCATCCAATTTGAGCAACTCGGCATGCGCATCATTGGTTTGGCTTGATTCTCTTGTGGTTGATGCTGCTGGTTGCCCTTTTTGATTCAGGTTCTTATATACGCCAACACCTGCACCAATAGCTGCGCCAGCCAGGGGACCAATTACCGGAAGAGGAACTGCCACCACGGCGCCGACTGCTGCCCCTGCAGCTGCATCTTTTGCAAGGTCTGACCGTATGGCTGCCTTGCCAAGTTTGCTAGCCTCATCACCAATGCAGGTGGCCTGTTTCTTTGCCCACTCGGCAGCTACCCGAGCATCTTCTGCATCTACTTTCCCGTCTCCATTCAGATCACCGACAAGTACAGTCGCAGACGAAATTGCACCTTTGGCTTTTTTACCTAATTTCTTGAGTTTGTCCAACATGCTGAACCTCTCTTCCAAAAAATCGCGTGCAAGGAAAAACAGAATACAAGTTAATCAGCTTCACAACCCCGTGCCGAGGCAGGCGTTCGTGTAAAAAAGAGATTGCATTTTTTTGTTGCTCAAGAGGCGTAGCAACGTCTGGGCTATTGTAAAAATACGGGCACTGTAGGAATGCCTTTATGGTATTGAATGACGATGAGATTATCCGATCCATCTCTCCTTATCAACCATACCGACTGGCAACGAGGCTAACCCTCTGACTATTTCAGCGCTAAAGGGGTCAAAATATCGGCTCGGCTCCCTTGTCTTTTCGGCCTATTCGGGCCCGTCTGCCGTCGCAGCCACTTCAGATCCTGCACCGAAGAGATTAATCGCTACTGGGGCAAGAAGTACAACGTCTTCCGTGGCAAGCGCCCTCCACGAGAATAGCTGCAGTTTGAGCCCTATTCAGAACCTGGTCTGCCATGATGCTGCCAGCCAGATATTGGGCATTTCGCCTTGGGTGGTGGCGTTCAGCATTAGTGAGGCAACACCACTTCCTAGTTTTCCTTCGACCCCTGCTCCGACACGCAGCCAATCCTGTTTGAACTCTCGGCCTGGCAATTCAAAACCCGCACCTCCAATAAAATGGCCTGCCGTCTTCGCTCCGTTTTTCTCAAAACGATGCGCGGCCTCTACGGTGCCTAGCAGTCGGGCTGTATCAGTTATTGGCATGCTGGCATTCAATCCCAGACGCAGCTCAGTGCTCTTTTCCGAGCTCCCCTTAATTCTTATCGGGCCAAAAAGGAATTCGGTATGTGCTGCTACATTCGTCTCATTAAAGCTCAGGTCGGCATAGGGCGACAGGCCAGCATTGCCAATCCTGACAACCTTATCCCATTCAAGTCGTGCTCGAAGGCCCAAAGACTGACTATTTGGGAGTTGCGTATCGGGAGCATTTTTTCTAATAAATTCGGTAGTGCCCCAGTGACCATATCCACCTAAGACAGCCCAGAGGGAACTGCTTATCGGCATCAGTAGTTCGGCATATACATAGGTGCCATCCGCCTTGATCTTGCTCTGCTGTAAATCCTGTTCAGCCCTGGTCTTTCCAAGTGAAACATTGAACTGAAGCGATCCGTAGTTGCGCCCCCACCCAATCTCGGCCAAGCCCAGATTGCCGTTCCGATAGCTGTGCTCGTCCTTTCCCCAATCGCCAGCAAGCCAGAAGGTTCCTTCCCCTGCTTTCACCCGGCGGGAAAGCGGCATGCTATGTGCGCCATTCTGCATGATGCCAGCTGCAGTGCCGCCCATATATGAGGACACCGTGTCACCTCCCAGGGGGTAGGGTGCAGCACCCACAGGGAGCAAAACATAGCTCTCCCATCCAGCTGAGAATCCTCCTGAGATGGTGACATTGGTTTGCGCAAATGCCACCGGCGATATGGCAACAAAAGCTATCCATATCGCATCTCGCAATAAGTTTCTATTCGGGCACATCGAAGTAACGCTTCTACTCATTGCAGCCGTTTTCTAGCATATAGGCTCCAATTCTTTATTTGCCGTTTGAAATTCAGCCCCTGGCTGCCTAGCCAGGACTATTGCTTGTGGAACACGCGCCGCCACAGCAATGCCCCTGTGAGTCCGAGAATGATAACCCCCGCCATCAGCAATGCAATGGTCAATATCTTGAACCAGACTGCATACATACCCAGTGCCGCAAACGTGGCGGCGCCTCCGGCGATCAGCAAAAATATCCAGAACATGGCGTTTCTCCTTTCTTTGTCAGTTAAGCCACGGCCGGCATGATGCTGTGCTCGCCTGACAGGTGATGTCGTTTTTTCCCCAGTACTAAAAAACATTTTCCGTTGCAGAAAACGACACCGCCTGTCGCGGTGATGAGGGATACTGGCGGTCGGCCGATTTCTTACAATGCCCCCATGCCTGCCGACAACCACGACACTCTCGTCTATCGCCTTGCCCAGATGCTGGTCAAGCTGAATCAAGGCGAGAAGCTCAATCCGCGCGATCTTGCAGAGGAATTCGGTGTCAATCTGCGCACCATCCAGCGTGACCTCAACGTCCGCTTTGCCTACCTGCCGCTCCAGAAAACGGAAGGTTATTACCACCTCGACTCGACCTACCTCGGCAAGCTGAGTACCAAGGATATCGATCGCTTTGCCGGCCTGGCTGGAGTCCGGGGGCTATTCCCCTCCCTGTCCGACGATTTCCTGCGTGACATCTTTGATGACCGCATCCAGTCGGCGCTGATGGTCAAAGGTCACAACTACGAGAACATGGCTGGAAAGGAAGCCGCCTTCCGCAACCTAGAGCAGGCCATCGTCGGCCGCCAGCATGTAGCCTTTGACTACCAGAAGGATACCGGCCTCAAGTCATACACCGGGGTTGCCCCCTTCAAGCTCATCAATCACAAGGGCATCTGGTACCTGGCAGCTCGTGATGGCGAGAAGCTCAAGGCATTCTCCTTCTCCAAGATCGAGAGCTTGCGCGTTCTGGAGTCGCGCTTCGCGGCGGAACCCGACATCGACAAGCGGCTGGCAGAAGATGATGGCATCTGGCTCAATGACGACAAGAAGGAAATCGTCCTCAAGATCGACCGCGAGGTGGCCGGTTACTTCAAGCGCCGCAAACTGATTGCCAACCAGGTCATCGAGAAGGAACTCGAGGACGGCGGCCTCATCATCTCTGCAAAGGTCGGCCACCCCAACCAGGTCGTGCCGATTGTCCGTTACTGGATTCCTTACATCCTCATCATCAGTCCTGAAGGTTTGCAACAGGAATTGGAAAGGCAGTTGTCGGATTACTTGAAGCGACGCATGGAATGAGGCATTGGATGCCTACGGAGCAGGGGTGATGCACTGAAAGACAGTGTAGGTCGGGGGCCCGTCCTCCAGCGTAGGTAAAGACGGCTAATCAGGACGATTATTCCTACCAAGGTCGGAAATGCACACCATACCGGCCATCCAACTTGCCTAACGCCAACGGCGGCAATGGCCGATTAACGGAAGATACCTCAGTCAAAGTCCGTACTGTCAAATGAGGCTTGCAACAGCTAAATCGCCGTAACACAGCGACTGACTATTCCCGCGTGACTCTGCGGCGCCTTGTCTATCAGTTCACCGAGAGGGCATACTGCGCCCATTGTGCCCTCCGCCCGCACCCTCCTCCTAACCACCCTCACCATGCTCGCCTTCGCCGGCAACTCGGTGCTGTGCCGCATTGCGCTGCGGGAGACGGGCATCGACGCGGCGAGCTTCACCACCATTCGCCTCGCGTCGGGGGCGGTGGTGCTGTGGCTGATCGTGCGCGGGTTTCGCCGCGCGCAGGCGGGCGGGGGCAACTGGATTCGGCGCTGATGCTGTTTGCCTACGCCGCCGGCTTTTCCTTCGCGTATCTGAGCCTGACCACGGCGACGGGCGCGCTGCTGCTCTTCGGCGTGGTGCAGGCGACGATGATTCTCTGGGGCCTGTGGCGCGGCGAGCGCTTCGGCGCGCGGCAGCTCGTCGGCCTTGCGCTCGCCGTCGGCGGGCTGGTCGGGCTGCTGCTGCCGGGGCTGTCGGCGCCGCCGCTCGCCGGCGCGGCGCTGATGCTGATGGCGGGCGCGGCATGGGGCGTGTATTCGATCCGCGGCAAGGGGGCGGGCGACGCCACGCGCGTGACGGCGGGCAACTTCCTGCGCGCGGTGCCCTTCGCCGTGGTGCCGAGCCTGCTGCCGCTCGCCGATGCGCGGCTGGATGCGGCGGGCGTCGCCTACGCGCTGGCCTCCGGCGCGATCACCTCCGGCCTCGGCTACGCCATCTGGTACACCGTGCTGCCCACAGAGCTCCTAACAGCATGAAACGCGTGTGCGGCTAAGGCGTTTGGGTGCAGCGCTAGGCGCGGCTGCGCAGGCAGTGGTTATTCCACGACAAGCGGCCGTAACGACGCGATGCGCCCAAACGCCGACGCCCCGAAGGGTTGTGCTTGGATGGCGCGTCTGCGGCGTTGCGGCGCTTGCCCGCAGAATGACTGCGGACGGCGCACCGCGCCTTGCATCCATCGCCATCCAAGCACAACGCATCACGCGTTTCATGCTGTTAGGAGCTCTAAAGGCGACGAGCGCGGCGACCGTGCAGCTCAGCGTGCCGGTGATCGCCGCGTTGGGCGGCATCGTCTTCCTCGGCGAGGCGGTGACGCTGCGCTTCGTGCTGGCCTCCGTGGCCGTCCTCGGCGGCATTGCGCTGGTGATCCTCAACCCGCCGTCCCGCCGGGACTGACTTTTCCCCTCACCCCAACCCTCTCCCCGCTCGCGGGGAGAGGGCGAGGGAGAGGGGCAGAACGTGTGGCGAGGGCGGCAGGAATTCATGCCGTCACCCAATGCGCCACGGGCTGCATCAGGAAATCGTCCAGTGCGATGCCGTCGCCGCCCACCAGCAGCGTGCGCTTCGGCTTGAATGCCTGCACGAACGCCGCCGTGCCCGGGTGCGCCTGCGGGGCGCGGCCGCTTTTCACCTCGATGGCGGTGAGCCTGCGCCCGGCCCGCACGACGAAATCCACCTCGCGGTTGCGTTCGCGCCAGTAGTGCAGCGCGCATTCGCCGCGCATCGCCGCATTGGCCAGGTGCGCGCCCACGGCGGATTCCACCAGACGCCCCCAGAATTCGCGGTCGGCGCGCGCCTCGGCCAGCG
>CAUJHS010000007.1 GCA_963204915.1 Planctomycetota bacterium | reverse complement strand
GCAACCTGCGCCCGCTCTTGCGCATTGGCCGGTGTGGTCACCCATGCCAACAGATGCCCCAGGGTATCCACGACAAGATGCACTTTGGAGCCGTTCTTCTTCTTGTGACCGTCGAAGCCGGCGCGGCTCCCGCTTTCCGGCGTCGACTGCAACGTCCGCGCGTCCATGACGACGGCCGTCGGATGTGGGCCACGCTCTTGAAGCATGCGCACCATTTCACGAAGATCGTGTGTGACGATTTCGAACACGCCGGCATCCTTCCATCGCCGCACTTGCTGATAGACCGCCGACCACGGCGGAAAATCATGCGGCAGAAAACGCCACTGACAGCCGGTCTTCACCACGTACCGCATGGCGTTGAACAACTCGCGGAGCGGGTACTCCCGCTGCGGGGCGTCCTCGCGCATGAGCGTGAGATAGGGCAGCAGGAACTCCCATTCCCCATCCGTAACGTCGCTAGAATACGGCTTCCGTGTCGTGTTCATCGCGACAAAGTAGCCGCTACACTCGATTTAAGTCAATAACAGGCTCTAGCGATTCTGAGAAGCTTTGAGCGCGAGCGCGGCGCCGCCCTTGACCCTTTGATGCGAAGGACGTAGTTTAATAATCACGCTCCTTACCCCGTGGTGTAATTGGCAACACGACAGGTTCTGGCCCTGTTGTTCTAGGTTCGAGTCCTAGCGGGGTAGCCTAATTCGAGGCCAAAAAGAGTTCCCCAAGGCCTTGCCGATTAAGGGCTTACGACGAATAATCGTAAGCCCTTTTTTCGTGCGCATCCCGGCGTGCGGACATTTTGCGGACAGCATGGGCCTTACGTTGGGTTGCGGTGGGGAGTCCCGTCATGGCCTCGATCACCAAGCGCAGTAACCTGTATCACATCGTGTTTCGCTACGGCGGCGTCAAGTTCACGCGGTCGCTCGACGTGGAGGACGAAGCCGAAGCCCAAGCCTGGCGAGCGCGGCTGGAGGAGACGATTCGCGATATTCGTAAGGGCAAGCTGCCGCCGCCGCCCGACGGCGCCGACGTGGGGGCTTACCTCCTCTCCTCCGGCCGCCTGGAGCGGGAGCCGGACGTCACACCCGTTCCCACGGTGAGCCGCCTCTTCGCCGACTACTTTGCAAGCCTCCCCAAGAACAGCTTGGAGGAAAGCACGCTCTATACAGCTCGCATTCATCGGAAACATTTTGAGCGCGTGATCGGAGCCAACTTCTCCCTCGGCAACCTGACGGTGGAGACGCTCAGCCGTTACGCCGCCGAACGAACCGAAGAAGGCGTCGGCACGGTGACCATCAAGAAAGAATTGGCGACCCTGCGCACCGTTTGGAACTGGGGCCTGGAAGCCAAAAAGCTGAAAACCCCGTTTCCCAGGTTCCGTAGCGTCAGGCTTCCCAAGGAAGTGGAGCGTTCGCCTTTTCAAACCTTCAGCGAGATTGAGCAACAGATCGCTCGCGGCGGTTTGAGCCAGGAGGAAGCCGAGCGGATGTGGGACCAACTTTATCTGCGAGCCGACGAAGTCGAGGAATTGCTCGACCATATCGAGGAGCATGCTGGGCGGCCGTGGCTTTACCCGATGGCAGTCGCGGCGGCCCACACCGGCGCTCGCCGCAGCGAACTCTTGCGGTCGCGCTTCGTCGATTTCGCCGAGGATTACATGATCATCCGGGAGCGCAAGCGCGTCCAACGATCGCACACGACGCGGCGCGTGCCGATGTCTTCCCGACTCAAGCGGGCGATGGAGGCTTGGATGGCGGAGCATCCAGGAGGCGAGTTTACCTTTACCGACGGCGAGAAACTGACTCCCGGCAAGGCGCGGTTTTTCTTTGACGCCGCCCTGGCGGGAAGCAAGTGGAGCGTCGTCAAAGGATGGCATACGCTGCGGCACTCGTTCATCAGTATTCTCGCGTCGCGCGGCACGGACCAGCGCCTCATCGATGAGTTTGCGGGACACACGAGCGAGGAGATGCGGCGCCGCTACCGCCACATCTTCCCGAACGTCAAGCGCGAGGCGATCCATTCGGTCTTTGGATAGGAAGCAGACCGCGGTTTTGGAGGCGGGTCAGCTCCTCGTGGCTGATTCGCCACTCCTCGGAATCGCCACGGCCATAGCCGACTTTTTCAGCGTGGATGCGGCCCAAGCGACACCAGTTGCGCACCGTCCACTCGGCTCGGCCGACGATCTCCGCAACTTCGGCCGTCGAATACCATTCCTTCACGCGCTGGCGCTCGACCAATCGGAGAAGCAGTTCTTCGATGCGAGCCAGACGGTCGTCGATGTTCATCGCGCTAATCTCCTAGCTTCCCGATACGCGTCGCCTCCACGCGCATTTTGGAACGGCTAATCTCAGTTTGTGGCGCCAGGCTTGATGGCAAACCCGTGGCGATGGGTTCAACTTTTGTTGCTGCTCTGTTGGAAGATCCACGTGTGGGCCAGGTCGAGCGCCAGGCGCACCTGCGGAACGTCGTCGCGGGAAAAGCGGCTGGACTGCTTCCACTCGTCTCCGTTGCGGTAAAGGCGGTGGACCGTTACGGCGTATTTCACGCCCGCTCGCGTCCGCTTCCGCCATATACAGGCTTTGATCAAGCCAAGACGAAACTCTTGGGCGGGCTGGGAAGCCATTTTGCAAATCGATAGTCATAGGAATGGGAAAGAACTCCGCAGGCCCCAGTGGCCTGCGGAGCAAGGAGCGGAGGTTAAACCTCCTCTCCGTCATTGCGCCGGTGAACCGGCGTTACTTCGGTGTGACTCCGAAGCCGTCGGCGGTTGATTTTCGCTGTGGCTTCGGTGTGCTCTCTCCACGAGCCAAACAAGTTTGCTCCTGCGCACCATTTGTTGCGGTGCTGCCTGCAAACGAACCAGTGTTCACGTCCCACGTCGATGTATTTGTCGCTGTAGAGACGTCCTGTCTCTTGAAAGCACTGCGGGCAGCCGCCAAAGTGGTCGTTTTCCTGGACTCGCCTAATCCTCGTGAAAAGATACTCCTCGGCCACACGAGGCTGGTCATGGAGCCATCCATAAAGGTCCGCGATCGAGCGGAAGATGTGGCTCGGCTGACGCTGAGCCTCCGGATTCATAAAGTCCTCGTATGCATCCTCCCACACGTAATCGATCACGGCTTTGAGGCTGGCTCTGGGAACCTCGGTTGCTTTCCTTCGCGTCGCCCTGGCTCGGGCGCCAAATCTCCATTTCATGGCGTTTTCTCCTCGTTGTTGGTTGTCAGCGCGCTGCTGCCTTTCGGGGGGACGGCGCGCTGGGATGTGTCCCCCTGCTCACGGCGCTCGCGCCGTCAACAAGGTGTCACGTGAAAACTTGAGCGAGGTGAATCAGCGAAGCGAGGATGTGAAAAACGAGAGGGAGGAGCCGCGACCGGCTCCCTCCCTCGTATTACAACCTTTCGAAAACCGGCCCTTCAAGTTCAGTATTCATCCGGGAGCAGAATGGTCGTCTTCGATCGGTCCCACTCCGTGATGATCCAAAACTTGACGCCATGACGATCGCGGTACACAGACAGAATGCGATAGCCATACTCGACGGCATGGTCGTTGGCTTTCCAGTCTTCGTCATCCACGAAACCCCAGTCGCCCGACAAATGGCGTTGCAAGCTTGTAACGACATCCTCGCTGTCGAGCTCCAGGGCGCCGCGAGTCGTCACGATCGCCCCCGGCCAGAACTTGAAACAAGGTTTCGCGTGGGGCATAACCACCTCCTTGTGTAAAGGCCGGACGGGTTGCGCCCGTCCGGCAGGTTAGTCCACGCTTACTCGTCCCCTACTTCCAGCACGGTCTGGCGGTTCCAAATCCACGCGTAGGCCATGTCCACCGCCTTGGCGACGACCGGCAGATCGTCGCGCCGGAAGGTGGCCGAGTCCTTCCACTGGTTTTCATCCTTGTAGACGCGGGCAAGCGACACGTTGAACCACACGTCGTGGTCCTCGGTAGTGTTCGCCCAGATCGTCGCGCGGATGCGTCCCAAGCGGATTTCATGAACCGGTTTATTGTTCTGTGCCATAGCACCTCCTTTCCTGTGCGGACCGAATCGCTTCTTCCTCGGCGATCTGGTCCTGAGTTGACAAAGGGCGCACACCCCAAGGGTGTGCGCCGGAAACAGGGGCTGGCGTGCAGCCCCAACCTCAAAAAACCTGGCAAAACCTATCCGCGCCGCGTGTGCGTGCGGATGTACTGCTCTGCGTTGGCGGCGACGCGCGCCAGGTCTGGCAGATCCGTTTCTTCGAACAGTTGCGAGAGATACAGTCGTGAGCCGTTCGACTGGCATCGGCCAAACTGGACGACAAAGCTTTTGCGTCCCCACCGCCTCATCGCGTAAATCATCGCCACGGCGGAGCCTTGAACGAGTTGCTCGTCCTCCTGCGGAATGGGAGTGTCCAAATACGGGCGGTCGCACTTAGGGCAGTAGCGCTCCCGAATCTTCTTCCTCCCAAACCAAGACTTGCGATGACGATGGAACTTGGGCGTTCGTGCTGCTCCCAGCATCACGTTTCCTCCTTGCACTCAGCCGCCGTTCCCCCTGGAATCTTTGCGGCCTACGGTTTTGTTGAATGACTGCGAGAGGCGTCCCCAGCATTGGCGCCGGGTCGCGCGGGCCACCTCCTTTCGTGGCGTTGTTGCGAAGGGAAAAAGGGGCGGAGCCTGGACTAGGCCCCGCCGGGATTGGGAAGGTTTAGATCGCGCCCATCAGACCGAAGCCGCGGTCGCACACGATGTACAGAACTCCCTGGGGAGTAATCAGCACATCGCCGACGCTCGTGCTTCGGGGATGAACCGGCGTCACCCTTTGAACTTCGGGGCGGCGCCAGCCTTCGTCGTTGGTCCAACGAAAAGCGTTCTCAAGGCGGGTCGTTTTGACGAGCGCCACGAGTTCGTAATCGCTCGGCCACAACACGGTGCGATTCCTCAGGAAGGCGAGGAACTGGCACGGCACAAGCTGCCAGACCTGCGTCTTATCCTGACGGATTCCTACCCAACCACTGGTTTGCACTTGGTCAAGGAACATAGGATTGGTTCCGATGACTCGACCGCAGGGCTCCCCCTGGAGTCCCTGTGGTCTACGTTGTTCATGGGCTGTTTGCTGTTTGGCGCCCGAGCGCACCGGGAAAATCCGGTGCGTCAGGCAAAGTCCTCCTTTGCGTTTGTGGGCGTGAAAAACCGGCTGCGAGGTCGCAGCCCTGTCGGAGGTTTGGAGCGACTAGCCCTAGTACAGGCGCCGCAGTCCCGAATGCTCGACGAGGTACGCTTCTCCTTGCGGAGTCGCCAGTACGTCGCCGACCATGGTGTTGCGCGGCTGAATTAAATCAGCGCACGGTCCGCGGGTGGGATCGGGTGCGATCCTCCAACCTGCGGGCAACATCAGGATCACTTCGGGGCGGTGCCACTCATCGCGGGTCCAGCGAATCGCATCCTCGACGCACTTAGCTTCGATCAGCGCGACGAGTTGGTAATCGTTGGGCCAGCAGGCGTATTCCCGCTCCAGGCGATGGCGGTCCCGTGGCAAATGCCAGACCTGAATCTTGCCTTGGAGTAGGTTGTCCAAACCGTTGTCGGGCTGCTCTTCGTATGACATGGTCGTTTCCTCGTTCATGAGGCCGCCGGCGTAACATGAGGGGCGCCGGCGGTGGTTGGTCATGGTCCCCTCGCTCACGACCGCAGTCGTCAGCGAGAGGGGAAGAGCAATCCACGTGCATTTTTCGGCCGCCGTCTGCGTGGCGGCGAAGTCGTAAGCGTTGCAGCGCCGGACTTCCAAGGGCCAAAGGCAAAACCGGAAATGGTCGCTTGGGGACGACCGTGGCAACGAGCGGGGCTCGATAATTGGCGTATATTCCGGAATGCCGTGAAGCAGTTCTCCTTTCTTAACGGAAGGAACGATCTTGCGAAGTGCGATCAAATTCAGGGATTTCCAGGAGGCGGCTTTTTCCGGCCAAGTCGATTCGAGCGACCGCGAGTTTGCGGCCCGGCGGGGCCAGGCGCGGGCGGAGCCAAGGCCGATGCGGGCGGCGCGGTGTTGATTAAGGTTTCCGCCGTGGCTGCGGGCCAGGGCATGGCGCAGCAGGCCTTGTACTGCGATTCGGTCTGGTGATACATGGTCTGGGCGACAAACATGAGATCGCCGTAACAGGCGTATCCTTCGTTGTCCGTCAAACGCAGCATGCACCGGCGCGGATCGCTGCTCACGGCGGAGACCAGCGTCCCGGGGACGCGATCCACGATCTGCTCGGAGAAGGTGTAACTGGTTTGAAAGGGTTCGCGGCTGGAGACGTGCCGGGAAGTGAATTCCACGATCTGCTGTCCGCCCAAGCGCTTCATTTGCTCGCGGCCCACGTCATCCGTGATCTGAAACCAGGCTTGGAGCGACGTATTCCCCTCCACGATAGGCCGCAAATCGCAATCCTTAGTCACCAACTGGGAGGTGGTTTGATTGGCCAGAATCACGCCAATGCCCAAGCCGCGCGCCTGGGCCAGCAAAAGCCCCAACTGCGACGTGACTAATTCCTGAAACTCATCAATGATGAGCACGACGCCGTGCGATCGTTGCTTCATCGCACAAGCCGTGTTCAGCAAAGCGGCGATCGCCAAACGGCCTACTTCGCCCGCGACAAGCCCGTTCTGAATCGCACTTAGGGCAAAGTATGCATGCTGCGGCGACTGAAACGCCGCGCTGAAGTCGATCGCGTTTTGGGCAACCGAGGATGAATGCGCTCCGTAGTTGTTGATGGCCGGCAGGGCTGCCAACCGCTTTACAACGAGCGCCGCGTGTCCGCCGTCGCGCTTAACTTCTTCCGACAGCTCCCAAGGTTTGGCGTAGCGGATTGCTTCCTCCATCCGCACTTGCAAATCTGCCCAACTGCGCACATCCGGATGGCGCTGTAAGACAAAATGCACCAGATCGTAGGCCGAGTCGGTGTAAAAGCTCTCGCCATAGGCCCGCGAGTAGGCCAGGGACAGAGCCGAGAGCACAACTCCTGTTCGCTGGGGAGACGGCAGTCGCGTCCACCACTGCTGGGGAAAGATGTCCAAAAGGAAAGTCGCCTGACCATGGTCCAGCGTAAAGTGTTTGACGGGTATGGTCGTCCCCAACCGCTGCGAGATACGCGCGGCTGAGTTTTGCATCC
The DNA here is from genome assembly GCA_963204915.1 of Planctomycetota bacterium. Classification (GTDB taxonomy): domain Bacteria; phylum Planctomycetota; class Planctomycetia; order Pirellulales; family Pirellulaceae; genus JAHWKS01. The sequence goes on along the minus strand of CAUJHS010000007.1, from coordinate 65,438 downwards.
CCGCCAACACTTCAAAGCTCATGGCTTTGAGATCAAGGTAAATGACAGAGAGATCCCCACGGTCGATAAGCTGGTCGATCAAAAACATCAGGTAAGCGGTCTTGCCGCTGCCGGTTTTGCCCACCAGCCAAACGTGACGAAAGAGCGACTTCACTGGGTACAGAATCGGAGAGCGGTCGCACTCGACAAATCCCAGCCAGAGACTGTTTCGTTCAACCGGGTCCGGAGAGGTGCGAAGTCGCTCTAATAGCCCCGGCCAAGCCTCGGTCGAAAACTGTCGCTGCTGGAGCGCGTAGGCCTTACCGGCAAAGCTGCAGGTCGCCAAAAAATTCGCCATGAACCACACCGCCAGCGCGCCAAGGGGCTGGTAGAAATTCATCTCCCCTTCCCTCGACTCGGACGATGCCTGGTCAGCCATGGTGTCTGTGGCGTCCCAAGACGCCCAAGCCACTGTCGATAGCACCACCACGGCCATTGTTCTCGCCAAACGCTCGCGGTAGCCGCCCGCAGGACTGCAGAGCACGCCCGGCGCGGAAACCCCGGCGCGGTTATAGGTCAGATAGCTGACCACAGCGTCGTTAAACCCAGTGATCGTCGCTCCGGCGCGCACGCCCGGCGGCAAACGATGCCGGCGGCGGAAACTGGCGACTAACTTCGGAGAGAAAAGTCCCGCCGTGGCGCAGTGGAGATAATGTTTGCGGAACCGGAATGCTTCCGAAACGAGACCGGCCACGGCCAAGCCGACGGCAAGCCAGGGCAAGGGCAGCAGAACGGTGCTGAGGAAAAATACGCCAGCGATCACGGAGGCCATGCTAATCGCCAGCAGAATGGGCGGACCTTTTTGGGCGGCGTGACGGCGAAGGTAGAACACCGCGCCGAAAAGAAACGCGACGACCAGATACCGCGTGTTCGCGGTGAGTTCCCCGCTCGGCAGTGCGCATAGGATCATGGCGGCCGCGCCGCACCCAGTCATGAACAGCAGCAGGAAACTGGCGTGCGCATAGTCCTGCGCCTTCGAGTGGGTGGTCACGGGGAATTCCAGCGTGGGCCGAGTTCGAGGCAAGTGTCGGCCGCTTGTTCCGTGGCCAAGTGGGTTTTCCGTGGCGGCGGGCACATAGAGATCTTGAATAGCCATAAAAAAGTCCTTCGTTAAATGAAGCGAACGAGTTCCGGATAATGCGAAGTGCGGACGGAAACGGCTAGGCCTTGCTCCTGCGCTTCCGCTTGCACGGCAAGCTCTTGCAATTCGGTGGCGGTCACCACGACGAAAAAAAAGTTCCCGCTCTCAATCAACTCGCGAAACTCAGGCGTCTCGCGGTAGCGGTAAGCCTGTTCGGCCAGCTTGGCGATCATGCGCTGGGGCCGGGTGCGCACTTCGACGCGAATCGTGCCGAGCGACTCGCCGTCGAGGATGTAGGCCCACTGCAAGAAGCGATGAGGAAACCAGGGCCAATGCTCCTTGATCTCCTCGGCCAACAACCGCTTACGCGGTTTTTCGTCCAGACAGGTGTAGGCGAGAGTTCCTAACTCATAGGGCAAGCGCTGGGCGCCGAGCTTTTCGCTGCGAGAGCGCGGGTAGTCCCAGCGTGTCACGGCAGCCGGTCCGAGTCGGTAGTAGTTTTTGTTGGCGAATAGGGGGAACTCGTTCAGAAACTTGCGATCCACCAAGCGCCGAAGAACTTTGCGGCTGGTGTCGAGGCTGAGTTCGCGAAAAAACAACTGGTGGACGACCTCGGCGGTAGTCACAAAATTGCGCAAAACGTGCATCAGGATCGCTGCATCGCGGCGGTTGGCGAGGTCAGGACGTCGATGTCGAACGGTGGTCATGATTCAAAACAGAAAGTACGGAAGCTGCCGCTGGGCAACGTGGCTGTGGAAGTGCTCCACACGGTCTTTTCGATAGGCGCCGGCGAACTCGATGACTGCGATAATCTGCTGGCCCTCGCGAAGCTGCGCGTCCTCGACCCCTTCCCCATGTCCGCGCTCGTGCGCGAACATGTCTTCGCCGACAAACTCGCACTGCGGCCATCGGCTCCGGCAGTACACATAGACCTCGCGCAACCCAAGGTCATGCGTCGCTTGGTGCAACTTCAATGGAGGTCGCGGCGGCAAGGCGTACATCGCCAAGAGTTTTCGACTGGCGACGTAGATCGTCGCAGGACGTATGGGACGGTCTCGCCAGCGGCTCTGGGCCAAATGCGCAATGGCTCCAAAGTCGGGCGTCGGATCGCCGGGGGACCAAGCCTTGAGCGGAGCGGTAATTGTGGGAATCGCCGAAGCCCAAGCCGTAAGGCGGCTCACCAGTCGGCCATCTGCGAGTCGGTCCAGTCGTTTTCTGGCGGTGGTGGAAGAGATGTTGTGGGCCCGCGCTTCCGCCTCTGCGGTCGTCGCCCGGTAGCAATACACCAACGGTGCAAGGATGGCGTAGTCGCGAGCGTGAAGCTCCGGATGAAACGTAGTCATGGCCTCACCTGCGTCGAAGTCGGATGCCAAACTCGCTGTACAACTTTTGCAAATGTTGGCAGGACGTGCTCCGCTGATGGGACGAGGAAAAAGTCCTGTGGCGAATCCGCCAGCGCCGCCAAGCTTTGGTCCGAAGCACTTGTTCCGATGGCGACAGCAATTAATCGCGCGTGACGTTTGATCTCTCGTGCCGCTTCGGCGGTCGCAACGGGATCGGAAGATTGCCCACTCGTAACCACAATGACGATCGGTTGCGTATCGGCCTGCACTCGTCGCACCGTGTGCTTGGCCAATCTCAGGCCTTCGTGCAGCGTGGCCACGCCCAAGGGCGTAAGCTCGGCGACTACGCTCGCTAGCCGGTCCCAGTCCACGCAGAAATCACACAGCACTTTCGCTCTTTTAGGCGCGCTCCCCTGAACTTCCTTCGGGAATCGGATAATCCCGACCTGGGCGCCGCGTCTGATGGCGTAGCCAATGAATTTCTCGGCGCCGGTTTGAAGCAGTTGCAGCGCGTCGCCTGCCATACTGCGGGAGCAGTCGAGAACCAGCAGAACATGCTGAACGACCGCGCTCGGCTCTTGGCCGTTAGTCGCATACTTGTCGATGAGGGGAATTCGGATGGGCGCCAAGTCGGGAAGCGCTGGCGCGCGGATGCTCAGGCGACATTTCCCATCCAGAGTGATGCGGACGCCGACCGAGATCTCATGTCGGCCCGACGGGAAGGCGCTCCGGTCCGATTCGAGCCTTTCTAAAGGCACGATCTCGGAATCGGGCACGAATGTATCCACACCAGGAGCGATTGCAGCGCTCATGCCGGGTTTGCAGATGAACGGGTACCAAAAAATCTTCCCATTTTCACTGCCGGCGTCGGTGAAAAAGGAGTTTTCTACATAGAACCCGACAGGCGGTATTGGTTGACCGGCCGCAACGAGCAGGCGATTTAGGCGTCCGCCCAGGTCATAATCCTGAACCGTCAACCCAAACCCGCACTCCAGGACGGTGGGAACAAAATGCTTGAAGGCGATTTGGTCGGCCGCCCCCCTCGCCATGATCCGGCACGGATGGGAGCACCCAAGCACGTTCGACAAATGGCTTTTTGCCGCCGCGGCGACCGCTTGGCGAAGGTCGAGCGAACACACGGCTTCGCCGAGCAAGATGACATGGTTGGCGAAACCCAACGCCGCACTGGCAAGCAATTTAGAAATGCCGGTGGCGAGAGCCTTCTCGAAGTCATGCTCCCGATCGCGGTTGTCGATGCTTGCATCCGCCACTCGATGAAAGGCCCCGCAAAAACACCGGACGAGCGTTATGTACGTTCTGGCGGCCTCTGCGTTCACTACCAGAATGGCGTCGCCATCTTGCACGTCCAGTTCGGCGGTCTTGGCCAAATGCCGGACGCCGGCGATGATGTCGTCAAGAAAGCCGTCGAACGTGTGAAACGCGGCCGCCTTAGTCGCCTCTCCAAAAGCGATGAACTGCTCGACTCCCCATCTCGTCCCGCTCGTGAAAACCAGGCTCATGTCGGCAGCGGAGCGATTGCGGCCGCCAAATTGAGGATACTCGGTGAGATCCGGCCAAGTGGCGAGTATTCGCTCGTGGGCGTGACTGAGGCGCTGGCGGAGCATTTCCGCATTGCGGCCCCAGCTCTGTTCCTTCGACCGCAGACGGGCATCGATCAGAGGGCTTGGCTGCTCGTCATGGTGCAATTCGATGGAACGATACTGTCCATGCTCGTGACGCTCGATCGCGGTGCATTTGGCGCCAACGCGGATGCCGACGCCAATCTTGGGAGGCTCTTGCTGGTTGCACATAAAAGGGGTCGCCAAAATGAGCTTCGCCCGAAATCATTGTGTTGACGGATTCGATTGGAAATCATCCGGCCAGTTTAGGACTGCGACTTAAAAAGTCGCAGTGTGTTGGTAGCGGCCGCCACTAACGGCGCTTGTCGATCATTCGCCGGCCAGCAATCTTGGAACCGGCCGTTGGTCGCGTAAGGCGTCGATACCCCGCCTTACGTCGACGTCGTTCGAGCACTCGTTTTCGGTTTCGCTTTTTCGAGTGCGCGCTTTTCGGGCGCCGACTCTGATCCGAGGCCTGATCCAGAGCGGCGCCGCCGCTTGATTTCAGCGCATCGCCCTGGACGTTGGCGGATTGACCCATCGCTCCAACCGGAGATGGCCCATGCGGGCGACTGGCGGAAGCGGACGTGGTCCCGACGGACTGCAAGCAAGCAAAAAACTTGGGCTTGGTCATGGCATGAGCGCTCCTCGGCTGCCGATCGCGCAGACCAGCAGAGGACTAAAGATGGTGAAATGGCGGAGGCCTTGGTGGTTACAAGGCGGACTCACTCGGCCGGCCATTGGCCAGCTTGCCCTTGATCCGCCGATGCTTCACGGGCGGCGCCTCGTCATCGACGGGCTCGCCGCGCATCTCGGGCGTATCCACCTCGTAGCTGTCGGCCAAAAGCTGACGGCCAAAGCAGGTGGACATGACGTAGCTGGGATCGTCCCCTTTGGACTCGTCCAAGTAGAGCGCGAGGCGATCGGCGGCGTAGTCCTGGCCGTCCTTGCGGAGCGTTGCAATTCGCTCCTCAATGGCCGCGTACTCCATCGCTTCCGCAGCGGCGGCATGGCTTGCCAATCGTCGAAGTAAGACGTTGGCGACGCTGGCGCTGACGCGATTTAAGACCGCGTCGGCCAAGGAGGTGAGCAGTGACTTGCTCATCGGGTCAGTTCTCCTAACGAGAGAAAGAAAGGAAAAAGTGAGGAGGCTTGACCCGTTCTGGCGAGCGGCTAAACTCAACAGACACCTAGGCAGTTTCCCGTGGCGGCAAGGGGCTAAACTTGCCGCCACGCTCCGAGGTGGGTCAACACCTCCTCGAAAAGGCTCGGCCCTACGCAGGCCGGGCCTTTTTTCGCTCAATTCGATTCGGCCGCGCTTGTTCACCAAATCTCCTTGGCGTCGACGAACTCGCCGGCAAAATCGTGCATCAACTCTTTTGTGATCGTGTGAACACCCAGCGCGCCGGCGAACGCGACGCCGATGCATTGTCCTTCTTGCGTCCGATATTGCGCCTGCGGAAACGAAAGGGCTTTATCATCATTCGTATCCGGCATGACTTCCCAACCATGCACGTGACGTTGTCTTCTCTGGATCTCCGCCATAAACAAGGCTGCGTTGGCGGACATCAGAAAATCGAAGTTTTCGAGCACGTGAACGAGTTCGTCGCGCGTCAGCGTCACGATGTCCGTGGTGGCGAACCGGGGTTTCAGAAAGTCCAAGACGCCGTTTGAGAAGGAGGAGCTGATCGGGTTGTCGCCGAAGCTCACGGGTTCGCACCAATCAAGGTCGGGCGACAAACTGCGATGGCGGAAAAACAAGGGATTGCGCGAAGCATCACCCAGGTAATACACGACCGTCCGGCGCACCTCGCCCTTCGTTGGAACGCGCTGGCGGAGCTGGTCCGAAAGCAGGTCCAAGTCAAGCTGCCGCAGATGCTCACTCGGCACAACGCAGATCGGGCCGTCGCCGACCAGACCTTTTGGCAGAAGGGCGGTCACGCTCTCCAGGCAAAGCCGGATCGGCGTGTTCACCGAGGCGATCTTGATCGCGAAAAAGTCGGGATGTGATTCGGGCAAGCAGTTCCGGCGGGCGAGGTCTTTCAGCGTTGATGCGGTTTCCTCTCGTTGGCGCCGGTCAGACAGGGTTTGGGGCCAACAGTCAAGCGCTCGACCTTGGGACACACACCAGTTCGACCGCAGCAGCTCAAAAAAGGCGCAAAACGCGAGCGTGGTGGTGAATTGCTTGAGTTCTTGCAAAGAAAGGCGCGACATAAAAAACCTCCGATCCACTACGATGCCCAAGAGCAATGTAGTAATCAGGGCCTGTCACGCCTACCGAAGGGCGAGCCGGTTCGGGCATCACTCCCTTCAACAGGTTACAGCAACCTGAGATCGGTTTGTCGTCGCAAGCGGCGAGCCAGTTCAGGCATCAATCCGGAGATTGCGAGAAAACCGAGGCAGTTGAATGTGTTTTGGGTTTTGGTAATCGGTTTGAGCCGAATATCAAATGGTTGGCTAATTGAAATCGTACCAACTTGGGAAGGTTTGTCAAGAAAATGGGTTGTGGTACTGTGGGGGCTGCGATCTTTGAACCTTCGAAAACGAAAATCGCCTCGCCCGAACTTCTCCCGCGGCGCGTCGCCACGGGGTGAGTTCGCTGCAACGCCTTCGCGTCACGGACCTTTTCGGATCGCTCGACATGACCCTCAGATGGTTGGCACTTTCTGTTTGGTTTTGCGTCGAGTTGCTGGATCCCAACGCTCTGTGGTTGCTGTCCTTTGGACAGGAAACGGTTTTGCGGAGAAGTGCTCGAACTCACCTCTCCTTCAAATCTCACGTCCCGACTTGAGCCCCGACTCTCATCGACGGGGACTTGTGCACGGCGGAGGGGCCTTCGCAGAACTTCGCACGCCATCGAAAGTTGAACGAGATAAGGCGTGACTCCCAGCGTCGCACACGGAGGCGCCCAAGCGGGTAGCGGTTCCGGATAGCGCCTGGTTTTCGTCGTCTTACCCCCCACCCAAAAACTACGGCTCGCGGAGCGAGCCGCACCGGGGGACCCGCGGCCGCGCCAGCGGACGTGGGGGACGAGCGCCCTAGCGAGTCCCGCCGCAGGCTCGCCCCAGCGAGCGTGCGGCGTAGGAGCACAACCGGCCCCAGCCGGTTTGCTCCCGCCCGTTCAGGGCGGCGTCCGGCAGGACGCCATGATGCCGGAGTCGCGACGTTCAGGAGCGACGGAGGCAAGAAGAAGGCCGCAGGCGCCGTTCGCGTTCGACAGCGTGCGCTCGCATCCACGTGACATCGGTGATTTACGATCAATCGTGCGGCGCGTGCAAACGGTTGATGGCGGCTATCAGGCGAGAAATCCATTGGCCCGGAGCCAAGGCTCCAGCGTCATTTCGACCAAGTCTTGTTGGGTGAAAACGTCTTCGCCGGAAAGCTGCCGTTCTAGGGATGCCCGCTTGAGCGCGGCGGCGATCTCCGGCCGCAGGCGCACGGTGACCGGAATCAATCCGACCGGCAGCGGCCCTTTGCGCGTGCGGCGCGGCTTGCGTTCCGGGCGCAACTCCATCTCCGCTCCCACGGACAGCTCCCGCGTCGGCGCTGCATAATTCGTCGGCGCCGGCGCCTCTTTCATCGGCGGCTCGGGAGCTGGCCGACGTTCTTGGGTCACAAAGGATCGCACCGCGTCGGGATCGGCGCCTGGAGGAACAACGCTTAAACCCGCCGTTAGTGGGCGACGATCAGCAGCCATAGTCTGTTGCTCCTCTATCCTTTCGCGCGGGCGCGTCCCCTGCCCTTGCGCATTTTGATGACCTTGTCGTTACACGCCTCCGGCAGCAGTTCGCGGAACAGCGCATCAATTTCTACCGCCGCATCTTTGGCGGCAAACCCCATCTTCCACACAAACGTCGATTGCCCCGGCGCATCGGCGTAAGCCTGCCGCAACGTGACGGGAGTTTCGGCCAATGCCAACTCCAGCGACGCAGCCGCCTCGGTCATGTCCTTGGTGAGCCGATAGTCTTTGCCCACCATGGTCAGCACCGCGATCGCTTCGGGCAGGCCGTTGCGGATCGCCTGGGCCTGACGGACAAAGGCGGTGTTCTTCGCCAGCGCTCGGGCCTCAAACATACTTGCCTTGCACGGAATAATTGCCAGGTCGGCCCACATCAGGAGCGCCCGGCTGGTTTCGGTCTGGCTGCCGGGGCCGTCGCAGACGACGTAGTCGGCTTCCTTCGCCAGTTGAGGTAATTCATCGAGAACTTGATCGGCGTTCGCCAGGCGGACAATCGTCGCCGATGGAAGCGCCTCGGCGATCCATTCGGACGAAGATTGCTGCGTGTCGCAATCGGCCAGAAGGACGCGATGCCCCTGAGCTTGGAGCCACCCCACGAGATTTCCGGCGAGGGTGGACTTCCCTACCCCGCCTTTCGAATTAACCAGCGCAATGATCATCGGAAACACCGTAAAGCGGTTCTACACAATCTGGCAAGGGAATATTTCCGGCCGGTTGCATGGTCTGCCAGCGGCGCGGTCATCGACGCAGCGGCGCAGTCAGCGGAGTTGCTGCGTCGCCGCGGGGTCACGCATCCGCCCATCGACGCGGCCTTCCGCGCCGCCGTCAGGCCTGCGGGTCATCGCGCCGGCTGACCTGCGACCCGTCGGCGCATCCGTCCAGCCCCGAGCCTGGCGGTCCACGATCGTTACCAACCAGTCACCATGTCATATGGACATCATTACATACTCGCTGCAAGCATGATGGCATGCCAGCAAGCCGGCTGCGAAGGAAAAATCGACAATAAAAGCAGTTGTCAGAAAACGGCGGTACTGCGAGTACTCGAATTTGGTTTAACGTGCTTAAAGCGTGTGTAACCTGGTGCGGCGGGGGAGGGGAGGCCAGATTTTGGGCACAAAAAAACCGACTTTGGCGAGTCGGTCTTTTTGGGCGCTAGCGGCGAATGAATCGCAGCGGCCTGGATGAATCAGTTGGTGATCCATCCATACGCCACTGCCATTCAATCCGTCAACGGTTTCTTTTGTCCTGAATCTTGCCTCGCTGCAGACTCCTGCCGCTATGCGCCGGCGGACAGGGAAGTGGGAGAACTACCGTGAAATGAAACACCGGGGAGCCGCACTTTGAAACATCGGATCACCGTGTAACGAGACACCAAACTACCGTGAAGCGAAACACCAAAGGGGGCCAAAACACCGTGAAGCGAAACATCTGGAGAGGCGCTAACCTGCGGCGATGTCTGGGGAAAACGCCGACTGAAACTTGTAAGTACAAGTACATACTTCAACAACAAGCCTGGTTGTTGATTGGAAATCGACAGGGGTAGGGAAGTGGCCGACCACGAGCCTCGACAGTCCAGCCGCCAGCGCACGCTGGAAACGCTGGAAAGCGGAATCGACGAGTTGAATCTCGCCGAGTTCCCCCTGGCCGCGATCTCGGACCGGTTTCTCGACGGCGCGAAAACGGTCGTGTTTGAGGACTCGGTGTGGGACTACGACCGCCGGCAGCGCCTCCCGCGAAAACTCACCCTTTCGGGCTCCGACCGTTACGGGCTTCCCACGGCCAAAGACGACGATGTCTTGCTGGCCTGCATTCAGCTCAGCGCCCTGGGAGAGTTCGCCAGCCGAGAAGTCCATTTCAGCCGGTATGAGTTGCTAAAACTCCTGCGGTGGGCCGACACGACGCGCAACTACCGGCGTTTGTCCATGTCGCTCCGGCGCTGGAAAGGGCTGACGGTCTATTCCAACCGGGCGTTTTACGACAAGGCCCGTCGTAGTTGGGTCAACAAAGACTTCGGGGTGTTTGACAATCTCTACGTGTACGAGCGGGAAGCGGACCAGGGGAGGGAAGCTCCGCCCAGTTCGTGGTTTGTCTGGAATGAAGTGCTCTACGCCAGCTTTCAGGCGGGCTACCTGAAACGCATCGACTGGAGTCTTTACTGCCGACTGGAAAGCCCCATCGCCAAACGTCTGTACCGGTTTTTGGACAAACGTTTCTATCACGGCTCGTGGGTCGAGATTGACCTCCACGAGCTGGCCTTCCGCAAAGTCCGCATGGCTGCCGGCGCCAACACCGCCCAAGTGAAGCGCTCGCTGCTCAAAGGGATTCGGGAGCTGGAGGCGGCCTGGGATCTCAAGCCGCTGGATGAGCAGGAGCGATTTAAGCGCCTGGCCGCCGGGAAATGGGTGGCGGTTTTTGAACGCCGGCGCCGCTCGGTGCGGCGAGAGCCTGAGCCGCAAAAGGTTGTGGAGCCATCGCGCCTGGAGGTCGAATTGACTAAGCGCCAAGTGGGACCGGCAGTGGCGGAGGACCTGGTCTCTTCCGCATCGGCCGATGATGTTCAAGCGATGATCGAGCTTTACGATTGGTACAACGCTCACGGGCAGGAGCGCGGGCCCGGGTTTTTAGTCCAGGCGATCCGAAACCCCGCGACGGTGGCGCGCCCGCGCGGCTTTGCAAGCACCGCCGACAAGGAGGCGCATCAAGCTGCAGAGATTTCCCGTAAACGCGCAGAGCGGGATTTACTCCGCCGCCGCGACGCGCAGCGGGCCGCCGCCGAAACCGAGCGCCAGAAGCCGTTTTTGGACTTCTGGGAGGCGCTCCCTGCGGCCGAGCGGGAAGCGTTTGAATCCGAAGCGGTCCGACTCGCAGACGCTTTCAAGAAGGACGGTTACTTTCGCAGCCTCGGCGCCGACGACACGGTCTTTGAGCAGTATCGCCAGGCGATCCTCCGCGATCATTTTGCGCGGAAGTCGCGCCTTGCAATCTCTCCGGGCAAACCATGATGCGATCCGCTGCCGAGCGGCGAATTTTTGCGATTTCTTCGATCACTTCACGCCAACTTCTTCAGTTTTTGTAGGCCGTGCAGAAAGGGGGATGACGCAGCGCCTGCGCTGGGTACTGGTGGCGCTTGTAGGCAAGCGGTTTTGCTTGCCGGTCGTCATGCTCACGCAAAACGCAGCCGTTCGGCAAATCCGCGCTGGAAGCAGCCGGGCTAAGGACGGCGGGCGGACGTCTCTGATCGGGGCGGGCGGCGCCCGGTAAACTCGGTCTCATCAACCGAGCTAAGGGCTGAAGGAGTGGCGCTCCTTCCTTGGCCGCCGCCCTTCGAGCTGGGTTGCATCGAGAGGTGCTCGCCCAGTTCAAAGGAGGCTCGTTGGCGTAATCCTGGCGGTGTCGCTCCCGTGGTATCGGAGCAGGTATCCCGCCAGAGTAATCCCAGCGTTCTATCCTATGGCCTCCTGCGTAGTTCGCTGTTGAGTGGTGAAGTCGGGCGAGGCGGACAGACCTTGTCTCCGTGCGGAGCAAGGCCGGCCTCGGACAAAGTGGGTGAGGGGATTACCCCCAAATCCCACCGGCGGGACTGCGGGCTTTCGCACCTTGGTGCGCGAGTTCCTTTAACGCCGCTGGCGTGGGGAGCTTCGAGCCTGGCGACAGGCCGAACCGGAGTTGACTCCTCCGGGGACCGGGCGAAACACCCGGCCGTGAAAAGCTCAACCATGAAAGGCCCCACCGCACACGTAAGGGAGGGCTTGCCAGTGAGCACGTTGGGAGACGGAGCCAAACCGCGAATCTCCGTTACGGATGGGTACCCCGATCTTCTGTATTCGTAGGGGGAAATCAGCCAGTTGAGCCTTGCGGCTCCTGGCTGCAAACGGCTGCGGTCCGGAAGGACTGCGGCGCCGTAATGGACCGGGCGGTAACACGCCCTAGCGACGTGACCCAATGTGCGAAGTCCAAGGACTAACGCCGGAGCCTCTGCGGCCGCCGGGATCGCAACCCGGGGCCTGGCTCGGTCGGCCAGGTGGAAGTAGCGCCTACAGATCACTCTGTGGGAGTGAAACGCCGTAGAGGGGGAGAGTGGCCTGAGTAGAAGTCGGCGGAAGCCGAGCAGTGCTCTGGGCGAAGGTCCAGACGCGACCGGCTGCAAGACCCATGCAGCCGGTAAGCGCGGCAAGGCAGTCGCGGCCTGTTGGCGTAACCGGGAGTGATGCCCCGGCTAGTCACAACGAAAGGGCTGAGGGGCGCAACAAATGCCCCGATCCGAGATGTCGAGCAAAAGCCGATGAGGCTTTTGCGCCGTGGTTGGCAGCCATGCGGTCTGAGGAGAGTCGCTCGGGAGAGCGGCTCTCCTCGGTCAGCGGACAGGCGGCGAACGCCTGACGTGTGTCTTTCATGCGCCAGGCGCGCCGTCGGAGGTTTGCCGGCGCGGCCACTATGAATTGGTCGCATGCACTGACGAATGCAGTGCATGCGTGCTGCGAAACGCCAAGTGGGCGTTCTGGCCGCAGCCAACTAAGGACAACGGCTTTCGGAGTTGGGCCGAAACCAACTCCCGCTTTTGCAGGCGTGAATCGCACGGGAGGGATCACGATGGCGTACCGCTGGGTGGCGTCTTCGCCGGAGGGGCTGGTGCAGCAGCTCGCGGTGAGCTACTTGCGTCACGGCTACTACTGGTACGTGACCGGCCGGATTAAACCGGAGAAGGATCCCTGCGAGGTGGATCGCAAGCTGCTCGAAAAATACGCCATCGAGGTGTCGGAAAGGGAGCGCGCACGGCGCAAGCGGCTGGGGCTCGCGAACATGCAATACCTCCGCTACAGCCGTTGGTTCATCCTGCTTGTAACGGACGGCAATCATCACTTCAAACAGCCGTCGCGGGAAGGGGGAGAAAAGGAGCAGATCCGGGATTGCCGGCGGGCGCCGATCCGATTCGAGGGGTACTCGATTTCCTATCGGCGGGGAGGGTATACGCCGCCGGGCAGCGGCCAACCCAAGTGGCACGCCCACGTGCAGATCGACATCGAGACCTACCGGCAGCTCAAGGCGTACTTTTTGGAGCGGGCCTGCCATCGCAGTGTGGAGAACCTGGCGGGGGATTTCGCCCGCGTGCCGTTTGCCCGCTACGCCCCCGTGCGCCGGCAACTGCTGAACATCCTGCGAGCGGTGAACGATAGCCGAGCCAGGACAGGATACGACCCGGCGCCGCACGCGGTTCTACGGCTCCGGCGGAAGATCGTGCAGCCGTTCGCCGCCGAGCCGCCAACTACCTCGGCCGCGTGAGGGAAGGGGGAGCGTCGCCGTTTGCCTGGCGACCCTTGGGGAGAGAAACCAATTCGCACGTATTTGCTGCGCCGTCCTTTCCCCCGGCTCTTTCTTCGGCGCAGCGGCCGCTCTTCACGCCAGCGGAGAGTCAAGGGGGAGCCTTTTCGCCGCGCTTTTTTGTCGGCACGACGCCGAGAAAAAAGCGGCGCAGCCGCCCGCAGGGCGCGGCGAAAAGCAGCAGCCGGAGGCGGCCCTTGACCGGAGCGTACAATGCACCCGCCGCTGAGCCGTTGGGGGCTATTCGCTGTCCCGGCCAGTCAGCAAATACTCAAACCGGTCGCACTCGACGGCGACGGCCCGCACGTAGAGTTGGAATTCCTCCGGCGTGAGCTCTACCTTGGGGACCCATGCTTCGCCGACCAACCGGCCGCGCCGGTCGATCCGAAATCCGACGAGCGCCACGGCGCGATTGCGAAGCCACGTTTGGACAGGCAAATCGGTGTGCGAGGCGACCACGCTTTGGCGAACTACGAACGCGCTCAAGAGATACGCATCCTTCTCATCCTGCACGTGGACACGATGTTTGCGATCGTCGCCAAACGCAACGTCAATATATGGTTCGTTCGCGACTAAGTCGCGCGCATCGCAAAAAGGGAGCCAGTTAGCGGCCATGCGATCCCTCATCGGTTAGCTCCGATTGGAAGGTGGTCAGCACCTCATCTCTACCGGGGAGATGTTCTTGTTCGAGAAGGTCAGCCTGGCGAACAATGCGCTGGATCAGCATTCCCACACGCTGCACGTCGCATTCGGAAGTTTGCGAGAGTACGACATCGCCCTCGACCGTGAGGTCGTAACTCCGCTCATCGCGCGCGAGAATGGCTCCGACTTTGACCGGCGCCGCCGAGGCGCTTTCAACAATGCTGGCTTGATCGTCGTCGGGGCCGACGCAGCCAACCGGGCTGATGCACCGGACAACGATGTGTGAACCTAATGACCTGAGAACCAGCGCAAAGGGCTGCACTCGGTGTTCTAACTTGGCAGTTCCTAGGAGCGTGGTTGGGTCCGTTTGCGGCTCCCAAGTGATGGCGAGTTGCGGAAAGACAAAAGTTGCCAGGTTGGCAAACCGCTGACGGAACTCCTCCACAAACTGCGGGGATACAGCGAGTCGGCGTTTTTCCCCCTGTAAGTGCTCCGTCCGAACGGGAAAGGCGCTTTCGAGTTTCTCCAGGATTTGAGGGATGACGCGCCGAGCTTTGGCGAACTCCTGCTCGGCGTTAATGGTTCGCTGTTCGCCGCCCGTTACAATTAACCCCTCATGCATTAGGCGTAAAAAGACGTTCATTCGATCCAGAACGCGTTGGACCTGGAGCACCTCGACGGTGTCCTCCAGGTGAGGGAAGTAAACCTGGAGCATGTCTTCCCCGGAGAGGGACTTGCCGGAAAGTGACGCCAAGCGGCGATCCGACTGGGAGCGAACTCGGTCAATGCGGCCGATGCGTTGCTCCATCGACGACGGCGTCCAGGAGATTCCATAGTGATGGACCGCAGAACAGAACGTGTGAAGGTCTTCCCCTTCCTGAAGCAGGTCGGTCGAAATCAGCACCATGGGGTAGCCAGGCATCCGAAATTGCCGCACAAGCGTTTGATTTACCTGTCCGGCCATGCCCCCTACGGGTTGCTGTTGCCGGAGCAATTGGCCGAATACGCGCACCGTTTCCGCAAGCGATGCGTGCCGTGCGTCCGGCTCGTTGACATCCAAGATGAGGTCAAAGTTGGATGCGATCTCCTGAAGCTCATCGAAGGCGCGCCATTCGCGGTGATCGCAGGGAGTCTCCATCTGGCGCTCTAACAGGTCGAGATACTCCTGGATGCGGGCCACGTCACGGTCGGCCGCGCCTTCCTCAGTCGACTCCTGGGCGCGCAGCTCTAGGTTTCCCAGGCGCGACATGGTCATGATGTAGAGATCGATCAGGCTATGGCCCAACCGAGCCGCCGCAGCCAGCAGTTGCCCACGTAGCTCTCGTTCCCGAAATGCGTGGAGCGGATTGGGGTGGGTGGGTATCGGCCAAAGGCGTTCCCGAAGTTTGGGCCGCTTGCGGATTTCGGTAAAAAAGGTCGGCAGCTCCAACCAGTCGCCGATCTCCGGCGCTTCGTCGGCATGATGCATTTGAAGCGACGACTCAAAACGTTCATGCCAAACAATGCGAGCCGCCTCTTGATGGGCGCCGGCGCAATCTTTGAGCCACTCGATGCCGGCTGCCTGAACGGCTTCAAAACGATCCGCTCGGGCGTGGCGCTTGGCGCGCGAGAGGAATCGCTTGGCGCGCTGGCGGAGATCGGAACGGAGCGTTTCTTCGGATATCTGAAGAACGGAAGCCAGGCGATGTTGAGCCTCTTCCGGCTGACAACCGAGAACATCGGCGACGTAGTTGTCCTCAAAAAACGTGGCGTAAACGGCTCCGCGTTGGACAAACCGTTGCTGGATATTGGCGCCGCTGACAACTCCGGCAGGACCTTCGCCGCGAAAGAACCAAGCAAAAAATGTGTCGTAACCTCCCCGATCCGCTTCTTCTTTGGCCGTTCGGCCATGCACGCCATCGACCGAAGAGGTCTTGGATTCATTTTCAAGCTTTTCAGCGCGATATTGCTGAAAAACCTCCTGGAGTCTTCCCTGCAGGGAAGGGGGCAACTCAACCAGCAATCGCTTCATCAGCCAGTCGTCATAGCGCTGGTCCAGCTTACGCTTGAGTTCTTTAACCGAGGCGACGCGCCGGACAAAGACTAAGGCTTTTTTCCCGCGCATCCAGGAGTCGGAAAGTGCATCCACCAAGGCGTCCATTTTGGGATGCGGCATTTCGCAATTGAATTTGTGGCGATAAGAGCGGGCCAGGCGATTGATGTCCGAAACGTCGATGCCTTCTTTTTCGAGTATGTCCTCGGTTTGCTCGGCATCATCGAAATTAGCTAGTTCAGCGTCCTCTCGCTTCAGCTTCGCCGTCTCCAGGAAGCTCTCAAACGAAGCGAGCATGCCAATCTGAAACGACGAGTTGAATCGTTCGTGGCCGAGCAGCTCGCTGACTTTCTTTTGCACCAGCGCGACGACGAGCCGCTGGCGTGGATCACTAATCTGAATCGGCTCATCGTGCATCTGCACGCCGCCGCGGCGCCATTCACGCCGATAGAGGTTTTTGGTGTACTCGGCCTCGCCGACACGTAACGACGTCACTCGCCGGACAAGGAACCGGCCCGCCACCGATTTCTTTTCATCTTCGTCAACGTCTGCCTGCGCCAACTCGGCGTAGGGACCGCCCATTCCGAATACATCGAGCTGGCTCCACAATTGCTGGTAGCTTTCTTCAACGGGGGTTGCCGAAAGAAACAAGACGCGGCGGGCCCGCGGTCCAAACCCTGGAAAGAGTTTCCGGTTTGCTCCGGCTGCCTCGCGCCCCATCGCGAGCGCGAGGACACGATTGCGGGCGGAGACGTACTCCCCAAAGCCATGCTTCAAGTTGTGCCCTTCATCGACAATCACCAAATCAAAAGGCGGAAGGGCGCAGCAGATGGCGCGCGCAAAGTTGTCCTTGAAGGCGTGTTTGTTGCGAAGATCGAAGACTTCCTCGGACATCCATGGGAGGTAATGGCGAAGTCCGTCTCGAAGCCGCCGCGCGGCCGCCGGGTCAACGGTCTCCCGGCCGGCGACGGGGAGGCTAAAGCTTGTCAGCCGTGCAAAAAAGTCGCGCTCGCGGTCGATGGTGACCTCGTGCACAAGCTCCAGCAGATTGCCGCACGCGACGAGGGGGCGGGCCGGCCTCCCATCGAGCGCCTTGACGCGCAGGTCGGCAAAACGAACATTGTGCAGGATGAAATTTCGCAGCTCCTTCATCCATTTGTATTGGATGTTTTCGCGCGGCGCGACGATGAGCACGCGGAAGTTCGGGTGGAAGTGCCGGAAGAGCGCCAATGCTCCGAGCGCCACATAAGTCTTCCCCATGCCGACTTCGTCGGCCAGGTAGGCGACGCGCTGCGTCGTTAGCAGGTTGTGAATGGCGACTGCCCCTTCGAGTTGGTCGTGGGCGCGCTGACCTGCGCCGATGCGAGCGCCAAAGTCGAGGAGTTCAGCAGCCGTGGAGACGTCGATCATGGCTCGACCTCCAGCGATTTGGCCCGTCGCAAAAACCAACGGTCGAACCAATCCAGGAACTCAGCAAATCCCTCGCCATTTTGCTTGATCAAGTCTTCGCGTACGGGGGATAAGTCGGCAAAACGGTTGACCAGGGCCTTTGCGTCCGTTGTGTATTGACTCCAGTAGTCCGGGAAATCGCGAGCGATCTCTTGGCAGAGCTGTCGGGCGCACATGACGATCACATAGCGGTCAACCCCATCGACGAAGTTGTCCTCGGCAAGGACGCGATCAAGAAGACTTCCCAGGGAGTCGTACTTCTTCCCAAATAAACGATAGTTGGCCGCCTTGGTTTGCTTATCTTGAAGGGCTGAGCGAACAGCGCGTTCCAGACAACCGAATGCGTGGAAGAACCCGGCAAACCGGTCAAACAGCGTGTCATGTTCCAAAGCGAATTTTGCTTTAGTCACCAGATCCGCCCCTAAACCGGTTCGTGCTATTTCGGGCGCTCGCGAGTCGATAAATGCCGCTCGTTGCTCTGGAGTGAGGAGCGACCAATAGCGCAGAATGTCGGCTGTGGAGAGTTGTAAGAGGAGCGAAGGCTTATGGGACATGTCTTCCTCCTGCACGAGGAGTAATGCCGGCGTCTCTCCATCGCCGTAGACCGTGAACAAGGATGTTTCATGCAGGATCTCCCCGACCCGTAGCGAGACTTCGGTTGCGGCGTCCATCCAGGTTCGCGAGGGAAGGGAAGGGATTTCTCCAAGCAAGATGCCGCGGGCTTCGATGCGTAAGACCGGGGATGCGCCCGGAGCATCCCAATACAATTTGGCGATCGCCTGATCCCAATGGTATCGCAGATTCAACCGAGTGCCCCCGGCCGCCGCTCCCTCGTCTTCCCGGCGAACGAGAAAGTCCAACGGCTCCCGTTCGTCGGGCGCCAGCCAGAAGGCAGGGCGGTGAGGAGTAGGCATGTCGACGATAAACCCCGTCTCGACATTGCCGCCCAACTGATGCGCCGCCGAGGTAAGATTCGCGGACCCGACAAAGCAGATCTCGCGTTTGGGGTTCTGCGTAAAGAAGCGGTAGATTTTCGCGTGGACAAATCGCTCCCCCGCCTCTTCTCTCCGGCCCAAGCGAACCAGCTCCTTGGGAAGGCGTCCCCAATGGACTCCGGGAAGCTGTTTCACCGAGTCATAGAGTTCCTGCCGGCAAAGCGCTTCTCCCGCCGCAGAGCGTGGGAGAAAAACCCGGACCTCCCTTGGCGCAAATCGGTCGATGAGTTCCCGCAGCGGCGTACATTCGGCTGCATCGTCGAAGTAAGGTGAGATCACTTCTAGGCAAGCTTTGCGAATCCATTCGCCGGCGATCCTATCGAGAAAATCCGGGACCGACTCGCTACCGGAATAAAAGTGTGTGTGCAAGGAACCTGAGGCGGTCTTCTGGTGGCGTTGGCCTGCACACTTGAGAAACGCAAGAATGTTGCGCAAGGCTGCGTGCTCTCGCTCCCCCTTGGCCTTTTGGCGCACGCTTTCGAGAAACTGGGCGAGGTCGTCCTTCAGCCGCGTCTTTTCGCCCTCGGCGATCTCTTCGACGTGGCATGCCTCGACATTCTCCCACCAACCGGACCGAGTCAGATTTGCCGAGAGGCTGGCGATGATTAGGGTCTGCGGCCGATAACCCTGGTCATCCGGTTCGGCGGCCTCCACGAGTAGGAACACGTTTTTGGGGTGAAAAATGTATCCTTTGCGATGCTGCACCGGCACGCGGCGCATGTCGAGCTTCGCCGAGCCGGCGTCTCCCACGACAAGACCGTTTGCATCGTAGTAGACGGCCAAATGGCCAGGTAAGGAGCGCAGAGCATCTTCAAGCTGCACCAGACGGATCACCGTCGCATGGCTCACGGGAATATCGACGAATACCGGCAACACCTCCTGTTCGAAGAAGCCAGGGTCGAACTGGTAGGTCAGAAAGACGGCGGAGTGCAGCCGCCGCTTTTGCATGCGTTCTTGGAAGTGCTCGGAGAGCACAGCATGCGGTATCTCGGTCACTTTATTTCTCCTTCAGAGCGTCCGCGACGTTGCGGAGGGAGTCCAGGAAATAGGGAAACCGCCAAAGCGCCGGAAGAGCGCTTTGCGCCGGAAGAGCTCCTTGTTCGTCGCGGAACCGCACATGCAATTTGTCTTGTCTTACTTCAATCCAAGGCGCACCGCCGCGCGCCGCCATGACCGACTTGTTCTGTTCGATCAGTAGCGAGAGGAGAGATTCGTAGTCGCCCAGGGCTAATGTCTCAGCGATGGCGATCCAGCGATCCCCGGCGCCGGTTTCGCCGGCGCTCAATTCGGCATGCAGCTCTCGGAAGTCCGCCACGGCGATCGTCCGCAAGCCCGCTCCCCAAGCGTCTTTCAGACGCGCGGCAACGCTTTTGACGGTCTTCTCATCCAGGCCCAGCAAGTAGGTGAACAGCGCGGCTACCGGAGCGAGAACCGACTCGCTCGTGCGGATGCGGTGAAGGCGATAGGCCAATGCATGCCAGCCATCGCCGTTGGCTTGGGCGGATAAAACGATCTGGGCAACGCTCGCTGGCGACCACGTGAAGTTTTCTTGGCTTAAGGTTTCCTCCAACAATTGCGCAAGCTGTTGCTGTCGCCCGCCCGTCGTGTCCTGAGGGCCGCCATGGAGCAAGTGAAAGCGGTAGAACTCGCGCTCCTTGGCCGACAATTTCCATCGCAACACGTGGGCGACGCCTTGGATCAAACGGGCGTCCGCCTTGTGGACATCAAGCTTGCTGATTTTCTGGCGCAGCACGTCGCGGATGCGTTTGCCGTCTCGACCGGTGTATTTCTCTAGCGCGGGAAGATACATCGATTCGACAAGTTCCCGCGCCGGCGGCGTAAGCCTGGACGGGTCGCCTTCCACGAGGGTCGAAGCCCGCGCCGGCATCGTGTACAAGCCCCAGAGCCCGTAAATCTTCTGATTGCCAAGGATCTGGTGGCTGGCGTCGTCGGACAGGTAAACGGCGGCGCGCTCAGCCAAATTTTTTTGCACGCGCTCCGTGCCGCGAAAGACGTAGTCCTTGTTCGCGACCGCGCGCGAGTAAGCCGCCAATTGCTCCCACTTGAGAAAGGTCGCCAACTCCGAGCCGGCCCCGAGTTCCTCGGCGAGCTGCTCCGTGAAGTAGAAGCCGAGAATCAGCGTTGTAAAGTCGCGCACCGACGTGCTGACGGTGGTGAGATTTCCGACCACGTGCCGGCCAAGCCGCGTCCAGATTTGCTGAATCCCTAAGGGATCCCGCGAACCTTTGACCGCAGCCCGCGAGTCGAGGTCGGATAAAAACGGGGTCAAAAGCATGGCTCGGCAGGCCTGAATTCACCTTGGATGGAGAGCGGTGGCAATGTGGTCGGACGCGAAATAGCAGTAAATGCGAGGCAAACCATTACGGCTGCGAATCGACCAGCGACGCCTGTTCAGTAACCGTTTTTGCGATTACAGCTTCGCGTGTCAAGGATTCCGCGACAATGATGCGAAGATTGCATGACAACTTTTCGCGCGGGGCCACGCGGATTTGGCGACAAACGGGCGGCGTGTTAGAACGCGGGTATGAAACAGGTCGAGATCAGCCATTTCGGGCTGTTAATCGCCTATATTCTACCTGGGTTTGTCCTTCTCTGGGGCCTCAGCTTCCATTCACCCACCATTGCCGGCTGGCTGGGGACCGCCGGGCAAACACCGCCGGTCAGCGGATTCCTTTACGTTATGCTCGCCTCGGTGGGAGGTGGTTTATTGGCCAGCACACTTCGGTGGCTGGTGGTTGATCGCGTCCATTATCGTACGGGCATTCCACAACGCTCCTGGGATTACTCGGTGCTGCCGCAGACGGTTGCCGCGTTGGAGTTTTTGGTCGCCAACCAGTATCGCTACTACCAGTTTTACGGAAACACGTTTGTCGCCGTACTCTTGGCGAGCGGGGCATACGTCGCCGCATCGGGCAAGCTCAGCCTATCCGCGGCCGCAATCGTCGTGCTTGTGGAGTGCGTGCTGTGGGCGGGATCGCGGGATACGCTGCGCAACTACCACAATCGCGCCGCGGCGTTTCTGGCGAAGTCCACGATCGCAAATTCGGCATCCGGGTCAGAAGCTACGCCAGTTTTCCAGAATTCAGGCGCCGATCACTTGAGGGCGCCGGGACTGATCCGGTACAGTCGATGGGTAGTGATTCGCAAACTCTTCTTTCCGTCCACATCGGAGAAGCTCGTCATCGTCTCGGACCGTAGCTCCGAGCCTAAAACTCGAAATTGACGCGCGAGCGTCAAGTAACTGCTTCCCACGAAACCCGCCAACCTGAGCCGCATGGCTCTTGTATCCACAGAAGCAGTGCTTGCACCGCGCTCCCCGTCCGGGAGCGTCGGCCAGGTGCTGTTCTGTGGACCCCTTGGCGGGGGTCGTGGGAGCGGCCTTGGTTTCGGCGCTCCTTTTCTTTTGCGCCGTGCCGAGTCGTTGCGTGCACGTTGCTGAGGCTCGCGGATAGGGGAAGCGATGTCGCTTGTTTGTTTCCTTGTCCCAGCTTGGCGGCGCCTGCCGCCCGGCGCCATCCTCGAAAGGAGGAGTGCTATGACCAACGGTGAACACAAGGAAGTCCGACCGCAGTCGGAGGTGAAGGATCCGCCGAAAACAACGGAGAAGAAGCCGCAGGCTACGGTAGAAACCGCTGCCCAAAAGGACAGCAACGCCGGCGCTACGAAGTAGCGCCGTGTGGTAGGACCAAATCAGTCCGCAATGAGCAACCGGGCGACGCCGATTTTTCTGTCATCGGTGCCGCCCGGCTTGTTAGAACGCGGCATCAGCCACAGTAATGACAAAGGCCGTGGAGATCCGGGCTTTCGAGTCGGTCGGCGCCGATGCGGTCGTAGCATTCGTTGTCGTATTCGCCGGCAAGAACCGCCCGGATGAACCCCAGCGCACGCTCGGGCGTTGACCCGGAGAAGGTATACGATTCGATCTGCACATAGCCGCCGGCGTCGGGCTTGAGCACTCCATATTCCTGAGCGCTATCGGCGCCGGTCGCGTCGTTCACAAAGACGTATTCGCCAAGACGGAAGCCGTTGCAGCGGTAGAAAATCAGCCGGGTGAGCTGATAGGCGAGCTGCTCTGGGCTTTCCGCTTCTGCAATCGACCAAATGCGGTTGGAATGTAACATGGGATGTCTCCTTCACATGGCTGCGTCCGGCGTACGCAGCGTTGGTGTTATGCTTGGGAGGCCTGCCGGCGGCCCGGCGTTGGGCGGTCACGGCAAGTCAAGGTGGAGCCTTTTCGAGCGGCTTTTTTGCGGCAGGAGGCCGCAAAAAAGTGCGTCAGCACCCGCAGGGCCGACGAAAAGCAGCAGCCGGAGGCGGACCTTGACGCCGTGACACAATGAAGAGGGCCGCAGACAGGCAAGCCTACTTTGCGAGTTTGCTCCGACGGCCGCCACTTGGCGCCAGGGTTACGAACGCTTCCGCTTCTTGGTCTTGGGCTGCTGGGGCGGAGGTAGTGCTGGCGGCTTTTCCGCCTCCTGCGTCGCCAACCGGTGGCGGGCCAGTTGAATGGCTTCGTGTAGCTTTTGCTCCAAGACCTCCTGCGGCGGAAGTTCGGTCAGATAGCGTGCGACGTGAATTCCACTTTCGTCCAGTTGTAACAACTGCACGTGTTCGTCGGACTTGTCGGCGCATAGGATCAATCCCAGCGGCGGCCTCTCGCCGGGCTGCGTGTCGTACTTTTCCAACCACCGCAAGTACAACTCCATCTGTCCCTTGTCGCCAGCTTGGAACTTACCCAACTTGAGGTCGATCGCCACGAGCCGCTGTAAGCGGCGGTGATAAAACAAGAGATCGAGGTAATAGTCCTCGTAATCGACGGTGATTCGCTTCTGGCGAGCAACGAAGGCGAAGTCCGTTCCCAGCTCCAGGATGAACGCTTCCAACTCGCGTAAGATTGCCTGCTCGATATCTTTCTCGGAGAACTGGCCGGTCAGCCCAAGGAAGTCCAAGACGTAGGGGTCGCGGAAGACGAGATCCGGTGTCACACGATCTTCCTCGCGAAGAGCGGCCAGGTCCTGCTCGATCAACTTCTCGGGTTTTTTGCTGAGCGCCGTCCGCTCATAGAGCAGGTGGCCGATTTTGTGGCTCAGCGTGCGGACGCTCCAGCGTTCAAGGCGACACATTTCAGCGTAGAAGTCGCGTTTGAGCGGGTCATCCAGGGGGATGATCTGCACGAAATGGCTCCAACTCAATTGTGCAGACAGTGTCGAGACAATTTGCTCGTCCGGAAAAACCTCGGCGAAACGAACCATCTGGAACAGGTTTCGACGCCCAAAACCCCGGCCGAACTCAGCGGTCAATTGTGCAGACAGGGTCTGCACAATTTCCTCGCCATAACTGGCCCGTTGTTCGTGCAGTACGTCCTCACGAATTCGCTTGCCGATCCGCCAGTACAATCCCACAAGGGCGGCGTTCACGGCTCGGGCCGTCTGCGCCCGCGCCGCCTCTACCAAGGTGCGAATGTCGCCGAGCAAGCGGTCTGCCGACAACTCTAGCTCGCGCCTCTCGCGGCGTGGCAGCAATTTGTGCCCGGAAGACTTCTTCGCCCTTGCCATGCTTCGTCCGTGAAGTTATTTAGCGATGGAGGAAATAACCATTTTTTTTCTATTGTATTCACCAAATACCCATAAGAAAGGTTCTTTTGCTTGTATTCTACACGTACTTATCGCCCGCGGCCCTACAGAGTGCGATGCAACGTTCGATCCATGGTTCATACCAATACCAAACATTCTGAACCGTCGTGCCATAACCTTTGCCGGGACTTTTAGCATCATCCGCCTTCCACAGATCCGTGTGATGGTGAATACGGAACTTGCTGAAGCCCGCTGCCCGCACTTTCTTTACCACATCGGTCGGCCTAAACTTTGGCCGCTCGACTTCCTTTTTTACCCAAAACTCCTTGTCAATTGTCTGCGCGATCTCTGAATTAGGATCAATGAACTCGATGACTCGATCCGCTTGACCGGGACGATTAACCAGTTTTTTCTTGAAAAGAAGCCGGAATGAGTACTTGTCGCTATTGTACTGTTCATGCGTCAGCGATCCGTCGAATACCGCAATGTATGCCTTAAGTCGATCCGGGATATCGGCCTCTGGAATTGGGCCTGCAACCTGCTCCTCCGTCAGATGAATGAACTGAATAGTGTAGTTCATGTGAGAGTCAATCGCGAACCGCTTGCCGAATAGTCGCTTAATATGATCGTTGTAGTTAATGGCACAAGCCTGATAACGACCACTGAGATAGTCATCCAAAGCTCGCGTCATTTGATGCTCAATTTCGTGACGCAGGCCAATAAGGAATCGCAGATTTAGTTTGGCGTCGGGATCGACGGGGCAGTCATCACAATTGAGACATCGTTCAAGTTCCCAGTACTTGTAGGAACCATTTTTCGTCCGGTCAAAAACCTTTCTTTTGGCACCTTGTTTGAAGTACCTGTACTCGATGCGACGGGAGCGGTAGTAAGCGTGGAGAAGGTAAGTCCACGCAATCATCATCAAGACGATAAAGGTTTCCGATTTGAACTGTACGTTTGGGTCGTTGAATACCCCGATGGCGCGCAGCGCCGCTTCACGTGACTTCGTTAGGAGTTCGCGCTTCAACGAGCCAATTGAACGCTTCCGCTTCTTTGTCATACGATCCGTCCAAGCAAAATCGTGGAATTGTAACCCACGAGAAACGCAATTGGCCGGCAGCCTGCGACCGCTTACGAGATAAGGTGGTCTTGCCCCATCGCTTGCGCGATATTCCGCAGATGCTGGCGAACTGCCTGGGGATCGTCGAGATCCCGCTTCTGAATCACAATGACTGTGTAACCGTCGAGCTCCACCGCCTGGCGGATGATTTGGTCTTTGCGGGCCACGTTGGGATCGCCGTGAAGCCCTCGGCTCATGCCATCGAGGTAGATGGCGACTTTCGTCGGCTCATGCAGCCAGTCCGGCTCGGTGGCGACGCCCATCGAGGTCGTGATGCGCTTGCGGCACTCGCCCGACGGGAAGTGATGCTCGTGCAGTAGTCGCAATAGCTGCGCCTCGGGCGTGTTGGACGGAGAGCCTTCGTCGGCCCGTTCTTCCTCGAACACGGCGACAATGTCGCGGTAGTTCTGCGGCGCGTGATTCAAATGGTCGAGCAACTCCAAAGCCCGGAATCGGCTCAGCAGGGGATGATGGAACTGATTGCGGAACGTCTTCAAGCAGCCGTAACAAGCGGTGTCGCAGGCTTGCGGGCAACTCGCGAGCAATTCCTTGGCGGTCGCGATCAGCTCCGGCCAGCGAGCAAGCATCTGCTCCAGCAATCCGGAACCGCCGGGCATCGGGTCATAAATCAAGAGGTCGTGCCTTTCATCCGGTTTCTGCACGATCAACAGTTGCAGGTCGTCCGGTCCCATGTCGAGCAAGCGCGTGGCGCCGGTGCGCAGCGCCTCACCGATATTGATGCCGTCCGTTTCGTCGGCGACGGCGTGAAACTGGAGCATATCCACCTCCGTCTGCACCGAAAGGGCCAGGCGCGAGACATCCCTGCCGCACCGTTCTTTGTGGATTTCCAGGAAGTGAGTGATCTCGGCGGGGACGGCGTAGGGGGTCTTTGCCGCGCCGCACACCGAACAAATCCAATGCCCCAGTTCGCCTTGCTTGACTCGGCCTGCCTCCCCAAGATTCACCAACTCAACACCCTGGCCCCGCACGTGGCTGATTTCCTGATCGCCGATCTTGAACGCCTTCCCCCCACGATTACGTTTGCGAAGCCGGCCAAGGACCGAGACCGGCATCGAGAACCGTAAGTTCTCGTCCTCGGTGATGCGGCTTTCGTGAGCAAGGTCGAGATCTGTTAGCGGCAACGCGTCGATCGCCATACCTCCTTGCTGGCCATAAGCGGCCTCGCCGGCATGCTCGGTCACATACCCCTTTTCGATATTTACATGGAGCGTACGAATGCGAGCCTGCTCGTCCGCCCCCAAATGGTAACGGGTGACGTAAAACGTGCCTCGGTTGGCGTAAAGGCGATTGCCCGGCACAAACTCGCGCAAGGCGACCACGTTGCTGCGAGACAGATCGAAAGACCGCGGACCCGACTGCTTGCCGAAACCGCGCCGCGCCGACGCGGTGACGCCGCCCTCATAAACCCCATAGCCCGGAAGGAATCCTTCCACCGAAAGCACGCTGAGCGTGTACGTTGTTCGATCGTTGCGAACAATGGTGTTGATGAACTCATCGCAGCGGCGAAGCAGTTGCTCCTCCTCTTTTTCGACTAGCCCTGAATCCTTCTTGTGATGTAGCTCCGAACGGGTCGAGCGCGCCCACGTCAAGCGCTTGTGAAGCCGCTTGAGCACGGTATCAAGTTCCCCGGCGGTCTCGGCAATCGTAGCTCCAATGGCGTCCGGAGTCGTTAGCTCCGCGGCTTCCTCCGGCCAATGCTTGGCGAACAGCTTCGAGAGGCGGTCAGACAGCGGCGCCTTGAGTTCGTCCAAAAGAATCGCCAAGGGAGCCGTGCTGGTCGGCTGGTCGCGGAAATGGTCGGCCTCGTCTAGCAGATAGCTCCGGATGAACGTAGGAAACAATTGTTTCAGCAGTTCGCGAATCCGCTCGGCCTCACCGCCGGCGCCTCGCGCCCGCAACAGCAGCTCCGAAAGGATCGCCGAGCGAATATGCTTGGCGACCATTAATGGATTCCGCAGATTGAAGGTGGGCGCTTCGATCGCGCCGCCCAAGATCCGCAGCGGGTCGTCAAAAAAGTAACGGTCGTGAGCGGATCGCCGGCAGTAGGTGACGACCACGGCCATCCGCTCTTCGCGGCCTGCCCGTCCAGCCCGTTGCCAATAATTGGTTGAGCGCGGTGGCACGTTGCGCATCAAGGCCATATCCAATGCGCCGATATTGACCCCCATTTCCAGCGTCGGCGTGGCGACCAGGCAGTTTGTTCTTCCGTGCTTCGACTTGAAGTCATTCTCAATGCGATTCCGGGTTTCGCCGGGAACCTGCGCGGTATGCTCCTCGGCGCTAACCATGGTGAATGGCTTGCCCATCAGCCAAACGTCGTAATTCTCCGCGTCGGGCTGCTCGGTCGATGTCGTTCCGTGGCAATTATGTCGCGTGCAAGTCGCCTTGGGAGCCTGGCGAGTGACCACACGTTGACACGTGCCACAGCGCTCCCGGCGTTCAAACCGCTGGACGACCAGTTTGTCGAAATTGACTTGCCACACGTCTCCCGCCAGCGGCCTCTCCTTTTGAGATCGCAGCGTGACCCTCGCCAGCAGCCCGCTGGCGCCCGTCAGGTAGTCCCAGAGCATCTTGGCGGCGGCGTCTACATCGAAATGGTTCGGGTCTGCCGCCCATTTCTTCAGCAACGCCTGCACCGCCGAAACGCCGCGCTCCGAGATCACTCCTCGCGCATAAGGATTGGACTGGTCCGATTTCTCCAAAAGTCCTTCGGGGCGAAACTCCCTCAGCGGCAGAAGTCCGTGCTGAATATAGGGGTCGTCCTTAGCGTGGTACCGCGAGTAGATGGGATCGCCCGCAACAAACAGCATCCGGTTGCGCCGCCAGTTGTCGAGTATCAACGAAACGCCCTCGACCATTTCTTCGGGCGAAACGCCCACGGTCTGAGCCAAATCCCGCACGCCTTTCGCCTGGGGAGTCAGCCCCTCATAAACCACCTCGGCCAGGCCCATCGACTCCAAACAATCGGTGCGGCGCACGCCGGTGGTGAACTCGCGCAGCACCATGTAGCGCAGGGCGTTACGGACCGGAACCCACTTAGTGTGATTCGTGAAGTTGAAAATCGTCGGCGCTTCCTCGGTCGTCAGCTCCGGCAAGAGCGCATCAAGCAACCCCGACTCTTTGCGGAAGGCGGTAACCAGTTGCACGACGATTTCATCGAGCGGCAATGCCGCATCGCTGCCCGCGATGACCGAATACATCATGTGCCGCAGCCGGATGCGCCGGGCGTGGTCCTGCATCCAGCCCGCTTGGAAAGCCGCATCCTGGCGGCTATCGGCGAAGATAATCAGCTTCT
This sequence comes from Planctomycetota bacterium, assembly GCA_963204915.1. Classification (GTDB taxonomy): domain Bacteria; phylum Planctomycetota; class Planctomycetia; order Pirellulales; family Pirellulaceae; genus JAHWKS01. The sequence continues at coordinate 37,150 of CAUJHS010000007.1, read as the reverse complement.
TGTGGCCTTCGGGCGCCGCGTTGATCATGGCCTGGGCCAAGATGTGAACGTCGGCCACGGTGACGGCTTGAATCTTGCGCGCCGGTTCGATGGTTCGCCCGCCGATCTGATACGAAGTCGAACTGCACGAGGGACACGACGATAGCGCCGGGCCAAACACCATCAGCGGAATGAGCGGTTCGGGATGGCCGCAGCCGTCGGCCAGGCAGCGTGGAGAGTGACTCCGATGCATGGCGCCGCACTGGCGGCAAAACAAGGCCTTGGGATAACTGGCGGCCTTGAGCGAGGGGTTGCCGTCGGCTTCTTCCAGAAGTCGGTTCGCCACCACCAGCCGCATGCCCTCGCCCGTGGGCGCGGTGGCCCACCAGGCGTTGTCGGTTCCGTCCTCGTTCGGCGCGGCGTTGCCGTGCTCGAAGTCGCGCAACTGGTTCCTTGAGCCGCGGGAAAACTCCAGATCGGTGTAATACTTTTCGAAAAAGTGCTGGCCGCAGCTTCGGCAGGTCAGAACCGAGAAAAACGCGTCGTCGTGGCGGCCGCCGAACTGCTCTTTCCCATCGGCAAGCGACAAAAACAGCCGCATCACGGATCGCTCGCTGTCGCCGTCGAGCGCTACAACCGCCTCGTCCAAGCCGCGCAAGAAGAAGTGGACCTTGGGCCGTAGCAACGAGTCGCCGCTCTTGCGGGCCGCGGCGCCCAGCACGAGGTAACACAGAAGCTCCGCGGTGGCGCGCTCGCCTTCCGGCAATCGGCCCAGCGCCAAGCGCTGCGAAGTCTGCCACGCCGCGGCGTCCAGCCACTTGGGGTGCTTGAGAATCTCGGTTGTCTGGTAAACGTATTCGTTCGTCACCAGGTGTTCGTAGAGCGTTTCCTGCCAGTTTTCTCCCGGATCGAACATTTGGCCGGTTAGTTCACCCACCACTTCACGAATCGTCTCAACGTTCACCGGCTCGGCCACCGCGTGCAAAACGCGGTTGAGGCGCGCCATGCCGTCGCCCAAGGGCGGATTCGGTTTGTATCGCGGTTTGGGCCAGTCGCGCTGGACATACGATTCGCCGACGAGTTTCACGTTCTGAGGATCGACGCCAAAGAACCGCGAGGCGAAGCGCCGGGTCGTCTCCTCGTTGTCCTGCTCCTCCTTTGTGGGGTCCGAAAGCGTGGCTGAGGTGCCGATGCAAATGATCTCGTTGTCCGCCTTGCCGGCCAGGGTCCGCAGGCGGCGAATCAGGCAGGCGACTTCGGCGCCGCTGGCGCCGGTGTAGGTGTGCGCTTCATCAAAGACCACGTACTTCAAAGGCGCGTCGGCAAAGAACAATACGTCCGGCATGCGGGTCGTGAGAACTTCGAGCTGGCGGTAGTTCGTCACGAGAATGCGCGGTTGCCGCTCGCGCATGTCGTGTTCCGAGCAGCATTCCTCGGGCGGCGCCAGCGGCTGTACCGCCCGATCTTCGCGGGCGGCATCTTCGCGCCGCTTCTTCCTCTCAGCGAGATACGCCTGGCGTGAGGAGCCGTTGAAGCGCTCGACAACGACATCCGCGTCTTTCTCGGGCGTTGTGCCGACCCATTGGCCAAAGGTAATGCCGGTCCCTCCCAGCATGTCGCGCAGGCGGTCCAACTGATCGTTGGCCAGGGCGTTCATTGGGTAAACCAAGATCGCCGTCAAGCCCTGCCGCACGCCCTGGTCGCGCTGGCTAAGGAGATCATCGACAATGGGATAGAGAAACGACTCGGTTTTGCCCGAGCCGGTGCCGGTGGCGACGAGCACGTGTTGACCAGCCTTGACCGCCTCGAAGACCTGCTGCTGGTGCAGGTACATCGTGGGGTAGCCGATCAGCCCCGGCATCACGGGGTGGAGCTTCTTCTCGGCCGCGAGCTGCTCGATGGGTTCCCCTTTGGCGAACGACTCCGAGAGCGAAACGAACGGTCCCTTCACCAGAGGAATGTCGAGCGAGGAAGGACGCTCCAAGAGCTGCCGGGCCTGCTGCGCCAGTTCCGGGTCGGAGAGGGGGAAGGCGGAGAACAAATAACGAAGGAACTCGTCGCAAACGCCGTGGGCGAATTGAACGGGATTGATCGGCATGGTTTTCATTCGCTTTCCAGATCCGGTTCTGCGTTGCTCCAAGTCTTTCCTCCGTGTCAGAACAATCGAGTCTGCTGCGGTTTGACCGGAAGGGGATTGCCAAACAAGTCTTTGGGACCAGTGTACTCGGATTCTGCGTCCTCAGATTCCTCTGGATCGCCATCGATGTACCGCTGCACCGCGTCTTCGCTGCCCAAGAGGGCAACAGCGTCTTGCCAGCAATGCTCCCACGTCCAGCCGTAGCGTGGGTCGTCCTTCTTGAACTCTTCGGGCTTCCAGTGATGGCAACCGTCTCGCTTGAGGATCAGTGGGCCGGGTGCGCTTTTGGCCTTGGCTGCTTCGGCGTCCGTCAACTCGGGGATGCCGAGGATCTCGAAAAACTCATCATTTGACAAAACGGCGGCTGATTCGGCCGACCACTTGCGTTCCTTCAGCATGCGGAAGGCAACGGCGGAGAGTCCCGTAAGCCGTTCTCGGAAAGGAAGCTGGCGATCTACTCGATAAAAGCCTTTCGGGTCTTTCCGGTCATCGCGCACAATCCAGTCGAAGTCATCGGGATCGAGGCCATAGAGATTCGCGATGATTGCGTCGAGTTCCACTCGAAGTCGAAGTCGGTGAGCTTCAGTGACAGCCCACCACTTCTTCCATTCCTGATGAGCAATCTCAGGGTATACCGTCTTAAGCGTGAGCCAATCAGGAGCAAAGCGTCGGTGGATCAAGCTAAGAGCCGCAGCCCGAATGCAGACATGCCTTACATCGGCACCTGCAATGTCTGCAATCGGAATCGGAATGTCTTGCAGTACGAAGTAATTCATGTGCGAACCAGTCATTCGAATGCGCGCGGCGTAATCGCACGGGAATGACGCTGATGCCGCCGATAGGAACAGTAGTCTGCGAAGGTCGGGTTCGGACGGGATCAAAACAGGCAATGTGTTACCGGCAGGGAAACCAGCAATCACCGATCCCACGAGAGTACGTTCGTTTGTGCTGCTTGAAATGTCACGAAAGCCGAATCGAAGGCGACTTGATTGCGGCGACAGGCGAGCCGCATCGTCCGACGAAATGAGGAACTTCGGCGAGAACGCGAGGCTGTCCAGCGGTGTCTTCGACCAACGGTTGGTTCGCCCGCCCCCTGATTCGAAGAGTTGAAACGAGGGATTGTGGTGGTGGACCATTGCGCCCTGATAAAGCGGGATGGCAGTTTTGCCCTCTGACCCAATCCAGCGGCCCATCCCGTCAGACCGAAAGCCACGCTCTTCCCATTTGGAGCGACGGGGGAAGTGCTTCGAGTCGTTCGTCATATCGAACTCACGAGCGTAGGTCATCTCCCAGCCCGCCGCGTTGTCACCAATTCGAAATGAATGATCGTAAATGGTCCGAAAGACGGCCAAGTCTCTCTTTGTACTTAGTTCCACAAGACTGAGTGAGTGCGGACTGTTTTTCCGCACATCGTCGGGGGTGAAACGCATCGCAGAGTCATCCGACCGTAGGATACCATCTGGGATTTCGTGTGCTTCCGGCGAGTTGCCGACACCCATTCTGAAAGTCGCATTAAATGCAGTTGTTCGACCTCCTTTCGTTGCGATCAGTGCCAACTGCTTGTATGCGTGGTGAGCAGCCGCAAAGACTCGCCTTTCGTTTTGAAAGGCGTAAAGGAGGTCAAGTCTCCCTCGTTCGAGAAGTTCTTGGCGAAGGTCTTTTGTTCCGAGGTCAGAGTAAATCCCCGTTGGCAAAATCACTCCAAGGCGACCGTCAGAGCGGAGCGAGGCCCAGAAGACTTCGGCAAAGAGCTTATACGAATTGAGATCGGCACTTCCCTGTAGGCGAAAAGGGTGGCAACGGTCGGCCAAGGAATTGTGCGTGTTGCGATGGTTGGTCCAACGAGCTGAAAGTGATTCGCTCTCCTTCCCGCGAGCAAGAGATACGTTAAACGGGTCTGCCGAACACTTGACCCAGTTTGACCACGCCTTGAACAACCCGTTGTACTCTTCCCAGCTTGCCTTCAGACGCTCGACCGAACCGAAGAGTTCCTCTTGTTTTCGCAGAGCCGCCTGCTTGTCCAGCGTTCGATAGAGTGGGTCGTAGTCCGTGAAAAACTCGTGTGAGTTTGGCTTCATCACATCCCACGGAGGATTCCCGAGCATCCCTTCGAAGCCACTTCGGTCCGCCGCGAACACGTCAGGGAACTCCAGTTCCCAGTGAAAGAATTTCACTTCGGATGCCAACCTTTCAACGATAGCGTCCTTCCCTGGACTCAGCTTGTGAAACGTTAGTGGCGTAGGGACGTGCTTTAGCGACTCTTCGTCAGTCGGCCAGAACCAGATGGCACACCACTCATCCATCGCCGCCTTGAGTATGCGGAGCGTGGTACTTTCAAGGATGTGATCCCGGTAGTAGCGTTCCCGGTCATCAGGATTACCGACCGGGAGGTCGTGCAGTTTCTCGTACTCGGCACGGGCCTCAGTGACGACGCTTTCGGTCGTGACCTGCATGTCGGGGAAGAGTGGAGCCTGATTACTGAACTTGCTCTCAATGATTTGCCGCATCTCCCGCTTGATTCGCCCATCGCCGGTGCGCCGGTTGCCGGTCTTCGAACCTTTGAGAAATTCCTCGATCCGCTGCGAGCGTTCCCCCTTCGGACTATCGCCACCTTCTCGCTCCCATGCTTTGAGCGGATAGTCTTCGACCCGATCCAGCCAGCAACCCACGAGTGCGTTTCCAACCTTGATCTTGTGGTCGAGAAACGAGAACGGCAGTTCGGGATCGAGCGTTTCTACCCACAACGACACGCGAGCGAATTCCACGGCCAGCGGGTTGATGTCAACGCCGTAAATGCACCGCTCGACGACGTGCCGACGAAGGAGTGCCTTGATGCGCTCCTCGAACGTGTCACCTCGTTGAGGATCGTTGGGCGGAAAGGGGACAAGGTGGTCGGCCTCGGTGTTGGTGCGATGGCGACCGAAGGGAAGAGTGATCTTCTTGGACTGGGTAGGATCGTCCAAGTGCCGATGATGGCAGAGCGACTTGTAAAGGGCGTCGGTCAGGTAGTGCAGCGCCGCTACCAGAAACGACGCGCTGCCGCACGCCGGGTCGCAAACCTTTAAGCCGAGAATCGCTTCGGGCATCTTGGGCGTGAGCGATCCATCGTCGCCCTTGTCGTAGCACAGCGGCTGCAAGGTGCGGTGCGTGGTTGGTACGGCCAATTGCGGGCGGGTATAGAATGTGCCCGTCCCCTTGCGGGTGTTGCCGGCCCGGACCAAATAAAACTCGCCCGTGGCCACCACACGTTTGATTAGCCGATTGGCTTCAGCTTCGATGCGCGCGTGGTATTCGCTGTCGGTCTCGCGTTTGTTTTGCTTGCCCACCAGCCGGGCGAGCACGACCGCTTCTTTCGCCCAACTGCGGGCCGCCTCCACCGCGTCCAGATAATCTCCCGTGCGCTCAATTTCGTCGCCCGCAGCTTCCACTTCGACGACTTCTTCCTCGGCGGGAGGTTCCTCCTCGTCGGATGGTTCGCCTTCTTCGGGTTCCTCGCTCTCTTCTTCCTCAGCCTCGACGGTTGCCGAGACCTTTTCTTTGCGGAGCGTGGTGAGCAGGTCTTTGAGCCCCTTCGCGTCGTTCTCCAGCATCTCAGTCAGCCGCGAGAGTGGTAGCACCGGCTCGCGACCGAGGTTGAGAAAGATCTGCGGGCCGATTTGCGCGTCGGTGCGTTTGAGCCGGTAATCAAGCAGACCTTCGTAAATCAGCCCGATGAATTCGGTGCGGAGATCGGTGTAATCCACCGGCCCTTCGACAAACGTTTTCGATCTCCCTTTGATGACTGGCAATGGGCCACGCAACAGCTTGCGCAGTACGGAGAAAATGGTTGCGTCCCCGACCGCCACGGAGTGCTCCAGAATGTGGAGAGCCCGAGCGACCGGATCGCTGCTGGCCTGGTCGCCGGGCCGAAACAACACGCCGCCGTAGGGCCGGAGCGCAAAGGCGCCATGCGACGAGCCGCTATAGATCAACCGAAAGAGCGCCATCAGCCGCGGCCACGCTGTCTGCTTATTAAACAAGACATGCGTGCCTCCCTCGTGGCGGACCGCTTCGTCCAAGAGTTCGTAAAGCGTGCGCACGCCATACGACTGGGCGTAAATCGGATCGTTGGTCGGAAGCAATTGGCGCGATTCGGCGAACAAGCAAACGACAAGACGCATCACAACGCGGACCGTGGCTTGCATCAACGCTTCATGCGCTTCGGCGTCGGTCAGGGCGCCGTCGCCATGGTGAACGAGCGGGTGAAAGAGGTCGGCCTTGACGCGGTTCGCGGTGGAAACGTCCTCTAATAGAAGTTCGACCGCCTGCCGAACGTTCTCCCGCAGAACGCTCGACAGGTCCGCCTGGCGCTTGCGCGACTCCTCGACGCCGTCTACCAGGCCTGAAACGCCTTCCTTGACTGGTCGAAGCGAATCGGGGGAGAGAAGCTGCCGAAATCCGAGCAGCTCCTCGGTCCCTTCGCCATCGTCGAACCAGCGCTCGCTTTCCCATTCGCACCACGATTCGAAATCGAGCCCGGCGTAGATCAGCCGAAACTGCTGACCATTGGTGAGCAACCCCAACCGGTGGCCCGTACCGCGCAGTAGCTCGAGAAAGCGCGCGTACACGGTGCGCCCGCGGCCGCGACCTACGTGCGGCGAGGAATCGGCCATGACCAAGACGGCAGGGGTTTCGCCAGCGTCGTCGCCGAACACAACGCGATGCGGTTTGATGGTTTCGGACCGGTTGCCAATCCGCACGGCGACGGTCAGCTTGTCGGGGATCGAGTGCTGCTTGGCGACATGGGACGCTGGATGGCCGATGAAGCCTTCCAAGAGCGCATCGAAAAAGCCCAGTACCGCTGCTTGGTCGAACTCTTCGCGTCGCTGCTCAGCATTCGAGGATGAAATCAGCCGGGTACGGGCGTTGCGCAAGCGCTCTTTGGCGTAGAACGGCGCCGTGGGCGGAGCGTCTGGGTAACGCTCGATCAACACCACCGGCGAGAGAAGCAAACCCTGATGCCGCAGCCGCGACCACCAGGCGTGCGCGGAGTCGGCTTGGCTCATGCTGATAAATCCTCCGCCGTTGCCGGGATGAGATAGGTAAGCGCCAGCGGCAGCACGCGCAGCCCCGGCGGGCCTTCGATCAACGTGAACCGCTTGGGCAGAACGACGTTCAGCCGGTGATCGCGCTCCTTGGTGAGCAATTCCCGCGTTCGCTCCACGTCCTGCCGGAGAACGGCCATTTGCTCTTCGATGTCTTGAACGCGCACTTTGGCCTCTTCCTGAAATTCTTCAAAGAGAGTGGGCTGCATGGCCTCGGCCTGTTCCCGCGCCAACGCCTTGGCGAGCTTGGTCAGCTCCTGCTCGCGGCTACGGTCCTGCAATTCCTTCAGTCGATAGCGGTAGCTCTCTTTGGCGGCGTCCAGCTCTCGTTTCAATGCCGCTTTCGCGCGCGATTCCAGGTGGGCGCGAAGATCGCGTTCCTGCTGCTTGAGGAGTGCTTCGAGATTAGTGCGGTGTTGGAACCACTGCCCGCGGATGGTTCTTACCCAGTCGTCGCGCCGCTGAGCGGACTTCACGGGGAGGAACTCGCTCCGCAGCACAAGCTGCTCGAAGTCGTCATCAACCGGGGTGAGCCGGTCTCGCTCGACGCGCAAGACCTTGGAGAAAACTTCATCGTGCAACGGCTCGCGAAGTTCATTGATGGCCGTGACGGTGTAGTGGAAGACCATCAAGGCGTCGAACCCCGAGCGGTGCAGCGCCGCCAAGGACCAGCGAAACACGGCATCGTGCCCGATCGGGTCGTGCAGTTGCCGACAAAGCGTGGCCATCGCCTGCCGCATGATCGGATGACCAAGACGCATTAGCACTTGGTGCTTCTTGAGTCGCATCACGCGGCGGCCGGCGTGCTCTTCTTCGACCAATGCGGCATCGAAGCAAAGCTCCATGCGGTCAGTGCGCGAGCCAACAGTAAGTGATTGGCGCGCCAGCCCTTCCCATCTTGCCGGCGGCTTAAGGCGATAGAAGCCATCCCGGCCGGGAATCGGCTCTAAAGCGCCTTGACCCTCGACGGTGACTGAGGCGTTTAAGATGTCGCGAAGCGCCTCCGGCGAAACACCCAGCCGGGATTCCGTGGCCTCCAACAATTGCTTCGCCCGCTGCGTGAGGTCTTCGATCTCCTTGACGGAGGCTTGCCCCAGTTCGCTCCGTTCGGGACTATTGCGACGTTCGGCGTCCACGAATAGATCGACTTGTTGTCGCTCGACCTTCTTGCCCTCGAAATGGCGCTGGATCGCCGCGTCGAAGACGCGCTCGACGCTTCCCAAGTCGTCTTGAATGGTGCTGACCTTGGCGGCGACATACGCCAGAAAGTCGATATCGGCGTCTTCGTTGGAGCGGAAGTAATGCACCGAGACGTCGCGCACCTGACCGTGCCGCGAGACGCGGCCGTTGCGTTGCACGATTTTCGACGGGGACCAGGGGATGTCGTAATGGATCACCCAGCGGCAACACTCCTGCATGTTGATCCCCTCGGAAGCAGCGTCGGTCGCCAACAGCAATCGGACTGCCGCGGTGGAATCTTCGAATTCGGATTTGACTGCCTCGAATTCGTCCGGGTTCATGCCTCCGTAGAGCAGTCGCAAGGTGTTCTTGTCGAATCCCTCCTGAAGTAGCCGCTGTTCGATGTAGAACAACGTCTCCTTGTATTCGGTGAAAACGATCAACCGTTCGTCGTCGCGCAGCCCGTGCTGGTCAAATAGGTGCTGCTTGATCCAAGCGACCAGGGCGTCGGTTTTCGAGTCGGACTTCTTGGCGAGGTGGGCCAGCTTGGTGGGATCTTCGGCAGTCTTTCGATCGTAACCCAAGGCTTCGAGCGCCTTTTTGATGGCTCGTTGCAGGTCGTCGATCGATTTTCCCTGCGTGCGGAAGTAGGCGCCGCTGTAGCGGGCCGCATCTTCTTCCAGCAAAGATCGTTCGTCGTCGCTTTTGGTCTGCTCCTCCGCCCGCTCGGCGGAAACGCGGGCCATATCGAACAGCCGCTTGGTTTCCTCTTGGTTGTCGCCCTCGACGTGGCGCCACCACGTCCGAGCAAATGCGTAGGGGCACGAAAGAAGCCGCTTGGTGAGCAGCGAATAAATAAACTGACCGAGCCAGCGTTCGCCGCTAGATGCATTGGCGAGCGCCGCTTGGCCGTGCTTGCGGTACTCACGCAAGGCGTCATAGAGCGCCGATTCCTGCGGCGAGAGTTTGAGCGGAAGTTCAACAGGAGGAAGTTGCTCGGCGAACGGAGGGCGGAGAAACTGCTTGTTAATGTCTTCTTTCAGGCGGCGAATCCGCACTTCGCCGAGGCTGGTCTTGTCGGAGTCGTCCATCTCGACCGACATTTGAAAGCGAATTGGGTCGAGCAACTCCAGCAAGCCAGTGAAGCTGACAGTCTTGCCGTTGTGAGGCGTCGCGGAAGCGAAGATGCGGTGTTCAAACAGAAAGCGAATCTCCCGGAGCATTCGCGTACGCTGACTGGCCCGCCCGCCGCTCTGCGGGGCGAAGTGGTGGCATTCGTCAACAATCAGCAAGTCCCAAGGGGCGTGGGCCAACGTCCGACCATCGGTTTCGGCGTCGGGACCGGCGCCCGAGGCTTGCAGAAACTGCTGCAAGACATCGGGCATGCGCAGGTAGTCCATCGACGTAATGATGCGGGGAAACGCCTTCCAGGGATTGGTGTCGATCCCCATTCGCCGCCGAAGCAGGAAGGTCGAATCGGAGTCGATCACCTCAAAGTCCAAGTTGAATTTTCGCCGCAACTCGCCTTTCCACTGCCGCTGGAGCATGGCAGGACAGAGCACCAGCACGCGACGAATTCGGCGGCGAAGCAGCAACTCCTCCAGCACGAGGCCCGACTGGATCGTTTTGCCAAGCCCGACGCCGTCGGCCAGCAGAAGGCTGACCCGGGGCATCGCGAGCGCACGAATCACCGGCTCTAGCTGATAGGGATGAACCTGGATGGCCGAATTCCAAACGCCAAGCAGCGGTTCGTCTTCAACTCCCTCGTGTTCCCGCAATCGATTGAGTCGAGTCCAGCGGTGGGCATTAACAAAGGCTTGGAGCGCGTGGGGGCTGTCGGGCCGATGGGCGTCCACACTGGGAAGCGTTGTCTTACCAAGCGGCTCCGCCGTAGCCTCAACCTCCCACAACAACTGCTCGGTTTCGGGATAGCGAAAATCGTCCAGGTATTCGAGATCGACGATGTGCAGCCGGCCTTGCGGCGACCGGCTGTCATACGGCTCCACCGCCTTGACGGTCGCCAGGCGGTTGCGCACGCGCACCGCTTGTCCAACTTCGGGAATTGCTGTTGTACCGTTCAAAAGGATTGCCTCTGCGTGTCAAACCGTGCGGGTTTGTCAGATTAGGATCCGCTCAATTTCGTCCAGCGTGATCTCATCCCCCGTGCGGTCGTAGAGTTTGGTGGTCCGTGGCGATTCGTGGGCCGCAATCGCCTGGGCGTTTTCGATAGTTCCCCCATTTTCGAGGTAGGCCGTAATCCCGGTAGCTCTGAATGTATGACAGCAAATGCGCTCGCTCAACCCGGCCGCCTGCGCCCGGCGCTTGACCATGCGAAGCACGTCCTGCCTAGTCATTCCGTTGGCGCTTAGTTCGCCGCTGCGCCCCGCGGCTGTCCGGAAGAGGGGACCCTTGGCGTCGTCGGCGATTCCCCCAGCGAGGATGTAGGCGTCGAGATATTCCTCGGCACTATGATGGGCCGGAACCTCGTGAAATTTCCCGCCTTTTTCGTGCAGGCGGAGCCACGAACGCTTGCCAAACTGGTAATAATCCTCGACTCGCATCCCGACCACGGCGCTGACACGAGCGAAGCTGTAAATCATCGCCGCAATAAGTGCGCGGTCGCGCAGGCCCACGGCGGTTACGATGTCGATGCTGTCGAGCAGCCGGCGGGCTTCCTCGGCCGTGAGCACCGGCGTCTTTCCGCGTTTGACCACGTGCGTGGGACCCCGTACCGACGAGGCCGGGTTCATCGGCACGATTTGGCCGACCACCAGCCAATCGAAGCACATCCGGATGGCGGCCAAGTGTTGTTTTACGGTCGGCACCGAATAAATGGTAGCCAGGTACTCGATGTAAGCTGCGACAACGATTGGCTCAATTTCGAGCAGGCCGAAGTTCCGGTCGTCGCACCAAGCGAAGAAATCGACCAGCGCCCGGTGGTAAGCCTGCCGGGTGTTCCTATTCCTTATATTAGCAGCGAAAAACTCGAAGAAGCGCTTGGCCGCCCGGGGCCCGGCCCGGCCAATTAACGCTGGCGGGGCCGGCAGCGCCGAGACAAGTTCGGTCCTGATTGCCGGCAGATCCCGGCTCTCGTCGTCGGCCATCCGCCTCCGTCTCGTGATTCATAACGTCCTTTATGTATCACGACTGGTAGGCGCAAAGAAGCGAAAAAAAGCCGCGCTGAAGCACGTTAGTTAGCGATCAAAAAATCGAACCACCTTCAACTTTCTCGATGGCGGCAGCCTCTTCCGTGATAAATGCTGTCGCGTCGGATTCAAAGGCCGCCCAAGCAGCGTTAAGAACCGCAATGATTGATGCTGCATTAGTTAAGGTCTTCGACTCTGTTTCCGCCGGGGTTGCTGAACGTGCTCCCGATTCCTCCACCATATCATCGAGCATTTCCTGAAGTGGCCCAAATAGCTCCTCGGACCATGTCCCTTCATAATCTTCCATGACGCCGAGTTGGTTCGCGGTATTCCGCCACACGGTTGCCGAATTGGCGGCTGCAGCAGAGTATCCCAGTCTCTCAGCTCTATGGATAAGTGAGCGAACGCGAAGCCAACCTACCGGATGTTCTTTATGAATTAGCTTTTCACGTGGGACATAAAAGGCATGCGTTCCCTGGAGGCGGAAGTAATTCACGAAAGCGTGTAAAAAACTCGGCCCCCCGATTTGCAGCCCTACGGCGTCACAAAAAAACTCTTGGCACCAGGGGTAATACGCCAAAACCAACTGAGCTTGAAATGCATCCTGCTGTGCTGAGCTCGTGCCTTGACGGCGAGTCGTGGGAGCGAAGACATTGGCAGCAGTTTCTTGAAACTCCAACACAAGATCATCCATTTCCGGTCGGTGCATCGCGTAGAGAAGATGCCCAAACTCGTGGAAAAGCAGTGGCAAGTAAAGGAGCGTCCGCCGCCTTGAACATGGAAGAAAAAACAGCGAGGGGTAACGAAGGTCCGGATAAATCGCAAACTGGCCGTCGGTAAGTGCAAATGCTCTACGAGCCGTCCGGGGATGTTCGTCGTGAAGCCAGCGTAGCACGATAAGTGCTAGGCGATCGTCCTCGCGGCTGCGTAGCAGCGGTCCGGCGTAGTACGCGTTCATAACCTCCAACTCGGTCATGACGCGCTGGGTTTGCCTCAACACATTTGAAAACGTGTCAGGGTGATCATAGGCGAGGTCTTTCAGATTTCGTCGCACTTGACGGCGAAGTTCCTCGCAGACCGCCTCAACCTCGCTTCGATAAGCCGTGAGTTCGCCGGGTATGCGCGCTCGCCCCAATAACTGCTGAAGAGTGCCTATTTGGTGGCTCAAGTCGTTATTGGACTGGATCAATTCGGAATGCATCAAATCTCTTCTAGGATCGCAGAGATATCGGTTTGCTGATGTCGCTCAACAATCTGACGCAACTCATCGAGGCTTTCTAGCAACTCGCGCTTCGTCCTCTTATCCGTAGCTTGCAAAAGATGCGCAGCCTTGTCGGCTCCCAAACGCATCAAGGCTGACCGAAAATTACTGCGATCATTGCGCGCGGACCGATACGCGTCGATCAGTTCCTTAAAGCGCGGATCGATGCCGGCAATTTTGCCTTCCTGGGCTGCCGCTGCAGCATCTGCAAGTCGCCTTAGGAACTGCGACAACTCGGCTCGGGCCCTGGCGGCGAGTTGGGCTCGCTCCGCATCGTTAATTCCGGCCAGCTCAAATTTTGTAGCAATGGCCAAATCGTCGATGGCAGCCAGTACGCGTTGATCTGTAAAGAAACTTTGAATATCAAGCCAGTTCTGTTGCATAGGTTCCTCGCAATCGTGCTATCGCAACCGTACCTCCATCGCCATGCGTCGGGTCAGCTCATGATCAGCATCCCGAATAGGCTGAGCATCGCGGTAAGCTTTCTTCGGACTTAACCAGTTGTGTTGAGCCAGAGCGAATACGCCGCTCGCCGCCCGCCGGATATCCGCGTTTTCTCTTCCCACAAGAAGTATGGGATCTGCAGTCGCATGTCTGCCTAGAGTTGCCGCACCGGTCGTGCAAACGAACGCTGAGCGTTGATCGAGCAATACAGCTTGTCCCTCGAACACGTTGGTAGCGTCGCGATTGCCGACACGCCACGCGCGTAGGTCCTTGACGGTTCGCTTGTGATAATCGATTACGTCGATGCCTGCTGCTTGGGCGAGGAAATCGCTTCGTTTCCAACAATTGAGGCCGTCGTCGATGGCCTTCGGCTCGTCGCCGCATTCGTGACCATCGCGAACCACGAGCAACGATTTCAGCGGACCTATACGGAGGCCGTGAAGTCCGTCGGGAATTTTGGCGATTTTGTCGGCCAACTGGACTGTCTCAATGGTTTCGCGGCGCGTGTCGGGTTTCGTCCAGCATTCCAAATAACGCCATAGGCCAGCACGACCTGGATAAGATTCTGCGTCTCGACAAATCAGGAACGAGAGTGCGCAGAAACGGCGGTCTTCGGAAACATCGATTGCTAAACATGCCTCATAGTCCCAGTCCTCGACGCGATACAAAATGGTGCCCATCTGATCGAGTAAATCAATGGTGGTATGAAATAATGTGTCGCGCCATGATCGCTCCGCTTCGAGTCGCTCCTGGTGGTTCCGTGCAGACCGAAGGCGAGCATAGGTGCGCGCTAGCCGCGAGCGAGTTACTCGCTTCATGGTCCAGTCGCTCAGTTCTTTCGAAAGTAAATAGTACGCGGCGCCATCAAGCTCGCGCTCGTCGAACACAACCAAGCAGTTGCCTGGAACCTGTCGCTGCAACAATCGTGGGATTTCACGCACGTTGTCGGCAGTTTCAATCCTTATGCGGAAGTTTTGCTTTGTGAGCTGTTCAAGATCGGATCTCAAGCCATCAATGAACGCGTCTTGGAGTTCCGCCGACCAGTTTCCTCCGGGTCGCGGAACAACAACAATCAACTCGCGAGACGCTGCCGGATTGAAACGATAAACGCCATGGTCGCGAAGAAACTGTTCGCGTTGGCTGTAATAACGACGGTACTCCTGAAGGGTCGGGGCTTGCGGAGGGTGTAGTTGCTGGCCATTGCCGAACAACAAGGTAGGAGGGACGATTTGCATCGTCTCCTTGGCATCGGGCTGCCAGAGGTTTGGTTCGGGCTTTAGACCGGTCTTCTTCACGGCATCTTCCGTTCTGGCTGTCCAACTTTTAACGGCGAATTCCCGCCGGGACGAAGGCGCCAGGGAAAGCCGACGGAGACCGCGCGGCATAAGGTGCGGATCAAGCCGCAACCGCAGGCGCAGTAGTTTTGCTGCCACAAGCACAGGACGTTCACCCCATTCAAAACTCACGCTAACGACGGAGTCTGAGCCCTCCACCTGTAAGCGAGGATTGTTTCGCTGGTAGTATTCAAGCAACGAGGGATATTGTCGACCACGGACAACGATGACGCCCGTTGAATTGCACGTCATACCGTCGGCATAATCGGCGAAATAGCACTTAGACCGACGCGGCTGAGCGGTATCGTAGATTAGCGTGCCTCGCCGGCCCTCTTCTCGGCGTCGAAGCGCCTCGAAACGTTCGCGTGATTGGCGATCTTTCAAGAAGTCGGCAACGGTGTTCTCGGTGCAAACCATGTGACCGGCGTCGAAGGCAACCCCAAGGCGATTCTGGCCCAACGGACTAGTTGCAATCGATAGCCGTGGGAGCAGGATGATGCCATCCTCTGCGGCAGCGGGAGTGTCGGTGTACCAGAGCCGGCTTGACTCAGACAACCACCAATAATGGCCGCTTCGCTCCAATTCACAAACAATAGCGCGCTGCGCTAGTTCCGCCGCAGCAGCCAGCTCGGGGTTCTTGTTAAGGTCAAGTGTGCCGGGAAAATCGGAAACGATGAGCCGCGCGTGCCATCCGTCGCCCTGGACCTGATCGCGTACCGCTTCGATCCCCTCCGCGACCAACAACTCTCGCGAGTCCCAGGGAGAAGGGACGCTGGGAATGGCATCGTCACGAAGTCGGCTACAGACCTTTTGCCGCAAGTCTACACAGCGATCGTTAGATTCGAGCCGAATGCGTCGAACGGAGAGCTTCCCGCCGGTTGCCGTCACCAAACGTAGATTGGTCTCAATTACCTCACTGCGGTTAGCGCGACGCACATGCCCTGAAACCTGCACTGATGACATATCTTCTCCTTCTGACAAGCTGGGAAGGCCTCAAACTGGCCCTGTTCACCATAAATGTGGAGCGATTCCATCCTCTCCACGTCTTGATAGAGCCTTGCGCGACATCTGTCGATTAGGCGCTCGGACATGCTTAAAGGTGTTTCAATTTTGCCGTCGCCAAGGTACACACGTTGGACATTGACGCATTCCGGGGCTACGGAAAATCGCCGAGATCCCCACCAGCCATAAAGAACTAGCTGTAGGCTGTCCTCGTCTCCGACCGTCCCTCCCATCTTCCAATCGACGATCCGGATCTGATCGCCATTGCGGCTCCACGCGTCAATTCGTCCGCTGATCGTAAAGTCGCCGATCCGAGGCAATCCCCCAATTGCCTCCTCGGCGCCGTGCTGCTCGCTACCGAACATTTCACCAACAAGACGCGTGATGTCGGGATGCTCAAAGTAATTTGAGATCGCGGTAAGGAGCCGAGCCCGCGCTGCGGAAATCGTCACGTCCATGTCTGAAAGGCGGTAGTGATGCTCCAGAAGTCGCTGTACCGATTCATCTTCGGACGATAAGCTGTTCGCCACAGCGCGGTCAAAGCGCTCAATCGCGGTGCGCCGAAACCACTCCGATGTCCAGTCCGGGTGCTGCCAATGCTGAGCAATTACCGAATGAAGGATTTGTCCTGCAACTTGGTACGAAGAGGCGAGCAGCTTACAGGCGGCCGCGGCAACGACATCGTCCGGTCCGATCCGCTGATGTTCTAGCGGTGGAGCGTCGCTAAAGAGCGATTGTTGAAGCGTAGGAATCGGAGGCTCATACCCGGCCGCGTAATACTCGTAAAAGTATTGCAGCGTGCAGCGGTCCAGCGTCGACCGTTTAGTATGAGAATAGACTTTCTTCATATCACGTCCGCTTTGGCCGACGCGGCTTTCCCCCGTCTCGGAGGCTTTTCAATTTACCGCGCATTTGTTCCCACTCGATCTCGTCGAGGCCTAATGAAGAGGCTTCCTGCAGGAAACGAACTGCGGCCGGGTTGCCCGAAAGGATTGAACCAACTTCGCCAGGAAGCTTTTGCGCGGCCGCGAGCAATTCCTCGCTGGCGCATCCGATACTCTGTGCTATCTTTACGATCGTGTCAGCCGCAGGCGGCGGCATTCGACCGTTTTCCAGTTTACTAATGTAGGAAAAGTCCACGCCTGCTAGCTCGGCCAGCCGCCGTTGACTAATCCCAGCCTTCCGGCGTTCTTCCTTCAGTCGTTCGGAAAATGGGGTGCTCATGTTGATATACTACTCAACGTTGAGTTGTTTGTCAACTCCACGGCTGGTTTTCTTGCGGATACCTTATCTCTTGCGAAAATCGGTAGGCTGTTCGGCTAGTTAAGGCCCGGTGGTGCATCGGGCCTGGGGATAAACCGCAATTCTCAGAATTGAATCCGCACTATTCGGATTCCTCGCCGCCCGTGCCGTGGCCGTGCTGGAAGATCCAGGTGTGGGCCATGTCGGCGACCTTGGCGACGAGCGGCAGGTCTTCGCGGCCGAAGCTCGTGGTGTCCTTCCACCGGTCGCCGTCCTTGTACAGCCGCGCAATCGTGACGTTGTGGCGAATGCCGTTCTGGGTTTCATTCTCCCAGATCGCAGCTCGGATGCGGCCCAGCCGAATTTCGTGAACGGGCCGCGACTTTGCTTCAGACTTTGCCATGACAACTTTTCCTATCGAGCGGGGAAGCAGAAACAAAGGAGCCGCCGTCAGCCAATCGGCGTTGGTTTACCAGGCGTCGGCTCCAGGGGAGGAAGTCCAAGCGATTTGCGGGCCTCCTGACAGTCCTCGCCGCCGGCGGGGAACATGACGCAAACGGACGGTCGGGTGGAATAGATGGAGCAGTGGTTCTCGCCATCTAAGAAAGGGCAACCCGCTTCCGCGAGACAATTGAGAAAGCCGACCTCCCCATCGAATCCATCTTTCACAGGAAGCATTCGCGAGCCGAGCTTCGGTTCGCGCAAAAAGTCCACTTCGTAGACATCAACCAGCTTGGTGCGGCAACAAGCTCCGCAGCCATCGCAGACGTAGGTCTGGTTCACGGGGAAATCCTCCTACTCGCCGGCAAAAAATGGAAAACAGTTGGTTTACACCGCCAGAGCCAACAGGGAAGCCGCCTTCGCGTCGGCTTCCAAGCGGTCGCCGGCAAACTTGTAGGACGAAGTCAGCCGGGTTAGAGCGTCCACGAGCGAGAAGATCGTAAAGCGACCCTGCTTCATCGCGGCTTCGCTCGCTTGTTTTGCCATCGCCCGCGGGATGCCGTTCTGGGCAAGGGCCTTCAAGACTTCCTCGGCGTTGTCGCCGAGTTTCGTCTCCATCGCCCGCTTAATGACCTTGGCGAAACCGTCCTTTCGGTCATCGCGCTTAGCGGTGAGCGCCTCGATGAGTCGCCGGATCTCGTTCAGCGACTCCCCTACTCTGGCCGTGTGCTTGCGCGTAAACTCGACGACCTCGGTCGCGTCCCACACGATGTGGTTTTGGCAAATTTGCTGAAACCAAAACGTCTGGATGCCGACGGACCGCCGGCCGACTTCCGAGTTCCAAACGAAGAAGCCCGGCGCAAACGATTCGCCGCCAATCTCCGTCCATCCGCCTGGGTCGATCAGAAACGCGAACAAGTCCTGCTCGCCGCAGTACAATCCCGTGGCGCCATTGAATCCGACAGGGGGCGGCTCGAATCCCGCGGCGCATTCCTGCACCGCGGCCAAAAGGTCGGCGTTCCAGAGCCGCGTGTAGGCGACTCCGTGCAACGACCGAACCGATTCGTCGCTGGTGAGCACCTGAATCGGCTTGTCACCGCTGGGAAGCGTCTCCTGCAGGGCGCGCGATGCGGTCTTGTGCGACAAGCGGTTGATCGTTTCCTTGCTTACCCCGGCGAGCCGGCAAAGTTGGGAAAACGACCAGTCATTCAGCGAGAATTCACCGTCATCGCCGACGCACAACGTCATGTCGCTGGTCGTTACGATCTTTTGCGGCAAGTGCCATCGGTCCGCGGACTTCTCGCGGTCGGCCTGGCAATGCTCCGCGAGCGCCACAAGCGAAGAAAATCGCTCATCGGGCGCCCGGCTGAAAAGCTCCTGGCTGGCGCGGGTGAGATTCACCATCGTCGTCTCTCCTATTGCTGAGGAAACCAAACACCGAAACCGAAGAGGTTGCTGCCAACGGTGGCAGGCCCCTGCTCGGCTTCGGCCGTTCCACAGAGATGACGTCGGTGCTGAGAAACACGGAAAACCTTCTTCGATGCACCACCGTCCCTTCGCATCCGCAGGCACGGCGCCAGTGCGTGTGAGAGGCGGTTGGTTTCCACTACACGAGACAAGAGACAAAGATCGACGCGCTACGACTTGTTGATCGCCTCGGTATCACGGTGTTTTCGGTCCTGTCACCAACTTCAACGACCGAGAGTTTGCCATTTGCTTGCCTGATCTTGGAGAGTTTGTCCGTTGCGCCAAATTGCAGCTTCGCGTCTTGGCGTACGTAGCAGCCCCGATGCTCGCGAGATAGACTTCGGTCCTGCGCATGGGTTGAGCACTTGACCGACGAGGTTGCTGCCACGGTGGTAGTCGCCTCTTCGGTTTTCGTTTCGTTCACCCCCTGCAAAGCTATGGATCCGAATGTCGCCTGGCGAGAGTTGGTCGAGGCGTACGCGCTGGAGGATTGGGCGCAAGTCGATGAGAGCGCGATGGCGCTGCTGAACTGGTTGAAACAGGGCGGGTTCCCGCCCCAAACGATTCCCGGACGAACGCTGGACGATAAGTGGAACCGGGCCGTTGCAACCGCAGCATGCCATCAAGCCCTAAGCGATGCTTGGAACGCTGAATCAGAGCCGGCCGACCATTAGGTTTTGAGAAGGAAAGCCGCCGCCGCGGTCATGTACCGCGGCTCTCATTCATCGCCCATCCACATCACCATGTCCGCCGGGATGTACTCGGCGCCAAGGCAACCTTCGAGCGGCGTTGCAGCAAGAGCCGTGAGCAACTCTTGCGGGATTACTCGGCCATGTGGATTCTGGATCAGTGCTTTCGGCGGGAACCCGGCATGGTGGTACATAAAGGGTAGCGTTTCCCCGTCGATCATCGGCTCATTTCGGGTGGTAGCTAGCAGTTGATGGTGGTATCGACAGATCAAAACGGCGTCCACCTGCGGGTAAACAATTGCTGCTCCATCAGAACCGCGGTGGAAAGAGTTCTGCGTGAGCAACCCAGCGGCAGGGTGCAATAACGCTGAAATGGGCTCGTTGCAATAGTCGTCCCAAACGATGGTTAAAATCCGGAAGGCGTGAGGGCGAATTTGGGTATACGCCTCGAATTTCTCGTTGGCGGAAATTAGAAAATCTTTGACCGGATTATCACGGGGAAGTGTTTTCTCCAACACCTCCGTGAGGTCTTTTGGCAACCGCGCGAGGATCTGGTAGGGCGCTGTTCCTCGACTGTTGCGATGATTAATCAACTTCGGCGTCTTGACCTCGACCGCGTAAACGATGCCTTCGTAGCAGCTCTCAAATTCCGGATTCTTCCCGCCAGCGACTCTCGGCTCGTGGATAAAAACCGGAACACCGTCCTCGTTACGATCTGCGACCTCTACAGCGCCTGCGGCCGCGTATACCTCGGCCAACTCCTGCACAACCGCTTCGTAGGGATCCACACCCGTGCCTGGTATTGCCGCCAATCGGCGGACCTTTTCATGCGCATAGCCTGGGGCAGCGCGGTCGATCATGCCGAGCGCCCAGCACAAGCCGCCTAAGAACGGCGGCACCGCCCCTGCCGCTGCCGCTCGGTGGAACCAGCCCAGCATATCGCGGGTGTCAAGCAGCTGTGGAATAGGGCAATGCGCCGCAGCGTTGGCGAACCAACAAAGCATGTGGGCTCGATCGCCCCGTGGGACGGTGTCTGCAAAAATCTGGGCAACTTCGGAGGCTAGCATGATGGAATAGCATGTTCGGTTTGGCCATTCTAGGATAGAGTCATGTTTATCTCTTACGGTTCACTCGAAAAACATGAAACGCCCACCTAATTAACCGCTGATACAGGTTGCATCAACCGTTGCACCAACTGCAAAAAATCCAAGGGAATTGATGGAGAAAAATCGGCTCCGTAGAATTGCTTCGATCGTCAGCAAGTAAAGCGGCATAACGCTTTGCGAGTTGCCTGGATCCAACTCGGGAGCAAGAGGTCGCACGTGGCAGGGAGTCGTTTCAGCGGAAAAATTTTGCGGACAAATTGCGGACACTATTGCCCCGCTAAGGCCCATTTGCGTACAATCCAACCACAACGCGGATTTGCCGCAAGTTCAGTCCATTCCTTTATTTACACTGCAAAGACAACGTAAGCCCCACCTGCGACGGCTACATTCGAGTCCTAGCGGGGTAGTGTTTTATTAAGAGTGACAAACACTTTATTGGGAAGGACTTGCGACGAGAGACCGCGAGTCCTTTATTATTGCGCGCTTGTTTTGTTTAACATAAATGGAACGATTCTGGCGGACTATTGCGGTGACTTCGTCATTTTCTCTCGTCACCAAGATGCGGAATCTACGGCATTCGATTTCGATTTGGCGTCCGACAGCATCGTAATGGTTTAGAAATGAAAGGCGATGTCGAGCCCCGCAACGCCCAAGGCGGCATTGCCGAACTTTTGCTGGCCAAAAAAGAAGGGTGTGCCCCCTATGCCATCTTGGCCTTTTCAAGTTGCATCTTCCTGATGAAACCGTCGAACCGACAGAATTGTCATTATATGTAGAGGAGATGAGAACGCGACGCTAAGGAGCAACTCGGCCCCAAGGGACTCTAGAGCGAACACGCATGGTTGCACTTCAACTTACGGACCACGCACGCCCGATTCAGGCAAACGGGGCGGTCAAGGTTGTTTGAACTCTGGATGGGACATTTCCAGGTCATTTCGAAACGTTCCCAACTACCAATGCATCGAGATCGCAAGATAGATTGCTACCGCACAGTCTGACCGCAAAATGAAATCAGCCGCAACCAATAGGTCGCGGCTGTTCCAATTTCTGTTCCGAAGGGTATCAACTTCGGGTATCCCGGTTTTTAATACTCTCGGGCATCAATTTTTTTCGCCGTAAAACCTTTCTATTTCTCGACTTATCAGTGGGCGTTACTGGAGTCGAAATAATACCAAAAACCAAAGGATTTTCGAAGATTCAGCTGACGGTGGTGCACGAGGTGGTGCAGTACGCCAAGATTTCAACGACCTCGATCCCGAGTTGGTGGCGATCCTTGCCGCGTGGCCAAATCTAACCGACGCCCAGCGCAATCGCATCTTAGCGGTGGTGCGACAAGCAGCCCAAGGTTGATAAATTCCGTTGTCGATCGACGCGAGCGCTGGTCATTATGCGTCTCGCAACGTTTTTGCCCGCTCAAGGTTGGCCGAGAACGCAGCCTTTCGAACGCTTTGGGTCCTGTCAAAATCGGCGTTTGCCGGTCGAATTTCGTGGGTTGTCCCGAGACGCGTTTAAAACGCATCACACGCACGCAGGCGTCTTTCCACGACGCGCCGGGGGTGATTTAGCCATGCTGACCCTCGATGCGTAAATGCGTCGCTATTGCGGTTCTTCGTACCGAATAGTAACGGCCAGAGGATGACTCTAGGTTAGCCGACATCTACCCCGAGATTGTGCGGCCCGGCGGTCGGATTTTCAGTTTGCGGGTTGAATTGGTTCTCTCACACTTGTGATGCTGCTAGCGAATTGGTCAACACAGAACAGCTTGCTTCACGAGGTTCTCGAAAGCGGACGTGCGTGTTTTGGCCACCGGCATGTCCATGAGCCAATGACCGATGAGCGCGAGGTTGATGGCCGTGGCCATGAGCACATGCTGCAAATACGTCTTGGGGGCGCCCAGATGACGCGATCGGCGAAGGCCGCAGGCGCGAATCCCATGGGAGAGCGTGCCTTCAATGCCCGCGCGCCGCGCGTATTCGGTGGAAGTCTCCCGCGCCGCTTGCAAACCCACGTGCTGCTCCTACCGACGTAGGGTAGCCTTTTCCCTGAGCCGAGTTGGGCCTGCCTCGAAAACTGGCGACAGAAGTCGCCATCTCCCGCGCGCTCGATCAGCGTGTCCTATAAGTCATACGCCTTTTTCGGTGCGGAGGTTCGCCAATCCCGAAGGGCATGGTGAATTCGCCAGCAGTATCAAAACTGCGGGAAAACCAATTCAACCTGCAAACTGACAAGGAAGAACCTGTTTGCCCGCAAACTGACACCGGACGCGGTTTCAAACGTGGCGCGGTCGGGCGTTTCGTCGGCGCGTCTCACCTTGAACACTACCACGCACACATGCACCGGCCCCCGAGGCGCCGCCGGCCGCAAAGGCCGCACAGCATAAAGCGCCGCGCGATCGCAGCCAGAGGTCGCGAACATCAGGCCTAAGATGGTCAATAACGCATGATGCATGCTCATCATTTGCCCGCTTCCCAACGGCGTTCAGGCGGGAGGGAAGCTCGCCCCAAGGTTGGCAGTACGTTGCGGGACGCCCGTGACATTGATCCTTTGCAGCATTCAAGGAGTCCTCTGCGGCTGTAAGCGTCCGGCCTACTTCTTTATATAAAAGGTTGGCCGCGGACCAACGTGGCCATCCTGGCCCGAAACCCAGTCGTTCCTTTTGAATCGCTCGAATGGTTCGATTAAGCCTTCCAACGTCCCGGGCTTGGACGACATGTAGTGCTCGCCGGGATGCGTAAACGTTTGCGGCACCACTCGATCTCTGTACGCTGTAGGCTGGACGCCCACGGCTCCCTTAATATCGTCGAGGTACTTTTGATTTTGTCCGAGCCAACATCCGCCAAGTGTCAATGATTTTATTTTATCTTTGAGCTTTGCGAACTCTTCTTTTGAGATGCCCTTGTCATCGATGAGTTGTGATTTTCCGTCATCAGAATGCCCTAGAATAACGATCTCCACTGGCTCGCGTTCCTGGGCTAAACGGTTAACGATGTCCTTAAATTCTTTAATGGGCACCCATGCGTCTGCAGGGATTGCAGTGGCTTGATTCTTGATTCCCGCGCCAGCGGTATTGTCGTAAAAGACAAGCCGCTTCAAACCCGACGGATCCCTATTTATCACAGGATCACCTCCGACGTATTGGTATAAATTGGCCCCGTCCACGAAACTGGCGGGGTCTTCGCTAATGAACAACGCAACGGTCGAATCGTAGTATCGCGCCCGGTAGTACATCAGGCCGGTTTCCCTATCGTGCTCACGGCCGGTGAAGGTGTAGCGCGTTCTTGCGGCCGGGTCACTTTCGCTGACGATGTTTCCGTAGGAGTCGTACTTGATGTGGTTTACCACGGCGGTGTTATCGATCAGGTCGGTTATTGAGCCGAGGTGATCGGCCAGAAGCCAGAGGACTTCGCCGGCTTCCGACTCCTGCGCCAGCACCTGGTCGATGGCGGGGCCGTGCAGGTAGGTCTGGGCGAGTTGCGGTTCGGCGGGACCGTTGGCGTCGGCGTCCATGAAGTCGAACAGTACGTCGGCGCCGTCGTAGACGAAATGGGCTTCTTCGGAGCGGGTAGGCGTGGTGACTCGCTTGCCGATGCGGCGGTCGAAGACGTCGTAGGTGAACTCGACGCGCTGGGTCTCGGCGCCGTCGGCGGACGGTTTATCAATCACGGCGGTCAGCCGATTGCGGAAGTCCCAGGCGAACGCGCGCACCGCGCCGGTGGCGATCTCGGTGCGAAGGATCAGGTTGCCTTCGTTATCGTAGGCGTAGTTGTACACGCCGTCGGAAGCCAGTTGGTTGTTGGTCGCCGTCTCGTACCCCTCGCCATGACGATGCGAGGAAACGCGGTTGCCATTGGAGTCGTACGCGTAGGTCTCGTCGGGCCGGGCCGGGTCGCTGTGATCAGCGCCCGTCAACTGATCGCGGTCGTCGTAGGCGTAATCGGTCTGGCCGTCGCCCGTGAGGATGCGCGTGATGCGGTCAGCCAGATCGTACGTCAGGTTCTCAAACGCCAATACCTCATCGGCGGCGGTAGCGTGCGAGAGGCTAGTGAGCCGGTTGCGTTCGTCATAAGCAAACGCGGTGTGGGCGACCAAATCGGCGCCGCTCAGGTCTCGGAAGCGGTGAAGCGATGCGAACTGCCCCAGGCTGTTGTAGGTCAGATCGACCCGCTTCTCGGAAACGCCGGGTCCGGACTGCGCAACACGGTTCACCCGGTTTAAGGCGTCGAAGCCGTACGCATTCGTGAGGAACGGGGCGCCGGCCACGGCGGCCATCGTACTTTGCAAGTTGCTGGCGGCGTCGTACTGGTACGTGAGCAGCACGTTAGGCGCACTCGGCGTGAGAGCGTTGTCGATGCTGATCAGGCGGTCACGGCCGTCGTACGCCATCGCCAGGTGGCTAAAGGCGTCGCCAATCGTAAGAAGGTTCCCTACCGCGTCGTACCTGAAAGAGATCGTGTTGCCGCCGTCCACCCAAGTTTCGCTCACCGGACGGTCGAGATCATCGTAGGCGAACAGGGTCTTTCGGTCATTCCGATCGACGCGCTCGATAAGGTTATTGGCTGCATCGTGAGCGAACGTCACGGAGTAGGCCTGCGGCAGGTCGGGGTTGCGCGGCGAGGTCCGCTGAATGAGACGGTTTCGCATGTCGTATTCGTACGAAGTACGGTAGCCGTTGGGGTCGATTAGCGCCGTGAGGTTGTCCTTCAGGTCGTACTCGAACCGGGTGCGGCCGCCGTCGGGGTCGATCGTTTCGATAACGCGTTGCCGCTCGTCGTACACGTAGTCGACGATGCGACCGAGCGGATCGGTGATCGAGACGACATTGCCCGCCGCGTTGCGAACGTACTGGGTGACGCCGCCGTCGGCGGCGGTCATGCTGCGTACGGCGCCGCGGGCGTCGTACTCGTAGCGCACGGTATTGTTCTGCGGGTCGGTCACTGTGAGCAGATCACCCGCCGCATTATAGCTCATCGTCGAGACCGGCGGTCCGAGCGGGCCATCGCCGTCGGGGTCCGCCTGGGCGACTTTCGTCAGACGGTTCATCACGTCGTACTCGTACTCGGTGCGATGATTGTTTGGATCGACCATCGCGGTCACGTTGCCCGCATTGTCGTACTCGTAACGCCAGGTCCCCTCTTCGGGCAGACCTTGCGCGTAGCTGACGAAAATCAGCCGCTCGCGCTCGTCGTAGCCATAGTCGGTCACCCGGCCGAGTGCGTCGGTTACAGTATCGATCAGACCGCTGGCGAGGTAGGTGAAGCGGGTGACCACCTCGTCGCCGCCGCCAATGGCGCCCACGACGCGCGTGATGGAAAGCGTATCGCCAGTGTCTGGGTCGATCTCCATCAATGTTTGGTGATGGTTGCCATCGACGATCGAGGTCACTTGCTGAAAACGGCTGTCGTGGGTGTAGCGCACGCCGGCAAGCGGACTCCTTGAAACTCCGCGCATTTGACCGTTGATGCGGACGGGAACGATCGTGACATTGGCCCGGCCGGGGCCATGGTCGGTCACGTCGGTCCCTTGCCAGTCGTCGCGGGTCGGCGGGGTGTAATTGAACGGGAAGTAATGCACCAGCCCGGGTTCGTCGCCCGAGAGAGCGAAGTGCATGTCGCGTTGGATGTCCTCTTCGGTGCGGGCGACATTCCAGACTCTCACTTCGTCCAAACTGCCTATGAATTGCTCGCCGAAATTCCCGAAGAACTGCTTGCCGATCACCAGCGCATCGCCGGCCGGCTCCAGGCCCGGGGTGTACAGATAAACGTCCACCAACTGGCCATCCACGTAGGTTTTAACTTCGCCAGCGGTGTAGACCGTCGCCACATGCCGCCACTCTCCGGCCGAGAACGGTACTTGCGATTCGCGAATCTCGCGGGCGCCGCCGCCGGGGGTGATCACGGTGAGCAACGACGCGTCCGACTCCAATATACGGTCCACACCAACTTGCAAACCGAAGCCGTAGCCGTAAGGCATGTCGGAATACGGCTCGGTGCTTGTCGAGATAACGTTGTCGGTCGGCAGAGGTTCTTGATTGGCGCCGCCATGCGACACCCAGGCTTCCAGTGTAAGCGGAAGCGTGGCGAAAGACGCCACGCCCGTCGCCTCAAGATGAGCCCCAGCAGGATTGACGGCCCGGTTGTGGTTCAGAGATCCCTGGCCATCTCCCAAATCGAACAGTGGGAAGTCGATTTCGTCTTGTATGAGGAGCACTTGCCCGTCATGGGTGTAACTATAGTGCGTGAGCTCGAAATGGGGATCTTGAATCACCGTCGGCAATAGATCGAAATTACGCGAAACAATGCGATCACCCAGATTCCCTTCGCCGTCGCGCCGGAAGCCTCCCGGGGCGATCCGGCCAAATTCATCGAGTTGAGTCGTCACCTCGCGGCCGAGGCCGGTCCAAGTGACTTCGCCGTTCACATCGGCGATCGCCTGCGGACTGTTCGCTAGGTCGCGCGTCGCTCCCATGGCGAACGCTTCCAGCCCTTGCTCTTGCAGTGAATGGATGACGAATGGCTGGGTCGCTCCCGGCGTGGTGTAGGCCGGCATGAGTTCGCCGGTAGCGCGGCCGCCGGCTCCGTATTGCACCGTCGTGACCGCGCTGCGCTGGTCGATTTGCGTAACCAGGTGATGCAGTTCGTTGTAGCCGAATTGGCGCGTCGACCCGTCAGGATCGGTGATGCGCGTCAGGTTGCCCGCCGCGTCATGCTCAAACTGCGTCATGCGGCCGACCGGATCGGTAATGGATGCAAGCTTGCCGTTCGCATAGGTGAAGGCGGTCTCCAGGCCGACGGGGTCCGTCGTCTTGACGAGGCGCCCTTCGGCGTCATATTCATAGCGCGTGGCGTTGCCATTACGATCCGTCGATTCCACGAGTCGGCCGGCGGGGTCAAACAGGTCGACGCTTTGATTGGGCCAAGTGCGGCGGTACGAGCCGTCCCCCAATTTCTCCAGGAAAGTGAAGTCTCCGGGCGGGCTGGCGTAGGTGGTTTCGGTCGATCGCTGAAAAACCCATTCGCCGCCTCCGCCATCGATAAGGATCACCGCTCCTTCGGGCGTTGAGACGATCTTTTGTAAGCCTTGCATGCTCCAGCCGGCGCCGAAGGGGCTATGAATTTCGTTGATGTGGACGAGCGTGTTGTCCGAGGGTTTCAGGAATTCCAAGTCCTCGGTCAAGCCGATCCACCCAGACTCGCCCTGATGTACGACGCTCGCAGCGCTGTCGCGTGGATAGATGCCCGAAGGAAGCCCGCGCAGATCGAGTTGGAGCGCGAAAACAGCTCCGTGGGAGTTTAGCAATTGGTCGTCGGTGTACCGCCAGGCGTTTTCCCCTCCGTGAAGGTTCTGAGTTCCTCCGTCAGCGCCGGGCGCCTGGATCGTGAATGCTCCCCCAAAAGCGTTCGCTACGCGCGTTTCCAGCGTTGCCAGGAAGCGCACGGTGCTGGGATCGGCCGCAATAACCTGGGGCTGCGGGAGGAACAAGCTGATGGTCGAGAGGTGCACGATTGGCCGCGGATCGGCCCATTCGCTGTTGTAGGTCAGGCGAATACCTCGTGAGACGCCTTGCGATTGGTAGGACACCAAGTCGTGCATTTCGCGGAAACTGCCGGAGTGCAGGTCGATCTCCGAGTTGACCTGGCACGACTCGCCGCAAGGAGGGCAGGGGCACTCAGGGATTTTATCCTTGTTCTTGGCTTCGTCATGCTTGTCGATGAAGAAGGGAAAGTTCTGTTTGATGGCATGCTCACCCGTGCCCATGACGCCTTCGCCGGGAGGCGTTTCCACAAAACCGCCCGACGGGGATCCGCTATCGCCGGCGGTGACACCCTGGAATGGATTTAAGCTCGCGTTGCCACGGGGAGGTCCGAGCTCTAGGTTGTCTTCGCCCGGCCGAAAGCCGTACTCGTTCGGCAACCGCAGCGGCGCGGAAGAGCCGAAGACGACACTGTCGCTGGCGTCGATCCGCAGAATCGAGGTCGTGCGCTCCGAAGGATCCGGCGGGACTTCTGCAAACTCGGTCGCCACTTCGGTCAGGTAGATCGTTCCTTGGAACAACTCTCGGTCGAGGGTCCTCAAGCCACCGACGGGAATTGTCAATTGAACACCCGGCAAGTTCGGGTTGGTGACGATCGTTTCGACGTCAGGATTGATTATTACGCCTTGATCGATATCGATCTTGGGAACATAGACCGGGCGGATGATGTCGTTCCGTTCGCCCACCTGGATTTCTTGCACCAAGCCCTCGTGAGGGTCCATGAGCGTGTTGACGAATTGCTTAATATCGCGATAGGCCGGTCCCATTACCGAGCCGGACACCTCGAGGTTGACTCCCATAAGGTCGACCGGAATATCCTCCAGCACAAAGCTCCCATCGTCGCTTGTAGTGGTCTGACGGCTGCCGAGTTTCACCGGCACGCCCGCCAGAACGTTGCCTTGCGTGTCGCGCACCTGACCAAAGAGACGCGTGCTGGTTTCAGGGTCCGGGGTCACGTTGAGTGTGACGGTCTGTCGCGCGGTCTGCTGCCCATTATGAGCCAACACGTCGAACGTGTAGGTTCCTACCTCGGCGATCGTCGGCTCGAAGATCAACTTGCCCTGCCCCTTAATTTTGCCCGTGGGCAAACCATGGGAGAGGTTCGTTATGTCGACCGTGAATGTCAACGGCGCCCCAGCCGTGCCTCCGGCGGCGGTCAGCGGGAATTCGAGCCGGCGCCCGGGATGCACTGTCAGTTCCGGTATTGTGTCGATTACTAGCGGCGATCCAGTCAGCGCGAGAGCTTCAAGTTGAAACGTGAAACGCGCGCCTCCAGGGTTGTCGAATTGAAGCCGCACTGGGCCGGTCGTCGCGCCGACTTCCAGCGACGCTCCCGCGACGGCGGGCGCCAGATTGACATAAGGCCGCCCGTCGGTCGTCGTTCCCGAAGCGTTTTGCAGCGTCGCGCCTGCCGGCAAGCCATCAACGGCGACGAGCACATTCCGGTCGACGGCGCCGCCGACATTCGAGACGCGGAGGTCCGCCTCGTACCGGCCGTCGCCGGCGCCGTAGCGCACGTTGGCGATCTGGGGCTGAAGCATCGACGTCGGCTGGTAGCCCGTGAGGCTCGCCGCGGCGCCAGGCTCCTCCGAAGCCTGCGGCGTAAACGGCGCGGGCGTTGCCGAAGGATTCACCACATTGGACAGCGGCTTCACGGTGGTGCGCGTGCCGGTGGCCGTGTCGCCGCCAAGCACTTGCACCACAAGCAGAGCCGTGTCGCCGCCGCCAGCGGCGCGGGTCAAATCTAATTCCAGCACCGATCCGTCCCATTGCGATAGCCCTGCGACGGTTTCGACGCCGCTGCCGGTCAAAGAGAAGACCGATGTCCCAGGAACGCCCCGGTCGAGCAACGTCACGCCAGGACTCTGGCGATCCACCACATATATGTTGATACGGTCGGGCACCGGCGAGGTCGTCTCATCGAAGGTTGGATCCAGCTCCAATCGATAAGTGCGCGTGCCGGATGGCTGACCAACCGTGATGACGACCAATGTTTCGGTCGCCACGGAAGCGCCTTCCTGCACGCTTCGCAGCGCTCCGGTTAACTCGCCTTGCCGAAGCACGGAAATACAGACCAGGAGATCATTAGCGCTGGAAACGCCATCGCCATCGGTATCGACATAGATGGCGCCCTCAGGCCGCGTTTCGGGCAGTCGGCGAAACCCGTTGGCGCGCACCTCGGTGACGATCGCCAGCAAATCCGCCACGTCAATCTTTTGATCCGCGGAGGCGTCCAATGCGTCGGCAGGATTGCGCCAATCAACATTCAAGAGTTGGCGATGCTCCAGCAACTCGATACGGAGCAAACGCGAAGGCCGAAAGCGACGAGGTGAGCGTGTCCTAAAAAGGGCTTGCGACATGAGAGAAGGCTATGGGGAAGAGGAAAAGCCCGCAGGCGGGGTCAACTTCGAGAACGCAAATAGAAGCTTAATTCCCCTCGTTTGACTGATCAACCCGCTCAGAATCTGACTCATCAACAGTTTGGCGCGGCGCGGGCCAGGGCTTGAGTGAGGACGGCAAGTCAAGCGCGGGGCAAGACTTAGATCTTGTCGAGCGTCCGGCGACTAATGGTTAACACGCTGCATTCACTGGACCGCTGCGTGGTGCACCAATTGGAAGGACAGTCCAAGTGCTTGAGCACGAGGCGGACGCCTTGCTTTACGGAGTACTCTCGCAGGTTGCCGCGGTAGTGGTCGACCTCTACCCACACATCCGGCATAATGCGGATGACGTAGAAAAATCTTAGAGACACCCGCGACAAGAAGCTACTGAACGTGCAGGAGTGCTGACTGGCGGGGCACAGACGATCATTGACTTTTGTTCCCTTTGCCGTTTCCTTTGCCGCCGCCCTTCCCATCGCCCCCGCTGACAACGTTGATCGCTTGGTCGATGGCGAATGCTTCGCTTCCGTATTCGCGCAGCAAGTTGCCCTCTAAACGCACTACGGTGTCGCCAGTTTGCAGACCGGTTTCCGATGTCTTGAAGCGAACGACGAGGTCCAGCACACCGTCGCCGTTGACGTCGCGCTGCTGGTACTGGAGGCCGTGCTTGCGGTGGGATGTGACGCCCGCGCCGGGCGAGGAATCCAGAGCCCGGAGCCGGAGCGACGCCAAGTCGATCGCCGCAAGCGGATCAAAGTTTACGGCCCCGAGGATAGCGACTTCGATTTCCTTCGCGCCCAGATTGACGGTGTTGTTGGGGTCGTCCGGCGCCACGTCAATGGCCACCTCCAGCACATCGATTAGATCAATGTGCACGTTGGCTGTCGCCTGAGCGCCCGCGCGGTCGGACACATCCACAAAAAAGTCAAATTGCGGCTGCGTCTCAAAGTCGAGGAGCGAAGAATCAGCCACAGAGATCTCCCCCGTAAGCGCGTCGATTGCGAATGCGGCCGCATCCGCGCCGCGGAGCGCGTAAGTCAGAACGTCGCCGTCGACGTCCAAAGCTTGCACGCGGCCGACCTCGGCCCCGTCGGCAACGTTCTCCTCGATGGCGAAGACGGCGTCCGTCACGGTCGGATCGTCATTCACCGGACGCACTGTCACGCGTACCGTGGCCGTAGCGACGGCGCCGTTTCCGTCCGAAATCGTATAGGTGAAGCTGTCTTCGCCGTAATAGTTTGCATTGGGCGTGTAGGTGACAAGGCCGTCCGCTCCCGGCGTTACCGCGCCATGTGCGGGAGCGCCGATGTGGGAGATCGTCAGCGAATCGCCGTCCATGTCGTTGTCGTTGGCAAGCAGGTCGATCGTGGCCGCCTGATCTTCGTCCGTCGTTGCGCTGTCGTCCGCAGCGGTAGGCGCATCGTTGACCGGGGCCACGGTAATCGAGACGGTGGCCAGGTCACTCGCGCCCGAGGCGTCCACGAGGCGATAGACAAAGCTGTCGGACGTCGTCTCGCTGCCGTCATGCGTGTAGATGAATGTGCCGTCGGCGTTGAGCACGAAACTCGCCGCGTGCTGGGGAGGCACGACCGGCGTCGTTTCGACGTGCAAACTATCTGGAGGCGAGTCGCGGTCCGTGTCGTTGGCCATTACCGACTCCGGTTGCCCATCGACGACGTAAGTGCGAAACGCCAGATCGTAACCGAATCCGCTGGGCCGGTAGGGCGCTCCATTCACCCAAAGTTCGCCGTCGGGATAAAGATCGCCGTCGTTTTTCACCGAGGAGCCGAGCACGAACATGTCCGGACTCCCGGTGCTCCGGAATCCCAGTGTGAACCGCTCGCCAGGCGTCAGTTGGATGTTGGCCTCGGAAACATCGATCGAGTACCAGCCGTCGAAATCCTCGGCGGTCATCGTGAACTGTTGGCGGAACGCGAAAAGGTTTGACTTCCACGGCCCTCCCTCGGCGACAAAGAAATCGAGCACGCGGCCCGGATCGGTAAATTGCCCGATATAGACCTCAACCCGCTCCAGCCGGCCTGACTTATCCGGAACGACGTCTTGCTGAATGTCCAGCGAGGCGGCGTTGAATTGGTATGTCCGCGTCGTGTTGCTCTGATCCAATTGTTCGGGACCGGAGAATCGGTTGTTCCCGCCTTCACGGACGGTGATCGCGTCATCGTTGGCGACGGGAGGATCGTTCACTGGATTGACGGTGAGCGTCACCGTCGCCTGTTCGCTATACGCCGTGCCGTTGAAGGCGCGATAAATAAACGAATCCAAGCCGTGGTAATCGCCCCTGGGCGTGTAAGTGAAAGATCCGTCGGCGGCTAGCGTCACAACGCCGTGCGCGGCTTGCCTGACGATCTCGGCCGTCAGCGTTCCGCCGGCGGGGTCGGAATCGTTTTGCAGGACGCCCGGCGCCGGAGTGGTGAGCGCGTCGTCTTCATTGGTCGTATACGTGTCGTCAACGGCCAGAGGCCGCTGGTGAAGAACGGTTTGCGCCTCGAAGGCGCCGATGTCAATCCGCGCGACGCTGTCGCCGTCTCCGTCAAACGGCCTCGCCTGGCGGCGCTGATCGACTGCGAGCGTGCTTTGCGGGTTGCCTGCGTCAACCGCCGGGCTTCCCGCCAGCAGCGCATGCGTCTGCGTCAGACCGCCGTTGTCGGCCAACGGCCCGATCCGGGCGTCAATCGGCTGCCCGACAGGTCCTGCTCGGTCCGTCGGATGGAAAAAGCCGGCATTGGGCGTTACCTCGCCGACCAGGTTGTAACCCGTGGTGGTGATAAAGCCTTGGACCTCGCCCGTATATTGATTGGCCGTGTTGCCGGCGATCAGCGTGTGCCCTACCCGAGCGTCGCTGGAGATGACGGACATCCCTCCGCCTTGCGGAGCGATGTTCGCTGCGATCGTGGAATGAGTGAGGGCGAGCGACGAAGAACGCGCCTCGAACGCCAGTCCGCCCCCTCCGTTGCTGGCGGTATTGCCCGAGAGCGTGCTGTTGTGAATCGTCGTCGCTCCATAGGCGGCGATGCCGCCTCCCTGAAGCGCCGAATTGCCGGACACCGTGCTGCGGTAAACTTCCAACGGACCGCCGGTCACCTCAATGCCGCCGCCGCTGATCGCCGCGGAGTTTCCTGAAATCGTGGAGTCGAACAACGCGAGACGGCCGACGGTCTTTACGCCGCCGCCGTTCTGGTTGAGCGAGCGGTTGCCCGCAATAACGGTCCGATCGATGGCTGCGTAGCCAGCGGCGTCCGCGAAAAAGACGCCTCCGCCGCTGCTGGCCGTCTGGCTCCAACCTGCCTCGTTTCCCGTGATGGTGGAATCACGAATGATGGTTCGATTGGCCGAATCGCCCGGAACATCGATGTAGACGCCTCCGCCGTGATAGGCCGCCACGTTATCTTTCACGACTACGTTGCTGATCGTGATCGGGGCCGCCGCGCTGCCTTCGATTTTTACGCCGCCGCCGGAAGAGTTGCCGTAGGGACCGTTGCTTGAGAATTGCGCTCCGTCGATGGCGATCGGGCCAGCGTCCCGAAAATGGAGCCCGCCGCCGTCATTGCCGTTGTAGGCGCCGCCGGAAATCGTCACCGGCCCCCGCGTGCCGACGTTGTCTAAAAAGATCGCGCGGCCGCGGTTGTTCTCCGAGAGCACGTCGACGAGGCGAGTTTCGCCGGCCACGTTCCTGATGACCAAACCCGGCCCTGCGCTGGCGGTGAAGGCGCTGTTGTCAATGGCGACGGACGCCGCTCCTTCCAGGAATATTCCGCTGACGACGTTCTGGCCATTGGCGTCCACGGTGACGTTGCTCAAGGTCGCGTGACCGACGCCGCGCAGATCGATCCCGTTGTCCGTGCTCCCGACGAATCGGCTGGCGTTTACCGACACATCTCCCGAGTTGTCAACGTACAGGCCGTTCAACCGACTGCGATGCACTTCGACGCCGGAGATCTCGACAGAGTTGAACCCCCGCACAAAGATCCCGTTTCGGTTATCCGAGAAGTTTCCACCGTCTACCTGCACCGTGCCGGCTCGGCTTGCGTTCTCGGCCACCAAGCCGCCGGTAAGGTTCTCCACGACATTGACGGCGCGGAGCGAAAGTTGACCGGCGCCGGAGACGTTCATCCCGCGACCTGCGGCAGGGTCGTTTTGATCCTGGGAATTTCCGCCACCGGTGATCCAGAGGTTTTCGAGCGAGACAGCCGCGTTCAGCCGCACGGTCAGCACATCGTCCCGTCCGCCGCCGTGAATGACCACGCCCGCCGAGTTGGAGGCGGCGCCGCGGAGCGTTACGCCAGCGGCGTCGTCGATGACGGGGTTCTCGTCATACGTCCCGACGGACACCTCGACGACATCCTCGCCGGGCGCGGCCGCCGCGGCGTCGAGCGCCGCTTGAATGGTGGCGTAGTCGCCGGGGACGAGAAACGTCGCCAACACGCGGCGCGCTTCCATGGATTCGAGACGCAAGCTGCGCCGCCTCATGGCTTTGATCGTCGAAGGCCGCACACTCTTTGGTCGCGAAAGCGGCGCGCGAAGACGCTGTCGTTTGGGAGTCGTCACTTCAGAAGCTCTCCAGCAAAGGATGCCGCCGCGCTCGATAAGCGACGACTAATGAGATGTCCCAACCCTAATATTCCCCTGCCTGGCCCGTCAACCGCCACATGGAGTGGATAAACATCCGCGATAGTGGGGAGGTTTGTTCCCTCGCATTTCAACAGGAGCAGGCAATCTTCTGCTTGCTGATCGTCGTGATCGGCTACGTCACACTCGGCCGCATCCCGGTCGACATTTTACCCTCGTTCAAGACGCCTGCGGTGCAAGTGCTCAAGATCAAAGCTCGTGTTTTGAGCCGGCGCGCTCCACGCGCAGGAAACGATGCCCGCAAGAATGCCAGCCGTCAGGACGAAAACCAGCTGCGATTTCGCCATAACCTGTTCCGTCGCGTCGATCGACAACTTTATCTGACTCCATTTGTCGGCCTTGACCGGCCGCACCTGCCGTAGCGGACACGGCCGAATCGTCATACCCCGTCCTTACTATGGTTAGCCGGCCGGGCCCACCGTGAACTCGTTGATGGTCGTGTCCTCGGGCTGGTCGATTGCGAACGCCACGACGCTCGCGAACCGGTCCGGCGAAATCCCGAACCGATCGTACAGGTTCTGCATGACATCGGCCATCTCCTTGTGGCTGATCATGCCCAGTAACTCGGTGTTGATCGCGGCAAGGTAGATCGTCGCGGTGCCGATGTTCGTTCCCTTCATAGCAGACTCCATGCGGAGGACTTCCATGAGATCGCGTACGAACCACTTTGTCCCGCCGTACACCGCGCCGCCTGAGTAGGCCTTGAGCCCGGCCACCGACGATGTCGCGATGACGCGCCCCGACTTCTGCTCGATGAATGTCGGCAGCACGGCCGCGACGCCATTGAGGGCGCCCTTGATATTCACGTCGACGGTCTCTTGCCAGTCGTCGGTCTTGAGGGCCGAGAGCGGGGAATTTGGCATGATGCCGGCGTTCAGGAAGATGACGTCGACACGGCTAAAGGTCTACGTTAGCCAGTTTCATAATGTTGTCGTTGTCGGATGGTTTGGTCACGTCCAACTCCTGGTAGGCGGCCCTGCCGCCGTTCTTCTCGAGCTCATGGACGATCTGCTTCAGCTTGTCTTTGCGTCGCGCGCCGAGGACGACCTTGGCGCCCTTGCTCGCAAGCAGCTTTGCGGCTGCCTCGCCGATTCCGGATGACCTGCCGGTGATTATCACATCTTTGTCTTGGATCATGAGAGTTCTCCGTTCTTGTTGGTCTGGTAGCCCACGCGCCGCGCCAAGAGCAACAGTTGCCAACCGAACTCCTGGCA
Organism: Planctomycetota bacterium; assembly: GCA_963204915.1. Lineage (GTDB taxonomy): Bacteria > Planctomycetota > Planctomycetia > Pirellulales > Pirellulaceae > JAHWKS01. The sequence goes on along the minus strand of CAUJHS010000007.1, from coordinate 866 downwards.
GGAAAGGAACCGCGCCCGCTGCTCCACCGCCAAGACCTCATCCTGGGCGTCCACCGCCGCGGCGCGGGCGACGCGGATCTCATGCCAATCGCCTTCGGTGTGGATCATCGTGCCATCGGCGTAAACATAAACCTTTTTCCGGGGTCAAGTCGCTGTCGGGCAGTTGCTGCAGTTGCTCCTGGGGCGACAAGGCCGCCAGCGCCCGCCGCTGCTGATCTTCCCGCTCGAGCTGCTTCGCGCCCACCTCCTCGCAGACATGCTGGACCGTCTGCTTCGCCAGATGCACGTAATAGTCCCACTTCAGGTTCTGCCGCGCCTGTGCGAAAGGGCCCTGGGCGCCCAAACGGCCGATCACCTCCGCCAAGGGGCGGCTGACGGCATGGGCGCCAAACCGCAACACTGCATCCTGAGGATACGTCTCGCGTCCGCAGAACTCGCAGCGATAACGCGCCCGCCGCACCTGCACAGCGCCAAGGGTCGTCGCCCATTGACCGGAGACCAATCCTTTGTGCCGCATCCGCTCTTGGCAATCGGCGCACTGCGGAGCCTCTCCCCTACGGTCCGCCGAATCGCTCCAAGCCTGGAGCAAGCTGCGTCCCATGCGAAGCACTCCCTCCCGCACCTGCCGCTCCGCCGCGCTCCAATCGTCCAGCGCATCGGGCAACTGCGCCGCGAGTTCTTCCAGCTGTCGCTGACACTCCGCTAACTTCTCACGCAGTTCTGGCTTGACCACGGCCGCCGAGGGTGCTGTACTCATCAGAGCAATCCTAGTGAGGCGTCAGTGAAAGCAACACGCGCCAACGTGTTCACTGACGCCTTTTTTACCTAAATCACCCACCCTCGCGCCACAGGATTTCATCCGCACC
>CAUJHS010000006.1 GCA_963204915.1 Planctomycetota bacterium | reverse complement strand
TTGACCACGGCCGCCGAGGGTGCTGTACTCATCAGAGCAATCCTAGTGAGGCGTCAGTGAAAGCAACACGCGCCAACGTGTTCACTGACGCCTTTTTTACCTAAATCACCCACCCTCGCGCCACAGGATTTCATCCGCACCGTAGCCGCACAGTAAACTGTGGCGCGGTTATCCAAACCGCCGGTCACGACGTTGACGGAGAAGGATCCATTGGCGCTAACGGAAGCGGTAGGCGAGGCGGCGACGGGCTTGCTCCATTAGCTGGCGCCTTCGATTTGCAGGTAGGTCGCCACCGCATACTCGGAAGGCGTTACACCGCCAATTTTCCCTTGAAGGAGCCCGCTGGCGTAGGCAGGAAGTTGCGTGATATCGATGGTCGCAGTCAGCGCTTGCCGCGGTTCAAGCGACTCCAGGGACAACATCCGCCGACTCCCCACTCGTTTTTTCGAGCTACGAGCGCATCGAAGTTCTGTAAAAATCATCACCGCCATACGCTCAGGTTGGAATAGGGGACTTCTCAGCAAGGCCCGGCGCGAGCTCGGTGGCTGCGCCAGGAAAGCTTCTGCTCGTCACTCCATCATAGAAGGACGAATGGCCAAGTGGTCGTGCGCACCGCGCAGGAAAGACGCTCCGTCCTTGGGGCGACGCACACGGCTGAGCGACTTGCCTGAGTGTTTTCGCCCGCACGTAAACATGAATGCGTTACGTCATGCGACAACGCTCACCGCAGAACTGCAAGCTCAAGGCTACCAAGGCTCCTACTATCCCGTGTGCCGTTGGGTGGCCCGCTGGAGAAGTCGTGACGCCGCTGGCTCTCTGGCGACCCCTTCGGCGCCGCGTGCGCCATCGGCCAAGTCGGTGCGATGGTGGTTCTTCAAGGCGCCTGCCGACAGGGGTGCCGATCAGCAGCGCTTCCTCGATCTCTTCACCATGACATGTCCCTTGGCTACTCAGAATGCATCGTTGGCGATCGACTTTCACGACCTGATGCGCAAACGCGACCTGACCAATGTGGCCGACTGGTTCCAGCGTGCGGCTGCGCCGGAGATTCCCATCGAAATGCGACGGTTCGTCAAAGGCCTGCAGAGTGACTTGGCAGCCGTCCACGCGGCGTTCAGCCTGCCTTGGAGCAATGGACAAACGGAAGGCCAAGTGAATCGCCTCAAACTGATCAAACGCCAGATGTTTGGCCGAGCGAAGCTCGACCTGTTCCGGCAGCGAGTGCTGGCGGCCTAGCCGAAAGCGACGCCACTTACGAGAAGCATCGTGCTTAATTCGCGTACCGGCTCCGTCCTGCCCGCCGGATTGAAAAACAGATGCCGACTTACACCTCTGTAAAACGGCCGTTCATCTCGGCCGAACGCAGAGAATGCACAAAGTTCACCAAGAGTGCGGGAGGACCGTTTTGCCCGCAAACTGACAGGGCGATTCAAAGGTGACTACCAGCAAGGCGCGGCCTTCCAGTGACTCGTACCGCAGCCGTCGCCGGGCGTGATGGGCGGAACGCCGCGCAGCCGGCTTGCTGCGGACCGAGGACGACTTCGGCACGCCGGAGTCAACCAGAGCAGCAAACGTATACTCTCCATCTCCTCAATGAAAAGGGACAGTGCTCGCGTCCAATAAAGTAAAGCCGACCACGGGCGCGCAGACCGTAAGCCCGCGGGCGGCGTACGCCGGGGAGGCGTTCTGCTTGGCGGCTAACCCTCCCCGGCTGTGTTTTTGGTTTGTTGCGGATCGACTCTATTTGTGCCGCTCGCCATTCGTGCAAGCAGCTTTCAATTCCCATCGGCACCTACAGGTTGAACGTCAGCCAAAACAGGTCGCTGAAGTTAGGATTGCTGGATTCGAGCGCGGGCGTAGCCGGGTTGCCGTCGTCGTCGGGGTTGGTGTGCAAGGCGCCGTCGAAACCGCCGAAGACGTGCAAGCGGTTGTGCGTTCGATCGATGGCGAAAGCCGAGGAGACGCTGACGTCAGGATTCCCAGCCGTCGCGGCAACGGAGACGGTGATCGTTTGCTGGAGCACACCGCTGGCGTTCAACTTGAGGATCTCGTTGGTGCGGCCGACGTAAATGGAGCCAGCCGCATCGAGCTCGACTTCGTACGCACCACCGACGCCCAGGTTTTTGGCGTAACCGTAAGCGCCCGTGGAGGTCAGTTTCGCGAGATACCCGTTGAATGCGGTGCTGTTGTTAGACAGCGTGACCTTGGCTTTGCCAGGGTCGAAATCCACCGTTCCCCGGAAGACCCCAGCCACGAGCATGTTGCCGGCCGCGTCCACGGCCACGTCGCGGCCTTGCGCATCGGCGTTGTTCCCTTGGAACGTCGCCGCAAAACCCAAAGAGCCATCCGGTTTCAGCTTCCAGACGTAGCCGGCGGAATTCGAGCCGTTCGATAGCCCTAGGGTCAACGTCTTGCTGGGATGAGGATCGAAGTCGGCGGTCCCAAACAGCCATCCCGCGGTCACGGCGTTCCCTGCGGCATCGATGGTCACGCCCCAACTGCGCGAGCCCGCATTAACGTTCGCTTGCAGCTCTTTTCTCCAGGCATGGGTGGGCGCGGCTTGCGTCAAATCCAACCGGCCAATATAGCCATGGGGCTTGGTTCCCACCGTTCCAGAGATCGGCGCCGAACGGTGGCCCACGAAATACAGAAACTGCCCCTGAGGATCGACCGCAATGTCTCGAAGTATGCCGCTTTGAGAGATCCCGTCTGACACGATCCATTGCGGCGCGCCGTCGCCCGCAATCTTGGCGATCAGAAAGTCGTCGTTGTTGCCCGTGGGCGGCGCACTGAGACTGAGCGTCCCCAATTGGGCCGTGCCAACAAAGTACCTAGAAGCATACACCGCGCCGGCCGCATCGACCGCCAACGCGAACGGCGAAAACGGGGGTGTGCTGCTATTGGTAATTACCCGCGCCCAAGCCAGGCTTTGGTCCACATTGTATTTGGCGATGTAGCCGCCGGGGCCTTGCACGATGTCGCGGTTGTCGGCATAGGCATGGCCGGGGTCGAGATCGACCGTCGTCGCCGCCAAACCGCCGGAGAGGTACGTCTCGCCGGTCGAAGTGATCGCGATCTCACTTGCGGTCGCACTGCCCGCCGTCTCAAAATCTTGGGCCGAGTCAAAGGTGACCGCCAAGAGAGCACGCCCTTCCAAAGACTCGTAACCAAGCCGCCGCCGGGCGCGATGGACGGAACGGCGGACAGCCGGCTTGCCGCGGGCAGCGGACGAATTCGACACGCTGGAAAACAAAGGCAGCAAACGCATACTCTCCATCTCCTCAGTGAAAACGGACAGCCCGCGCGTACAATCGAAGCAGCCGACCCCGGGCGCGCAGACTACAAGCCCGCGGGCGCCATAGGCTGGGGAGGCGTTCGGCTTGGCGGCTTACCCTCCCCGGCCGTGTTTTTGAATTTGGCGAATAACTCGGGCCTTCCCAACGTGATTTGGCGCCCTTCCAAATATCTGGCTTTCACGGAAATCGACAATTCTTAACGCAGCCAGGGATTATTCAACGTGGCGCCGCATGATCATCGATGGGAACTACCGGGGGGCGAACCGGCGCGGAGCGCGGAGCACGATTCGCGATGTCCTTACTCAACACGACCTCCGGCGCCGTACGGTCATGCGCTGCGGATTGAACGTCCTTTTGCATCAACGCCTCTGCTTCCTCTCGAAATCGTATCAATTCGTTGTCCCGCAGCGTTAAGGGCGTCAAGGTTTCGGCCTTGCTAAGCCACTGCCGCGCCAGGTCATAATTCTGCAATTGCCAATACACCATCGCTAGAAAGATACAATCGTAAGGATTTTCTCCTAGCAGCGCCGTGGATTTGGTTAGGGCTGAGATTGCCGCGTCCCAATGACCTGCCCGGTATTGCGCTACGCCAAGTGTATTCCAAAAGGCGCCATTTTGAGGTTGTTGGGTAACCGCGCTTCGCGCGAGAGAAAGTGCGAGCCTTTGCTCAGCCGGTGACGGAGTCCATTGAGCGTCGGTTATCAATCTCCACGCAAACATGTTTTGAAAAATGCCATTGAAGAACGGCGGAAGCGGTTCGAGTAACTCTGCTGCGCGTTTAAATGCCTCACGCGCTGGTTCGCCGCGCCCCGTTTCGGATAACAACGCACCTAAGCTGAAGTACGCGCCGCTTAGTTCTGCTTCGCATGAGAATATGTCAGGAAAATCCGAGACGATTTTTTCCTGCTCCGATAATCCTTCGCGCAAAAATCTTTCGGCTTCGTCATAGCGGCGCATGGAAGTAAGTACACGCGCCAGTCCAACTTTCGATCGACTCAGCTCCCAACGATATTGGGATGAAATGTGCAGATGAGACGAGTAACCTAACGCGGTCATTCGCTCGGGCAGCCAAGATGAACTACGGGAAAAAGTTCCGTCTTCTCTCAGATGCCCGGAAGCTCTTTCCTGCAACTTGAGCGCGTTCCTAATACTCGTATAGGCCGACTTCAAGTTATTCATTCGCATTTCAAAATCGCCTTGCGAGTATGCCAGATTCGCTAACTCGCACTGGCAGCCGACATCATCGGGAAACTCCAGCAGCAGTGCGCGACAGATCTCCGCTCCCTGTTGGCACATAGCGCACGCTTCCGCCAGGTCAATCGTCGACCGGACATACCCATAGTGGCGAAGAACACACGCTTTGGACAAACGATAGTTTGGCACGTCCGGGTTAGAGAAAATTAGATCGTCAAGAATTTCAATTGATTGACGGAACTGCTTGCCGGACTCGTCGTAGTGACCCTGATACCAAAATGCGTGTCCTATAGCGAATCTGCCCATAGCGAGTTCGTATTTATCATGGACATCGAATTCAGAACTGAGAGCGATGCGCCGTGCTGCTTCGCCGAAAGCTTCAATTGCTGGACCTGATTCACCAAGAGTCATTTGGATGTTGCCAATTCGCAGATAAGCTTGAATGATCTGCCGCTCTAGCAACGGATCGTTCTGGCGACGCTTCGCAAACTCTTCGTAGAATTTTAGCGCGTCAGTCAAAAGCGCGCGCCGAGTTTTGGTCATACGAGGTTCGTTAAATAAAGTTTCTTCGGCAACGCGAGTTAACATCTGATCGACTGCGGCCAATGCATCTTCAAGGCTCTGTTGGGCTTGCTGCGCGTTTTCATCGGCCTTGTCGCGCGCGGCGCGCGTCTGATATACACCGATAGTTAAGACAACGACACAGACAAGCAACGAGACTGCCGTGGCCCACACGAGCGATACATGCCGGCGGCTCCATTTGGCGATGCGTTCGGGCAAACTTGGACGCCGCGCCAAGATTGGTTCATGGCGTAGGAACCGCTCGAGATCGTCCGACATTTCCCCGGCTGAGCCATACCGCGCCGCCGAGTCCTTGGAAATCGCTTTGAGAATGATCGTTTCCAAGTCTCGAGGCGCGTTGCGAAGCAGCTTGCTCATTGGAGCCGGCTCGCCCTCAACGATCGTTCGCAATAAATGTTTGTGGTTGACCTCAGCGAAGGCAGGCTGAAGCGTCAGCAGTTCGTAAAGGGTGACGCCGAGCGAATAAATGTCGGCGCGATGATCCAGAATCCCGCGGCGACCTAATGCTTGTTCTGGACTCATGTAGCGAAGGGTGCCAAGCACATCGCTCGTCATTGTGATCGCGGCGCCGTTCTCTATTTGGGCAAGGCCGAAATCGGTCACCCAAACCTTGCCGCGGCAATCGACGATCAAATTCGCAGGCTTCACGTCGCGGTGAACAATGCCCATGCCGTGAGCGTAATCCAAAGCCTGGGCGATTTGAGCGCCAAGCCTTGCTACTGTGCGTGGCCAGTCGTGAGGCCGTCTTGTAGGTTTCGCACGCGCTTCGGTAATTGGCTTTGTATCGACATTGGATTGAGGGCAAGAGCGGCTTTCCGTGACGGGCCTTAAAGTCGCATGCGAATCCGTTGAGGCGAGTTCACCTAGTGTACCCCGCGTAAGGCTTTCAAGAACCTCATCGGTTCGTTGGGACGAACCGTCGGGCTCGCTTTGACGTAATTCATTGGCGTTGTCCGATTGCGAATTGTGTTCGTGGCGGAGCTGGGCGATCACCTCGGCCAGCGTTTGGCCTTCGATGTATTGCATGGCGTAGTAGTGGACGCCGCGCTCGCAGCCGACGCTGTGGATGGGGACGATGTTGGGGTGGTGCAGGCCGGCGGCGGCGCGGGACTCGTTCTTGAAGCGCTGGAGCTGGCGCTCGTCGAGCATCGCGGCGTAGGGGAGCACCTTGAGCGCGACGCGCCGGCCGAGGGAGATTTGCTCGGCTTCGTAGACGACCCCCATGCCGCCGCGGCCGATCTCGCGCACGATGCGGAAGTCGCCCAAGACGCCGTCTTTCAAGTCCGGCGCTTCGGGCAAGATCGGCGCGACCGACTCGCTGTCTTCGCGCGAGTTGCCCAGCGCCGCGAGCATCGCCAGCGACGGCCAGATCTGCCGCAGTCGCTCGGCGTGCTGCGGATGCGCTTGCAGGTACGCTTCGCAATCGACCGCCTCGCCGGCCCGCAGTCGCTCAGCGAGTTCGTCCACCAATTCATAAAAGGCTTCACTTGAGGGCGCATTCCCGTTTGCTCCGGCGGATTTTCCGTCGAGCGCCCGCTTCACACCTCGGCTTTCCGCTTTCGGCTTTTCGCTTTGCTTGACCCTCATGGCTGCTCTCCGTCGGGTGGCTCGTCAAACAATCGTGTGAACTTCTCCAGCGCTCGGGCCTAGCGGGACTTGACACCGTTGATAGTTAGGCCCAGCACCGCAGCGGTTTCCTTGGTGGAAAGCTGTTCCAGGAATCGCAGCACCAGCACTTCGCGGTCGCCTTCGCTCAGTTGGGCCAGCACGCTTTGCACTTTGCTGCGCAGCTCCTGCTGCACGATGCTGTTCGACGGACTGGTGTGGTTCGCCAGCAGCCGCATGGCCAGCTCGATGGCCGAGTGGTCCGGCAGCGGCAAGGCGTGCTGTTCTTCGCGCTTCAGGCTGCGGGCTTGAGCCTTGATGTGCCGGCGATACTGTCGGACGAGCTGCTGAAGGGCGACCTGCCGAATCCACGGGTAGAACGGCAGCGGCTGGTCGCGCAGGTAGTCGCCCAACTGCCGGGCGGCCTGAAGCAGCGTGTCTTGGACAATGTCGGAAGGATCGACGCGCGCCGCCAGGCGGCGGTCCATGCGAACGCGGACCATGTTCCTGAGCCGGGCTTGATGCCGCACCAGCAACTTCTGCCCAGCGGCGTCATCACCCGCGGCGGCCCGCTGGACCAACTCTTCGGTGTCAGGTTCGGTAGGCATCGTGGCGCAATCTCCTACCCCTAATTAAGCCGGCCCCCGCAAAAAGGGTGCAAAAAATTTACTGACCCAAGTGGAATAAGCATATCCGCCACAAGAGTGGCCTGCAACAAACCGCAAATAGAGTCGTTTTAGGAACGTAAAAGGAGAACGGGCTCGTTTACCGCCCCGCTGCCCTGTCCAGAATCGCTACTTATAGCTGGAGGCTAACAGCCTTCGGGCGCTTGATGCTCGCGACAAGGGAGACAAGGGGTCCGTAAGGTGCTCATTAAGCGCGACGGTCCCTCGATGACCGCGTTCACGTGATCTCGCACCGACCCTTGCGTTGGGTCGACCTTTCCTCGCCTCATGGAAACGCTCACGCCGGTCAGCACGCGTCATGGCGGGACATGGCGGCAAAATGCGGCGGCGGGCGATTGGCAGACGAAGGCCGCGCGCTATAGTTTCGCGATGAATGAAAACGAAGGACTATCGGAGAAACCCTGATGTCGCTTGTCGATTTGCCGCTGGATCTCGATCGGCCGCTGCGCACCAATGGTCATGCCACTCACGCCCATGGCGCCACGCATGGCAAACGGAAAAGTCCAACTTCCCCCGAGGTCGATCTCCCCGCAATTGAAGACGCCGTCCGCACCATTCTGACGGCGATCGGGGAAGATCCGCTTCGGCCGGGATTGCTGGATACTCCTCGTCGCGTGGCGCGGATGTACGCCGAAATGTTCTCTGGTCTCAACAGCGATCCGGGCCGGCACCTTCGCGTGACTTTCCCTGAACTGTATGACGAGGTGGTGCTGGTGCGCGACATCGATTTTACCAGCATGTGCGAGCATCACTTGCTCCCCTTCCGCGGTGTTGCGCACGTGGCGTATGTGCCGAATGGCTGCGTCACCGGCCTGAGCAAGTTGGCGCGGGTCGTGGAAGAAGTGGCGCGCCGCCCGCAGGTGCAAGAGCGTATGACCGCGACCATCGCCGATCTGATCGAACAGGAGCTGGGCACGCCCGACGTGGGCGTAGTGATTCAGGCCGAACATTCGTGCATGGCGATTCGCGGCATTCGTAAGCCTGGCAGCCTGACCATCACCAGCGCCATGCGGGGCACGTTCAAAACGAACCCGTCCAGCCGAGCCGAGTTGCTGGCGCTGATCCATCCGAAGACATCCTCGTGATGACGAGCCGCAACGATGATTATTCAGAAAGAGTATAAATTCTACGCCGCGCACCGGAACCAGACGCTGCACGACAAATGCCGTAATCTGCACGGCCACCGGTACGGCGTGCGCTGCTTCTTTGAAGTAGAACGAGATGGCGATATCTCGACGCTGTTTGGCGACTTTGACGCCGTGATCGAACCGTTCTTGAAGGAACACTATGACCACGGCCTGCTCATCGACGCCAACGATCCGCTTTATGCGGCATTATGCGATTACATGGAGCGGACCAACGAAGATCTGAAGCTAAATGTTTTCTCCCGGCCCACCAGCGTCGAGAACCTGGCGCATAAACTCTTCACCGAGATCACCGAGTTGGGCTTTCACTTGCAACGGCTGGAGATCCGCGAAACCGACACCTCGGTTGTCGAATACGCGCGCAGCGATTGGGTGTCGGACAATCGCGCCTTTACGTGCACGGCGGCCGAAGCCTCTGCGTAACGCGAGCGTTTGCCCTTTGCAACCGAGCGCGTTTTTGATATGAGCCCCACTCCATGGTCCGCATGAACGGGTAGTCACGTGCTACGATTCGCGTCGCTCGTTTTGCTGCTTTCCATGTCGCTGGCCGTGCAGGGTTCGGTGCTCGGGCAAGGCGAGTGGCATACCCCACTTACTGCCCGAGGTCGGCCGGGCCGTGCTATGCACTTGGTTGTTGCGAGCCAGAACCCCGACTCAGGCTCCTTGGGGGCCCAAAAAACGTTTTTTAGCGGCCAACGTGGCGCGATGGCTCGCCCGCTGGTTTGACTTCTACGCCACGCAGACGCTGGCGACATGAGGTTTGTGGCCTCCTCGGCCCGCCCTTTCCGTCGCCTCGGTCTCTCCCAAGCCCCCACGATTTGTTTGCCGCGGTTTAGCCCCCGCCAGGGAAATCGCCCGAAAGGTGACCAGGCGTCCATGGCTGCTCGCCGGGGACAGTGGGGGCTATCCAGTCTTATACGATCCTGGGGCCGTCAAGTTAGTGATTCCGGACAAAACTCGTCGTGCGTGGGAGTTGCCAACCCCCAGCCTGCAAGCGCTCTCGCCTTGACGCAGCGGTGACGAAGGGAGCTTTTACACGGAAACCCGGCGTCTGGGGCGGAACGCGCACTTGGGCTTTTGGTTGCGGATCGCTTCTACTCACGCATAGGTAAAAAAGGCTTAACGGGCCGCCCTGAGGGCGGCCCGAGGCATTCAGTTTGTCCTAGAGCCTGTTATTGACTTAAATCGAGTGTAGCGGCTACTTTGTCGCGATGAACACGACACGGAAGCCGTATCCTAGCGGCGTTACGGATGGGGAATGGGAGTTCCTGCTGCCTTACCTCACGCTCATGCGCAAGGACGCCCTGCAGCGGGAGTACCCGCTCCGCGAGTTGTTCAACGCAATGCGGTACGTGGTGAAGACCGGCTGTCAGTGGCGTTTTCTGCCGCATGATTTTCCGCCGTGGTCGGCGGTCTATCAGCAAGTGCGGCGAGGGAAGGATGCCGGCGTGTTCGAAATCGTCACTCACGATCTTCGTGAAATGGTGCGCATGCTTCAGGAGCGTGGCCC
>CAUJHS010000005.1 GCA_963204915.1 Planctomycetota bacterium | reverse complement strand
AACCGCGCCGCGCGATCCGCACCCGGAGTTCGCGCACGAGCAACTTCTCCGGCAGGCGGCGGTACTGCTCGGGCGACATCCATTCCGGACACGCCCCCGGCCGCAGCCACTCCACGAGTTGATCCTCCCGGCCCAGACGCTGGATCCACCGCGAGCGCGGCAGCCCCGGCGCCGCTTTCCGGCCGGGAACCGCATGCGGGCGATGCGGCGTGAAGTCCACGATCTGCCGCTGATGGATCCGCAGCACCGCTTGCACGTTTCGCTGAAAAAGCAAGGCTAAATGGGCATAGGAGCAGAAGCCGCGGTCGCCCACCAGCACGTCGTCCGCTTGCAGTTCCGGATGCACCTTGGCGGCTTGCGAGGCGTCGTGCGTGCGCAGCGGGGCGGCCAGGACTTGCAAGAGGAAGCCTGCGCCCGCGTGCATCAGCACCAGCGCGTGCGCCACCGGAAAGCCACAGCCCTCCGGCTGTTGGCCCGGCTGTCCGAAGTGCTCGCGCAACGCGTCGGTGTCGGGCATCGAGAAGCCAGAGCCGTCCAGGTGAAACACGCGATGGCCACGCCAGCGCGCTGCGGCGTCGGAAGCCTTTTGCGCCTGTTGCGTCATCCGTTCCAAGAGCCGCTGAAACACTTCCAGAGGCAGCCGGGTCCGCGCCTTGCAGTAGGCGGTTTCCGAGAACGCCAGGCCCGACAGATGCGGCAGGTGGGCACAGGCCGTATTGCCGTGCAGCACCTGCAGCAGAAACAATTGGACGGTCGTGACGGGATCGAGCGTCCGCTCGCGCCAGGTGTAGCCGGCTTGTCGGCACGCATCGAGGATCGCTTCCGGCTTCAGATGCGCTGTCCAGTCTTGCCGAAAGCGCTCCAGCAAGTTCACAATACAAGGAAGCATGTTCGACCTCCGGGAAGGGTGTTTCGTGTGACAACCTTCATTCTTTCCGGAGGTCTTTTCGCGCCGCAACCCGACTCACATGCTAGCATCATGATGCGTCTGGCATGCTTCCACTTACGACTAAGTTCATGCCATTCGGGAGGGACTGGTTAATCGGCCGAGGCCGAATTATGACGAAGCCCATCGAAAAGCCCTTAAGTGCGAGGAAGCTTTGGGAGGCTACGAACGAGTACGAAAGGATCGAGGTGTACAATCTTGGAACTGGATCATTGTGAAGGATGGTAAGGAGTTCCGTGTTCTGATCGTGTTTGATAACTTTGGAAACGTCACGCAGGTCAATCAGTATGAGAACAAGAAAGAATAATATTGCGATTGGCACGGCGATGGCACTTTTGGTCAATCCGCTGAATTATTGCGCGTCCGGGGAAAGCTGGCCGGACAACAAAGCGGTGATTTGTAGCGACCGTAGTGCTTGTTTAGAAAAAGAAATTGAGTCTCTGCTCAAAATCGTGCGCTCATCGAACCGTTATCGCGAAGACGAACTTGCACTACACCGGCTTGTCGAACTGGAACCGACAGGTAAAAGTGTTTTGCCAGTGGCTATCTGTTGGCTTAAGAGTTCTTCATGGCAAGAAGTCAGAAGGGGCAGGTCAGTTTTGATGTTTTATCAGGAGAAATCCATTCCCTATTTGTTGGCTGTAATGGAGGATCGAAAATGTGTTAAGTTGGTTGGTACTGCGGACCTCATTTACCCTGGTGCAGATACGTTTTACGGTCATGGAAATATCGTTGATTATGATATTGATTATTTGCCAGCCCGGGCTGGATGGATTTTGGAAGAACTTGCGTTTCAGGATTTTGGCTTTCAACTCGGCATGATTGATGAGGACATATTGCATCAGGCGACGGAGCAAGGGAATCGCGACGTACCATTAAACACGATACTGCAAATTAGGCGAAGTAATTTGCAGTCCATTGATGATTCAACACGCCGAGCGCGAGACTGGTGGAAGTCGTCGAAGGCGTCGTGGACCCGTCTTGAGGGAATCTTGGATGCAGTCGAAAGCAAGAATACGGAGCGACAAGTCGGTGCCCTTGTTTACATTCGGTTGGGTACGGAACCATGTAGAGGACTCACGTCTGACGTTTATCAAGAAAGAATTCGTCCCGTAATTCAGCCAATGGTTGACTCATCCGATGCCGATGTGCGTGAACATGCACGCCTGCTACTCGATGATGACGAGCAATGGTGGTGGAAATGGAAGGATAAAAAACATCTTTCCGAGCTATTATCCGACGTCTATAGCGCCCGCTCGTAAAAGGGGACAGGCGCATATAAAATATGCGCCTGTCCCCTTTCTTTAAGTTCCTGCCATTCTAGAATGTCCCCTTTTCTCTCACGCTGCAGCGCCTGGTTCGGCGTTGCCGCTAGCTCTATTGTCCGGGGAGGGAAAATCGGAAGGTCGAGCCGACACCGAGTTCGCTCTCCACGGTCACCACCCCGTCGTGAGCCTCGACGAAAGTCTTGACGATGGCGAGACCAAGTCCCATTCCGCCCTGCTTCTCGGGGTCCGTCTCGAGGTAGTTAAAGGTGTCAGGAGCATATATTGGCGCCGGGCGCCTGTGGGCGGGGCGCAGCGACGCCCTACCAGGCTCGGCCAACCAATTGTAACGCAGTGAGGGAAGCCGACCTTGCTGGGGCGTCGAAGACTCCGCCTCCAGCCACCCCCTCCGCCGTGATCGCGTACGGTACATGCCACCCGTCGCTCCCAGCCACCCCGCCGTTGATCCAAGACCGCCCGAACATCAGCGAAAGGCGCGAACGCGGACTAACCGAAATCCACATTGCCGCACGACGAGTAGCGAGGCTTGCAAAACGGTGGCCTCGACCACCATCATCGCGATCCAAAACCACAACTCGCCACCACTTGCCGTCAGATACGAAATCCAGCCCATCAGCAGTCCCTGGAGCGAGACCGCACAACCGCGACGGATCGGAGGGGCTTGTCCCAACATCGCCCAGACCGCAACTACGGCGAGCGACGCGCAACCAAGAAGAACGGTCGCAAATAGAGTTGGATTTTCCAGGGGTCGAACGCGCGGTTGTAACCACCGAACGATCCCCAGAAGGCAACCGACGACAAGTGTGAACAGCATCATTTGTCGAATCGAGAATTGCATTCCCTCCGCGGGTCGCGAAATGGCGGCGGTCGCTGGGCGTTCGAGTTTCGCCACAAACCGGCGAATCACGAGCATTACGCCAACCACGGTTACCGTGGGTAGAAAGACGAAGAAGAGCGTCAATAACTCCCAATCATTCACGCAAAAAAAATGGTATTGCGCGGCCAGATAGGCAAGCCCGAACGCAACACCGACCAAGCGGAGGGATCGTCGGTACGTCGCCAATCCTCCCCATATACCCAGCAAACCGATTTGGCCGAAAAACAAACCTTCGTAAGTCGATTCGGCGATTTCCGGTCCTTCGAGAAACGCGAAGAACCCCACGCACGGGCCGCAAAGAAGATGGACCAGCGCCAGAATCGCGAGCGGCCGATTGTCGTTGATGCGGGACGTATTCAACGGATCGGTTCCTTACCGGACGAGCCATCGCGCATAGCGGGTGGCTGGGGCGAACTTGGGTCAGCGCGAAGTGAAATTAAAGGTGTCAGGAGCATATATTGGCGCCTGGTTGCGGAGCGCAGCGACGCCCTAGCAGGCATGGTCAACCAATTGTATCGCCGTGAGGATAGCCGATTCTGCTGGGGCGTCGAAAACTCCGCCTCCAGCCACCCCTCCGCCGTGGTCGCGTGCGGTACATGCCACTCGCCGTTGGCGCCGATTCGAGGAGCGTTCAGGATTCCGGCCATCGGCGCGGCTTGTTTTTTGTCTCCCCTCATCGTAACTTGATGCCGTCCCCTTTCTTTATTGGGATAGCTTGCGCGCCACCGCAACGTATCCCGGCTCGCAAAATCTTCTAAGAAATGACGCACAGCGTTATACTGGAAGGGCAAGCGGTGCACGGAGCGCCTCGTCGGCGCCCCGTGATAGCCGGCGCAGGCGAATTCACGTTCGGCGGCGTCGAGGGCGATTGTGTTATCACCACATGGCCACAACTTGGTGATGAACCTGCTCCAGGGTGTCGCGTTCGTCAGCGGCTCGGTGTTCGTCGGAGGGCCGCTTGTCCTTGCCGCGACGCTCATCGAGAGTCAGGCTCTCTGCATCATCGATGCGATCGCCGGGGGTCTCGCTGGGTTGGCGTCGGCAGTCGCCGGGTCGGTATTTGTTGGTCGCTGGTTTCGCAGGCGGATCCCCGCGGCGTGCCCTGAATGTGGTGGGCGGGCTTTCGCGACGACGGAGGAGCGAATGACCCGGTTTCGGTGCGGTGTCTGTGGATCGCTCTCATGGCCGGCTTTTGTCGAGGGCCGTTAGTCGCACAACCGCGGCGGGTGGCAGGGGTAAAGCAAAGTGCTTCATGAGGGGCGCCTGGTGGCAGGGGCATTTCATAATGCTTGCCGAGGGCTGCCTGAAGGCGCGGGGTAGCTGGCGGCGGAGTCTTCGACGCCGTGAGCGGAGTTACCTTGCCTCGCTGGGATACGACTTGTGGACCGCGCCTGCTGGGGCGTCGCTAGCGCTCCGCCGCCAGCCGCACGCTGTCAACTTGGTTGGGCCCCGGTCAATAAATGCAACACCGTCGCCAGCCTGCATCGGTTTGCATTAGGTTGTACAATCGTTCGGACGACATGTGACGCCGTGACGGCCGCAATCGCTTCAAGGATCTTCTGCGGAGATTGTTCATGATCACTCGAGGGTACCGTTGGCTCTTGGTTTGGCTGGGCGGGTGGTTGGTGCTGGTTGCCGTCACGGAAGCCAGTAACGCTCAGGAGCGGAAGCGGCAGTTCGGCGGGCCGATTGTGCTTAACCCGGATGACGTGCCGGCGTTTGAAGAACCACCGGCGGGCTTCGACGCCCCGCGCGACGACATTCCGCATGGCCAGCTCGAAATGGTGAGCTACGAATCGAAGACCGTGGGCGCCACACGCAAGATGCAAGTGTACACGCCGCCCGGTTACTCGGAGGAGAAGAAGTACCCGGTGCTGTACCTGTTGCACGGCATCGGCGGCGATGAAACCGAGTGGCAACGCTTCGCCAAGCCGGGCGTGCTGCTCGATAACTTGATCGCCGAGGGAAAAGCCGTGCCGATGATCGTGGTCATGCCCAACGGCCGCGCTCAAAAGAACGACCGGGCCGAAGGCAACGTGTTCGAATCGGCGCCAGCGTTCGCGGTGTTTGAACAAGATTTGCTGAACGATGTGATCCCGGCGATCGAGTCGCGTTACTCGGTGCAGGCCGATCGAGAGCATCGCGCGCTGGCCGGGCTTTCGATGGGCGGCGGGCAGTCGCTCAACTTCGGGCTCAAGCACCTCGACACGTTCGCCTGGATCGGCGGCTTCTCGTCGGCGCCCAACACCCGGCCGCCGCAAGAGCTAGTGCCCGACCCTGCCGACGCGAAAGCCAAGCTCAAGTTGCTGTTTCTTTCCTGCGGCAAGAAGGATGGCCTGATCCGGATCAGTCAGGGCGTTCACGCCTACCTCAAAGAGCAGGAGGTGCCGCACGTGTGGCATGTGGACGAACACGCCCACGACGCAACCCATTGGAAGAACACGCTGTATCACTTTGTGCAACGCATCTTCCGCTGATCGGACCATTGCCATGAGCAACCATGCCTTGCAGGCGCCGTGTTTCCGCGAAGGCCGCTTTCGTTTTTTTCGCGCTGCGAGAGGAATGGGCCAGTTTCGAGCTTGGCGCGCATTGAGAATGGCTGTCCTCGTCTTGGCGATGATCGCAAGTCCGAGCGGGATGTCGTGGGTGATGGCTCAATCGCCCGAGCCAGTTCCGAAGGTTGACGGTTCGAACCAAACACCCGAGGCGGCGCCGCTGAAAGAGACGTTTCAAGATGCGTTCTTGATCGGCGTGGCGCTTGATTTTCCGCCCTGGCGCCGTGGGGAAGACGCGCTTGCCTCCGAGATTGCGGCGAAGCACTTCAACGCCATCACGCCCGA
This sequence comes from Planctomycetota bacterium, assembly GCA_963204915.1. Taxonomy (GTDB): domain Bacteria; phylum Planctomycetota; class Planctomycetia; order Pirellulales; family Pirellulaceae; genus JAHWKS01. The sequence continues at coordinate 151,983 of CAUJHS010000005.1, read as the reverse complement.
AAACAGCATGAAGCCGATGTCGCTTCAGCCCGAGGAAGGTCGTTTCAATTTCACCAACGCCGACCGGCTGGTGGAGTTCGCCGAGCAGCACGGCGCCGCGCCGATCGGCCATTGCCTGGTGTGGCACTCGCAAACTCCGCGTTGGTTTTTCCAAGGTCCCGACGGCGAGCCGGTCACGCGCGAGTTAGCCCTGACGCGCATGCGAACGCACATCGCCACGGTCGTCGGCCGGTACAAGGGTCGCGTCAAAGCGTGGGACGTGGTCAACGAAGCGATCAGCGATGCGCCGAGGCAATTGCTCCGGCCGTCCCCTTGGCTCCAAGCGATTGGCGAAGACTACCTTGCCGAGGCGTTCCGCGCCGCCCACGAAGCCGACCCGGAAGCGACGCTCATTTACAACGATTACGGCATCGAACAAGGCGGCAAGCAGCGCAAGGCGATGGAATTGCTCAAATCGTTGATCGAGCAAAAGGTTCCGGTTCACGCCGTCGGCATTCAAGGGCACTGGCGCATCGACGGTCCTGATTTTGACGATGTCGAACGTTCGATTGAGCAGTTCGCAAGCCTCGGCCTAAAGGTCATGATCACCGAACTCGACATGGGCGTACTTCCTGCGAACTACCGCGGCGCCGACATCGCCCGGACCGAACGGCTTCGCGAAGAGCAACGCGCGGCGATGAACCCCTACGTAGACGGCCTGCCCGACACGGTGGCCCAGCAGCACGCCGAGCGTTATCGCCAGGCCTTCGCCATGTTCCTGCGCCACCACAAGGTAATTGAGCGCGTGACGTTCTGGGGCGTTCACGACGGGCGCTCCTGGCTGAACCATTTTCCCATTCGTGGACGAACCGATTATCCCCTGCTGTTCGATCGGCAGGGCCAACCCAAACCCGCCTTCTTCGCCGTGCAAAAGGCAGCGCAAGAAGCCGCAACGTCCAACAACTCCCGCGCACCATAGGAGAGGAAAGTGTAGGAGCATGTCTGGGGCACAAGGCGTGGCGAAGAATCGTGGCAAAGCCAGGTTCACGCCAACGAGTGGCTGGTGGCGGAGCGCAGCGACGCCCCAGCGGGATCGGCTTCGCGCGCTACGAGACCCTAGATCGACAACGCTTGCTGGGGCGTCGAGTACCGCGCTCCGCGCACCTCACCAGCCAAGGGGCATTGAAGGACCAGCGCCGAAACGGCGGCGGGAATCACGGCCGGCCTGAATCCCAACCTTGCTCGTCGCCCTTGCGGAGAATCGCGCCGATGTCGGCATCGGAAAGTTGATATCGGACCATGAACGACTTCTTGGAAAGCTCGTAATCTTGGCGTGTCTGTTGACTACCGCGATTTCCGCCGGGAACGTTCGCCTCGATTTCACTCGCCAGGTTGTGGTAGTAACTTAGCGTCTTGTAGATTTGCTTTTCCACGTCCTCGGTAAGTTTCGGCGCACCGTAGGTGACCACACCGTTCTCAACCGTGATAGCGCCCTCGGAGCGAATCACATTTCCGGGGTTTGGACTCACTGGCGTTTCGGGCGTGACGGCGGATGAGGGTTCCGCCTGCATGGGGACTCTCTTGCCTGTTGTCGGAGCGGGGGTGGACGCTTCGCATCCCAGGATGGCTGAGAAAAGCACCATGACCGGCAGGCATCGCGACGCACATGTTGGGGAAGAATTGTTCGACATACAAAATAAAAGGTGTCAGGAGCACTTCTTGGGCGGCTTCGCGGCAGTTGTGTCTTTAGGAGTTCGACGCCGCCTTGGGACGGCCACGGGGGCGCAGGGTTGATTCCAGCCCGAGCGATCGCGAGGCGTTTTCCACCCAGGATACTTCGCCGTAAGGTCGGCCCCGCTGCAAGCACTGCCGAATGGCCGCCAGCTCTGCCTCGGTTTGCGCACGATTGACCTGTGCAACCCAATTCCGCGGCTGAGGAACCGGCCAGTCGCTCAACAGCGGCGAACGGACTTTCTGCACGGTGCGCCACAAGCTGCCCCACCGCCACTGCTCGGCCGACCGCACGAGATTAGCCCGCAGAGGGTTTCGCTCGACATAGCGCAAAACCGTGTAAAAATGTTCGTCGTTTTGCACAGGAAACGACTTGAACCGCCCCTGGTAGACATGCCCATGCCCGACCTTATTCTTGGCGCGCTGCCACCGCTGGGTGTGCGTGTTAGTGAGCCGCTGCAAAAAGCGCGAGAGATCGCCGTCGCCTTCCGGCCATAGCACGAGGTGCCAATGATTCGGCATCAGGCAATAGCCCACGATGCGCATCGGCGAGAGCCGCAGCGTCTCTTCCATCACCTCTTCGAACGCCAGGAAGTCCTGCTCCTTGGCGAACAACTTCATGCGTCCCACGCCACGGTTCAGCGCGTGAAAAACCATTCCCCCAGGAGCAACACGTTTCGAGCGAGGCATCCAACTATCTTATCAAGCCTGCCCAAGCCATTCAATATATGCTCCTGACCCCTTTATTCTCTTATTCTATCTCAACCGCACGCGCTGTCGGTGGTAATGGTCCCGTCGTCATGCAGAAACAAGGTCAACTCGCCCATATCGCCGATCATCAAACAGTTCTTGCCTGCGTAGATGCTATTCTCCCGAGGATCCGTGCTTAAGGGTTCTTCTTGGTTGACCCAGGGCCATTGTATGTGGCTGGCCTGAATCGACGTCAACTGGCACAAATAATTTGGCGGTGTTTTACGCTGGATTTGCTGCGAGTTATAAGGAACTCCCCCGATTTTCGTGCCCCATAAAACGGGCAGGCTCCAACTGCGACCACGGGCTTGTTTATCGCGAATATCAAAAGCCTGGTCCCACTTGGTTGGCGCGTCGTAAGTGCGATAACGCACGCCCCAGGTAGCGACAAACTCTCGGAAGGGGTGTGTTGGAGCGGGAATATCGGCGGCCGTCACCACATCCGTCTCATCCGCTGAGACCCAAACGAAACGCATTTCTTGCTCATCTCCGGCGAGTATGGCGTCTTCGTGCGTAACAAACACCAGTAACAAATCTCCCGGCAGTGGGCCACCCGCTCGCTGACCTTTCAGATCTCGACTGTCGCGGAAATCGAACTGGCACAAGAAGGTCGTCACGACACCGCGAACGACGGGCCACGGCGTCTTTTTGGGCAACCACGGCACGCCTCCAACACGCGTCAAGCGGCCATCCGGCGGCTCGCCGATGCCCCAAACGAATAGGTCACAAGGAACGGCCAGAGGATCTTTGATTTCATAGCGGTCTCGCATGATCTCCCAACTGATCAAATCGCTGGCGCTACTGATGTTCCAAACGTCGAGGGGAAGATCCGGGTAGCACCGCGCCAGCGATTCGAAGTCAATCGTTGGGTGAACTCCGTTTCCGGTTTGTACAAAGGGAGCCAACTTCATGACGTCAACCTTTCGATATGGTCGCCGCGACTGACGGTAAAGCGGCGCCCGACGCACCAATGTCTGCGGCAAAAGTCCTGTCTCATTCACCTGCTGCTCGCTGTAAATCACCAAAAATTTTTCCCGACAACGCTTTTTTGGGTCGCTCCTGGAGATTTCGCGCAGGTAATTAGAAGACGCTCTTCAGGCTTGCTCTGCAGAGTCGGTATGCCCCCATTCCTTTATCCAAGACCTGAGTGACCCGTTATGAAACTTCGGCAGTTCCGTGGTGTACTATGCGTTTGCTTGGTGGCCGTTTTTGTCTCTTCGAGTTCTTCCGCGGCGATTGGGGCCATTATCAACTTAGGCGCCACGCAAGATACACGATTACATTCCTACAACACGGGCTTAACCGATAACTCCACGTTGCTTTCGGTTTACAACATTCCAGGCAACACGCAGCGCAGTTTACTCCAGTTCGATATCAGTTCAATTCCGATGGGACAGCAAATCGACTCTGCCGTACTCACTTTATTCTCCAACACAACCTACGGATCGAATCCTTCCGCCAACCCAATGACCGTTCACCAGGTGACGAAATCCTGGGTGGAGGCGCAAGCGACTTGGAATTCGGCTTCCACAGGCAATACCTGGACCACACCAGGCGGCGACCACGTTGCAACGGCAATCGCGACGTCCACATTGAACCCATTATCAAGTAACCAGCCGGTCACTTGGAATATTACATCCCTCGTGCAAGATTGGTACGACGGCGGCGCGTCCAATCACGGATTGCTCATCAAAGCCCCCGCCGTAACGTACCTAACTTTCCATAGCGCCAACTTTGGAACGGTCGCGTTTCGCCCCAACCTTCAGATCATCTATAGTCAGGCGCCGGTCGATGCATCACCGGTTCCCGAACCCTCTTCGCTTGCGCTATTTGCGGTGGGCTCCCTCGCGAGCGTCGTGGTTTCTCGTCGGCGCAACCAAAGCAGACATAAAAGGGTCAGGAGAGCCGTAACGAGAATCTCCCTGAACAGAAGAATCCGTTAAGTTGGGACTTGTGCCTTGTTTGCTTTTCAACTTTGCAGCGATTGGCGTTTGTCGCGCAGGTGAGTTAGATGATGGTCCAAGTGGTCGATCGCTTTGAGCAGCAACTGTTCTAGCGTCCGTTCTCCTTCCTCGCTATGAACCCCCACGCGCTGCCATGCCTCGACGGGTTGCGCTCGGAGGATGCGCGCCATTTGGCGCCGCACTAGCCTGATGAACTCAGCCTCCTCGTGAGCGTCGCGTTCGTGATACGCCAGCGCCGCTACATAGCGATGGGGATCGGCGAAGGGTAACGCCGGCCGATCCTCGGCAAGCACGCGCTTCATCCGGTCGGCGAACAAAGCCTCCGAATCGGCAAGATGGCAAATCACTTCGAGGCAACTCCACTTGCCGGGTATTGGACGAGCGCGGAGTTGCGCCGCGCTGAGCCCGTCGACCGCCTGCACCACCGCCTCTCCCCCGGCGAGATACGTGTCAATCCCTTTGGCGTTGCCCATAAATTCTCCTTGGCGGCGTCGCCGCACAGTGGAAGCCGGTTTTTTAGGCTTTTATTTTTCATGGATGCTTTACCATGCTGGGCTTCGCAAGGTTGGGCAGATCGGCAGTGACCGGCGAAGCCCGTGTTCGCCTTTATTCTTTCCAGCACCCTTGCCATTTTTCTCGCACCACGCGCAGCTTGCGTTCGACCGAGCTAAGGCTGATGCCCAACTGGCGGGCGATCTCGCGGTTCTCGTAACCTTCCAGCTTCAACAGCGCAACGTTGCGGGTCTTTTCTTCGTCCAGTTTCGCCAGGGCATGCTGCATGTTGTCGTTAAATGCGACGACGTATTCCGGGGGTAGTTCGACTTCGGCCAGCGAGCGCCAGTCGGCCGGTTGTCCCGCAGTCGCGCCGTCGAGCGAAGCGACCTTCCCGCCGCCGCGCTTCTGGGCGTGCGAGCGGCGGTATTGTTCGGCGACCTGGTGGTCGGTCAGCATCAAGAGGATTTGCCACAGGTCGTCGCGGTCGTGAAGCCTTGCGAAGCGGTCTTCGCTGGCCGCCACGAAGAACCGATCGAAGACCGACACCAGCAGGTCTTCCTCATCAACGCTTTGGTCGGCCAAACCGCGTAGCCGGGCGCGGGCCAGGGGAAGCAGCCGAGTAAAAAAGCGTTGCCAAATGGCGCCGGCCGCCTCGCTAGGGTCATCCTTCAACTGCTGGATCATCAGCGTAACCGAGTGGCTGCGCTCGACCGTTGGTTCTTCGGAAGTCATTGTCTCTTTTGTCTTTGCGCCTTCAGGAACGGCCATGAGCCGAATGCAGGAAAAAAAGTTGAAGGGTTTAAGGCTCGACTTGCGTGTTTCCTGTTAGAGGAGTTGTCGCGCGGTGGTGTCGGCCTTGCGACACTTCACAGTACATCGCGCCGGCCCTCCCCGGCGTCGCTCGCTTGGTCATATCTCATCGCAACGAAACGCCATAACGTGATAAGCAATTTTGAACCCAATTCTTCTTGCACACAACCGCCCCCCCGGATAGGTTGATTATCTCATCCAGCCTCATCTTTTACGTTCTTGGAGTATCGTCATGGTACGGCAGACATCACGGCGCGAACGAGAAGGTTTCACACTGGTGGAACTGTTGGTGGTGATCGCCGTGATTGGCGTGCTGGTCGCCCTCATCTTGCCCGCCGTGCAGGCCGCGCGGGAAGCCGCACGACGCATGCAATGTAGCAACAACCTGAAGCAAACCGGACTTGCGCTGCACCATTTCCACGATACCTACAAGCGGATGCCCCCGGCGCACTGGCACGATCCGATTTCGATCGCACATCCCTACCCCGGCATGCTGCGTCCCGAGAATGAAGAATATTGGTTCAGTTGGATGTCGCGGATCCTGCCCTTCATGGAGCAGCGCACATTGTATGACCAAATTCGCTTTGACGAGTGGGCGTTCGTGAATCCCTCGGCGGGTTTGCCCGGCGGCGGCTTCCTCTGCGAAAAGCGCATCGAATCGTTCCAATGCCCAAGCGTGCCGCGGGGAGACGAACCTTTCGTGATCGACGTTCCGCCCGAAGTGAAGTTCGTGCACACGCATTACCTGGGCGTGAACGGAACGGATCAATTCGAGTTCAACGGCATGCTGTACGTCAATTCGCGCGTGAAGTTCGCCGATGTGACGGACGGGACCTCCAATACGTTGATGGTGGGCGAACGCATGCGCGACCACGACGGCTACTGGGGTTGGTGGTTCGCCGGCGCCGGTCCGTATCCGTTCTTTGGCGCGATTGACGTGGTGCTGGGCACGAATGAGCGCATTGCGGTGGCGGGCGAGTGCGCTCCCGACGGGCCGCAGTCCTTTTTCCAGCAGGGGTCGTATCAGTTTACCGATGACGGTCAGGGGACCGACATCGACAGCTGGCACTTCTGGTCCGCTCACGCCGGCGGGGCACAGTTTGTCTTGGCCGATGGAAGCGTCCGGCTCGTGAGTTACACGGTGGACCGCGATCTGTTTCGTGGCTTGGGAACTCGTGACGGAGGGGAGGTGATCCATGGTTCGTACTAAGCCTCACAACGGTCACGGTCGAACCCTCCGGAGAATCCCGTCCGTGATGATTGCCGCCTTGGCGCTGTTCGCATCGCTGGGCTGCCAACAAGAGGAAGAACGGAAACCTCGTCCGCCCAATCGTTTTCCGCCGCGTCGACCGGCGCAGCAGTCCAGGGCCGAGCCGAGTTTCTTAAATGTCGTTCTTCAGCCGTCTTCGTCAGGATGGAATCCGCATGGGCGCGTTTATGAATCTCGAACAATGTGACCGTTACTGTGACCAGTTCGAGGCGCGCCTGCAGCGCGGGGAGCGGATCACGGCGGAAGAGTTCGTGCGCGAATGCAGGTTGCCGCCCGACCGACAGTTGCTGGCCGAACTGCGTCGTTTGGAGCGGGAATACCTCACGGCTAGTTTTGGCGCTGAGGATCCGCACGCCACGGCGATGGCGTCCACCGATCATCACGCGGAGATGGCAAGTGCTGAGAAGGGAGATGAAGACGACGCCAATAAGGTGATCGGCAACTACAAACTGCTCCAGAAGATTGGCGAAGGGGGCATGGGCATGGTCTACATGGCCGAGCAAACCCAGCCCGTCTCGCGCCGCGTGGCCCTCAAGATCGTCAAGCCGGGCATGGACTCGCGCGAGATCATGGCGCGGTTTGAGGCGGAGCGGCAAGCGTTGGCGATGATGGACCACCCGAATATCGCCCGCGTGCTCGATGCGGGGACGTATGAAAAATCGCGCCCGTATTTCGTGATGGAGCTGGTTCGGGGAGTTACCATTACGAAGTATTGCGACGACCGGCAACTTTCTCTGCGGCAGCGTTTAGAGTTGTTCGTGCCGGTTTGTCATGCGGTGCAGCATGCCCACCAAAAAGGCATCATTCATCGCGATCTCAAGCCCTCGAACGTGTTGGTAGCCCAGTACGACACGCGGCCGGCGCCCAAGGTGATTGACTTCGGCCTGGCCAAGGCCATCGGGCATAAGTTGACCGAAAAGACGATGTATACGCGCTTCGGGCAGATCGTGGGGACCGTCGACTACATGAGCCCTGAACAGGCGTCGTTCAACCAACTCGATGTCGACACGCGAAGCGACATCTACTCGCTAGGCGTGTTGCTTTATGAATTGCTGGTGGGCGAAACGCCCTTCGACAAAAAACGCATGCACACCGCCGCCTTTGACGAACTGCTGCGGATCATTCGCTTGGAAGAACCGCCGCGCCCCAGTGCGCGGCTCAGCAGCAGCGGCATGCGTCCTGAGATCGCCGCCAAACGCAAAAGCGAGGCCAAGAGCCTGAGCCTGGCCCTACGGGGCGAGTTGGATTGGGTCGTGATGCGGGCCATCGAGAAGGACCGCGATCGGCGGTATCAGTCGGCCAGCGCCCTGGCCGAGGATATCCAAAACTATCTCACAGGCGAGCCGGTTTCCGCGTGCCCGCCTTCCGCACAGCACCGCTTTCAAAAATTCGCCCGCAGGAACCGCGTGGCGCTTACCGCCACGGCGATGGTCTTCGCAGCGCTGCTTGCCGGGCTGGCCGGAACAAGCGTGGCGCTTGTCGAGGCGCGAGCTGCGAACGAACGAACGCAGGTTGAATTGCGGGCGAAAGAAGGGTTTATCAATCGGCTGTTGGTGCAGTTCCGGGTCGAACAGTTTCAACGCAAACAATACTTCGCATTTGAGCGGGCGATCTCCGATCTGGTGAAGAGTTTCGCCACGCAATACGGCACGAGTGATGAAATGGTCGCCTCGGGCGACCGTACAACGCGCGATGCGCTGCTGAAACAAATGATCGCTTTCTGGGATCAAATGATCCAAACCGACCGCGATCTCACAGGCAAGACCGGATGGCGAACCGAATACTACCGACTGCAGCGCACCATGTGCGTGGCCAGGTTGGGAGATCACACCACGGCGTTTGACCAGGCGCAGTCGCTCGAAAAAGAGTTATCGCAGGAGGGTCCCTACCTGCCCGACTTGATTCGACTTTACGCCATTTGCGCAGGCAAAACCGCACGCGAAACGGGACTTGCGGAATTGTACCTCAAAACCGCCATGAGTCACTTGCGAACGGCTGCCGAACAGGCGGAGGCTCCGCCGCTTCCGGCCGATGACCCCGATCTGGCGCCGCTTCGCTCGGCGCCGGAGTTCGCCAATCTCTTAGAAACGTGGCGCGTGAACCACGACGCCAAAGAGCCTCCGCCGACTCACGAGTCGTTGGTGAACGAACATGCGCCGATTGGCCGGTAGTGGGTGCTGTTGCAAACTGCGGCCATGAGCCGCTGAGAGCGAGGCCATGGTTCGCCACGTCGATAGAGCAAAAACCGCACGCTAGTGCGTCGCGGTTTGTTCAAAGGCGCCCCAAGGGTTTGGCGTTTCGCCGGACGTTGCTGGCAATTCCTGGAATGACCGCTATACTGGCCGTGAGTTTTTCCAAGGACGAACGGCGCTCGGGCTGGTGCGGCCAACAAGGCAAGCTGATGGCGAGGCATTCGGAATTCATCGCAGACGACGATGGCGCCTTGTTGGCTCAGGCCGCGCAAGACTCGCATGCGCCCGAGTGGGAACATTTGGACCAAACCGCGGTGGCCCGCCTCACGGCCGAGCGCGGGATCGATTACACGACCGCCGTACTGTACGACCGGCTGATTCGCTCGCGTACGCATGGGCCGGTGATCGCGCAAATCGAGCAACTGCGCCACGAGCCGGCCCAAACCGCTTCCCTTGCGGGAATGACCTGCGCGGTCGCGCCCGGCGCTTTCTATCGCGAGTTTCCTCACACGGGCGCTGATGGCCGCATTCTGCGCGACGCCGCCGAGCAGTTCGGTTGCCGCACCACGGTCATTCCCACGGCCAGCACCGGCGCGCTAGAGTCCAACGCGACGGCGATTCTCGACTGGCTGCGCGCCAATGCAACTGGCCCCGTGATTCTCGCTTCGGTTAGCAAGGGCGGGTCCGACGTGAAGGCCGCTCTAGCGCGACCCGGCGCTGCGGAAGCCTTTCAACACGTCGTGGCGTGGGTCAGTGTGTGCGGTATCCTCGATGGCTCGCCAATGGTCAATTGGTTGTTGCATCGTCGTGTGCGGCTGGCGTTCTATCGCTTCTTGTTTCGGTGGCGCGGCTACAACTTTGATGTCATTCGCGATCTACGTTACGGGCCGGGAGCGCCGCTCAACGGCGCCTTGCGATTGCCCAGACGCCTGGAGCCGATTCATGTGATCGGCTTTCCGCTTTCGCAGCATATGACCAACCGGCTGACGCGCACGCTCCGGCAGCGCATCGCCGCGCTGGGGCCCAATGACGGAAGCATCTTGTTGGCCGACGCGTGTCGCTGGCCCGGCGTTGTGCTGCCGGTTTGGGGGGCCGACCACTACCTGCGGCCAAGCTGGGAGTTGCGCACTTTGGCCCGCGCGATCTTTGCCTACCTGGGGCGCCAGGTGCTGCATCAGGAACCTTGTGCATGAACACTTTTTCCGGCGCCGTGGCGGCGCCTGGCGCGGCGAGTGCGTCCGCCGACTCACCTGGTTTAACGAAACCGGCGCCTTTACGTACTGCCCCGCCAGAAAGCGATTTCCCCGCGTGGCCGGCTTCGTGGTATTTGTTCGGCAGTGCGCAGGAGTTGCGGCGCGGGCCGGTCAGCAAACGTTTTTTGGGGCGAGATCTGGCGGCCTATCGGACCGAGTCGGGCCGCGTGGCGATTCTCGAAGCGCGCTGCGCTCACTTGGGCGCCGACCTGGGCCGCGGCTCGGTGCACGGCGAATGCCTGCGCTGCCCTTTCCATGAGTGGCAGTACGCCCCCGATGGCCGTTGTGTGAGCATTCCTCGCACCGCGCAGGTTCCCGAATTCGCCCGGGTCGGCTCGTACCCCGTGATCGAGCGCCATGGCCTGGTGTTTTTCTTCAACGGCCGCAAGCCGCTCTTTCCGCTGCCGTTCTTTCCGGGCGAAGCTCCCGAAGCATATTGTGCGGCCAGACCGAGCGGGTTTACGGCAACGTGCCCCTGGTACATGGTCGCCGCACATGGCTTTGACGTGCAACACTTCGAAACCGTTCATGGCCGGCGGCTCTTGGGGCCTTTGGAGGTCGATACGCCGGCGCCCCTGGCGCGCCGTTCGCGCTACCGGGCGGAAGTGCTAGGCGAAAAATACTACGACCGTTTCTTGCGCCGCTGGGTCGGGCGGGAGGTGGAGATCTCGATCACCACGTGGGGCGGCACGTTGGTGGTCATCACGGGCGACTTTGGCCGCACGCGCAGCCGGTTCTTCATCGTCAGTCATCCTCAAGAAGACGGCGCCACAAGGTGCGAAATCATCGTGTTTGCGCCGCGTCAGTCGAATCGAATGATTGGCGCTTGGGCGGAGCCGCTCACACTGGGCGTACGCCGATGGCTGACGCGAGCCTACTTGATGGATGAGTCACATAGCTTGGGCAGTCCGCAATATAATCCGCGCAGCCTGACGGAACTGGACCGCGAAATGATTGAGTTTTTTCACTGGGCGGCGTCGCTTCCTTGTTTTCCTCAACCTTGGACCGCGTGAAGGAGCCACTATGCCACGAGTTGCGAATTGTTGGGTTGCGGCCGCCTTGTTGCTAACGGCGTCCGCCCGCTTCGCCGGCGCCCAACCGCCGGAAAACGACCCCATTTATCAAGAGCTGCAAGCGCTCCGCGAAGGTTTGACCGAGGCGGTGAACAAGAACGACTTGGAAAAGCTGCTTTCTTTTGTGCACGAAGACGTGATCGTCACCTGGCTCGATGGCGAACAAAGCCGCGGGCATGACGAAGTGCGGGCGTACTACCGTTCCAAAATGGGAGGCGACAACGCCGTGGTGGAACGCTTCGTCGTCGAACCGGTCGTGACCAACCGTGCGTTTCATGGCGACGACATGGAAGTTGTCTACGGCACAGCCGTGAGCCGGTTCACCATGACCACAGGCCAGGAGCTGACCGTCGACGGCCCCTGGAGCGCCACGATTGTCAAAGACCAAGACGGCGACCGTTGGCGGCTGGCGGCCTTCCACGCCTCGGCCGGGATGTTCGACAATCCGTTGTTGAACGCGGTGAAGACGTTCGCCATCGGAGGCATCGTGATTGCCGGCTTGTTGGGGCTGTTGCTGGGGATGGTCATCCTGTGGCTGGTGCGCAAACTCCGCCGCCCTCGCGCCATGGCCGACGCTTAGGCGAATTGGCCAGGTGCGTAATGTTCCGAAACGGGCAAACCGGCGGCGTCGAACGCACCGGCGCCATGCCGGTAGCTACGGGACAAGCGACACGTCATGTTGATCACCGGCGTAAGACACGCTATCAAAGTTCGTACCGAGCGAGTCCCTTCTTGGTCTTGCCATTTTTCGGGCAGGTGAATGGGTATGAACGGCACAAGCAATTCTCCGAGCCGGCGCCTGCGATTTTCCTTGCGCAGCCTACTAATGCTCATGCTGTTGGCAGCCGTGCTGTTGGGGTGGCGGTCGTCGCTGCAGCGCGGCGCGCAACAACTCAAGCAGCAAGAGATTCGCTTGCAGTACGCCGAGGAAGAGCTACGGCGCGCCCGCGACTTGTTGCACGACCGCGCCCGCCCAAACCGGGTGACCAATCGCGTGCTGGACGAAACGGTGCTGGACGGCGCCACCCTGCGCGGCGTAGCGATCGTTAGTTCAGAGAATGCGTTCCAACGCGCATCGCTGCGCAACTGCGATCTCACGAGCGCCGTGCTGGAGGGGGGCGACGCCGCATTTCAACTTGCACACTTCGACGGTGCGCGCCTGGTCCATGCGAGTCTGAAGGGCGGCGTTGCTTCGTTCCAAGATGCGACTTTTGACAACGCCGACCTTACCGACGCCGTACTTTTGGGCCGCGGGTCTTCGTTTCAACGCGCCTCGTTCGAGAATGCGAAGCTGATTCGGGCGCGTCTGGCGGGCTCGTTTCAAGCGGTGAATCTTACCGGAGCGCATCTGGAAGGCGCCGATCTTTCGGCCATCGCTGCGGACGACCTGGCCAGCTGCTACTTCAAACAACCTCCCACGTATGATGACCAAACGCGGTTTCCCGCGGCGTTCGATCCTGCTGCACAGCAATGGGTCCGAGTTTCCCGATGATCGCGAAGTTTGCGTCCGGGCGCCAGATTTGCAGCTTGGTGGTACAATGAAAATCGAGGAGGAGTTGCATCATGGCTTATGAAACGACGTATCGCGATCACGCCTTGACTCGTGAAGAAGTTGAGCAAACCACGGGCGCGGTGCTCTTGGAGTTTGGCGCCAACTGGTGCGGCGTATGTGGCGGGTTCGCCCCGCAACTTGAGGCGCTGATGCGAGACTACCCGCAGGTGCGGCACATTAAAGTGGAAGACGGCAAAGGTAAGCCGCTGGGACGTTCGTTCCGCGTGAAGTTGTGGCCGACGTTGGTGTTCTTGCGCGACGGCGAAGTGGTGGGGCAAGTTTCCCGCCCCAGCCGCGAGGAGGCCAAAGAGGGCCTCGACGCAATCACGCAAAACGCCACGTAGCGCCGCAGCGGAACACGGCGCGTGACAAAGACAACTCGACTGGCGCGTTAGATCTCAGCCTTTACGGTGAGATAAAGTTCGCCGGGGCGGCCTGCTGCGTGATGACCGGCTTCTTGCGTTCGACGAGCATCGACACGATGATATCGGCGCTGCGATGCGGTCCTGCAGCCAGGTAGGCGTAGTCGGCAATGTCCGCGTTGTAGTCGTACACGCCGCGCAGGAATTCCCGGCGAGCCGTTTGCAGGCGGACATGTTCGTTGAGCACGTCGACTAGGTCGATTTGTCCGCCCGCGTAACCATCGGCCAGCGCCGCAAACGCGTTCTCGACGGCAACCGTGCTCGCCGCGCGGGCTTCAATGAGGGCCAGCCGAGCGTCGAAGGTTTCATGCAACCGGCGTGCTCCGGCAGGCGGTAAACGGCCGGAGAACACGGCGTCGAACTTCGACTTATACTCGGCAATGAGCGGCGCGTCTTGGGGAATTGTTGCGGCGGCTTCGCCCGTCATTTGCTCGGCCAGCGCCCATTGCGCGGCGACCGCCGCCACCTTGGCCTGTTGTGCTTCGGCCTGGGCTGTGGCGATGGCCGCTTGCAGCAACGCTTGGTGGTGCGCCACACGCGGCGCAGGCAACCGAGACAGTTCGCTCACGCCTTGAATCGCTTCGTAATACGCGCCCAAGGATTGAGACAGCTTCCAGTACGCCTTCACAAATTCGGCGTAACGTGAAGAGTCGGTACGGCGTGACAGCGCCTGATGCAGAGACAAGGCCGAGCCCGTAAGCGCGCCCGAGGCGGGCGCCGTAATCGCCTGCTGATACAGTGACTGGGCCAGACTTTGCGGCTCAGCCGGAGCGGCGGCGCCATTCGCATTGGCCGCGCCGGCGGAAGGCGCGGCGCCTTGTAACGCCGGTGCGGCGCCAGGAGTGACGGTGGTCTTGGGCTCCGGTGCAGTCTTGGGTGCGGCCGGCGTTTGAAACTGCGCCGGCGCCACTTCTTGGAAGCCGCCCGCCGCTGGCTGCCGCGGCGGAGGGTTTTGAACCGGCGCCGCTTGCGGATCGGGTTCTAAACTTTGCGGCGGCTGCGGTTCGGTCAGGTTCGGCGCAGCGGCCTCACTGAAGCCGCCGCCGCCAATGTCCGTCGGCTGGAATGCTCCCAGGGGCTGAATCGAGCGAAAGCCGCCGCCTAGCGCAGGGCTGGCAGACGCCCCTTCCGCGCCGCCGGGATCCGCACCACTGGGGGAAGTATTGTCATCGGCCACAGCGACCACAACGAGCCCCAGGAGAATTACCCCCAGAACGGGCAGAAAGCGAAAGCATCGCATCGTGAGTCCTTTCGTCAATGGGCGGCGATTCGGCAAAAATTGCGGAATGACTGGGTCCGGGACGTGTCGTGGTTGAGTTGCACTTGGAATCGATCGGGTCCACCGCGGATCACGCCTTCCCGCCGGGGCAGGGCGGGTCGCACGAGGCCGACGACGGAAACGGCATCGCCGCAACACCTTACGCGATCCTCTCGCATGCCCGATCCAAGTGGCGCACATGGGTCGACGAATTCTTCGCGACAATTCCTCAATTAAGGTGCGGGTTCTGCGCGAATGTCGGACTGTGCGATGTTTAAGGTGGCGTTTTTCTGCTTCCGCGTCAATGTCGTCTGAATCGTCAAGTTCTATTCAACCCCAAGGGTCGCGGGCGCCGATGTTCGATAACCGAGTGGGTATCTACGCACGTCAATCATGGAGGATTGCATGGTCGCCACACTCAAGAAGAGTGAGGATATCGCCGATCTGTGGCAAGCCTATAAGGCCGACTTGGGCAATCAGGAGCTGCGCAACAAGCTGGTCGAAAAGTATCTGCCGTTGGTCAAGTATCATGGAGAACGAGTGTGGGCAAGACTTCCCGAGGGAGTGGAACTGGACGATCTGGTGTCGGCCGGCATCTTTGGTTTGATGGACGCGATCGACGCGTTTGATCTGACGCGCGGCGTGAAGTTTGAAACGTACTGCGTGCCGCGCATCCGCGGGGCCATGCTCGACGAGCTTCGCAGCATGGACTGGGTGCCCCGGCTGGTTCGCTCCAAAGCCACGAAGCTGGCTGAGGGAACCAAGACGCTGGAAGACAAGCTGGGCCGGACTCCCACCGAGGCCGAGCTTGCCACGCACATGGGTCTGAGCGTCAAAGAGCTTGAGAAGATGATGCTCGACGCGAACGCCGTGAACCTGGTGAGCCTGAACAAGAAGTGGTACGCCACCGACAGCGAGAAAGACGTCAGCGAGATCGACGTGCTGGACGACAAAAAAGGGGAAGACCCCACGCGTCGCGTGCAGCGCAAAGACTTGCTGCGGCTCGTAACCAAGGGACTTAACCGCAACGAGCGGCTCATCATCATTCTCTACTATTACGAAGAGATGACGATGAAAGAAATTGGCGCCACGCTCGACTTGAGCGAAAGCCGCGTAAGCCAAATGCACAGCAGCATTGTGGCAAGGCTCCAGTCACAATTGGCCCGGCGTCGTCCTGAGTTTGGTATGGTGTGAGGCATTTCTTGAGTTAACGCAAGACGTTCCCCCGTGGGTCACTCGGATGCCGAGCGACCCACGCTGCGTTTTGTGAGCGCAGGCCGTTTGCATATAGAAGCGGCTATGGCGTTGGCCTAGAGTTTACGGCCAGCGCGGTACTTGAGCAGTGCGCCCCACACGCCAAGAAAGGCCAGCACGCAACCGAAAATGAGCGCGGCCTTCGCAGCTTGCCGAGTCTCGCCAAACAGATAGGCGCCCAGCGCGAGCAGCGCGCCCCAAACGAGCACGGCGAGCATGATGTAAAGTAGAATACGTTGCGGCGGCGCTGGGGCCATGTTCGCGAACTCTTCTTTCCAACCGCCCGGCCGGCGCACTTCACGCAATGCGCCGATTGTTTACCCGGCGACGATCGTCACACGGGCCGAACCTCGGAGCCACTCGCTGCGTGCGAGCGACCCCCGCGGTGAATAGCTTACTTCGGACCGTACGCCGATTGGAAGAGGTCGCGTTTGGCCGTGGCTTGCTGCGCCGCGTCTTGTGCAGCTTGCAACGCTTCTTGCGCCGCTTGCATAGCTGCGGCTTTCTCAGCGGCCGCCTTTTCGGCTTCGGCCTTGGCGGCGAGCATCTTTTCGTACTCGGCCTTGATGGCCGCAAGCTGCGCTTCGAGCGCTTTAGCGGCGGCTTCTTTCTCGACGGCGGCCTTTTGAGCGGCTTCTTGCTGCGCAATGGCGGCTTGCGCGGCAGCCTCCGCTTGCGCGGCAGCTTGAGCGGCGGCGTCGGCCGCTTGGGCGAGTTGCGTTTCCGCTTGTTGGAAAGCGGCGAGGTCCGCAGCGGCTTTGTCGGCAGCGGCCTTCGCGGCGTTGGCCGCCTGCTGCGCTGCGTCCGTTGCGGCCTTGGTTTCGGCCAGCTTCTTTTCGGCATCGGCCTTAGCGGCGGTCAGTTTCTCGACTTCCGCCTTCGCCGCTGGGACGGCTTGCGTAGCAGCCGTGAGCGCGGCCGCAGCGATTTGCACGGCTTTGTCCGCCTCGGCGACTTTGGCCTTTGTATCGTCGAGCGCTTTTTGCGAGGCGGCCACGGCGTCGGTCATTGTCTTGACGACGGCGGCCTTGTCTTCCACCGCTTTTTGCGAAGCAGCGCGAGCGGCCTCGGCCGTAGTTGCGGCGGTTTGAGCCTCTTGCGACTTGGCGGCCAAAGCTTGGGCTTCGGCGGTTTTGTCGGTGGCGGCCTTTTGTGCAGCCGCGAGGTCGGCTACGGCTTTGTCGTTGGCGACCTTCGCCGCGTCCACTTTGGGTTGCACCGCGGTTTTGTCCTCGGCAGCGGCCAGTTCCGCTTCGGCCTGAGCGAGCGCGGCTTGGGCGGCCTTCGCCGCTTCGGCCAATTGCGCCGCGGCTTGTTCAAGGACGGGCTTTTCATCCGCCGCTTTCTTCGCAGCGGCGGCGGCTTGCTCGGAGGCCTGCTTGGCCGCCGCGGCCGCTTTCTCGGCTTCGGCATAGGCGGCGTCTTGCGCCGTCTTCTCTTGTGTGGCCTTTTGCAGCGCCGCTTGTGCATTGGTCAACGCAGTGGCAGCTTGTTGCTCGGCCGTTTTCATGGCCGCAAGCTGCGCATCGGCAGCGGTTTTGTCGGCGGTCGCCTTTTTGAGCGTTTCTTCCGCCGCGGCGACTTTAGCTACCGCGGTTTGATAACCCGCCACAACGCTTGCCGTTTGCTTTTCGACTTCCGCCAAGGCGGCAAGTTTGGGTTGTAACTCGGTTTGAGCCGCAGCGGCTTTCTCGGCAGCCTGCTTCGCGGCGATGTCGAGCGTGGGCGGGTTAGCCGGCGTGGTGGCCACTTGTTGCGTGCTTTCGGCGTCCCACATGCGAATCTCGCCGCTCCAGTCGCCCGCCACGACACGCTTGCCATCATGCGTAAAGGTTACTTCGAGCGCCGGTTCGGCAAAGGAAGGGAACGACTTCAGCGCCGCGCCTTCGGCATTCCAAGTTTTGACGGATTTGTCTCGGCCCGCCGAGACGATGCGGCCATCGTGCGTGAAGCCGACCGAAAGCGCGCCGCCGCCGTGCGCGCCCCAGCTTTTGACGTTCTTGCCGTCGAACATTTCCCATAGCTTGATCGTGCCGTCTTCGCTGGCGCTGGCCAAGAGGTTCGAGTCACCACGCCAACTCACATCCCAGATTTGTCCTTGGTGGCCGGGCAAGTTGAGGTACTCGCGGGCGGTGTCCGACTCCCACACCAGCAAACCACCCGAGCGGTCGCCGGTGGCAAGCAACACGCCATCCGGGCTGAATTCCACGGCGCAAATCCAGTCGGTATGCTTCTTGATCGAGTGAAGCATTTCGCCGGTTTCGGTCGAAAAGATGCGCACCATCTTGGAGGGGCCGCCCAGCGCGATCATCGTGTGGCTGGCGTTGATGTCGCACGACAACACCGAGTCCACTTCTTCGCCGACTTTGATCACACGGTTGCCGGTTTTCACATCGAACAGCACGGCGCAGCCCGATTGGCCGCCGCGTCCACCGCCAGCGAGCAAGAGCGCGCCATTGCGGCTGAACGAGAGACATTGCACGTCGCCTTCCGGGAAGGGAAGCACGCCGAGCAGTTCCGCCGAGTCCGAGTTGTACAGCAGCACCTGATGCTGCCCGGCGACAGCCACCAATGGCGCCCAGGGGCTGGACGCAATCGCCGTCGCCGCGGCAGGACGCGCTGTGGCCACAACGGGTTGACGCCAGAGACCTTCCGGCATAGCCGCCGGGCCTTCGGGCTTGCCGGTTGAAGCACCGGGCGAGAGCGCGAGGTTGCTGGTCTTTTTCTTCACGGCCATGGAGCCGGAGTTCTCGAGCGCGCCGCCGTCGATCCAGCCGCGAATGAGCGCGAGCTTGGCGTCGGGCAGCTTGTCCTGCATGGGGGGCATCTTGGGCTCTTCGTCATGATTGACCAAGGCCCACAGTCGAGAACTGTCCAGCTCTTGCGGCAAGACGACCTCGCCGCTGGAGCCGCCGGAGAGCGTGGCGCCGTAGCTGTCTAAGGCCAAGCCGCCTTTTTTGGCGTCCATGTTGTGGCAGCTAAAGCAGTGCTCGCGGAAGATCGGCCGGACGTGATCGTCGTAGGTGATCTTCTCTTGGGCCGAGGCGACCGAAGCGGCGCACACGGCCAGAGCCGCGGCGGCGCGCCACGCGGTAATGAAAGTTCGTTGGTTCATGGTAAGAGCATCGGGCGCAGAGACGGCTCCGCGCGGAGGGGACCACTAAGGTTAGTGATTGAAAATGAATTCGCGAGAGTTAATGACAGCCCAGAACACGTCTTCCAGGCCCTGCTGCGGGTTGGCCGATTGCTGCACCACGCCCATGAGTTTGGCGGTTTCATCGGCGTTGGGTTTGCGCGACAGGCAGCGGATGTAAATGGTTTCGATGATCTGCTCGGGCGTTTTGCCGGCGTCCAGTTGTTGCTTGACCAGACCGCCTTGGGCGATTTTGCCTTGCGACGTATCGCCGTTAATCAGGTGCAACGCTTGCGAGAGGTTCGGATCGGTATTCACTTCGCAAGCGCACACGGTGGTCCGCGTAGCGCGGCCAAACGTGGTAAGGAAGTACGTACTGGTTTGACCGTCAGCGATTTGCACCGCCCGGGCGCCCAGCGGAAGCCCTTGGAATTTGTCTTTGGTTTCCGTCGCCTGGCTGATGCAGTCGAGCATCATTTCGGCTTGAATGCGGCGTACGTTGCCGTGGGCGAAGTTCAGTTCATCTTCCTTATTCGACTCGTTCCGCACGGTGCTACGCTGGTAGGCGTGCGAGTTGCAAATGTCGCGCACCAGGAGCTTGAAGTCGTAGTTGTATTCGACTAGCTTTTTCGCGAGTTCGTCCAGTAATTCGGGGTTGCTGGGCGGGTTGCTCACGCGCACATCGTCCACGGGTTCGACAATCCCTTTGCCGAAGAAGTGCGCCCAAATGCGGTTGCTCACATTCCGAGCGAAGAAGGGATTGTCCGGAGCGGTGAGCCATTCCGCCACCACGGCGCGGCGGTCTTTGCCCGCCACGTCCGGCTGTTCGCCGCCAAGGAACTTGGGCGGCATCGGCTTGCCCCCGACGATGTGGCCCACTTCGCCGCCTCCGCGATTGAACACAATCGTTTCGCGGTAGTCTTCACCCTGCTTACGGCCGATTTGCGAGAAGAACGAAGCAAAGGCGTAATAGTCGTCTGTCGTCCAACGGTCAAACGGGTGATTGTGGCACTGGGCGCATTGGGTGCGAATGCCCATGAAAATTTGGGCCACGTTCTCCGCCGTCTTCAGCGTATCGGTTTCGATTTGATAGAAATTCGTGGCGGGTTCGGTAAAGGTGCCGCCGGTGGCGCTAAGTACCTCACGCACCATCTCGTTCAAAGGCACGTTGTTGGCGATCTTGTCGGTGAGCCAGCTATTGTAAAGAAACGCCGACTTGTAGCTCACCTGGTTGCTCGACTTGATCATGAGCAACTCAGCCCACTTCATCGCCCAGATTTCGGAAAACTCTTTGCGTTGCAGCAGTTGGTCGATCAGCTTGGCGCGTTTGTCGGGCGAAGCGTCGGCCATGAACTGGCTGTACTCTTCTTCGGTTGGCAGCGTCCCGGTAATGTCGAGCGACACGCGGCGGAGGAATTCCTCGTCAGTGCAAACTTCGCTGGGAAGAATGCGCAGCTTGTTGAGTTTGGCGCCGACGAGTTGATCGACGTAGTTGCCCGTGATCGCGGGAGCGGCGTAGTTCATGCCCGCAGGCAGAACGATCACCTGGCTGACCACGGTATGCGTGTCGAAGCGAGCCATGACGAATGCTTCGCCGCGGTTGGCCGCCGTAACCAGGCCCGACTCGTTCACCGGGGCCGAGTTGTCGTTATTCGACATGAACACCGCCAGGCTGGTGATGTCGCGATCGCTGCCGTCGGCGTACTTCGCACGAGCGATGAACTGTTGCGTCACATTCGCGCCTTCCAACACCGCATTGGGCGGAAACACTTCCACCTGAACGCACTTGGGCGGTTCTTGGGGGTCGGCCACGGCCCCGGCCTCCAGCCACTGGAGCAGCGTGCTGTAGTATTCCGAGTTCTTGTCAAACCGCTTGCCGCCGGTGTGGGGCACATCGCCGCAGCCTTTTTCCATGAGCAAGCTGGCCGAGGGGACGGCGAGATTGATGCGCCGCGCTCCGGCCTCCCGCGTAATACGGTAGTAGTCGCCATCAGGATCAAAACCGAACAACGAAAGCCGGAAACCGTCCTTGCCGCGAGCGGCCCCGTGGCAACTGCCGGTGTTGCAGCCCGCGCGCATGAAGACGGGCATCACGTCGGTCTTGAAGCTCACCGGCGCGACGCTGGCTGAATTCGCCACCACAACCGGCGCCGAAGCCTTAAAGCCTTGATACTCGATGTTGAGCGTCGTCTGGCCGTCGGCCTTCGGGTAGAGCGTAGCGTTCTCCAGTCGCGCCAGCAGCGGATCGCCCAGCGTGATTTGGGCCTGCTTGGTCACTTCGGTGGTCACGCCGTCTTGCCTCGTCGCCACGACGACAAACTGTTGCCGATCCTGCTGGAACGACAAGTTAATATCCGGCGGGTACACTGCAATGCCCGTTATCGCATGTTGGGCGCGTGCATGAGCGCCGCATACGAGCGCTAATCCTAGCGCGGCGCATCGAATCCAGGCGGGGTGAGTCACGGGGATCTCCTTCGTCGCAATCTTTGTAAGGTGGGACGAGCAGGCCGTTTTCCCACGGCCTCCTCGCGATTGTTGCATTCCGCCAGGCGGTTGGTGTGGTCTGACTATTGGTTCTCTTGAGCTTTCTGCAGCCGCAGTTGCTCCAAGCGGCTGAGGACTTTCTTCTCGGGCTGGGCCGCAGGCATTGGCGCCGGAGCGGCCGCAGGCTTGGGCGCTGGAGTCGCCGCGACCTTGGGCGGCAACGGCTGATCGATCCGCAGTTCGCCCGTGCCAAGGGTATGCGTAATCGGCTCGTTGTTCTGCGTGATTACGGCTCGGCACAACAGCGTTTGATGGCGACCGACGCGGGCGTCGGCGGCCATTTTGACTTTGAACGTCATCGAAGTGCTGTCTTTCGTGATTTCTACCGGCTCGGTCGCGGCGCCGGCGGGCAAGCCCACCAGTTCGACCTTACAGGCGCCTTCCCAGTCTTGCTTTTTGGTCACATTCACGACGACGTCCGTCTCTTGGCCTTGTTCGCCGGCCGCTTTGACAAACGCGAGGTCGAAGAAGGTGTCGGTCACATTCAAGTCGATAAACTGGGTGGAGGCGTTGTAGCCTTCCCCACGGCCGCCCGAGCGCCCCGTCACAATGATCTTCCACGTGCCGATCTGGGCGTTGCCGTTGGCGGTCAACGGAATTGTGACCTCATTCTGGCCTTCAGGAATCTGGACCGAACCGGACGACGCCACGCCCGGCGGGTTGTACAGCAGGCGCACGGAGATGGCGTCTTTGAAACCTTCTTTCCGGGTGGCCACCACTTTGAGGTCCATCGAACCGTTGCGAACCAGCGGAACCTGCGGTTGGACGAGTTCGAGTTGGAACGGCGCTTCTTCGGTCACGACCATGGCCATGCGATCCGCGTCATGGCCCCAGACGTCCACGTTGTTCTGGCCCCGCACCAACATGGTGCGCTGCTTCAAGCGCCCTTCGATCTTCAGGTTCGGATCGACTGGGCGGCCGACCACGTCGACCAACGCGCCGGCGGTGGCCGCGTCGGGAGCTGCGGTAAACAGCACAGGAATGTCGCTTCGGTTGCCAGCCATCGGAATCGTTTCCACGGTCACTCCCGGCGGGAGCCCTTCAAAAGCGACGTTCAAATCACCGCCAAAGTTCGCCCGCGAGGCGGCGACCATCAGTGCCGAACGGTTACCGCGCGGCAGCGTGAGCGTCGTGGCCACGTATTGCCGTCGCTCGGGCAAGGTCATGGTCAATTCGGGAACGACGGACGTCACTTCAATGCGGTAAACGTAGTTTTCGCCCCCCTTCTTCAAGTGATCGCTCACTTCGATCACCACATCTTCGTTTTCGGGCGCGGTGAAACGCAGGTAGCTATCGGGACCGCCGGTGTCGTCGTTGCTGCCGATGCCGGCGCCGTTGGCGCGCCGCACGACGAGCACGGAATCTAGCGGCGAACGCAGCGGCTTGCGGGCGTACACGCGCACATCGAACACTTGGCCCTTAGTGGCGGGGAACTTGAAAAAGTCGACATCGCCATTCTCTTGAATCACGCCGTTCGCCGCGCCGGGACCGGTGAACACAGTGGCGTGTTGCAGGTCGTTGTTCGGTTCGACTTCGATCGCATTCTCAATATCAACCACACGAATCACATTGGGCGAGGGCGCAACTCCGTATTCATCTTGGGCGAACAGTTCGTAGTTACCCTTGGCGTCGGCAGGAATGGCAATCGTTTCCTTGCGAGGTCCGGCGGCATCGCCCAGCCAGGTGACTTCCACCTGTTGCCCCGGCTTACCACCGGCAGGATAGACCGCGCGCGGTCGCGGAAAACCGCCCACGTGCAACCGGTAGGTGCAGTTGCCGTTGCCGCCGTAAGAGCTTTCGCGCACTTGTATGATGTACTTGCCGTCCTCGGGCGCGATGATCGAGCAAACCGGGTCTTGCCATAACAAGGCGGTGTCGTCGCTACGAGCCAACTCGAATCGCTCGGAGTTCAGAATCGCCAGGTAAGGATCGAAGAACGTGCGTCCCTGCCGCAGCCCTTCCAGTTCCGCGGTAATGCGTTCGCCTTTTTTCGCGTCAATCACGAAGAAGTCTTGATCCTCGTTTTGAATGACGCCGCTGATCGTTACTCCGGTTTGAATAGCTTGCGGGGCGGTAAACTCGGTGTTCGGTTCGACCTCCGCGACTTCGGGCAAAGCGCCGACCATGAAAGTCATGAGATCGCTAATGCCGGTCGCGGTTCGCAAACGCAAGGCGTGAATGCCCAAGCGGCAGTCGGGCGCAACCTTGATTTTGGCTTTGAACTGGTTGTCCTTGGGGTCGGTAATTCCCACCACCTCGACACCTGGCGAGTAGAGCATCAACTCTTGAATGTCGGCCAGACGCGCGCCGGAGAAGGTGGCCTCGGTCTCTGTGCCTCGCTGGAAACCCTGCGGAGCGATGGCGTTCAGATCAGGCTGCACGGCGTGCGAAACGGCGGTGATCGCCAGAACGCAAGTCAGCCCGATGCCCAGAATGGTTGCAAAGCGTTGCATCGTGCGCATGGAGTTTAAAGAGGTGAGGTCGTCGGACGCGCGGAGGAAGGCGAGCCAGGCGGGAAAGTCGTCGCAGACGCCGCATCGTCCGCACTTATGATCATAATCGAAACCAGCGGCAGGCCAACGGCCTCCCGCGTTTTTTCGCGGCTACATTCTTCCGGCGCGCCTCTTCAACAAGCGCGCCGGATTGCGATGAACTTCGTGACGATGGGCCAAGAACCGACGCCAAAGCACGGTCGAGCTAGGAGCTCATTAGCTGATCAGCGGCTTGATCAGGTTGCCGCCGTCGATAATCTCAATGGGCCGATTGCCCGGCGCCATGAGTTCTTTGTCGGCCACGATGCCCATTTGATGGTACACGGTGGTCATCAAGTCGCCCGGCAACACGGGGTCGCTTTCTGGCTCCGAGGCAGTCGGGTCCGAAGCGCCGTAAATCATGCCGCCTTTGATGCCGCCGCCGGCCAGCATCACACTGAACACCTTGGGCCAGTGGTCGCGGCCCGCGGTGGCGTTAATCTTCGGCGTACGGCCAAATTCGCTGGAAACCATGACCAGCGTTTCGCTGAGCAAGCCGGTGCGGTCCAAATCGCGAATCAATGCGGCCAAAGCTTGATCGAACGCCGGCATTTGACTCTTCATTCCCGGCGTAATGTTATTGTGCATATCCCAGCCGCCATAGGTGAGCGTAACCAAACGCACGCCCGCGGCAGCCAAACGCCGAGCCATGAGCATTCGCTGGCCCGCGGTATTCATACCATACTCATTGCGAATGGCTTCCGGTTCGGCTTCAATCTTGAACGCTTCCCGCGCTTGAGGAGCGCTGATCAAGCTGTAAGCCCGCTCGTAGAAAGTGTTCATCGCAGCGACGGCGTCGGACTTGTCCTTCTTCGTGAAGTACTCGTTCACCGCTTCTAACGCCGTACGACGACGAGCGAACCGCGTGTCATCCACTCCGCCGGGCAGGCTCAAGTCGCGCACCTGGAAGCCGCCAGCGGCGGGATCGGAACCAAGACTGAACGGCGCAAACGACGAACTGAGGTAACCCGGTCCGGCGTATTCGTTGGGCACATTCGGAATACACACGTACGGCGGCAAGTTGTTGCGCGGGCCGTACTCGTGGCTGATCACGCTGCCAATGCTGGGAAACTGCAAGGCAGGACTCGGCCGGTAGCCGGTGAACATGTTGTGGGTGCCGCGCTCGTGAGCCGCTTCACTGTGCGTCATCGAGCGAATCACGGCCACCTTATCCATCAATTGGGCCATTTGAGGCAGCGTTTCGCTGATCCATTCGCCCGTGTTCGCCTTGATGGCTTTCATTTCGCCCCGGTACTCAATGGGGGCGTACGGCTTGGGATCCCACGATTCCTGGTGGGCGGCGCCACCGGGCAAAAAGATGTGAATAATGCTCTTGGCCTTCGCCTCGATGAAGTCGTAGTGCTTCTGTTCTGCGCGAAGCTGCTCGAATTGCAGCAACTGAGCGAGGCTCAACCCTAGGCCGCCAGCGGCGCCCACGGTGAGGAAACTGCGCCGACTAAGTCCATTACCCTTGCATTTCATAGGCGTAAACTCCAGGAGCGAATCGATCTCCCACGTGGCGTGCACCTGCCAGGGAGATGGGGAAAGCAAAATATGTGCCTGTTAAAGCGTCCGTAGGCGAGTCAAAACTTATCCAACGTAAACGTTGGGAAAACGCAGGGTGGGGTTCTGTGTGGGCAGGATGTGTTGAAGCACGTGATAGGATGAGCTTCAACAGATGCGTGAACTTTTATCAGAGCGATCTTAGTCAAACCACCAAGCTTTGTCAAACTGTTTGTCGGCGCTGGGCGTGGGGTGCACCTCCCCCAAAGGAAGAATGCGCTGCCATCGCTCCGACGTGGGTGCGCCGACGTTCGTCCGAGTGGTACGCGCCCTTCGTGCGCGACGGATGGACCATTCGCGGAAAGTCGCGAATGCGCAGTCAGGGGTAAGGCGCCTGAGAAGGCAGGCGCCCTATTCGCTCGGCTCGTGTTTTTAGCATCTTAGACGGTTGGCAAGGCATGGCCCCGCGCGGCGACGGCGCAAGACCGTTCTCGCACCACCACCGCACGTGCGCGGTTTTCGCGACGCCGCGCTCCTTCGCACGAAGATTGGGCTGTTTCCGCACACTTTGCAAGCAATACCATGACGAGGATGCCTTGCGGCGGTCCCATAAAAAATTTTTCAAACTTCGCCTTACCCTTCGAAGAATGCGCTTCATCGGTCGTTGTCCTTGGAAAACGATGCGGCAATCTCACGTCATGGGGTAAATCGCAAGGCAGGGCGGCACAGGGTTTGAACCGCCCTGGCTCGCACGTAAGGGCGGTACGCAAAGTGCTTCGGTGATCGGTGCTATAATAAACATCGCCCCGGCAAGGATGGAGAAAGACCATGCATTCCATCGATCTGAGTCACTACGGAATTTATGTACGAGATGTTCTAAGGAATCCCTCGCGGGCCAAACTCTACGAAGAGGCCCTCGCGCACGGGGCGATCATCACCGATTCGGGGGCGTTGGCGGTCAACTCCGGCGCGAAAACGGGCCGCAGTCCGCAGGATAAACGTGTGGTCGAGCATCCGGCCAGCTCGGCCCATGTGTGGTGGGGAGACGTGAACTTCCCCATGACCGAACATTCGTTCTTTATCAATCGCCGCCGGGCTTGCGATTACCTGAACACGCGACCGCGACTTTATGTGCAAGACGGTTTCGCCGGGTGGGACCCCACCTATCGCTTGAAGATCCGCGTGATTTGCGAAAGCGCCTATCACGCGCTGTTTATGCAAAACATGTTGATCCGTCCTTCGCGCGAAGGACTGGCCGAGTTCGGCGAGCCCGACTTTGTGATCTACAACGCGGGCGCCTTTCCCGCCAATACGTACACTCCGCAGATGTCGTCCACGACCAGCATCTGCCTCAGTTTGGAAGAACGCGAGCTGGTCATTCTGGGCACGCAATACGCCGGCGAAATGAAAAAAGGCGTGTTCACGATCATGAACTACGTGATGCCCAAGCAGGAAGTGTTATCCATGCACTGCGCCGCCAATGAGGGCGACCAAGGCGATACGACGTTGTTCTTCGGGTTGTCGGGCACCGGCAAAACGACGCTTTCGGCCGATCCGCGCCGCCGCTTGATTGGCGACGATGAGCACTGCTGGAGCGACGAGGGCATTTTCAACATCGAAGGGGGCTGCTACGCCAAGGCGATTCATCTCTCGCCCGAAAAAGAGCCGCAAATTTTCCAGGCCGTGCGCTTTGGCGCTGTGCTGGAGAACGTCGCGGTCGATCCCGAGACGCGCTTCGTCGATTACAGCGACGACAGCATCACCGAGAACACCCGCGCCGCGTACCCCATCGAGTTTATTCCGCACGCTAAAACGCCGTGCATGGGTGGGCATCCGCGCAACATTATTCTGCTCACGTGCGACGCCTTTGGCGTGTTGCCGCCGGTCAGCAAGCTGACGCCGGAACAAACGATGTATCACTTCATCAACGGCTACACCGCCAAAGTGGCGGGTACCGAGATGGGCATCACCGAGCCAAAAGCCACCTTCTCGGCATGCTTTGGCGCCGCTTTTCTCGTGTGGCCGCCGCTGAAGTACGCCGAACTGCTGGCCGATAAAATGCGCCGGCACGACGCACAAGCGTGGCTGGTGAACACGGGTTGGACAGGCGGCGGTTACGGCGAAGGGCGGCGCATGGACCTAGTGCACACCCGCGCCATCATCGACGCGATTCACGACGGGTCCCTGGCGAATGCTCCCACCATGGAAGACCCCATTTTCCACTTGAGCGTGCCCACCGAATGCCGCGGCGTGTCGAAAGAGATCCTTATTCCGCAGAACGCCTGGCAAGACGTGCGCGCCTATCAAACCGCCGCTCGCAAACTCGTGGCAAGGTTTGAACAGAATTACGCACGTTACGCCGGCGCGCTACAAACCGAATTTCACCCGATCAGTTCTTAACGGCGCTACGCAGACGGCAATGACTCGTCCCTGCTCCCAAGGGGCGAGCGCCGCGCGCAGCTTCTTCGACTCAGCGACCGCGCGGGATTTCTCTTGCTCATCGCATCAATCAGCGTTTATAATTCCGGCGAGGTCAGGCACTGCGGAAATTAGGCCCGCGGGAACACCGTAGCCGAGTTCGTCGCTTCCGCACGTGCTCAATGGGGTTTCAAGATCTGCCCCACTATCGAAAGCCGTTTACCGCGCTGTGTGAAGGAAACCAAGCGATGTTGCATATTCTGGGAAAACCCGCCAAGAAGACCGCCTTTTGCGATGGCCTTTCGCGGCGTGGATTCTTGTCCATCGGCGGAGCGGCGGTAGGGGGGTTTGGGCTCAGCCAATTGCTGCACTTAGAGTCAGCCGCAGGAGTTGGACGGTCGCACAAGGCGATCATCAACATCTATTTGCCTGGCGGTCCCTCGCACTTGGACATGTGGGATCTCAAACCGCAAGCGCCACGCGAAATCAAGGGTGAGTTTGAGCCAATCAATACTAATGTGCCCGGCATCCAGATTTGCGAACTTTTTCCCAAACTGGCGGCGATGATGGACAAGTTCGTCATCGTGCGCTCGCTGGCCGACTCCGACGGCGCCCACGACGGCTACCAATGCATGACGGGGCATAAAAAGTCGGACCGCGGCCCCCGCGACGGCTGGCCCGCGGGCGGAGCCTGGGTGTCGCGGCTGGCGGGGCAAGTCGATCCTTCGATGCCGGCTCACACGGCTTTGATGTATCCCACGGGCAACCGCACCTGGGGCGAGCCGGGCACAGCGGGCTTCCTGCCCTCGGCCCATAACCCGTTCAACTTGGTCGGTCGCAAGCCGGGCGAGAAGTCGGACAACATGGTGCTGCAAGGCATCACGCTGGAGCGGCTTCAAGACCGCGTCCAGTTACGCGGCGCGCTGGACCGCTTCCGCCGCGAAATGGACCAGGTGGCCAAGCTAAACGATGTCGACGCATATCTGGGACAAGCGCTCGATATTCTGACCGACTCGAAGCTGGGCGAAGCGCTCGATCTCTCCAAAGAAGACCCCAAAATTCTGGAACGTTACGGCAAGAACGACGAACAGTTCCAGCGCGACGGCGCGCCGCGCATGGTGCAAAACTTCTGCGTCGCGCGGCGTTTGGTTGAAGCGGGGGCCCGGTATGTCTCGCTCAACTATAGCCGTTGGGACTGGCACGGCGGCGACGGGATGAACTTCCCCATGTCGCGCGTGGAGTTCCCCATGCTTGACCAGGCGCTTTCCGCGCTCGTGACCGACCTGCACGAACGCGGCCTGGACCGGGATGTGTCGGTCGTCATGTGGGGCGAATTCGGCCGCACCCCGCGCATCAACCAAAACAATAGCCGCGACCACTGGCCGCAACTCAACGCCTGTTTGCTCGCTGGCGGCGGGATGCGCACAGGACAGGTCATTGGCGAAAGCAATAAGTTCGGCGAAGTTCCCACGAAGCGCCCGGTGAAATTCCAAGAGGTCTTCGCCACGCTGTATCACAACATGGGGCTCGATGCGCACCGTGACCGCGTGTTCGACAACGGCGGCGTGCCGCGCTACCCCGTCGACAGCGAAATCGAACCCCTGCACGAAGTGATCTAAGGCGAATCTCGATCGCTCGAGTCCTGGCCGGCATCGGTCCGGCAAACGCCCATCCAATGTTTAACCGCTACCTAACGGGGAGCGCGTGGCGCAACCGTCTTGTCGCATGGTCACGCACGCGCTCCTCGTTGGGAAGCGGTTAAACAAAAGATCAGGCGCCTTGGGACGAACAATCCG
Source organism: Planctomycetota bacterium (assembly GCA_963204915.1). Taxonomy (GTDB): domain Bacteria; phylum Planctomycetota; class Planctomycetia; order Pirellulales; family Pirellulaceae; genus JAHWKS01. Next base: position 122,055 of record CAUJHS010000005.1, on the reverse strand, counting down.
CCTGACTAGATCTTCAAGAACAGCTTGCGCTGGTACATCCAGTACAGGATGAGCCACATGATCAGCAGGGTGGCGCCGCCCAGGAGCAACGTCTCGTAGGCGGGACCGAACATGTGCGGCCAGGCGTGGCCCAAGTGGCGCGTCAGATTCTCGCTGATGAAGTGCGCGGCGAGCCACTCCATGCAGTATGCGGTGATCGAATTGGCGCCGATCACCACGAGCGGAAACGCCCACCACCGCCGTTTTCCGACGTCAATCACCGTGTAAAACGCGGCCAGCAGCACAAAGCACCACCCGCCGCTAAAGAGTGTCCAACCGGGCGTCCAAATGCGTTTAACGATTGGGGACCATCCCAGCCAGGCAGGAATCAGCGAAAGCGCAAAACACACGCCGCCCGCCGCCAGAAGCCGCAACACCTTCTGCCGCCCGGTGCGGTCGGTATGCAAGATTTGGCCTGCCAGCAATCCGAGAATCATGGTGCCCAGCGTGGGAATGAAACTGAGCGTGGCGTAGCCGCCGCCGTTGAAGCGGAACGGCTCCTCGCGGGGGAACAAGTTCAGGAACCACACATCGAACGCCCACGCCAGATTGGTATTCTTGTTCCAATGCGCGGCGAACCCCGCGAAGTTGTGCGGCCAATCGGGCGGCACGTTAATGGCCGACCAATCAAAGTTCGCACCAGGCAGCGGGTAGAGCGCAAATGCGGCCCAGTAGCCGACCAGGATCAAGGCTAGCGCGATCAACTGATCGCGCACGGGACGCATACCGAGCAGGAACAAAAAGCCGTACCCCAGGCCAATTTGCGTAAGCGTATCTTCGAACGTCCACCGCGTTTGCTCGTAACCGAGCGACCGCAGGAACACGCCCAAGAGCACCAGCACGGCGGCCCGCCAGAACGCATGCCCCGTCATGGCCCAGGTCGAGGCGCCTTGCGCTCGCCGCTTGGCGAGCGAGAACGGCAACGATACGCCCACAAGAAACGTGAACGAAGGCTGAATCAAGTCATGCAGCGAGCAGCCGGTCCACTCCACATGGGTTTGGTGATACGCCAGGAACGACCAGAAGCCGCTGCCCGGCAACGCTTCGGCAATGCGCGACAGCCGCAGCACTTCGGCCAGCATCAGGAACATGACCAACCCGCGGTACGCATCGACCGACGTAAGCCGGCCCGCGCCGGACGCCGTTGCAGGCACGGCGGACGGCGCAGCACGCTGGGGCGTTGTCTCGATGTCAGCGACAGCCATGATCGTTCCTGAACAAGGTGCAAAGAAGCTGCGCGACACACGCAATTTACTGCTTGGCTTGCAGGGCCATTCGAACTTCGGGCGTAACCACGCCTTCGATTGCGTTCATCAACTCGGCTTGCTCCTCGACCGTCGCCTCACGGTCGGCCACGATGCGCCGCAAGACCACGCCCAGGTTGGCGAGGGCGGGAATGTTGGAGCTGCCGTAAGTGCGAAACCAATCCATGAGCGCCACGAGGTCGTTCTTCGCAAGAAAGTCGCCCTGCATGACCAGACTTTCGCACAATTCGACCAGCTTCAACTCGGCTTCGACCGGTGTCGGGGACGGTACGTTCGACATTTCGATTACCTCAAAGAATGGCGCCGCGCGCCTGGCGGCAAAGCGTGCCGGGAACGGCGGTTATTCAGCATCTGGCCGCGCCGAGCGCCTGTCAAGGCGCGAGCGCATCGCACCACGGGTCACGTCGCGCTAAAGGGCGCATCCTGCAACGGAGCGGGAGGGGCCGACCGGGCCTCCTCCAGCGTTTTGAGGTGCGCCGCGAGATCCTCTAACATGGGATCCGCGTCGGCGTCAAACAATCGGCCCATGAGCAGATTTGTGAGCGCGCCTTTGTGATGCGGAAAAGCCCGCGTGAACGCCCCAAAGCTGAACTCGGCGGTGTGAAACGCCTTGAGCAAGGGGCGCAGGCGGTCGACTCCTCGATCGAACTCGGTCGTCCAGGCGCCAAGTTGTTTCGCGGAAAGATCGTGCTTGGCCAGTCCCGTCAGAATCGCTTCCGCTGCGCGAGCGCCGCTGTGCATGGCCAGGAACACGCCGGACGAGAAGACCGGCTCCAACGTCCCGTACGCATCGCCCACCAGCACCCAACCTTCGCCGACGCGGCGGCGCGTGGCGTAAGCGAACCCGCGGGCGACGTGAAAATTCGTGGCCAGTTCGGCGTTCATCAATCGTTCGATCAGCGCCGGGCACTTTACGAGTTCATCTTCAAACGCTTCCGCGGCCTGCCCGGGCTTTTGCAGCAACCGGGCGGCGTCGCCAACCACGCCGATACTGGTCACATCGTCCGACAGCGGAATGAACCAGAACCAGGCGTCTTTGGCGCAAGTTTGGAGAATCACAACTCCGCCGCCTTGTTCGCCTGCGTCGCGCCGTGCGCCACGGTAGTAACCCCAGATGGCGGCCTGCCGGGGCTGAACCTCAGGTAAGGACAATTCGAGCCGCCGGGCCAATAAACCGTGCGGTCCGGAGGCGTCGACCAGCACGCGGCAACCCAGCGTGCTCGACAGACCTTCCTTCGTTTGGACCACAACGCCGCTAGCGCGGTCGCCGTTGAGCAGTACGTCGGTCGCGGAGGTTTGATCCAGGCAATGCGCGCCTTTCGCGACGGCGTTCTCGAACAGCAGCTGGTCGAACCGAGCGCGCTCGACCTGCCACGTCACGGCGCCCTCGTTGGGGTCATGCTCCTGAAAGAAGAACGACTGCGAGTCCCGACCATCGCCCGAAAGGAAATGGATGCTCGCCTTCTTGGTGAAACCGCAATTTTTAACTTGCTCCCACACGCCCAGCTGCTGCAACACGCGAAAGGTTTCCGGCATGAGCGATTCGCCGACGCGGCAGCGCGGAGTCTTCTCGCGTTCGACCAACAAGGTCGAACATCCCGCCTCGGCGAGCAGCGCCGCCGTCGTTGAACCGGCGGGGCCTCCGCCCACGACGATGCAATCGTAGTTGTCCTTCATCAAGGCAACCTCGGCGGCGATAAATCCAGAAGGTGGGTGTGGTGTGAAAGCTAGCGGCGAGCGTTCGGCGGGATCTCAACCGGCATGGCCGTTAACGCGATGATTGTAGCAGAATTTCTGCGCCAAGAACTAAAAAAATTCTGTACAGCAAAAATTCCGTCACAACCGCTCGATCGCCAACGCAGCGTTCAATGCACAAGAGTTGCAGTTCGAGGGCGTCTTGGAGTTACCGGCCGCTCGCTGGTGCTGCGGCGCGCAAGCCACGGTCCGTTAGCGCTCCGCGGCCGATCACCGCCGTTTGCGACGCGCCCAAGCCTGAGTTTCCCGACACAGTTACACCGGCGAGACGATTTCCAGCAACTCAACGGCCGGTTCGCCATTGCAGTGAATCAACGCGGTGCGGCCGTAGGTAATGCGCGGCTGGTCCAGAGCAAAGTATTCTTCCAGATCGGGCCCGCACGCGACGCGCCACAGGCCAACCAGTTCAACTTCACGCAGCACGTTATGCTCAATCAGCACGCGCCCCAGCGGAAGCCGTTGGCTTTGGATTTCCCGGCGCACGGGCTCCTCCAAGCAGTTCATATCGAGCCGCACGATGCCAAATTGAACCACGGCGTTGTCCGACTGTCGGGTGAGCAAAATCTTGCGCGAGTAATGCCGGGGCGTGATGTGCGTCTCCAACACTTTCACATCGACCCGCGAGCGATGAAACGACTCGACCGTCACGGTCATATGCTCGTGATGATCGAGCAGCGCCGCGTACGGCTCGGGAACCCCGCGCGAGGTCATTTCTTCGAACCGGCCAAGTCGCTGCGGATCGTCGTAAAACAGCGAGATGAGCGTCGCCAGGTCGGGCATCGGGCCGAGTTGAGGATTCATGGCAAAGGCAGGGCGGCAAGAAGGGACATGCAACGAGGAAGGCGGGCATAAGCCAAGGGCCCAACTGTCCCATGCGTTGTGCTCGTGCGGACAGCCCGCTCGCATGCAAGCGACTTGCTCCCGCATTCGCACGCGTCATTCCACGCCTGGCGAGGAGCGGCAGGCAAGCGCAGGCTGCTACGCCCGGTCTGGTCTTCCAGCCGCTTGTCGTCCTTCTCGACGGTTATCGGGGTTTGATGATCGGCAACAGCGGCGAAGACGGCGCGGCGCTGTCTTCCGCCGGACGCTCCAACACGGTGTCGATCAAGTAATAAAACAACCGGCGAAGTTCTTCGGGTTGAATTTCGTCGGCAATTTGCTCGGCGCGATCCTGGTGCTTGTCCACCAGACGATGCGCATGGTCGAACACGCCCGCCTCGTCGTACAATTGCCGGACCCGCGCTACGCGCGCTTGCGGCGAACGGCCGTCGTCGGTAAGCAGTCCGAGCAACTCTTGCTGTTTCTCCGCCGGCAAACTTTGCAGCGCCAGGGCCAACAGCACGGTGGGGCGTCCGCCCAGGGCGTCGCCTCCCGCGGCCAGCTTATTGTCGCCGTCGCCTTGCCAGTCTTTCAAATCGTTCAAAATTTGGAACGCTACGCCCAGATTCCGGGAGAACTGCTTGATTGGCTCCAGGTAATGCTGCACGGGGCCGGCCATGCGCAGACCCGAGAAGACCGCCGCTTCAAACGCGGGCGAAGTTTTGAGGGCGTAAATCTTGAGCGCATCGAGCGGCGAGAGCCGTTTGTCGTGCGCATCGCGCCACAGCAGTTCGGCGCCTTGGCCTTCACTTAGACGCATATGGGCGTCGGCCAGGTAGTCGAGAATGTCGCAGGCGACGTCGGGCCCAAGACTTTTCGCCTCACGGCTCACCAGACGATACCCCAGGCCAATCAGGTAATCGCCCACGTTGATCGCCGTAGCGGTTCCATACTTGCGGTGCAGGGTGGGATCGCCATACCGATAGGCGTCGTCGTCTTCAATGTCATCGTGCACCAACGACGCTTTGTGGAACGTCTCGATCGACATGGCGGCGCGTTTCACCGCATCGGGAAGTTGCGCGATATGCGCGGCGCCGTCCCCTTCGGCGCCTTTGGCGCCCGTCATGGCGTCATACACGGCGAGCGTAATGAAGGGGCGCGAGTGTTTGCCTCCCTTGGCCAAAAAGTCGTACGCGACGGCTTCCGTTCCGGCAATCGGGTCGAGCCCCATCACGCCCTTGCCGTTGACCTCCGACAAGCGCGGCCCGCCGCGCAAGCGAGGCGCCAGTCGGTCCAGTTCCTCCGGCTCGAACATCTTCGCCGCGGCGCGCATCAAGTGCACGTAGGAGCGCGTGGCCTGCACAGGTTTCGACGCCTGGACGTGGATCATCTCGTGGACCCAGTCTTCATCGACCGAAGTGTTCCGGCAATCGCTCGAAAGCAGCGGCGCCGCCATGCAAGGAATACCGGCCAACAGAATTTTGTCGATGGCTTTTTCCAGTACGTTCAAGCACGCCACGCCGACAATCGCGTCCACATAGCCGCTGACGATGATCTTGAGCACCAGCGGAGAACCTTCGGCCACCAGCACCTTGTAGCCCATTTCTTCGGCCACGCCGCGAAAGTCGGCAATGCTACAGGCGCCGCATTGCTTACAGTCCAGCCCAAACTGATCGTAGTCGGCGGGGCAGCCTTCCGCGTGTTTCAAACAGTGCGGCAGCAAGAACAAACGGCGCGAAGGAGGCACTGCGGCGACGGCGTCGCGCCAGAACTCCGAAGCCAACACCACCATGGTCCAGCCCACCAGGCCTTCGGGCAGGTTCTGGCTTTCCAAAATTCCGCGGGCGACGCGCTCCATATCGTCTTTCGACAACGGTTGCGACTTGTCCAAGCGCGCGGCAGTCTCGGCGCACCGGCGCCGCAACTCTTCGCGGAGCAATTTCGTTTCCGGAACGAGCTTCAGGTGGGCGGTCTTTCGCCGGCGCGAGCGGCGCGGCGGCACAGCGTCAGCCAGAGGTTGGGGCGCGGGTGCGGTAGCCAAGGTCGGTCCCTTCTAGCGTCGAGGGTCACACGTCACGGAGGCGGGCGGCGGGTTGCTGCGAGGGTTGCGGCAGGAAGGCCTTCAGGGCCTGACCCAATGCAGAGACCGCAAAGATCAACGGATACAGTTTTTCATAATACCACAACTTGGCGAAGTACAAACCAATGGGAGACGGCTCACGATGTCCCTCGGTCTCCACCTCCGTGAGTAGCTTCTCCAGACCCTTCTTTATAGTTGGCTCACGCGACGAATCAACCGGCCAGGACAACAACGCCTCCAGGGCAAGCGAGGTTTCCTCAATGCTCGACCGGATCGTCGCCCCCGTCTTCTTCGACGTCGCCACCGCCTGGCCCCCCCAGCCGCCGTCGCTGTTTTGCGCTTGTTGCAGCCAGGTCAAACCGCGTCGAACCGGGGCGATCAACCCGTAACCGGCGTCGCGATACGCCAGCAGCACCTTGGCCGTGCCGTAAATCGGGTTCTCTTCGCGCGGATGGTTTTCGTTGCCGAACCACAGCGGAATCCAGGCGCCGTCAGCCCGTTGCTGTAACTCGAGATAGGTAAAACCGCGTTCGAGAGCTCGCTCAATCCGCCCGTCGCGCAGCTCGTTCTTCCAGGCAATCAAGGCCCGCAACGCATGCGCGGTCAAGTCGGCCCCGCTGCGGTCAAAGGGGAGTTCGGTCCAACCGCGGCAAAACGTGGGCCAGCCGCCATCACGATTCTGGAGGTCCAGCAGCCACGTGGCGCCCGCGGCTGCGGCCTGGCGCACGCGTTTTCTTTGTTCGTCCGAAGCGGAGTCGCCGTCGATGATGGCGCGCAGGGCGAGCAGCGCTCCGGGCGTATCGTCCGCATCGGGCACGGCGCCGCTTAAGTCGCTCCAGCCCCAACCGCCCGGCGCCGCGCCCGTGTAGGGGTGCACCGACTTGTTTTGACACGCCAAGAGCCAATCGACATTGCACAACTCGGCCACCTCCTCGCCCCCTTGCGCCAGCGCGTTGAGGGCGAGCGTCGTGTTCCACGTGGCCAGGTTGGTATCGATCGGCCAACTGCCGTCGCTCCGGGCCGAGTCAACCAGAAACTCCAATCCCTTTTGCGTCACGGGATGACCGGCGCGGCCCGTGCTCGCCAGGCTCATCACGACGAAACTCGTAAGCGGCACCGCTTCCAGGTAGCCGCCGCTCATCGGTTGCATGCGCTGCAGTACGTCGAGCGTGGGTTTGACCGCCCACTGCCGAAGCCAGCGCGTCGCGGGGTTAAGCGGTTTGCGATGGAAGAACCGAGCTTGCCCAATCGCCACGAGCGCAGGAATGGCGTAACTTACGACGGGCAACCCCAGCCGGCCGTAGAGCTTTTGCGGAACGGCGGCCGCCTCGAAGGGAAGCGCCGCAACTTTGCTCCAGGGCACAAGGTCGGCCAGGGCGTAGTTGGTCAAAATGGGCACGGCGAAGGTTTTGTCTTTGCCGTAACGTCGCTTCAGTCCGTCGATGCCGCCATGCTGTTCAATGTACTTCTTGGCCCGCTCCATCAAGTTGGGGTGATTGGCCGGCACGCACGTGAGATGGAACGCAGCCACGGCCAGCATGGTCGTGGCGATGTTTGAACTGCTCTTGTCGGTGTCGCCCCAGCCGCCGTCTTCGTTCTGCTGGTCGGCCAGCCAGTGAATGCCGGCGAGAATCGCTTCGCTGAGAACTCCCTCGCGAACTTCGTTGGCGAAGCAACCCGCCTTGGCGTCGGTCGGATCATGCCGTTCCACCAGGGCCATCGCGCTCACGGCGGTCGCGGTAGCTAACGCGGAAGACGACAACTCGCCTTCCCAATACCCTTCCGGCGTGCGTTCTGCGAGCAAGTCGTAACGTGCTTTTTCGTAAGCCGAAACCAAACGGTCACGGTCGATCATAACTCTCTATGGTGTTCGCTACGGCGAGCCGTCCCCAAATACCTGCCTGCTCATCCTGAGCGGCTCGCCTGGGACCAATCCATTTTGTTTCACGTAATCGTGGTAGTCTACGTTCGAGCCAAGGGAAAGTCTACGCTCCCGGACCAACGCCAGAGGGGGAAAGTGCAATCTCCGGGCCATACTTTGAACAGCGCGCAACTGCGTTCAAGGCCTTCCCTTGCCGCCGCCCATGACTTGAAAAACCCGCGCAAGACGGCGGGAAAAAAGGCAGGACGCTCTCCGCGTTAACCACCCCAAAACGCGGTTTTCATCGCGTCAATCCCACGACGGAGAGCAAAAATCTCGTTCCCCACGGTGGGCATCTGGCAGCCTGCTTCCAGGCAGCGCTGGAAGAACTTGGGGTCGGGCGTGACCGCGCCCCACGCCTTGCCATGTTTGCGGCAAGCCGCGGCGACGCGATGGATTCCCTCCCATAACTTCTCGTGGTGAAACTCGCCCACGCAGCCCAGTACGAGCGACAGGTCGGCCGGTCCGACGAACAGCATGTCGACATCGGCCAGCGCGGCGATGGCGTCGACTTCGTTCAACGCACCGAGGGTTTCAATTTGAATCGCCGTCAGGTGATTCCGATTGGCTTCCACCGCAAACTGCGCCAGCGGCGTATGCGTGTAGTTTGCGTCACGCCCCCCCATGTTAATGCCGCGCGTGCCGCGCGGTGCGAATTTGGCCCACTGGACAAATTGTTCGGCATGTTCCGCCGAGTGAATTTGTGCGGCCATCACCCCGCCGGCGCCGGTTTCCAGGCATTGCGTAACTTGCCAATACCCCGTGGGCGGTATACGCACAAAGCAATCGAACCCGTTGGCCCGCGCCGCCACGGCGTAAGAGACCATTTGTTCGCTGGACAGCGCCACATGTTCGCCGTCGATCCAAAAGCCGTCATAGCCGCCGGCCAGGGCGAACATGTCGATCACCACAGGATGCACGATCCGGCCCACGGCGAACACGCGCACCACTTCGCCATTCGCCAGCCGCTGCTTGAACGAGTTCGCTTGCATCGAGAAACCAGGTTGAATGGATCAATCCCAAGAAGAATAAGAAACCGCGCGCCGCCAAACTCACGAACAACCCCAAGGGGAGGGCTTACACCACGCGGCGGCGTTCTTTGTCCAGGCTCCGGACGAGAAAGTCAACGGCCTGTTCAGCCATCTTGGTGTAGTAGGCGAACCCGTGGCCGCCGCCTTCCGTGGCCAGCTCGCACTCAAAGGGGATGCCCAGCGAAGCGAGCTTCATGCGCAGCCGGTCGGCGCTGTCCCACCAGCGGTAGTCGGTCGGGTCACAGCAAAAGAATTGATTCCGCGGCCAATTCAGCGGGTGAATGTGCAAAATGGCCGAGTCTTGCCGGGCCGCTTCTGAGTCGGGATACATCGCCGCCAGCGTTTCGTCCCCTTCCCGCACACGCAAGTAATAGTCAATGGCTGGCGAGATCGCGGCAACCACGGGAAACGTGTTGGGATATTTGTACGCGAACCGCAAGGCGCCTTGGCCGCCCATGCTTGTGCCCAGCAGCCCGATGCGCGGAGGCTGGGCGTTCCAGCGCTCGGCGATCCACGGCAATACGTTTTTCATGACGTGCTGCTCGGCGGTAAGGCGCGGGTCGAACTCGGGGCAGATCTTGTCGGTCCACCAACTCCGCTGCGTCATCGGCGCCACGGCCGGTAAGCCGCGACGCGCCAAGTGTTCCGTAAAGGCCGGATAGTCGCGCAAGCGCTGCAAATGCACGCCGTGCAAATACAGCACGACATAGCCATGTTCATTGCGCTGCGGCGGTTCGTACACGTCGCAAGGATGCCCGCCGACGCGTGTTTCGGTCCACGTTCCGGCCGATGTGGCGTGCGCCGCAAGATCGTCGCTCACGGTTCCTCCGTGATGGTGACTTCCTCCATCACATCGCCCTGCGCGATTTTATTTACCACGTCTTGCCCGCCGATCACCTTGCCGAACACCGCATGCTTGCCGTCCAAATGCGGCTGGGCCGAATGCGTGATGAAGAACTGCGAGCCGTTGGTGTTGGGTCCGGCGTTGGCCATCGACAAAATGCCGGGGCCGCTGTGCTTCAAGTCGGGGTGAAACTCGTCTTTGAAGGTGTAGCCGGGGCCGCCGCGTCCGGTGCCTTGCGGGCAACCGCCTTGGATCATGAAGTCTTTAATCACGCGGTGAAACTTCAGCCCGTTGTAAAAACCCTGGTTGGTGAGCTTTTCGAAGTTCTCGACCGTGCGCGGGGCTTTATCGTCGTGCAACTGAATGCGGATATCGCCCTTCTTGGTCTTGATCGTGGCGACTTTCATGGGGTCTTCCTCTCCTTCGGCTGAATACATGGCAATCCAGCGCTCATCGTACCGTGCCACCGACCAATCCCACAACCGGCCGGAGGGTCGCAGGACGACAAGTTCCCCGAACGAGAGTTCGAAGTGAAGTCGCGGTTCGCGGCGCCGTTGATTACTTCCTGCTCGACGGTCCAAGCCGGCAGTTGTCGATCAAGCGCGTGCCGCCAACATGCGCCGCGATGAGCGCGACCGCGGGGCCGGTCAACTCGTTCAATTCGACCAGTGTTTCCGGATCGACAATCGTGGCGTAGTCGATCCGATCGACGCCGCCGGCTTCCAACGTGGCGACCATGCGTTGACGTAGCGAGACGGCGTCACGCTCGCCTTGCTCCGCCAATTGCTCGATCAGGTGCAAACTGCGCGAAAGCGCCAGAGCGCGCTGCCGCTCCTCGGGGCTGAGGTACACATTGCGAGAACTCATCGCCAGGCCATCCGGCTCGCGCACCGTGGGCATAACGCGAATCTCAATCGGCACGTTCAAATCTTGCACCATGCGGCGAATGACCACCGACTGTTGGTAATCTTTGTGCCCGAAGAAGGCGGCGTCGGCCGGGACCGCCTGAAACAACTTGAGGACGACCGTAACCACACCGCGGAAATGTCCTGGTCGGCACACGCCGTCCCACAAGGCCGCGGCTTGCGGCGGCTCCACGTAGGTGGAAAAGCCCGCCGGGTACATCTCCTCGTTCAACGGTGCAAACACGGCGTCGACCCGATGCCCGGCGAGCCTCTCGAGGTCGGCTTCCAAGGTGCGCGGATACTTGGCAAAATCCTCTTTGGGGCCGAACTGCGTGGGATTCACAAAGATGGTGACGACCGTCACATCGCACTCGCGGTTCGACGCTTCGACGAGGCTGACATGCCCCGCGTGCAGCGCGCCCATGGTAGGCACAACTCCCACGCGGCGCCCCGCAGCGCGGGCTTGCATGACGAGCGTGCGAATGGCGTCAACCGTGTGAACAACCGGAGGGTGGGCGGACATGCCAGCGCGAATCCTGAACGACGAAATCCTAAACGATCCTGTCCGCGATCATACGCCATAAAAACGAACTCGACGATCCGTTATCGATGAATGTGTTCCTGATGGGTTATCGCGGCACCGGGAAAACGACGGTCGCGCAAGCGCTGTCGGAGAAGCTCGGCCTGCCCTGGGTGGACGCCGACGCCGAAATCGCCCAACGCGCCAGAAAAAGCATCTCGGAAGTGTTCGCCCAAGACGGGGAAAAGACGTTTCGCGACTGGGAAACCGGAGTCGTGAAAGATCTGGCCGCGCAGCAGGCGTGTATTGTTGCGCTGGGGGGGGGAGCCGTACTGCGGGAGGAAAATCGCCAGGCGCTGGCCGGTCGCGGTAAAACGGTGTGGCTGCAAGCGTCGGTTTCGACCATTCAGCAGCGACTCTTGGCCGATCCGAAGACGGCGGCTTCGCGCCCGGGGTTGACGGCGCGGGGACTGCTGGAGGAAGTGGAACATGTCCTCGCCGAGCGAACGCCCATTTACGCCGCATGCGCCGATTGTTCGGTCCAGGTCGACGATAAGTCGCCCGACGCGATTGCCGAGGAAATCATTGCGCTGCTAGACTTGCGAGGCGCCCCGGCGCCGGCTTGAACGCCTTTCTCCCCAGTTTGTTGAAGCGGCGGATGTTGTGGACTTGTGGCTTGCCCTCCCTTTTGAACTTCGCCTGGCGATCCTCTTTCTCATGGGTCTGGCCGTGGGGGGGCAAGTAAACCGAGGGATTTATCGGCTGGCCTGGAGCCCACGCCAACTGGGCCCCTGGTCGGCGCCGCCGGAAAAAGCGTTGCCGCGCCATGGGAGCGACCGCTTGCCCGTGGTCGGCTGGTGGGGGCTGCGTCGCGAAACGAAATTGCATGGCCCCGGTTTCTGGATTCGGCCCATGCTGATCGAGTTGGCGCTCGGCCTTGGCTTTGCGTGGCTGTACCATTGGGAGATCAACGGTGGGTTGCTCCCTGCGCCGCTTACGCCGCCGATGGCGGACGCGCACGTCCAGTATTTCAGCCATATCGTGCTGCTGTCGTTGATGACCGTAGCGACGTTCATCGACTTTGACGAAAAAACCATTCCCGACGCGATCACCGTGCCCGGGTTGTTGCTTGGTTTGTTGCTTGCCACGGTTTGGCCCAACTCGCACTTACCCATTTTCAACACCGACACGGGCGCGATTGAAAACTTGCAGGTGGTTTCTCCTCGGTCGTGGCCAGCGTATCTGAGCGAGGAGCCGCGCTGGCTGGCGGTCGCCGTGGGGCTTTATCTGGCGTGGTGCCTGGCGGTGACCCCCGCCGTGCTAACGATGCGGCATGGCTTGGTTCGCGCGGTCCGTTATTGGCTGGCGAGCATGTTCAAGCACGGGACCATCTGGCGGTTTGTGCTGCTGGCTGCCTTGGGAACCGGCTGGATCGTTACGATCTGGTTCGTCGGCGGGGTGCATTGGCGGGGGTTGTTCTCGGCGATTGTGGGCATGGCCTTTGGCGGCGGGCTCGTGTGGAGCGTGCGCATCATCGCCGGTACGGCCTTGAGAAAAGAGGCCATGGGTTTTGGCGATGTGACGCTCATGGCGATGATCGGCGCCTTCGTCGGATGGCAGCCTTCGATGTACATCTTCTTCCTGGCGCCCTTCTTGGGAATCTTGATTGCGTTGGCGCAATACCTTGTGACGCGCCGTCCCGACATCGCCTACGGCCCCTACCTTTGCGCCGCGACCGTCGTGGCAGTGCTCTTGTGGGGACGCATTTGGACCAATTGGTTGGAGGATATCTTCGCTCTCGGCTGGCTCATTCCAACCGCACTCGGCGTTTGTTTGGTGCTCATGGGGGTAATGCTTGGCGCCTTGCAACTGGTGAAACGCCTGCTCTTTGGCGACGAAGCCTGATTTGCCGACTTTGCCAGTTACATCACCCCGCGGTTGACCATTTTTCAAAAAACCGACGTGACTTTCCCTCCGCGCGCCGGAGTGCGTGCTATCGTTCGATTGGGAAGGAGCCAGCGTCATGCCTTTGTTCGAAACGGTCTTCGATCTTCACCACGGCGCCAACGTGCTGCGCGGCCGCCGTCATGGCGTCATTTGTGCATCGGACGGTTGCTTCCAAGCCGTGCGCCTGCGTCCTTGGCCGAAGTTGATTTCGCTGAGCGAAGTCTGGTGGCAGGACTGGTTTCTTCATCGAGGCGCCCCGGGCGACTGCTGCTATCTGTACTACACCCAACCGCGGCGGTTCCCGAACTTCCTGGCGCTAAAGTACTTGGTGTCGACCCACGGCGCCACCTTTCGCACGGTGCGCAGTACGCTGGCGGCGCTCGATGCAATCGCCCGCATCAAGCAGACGGACGCCATCGTGTGCGAAGTTTGGAACCGGCGTATCTCGGACCGGACGCTGCGGCGATGGGGCTGGGAGCGGCACCTTCCTGGCAGCCGTCGGCGGCACTGGATCAAACGGTTCTATGGGCAATATGCGCCGGTCGACGCAACTGCCCTTGCCGCAGGGGGGAACGACCGATTACTATCCTGCGCCGAATCCCCCTCGGCGCAACACCCAGCGTGCCTTTGAGAGGAACGGGTCGCCATGCGACGCTTCACATCCAAACTCACTTTGCCTGTGGCCGCCCTGGCGTTTGCATCGCTAGCGGGGGGGTGTAATCAGCAGAACCCGTATCTCACCCAGGGGTCGGGAGCGTCGACGCTCGGCCAAGCGCAACAACAACCGCCTGCCGAGCTGGCGCAGTTGTACGACATGCGCTATCGGGCGGGCTCGCTGGACTCCGATCACGGCGACCTGGTAGGCCGTATGGCCCAAATGGAGCAAGAACGCCAGATCCTGCAAGATCAGGTGCGTTTGCTGCAAAAGCAATTGACGGAAGTCGCCACACAATTGCGCGAAGAACGCCTGGCCCGCGCAGAAACCGGCAAGCAGGTGGAAATTCTCGAAGCCTCGACCCGGCGGCGCGGCGGCGCCACAATCACCGCGAACACCAGCAATCAAGATGCGTTGCCCTTGGTCGACGCGCCCGGCTTGCAGTTGCGCAAAGACGGCGATGTCGTGCGCATCGAACTCCCGGCCGATCAGTTATTCGGCTCGGGCACGGCGCAATTTCATCAAGGCGCCTATGGTTTGCTCGACCGCGCGGCCAGCGTGATTGCGCAAAACTACCCGCAGCAAATCGTGGTGGTGGAAGGACATACGTCGAACGCACCCACGCCGGGCGGACGGTACAGCAACCATGAACTCGCCGCGGCTCAAGCCACCGCGGTGTTCAATCAACTGACTCAGCGGAATCATCTGCCCGAGGACCAATTGAAAATTCTAGCGCACGGGCCGACGCAGCCGCTGGTATCGAACGCCAACACGGCCGGACAAGCCAAGAACCGCCGCGTCGAGTTGGTCATCTACCCCGAAACGGTCGAGCGATAACGTCCGCCAAGTTGAACCTGGGGCGGAAAGCGCAGACCAAGCCGGAGAGCGTAGTCGAAGCCTGCGAGTTCGTTCCCCAGCCAACGGCGATTCAACGGCTAAGCCCATGCTACGAAAAAAGGCGGCTCGCGCTGTGTCGAGCCGCCCTCCGCCTGGCGGGAGACCGTCGCCGGGCGCGTTGTGCGCCGCAGGGGCAAGGTGAATGTCTGATTCAAGCGCGGAATTGATAAGGGAATTTGCGCTCTTTGCTGAGCGGCGGACGCTGGAACGACGTGCTACCGCGCCGCGCCTAAGTGAGTTTGGCCGTCCCAAAGTTATGCGGCTTCACCACGCTCCGCGCCAGGCCGAAAGCCAACGCGTGGAGCGTATTCAGATTCACCCAACGCCGCATGGCTCGCGACTAATAGGGCGCGCGAACGTAATACACGCCAAATTGACTGGTGTGGCTGGGCCAGTAAGGCGTGGGATAAAGCGGCCCTCCCACATAGCCCGGTGGTCCCATCAAACCTTCGGGGTTACCGGCGCTGGGGCCAAACTGATGATAAATCGGGGTCATTTGCGTGGCGCCCACGCCCCACCCCCAGTGCGTTTGCATGTGAGCCGTCGGAGGCACCACTAACGCCACCGGCCAACCCCATTGGGTATGAGCATACGGGGCGTTCCAGGGCAAGCGCCGGGCGTTCCAGCGAGCGGTAATATCGTGCCGTGTGTGTTCCGGCCCGTCGCCTTCCGGCTTTTGCGCTTTCACTTCGTAGCAAAAACAGAGCGCGATCGCGAAAACGGCCGCGGTCGCCAAAACGAACCGTGACTTCATGGTCGTTAATCCTTGCAATTCCGAGGGGGGTTCGGTCAGGCGCCGGGGGTGCGCCAAAAACTCATCGTGATCATCGGTGCGACCCGCTTCACGGCATGAACGGCGCACGCCGCGCCGTCTTCGCCGACGCCCGTCGCTTGGGGGGATTGCCTCGAACTACCACGCCCAAATCACGCGCGTCCGGGTCAAGCCCCGGTTGTAATTGTAGTGATGGTGGTAGACCCGCTTATGGGCGTACATGAACTCGTGCGGCAAAAGCGGTTGGTAGGTATAAAATGTGTGCCCCACGACGGGCGGAGTCGGCATGGGCGAGGGATACATCGCCGCGGGAACCGAACCGCAATTTCCGCCCACGTAAAAATTGTAAAATAGGTGGGGATTGAACCCATCGGGGGGCAAACAGGTGACGGGATGCAGTCCGCCGTAACCGCCGGCGTACATTCCGCCGTCGCCAACGACGCCTCCATCCACTATGCCGCCGTCGACAACTCCTTCGCCGACTACCCCCCCGGCTGCAGCGCCATTCACGCATGAGCCGTCGGCGCATGCCGCGCCGGCCAACTCATTGGCGCTGCTGAACGAGGGGCAAGCTCCAAGCAATCCGGCGACGGTCAACGCGGCCGTCCAAGCGGTAAACGTCATGCGGCGACGCATACGGGTCTCCTGCGATTTTGCGGGGTATCAAGTCACGTGGGGACGTGCCTCCTTCTTTCTCGGTTACGCCGCTGGCGCGGGTCGAACTTTCTTTGACTGAGATGAGGCATAAGCCGCGGAAAACGGCGACTTGGCCTGGATAAATCCGGCAAAGTCGTTATAATTCCCATTGCCATGACAGCCGGCTCTCGTCCCACCTTGCCGGACCTTTCCAGCCGTCTCCTGGGTCACGCTTGACGACCCACATCGTCGAAATTCAATTTGTGTCTCGTTGCGCTCTTTTACTGGAAAGGAGCATCACCTTTGTCCAACGGAAGCGTTGACAACGTCGAATTGGTAAACGACGCCCCCCGGAACGGAAGCGCCCCAGGCCCGCGTCGCCGCGCCACCGCCGAGTCGATGGCCGCGCAGCAACGCGAAATCTCGGTGAGCGAGTTCTTCATGAAGAACCGCCACTTGCTCGGGTTCGACAACCCGCGCAAGGCCCTGCTCACTACCGTGAAAGAGGCGGTCGATAACTCGCTCGACGCTTGCGAAGAAGCTGGCATCCTGCCGGAAGTGTGGGTCCACATCGAAATGGTGGGCGAAAACCGCTTCAAAGTCGGCGTGCAAGACAACGGCCCGGGAATCGTTAAAAAGCAAATTCCCAGCATCTTCGGCAAACTCCTCTACGGCTCAAAGTTCCACCGGCTGCGCATGAGTCGCGGCCAACAGGGCATTGGCATTAGCGCCGCCGGCATGTACGGGCTCATCACCACGGGCAAGCCGGTCAAGATCATCAGCAAAACGTCGATCCGTAAGCCGGCGCACTATTTCGAAATCCAAATCGACCCCAAAAAGAACAAGCCCGAAATTCTCAACGGCAAAGGCGAAGGCGTGGACATTCCTCCGAACGAGGAAGGCCGCAAGTATATTGCCGACCACGGCATTGAATGGGTCGAGCATTACGAGACGCCCGAAGGACAAAAGCCCGAACCGCTTGCCAGCGGCACGCGCGTCACCATCGAGTTAGAGGCCATCTACAAACGCGGCCGCGGCAGCGTGGATGAGTACCTCGAGCAAACGGCGATCGCTAACCCGCACGTGACGCTGCATTACCTCGATCCGGACGGCGAATACCGCACGTACCAGCGTTCGTCGCAAAACATGCCGCCCGAGCCGAAAGAAATCAAGCCGCACCCCTACGGCGTGGAACTCGGGCGGTTGGTAGCGATGTTGAAAGACGCCGACGGGGCCACGCTGTCGCAGTTCTTCACGGGCTCGTTTTCGCGCGTCAGCCCGGCGGTGGCGCGGAAGATTTGCGAAACCGCCAACCTCAGCGTGCGCACCTCGGCCAAGAAGGTGGGCCGGGGCGAGGCCGATGCGCTGTACAAGGCGATTCAAGAAACCAAAATCTCGGCGCCCACCACCGATTGCATCTCGCCCATTGGCGAGGAAAACCTGCTCAAAGGGTTGTACAACGTAGTGCCGGGCGAGTTCTTTTGCTCCGCGACCCGGCCGCCCGCGGTGTACCGGGGCAATCCGTTCCAGGTCGAGGTGGCGTTGGCCTACGGCGGCGTGTCGAACGTCAAAAAAGTGACGCTCGAAGCGCTCCGCGAAATGCTGGCCGAAAGCGACGCCCGAACCCTACGGCAGTTCATCATCAGTTCGTTCGACGGCCTTGGCGCCGATGCGGCCGATCGTATTCTCAAGGCGGCTGAGATGCCCAATCGCATGTCGCCCGCCAAGTTGAAAAAAGGCGCCGTCGAGCAGCTCTATCACGCCATGCAGCACGTGAACCTGAGCGAAGGAGCCACGATGCAAGTGCTGCGATACGCCAACCGCGTGCCGCTCCAATTTCAGCCGGCGGCGTGCGCCATCACGCAAGCCATCATGCAAACCAACTGGCGCAGCTACGGTCTGAGCCAGTCGCGCGGCTCGCTGCCTAACGGCCCGCTCACGGTCATGGTGCATCTGGCCAGCGTGTGGGTGCCCTTCACCAGCGAATCGAAAGAAGCGATCGCTGATTATCCGGAGATCGCGAAAGAGTTGCGCCTTGGCCTGCAAACGGTCGGCCGTAAGCTGGGCATGTTCCTCCGCCGTCGGCTGAAGGTGAAGCAAGAGGTCGAACGCCGCGCCATTTTCATGCGCTACCTGGGCGAAGTCGCCGGCGCCGTGAGCGCGTTGAACGGCTCGGACCGAGACAAAGTGTACGCCGACTTGCTCCGCGTGGCTGAACGCAAAACGAAAGAAGCGGACGCCAAGTTCGACAAACACGGCCGCCGCGTGGAAACGCCCGAAGAGTTCGGCGGCAACGTGCTCATCGTCACGCACGAATCTCCGCTGCCAGCGGGGGGCGCGGTCGCGTCGTAAAGGCGACAACTGCGGCGCAAGATGGCGCGGCGTAGGACCGGCGATCGATGCGTCGCCGGTGATTCTCAAACTAGAAACGGCGCTTAGGGGTTATTCTCACGATCATGGCGAAGAAAAAATCTGCAAACTCGTCGTCGGACTCGAATCGCGCGAAGGCGGACCCGGCCAAACTTTCGCCGCAGGACAAGAAGACGCTCGGCTCGCTGACCGGCCTGGCCGACGGCGTGGTCGATCTGGCCCACAAGAGCCGCGCCCCGCACATGGACGTGCCCAGCCGCTCGCTCTCGAATGCGCGCTACAACAAGACCAAGCGCTACATCGAGATGGGCAACAACACCACCCGGCGCGAGTTGTTCAATCTCTCGCAAGCCAAAAGCTACATGCAAACCCTGCTGGTTAGCAGCGGCTGCAAACAACTGATTGAAGAAGGCAAGACCACGAGTATCCGAGGTCTGTACTACCTTCTCAAGCACACCATTGACGGAACCAAAGAGGAAACGTTCAACGACCAGGCCGAGTCGGACCCGATCATTGAAGACGTGGAAGTGCTGCTCAACGCGCTGCGCGAAGAACTGCACGTGTACGCCTCGAACCGCGGCACGATGGTGGGCAACATCATCATTAACGACAGCGGCGACGAGATTGACTGCTCGCGCATGGGAAGCGGGGGTTATAACATTCCCTCCATCGTCGAGCCCGAAGTGGTGCAGTTCGTCAAGTGCAGCGCGAAGTTCATCCTGCATGTCGAAAAAGACACGGTTTGGCGCCGCTTCAACGAGGACAAATTCTGGCGCAAGCACAACTGCATTCTGACCCACGGCGGCGGCCAGCCTCCGCGCGGCGTGCGCCGCCTGCTGCACCGCCTGCACAACGAACTCGGCCTGCCCATTTACTGCGTGCTCGATAACGACCCGTGGGGATATTACATCTACAGCGTGATCAAGCAAGGTTCGATCAACCTGGCGTTCGAGTCCAAGCGCATGGCCATTCCCGAGGCCAAGTACCTGGGCTTGCGCAGCATCGACTTCGAGCGTTGCAACTTGTCCAACAGCGTGCAAATCCGCCTGAACGACAACGACCGCAAGCGCGCCAAGCAAATCGCCAATTACCCGTGGTTCAAAGACAAGCCCAAGTGGCAGAAAGAAATCAAGAAGCTGCTCGATAATGACTTCAAGCTCGAAGTCGAAGCCCTCATCAACAAGGGCATCAGCTTCGTCACCGAAACCTACGTCCCCGAGCGCCTCGAAGAACAAGACTGGCTGGACTAAGGACGAATGCAGGAAACGGCGGATTGGTTGATAAACCTCGATTTCTGATCGTTGGCGGCCCTAATGGATCCGGCAAAACGACCGTCGCGAAGCAATACGCGACCGCCGCAGGAGTTCCGTATCTTGGCGCTGACGAAATCGCTACGTCACTCGATCCTGTAGCGCCCGCATCGATGCGAATCGAAGCGGGAAGGGAATTCATCCGCTCCGTAGATCGAGCCCTTGCGAACCGACTTTCGTGCGTGATCGAATCGACACTGTCGGGTCGTTCGTTTCGCAATCGCCTCCTCGACGCCTCGAAATGCGGCTTTGAGATCACGATCGTGTTTGTGTTTGTCGATTCCGCAGACGTTTGCGTCGCGCGAGTGGCCGAACGCGTCCGCAAAGGAGGACACGACGTTCCGGAGCGCGATATTCGACGACGCTATCACCGATGTCTCGCCAACTTTTGGACGATCTATCGCGAATTGGCCGATAATTGGGTGGTGCTGTACAATGGAGGCAGTCAAATCCAAGACGTGTCCGCTGGTTCGCATCGGCAGATGACGGTTCGGGACGAAAACCTGCACGCTGCTTTTATGGCTTGGAGCAATACGAACGATGATTGAGAATGCGCCATTGACCGCCGGGACGTACGCGACAATCGATGAACTAGTTCGCTTGGGGAGCATCGCGGTTGCGCAAGCTCAGGACGATAGCAGGCGATTGGGCGTACCCAATGTCTACTCGATCAACGGGCGAATTTATTACGAAACTCCGACGGGCGAATTATCCGCTACCGACCCCTACGCGAATGCCAAGCACGCCGCCGAGCAATGCGACGAACGTGGAGCCACCGGCAGCGCTCCGTAACATGGAGTGTCGACCCCCGACGCCAAGTACCTCGGCCTGCGGAGCATCGACTTCGAGCGCTGCGGACTCTCCAACAGCGTACAAATCCGCCTCAACGACAACGACCGCAAGCGCGCCAAGCAAATCGCCAATTACCCTTGGTTCAAAGACAAGCCCAAGTGGCAGAAAGAAATCAAGAAGCTCCTCGATAATGACTTCAAGCTCGAAGTCGAAGCCCTCATCAACAAGGGCATCAGCTTCGTCACCGAAACCTACGTCCCCGAGCGTCTCGAAGAACAAGACTGGCTGGACTAGAGCGAGTTTCACGCAGGTGTGACGCCCCCAAGATGGCGCACTCGCTCCGCAAGTGCGGGAAACCACTCGCGGAGCGAGTGGACCACACGGAAGAAGTCATCCCACCTCGATGAAATACGCTCTAGGCGGAGCCGTTGCTGGCTGAATTGGTCACTCGGTTGAGAACCGATCGGAGGATGCTTTCGCACGTCGTTGCGGACTTGCGGTCGCACATCTCGGGAGTTTGCAGGAGTCGGAGGCCTTCTTCACAAATAGTCGCCGCCTCACGTGTGCGCCCCGCGGCTTCGAACACCAACGCACAAACCGCCAGGTCGTCGGGACCGTGATAATCGCTCCGAAAGGCGCGATGGGCGAACTCGCAGGCTCGGGCAAGATGGTCGGGCTCAAGCGTCTGAACCAAATTCCACGCCAATAATCGCATCGGCGCGGTTTCATGCTCGCGGTGCTCTGTCACATCGGCGGCGGGACCGCGGAAGTATTCCTCAAGCAGCTTTCGCGATTCCTCCCATTCGCACTCCGCTTCGAATGCCTCGGCGCACTCAGCCCAGTGCTGAGGATTCACGGCAGATCCCGCTTGAGTTCGCAGCGTCTTCACACGTTCTTCGAGTGCGAGCCGCTTGACGGTTCGTTCGAGCCACTGCCGGGCATGCCCGTGCGAGGGATTCAAGGCCAATGCGGTTTGGAATTGAACGACCGCCTCGGAACGGCGCGCGTGACTCAACAACGCCATTCCGTATTCGTAGCGAGAGGGCGCATGCGTTGGCTCACATTCAATCTTCGCGGCCAATTCATCGATTCGGAGCCTATAATCTTTGGGATGGTCGTAACCGTAGGTCGTCACGGTGCACCTCTCCCCAAAAAGCGGTCGATCCAGTCGATCTCGGGGACGGCGGCCGAGTCTTCAATTTGCCTGCGGCGTTGACGCCTTCCAAGTTCATCGCCTCTGCCGTTGGATGGACGAGGATGTTTGGCGCCAAGATCCGTCAGCCGTCCCAACGTGCAGCGTCTTCGCTCGATAACGGTTTGCGTTTCCCAGGTCCAACGCCACGTGCGTGAAAGCGCCACATAGCACGCACGAGAATGACCCACGCGATGACGACGGTCAAGCCGAGCGCCACGTTCATGCGATCAACTCGCCACCGCGGAGCGTCGCCAAACAGAAAGATCATCGTCAGCACGACGCCGCACAAGTTCAGCACAACAAACATCGCCAAACGAAATCGCCGCAACTCGAACGGGTCGATCTTCGGCGGTTTCGCGGGTGATTGGGCAGGCGTCATAGCGTTCCCAAAGCAATACGTCTCAGGCGAAGGGGCAACAAGGAGCTGCTGGCTACGTCGTGGAGTAATTCGCGTGCTGCGCTTGATTCTTGGGAGGTTTCTTTGCCTCCGTCGACAGGCCGTCGCTGACGCGTCCGGCTCGGAGCTGGAAATCAACTTCAGATTGGAAATCAACTTCAGAGTTGAGCGCCGGCGGTTGCGTCGGTTCAAAATCTCACGGTTGCCGTTCTTTACGCCATGGCGGCTTCGCGTTCGAGGGCGCGCTTGACGCCCACGTACGCGGCGCGAGCTTTGAGGCAGGCCTGGCGGAAACCTTCCGGCCGCGAGACGGCTTCCAGCCGCAGCGTTTCAATGTCGCCCTTGCGGAACACCAAGTCGCCAGCGTAGTACCAGTCCTGGCCGGGCAGCACGCGAATGTCGATCGTGTCGAAGCGGTCCAGCGCCACCGATTGCATCTCTTGGCCCAGCACGCCCCGCTCGATGACAATCCGTCGGTTGGTAATCGTGTATCGCTCGCCCACGCCCGGCAAAATGCGCAGCATGTAGAGTGCGGCCGACAAAGGCGACAGGGCCAGCGCCAGGATGTTGCCGGGGGTGAAAATGTAGCCGCCCGCCCCAATGCCGTACAGCCGCCCCAGGAACCGGGCCACGCCGTATTTGGCGATGGAAGGCCACACGGTCATGATGCGGGCTTCGCCTGCACTGGAAGGAACCACGCCGGGAATCGCCTGTTTCATACGCTCTGCCTGAAGGACAACCAACACGGGCCCGATGACAAGGCTAAACCGTCCGAGATTCGGGCATCGTCAAGAGCCTGAAAGGTACCAAACCGCTTTCAGGAAAACCAGGGGACCGACCCGCGGTTGGCTGTGCTGCGCACGAAGCGACTTACTTGGTCAAGGTGAACGACTCGAACACCGGCCCCGCCTCGCGCTGGACCGCCTCGGGTTCACCGACCACCAGGAGTTGGTACAAACGGCCCCGCACGAGAAACAGGCGTCCTCGGCAAAGCCCCTTTGCAGCAGGGATGGTCACGGCAATTTCGCGACCTGCGTATTTTTCATTCAGTTTGACCGCTTTCTGCTCGATCACCTTGCCTTGAAACGCCTTTTCGAGGGCGTTTTGCCCCACCTTGAGCGCGTTGTCGAGCGAGGTTGCGTCCGCGTTCGCCAAACCGGGATTATCTTGGTACGAAACCACAATCGCACAATCGCCGCGATCGACGGTGTATTGCCGCTGGCGACCTCCCGGGCCAACGTCTCCATCGGCGACGGTGGGCGCAGCGGGCAGTTGCACTGAAAAACCCCCTTCCTGAGAGATAAACGGTTTCTGCCCCAGGGCGGTCGACGCGAACGCGCCGCCTATCACCACCCACGCCGTAAGTACAAACGTCAAAACGGGTTTCATCGACGAGACCCTCGTTCTCACAAGGTGATTTCCACTTCGAGCAAGACCGCGAGATGCTTCCGACGAAGCCTTCGGCGCGATCTCCCAACCTAGTCAGCAAACGCTCACTACGAAAGCACGCGGCGGTAGTAGTCAATCGAACGCCGCAGCCCTTCCTCCAAATTGATCGGCGGTTCATAACCCAGGCGGTCCATCGCAAGGGTGATGTCGGCCATGCTATGCCTTACATCCCCCACACGGGGAGGCTCAAACTTCGCTTGGACGTTGGTTCCCAGCAGGTGGTTGAGCAATTCCATGAGCCGCAACAGGCTGGTCGAACGGCCGTCAGCCAAGTTGATTACTTGCCCCGCCACGCCTTCGGCCTCGGACGCGAGAATGTTGCCCCGCGCGATGTTGGCCACATAGGTAAAATCGCGAGTCTGGCTGCCGTCGCCGTAAATGGTGGGACGTTGGTTCGTAAGCATTGCCCGAATAAACCGCGGAATCACGGCCGAGTAGGGGCTATCGGGGTCTTGTCTCGGACCGAACACGTTGAAATACCGCAGCCCGACCGTTTCCAGACCGTAACTGTGATAAAACGCCTGGCAATACAACTCGCCGCACAGTTTGCCGGCAGCGTAGGGCGAGAGCGGCCGAACCGGATCGCTTTCTCGTTTGGCCAGCGTGGGTTGATCGCCATAGGCGGCGCTGGAAGCGGCGTACACCACGCGCCGCACGCCGGCGCGGCGGGCCTGATCGAGCAGCATGACTGTGGCGGTGGCGCACTGGGTGTGCGTATCCATCGGGCGCTCCACACTGAGCGTGACCGAAGGAAGCGCCGCCTGGTGAAAGATGCACTCGACTCCCGCCACGGCCCGCGCCGTGACCCGCTCGTCGAGCAAATCGCCCTCGAACAGTTCGATGCGGTCTTTGACATGCTGCAAATTGCTGGGCAGCCCCGTGCTGTAGTTGTCCAGTACGCGCACGCGCTCGCCGCGCTCCAGCAACGCGTCCACCAGGTTCGAGCCGATAAACCCCGCCCCTCCCGTCACCAACACCGTGCGCATAATCGTACTTTCCCCGCGAACGACTCTCGATGTCGAGTAGGTCGCTCGCTCCGCAAGAGACCCCCGTTTTCCATAAGACGCTTCCCATAAGACGCCGCAATGTCTGCCTGATTCCTAGGCAGAGGGTCACTCGCGGAGCGAGTGACCTACTTTGCGGGTCCCCTGGCGCCTGCACAAAAAGGCGATCCAAGCCTAAACGCTTCACCTGTAACCACTTACCGCGACGCTGCGGCGCCATGCCACAAGGCACGCCGCCGTAAACGCCACAACCGAAGGTACGGAAGTATAGCATTCCAGCGGCGGGACAGAACCCAGAACCCCTGCTGCCCGCGGCGCTAGCGTTCCAAGCCTGCGTCGCTGAAGGACCCCGATTGGTGACGGGAAGCCGCGTTGGCGCGCCCCTTGCCCGAAAAATTGCGGATAATCTTCGCCACACTTGGAGCGATGAGCTGATCGACTTCCTCCGATTTGAGTGTTTTCTTCCTCGCCGAATAGAGCGGCTTGCCACCTTGCGGCGCTGTTGCCAGGAAAGATTGCACCACGCTGACGGGCAGCGCCAAGCCGTAGCTGTCCACCTCCGCGCTATTGAGGCTTTTGGCGGTGACCACCCCGATCACTCGGCCGGCGTCGTCGCACAGGGGTCCGCCGCTATTGCCCGGATTCACCCGACAATCGACCATCAGAAAACCTTCGGCGTTTTCGCCGTTTACTTCTCCGCTGGTGAGGATTATCGAAGGATTGCCTAGAGGGTAGCCCAGCGCCGATACTTCTTGCCCACGACGGACCTCGTCGCGACTAAAACTCACCGCGCGAGGAAATCGCTGGCCGGGAGCTGGCGTCACGTGCAACAGAGCAAGGTCCAGCTTGGAGTTTGCCGCCACGACCTCAGCGGGCATGGGATCCTGGCCTTCAAACTGCACGGCCACGCTTGCGGGTCCTTCGATGACGTGACAGTTGGTGAGCACCAACCGTTCGTTGGACGACACGACGAACCCCGTGCCAGCCGGTTGGTCATCGCCAGCCGCAGCCAAGGCTTTGAGCTGTAAGGCAAGCTGCTCGTTCTGCGGTTCGAACTCCGCGCCTTCCTGAAAGTGCCGAATCGCGTCCGCAAGATGGTTTTCGCCCGCTGCGAACAGGCATCTCCCGGCCAGGAAGTGCAACAGCGCACCGCGATCATCGTCACGAAAGTCGCATTGTTGCTCCCATTGGTCGAGCATCTGGGCCTGCCGGACGAATTCACTTTCATGGGACATGTCATTGAGCTTATTCAACTGCTCGATCCAGCGGTGCTCAAAGAAAACCTCGTTGACGCCGTGCTCGTTTCTCCCGTCGTACATCGTAGCAATCTGCTCCCATTGCTTCACATGCTCTTCGTGCCACGCGAGCAGGTCGTGCTTGAGCAGTAACTCCAAGCACTCGCGCATCGGCGCTAGTTTTTCCGCGCCGGCGGCCGATTCAATGCGAGCCAACGCTTGGTCGCGCGTCTGGCGCACCGCACGATGCTCCTGAACCAGCTCCATAAACCTCGATACGCCGCCGACGACGTAGTTCTGAAAGCCATAAGGACGGCCTTGCGCGTCGCTCAGCACCACGCTTGGAATAACCTGCACCCCCAACTGCTTGAGCAAGCGAAGATTCCGCGAGATATCCTCCACCTGGCTCTGACCTTCCTTGCCTTCAGGGAAATCAACCGTCACGAGAACGAAATCGCGTTGGGCTTGTTCGAGAAAGCTATCCCGTGCAAATATTTCCGAGTCCATGCGCATCGACCAACGGCACGCATCGGAGCGGGTAAACACCAACAGAATATCCTTCCCTTGCTCCGCGGCGGTCTGTTTCGCCACGTTGAAATCTTGAAGCCAAAACGCCGGGCGTGCATCCTCGGCGGGCGGTATCGCCTCGGGACGACTCTCGGCCGTCTCGGTAACATGGCTCGGCGAAATCTGCACGTTGGACGTTGCCGCCGATGTCCCACTTACGTTCGAAACGGTTACGTGGGTGGGCGACCGTGTTGTCCTGACCGCGGGCGTCGACGGCGTTGCCGAGGAGGCCGGCTCCGAGACTGTCGCGGCATTCTCCGCCGACTCCGCTTCGGACGACGTTGCGTCCGCAAAGCCGGGCACATTGCCCATGGGGATCTTGGAAAAGAAAATCAACACCGTCACAAGAACGATCGCGCCAATGGCCGCGCCGATGGCGGCAATCAGCACTCGCGCCGCGTCCGGATCCATCGTTTCGCGCGGTGGCGCCAACCGCATCGTCGAGTAGCTGTGAGAACCGGCGATCGGCTCCTCAATCGGCAACGGATCGAGTCGGATGGGCGTTCGTTCTACTGGGGCGACAGCAGGAACGGGCGGCTTCGGATGCTGCGATCGGGAAGACTCCGGCACTCGGAACTCTTGACCGCAAGTGTTGCAGCGTACTTGACGCCCCGCAAAATTGGCCGGAGCTTTACATTGTCGCCCGCAGGCGGGGCAGTTGAGTAGAAAAGCCATGTCTCGCTCTCAACCATAAACGGACTAGACCACGGAAACCGTTTGCGACAAGGGAGATGCGCCCGACGGCGCCACAGGCCACCATTATGCGGGAACCGAACCGCCATTGTAAGGGATGCAGGCAGATCGCTGCAACAAGAATGCGCAGAAACGTCTTCTCGCTCCCTCGCTCGGCAAAATGCACGGCATAACGCAAGAGCATGCAATCACATGGCTTAACCGCTTCCGAGCACACGCCGCAGGCAGGCCATCGAAACGCGTGGCGCAAAAAGGGGATGCTGCTGTTCGCCGCGAGATCCCCGTCGGAGCGCGGTTCAACGGGGAGGGTACGCGCCGCATCGGGCAGAGAATGTCATCCTTATTGCTTCGTGTTGAGCGGAGGGGTGCGGGCGTCGGGATGGCAGTAGCAACTGGCTACGGGCGTGACGTCCGCTCGCGCCCAGGACCTAGCGACTTGCGGAGTTAACGCTTCGGCGGCTTCCGTCTTGCCTTGCTGTTGATAGGCTTGCCGCAAACCAAGCAGCGACCACGCGTTACTTGGATGCCGCACTAAATCTTCCTGATAAACGACTTCGGCCTCATCGGCTCGGCCGTCGGCTAGCAGCAAGGCGCCCAGGGCGTGACGCACCGGCTGCATCCAACCGGGAGGTTCGTCGTAAGTCAGGTTGTCCTCCATCGTGGCGGCTTCGCGCAAGAGCTGGAACGCGGTCTCGCGTTCGTCGTTGCGAAAGGCGAGCTCGCCTTCGGCCATTTTTCGAGCGATGGCGATTACATCCGTGGCGGCGTTGTTGCCCATCTTCCATTCGTCGGTGAAGCCGCGGGCGACTTCGTCAAGCAGTTCGATCTCGTGTTGCGCTTCGTCCGTCTTGCCGAGAGCCGAGAACGCCACCGACCGGGCGAAGTGCCGCTCGGCCCGGCTGAGGAGCCGCCATGCTTCCGGCTCCGGCTCGTTGAGAATGTCGTCCCAGCGGCCGAAGCGCACCATCACGTGCAAAGCCGTAGGCATGAAGCCGTCGGCCACGGTGACGTAGTTTTTCAAAAAGTCGGGGGGGATGGTCTTCTCGATCTTGCGCGCCGCGGCCAAGGCCGATTCGTAGCGGGCCTCCATCATCGAGGCGTACGCCAGGAAGTGCGCGTTGTGAATGAAGTACAGGCTGTAGAAATCCGGCGGCGGAGCCACGGCGAAGTACGCTTCGTCGGCGGCCAAGGCGCGCTCGTTGGAAACGGCCGCGTCGCGATAGCGGCCCACGCGCATGAAAATGTGCGACGGCATATGCACCAGATGCCCCGAACCGGGCACCAGCGACTGAAGCCGCTCGGCCGCCGGCACGCCGCGCTCGGGCCAGGGAGACGCTTCGATCGCATGAATGTAGAAGTGGTTCGCACCAGGATGCTTGGGCGATTTGGCCAGAGTGCGCTCCAGTACAGCGACGATTTCCAAAGCTCGGCCTTTGGGAGCGCCGGCGCCGGTCCACAAGTCCCACGGTTGGAGATTCATGAGCGACTCGGCGAACAAGGCGCCAACGTCAGGATCGTGCGGAAAGCGATGCCAGACTTTCTCCATCGCGTCGGCGTAGCGCTCGTCCAGAGGTTTGCGATCTTCCGGCGCGGGCCACGCGTACCGCTGCCGTACGGCCTGCACCAAGTCCCATTCCACGGGCGTTTCATCATCCAAGGCGGCCACGGCTTTCTGAGCCGCTTCCAGCGCGAGTCGGGTTTGCTCCTCGCCCATCACGGGGTTGTTGATGTGCAGCCCGCGTGCGTACGCCGAACCCCACCACGCCATGGCGCAGGAGGGGTCGAGTTCAGCGGATTTTTCGAACGAGCGAATCGCCTCATCGTGGTTGAAGCCGTACAAAAGCTGAATGCCCTGATTGAACCACTTTTGGGCTTCGGCCGACGTGGTGGTGACTTTTCGTCCGTAGCCCGCGAAGCCCTGATAAAGTCCTGGCGGGATGGCGGCCTGCTCCTTGGCGGCGACATTGGCAGGCTTGTTCGGTTCGTCGGCCAGCAGCGAAGCCGACGCGAGCGCCACGCCCAGCACGGCGCGACAAACGAGTTTCCCTTGGCGCATCTTTCTTCTTCCTTCAAGACGAGTGACCGACGTTCGTGGGCTTTCCATTGTAAGAGAGCCATCGGCGCAGGGAACCGTAGAACGCCGCGCCCGCAGTCGGCGACCGCCTCGACCGTACGTCACGGCGTTTTGCCAGTTTGCGCCTGCGCCAGTTTGCGCTTGCGGTCGATGGATCGCAGGGAATGGGGTCACCCAGAACTTGTACGACGGCGGCATCAAGGCCCAGCGCGCACCCCCAGGCTTAGGAAGCAGTGCGCAACCCGTGCGGGTGTGACAGCTTAAATGCATGATTTATTTTTGATGGAAATTTAGTCCTTACGGCATATTGTCGGTTAACGGAATGTTGTTAGACTCGCTACCAACGTTGTTCGAGCGTGACCTCATTTCGCTTTCAACTTGAAGAATTCTTCCCGGACTGTTGCACGCCGCGGCGAAAGCGACGCCGCCCCGTCCCCGATTCAAGTTTCTCCTGGTTCGGTCCGGGCGACCAAACTCGTGAGCATTGAACCCCTATGCAGTTGCGAGCACTTAGCGGGCTTTCCTATCTGATCGTCTTGGCGCCCTTGTTCTTGGTGGGTTGCACGCGTGAAGCGCCGTTGACGTATGTCATCAGCGAACCCGTCCAAGAGTTGCCGACGCTCCACCAAGAGCAAATTGAATCGACGCTAACTCGGCTGTTTGGTTCGCCGCTCGAACCGCGACTCATGATGCCTTCCGAAAGCGAGGGCTCCGCGGAAGACTCGGACGAAGCCAAAACGCAGGAGCCGCCGCTGGAATCGCTGGTGGACGCCGCCCAACTGGCCCACGGCGCACGGGTGTACCGTAATCAGTGCGCGGGCTGCCATGGAGTCTCGGGCGATGGCAACGGCGCGGCGGCGCCTTACCTGCAACCGCGTCCCCGCGACTATCGCCAAGGCGTTTTCAAATTCACCTCCACCGCCTATGGCAGCAAACCCACGCGAAGCGATCTGGAGCGCATCATCCGTCGGGGCGCGCGCGGCACCTCGATGCCGGCCTTTCGTTGGATGTCGGAAGAAGACCTGAACGCGGTGATCCGTTACGTCATGCATCTGAGTTACCGCGGCGAACTCGAACGCTACCTGACTCAAGTGGCCATGGATTACGACGAAGAAGAAGAGATCGATCCCGCCGAGTTTTTCGATGCAATGCAGCGTATCCACGGGTCGTGGGTTCAGGCCGGCGATCGGATCGTTCATCCCCGCACGCCGCCGCCTCAGTACAGCAGCGAAACCGTCCTCGCGGGCCGCAAAGCGTTTCTCAGTCGCGGTTGTTCGAAATGTCACGGCGACGATGGACGCGGACAAACCGATTGGCTCAGCCACGAATTTCTGGCCGAGCAAGAGGCCAAGCCCGAACATGAACGCGTGCAACTCAATCGCGACGCTTGGGGACATATCGCCCCCGCCGCCGACCTGACCGCGGGAATGCTCCACGGCGGTCGTCGGCCGGTGGACATTTATCGCCGCATCTACAGCGGAATCAACGGAACGCCCATGCCCGGGTTCGCCGACGCGTTGGCTGAAGAGCCGGAAACGATTTGGCACCTGGTTCACTACATCACCAGCATTGTGGAAGGCGGCCCGGTTCGCCCCGAAGGGGCTGAGGGCGTAGAGTCAACCGAGGGCCAAGACGCAACTGAAGGGCAAGAAGCAACTGAAGGGCAGGAAGGGGTGGAGGGCCAGGAAGAGGCCGCCGCAGAACCGGCGGAGTCGACCTCTTCCTAGTCCGTTCATGGAGTTGGCGCGGGCGAACGCTTTGGGGCCACCGTCAGACCAACGTTCCGCACCCAACCCTCCTAGACGAATGCGGTTCCTTATATCTTTCCGACTTTCCCTCGCCTGCTTATGGAAACGACGCGCGACCAAAAACTCCAAGAGCTGAACGAGCTACGCCAGCGCGTCGCAGCGCTGGAGCGCGACGTGGAGACGCCGCCGCACCATTGGCAAGCGCGCGAGTTCTACTCGGCGTACTTCGCCACCACCGGCTTCGTGCTAGGCATGTTCGCCGCCATGGCGAGCTTGTTGTTCAACGTGGTCGGCTCGCTCCTCGTCGGGCAACACCCGCTGCGGTTGATCCAGGTGTACCTGACCTTTCCGCTGGGCGAACGGGCTTTGACGCCCAACTTCGATACCGGCGTCGCGCTGGCTTTAGGATGCATCGCGTACATGACTACCGGCGCCTTCCTAGGCATTCCCTTCCAATTAGGACTGGCGCGGTTCTCTAAGACCGACTCGCTGGTCAGCCGACTCATTTGGGCGTCGGTGTTTGGATTGGTGGTCTGGGTGGTGAACTTCTATGTGCTGCTGTCTTGGTTGCAGCCGTTGTTGTTTGGCGGCAACTGGATTGTGGAGTTGATCCCCTGGTGGGTGGCGGCGCTGACCCATCTGGTGTTTGGTTGGACCATGGCCTTGGCGTATCCCTTGGGCGCTTACACGCCCTATCGGCGACAAACGGAGCAAGTATGAACGAGTCGGATCAAGCAACGGCTGCGGAGCCGCGCCATGAAGATTTGGTCGACGAACGCCTGGTGCGCTGGTACTTTCTCGCGGCGCTGTTGTATTTGGGCGTTTCGATGACCGGCGGCCTGCTCATGGCGCTGCAACTGGTGCATTGGAACCCGCTGAACGGCATCGAGATCTTCTCGCCGGGCCGCTGGCGGTTCATTCATACCAACGCCGTGGCGTATGGCTTCTTGGCCAACGCGTTCCTGGGCATGCTGCACTGGACGGTGCCGCGCCTGACGCTGCATCGGGTGGGCAGCGTCAAGTTGTCCTACTTTATCTTTGGCGCCTGGCAAGTCATTGTGCTGTCCACCGCGGCGGCGTTCATTGTTGGCCCCACGTTGCAAGCGCAACCGTGGGTGGCGAACCTGACCGCGTCCTTGCAGATTCCCTTCTCGCTCGGCGCGCAAGGCATTGAATGGGGCGAAACGCCGTTCTGGATTGATCCCGTCGCGCTGCTGGGCCTCGTGCTGGTGGGCGTCAACTTTATGGTCCCCATCGCCAAGGCGAAAGGTCCGCTCTATGTCACGTTGTGGTACTTCATGGCGATGTTCGTATGGACGCCGCTCACGTACGCCATGGGGAACTTCCTGCCCGAGTACATGGTGCCCGGCGTGAACGCTGGAGCGGTGGGGGGATTGTTCATTCACGACCTGGTGGGGCTGTTCGTCACGCCGCTGGGCTGGGGCATGATGTATTACATCGTTCCCATCTTGCTCAAAAAGCCGATCTGGAGTCACGGCTTGTCGCTCGTCGGTTTTTGGGGTTTGGCGTTCTTTTATCCGCTGCAAGGGATTCACCACTTTCTTTACACCCCCATTCCTATGTTCTTGCAGTACCACGCCGTGATCTCGACGATCGCGGTCGAGTTCGTGGTGGCCACTGTCGTGATTAACTTCATCGGAACGCTGTGGGGCGACGGGCGGATGATCGTCACCAATTTGCCCCTGCGGTGGTTCTACACCGGCATGATCTATTACTTCATCACGTGCTTCCAATGTGCATTGCAAGTGACGCTTACGTTCCAAAAGTTGATCCACTTTACCGACTGGGTGGTCGGCCACGCCCATCTGGTCATGTTCGGCGTGTTCAGCATGTGGATCTTCGGCTTCATGACGTACCTGTTCCCTCGGCTGCTTAACCGGCCTTGGTATAGCCGCAACTTGTGTGAATGGCATTTTTGGCTGTCGGCGTCGGGCGTGTTCATCATGTTCCTGGACCTTGGCCTGGCTGGCGTGTTCCAAGGTTATTACTGGGCCGCCCTGTTTCCGTGGGATGTCTCGGTGAACGGCTCGCAGCCGTTTTGGGTTGTGCGAGTCTTCGCCGGCTTGATGATGTTCGGCGGCTTTTTGTGCTTTGTGTACAACCTGTGGAAAACGTATCGCGGCTATGCGCCGGCCGCGGCGACAGCCCCGGCGCCTGCCGTTGCGCCCGCGTAGTTCGTTCCTGGATAAGTTCCCGTTCGCCGCAAGAAGCGCGTCGGGCGATACTCAGAATACAGCCCTCCGTTTGAAGGAGTTGTCCGTTTCATGTTTGAAAGCAAAGGCGGCGTGTTATTCCTGGCCGGCGTGGGGTTCTTTGTGTTGGCCTTTTTGTTTAACGGCGTGATCCCCATGCTAATGTTTCGGGACATGCCGGAGCAAACCGCGGAGCAAGTCGTCAACCCGCGGTTGATGTATCAGTTCACCGAATTGAGCCGGCGGTACCCCGAGTCGTTTCGCACCGCGTTTGGCGAACCGACCGAGGAGAACTGCGCCCAAGCTCTGCGTCTGGGACGGCAAGTGTACTTGGGCGAAGGTTGCTGGCATTGCCACAGCCAATTTGTGCGCCCGGTGTCGAACGAGTCGCTACGGTTTGGCGAAGTGTCGCAGCCGATCGAATATCAAAACGAGTTGCAACGCCCCGTCATGTTTGGCACGCGGCGAGTCGGTCCCGATTTGAGCCGCCAGGGAGGCCGCCACGCGAACGACTGGCACGCCGTGCACTTTTTCCGGCCGAAGACCCTCTTGCCCGACTCGCCCATGCCGGAGTATCCCTGGCTGTTTGAGGGCGATCCCAGCAAGCCGAACCAGCGCGGCCTGGCGCTCATTACCTATGTGCAATGGCTAGGGTCGTGGCTCGATAGCTACCCTTATTACGAAGAACTCCAAGACTTTGAACGGGAGGACGATCTCTAATGGCCTCGCCCGATAAGCGTCATTCCCGCCGCGCCACTCGAATTACTATCTTGCTGGCCATCTTTCTGCTGACGCCAGGTTTGATTGGTTTTAGCGGGAAGTTCTTAGAACTGATCCACGTATTCCGCGTGGGGGGTGAAGGCGCCTTTGCCGTCACACCCATCGTGAACTACCTGTGCGCCAGTTTGGGGTTTCTCTTTTTGTTGTTATGGGCCGCACGCAACGGCATGTTTCGCGATATGGAGAACCCCAAGTACCTGATGCTCGAACGCGAAGAACAACTCGACCGCGCAAGCACCCCCAAGTAAGCGGATCGGTTGACGCGCGAGGCGGCGCCCAAGGCGGCGTCGCGCGAACCTTGCCCATGTTGGAACACCTCGATCAACCGTCGGAGATGACCGATGCCTGAACCGGACCACATGCCCGTCGAATTGGAAGACCAATACCACCATTACACCGGCAACCGTATTCCGTGGTACGTACGGTTGATGTGGGTGGGATTCTGGGTGTTGACTGTGGTGTACTGCCTGCGTTATCTCTTTCCCGCCATGCAGCGCGAATTGTTCTCGGGGCCATGAACGACGTTGCCGCCGCCCGTGCTACGTGCGATTACTGCGGCCTGCCGCTGCCGGGGTTTCGTCGAGTTGCGAACTCTCCCCCCCAAGACACTGCTCCGGCGTATTGTTGCCTGGGCTGTCGGCTGGCCGCCGCAATCGTCGCTGAGCGGCAAAGCGAAACGCCGTCGCACGGTGTGCTCACGCGCTTGGGCCTCGCCGTGTTCTTCGCCATGAATGTCATGGTGTTCACCATGGCGCTCTGGTCGCTCGATGTGTACGAACCGGGCGAGCAACTTGGCGCTTCGCTCTGGGTCGATGTGTTGCGTTATCTGGCGATGATCTTCTCGATTCCGGTGTTGTTGCTCTTGGGCTTGCCGTTGTTCGAGCACGCTTGGGATCGACTTCGCCGCGGCGAGATCACCACCGACTTGCTGTTGGCCGTGGGAGTGGCCGCCGCGTTTGGCTTCTCATTTGTCTCCACGCTCCGCGACCAGGGGCACATCTACTTTGAAGTCGGGTGCGTGGTGCTGGTCGCCGTCACGCTAGGTCGCTGGCTCGAGGCGATTGGCAAACAAAAATCGCTCGATGCGCTCCGCTCGCTGGAGCGACTTCTGCCCGAACAAGTACGCCGCATCGACACGACCTCAGGCGGTCAGCACGAAACCTGCCTCCCGATTCACGAACTCGCTCGTGGAGACATCTTCCGCGTGTTGCCGGGAGAGCGTCTGCCTGCCGATGGCGTGATTGTCCGCCGCGAGGCGCTGCTGGACGAACAAATGGTGACCGGCGAAAGCCGCCCCACGCTCAAACATCCCGGCGAAACGGTATTCGCGGGTTCCTTGAACCTCGACGGCGATGTGCTGATCACGGCCACCGCCCCGGCCAGCGAAGGCGCACTGCAACGCATCATCGACGCCGTATGCGCCGCGGCGTCGGCGCGGTGCCGCGTACAACAACTGGCCGACCGCGTGGCGAGAGTCTTTACGCCCGCGGTGATAGTCATAGCGCTGGCCGCCGGAGTCGCACACGGCGTGTCTGGCGGCGGCGCGCAAGGGTTGATGACTGCCCTGGCGGTGTTGCTGATCGCTTGCCCTTGCGCGCTGGGCGTGGCGGCGCCGTTGGCCATTTGGGCGGCGGTCGGACGCGCCGCGCGGCACGGCGTGCTATTTCGCGATGGCGACGCCCTGACGCAACTCGCAGGCGTGCGCGCCGTGTTCTTCGACAAAACCGGCACGCTCACCACGGGGCGCCCCCAGGTCGCGGAGTTCGTGACCGACTCGGACGCCTCGCGCGAGGAAACCCTCGCCGCGGCTGTCGCGCTCGCGTCGGCGTCAACGCATCACCTTTCCGGTGCGGTGCGCGACTTTGCGAACCGGTCTGGCCTGCGCGCCAGCGCCGAAGTGTTCAACCTTCAGAATTTGCCGGGGCAAGGACTCCTCGCGCGGCTTGCCGCACAGGGCGAAACCTATGTCTGGGGCAGCCCCCGGCTCATGGCGGCGCAAGCCTTGACCTTTCCGCCGACTTTACAAACGGCGGTACAACAGGCCGATGCGCAATGCCTGCCCGTGGCGTGCCTCGGTTGGTCGGGCCAGGTGCGCGGCGTGTTCCTCTTTCGCGAAGAGTTGCGACCCGACGCCTCGGCCGTTCTCCAGGCTTTATCGCAACAGCATTTGCAACCCCAAGTGTTGACCGGCGACCGCTGCGCCAGCGCTGCCGCCCTGGGGCATGCCTTGGGCGTGCCTGTTCAGGCCGAACTTTTGCCGGAAGATAAACTGCTGGCGATCCGGCAAGCGCGCCATGAATACGGACGGGTGGCGATGGTGGGCGATGGCTTGAACGACGCGCCCGCCCTGGCCGAAGCTTCGGTCGGAATCGCCATGGGGTGCGGGGCCGATGTGTCGCGAGAAACCGCCGATGTCTGTCTGCTCAGCGATGACTTAGCGCGTTTGCCTTGGGCGATTTCGCTTGCCCGTCAAGCGACGCGCACGATTCGTCAAAACTTGTTCTGGGCGTTTGCTTACAATGTGGTCGGTGTGGCGCTCGCGGCGACCGGCCGCCTTAACCCCATGTGGGCCGCCGCGGCCATGGTGGTTAGCAGCGTGTTTGTGATCTCGAACTCATTACGGTTGGGGCAAGAGCCTACCGATGCTTTGGAGACCGCCGCCGCCTTGCCAACCACGACAAGCGTACCCGGCAATCAGCCGGGCGCCGTACGACAACCGGCGCCCGTGGGCCCCGCGTGGCCGCTGCCACATAGTACGGGG
This sequence comes from Planctomycetota bacterium, assembly GCA_963204915.1. Lineage (GTDB taxonomy): Bacteria > Planctomycetota > Planctomycetia > Pirellulales > Pirellulaceae > JAHWKS01. The sequence goes on along the minus strand of CAUJHS010000005.1, from coordinate 85,381 downwards.
AGAAAGTCGTCGGCATGGTAGAACTCGCCTTGGTGTTCGTTGGCGGCGCGCTGGGCTCCTCGCATTGTCTGGGCATGTGCGGACCATTCGCGCTAGCGCTGGGCAGCGGCGCCACAACCTGGACAAGCAACCTGCGCCGCCAGGCCACTTACACGCTCGGGCGAGTTTTCACCTACGCCTTTCTTGGTGCGGCGGCCGGATACGGTGGAGCGCGTTTGACGGAACAGATGCCCGCGGTGTTGAACGGCGCCGCCGTGTTGGCGATGCTCGCTGGAGTCTTCCTCATTTACCAAGGTCTTAAGTCGCTCGGCTGGCTGCCATTTCAATCCCGCCCCGCGCAGGGGTTTTGTCTGGCGGCCGGCGCGATTGCCCCCTTGCTGCGTGCTGGGGGCGGCCAGTCGCGGCGCGAACTCACGGTGCTGCGCGATGTGTTTCTCGCTGGCCTGTTTACCGGCTTGTTGCCCTGCGGGCTAGTGTACGCCTTCCTGGCTTTGGCGGCCGGCTCGCAAAGTGTGGCGTTGGGCGCCGCCACGATGACGGCATTCGGACTGGGCACCGCCCCGCTGATGATCGCCACGGGTTGCGGCGGCGCCGTGTTGCGCGGCGCGGCGCGGCAGCGCGTGTTTCAAGTCGCCGCGCTCTGCGTGGTTCTCACGGGCTTTGTCACCATCGGCCGAGGGCTAGGATACTTCGAAATCCCCGGTTGGCGAACCGCCCCCGGGTGCCCCCTGTGTGAACAAGCCGAGAAGTAAACCGCATCACGCTCGATAAGCATTACGCTGGCGCGGCCACGTGTGGCCCGTTCTCCACCAGCAATCAGGCTCGCAGCGCAATCTGGAGCGTATTTCATTGAGGTGGGCTGACTTCTTCCGTGTGGTCCACGCGCTCCGCGAGTGGTCTCGGGCGCTCGCGGAGCGATGGCGCCACCTTGGGGGCGTCGCACTTGCGTGAAACGCGCTCTAAACGGGCGGAGCCTGGATGGTCAGCGCCGCGGCCGCAAACGCAACTCCGAGCACGCCAAACAGCACAATCAGCAGTCCTACGCCCCAGAGCGTTTTCTCCCCTTCATCCCATTGCCGCTTCTGCCCGTTCTTGGGCTTGAGGAACCGGCTGGTAATCACGCCGCACACCCACGTCCAATGCAGCATGACGTGCAGCAGCACCATCAGCGCCAAAAGGGCGATCATCCAGAACTGGAAGTCGAACCACTGGTCGTAAGTCCAGCCCCACAGCCGCCATCCATCGGCCGCGGTGCCCAAGGGAAACAAAAATCGAAGCACCGTAGCGGCCCAAACGTTCCCAAGGAACGAGACCAAAAGACTCACATCCAGCCAGAAATTCACAATGGTGCGTGACATGCCGCTTAACTGTTGCGCCGCCCTTTTTTTCGAGTTTGTTCCGTTCCCACCACCGCCGATCGTGGGCGTCTTTGAATCAGCCGCCACGCGCGAGCGTGCGATTCTCACGCCATCGACCAACGACCACGCCCTCCAGAGGCTGAGGGCCGCTGTTGGCTGCCTGTGGCACACACTCTCAGAACCTTCTTGGCGAGACCGTTCGACGCTCGGCGCCTCCCATGTTACGATAAACCCGCCTTGTTGACGACCTCGCCGTTCGTCGGTTTCTCTCCCTCGCTTGCCTGCCTGGATCATGCCCACCGAGTCCCGCGCCGCCCACGAGCTGCGCCCCCTGAAGATCAAACGCCGCTACACCAACGTGGCGCCCGGCAGCGTGTTGATTCAGGCGGGGCGAACCACCGTGCTTTGCACCGCCAGCATCGACCCCAAAGTGCCCGACTGGCTGGCCGGCAAAGGCAAGGGGTGGATCACCGCCGAATACGGCATGCTGCCCGGCAGCACAAGTCCGCGCAAGCGCCGCGACCGCGAGAAAGTGGACGGCCGCACGACCGAAATTCAGCGCCTGATCGGGCGAAGTTTACGAGCCGTAGCCGATTTGGAGGCCCTGGGCGAACGGCTCATCACGGTCGACTGCGACGTGCTCGAAGCCGACGGAGGGACGCGCACCGCGAGCATCACCGGCGGGTTTATCGCGCTCGTCGATGCGATTCGCAGCATTCAACGCGAGTTGCCCGACCCAAGCCGGTATCCGCTGACCGACAGCGTCGCTGCGGTCAGTGCGGGAATTGTTGCTGGCAAAGCCGTGCTTGATCTCGATTACCTGCTGGACGTGTCCGCCGAAGTCGATATGAACGTCGTAATGACGGGCCGCGGTCGCTTTGTCGAAATTCAAGGGACCGGCGAAGAAGCCACCTTTGACGACAAGGACCTTGCCGCGTTGTTGAAGCTGACCCGCGCCGGCATTGAGCAATTAACCGCCGCCCAGCGTCAAGCGCTCGGCAAGCACTGGCCGTGGAGTTGAGGTCGCCCACGCATGTTGCGCGCGCAACAACTCGCCGTTCGCCGCAGTTACCGAATTTGAGTACGCCCTAAGGTTCTTCGCTTGCCTGTTCCTTTTCATCCCAACGAACCACCATGCACCGCAACGTTTCTCGATTCTTGATCGCGTGTCTTCTCGCTATCGTTTTCGCGCCGCGGCCTCTTGCGGCCGAGACGATCGACCCCGGGCAGGGCAAGCTCGATGAACAAGAGCAGGTGGTCTGGTACGACGTTCGCCTGCTGGGGTTGGAAGGCCAAGGCTGGAGCGAAGTAACCGCGCCGTTTGACCGGTTGCCTGCCAAAGCCGAAGGCGTCGTACGTCCCGAAGTGTGGGGCCTCAGCCGCCATTCCGCCGGTCTTGCCGCTCGATTCGTCACCGACGCCACGACCATCAAAGCCCGTTGGACGGTCACTTCCAGTCGCCTGGAAATGCCCCATATGCCGGCCACCGGGGTCAGCGGACTCGACCTGTATGTCAAGGTCGATGGAGCATGGCGTTGGCTGAATGTCGGTGTTCCGAAAGGCTCGACCACCATCACGGCTCTGGCCAGCGGACTCCCGCCTGGCGAACGCGAGTATCTTTTGTATTTGCCGCTGTACAACGGCGTTTCGTCGGTCGAGATCGGCTTGCCGCCCGAGAACAAGTTGCAGTCGGCTCCCCTGCGCTCGGCAGAGCGTCAGAAGCCGATCGTGTTTTACGGCACTTCCATTACGCAAGGCGGCTGCGCCTCGCGACCGGGCATGGTGCATACCGCCATTCTGGGGCGCCGGTTCGACTGGTCGGTGATCAACTTGGGCTTCTCCGGCAATGGCCGACTGGAACCGGAAGTGGCCAGGCTCATGGCCGAGATCGACGCCGCCGTTTACGTGATCGATTGCCTGCCCAATGTTGATGCGAAAGTCGCGGGCGAGAACACCGAACCGCTCGTGCGCCTCCTGCGCGAGCAACGGCCCGAGACGCCCATTCTCCTGGTTGAAGACCGCACCTATAGCAATGCATTTCTGCTTCCCGCCCAGCGGCAACGCAATGATTCCAGCCGCGCCGCCTTTCGCGCCGCATACGAACGCTTGCAGGAGGCGGGGGTCAAGCACCTGCACTACCTCGAAGGCGAACATCTGCTGGGCGAAGACAACGAAGGAACCGTCGATAGCTCGCACCCCACGGACTTGGGCTTCCTGCGCCAAGCCGACGCTTTCGAACAAGCTCTCCGACCGATTCTGGAGCCGGTCTCGCCATAGTGTGATTGACAACCGACACCACGACCAATCGACGTAACGGCGAATCAGGGGACCAAGTTGTCTCAATTCCCGAGAAACACCTAAAGCGTATTTCATCGAGTTGTGGCGACTTCTTCCGTATGGTCCACTCGCTCCGCGAGTGGTTTTCCGCACTCGCGGAGCGCTGGTGCCACATTGGGGGCGTCACACCTGCGTGAAACGCGCTCTAACTCTGGCGCGAAAGTTCCGGAATGGGCTGACCATCGCGCAGGATGGGAGTCGGTCGGCCGGAGAAGTCGGGAATGGCGATATTGGCCGCATCGAATCCCAGATGGCGATAGATGGTGGCGAGGAAGTCCTGCGGACCGACGCGCCGTCGAATCGGATCTTCGCCCCGTGCATCCGTGGCGCCAATCACTTGCCCGGTGTGAATGCCGCCACCGGCAAACAGCATGGAGTTGGCCCGAGGCCAATGATCGCGTCCGGGCTGTACTACGCCTGCGGCGGCGCTGGCCACGCCTCCGCCGCTGCTGGCTACATACGAGATGCGCGGGGTGCGGCCGAATTCGCCCGTTACAACGACCAGCACGCGCCGGTCGAGCCCCCGCTGGTAAATGTCTTCAATGAGCGCCGAAACGGCCTGGTCGAAAAACGGCGCGCGGTACTGGTTCGCCTCGAACACGTGATGATTCACCGCGTGATCGTCCCAATTGGCCACGCGTCCGCACAACGGGCCGTCGAACTCGGTAGTGATGATTTCAACGCCCGCCTCAACCAACCGCCGGGCCATGAGGCATTGCTGTCCCCAGGCATGGCGTCCATAACGGTCGCGCACGTCGTCCGGTTCGCGCGAAAGGTCAAACGCTTCACTCGCTTCGGGGCTGATGAGCAAGTTCATCGCCTGCGCTTCGAACTGGTCAACGGCTTCCATCATGCCCGAGGCGTCAATCGTGTGTTGCATTTGATCGAGCGATTGCCGCAGACCCACGCGCTCGCGCAGCCGTTGTTTTTGCGATTCGTCCTTCAGCCCAATATTGGGCACCTCGAAATTCGGCTGGCTGGGGTCGCCGATGACGCGGAACGGTTCATAGGTCGGCCCCAGATACGTTGAGCCGGCAATGGTGAAACTGTCGTACCGATCAACCGGATTGACCGCCACATAGTTGGGAATGTTACGCGGCCGCCCGGAGCGCAGATAATGGGCGATGCTCATCCAGTCGGGGTAGCGGGGGGTGAGCTTGTCGGCCGCGTCGGGGTCCCCTCCCAGTACTTGCAGCGAACCCGCCGGGTGGCCGCCCCCGGTATGGGCCACCGAGCGCAACAGCGCATACTTGTCCGCAATCTGCGAGAGTCGCGGCAACAACTCGCTGATATGAATTCCAGGTACGTTGGTTGGAATGGCCCCGAACGGTCCTCGAAACTCGGCTGGTGCGTCGGGCTTGGGGTCGAACGTTTCCAAATGGCTGGCGCCGCCGCGGAGCCATACCAGAATGACGGCCGTTTTTTCTTCATTGGCCAGATGACCTTCGGCGCCCGATTCTGCCGCTTCCGCGCGCAGGCGCAGCAAGTTGGGCAGTGACAGGCTGGCGAAACCTCCCAGTCCGATACGCAGAAATTCGCGTCGGCCAAGGCCCCGCGAACGGCGCACAGGTTGGCCAAGTCCTGAACCGCGACGAGCATCCGAGGAAGGCAAGACGTGCATAAGGTGGGGTGGGGAAGTTCGGGCGGGGCGCGAGAGATCCGCGTCTACTTATCTTACGCCCCTGACCTTCCCGTCACAACCTCGCCTGGCGACGACCCGGTGTCGGCCGACTATCCCAGCGTCTGGCCACGCGAAGCGGGGCGACGCAATGCCGGCCCTAACCGATCGTCGCAAGTCTTTTCCGCAGAGGATGTTGCGGCGCGATCAAGGCAATCGCTTCTTCGATCGCATCATGCGCGGCGCTACACACTTTTGGATCAAACGGTAAACCGGCCTCGCCGGAACCGAGCGCTTCGGCTGCGCTTTCTCCATCGCCTTCCTCGATTTGGTCTCGCAGCACGCTAACCACGGCCAGCAAATCGGCCACCGAGGCCAGGCCGTCATTGGTCACGTCCAAATACATCCGCGGAGTGGGAGGATCGAACGTCAACGCCACGGGCATGCCGCTGTTGTCACGCAACGCCGTGACAATGGGCAATAAATCGGGCACGGTGGTCAATCCATCACCGTTGACATCGCTTGGTAGATCGGCATTGTGCCATGACGACCCGCCGGTGGGGGTGAGCGTCCAGCCAAGATCGGACAATACGGCAAGGTCCAAATCGCCGACGACGTAGCGCGTACCGGGAAAGAACACAATGCCGTTCATCAGATCGGGAATTAAATCGGCGCCAACGCTTCCCATGGGATTGCCCAAGTGAAAGAAGTTCTCGCCCGTGGCGTCGTCCGGTCCCAGACTGGTGAGCGGTACGGGGCCGCCGTATGCGGCCTGCGCTTTGGCGCCGGTGAAGAACAGAATGTCGGCCTGATCGCCCGAGCCAAATTGCGTCAGCACATCGTAGGATGACGCAAGGAACTTCCCGCTGCCCGCGGGAAATTCGATGGTAAACTCTCCATAGTCGGCCCCAAAGATGGTGCGATAGCCCTGAAAGCCCAACGCATGCACGAGTTCGTGAAGTGCGGTGGAAAGGAAGTCTTCCTTGTCGGCAGGGAGTGTCGCCGTGCGAGCTGCGCCGGAAGGGTCGAAAAACACGGTAGGCAGATAGGTTTCTGTGTTGAGTTCGACGAGAATATCGGCCTCGGCGCCATTGGGGTCGGTTCCGGTTTTTGCTTCCGCGAGCGTGCCATTCTCAACCACGGTGAACCCTGCCACCGGATCGACCAGCGAAACCGCCGTTGCTCCCGCACGGGCGTAGCGAATGTCGTTGTTCGCAACGACGCGAACTTCTAACGAGCCTTTGCCTTGCAGCAAACCGGTAAGAATTTCGCCCGCCGCTTCAAGAACATCGACCAGAGCCGGGAAGGGAGCAAAGTGTCCCTGGGGGTCATCCACCGTGAAGGAGAATGGTACGCCAGCCAGCATGGCGCGCGATTCCAGCAATTCGACCCGGCGTAAAACTCGGCGGCGCAACGCCATTTGAGATGAGTTCATGGCGCGCTCCTGCGATGAACGAAAGATGAGAAATTCGTCCCCTGAATTTGATGCTAGTTCTCCCTCGCGCGTGCGGCAAGAAAAATCGGCGCAACTTCATGCACCGCATAAAGTTGATGCAAATTGTAGATTATAGCCTATCGACCGAGCAGGGCCGACGAACCGACGCATCGAGAAGCGCCGACTTAGACCGCTGTCGGCGTGCGACTTAGTCTTCCCAATGAGGCGGCGGAAGGCGTAGCATCACCTGTGGCAAACGCTGGGGCGGCGGCGAAACCAGAACCTCGGGCGGCTCTGCGCGATTCAAATTGAGGAACCAGGCCGCACTGTCTTCGACCCCGTACAAGAGCCACTCATTGATCACACGGGCCCCGATGCGCGTACCCACGCGACGCGTTTCCCACACCGAGTATTGCACGAAGTCGATCGTTCCGTTGAGTAAGGGAGCCCCCCGTGCCGGCAGCCCCAACCCCCTGGCGGCCCATTGGTCGAGGCGGTCGATGCGACGCTGTCCCCAGTCGAGTGCAGCGTCCATTCGCGTCAAATTGGCGGTCGAGTACACATTGAAGTAGTCGCTCACGGCGATTTTATTCCAATGTAACGACTGGGCGCCTTCGGCGAGCCACAGGGAGTCCCCCTCGATGGGGCTTGTTAACGCGCGAGTTTCCAGCGCCTCTTGGGTGCGTCGGTAGAAAGTTCGCGCCGGCGGCTGAGAGCTGCCTAGAACCGTGGCGGCATCGTCAATGAGCCGATTCACGCTGACTTCGGCCAGACTGAGCGCATTGACCACCAGATTGCTCACATCCCAGAAGTGCGACGGGCGATCAATCGTCCGCGGTTGGTCCGGATACTCGATGCGTGGCCGGTACGGCACGGCGCTCCAGGCGCCCAGGTCGACCTCGTGCCAGTATCGCGGCTCGAAATGGTCGGGGGGGCCGTGCGGGCCGCCGCCGGACACAATTGCGTTCTCATTCCGACGACGCTCGCCCAAGCTCTTCGCAGGAGCGTCGTGCGACTCAAACAACGCCCACAGCGGCTGGCCGTCAAACTGGCGGGGATCGAAGTTCGCGCCGACCATGGCCAACACCGTCGGAACGAGGTCGACCGCTCGCGCGGGATCGCTCAAAACGGCCCCGGCGCGCACGTTCGGCCCGGCCACAAACAGCGTGTTGCGCATCGTCGGATGAAACGGATGGCCGTGCGCCGTGCCTGGCTCGTTGAACGTGTTGAACTGCCAACCCGGAGCCGCGCACACCACCAAATCGGGAGCGTATCGAAGTTCGCGCGGACGAAGCCGGGAGTCCCACAACAAATGCCGGGTCATCGTGACAACACTGTCGGGGTAGGGCGTGGCCAACGTCAGTTGCAGCCAGTCCTGTTCGCTTAAGTAGTGGCCGCGCAGCTCGGTCGGCAGTACGGGCCCCAGGCAGAGTGGATCAACCGGCGCCTGAGACGCCTCGCGAAAGACGATACCCCCTTCGGGGGTGGGTTGCACGTCGGTTACCACACGGTAACGGTAGACCCAGTTGCCGTCATCATGGCGCTGCCGGTCGATGACCGCCCAGCCGCGCTCTCGGTGGTGAAGCACGATCGACGACTCGTCCAACTTCGCCAAGATCAAGTCGACAGGAAATCGCTTCTCAGGTCGCACATCGTGGGCTTCAAGGTGCGCGAGCATGTGAAACAAGTTCGCTGGGGGTAGGTTCGGCGCTACGGGATATCGCAATAACGTTCCCGCGGCATTAGGCCCCGACCAATCGCACGTGCCGTACCCTCCGCGCGGCAAGAAGATGCGGGCGACGCCGTCCCCCAGCGCCTCGACGAAGACGTAATTCTCGGGCTGGTCGTTGTGCGTTTGGTTGATCCAACGATGTTGCCGGACCGTCAGGCCGAGGCCGCCCCCTACCCAGAGGCCGCTGGAGGTCACTTCGCGCGGACGATGGAAGAACTCGTTAACCAGGTCAAACCGATCTAAGTGCTCAAGCTGTCCTCCGTGATGCCCGTGATCGCTGACCAGGATCAAGTAGGTCTTATCAAGTCGTTCCTGGCGTCGCAAATGCCCGACGATTTCGCCGATCATTTGGTCCGCCTCGGCGATCGTGCGGCGAGCCATGCCGAATTGTCCGCGGAATTCGTGATGACTGACCGTGTCGGTCTCAGGGAGCCAGACCACCATCACATCGTCTTGTTGTCGCAACAAATGTTCGATGGCGTACACCGAGTTCGCTTCGTCGATAAAGCGGTCGGCGCGTTGCGTACCCAGGTAGGGGGTTTCGTCGGTCAGGTATCGCGTCCACAGCTTGGGCGATAGGTCCGACATGATCGGCAGCACGCTCGCGCCGTACGTTTTGCCGGAATTCACGAGGTGACGCGACAGCGGCGGAATGTCGCTGGTGTGCAGCGCCCGAAACTGCTGCGCCGCTTCGGCTCCGCCGGTGGCGCGCACCGCCGCCATACGAGCGCCCAGCAACACAAAGTCGGCGCCTTGCCGCTCCAAGTACAAACCGCTGGCCACCGGTCCGGTGGCTTCCAGATAGTTCTCACTGCGACCGGTTTGACGGTCGAACCCCACTTGCGCCTTGAGTCCGTGTCGGTCGCTAAAACAGCCAGTCCACAGCGAACCGTTCGCGGTAATCGTGTTCGAGGGAAACACGGTCAGCGAATTTTCAACCTGCGAGCCGCCTTCCAGAAAAATTTCCGTGATGTTTGGCGCATGTCCCATCGCCGACATTTCCTCGACCACATCGGGGCGAAGGCCGTCGACATAAAAAATCACGACTTGGGCGAACCGCACCGGGCGACCTGACATGCCTGGCGGAATGCGTCGGCGCATCCGCACTGGTTGCAGCGGACGGTTGACTTCAACCGTGGCGACGAACTGCCCCGCGTTGTCGACATGGTTAAAGTCATTCACGCCCAGAAATAACGGGCCGGAGCGTGGCGCCAAGCGGCTTATCTTTGCCCCCACGTAGAAGGGTTCGCCGTCCTCGCCCACTTTCCCAATCAACGCGTAACACGGCGCCGGTCCTGCGCCAGCGGCAGGAAGCGGAAAGGCCTGGCCAAGCTCATCGTCAAAAAAGGTGTAGGCTCCGTTCGGCCCCATGACACATTGTGAGTCGGGACGGCGAACCGTGGGCAAACCAATGTGGACTTCACCTCCGGCGTGAATGGTTAACGTTTGTCCCGCGTTGAGCCACACGCCCGCGTCGACCCAGGACGTGTTTCCAGGAACAACCACGCTGTGGAAGTCGTTCGCTAGTAACAAGTTGCGCGCGCAATGCCCCCATCCCGTCAATACGAACAGAACCACCAGACGAGTGATTAAGGAGAGGAAACCTCCGGTTCCCCCTCGTAGAAACGGCACGCGATCCCATCCTTCCCTGGTTCAACGTTGATCGGCCGGGCGCCACTTGACGCCGCCACGCCGGGCAGGCCGCCTGCTCCGCACACGACCGCCGGGCCAACATTCCTTACACGCCGCAAGTTGTTACGCAGTATCGCCTTGTGTGCTCGGCTGGCTCTCCTTGGGCAGCAAAACCAACACGAGCGCTGCAACACTGCTGTAAATGGGGCCCTCTGTCCAGGTCCACCACCAGGGCAGACCCGCCCAAAGGTCGATCACCCAGAGCATGGCTCCGTGGACGATCGATACCCAGGCGACGAACAAGATTAGCGGGCGATAGCGGTTGATGTCCAGCGAGACCAGTACGAGGATCGAACCGTGCACAGCATACAGCAAAGAGGCAGACCGCGTGAGATAGTCAACCAGGGGGACTGTGGGAAGCTGGCCAAGACCCATCGCGTGGTGCAAATACGCCATCCACGTCTCGGGCATGAACACGGCCCCTAACGCCAGCAGGTCAATCACACCCAGGAATCGCAGCAGCCAGGCAACGGGGCGATCGCTTTCGCGGCCGGCAAAGGTTAATCCTGCGGCGGGTCGCGTGGGTGCGGAGACATGCTGCATAGACCACCGCCAAACGAAATGCGCAAACCGACAGAAAGATCCCGCCGAGGGGGCCACTTCCCCTCAGCGGAATTCCTGCCAAACGCGAGCAATTTTACTGGAACTTCGGCCTACTTAAACATGGGCTCGTTCGGATTGCCGCGCGACATCAGATACGCCAGCAGATCGAGCACTTCCTCGCGGTTAAGGACCTTCAGCAAATCGGCCGGCATTTGCGACGTGGGCGACGGTTCCAGCAACTCGATGTCCTCCTTGGCGATCTCAGCGATTTTCGTGGCGTCCTCCGGATCGGTCAGCACGATGATCTTCTTGTCGTCGGTGCTGGTCACGCGACCCGTAAGGCTCTTGCCGTCGGCCGTTTGAATGACGGACGCGCGGTACTGATCCGAGATCACCTTATTGGGGTCAACCACCGCCTCCGCCAGATCTTTGTAACTGAAGCGACCTGCGACGTTCGTCAGATCCGGGCCGGTTGCGCCGCCCTCGCCATTGAAGCGATGGCACACCACGCAGCGGGCCGCCGCAAAGGTGCGCTGTCCGTGTTCGAAGTTACGGCCCGAAAGTCCGCCTTCGGTCAGGGCGACTAACTCGGACAGCGTCCACGCCTGGCCGGGACCTTCCGGCTTGGGCAACAGGGCCACTTGGACCGGCGCCAGCGACAACTCGCCTTCCAGCGCTTTGCGTTCGGCCGGAGAAGCGTTCTCCAGCGCGTCTTTGCGAATGTTGTCGATAAAGCCTTGATAGCTGGCGCCGCCGCTCTTGGTGCGAGCTTGCGCGAGGAAGTCGAAATACTCCTTGCGTTGCTCGAGCGTCCAGCCATAACGCATGTTCCGCAGCGTGTAAGCGTAATGCACTTTTTGCAGTTCGGGGTGGTTCGCCAACATCTGCGAAATCGGCCCACCGTAACCGGGGTTGCGCGCCAACAACTCGGCAACGCCTTCCGGCGTGTACGCGGTGGGCTTCTTCAGCTCGGCCAGGGTCTTCTCGATCACCGTGGGCGAACCCAGATACACCAGGAGTTGCACCAACTCGCGGTTGGCGTCATCGCTGGCCGCGGGATACAGCGGATCAAGTTTCTGCACGAGGCGTGCGGCGGCGTCTTGACCGGGCTGGCCCATGCGGATGAACACCAACTGGTACGCGCGGAGCAACGCCAGTTGTTGCAGATCGTCCAGCGAGGCGAACTCCAATTGATCCAGCGCTTTGAGGAGTGCGCCCTGTTGCGACTTCTCGCCTTGCCGCGCCAGCGCCACGGCGCCGTTAATCAAAGTCCAGGGTTCTTGCTCGGCGAGAACACGATCTTGCCACGCCGCGCCGGGTTGGTTTTCCAACGCGACTCGCGCCGCATAGCGAATAAAGCGGTCCTCGTGCTTCAGGTGCGGCCATAGGAACTCGATGGCTTTGGCCGGGTCTTCGGCCTTACGGTGATAGGCTTCGAGTTGATGGCGGAGTTGCCGCAACTCGGCGCCTTGCGCGTCTTTCGCATCGACGGGAACGGTCGACTCTTCGCCCACGTAGGTCACGCGATAGAGCGCCGACTGGGTGCCGCGTCCGCCCACGGTGAAATACAGTGCGCCGTCCGCCCCCACCACGGCGTCGGTCAGCGGCAAAGGAGTGCGCGAGAGGAATTCTTCTTTGGTCGCCTTGTACGAGGCGCCGTCCGGCTCCAGATGCAAGGCGTAAATCGTGCCGAAAGTCCAGTCCAGAAGGTACAACGCCTTCTGGTACTTGGCGGGGAATTTGGCGCCATAGCCGAAGCCGACGCCAACCGGCGATCCAGGGCCGATGTCGAGCAAGGGAGGCAAGCTGTCGACATAGTGCGCCGGCCACTTGCCAGCGCCGCTGCGCCAACCAAACTCGCTGCCGCTCACGGCATGGGTCACGCGGGTCGGCCGATACCACGGCGAGCCCATGTCCCACTCCATGTCGGAGTCGTACGCGAACAACTCGCCGTCGGCGTTGAAGTCCATATCGTAGGAGTTGCGGTAGCCGATGCTGATGAACTCCCAGGTTTTGCCATCCGGGTCGGTCTTGGCGATCCAGCCGCCGGGCGCCAGTCGCCCGACCGCGTGGCCGCGCGCGTCCCACTGGCGCGGGAGAAGCAAATCTTCGCCCCAATTGCTGGGAATTCGGCTGGCGTCCAACTTCACCGGCGGGTCGGTATGGTTGCCGCACACAACGTAAATCGACTTGCCATCGGGCGACAACCGCAGCGCGTGCGGGCCGTGTTCGCCGGCGCCGCGGAACTCGGCGAGCTTCACCAGTTCGTCGTACTGATCGTCGCCGTTGGTGTCGCGCGCTCGGTACAGTCCGCTGCCCGGACCGCCATTGACCGAAAGGTACAAGCTGCCGAACGCATGCAACATGCCTTGGGCGGACGTGATCTTGAGGTCGAGTTTTTCAACTTTGGTCGGCTCGTCGCTGCCGAGCTTGGGCGGCGTGATGCGGAAGATTCCCTTATCGCCTTGATCGCTGGCCAACAATCGGCCTTTGTCATCCCGCGCGAGGGAGACCCACGAGCCTTGCGTTGGTCCGGGAACGTCGTACAGCAATTCAACCTGGTACCCGGGGAGCGTTTCAAACACTTCGCGCGGACCGGAGGGAAGATTGGACGATGCGGCTGCGGCGAACACATCGCCCCAGGGCTGTACGCCCATCTTGCCGCGCATGACCAACTCAACGGGTTGCGTCGCTTCGCGGCTTTCCAGCACTTGCCACGACTTGTCCGTCACGAGGTATTCCGGGTGTCCGCTTCGCGGGGTCAGAATCAACTTAGCCGCAAGGGCTGCAGCGCCTCCTTCGTTGGCGCCTTCCACCAGCAGGACGTTTTTGCCGCGCTTGAGCTGTTTCTGCACATCGACTCTTGCGGCTTGCTGCCAATTGTCGCCTGCGGCCACTTGTTCTCCATTCAGGAACACCTTCATGCGGTTATCGCACGACGCGACGAGCAGGGCCGACTTCATCGGTCCCGGCAAGTTGAACTCTTTGCGAAACACATAATTGCGGTCTTGGTCAGGACCCCAAATCCATTGCGCGACGGGGCCTTCGCTGGCTTGTGCGGCGTCGGCAGGAGTTGCCAGAGGCGCTTTTTCCTGGGCCTCGGGCGCTTGTCGCACTTGCGCTGCCGCGATGGTCGGTTTTTGCGTGAAGATTTTGCCGTCTTGGGCCGTCACGGTCGACCGGGCGCCGACGGCGAAGAGCGCAAGCAGCGCCGAGCCCGCGACATACAAACAACGGTGTTGCATCGACATATCCTCTGGGGGGCGAAGAAAATAGGCGTGAAGGACAGGAGGGAGACCACGGCAGGCGTCGGCGGCGGTACATTTCGCCCGCGACGATCCACACGAAGGCCGCACGCTGATTTCCGGCCAGTATAGTTGAATGCACTTACAATTTCAGCCGGGCAGACGTTATTGTAGGATAGAAACCTACGACAAGTGTAGCGACACCGCTCCTTCGCACAGTTTCACGGGCAGGTCATGATTATCTTCGGTGTTCGAACGCGAGAATCCGCCGTAGGCGAGGGGACGTTCGCTTGTCCCCAGTGTCGCACGCAGCAACGGTTTCGCCATCTCGTTCATAAACGCTGGTTCACCCTTTACTTTATTCCACTGATTCCGCTGGGCCGCCGCGGCGAACAGGTTGAGTGCCAGGCGTGTTTTTCGCGCTTTGCCCCGGAGGCGGTTTTAGGCCGACACGCCGCAGAGCCGCTGGCGGCGATCTTAGTCGACGACCCCGCGAAGCCGCAAACCGCGTCCTTTCCCGCTACCGCCGCACGGCACACGACGCCGTCGTATCGGCAATCGCCGGGACAATCGCCTTGGGCCACAACCAGTCTGGTGTTGGGCCTGCTCTCGCCCGTGTTTTTGTGCGTTTGCGGGCTGTCGCTGCTCACTTCACTCGGGGCGATTATCACGGGGCATCTGGCGTTGTGGAAAATCAAGCAGTCGGCCGGACAATTGACCGGACGCGGCGTCGCGATCACCGGGCTGGTCTTGGGGTATGCGCTGTTCGTCATTACGCTGGGTGGAGCGGCGCTGGTAGGACCGGCCGTGTATCAAGGCTGGCGAAACGCCGAGCAGCAGGCGGCGCTCGACGGCCCTCGGCCAGAAACTCCGGAAAGTCGATTGCGCGACGCGGAACTGCGCGTGCTTTCCGCCAGCACCGACGGCGTTGCCTCGGGCAATTCGCCCCAAGCGCAAGAGCTGGCCGCGGCGTATTCGCAGTCGCTCAAGGCGATGCGCGACGCATTGTTCACGGCCGACCGCGATCGGATCATGTCGTTAACCGACGGCCAGTTCCTGGTCCATTGCGAACTGCACTCAGGGCGTTGCGCCTTTCTCGTGCATGTACCGTCGTATCGCGATTTTGAGGACGACGCGAAGGAGACACTGGCGACAGGCGCCTGGCGACTCGCACAACAAACCGTGGAGGATACGCTCGAACCCGATGACTTGCTGGCGGTGGGCCTGCGCGGCGTGGCGTTGTACGGCGCCGTGATGGTTGGACCCGCGGGCCCGAACGAATCAAACCCCGACAACTTCACTCCGTCCGAACGTCGTGATTTGCTGGCGTTCTTTCCGGGTGACGGAGACCCAGCCAACGAAGACGTTGCCGCCAACGACGATGCGCTTCTGGCCGAGAACGATCCTGCGACGTCCGAGCCTTACGCGCCGGCTGCCGAGCTGACCGAGCAACCATCGGATGAAATGGCGGCGAATGCGGCGACTTCCCAAGCCATGCCAAGCGAATCCTCGGCCGCGAGTTCACCCGCCTTGGCGGACGAGGCGGATTCAACGCAGTCCGTTCCCGACGCCTCGTCGGTTGCGGTGGACGATCCGCCGCCGTCGGCGCAACCTTTGGCAAGTTCGACTTCGAGCATTGCGCCGCAAGTGCGGCAAGAATCCAAACCGGCCGAAGAATCGCTCCCCGCGCTGGAGATCGTGCGGGAGTTTCCCGAAATGGGCTGGCCCGTGAACTCGCTGGCGTTTGCGCCCCCCGGCCGGTTGTTGGCTGCGGGCAAACTCGACTCGACGCTGTTGGTGTTGGACACGGACACGGGGGAGCAACTCGCTTCGCTTGGGCGCTTGGACGACTTGGGCCAGATCACGGCGGTGGCGTTCTCGTTCGACGGCGGGCAACTCATCGCGGGTGGTTTTCAAGGGGGTTTGCGCACGTGGACGATTGACAACTCGGGCCGCGTGCAACCGGGCGCCAAGCTGCAAGGTCACGAAGGGCAAGTGACTTGTCTGGCGGCCAGCCCGGCGGCGCCGTTTGTGTTAAGCGGCGGCAGTAAGGGTGATTTGATCTGGCAGTTGACGAACAAGACCGCGCAGGCGCCCCGCTCGCTTGCTGCGTTCCAACGCTCTGTGTTGGCGGTTTATCTTCCGGCGCGCGGATTTGAAGCGGCGGCGACGGATGGACAAAAACTCGTCCGGTTTGATCTACGCTCAGCGACCGTGCTTCAAACCTGCGAGCTGGGCCAAGGCGTGGCGATGGCTGCGGCGTTTTCGAGCGACGGCGCCAAGCTGGCGGTGAGTCAAGGAAGCAGTCTGCAAGTTTGCGATACGGCCACAGGCGAGGTGCTGCACACAATTTCCTGCAAGGGCGAGATCCAGTGGTCGGTTGGTTTTCTTCCTGGCGGCGAAGGGTTTGTGTCCGGCGGACGCGGCCAGGCGACCCTGTGGCGGTTATCGGACGGCGCGCCGGTCGCCCGAGTGGATTTGGGTGGCGTTCTTTACATCAAACCGCTCGCGATCGCCAACGATGGCGCGCTGCTAGCCGCCATTCCCAATAGCGCTGGGCAGACCTTGACCGTCGCACGGTTGCCGCACCGCCTGGTGAATACGCCGGGCGAGTAACCACGAGCCGCGCCTCCCGCGCTACGGACGACGCTTGCTTCGTGCGATTCTCTCGCTCCCCCGGTTCGCAGTCCGTTGGTCAGACTCTATAGTCAAACCAAGGCGGATCACGGCGCGAACGCGGTGAGTTGCAATGAGCGAGACCCAGACACGAAGAACCACCGGATGTTCCTGATTGATACGCTAAATACGTTGATTCTCGTCACGGGCGTGCTGCTGTTGCTGGGAATTGCTTCTAGTAAGTTCTCGGCTCGCATTGGCGTGCCCGTGCTGGTGTTGTTCCTGGCCGTGGGAATGCTGGCCGGCTCCGAGGGACTCGGCGGACTGGATTTCGACAATTTCGGACTGGCGTATACGGTTGGTACGCTCTCGTTAGCGCTGATCTTGTTTGACGGTGGATTGCGCACGCCGGCTTCTTCCATTCGCGTCTCCTGGAAGCCCTCGTTTGTGTTGGCCACCGTGGGGGTGTTGATCACGTCGTTAATTACGGGCGCCGCGGCCGCTTGGATTCTCGAGCTTTCTTGGTTGGAAGGCTTGCTTCTGGGGAGTATTGTCGGCTCGACGGATGCAGCGGCGGTTTTCGCCACGCTGCGTTACGGCGGCGTGTCGCTTTCCGAACGACTCTCAGCCACGCTAGAAATCGAAAGCGGCGCCAACGACCCGATGGCCATCTTTTTGACGATTGGCTGCATCGAGGTGCTTTCGAACTACACCGAGGCGGGTGTCACGGTGCTGAATAGCGAGGCGGTCCTGGCGCTGCTGAACTTGTTCGCCATGCAAATGGTCGTGGGCGCCGCTGCAGGGTTGGCCATTGGCAAAGCGGCGGTGTGGACGATCAACCGCGTGAATCTTGACGCGGCGGGGTTATATCCGGTATTGGCCACCGCGCTGGGATTCCTCTCGTTTGGCGCGGCGGCCTCGGTCGGGGGGAGCGGGTTCTTGGCCGTGTATTTGACGGGCATCGTGATCGGCAACAGCCGCATTGTGTTCCAGCGAGGCATCTTTCTGTTTCACGACGCCGCCGCGTGGTTCGGCCAGATCATCATGTTCATCGTACTAGGGCTGCTAAGTTACCCTAGCCGGTTGTTTGCCGTGGCGGGGCAGGGCTTGCTCGTGGCGGCGGTCCTGGTGTTTGTGGCTCGGCCCGTGACGGTCGCCATGACTTTGTTCGCCTTCCGGTTCTCCTGGCGCGAGCTGGTGTTCATTTCCTGGGTCGGACTGAAGGGCGCCGTGCCCATTACCTTGGCCACATTTCCCCTGATGTATGAAATTGAAGGCGCGCGGGAACTGTTCGACGTGGTGTTCTTCGTGGTGGTGGTTTCGGCAGTGGTCCAAGGCTGGACGATGCCCTTCATGGCGCGCTGGCTTCATGTCGACGTTCCCAGCGAACCGCCGCCGCCCGTGACCCTGGAAATCAGTTCGCTGCGCCACGTCGATGGCGACATCGTCGATTACACCGTGGACCAAGAAAGCCGCGCCGTCGACCGCCTGGTGCGCGAACTGGCGCTGCCGGAAGGCGTGGTCATCGCCATGATCACACGACACGACCAGATTATCCCGCCGCACGGCAATACGCGTATTGAAGCGGGAGACCACGTTGTAGTCGTGTTGCGCCCCGACACGCGGCCGCTCGTGAACAAGGTGTTCGCGCGCGGCAATGAAGAAACGAGCGAATTGCCCGTGCAGTTGGAGTTTCCGCTCCGGGCGTCGATTACGGTGAGTGAAATGGAGGACCTTTACGGGATTCCGCTGAAAGCTCCCGCGAAGGCCACCTTGGACGAATACCTCCGCTCGCAACTTCCCGGCGATCAGCTGCGGGTTGGCGCCGCGGTTGTGTGTCGCCCGATTGTTCTGTACGTGCGCGGTATCAACTCTCGCGGCTTGATCGAACGCGTGGGCATGGTCATTCTCGCCAGCGAGGAACTGCCTCCGGAGGAAGAACCCCTGCGGGACGTTCCAACTGACAACGCCGAGTCGGCGCGCTGAGGCGGCGTTCAGACCAGCAGCGGCAACATCAGACGCGCCAGACCCAGTGCAAGAAAGAACCCAGTGGCGTCGGTGATGGTGGTCAAAATGGGCGCCGAAGCGAGTGCAGGATCCAGCGAGAATCGCTTCAACATCAGGGGAATGCCGCCTCCCAGGCATGCCGCGGCGAGCACGCTGAGCGCTTGGGCTCCGCCAACCGCAAGACCGAGGTACGGGTTGCCCTTCCAGAACCAGGCGACCAGGCTCATCACTATTCCCAGCACGAGCCCGTTGATCACGCCGACCGAGGCTTCTTTGAAAATCACCCATTGCAGTTCATGCGGCTTGAGCAGCCCCAGCGAAAGTTCGCGCATGGTCACGGCAATGGCCTGATTCCCCGCGTTGCCGCTCATGCCCGAGATCACCGGCAGGAACACCGCCAGGGCGATCACTTTCGAAAGCGTGTCTTCAAACAGGCCCACCACGCTGGCCGCCAGGAAGCTCAACAGCATCGTGACCGCGAGCCACGCCAGCCGCCCCGCCACGCGCGTGGCCAGCGGCATCGTGCGGAATTCTTCGCCCGAGACGATGCCGCTGAGCCGCAGGAAGCGATGTTCGGCTTGCTCGGCGGCGGCTTCTTCGACGTCCGACTGACTGACCACGCCTACGAGCCGCCCTTCGCGGTCAAGAATTGGCGCCGCGAGAAAACGATGACGTTCAAAGAAGGCGCGCAGTTCGCTCAATCCTGCGTCGACACGCGCCGCCGCGGGCTGCGAATGCAAGACCGCCTGCAGCGGTTGATTGTCGGCCGAGAACAGCAAGTCGCGCAGGCGCACCACGCCCGACAACTTCCCCTGGGGCGACACGCCGTAAGCGTATTGCACGGGGTATTGGGCGTAGCGGTCGGCGTGCGTGCGCAAGTCGGCCAGCACCTCGCCCACGAGCGCCGTGTCAGGATAGGCGAGATACTCCGTCACCATCAGACCGCCGGCCGTCTCCGGCGGATAATCGCGTAGGCGCTGTACGTCGGCCGCTTCCTCCGGCGCCATTTGCGCGAACACCGCGGCGGACTGCTCGGCGTCCAAATGCGCCAACAAGTCGGTTTGCTCGTCGCTGGGCAAACGGTCCAGAATCGCCGCGGCGGCCTCGGGCGACACATCGTGCAGCATGGTCGCGGCCAGCGAAAGCGGCAACTCCTCGACAAGTCGCGCCGCTTCCTCTGGCGGCAATGCGGCAAGCACTTGCGTTTGTTCGTCGTCGCTTAAACGCGAGAGAACATGCGGCGTCTCGCTGGGCGAAAGGTCGGCCAGAAAGGCGTGAATCGCGCCGGCGTCGGCTTCCGGCAACAGGGCGCGCAGTTGCTCGATAGGCGAAGGATTTGTCATGCGGCTGGTTGCAAGGGAGTCAAAAACAGAAAACCGTGGAAATCATCTTAGGAGCAGTTTGCGCTGAACAGGCCGGTTCGGACGGGTTGTACCGCATGAACTGCTCCTTCCGCTATGGGCGCTCCCAGGGGAAGGCTAAACGGACGTAGCTCTCAAGCGGGATTGTTTCTTTGGGCCAGCAATCTATGATTGGATAGCAACGTAACGAAAAGCATTCACTCCATGCGCCACCCTTCTCACCAACTCGAACAGCTCTCCGCTGGCTTGTGTTGCCCGCTTTCGCGGGCGCAAGCGGCGCTGCGGGTTTCGGTGCGCGCGTCGTACTTTCGCCATGAGCCGGCAGGCCGCGTGATCCAGCGATGGACTCCCCCGTGCCGGACGCCAGAGCGAGCCTGGGGAGTCGCCAAAACGGGATTCATCGCGGGTCTGGCTCTTTGGCGCGTATAAACACGACTCGGCTGGATCCGCTCTCATGTTTTCCTTGAATGGTTTTTCCTATGGGAAAGACCGCGCTGTCCCGCGTTAAACGGCGCAGCGCACCAACTCACGTTTCTGTTTTCCTTGAGCTTCTGTTTTCAAAGGAGGTTCACCATGACACGCCTCGCCCACCATGCGCCTACGCCCAAGGCCCTTCCGATTACCGTTACCGGACGGCGCATGAACTTGAACCACGCAGTGCGCGATTTTGCGCAGGACCGGCTCGCCGCGGCCCTGCAGCGGTTTGCGCCGCGCCTGCGTGAAGCAAGCGTGTGGCTTGAGGATGTGAACGGCCCGCGTCGCGGGGTGGACAAGCTTTGCCGCATCAGCGTGCGACTGAAATCCGGCGGCCAGGTCACCGTTTCTGCGGAAGCCGACAGCGAATACGCCGCCGTGGCTCAGGCCGCCGAGCGCGCCGCCGCGCTGTTGACTCGAAAACACAAACGCACTTGGATGGCCCGGCACGGACGCAACGGCCGGAGGATCAACATCTAACTCAACTCCAACATTAACTCAACTCGTATTGTCCGACGAAAACCGCACCGCGACGATCGTCGAGCTTTTCTGAAGACCCTTCAATCACATTTCGGAACACACCATGAAAACCAACAACGCTTACTTTTCTGTCGACCCGACTCGTTATTCCGCAGTATTGCCGACGGCGCATCCGCCCCCGGGGGAGAATCGCGGGGCCTTCCGCCTGGTCGATGCCGAACGCCATCACGCGGGACCGGGCGCGCCGCATGCGGAAGTGTCGCTCGACTCGACCGTCGAAATCCGCGATCTTCATTCCGATGAAGTCGAGGCGTATACGCTGGTCCACCCCGACCATGCCAATATTCGGCACAACCGCATTTCGACCTTCACGCCGATTGGTAAGGCGTTGTTTGGCCGGCGGGTCGGAGACGAGGTCGAAGTCGAGGCGCCCGGCGGCGCGATGCGCTTCCGCATCGAGCGCATTGGCGCACCCGAATAAAGGTCTCGTGCTTTGAGTATGGCGAGGCGCGCAACCCGTCGTCACACCGGCGGCGGGTTGCGTTCGGCAAAGCCGCCTTGATGCCAACGAGGGTACGAAGGCGTCACCTCGCTGGCGGCGTCTAGGCGGGCCACTTGGTCCGCCGTCAGACTCCAACCGACAGCGCCCAAGTTTTGCCGCAATTGCTCTTCGTTGCGGGCGCCAATGATGATCGTCGACACGCTGGGCCGGCGCAGCAGCCAATTGAGCGCAATCTGCGGTACGGACTTGTTCGTCTCTTGGGCGATCTCGTCCAGCGCGTCGACCACCTTGTAGACATGCTCCATGGGAACCGGAGGCCCCACATCGACCACGAGCTTGCTTTGCAGGCGGCTTTTCTCGGGAAGCGGTTGTCCGCGGCGAATTTTGCCCGTAAGCCTTCCCCAGCCGAGCGGACTCCAGACCACGGCGCCTACTTTTTGATCGAGCGCCAGCGGCATCAACTCCCATTCGTAGTCGCGCCCCACGAGGGAGTAATACGCTTGATGCGCCACGTAGCGCGGCCAGCCGTATTTTTCCGACACCGCCAGCGATTTCATTAAATGCCAGCCGCTGAAGTTCGAGCAGCCGATGTAGCGAATCTTGCCGGCTCGAACGAGATCGTTCAAGGTGCTGAGCGCTTCCTCGACTGGCGTCACGGCGTCAAAGCCGTGCAGTTGGTACAAATCGATGTAGTCGGTTCCGAGCCGTTTCAGGCTCCCTTCGACGCTTCGTAATAGGTGATGGCGCGACGAGCCAACCTGGTTAGGACCGTCGCCCATGCGGAACGTTCCCTTGGTGGAGATCAACACCTGATCGCGGCGGCCTTGGATCGCTTGCCCCAGGATCTCTTCGGCCATGCCGGCTGAGTAAATATCGGCCGAGTCGAACATGGTCAGTCCGGCTTCCAGGCAGATATCGACCAAGCGCGTCGCCTCGGCCACGTCGGTGCCGCCCCAGGCTTTGAACAATTCGCCCCCGCCGCCAAAGGTGCCAGTGCCAAAGGTGAGGGCCGGGACACGAAACCCGGAACCTCCCAACTGTCGGTATTCCATGGTGCTGCTCCTTCAAGAATCAACTGGGCCGTATTTGGCCCCGCGGCAATTTCTAGCCAATGCCTGAAGTTTGAGGCGCCTGCCGCCAACGTGCAACCGGGGCAACCGGAGCAACCAGGGCAACGGCGGAACTCATCGCCGGAGGCATGGTTCAAAGGGTGTGTGATTCAAACGGCGGTCGCTGCTTGTGTACAATCCAAACCACTGTTGGCGACACGCGCCATTTTTATCCCTTGAGGACTCCCATGCTTCGCTCACGTTCTTTTTATGCTGTGGCGGTGCTGTTCTTGCTCCCTCTGGCGGCAACCGCAAGGGCCCAAGAGAATCGCCCTCGTCCAGAAGGCGGACGTTCCGGTCCTCAAGTCGTCTCGCCCCAAGTGGACGAGGACCGAAAGGTTACGTTTCGCCTGTTGGCGCCGCAGGCCGAGTCGGTGCGACTCAGCGGCGGCGATATGCCGCAGGCGCGCAATGCGGAGTTGACCAAGGGCGAGAACGACGTTTGGGAGGTAACTCTCGGTCCGGTCGACCCCGGCGCGTATCGATACACCTTCCAGGTTGACGGCGTTTCGGTGGTTGATCCGCGGAACCCGCAAACCAGCGAGTCGAACAACAATGTTTGGAGTCTGGTGATTGTTCCCGGCTCGGAGATTTCCGATTTGAAGGATGTGCCGCACGGCGCGGTGGCCGAAGTGCCGTATTATTCGAAATCGCTCCAGCGGTTTCGCCGCATGCACGTGTACACGCCGCCGGGTTACGAAACGAGCAGCGAAAAGTACCCGGTGTTCTATCTGTTGCACG
This sequence comes from Planctomycetota bacterium, assembly GCA_963204915.1. GTDB lineage: Bacteria > Planctomycetota > Planctomycetia > Pirellulales > Pirellulaceae > JAHWKS01. Next base: position 62,131 of record CAUJHS010000005.1, on the reverse strand, counting down.
GCGCCTCGGATAGCGACGACTCCTGGTCCAGCATTGGCCGGGCCGGAATTATCCTCGACAACCTGATTGCCGCCGGACGCGCCAAGCCCATGATCGTCGTCATGCCGGCAGGTCATACGGGACCGTTCCGCTTTGGACCGCCCAGCGAGAATTCGGGAAATCGGCAAGTCGATCAATTTACCGAAGACTTCGTCAACGACTTGAAACCTTTCGTCGAACAACGCTACCGCGTGCACAACGACCGGGCTCATCGCGCGATTGCAGGCTTGTCGATGGGCGGCGCCCAAACACTGAATATCACCATCCCGCATTTGGACGAGTACGCCTACGTGGGGGTGTACAGCTCGGGCGTATTCGGCATCGCGGGCGGCGGTCGCGCCGCGGCGGCAGGGCCTAGCTGGGAAGAACGTCATCAAGAAGCATTGGATGACGCCGAACGGAAAAACGGGCTGAAGCTCCTATGGTTCGCCACGGGCAAAGAAGATTTTCTGCTCGACACCACCAAAGCGACGGTCGCCATGTTCGAGAAGCACGGTTTCGACGTCGTTTATGAAGAAACCGAAGGCGGCCACACCTGGATCAACTGGCGACAATATCTTGCCGATTTCGCGCCGAAGCTCTTTCAAAACTCTGCCGAAGCTGGCGAATAGCCGCTCCGGCTTAATGAGTCGTTCCCAGCAGCGCGCAGGATGAGTCGTCGCTCCACCGTTCGCACCGGGCGGTGCGAGCGAACGTCGCGTTGCGCTGCGACGCCTGCTACTTCCCAAGAGTGCGATGAACCTCTAACCTCTAAACCTTGGTTGTTGGCTCGCTCCTGGGAATGGGTTGCTCATGTCGTCTCGCGAAATGACCTGGCCCGCGCTGTTGCTTGGCGTGGGATTAGCCGTCGTAATGGGCGCCGCGAATGTCTACCTTGGGCTGCGCGTGGGAATGACCGTCTCGGCGGCGATTCCCGCGGCCGTCATGGCGTTGGCGATTCTGAACGGCGTGCTGCGAAGGAGCGATATTCTCGAAGCCAACATGGTGCAGACCGGCGCCTCGGCGGGCGAAGCGTTGGCGGCCGGGGTCATTTTCACGGTGCCGGCGTTGGTCATTTTGGGCGTGTGGAAGGAGTTCGATTTCTGGACCACCACCGCTATCGCCGCGAGCGGCGGCGTCTTGGGATCATTGTTGATGATTCCCATGCGGCGCGTGTTCATTGTTGATAGCCCCGATCTGCCATTTCCTGAAGGAGTTGCTTGCGCCGAGGTGCTTAAGACCGCCCGCCGCGTGGAAGATTCGTCCTCGTCCGACGGCGCCGGCGTCCCCGCTGCGGCCTCGACCGGCGCTTCGCTCATCTTCCTCGGTCTGGGCATCGGCGGCGTGTTCAAAATGGCCCAGTCCTACTTCGGTTTGATTCAGAACAGCGTGGAAGCGGGCGTGTTGCTTAACCGCCGTGTGTTCTTTCTGGGGGCCGATATGGCGCCGGCGCTGGTGGCCGTGGGGGCGATTGTGGGGTTGCCCATCGCATCGCAAATCTTCCTGGGCGGCGCCATTAGTTGGCTGATTGCGATTCCCGCCGCCTTTCCCGTCGAGTCTGCGGACGTGCTTCCAATTGCGTTCGCCAAAGAAACTTGGAGCAGCCAGGTGCGGTACTTGGGCGTGGGAGCGATGGTCGTCGGAGGCGTCGTGTCAATCTGGCGCGTGCGCCGTGGGTTAATCGCCGCGGCGAGCGAACTCGGCGGACTAATGCGCCCGAAAGCCAACGCCGCCCCTGGCGAGGTATCGCACGGCGCCGTTCCGTCCACCGAACGCAATTTAAGTGCGGGAACCATTGCCTTATTGGCGGTCCTGACGACGTTCGCCATCGCCGCGGTGTATTACTCGCTGTTGAAGTCCATCGGCGTGACGTTATTAACCACCGCGGTGATGTTGCTGATGGCGTTCTTCTTTACCGCCGTGGCCAGTTACCTGGTGGGGCTCGTGGGAAGTTCCAATAGCCCCGTGTCGGGAATGACGATCACGGCCGTGTTGGGAACGGGGGCCGTTTTGTATCTGTTTCGCCGCTTGGGATTACTGACGATTGACGACACGCAAGCGATTGTCGCCACGTTAGGCGTCGCCGGGGTCATTTGTTGCGTGGCGTCCACCTCGGGCGATACCAGCAATGATCTCAAGACCGGCTGGCTCGTGGGGGCGACGCCGCGCAGTCAACAAATCATGCAAGTGCTGTGCGTGCTCGCCTCGGCATTTGTGATGGCTCCGGTGCTTACCGTGCTGCATGAAGGTTCGCTGGCTAGTGGAACCGGCGGTATTGGCGGCGCAGAACTTTCCGCCCCGCAAGCGGTGCTGTTTTCCAAGTTGGCGGAAGGGATGTTCGCGGGACAGGCGCTGCCCTGGACGATGATTGCCGTAGGCGCCGCGATTGGCGCCGCGCTGGTGTTGGCCGACTTGGCGCTGCACCGCATGAACGTTCCTTTCCGCTTGCACGTCATGCCGGTCGCCGTGGGAATGTATTTGCCGTTTGGCGTAGCGCCGCCCATCTTACTCGGCGGTGTGTTACACTTCGTGCTGACCCGACGCCAGGCGACCCGCGAGGAAACAACGCGACGGCTAACGCTGGGGGCCTCGGGGTTAATTGCCGGCGAATCGCTCGTGGGCGTGTTGTTAGGCCTGTTGGCGTACTTAGGATATTCCTCCTGGAGCCTAACCGAAGGATGGAATTGGCCCGAGGCAGCGTGGCAGGCGGTTTCACTGTTAGCGCTCTTCGCCGTTTCCGCCTGGCTGACGTACAGCGCGCGCCGCGGTGCTGCGTAACGCATCCTGCGATGCAACGTGCGCTGCGCGCAAGATTGGTCGCTGGCCTTTCCCTTTCCTTAATGGTAGTTCCGCGAATGTCGACTTTGGAAAAAGCCCTGCAAATCGCCGCGAAGGCGCACACCGGCCAACAGGAAAAGAGCGGGCAACCCTACATTACGCATTCGCTGCGTGTGATGGCGGGCGTGCAGGGCCTGGAAGCACAAATCGTCGCCGTGCTGCACGATGTAGTCGAAGATACCGACACCACCCTCGACGATTTGCGCGAAGCCGGTTTCAGCGAAGCGATTCTGGCCGCGGTCGCTTGCATGACGCATGACAAAAGCGAACCCTATGCCGAGTACGTGATTCGCTGCAAAGAGAATGAACTCGCTCGACAAGTGAAACTGTCGGACCTGGCCGATAACAGCCGTCTGGAGCGCACCTTGCTGCGTCCGGATCGCGTGGCGAGCGATCTCGCCCGCATCCACCGCTATGCGCTTTCGTACAAGTACCTGACCGACGGATTAACTCAAACGCAGTATCGAGAGTTGATGGCGAAATACGGTTGACGGCGGTTCGCGGCTCCAACGCGGTCGCGGTATCGGCGCGCCTTTGGCGCCAGTACACTGAAGGGTGCGGTTTCTGCGTGAACTTGGCGTCAACAAGGTCGCACAATGATTACGAGTCCAATGGCAACATGGGTGATCGCGTGGGCGTCAATCTTGGGTCAGGCCGACGCGCCGGAGGCGGCGGCGATTGAACCGCCTTTGAACCAACCGCCCCCTTTCACGTGTTTTCTAGGCACCTCGCACAGCGCTCGTTCCGGCGAAGCGACCACAGCGCTGGTCGGGGGCGCGCTGCTTTGTCGCCAGCAAACGCTGCGCCCCGTGGCGTGGTTTGGCGCCTATCAGGCTAAAAACGAGAAGCCGCAGTACCTGTACTTGCTGATCTTCAAAACCGCCGAGAATTTCACCAATGGCGGCGGCGCGTCGTTCTCGTTCGAAGGAGGCGCCGCCGACGCCGAGCAGCACGGTCGAATGTCGGCCACGTTAGCGGAGAAGAAGATCGAAGTGAAGTATCGCTTCACGGTCGACGAGGCGACAGGCAAGCTTACCGCGCAATCGCTCACGGTCGATGGGAAAGAACTGCTTGAAGACGCGCCGCGCGTCTTCGTGGTTGACCTGACCGGCGATGCCGTAGCGTACCACCCAATCGACGCGCCCTTTCCCGAAGAAGTTCCCGATTTGACGCTTTCGAACCACGACGAGTGGGGCGTCACGCTCGTCCGCGCCCTCGAACAGCTCCGCGCCGCCTCGCCCGAGTTAAACAAGCGTCTCACCTCGGACAAGCAACCGTAACTGTGCGAACCGTTCTGTGCTTGAAACTTTGGCCTTCTGGAGCTGGCGTGCAGGCGCCAAGGCGATCATGAAACGCATAGCGTGGCGACTCTTCTTGGTTGCTGGTGTGGCTATGGCGCCCGGCCTGGCGGCTATCGCACAAGAACCGGCCGAGGTGAACTTGCGATCGCTCATGCGCATGGACGGCGGCCCCGGCGCCAGCCTCGCTTTGACATGCCTGGCTGAAGTGTCGAATCCGGCCGATGCGCAGCTTACGGTGCGCATGGTGCACATTCGCGACGGCCGATCCGCTCCTGCGGCGGTCAGCAATTTTGTGTGGCGCGGAGCCGAGAACGCCGGAGAACCGGTTCAAGGCCAGATTCTCCTATTCAGTCAGTCCGGCGACGAGATCGGCAAGCGAGGACAACGGTATCTCACGCTGCTGTCGGGATTTGAAGGCAACCCCATTCAGCGCAGCCAAACGGCGGGGCCTGTCGCTCTACAAGATGGCGAGCGTTGGTGGAGCCGCTACGGCTCGGACAATTCGCGCCAGGCCGACGACCCGCGCGGCGAAATGATCTTGTTTCTTATGGGCTCCGGCGAGGCGGTTGAGGCGAACACCGTGGCGGAACTGCAAACCTTGTCGCAAACGCAAAAACAAGCGTTCGTGGTTGTCACGCTGCACCTCACGGCCGCCTCGAAAGCAAAGTAGCAAGCGCAATTGCTCGGCTTGCTTAACAACGGGGCAGTCGATCCGACACGCCCCCGGCCGCGGGAACGTAGCAGTGGCGCACGTAGTCCATCACCATACGGTCGGCGTTGAAGCGCCAACCGAGCGTGCGAATGGCGTTTTTCATGCGCGCGATCCACTCCCGCGGCAAGCCGGTGCGGTCGCGCTCGTAAAACATAGGAATGACTTCGTGTTTCAATACGTGTAAGAGCGACTCAGCGTCGCGCGCGTCCTGGATGTCGTCTGAGGCGTGCGAGCGGCCATCGCCAATGGCGAAACCATTCGAGCCGTTGTACGCTTCGGCCCACCATCCGTCGAGAATCGATAGATTCAATCCGCCATTGAGCACCACTTTTTGGCCGCTCGTGCCCGAGGCTTCGAGCGGCCGGCGCGGGTTATTCAGCCAAACGTCAACGCCTTGCACGAGGTGCCGAGCCACGTTGATGTCGTAGTCCTCAACGAATACCAGTTTGCCCGCCAGGTCCGGGTCGTCCATCAACTCGGCGATTTCCTGCAACACCACTTTGCCCGGATGATCCTGCGGATGGGCCTTTCCGGCGAACACGAACTGCACCGGGCGTTGCGGATCGACAATCATCTCGCGCAGACGGTTGAGATCGCGCAAAATGAGGTTGGCTCGCTTGTATGTGGCGAAGCGTCGCGCGAACCCGATCGTGAGCGCGTCGGGCCGCAGCACCTGCTGGAGACTGCGAATCACTTCGGGCGGGTCATCGCGTCGTTCGGCGTCGCGCACCGCGCGGCGTCGGGCGAAGTCGATCAGCCGCGACTTCAGCGCCAGGTGCGACTCCCACAACTCGGCGTCATCCACGGTGTCTACGCCGCGCCACACCTCGGGATCGGCGCTGCGTTGCGGCCACCCCACGCCGAGATGCCGGTCGTACAGGGCGTGCATCTGGGGCGCCAGCCACGACAGGACGTGAACGCCATTCGTGATGTGACCGATCGGGGCTTCCTCTTCCTGTCGCCACGGCCATAAGCACGACCACATCTTGCGCGACACGCGCCCGTGCAAGCACGAAACCGCATTGGCGCGGCGCGAAAGTTTGAGCGCCAGCACCGTCATGCAGAAAGGCTCTTGCATGTTGGCGCCGTCGACGCGTCCCAGCGAATACAAGTGTTCGGGCGAAATCCGCAACTCGTCGCGCAGGGGCCCCAAGTGTTCTTCCACCAACTCGGGCGAGAAGCGATCATGCCCGGCGGGAACGGGCGTGTGCGTGGTGAATACCGTTTGATGCGCCACGTGGCGCACGGCCTCATCAAACGCTACGCCTTCGCTCGTCATTTGCTGGCGAACTACTTCCAGCGCGGCGAACGCGCTGTGCCCTTCGTTCAAATGCAGCACGCCGGGCGTGACGCCAAACGCTTGCAAGGCGCGGACGCCGCCCACGCCAAGCAATAACTCTTGCCGTATGCGCACGCGCGGATCGCCGTGGTAAAGCCGGGCGGTCAACTCGCGGTCTTCCACGGCATTGCCGGGCACGTTCGAATCGAGCAAAAGCAGGGTGCAACGGCCTACGCTGAGCCGCCACACTTTGGCGCGAATGACGCCAGTGCGGGTGGCGATTTCAACGCCGATCGGCTTGCCGGTTGCATCCAAGGCCGGGGTGAGTGGAAGTTCGGAGACGTCCACATCGAGATAATCTTCCTGTTGCCAGCCGAACTGATCGAGCCGTTGCCGGAAGTACCCTTGCGAGTAGAACAGACCGACGCCGATGAGCGGCACGCCCAAGTCGGACGCACTTTTCACATGGTCGCCTGCCAGGACGCCAAGTCCTCCCGAGTAAATCGGCAACGACTCGTGCAGGCCAAATTCCGCCGAGAAGTACGCCACGGGCCGGGCGCGCAACACCCCGGCGTGTGTGGCGGCCCAGGTGTGGGGCGAGTTCACGTACTCCTGCAACCGGTGGTACACCTGATTGATGCGGCTGTGCAACACGAGTTGCCGGGCCCGTTCTTCCAGCTTTTTCAGCGGAATTTCTGAGAGCAGCGTCACGGGGTTGTGATCCACTTCCCGCCAGCGCACGGGGTCAAGTTCGCGGAATAGTTGCACACCCGCTTCGTTCCAACTCCACCACAAATTTTGCGCCACGGTCCAGAGCCGGTCCTGCGAGGGCGCGATAAACTGCTCTAACGTGCGTACTTCGCTAATAATCGGCGCCAACTGTCCGGCGATTTCCATTAGCCGTTTCGTGTCGTCTTCGGCGAAGACCCGTGGTTCGATCGTTTGCACCACCACGACCCCTTGCAGCCCTCCGCCATCGATCAGGGGTGCGCCCAGGAACGACTGATAGGCTTCCTCGCCCGCTTCGCGGAAGTATTTGAAACGGGGGTGAAGCGGAGCCTCGGAAACCGCCACCGGGCGCAATTGCTCCGCGACTAAGCCCGCCAGCCCTTCGTTCAGTCCCATGCGAAGGTGGCCGACGGATTGCGGCCGCAGGCCCAGTGTTGCGGCCAGCACCAAGTGGGCGCGATCGGGTTGGAGCAGATAAACCGAGCACACATCGGCCTCGAATTGGGCTGCAATTAAGGCGACGACGCTCGCCAGGGTGACGTCGGGCTCCGTCTCGCGGCCCGCCAGATCCGTGAGGTCTTTCAAAGTAAGTTGGGCGGAAGACTCAACAACGGTCGCCATAACGAGTTCCTCGCTACGCAGGACAAGACGTGGCGGCACCGTATGCACGTTTCATTCCGCAAGCGGTTCTGGCGTGTGGCGAGGTCGATTTTTATGGGATTTTCGTTGGAACGCGTCCAACCGTCGAACCCACCCTGCCCGATTCCTAGGCGTTCCATGTCGGAAAAGGCGGCAGCGCTCCACGTCTCGGCATTTCTGAACATATCCTTACTTGCTTTGTGGTAAGCATTTGCGACGGTTTTTAGCGCCTCGCCCGATGCGAAGGTACATCGTTTGCAAAATGGAGGCAGACCTTTTTGCGAACCGCAAAGGCACGCATCGAAAGCGCGTTTATACCCTGTTTGGGTATTGCGCGCTCCACTTTGCACGAGAGGGGAGTTCCGATGGTCGCTATTACGCGGATTGAGAAGACCGACGCTCATGCGGGGGTTCTTGTCGTCGAGTTCGACGAAGGCGAAAGTATTCCCAGAACGCTGGCAACCCTGGCCCCACATGAAAGCATTGATATCGCCCTCGACTTCAGCCAAATCGAAAAAATCAACAGCGCCGACTTATCGGCGTTAATCGCGTTTTGCGTTAAGATGCGCTCGGAGCAGAAGAAGGTGATTCTGGAAAACGTGCCTCAGATGATTCATGAGTTGTTCGACCTGACGCGGTTTTCACGTTTGGCCGACATTCGTCGCCACGCACCTGCTCCGGAATCTCCCGCACGATTTGCGTTTTTTTCCCGTCGACGGTAAGCCGGTAATTTGTCGAGTCTGATTTCCGGGAGACTCTGTACTACCGACCCGCGAATGACATGACGTTATGCCTCTGACTGCCTACGATCCCGCGACGTTCTTCGACGAAACCTTCGACGGCGGCGGGCAACCGCGGCCGGTGTGCACCGAGTTCGTGCGTCGGCTCTGGTCGTTTCAAGATGGCGAGCTGGCCCGGCGACAACATGCCGCGGAAATGAACCTGCACGACTTAGGCATCACCTTTGCCGTGTATGGACACGAAGCGGGGGTTGAAAAGGTCTGGCCGTGCGACCTGGTGCCGCGCATCATCGAAGCGCAGGAATGGTCGTACATCGAGCGCGGCCTGGTGCAGCGCGTCCGCGCCCTCAATCTGTTCCTGAACGATATTTATAACGAACAGAAGATCCTCAAAGACAAGATCATCCCCAGGGAGCTGTTGCTCGAAGCGCCCACGTTTCGTCGCCAATGCATCGGGCTGCGTCCCCCGCAGGGCGTGTGGTGTCATATCAGCGGCGTCGATCTGGTGCGCGACCGCGACGGTTGCATCTACGTGCTGGAAGACAACCTGCGATGTCCCTCGGGCGTTTCGTACGTGCTTGAAAACCGTGAGGTGATGAAGCGCACCTTCCCGCACGTATTTCAAGGCATGTCGGTGGAGCCGATCGAAGATTACCCCGAGCGATTGCTTTCGACATTGCTGGACTGCGCTCCGCCCGGGGTGACGCACCCAACCGCCGTCGTGCTGACTCCTGGCATCTACAACTCGGCGTACTTCGAGCATACGTTCCTGGCGCAGCAAATGGGCGTGGAACTGGTGCAAGGTTCGGACCTCGTCGTCGAGAACGGCTATGTGTGGGCCCGGACCACGCGCGGCTTGCAGCGCGTCGACGTAATTTACCGCCGCATTAACGATGATTTCCTCGATCCCGTCAGCTTCAATCCGGACTCTTGCCTGGGCGTGCCGCACCTGATGGAAGTCTATCTCGCCGGGCGCGTGACGCTGGCGAACGCTCCCGGCGCTGGCGTCGCGGACGACAAAGCGGTGTACGCGTATGTGCCGCAAATCATTCGTTACTACCTGAGCGAAGAGCCGATTCTGTCGAACGTGCCCACCTACATTTGCGATGTTGACGAAGACCGCGAGTACGTGCTGAGCCACTTGCACGAACTGGTGATCAAGCCCACCAATGAATCGGGAGGCTACGGCATTGTGCTGGGGCCGAAGGCGTCCTCGTCAGAGCTTGCGGAATGCGCCGCGCTCATCCGGGCCAACCCCCGCAACTACATTGCGCAGCCCATGTTGACGCTGTCGACGGTGCCAACCCTGGTGGGCGACGCGCTCAAGCCTCGCCACGTCGACTTGCGGCCCTTCGTGCTGTTCGGCAAAGACGTTTACGTGCTTCCCGGCGGTCTCACGCGCGTCGCGCTGCGCGAAGGCTCGATGATTGTAAACTCCTCGCAAGGTGGAGGCAGCAAAGATACTTGGGTTCTACGCGGAAGGTAAGCTTGCACGTTCGCGAGGCCGACCCGCCGCCCCGCACCTGATGCGGCATGCGGCGTCGCCGCCGCGTCGCGAACGTTCGCATGTTGCAACCGCGAGAACGATGACGCGCCAGCGCGTCGAGTTTCGATTTGGGTCGGTCAGGCGGGACCAACAATTATGCTTAGCCGTGTCGCGAATTCCGTATATTGGATGAGCCGTTACGTAGAGCGGGCCGAGAACGTTGCGCGGTTCATCGATGTCAATTACAATTTGACCCTCGGCCATACCGAAACGCTCCAAGAACAGTGGGCGCCGCTGGTCTACACCACGGGCGATCAAGAGTTGTTCGCCACGCTGTACCCCACGCCCACGCGCGAGAACGTGCTGCGTTTTCTCGCCTTCGACGAGGAAAACCCCAACTCGATTCTGTCCTGCTTGCAGCGCGCTCGTGAAAACGCCCGGACAATTCGCGAAGTCATTTCTTCGCCCATGTGGGAGGAAGTGAACAAGTTCTTCCACCTGGTGCGCAACGCCGCGCGCGACCATTCGATTCTCGATCAGCCTTACGACTTTTGCACGCACGTAAAACGGTCCAGCCATTTGCTGGTCGGAGTGACCGACGGCACAATGTCGCACGGCGAGGCCTGGCACTTCGCACGCATGGGCCGGCTCCTGGAGCGCGCCGACAAGACCTCGCGCATTGTGGATGTGCAATACTTCATCTTGTTGCCCGATCCGCACGATGTGGGCACCACCTTGGACGTCGTGCGCTGGTCGGCGTTGCTCAAATCGGCCAGCGCGCTAGAAATGTACCGCCGCGTGCATGGGCCGATTGTGCCGACGAAAGTGGCCGACTTTTTGATTCTTGACCGGCAGTTTCCGCGCTCGATTCATTTTTGCTTAATCAAGGCGCATGCGTCGCTGGCGCGCATTACCGGCAGCGGCGAAGGCTCGTTCCGCAATCGCAGTGAGCAACGGCTCGGTTTGTTGCGGTCCGAGGTGGACTATACCGACATTAACGACATTGTCGACCGCGGCATGCATGAGTTCATCGACCACTTTCAAACGCGACTGAACCAGATTGGCGACGCTATTTGCAACGACTTCTTCGCCGCCAAACCCGCATCGTCCGGCAATAACGGGCAGGCGCCAAGCCAGTCGCAGGGAAAGTACGGGCAAACCCAGTCGCAAAACGGGTGAGGAAAAGCGTCGTTTGTCAGAGAGACGGTAGAGAACCACGGGGTGATGAAAACGGGGGTACACAGGAGGGAACGGAAGGGAACTGAGGAAAGCGAACGACACGGTTTGAAACAAGAACGCGAGCGTTCCGATGCGTTCAACCTCTGTGGAGAGTCCATTTCCCAGCTCCCTTGGCTCCTTCTTCCGTTCTTCTCGGTTGGCTTCGGCTCCGTTCGTTGTTTCTTTCCAGGTAGTTTTCTTCCAGGTAGCAACGCCACACACGATCAATCTGCATGGCCATCCACGTCGCCTTAAACCATAAAACAACCTATCGCTACGACCGGCGGGTGCATCTCTCGCCGCAAATTGTGCGATTGCGGCCGGCTCCCCATTGCCGCACGCCGATTCGCAGCTATTCGCTGCGGGTGGCGCCATCGGGCCACTTCTTGAATTGGCAACAGGACCCGCAAGGTAATTATCAAGCGAGGCTGGTGTTTCCTCAGCCGGTGACCTCATTGGAAGTCGAAGTTGATCTAGTGGCCGAAATGACGGTCATCAATCCGTTTGACTTCTTCTTGGAGTCATCGGCGGAGAGGTTTCCCTTTACGTACGAAGCGGGACTGGCCCGCGAGTTGCGACCTTTCCTGGCGACCGAACCGCTGGGACCGAAATTGAGCGACTATGTCAACTCGATCGATCGCACGGAGCGCAAGACGGTCGATTTTCTGGTCGATCTGAACTGCCGGCTGCAAAAAGAAATCAAGTACCTCATTCGGATGGAACCCGGCGTACAAACCTGCGAGCAGACGCTCGCGCTTGGCAGCGGCTCGTGCCGAGATACCGCCTGGCTGCTTGCGCAAATCTTGCGCAACTTAGGACTGGCGGCGCGATTCGTATCGGGTTACCTCATTCAATTGGCGCCCGATGTGAAGCCGTTGGAGGGCCCCGTGGGACCGCCGCAAGATTTCACCGACTTGCACGCGTGGACCGAAGCCTATCTTCCCGGCGCCGGCTGGGTGGGGCTTGACCCCACCTCGGGCTTGCTCGCGGGCGAAGGACACATTCCCGTCGCCTGCACTCCCGACCCGACCAGCGCGGCGCCCATTTCGGGCGCGGTCGAGAAGTGCGAAACCGAGTTCACATTCGCCATGTCGGTCACGCGCGTGCATGAGGACCCGCGCGTTACCAAGCCGTACACCGACGAACAATGGCAGCGAATCGAAGCACTCGGGCATGACGTTGACCGGCATTTGAAGGCGAACGATGTTCGTTTGACGATGGGCGGCGAGCCGACGTTTGTCTCGATTGATGACATGCAAGGCGATGAGTGGAATACCGCCGCGCTCGGCCCCACGAAGCAGCGCCTGGCCACAGATTTGATCTACCGATTGAAGAACCGCTTTGGGCCGGGCGGATTGTTGCACTTTGGGGAGGGCAAGTGGTATCCCGGCGAGTCGCTGCCGCGGTGGGCGTTGCACTGCTACTGGCGGCATGACGGCGAGCCGCTGTGGCGCAACGACGCGCTCTTTGCCGATCCGTGGCGCAATTACGGCCACACGGTGGATGACGCTAAGCGTTTCACCATCGCGTTGACGGAGCGACTTGGCGTCCATCGCGACCACGCAATCTTCGCTTATGAAGATGTTCTTTATTACACCTGGAAAGAACGACGCTTGCCGAAGAATCTGAATGTGCTTCACTCACGACTGGAGGATGAGGAAGAACGAGAGCGTTTGGCGCGCATCTTTGAACGCGGCGTGACGGCGCCCGTGGGCTGCGTGCTGCCGTTGCGGTATCAGACCTGGGGGGCAAAGCCCGGATGGCGCAGTGGAGCATGGATTGTGCGCACCGACGAGATGTTCCTGATCCCCGGCGATTCCCCCATGGGATTGCGTCTGCCGATTCAGTCGCTCACGTGGGTTGATCCGGCTCATCGCGATGCGCCGGCGGTGGTTGATCCCTTTGCCGAACTTGCTCCGCTTCCGAACTACGAAGCACTGCGCAAACGTCGTGTGGCGCAGCCGGCGCTGGTGCGCGAGACCGTGGCCGCAGGGGCCGCGCCCACGTATGGGCAAGTTTCGCCGCAAGGAGATTATGGGGCCGGGTCGAACGGCCACGGCCGAGAAGCACCGTATAACGACCTGCGCACGAGTCAAAACGGTTATACCGGCAGCGGCTCAGACGACGTGGTTCGCACCGCACTGTGCGTCGAACCGAGCGACGGTCGGCTGCACGTGTTTCTACCGCCGACCGAGATGCTGGCGAGCTTTGTCGACTTGATCGCGGCGATTGAAGATACCGCAGAGTCGCTGGATCTGCCCATCCAGGTGGAAGGCTACCCGCCGCCGCGTGATCCGCGGTTGGAGCATATCAAAGTGACGCCCGATCCCGGCGTACTCGAAGTTAACGTGCATCCGGCCCACAGTTGGGATCAACTGGTGCAAATTACGACCGGCGTTTACGACGATGCGCGGCAAGCGCGTTTGGGCACCGAGAAGTTCGACCTCGACGGCGGTCACACGGGCACAGGAGGCGGCAACCACGTGGTGTTGGGCGGACCCACGCCGGCCGATAGCCCCTTCCTGCGTCGCCCCGACTTGTTGCGAAGCTTGGTTGGGTACTGGCACAACCATCCGTCGCTGTCGTACCTGTTTTCCTCAAAGTTCATTGGTCCTACCAGTCAGGCGCCGCGAGTGGATGAAGGTCGCCGCGACGCGATTTATGAACTGCAAATCGCCTTCGAGCAAGTTCCCGACCGGCATGCGTGCCCGCCCTGGGTGGTAGACCGCGTATTCCGGAATTTGTTGGTCGATGTGACCGGCAACACGCATCGAGCGGAGTTCTGCATCGACAAGCTCTATTCGCCCGACACCTCCACGGGCCGGTTGGGTTTGGTCGAATTCCGAGCCTTCGAGATGCCGCCGCACGCCCGCATGAGCCTTACGCAGCAGTTGTTGCTGCGAGCGCTGGTCGCTCGCTTTTGGGAACAACCGTACAACCAGCGGCTTGTACCGTGGGACACCACCATTCACGACCGCTTCTTGCTGCCTCATTTTGTGAAGCAGGACTTTGAAGAGGTTATTGAAGAGACCAGTCTGGTGGGGTTCCCCTTGGAAGCTGAGTGGTTTGCTCCCCATTTTGAGTTCCGCTTCCCGAAGATTGGCGAGATTGCGCAGCGCGGGCTCCACCTGGAGTTGCGTCAAGCGATTGAGCCCTGGTACGTACTCGGTGAGGAGCCCGGCGCCGGCTTCACAGCGCGTTACGTCGATTCGTCGGTCGAGCGGTTACAAGTGAAAGTGGAAGGCATGATCGAAAGCCGTTACGTTCTCACGTGCAACGGACGCAAAGTTCCCCTGCACCCCACCGGCACGGTGGGAGAGTTCGTCGCGGGAGTGCGTTACCGGGCGTGGCAGCCCCCGAATTGCTTGCATCCCACGATTCCCGTGGACGATCCCCTGGTATTCGATATCGTGGATACTTGGATGAACCGTAGTCTGGGGGGGTGTCGGTATTACACGGGGCATCCCGGTGGTCTGAACCCCGAGACATTCCCCATTAACGCCAACGAAGCGGAATCGCGCCGCGCCGCTCGCTTCTTTGGTATGGGGCATACGCCGGGGCGAATCCAATTACCCCAGGATGAACCCAATCACGATTTCCCGTTCACCCTGGACCTTCGCCGGAACAAAGGCCCTCAATACGCCGCCCCTTAGCGCGTTAAAGCAACAAACTTCCGATGGACGCGGCCGCCCAACCGAGGACGGTCGCTTCTGCGCCGGCTGTTCACCCTGATGGTAACCGTGTACGTCTCCCGCAGCGCGCCGTCTTGCCGGCGTTCGCGGCCGTGAATACGCTGCCCGGTTATGGCTGCGCTGCGACGGTTTGGCGGCGGCCGGCGTACGTTTTCTATGTACCGTTCTTGGGGAATATGGGATAATAACGCTTTGGAAGCACTGCGATGATTCTTGGCCGGACCACCTATGAACGATGACACCATGGCGCCACCTTCGCCGCCGGAGGTCATGCCGGCGCCGATTCCGCCAGTCGGTCCGGCATCGAAGATGTTTCTGGCGTATCGCCCCCCGACGGGCTTCTACGACGAAATGATCACCGCCAGCGGGGAGGTTCGCCCCCACTGGCAGCCCTTTCGCGAAGCCCTCGGGGCCTTAGGGTCGGAAGAGTTCTCGCGCCGCTGGCGTCAGGTCCAACGGCTGGTTTATGAACACGGCGTCGCTTTTAGCCCGTTTGGTGATCCGAACGATCAGCCCCGACCTTGGAAACTTGACCCGTTACCGGTGCTCATTCCCGCGGCGGAATGGCGGCATGTTTCGGAGGGTCTGCAACAACGCGCCCGGTTGTTCGACCGCATTCTGCGCGACCTATACGGGCCGCAACAATTACTCCAGCGTGGGTTGTTACCTCCGGAGATCGTATTTCGCAGCCCCACGTTCTTGCGACCCTGCCACGGGCTCAAGGTTCCGCACGACTGCCACTTGCACCTTTATGCAGCCGATCTGGCCCGCGCGCCGGACGGCCGGTGGTGGGTGCTAGGCGACCGAAGCGAAGCACCGTCCGGTTCGGGGTTTGCGCTGGAGAACCGCGTGGTGATCTCGCGCATGTTGCCCGATGTGTTCCGCAAATGTCACGTCGAGCGCTTGGCGCCGTATTTCATCGCGCTGCGCGAAACGCTGCGTCGACTGGCGCGGCAGCGCCGCGACAATCCGCGCGTCGTGCTGCTCAGTCAAGGTCCGACCAACGCTAACTACTTCGAAGACGCGTACTTGGCGCGGTATCTGGGCTACACGCTGGCGTATGGCGATGATCTGGCGGTGCGGAATAACCGGGTGATGCTCAAAACGTTGGCGGGGCTGTTGCCGGTGAATGTCATCTTGCGGCGGCCCAATGCCGAGGATTGCGACCCGCTCGACCTGCGCGAAGACGCCACGTGCGGTCCCGCCGGTTTGGTCGAAGCGGCTCGTGTGGGAAATGTCGCGATTGCCAACTCGCTGGGCAGCGGGCTGGTCGAGTCGCCGGTACTCATGGCCTTTTTGCCGGCGCTATGTCGGTCGCTTCTGGGCGAAGAACCGCTGTTGCCCGGCGTGGCTACGTGGTGGTGCGGCGATCCAGAAAATTTGCGTTACGCCTTAGCGCACCGTGACCGGCTCATCTTTCGCTCGGCGTTCCGCCAGCGAGGCAGAGAATGGGAAACGAGCCGGCGCATGTTGCAAATGTCGACGAGCCAATTGACCGAGACCATCCTGGCCGATCCCGCCATGTACGTGGCGCAGGAACGCGTGGCGCGATCGTCCACGCCGGTGTGGATCGACGGGTCGGAGAATGGGCGCCGTCGCGCCGGCCTGCCGCCGGAAGCGACCGACCATGTCGAACCGTCACACATCGCGCTGCGAACGTTTCTCGTCAGGTCGGGCGAATCGTACACCGTCATGGCGGGCGGGCTGGGGCGCGTCTCGCAAGGCGCCGAACCCTTGTTCATTTCGCTTCTGGCCGGCGAAGGCAGCAAAGACGTCTGGGTCTTGTCCGAAGCCCCCGTCCGTCCCGTGACGCTCTTGGATCAACCCGGACAAACCCTCGAATTGCGGCGCAGCGGCGCCGAGCTGCCAAGCCGGGTGGCTGATCACGTTTACTGGTTAGGTCGGCATTTGGAGCGAGCCGACGCGGCGACGCGGCTGCTCCGCGCCGTGGGTTTGCGTTTGGCCAGCGAAGCGTACGCGCCGGGCCTCTCGGCCGCATTGGCCCGGCCTGGAGGTGTTTCGGCCGCCGTGGAAGGTGCGCTTCCGGAACTCTCGGTATTATTGCGCGTGTTGGCCGAACAAGGGCAAATCGAACCGGGCTACGTCGTAGAAGGCATTCAAGATCAATTGCCCGATATTCAACGAGCGCTTCCCGCGAGCGTGTTTGACCCGCTACAACCGGCCAGCCTGCGAACCGCGGTGCAACAGCTGGTGCGAGCCGCTTCGGTGGTCCGCGACCGCATCTCGCTCGACGGCTGGCGCATCATCCACCGCATTGAAGAACAGTTTCGCGGGCTTGCGGCGTCTCCGCCGGACCTTTCGGGCATGCTGGGAGTGTTGGATGAAACCATCCTGGGGCTGTCGGCCTTTAGCGGTATGGTCATGGACGGCATGACGCGCACGCCTACGTGGCGTTTTATGGATTTAGGGCGGCGCCTGGAGCGGGGTTTGCAAACCATCGCCCTGATTCGGCATGCCTTGGGCGATCCGGCTCGAGTGCAAAGCCCCGTCCTGGAAGCCGTCGTCGAAGTGGCCGATAGCCTGATGACCTACCGCTCGCGCTACTTGGCGACGTTGCAACTTGCGCCCGTGCTCGACTTGCTCTTGACCGACGAAACCAATCCGCGGAGCGTAGCGTATCAACTCGTTTCCATGGCCGACCACGTCGACAAGCTCCCGCGCGACCGCAACCTGCCGTTACACACCATCGAGCAGCGGTTGGCGATGTCGGTCTTGCACACCGTGCGCATGGTCGACGTGCAAGCACTGGCCGACATGCACAGTTTGGGAGACAGCGAACCGCTGGACAAACTGCTGCGCCGTCTGGAAAAGCGCTTGCCCGAACTGTCCGACGCATTGAGCCACAAGTACTTGATTCACGCGGGCACCGCGCGTCAATTAGCCGAGATCCGGCCGGAATGAAATACAAAATCACCCACACCACGCGGTATCAATACGCCGACGCAGTTCCGGTGTGCCACAACAAGGTGCATTTGGCGCCGCGGAAAACGGCAACTCAAGAGTGTGACCAGCATCGGCTGCTCGTCCATCCCACGCCGGCCGATCGACGCAAGCGATTCGATTACTTCGGCAATCAGGTCGACTATTTCGCCATTCATGCCGCCCACCGCGAGTTGACCGTGACCGCGATCAGCCGCATCGAGGTGGCTCCGCCTCCGCCGCGCGACCCAGCGGCCACTCCCGCGTGGGAACGTATCGCAACCGAGCTAAACACCGATCGGGGCCTGCTCAGCCTCGAAGCGTATCAATTCGTCCTGGACTCGCAGCGCGTCACGCGTTCGTCGACGCTCGCCGTTTACGCCAAAAAGTCTTTTTTACCCGGACGGCCCGTGTTGGAAGCCGCGCGTGAGTTGACGGCGCGCGTCCATGCCGACTTTGTGTACGATCCGCGGGCGACCACAGTGCACAGCGCGTTGGAGGATGTTTTCCGCCATCGCCGTGGCGTGTGTCAGGACTTTGCGCACGTTCAAATCGGATGTCTTCGATCGCTTGGACTTGCGGCGCGCTATGTGAGCGGATACCTCCGCACGGTTCCGCCGCCTGGCCGGGCGCGACTGGTCGGGGCCGATGCGTCGCACGCTTGGGTCTCGATCTATTGCGGAGCGGCGGGGTGGGTCGACCTGGACCCAACCAACAACATGATACCAACCACGGACCACATCACCATTGCCTGGGGTCGAGACTATAGCGATGTCTGCCCCATTCAAGGTGTGTACGTTGGCGGGGGCCAGCAGAGCATGACTGTTTCCGTCGATGTCGCCCCGCTGGAATAGTTCGCCTTGCGAAATTGACCAGCACGGCAGTTCCCCGGCGCAGGTCATGCGCTTTGCAACACCGGAGCGCCGACGATGTCTGGAATCAACGAGGCGTACCACGCTACGTTCAAACCGAGACGCTCATCTTGTTCGGGGTCGCGGTCGGAAACGTCCAACGCCGATGAATGCACACCCAACAAAAACCACGCCGGCTCGCGCTCGCCAAGCACATCGGAATGACGCATCAACTTTGCGATCACGGGAGAACCGCTCGTACCGCGATGCATTCGGGCATCGGTCAGAAAATACGGCTCCCCCTTGAAGGGATGCGAAAACGAGGTGGCGATGGTCGCGCTGCGCACGATCGGCAGGTGATGCACCGTATCGTGAAAGCCGAGCGGAAAACCAACAATCAAAACTTCTTGCCCCATGGGCAAAGGCTTGTTCTGCCCGCGAATTTCTTCGGGCGTAAACGCACCGACAAAGTGGTTGCTCAATACGAGCGGGTCATTAATGGGCACTGCTACCACATCAACCTTGTCACCCAGGCCCGGATGTTCACGCCATTGCGGCACGCCGTCCGCGTAAAGCGGAATCGTAAGGTCTTGCGTCTCGCGCAGGTCCATCGCGTTCGTGTGCAGCTTGATTTGTAAGGCTTCAGGCCGATGGTCGGTTGGCTCATTCACGACCACGTGGCGATTAGTAATCAAATACAAGTAGTTGTCCTGCAAGTAAAAAAAGCCGGTGGCGTTGGTTTTCGGTTCGCCATCGGTAATGGTTCGCACTTTCCGAACTCGCACGAACATGTTGTCGATCGACATAATTCACCCGCACTCACAAAAGGTTCCCGGAACAAACAATGGCCCCACGCTGTGCAAACCGCGCGCCAATTATAAACTACCACAGCGTGCGGCAAGGGGCTGTGGGGTGTAGCACGCCAGTCTCTTGGAATTTCCAAACAAAATCGCTGTCACCAAGGCGCATCACTTGCTGGCGCCCTTGTCGAACCATTGGCTATAATTTCGCGGAGTTCCTCTCAGGCCGATTCGCTTTGATTTATTGACCACGCGGCGGGTCTTTCTCTTCACACGACGCACCTATTGCCGCGATTCTGTTAAGAAAATTAGCCTTTGTGCGTGGCCCGGTCCGTTCATACTTATCACGGCGGAGGAAGAAACGATGGGACTCTTCGACAAATGGAAGGGCAAACAACCGTCGCGCCCGTCTGTGCAGACAACACCCGCTGTGGGCCCGTCGCAACCAGGTCCGGCCATTGTCGGCAACTGCGGATGGTGCCATCAACCGGCCACATCGCTTCAAGCGGTGCTGGTGGATCTAGTCGGCCTGGCGAACAAAACGATCTCGATGGGCCCGTGTTGCGCGGGCCATCATCCGACGAAGCTCGAATGGACTTGGAACGCGGGCAAGTGCGCTTGCGGTCGGCCCGGTGTGGTCAAAGCGCAGCTTTACCGCGTCATTCGCCCTGGCAATTTTGAGGAAGTACTTCAAGCGTCGGGCTGTTTTGAACATACTCCGGCGGTCTTTTGGTCCGGTCGGAATGTCAAAACAAGCTTGTCCACGGTGCTGCCGACGGACACCTGCCATGTGTGCGGGGCATCGGCAACCGCGTGCCTGCGTTTTGAAGGCGGCCAGGTTCCTGGTTTTGGCGCCTCGGTGAGATTCTGTACGACACACCTTCCCGCCCAACACCACGCAAAGTCACAACAGGCGGCGCAAGCCGCCCAGCAAAAAGCTCTCGACGAACGCGAGGCGCGCGCTTGCGGTAAAGCGATATGCTCGCGCTGCAACACGGAACAACTGGTGTACGCCACGCCCCGTTATGACGGCCTAACCGACGCCCGCCTGGATGATGCGTACAACTGCGTAGTGTGCGATCAGTCGATTTCCAAATCCCAAGTGCGGATGGGGCATTAGAACGGGAAAGGTCGAGTCACCCCATAAGCCGCGCGTTGTTCGGCAGAAGCCATGAGCGCATCCGCGGTCACAATCACACGCGTGACGCGGCCGCTTCGATCACATTCAATCTGCATTTCATAGGGTTTGAATTCGTAGAATACAATCGCCTCGTCGTCATCGGCGTCAAGCCAATACCAATCGCCGAAGGTGCGCTGAAGCGCGTCTTGTTGCAGGCGCCGAAGTTGGACCGGCGAACCATGCCATGTGACAACGCCGGCATAGGGTTGATAGCCCGACTCGGCTTCATCGGCGACAAGGCTAAAGCCCACCAGCGAGCCGTCGGCGGCGGCGCGTTCGACTTCCACCCCCAACGAATAGTAGCGGAACGAGTCGTACCGCGCGGCGGCCGCGTCTTCGTCACGCCCGAGAAACGCCAGTGCGTCGAATGGCTGCCCAGGTTCGACGCGATTGAGCGACGGAATGCTCAAGTCGGCCACAAGTTGCAGGTTGGGCTCTCGAACCCAAGAGTTCGTCGGATTACCGCGCCGCAGCCAGAAATCGAGCATGCCCATCTATCGTCCTTGGCTCCTACCTCTCCCGTTCTGTTGCAAAGAAGCAGTTCATGATTAGGGTTGGAAGGTGTGCGTACGGTTGGCGGGCAGGTTGTGATGCTGGCTGGTCGCTCCACCGGGCCAGTGGATGGTGATCGTGTCAATTGTATCGGCGTCGCCCAGGCCGAAGTGCAGCTCCAAGGCGTTTTGCGATTGATAGGTCGAGCCGCTACGCTGCTCGCGCGTTTGCGTGACGCCTCCTGCGGCGATTTGGACCCGCGCGTTGATGGCGGGGGAGCCTTGCGCGTTCAGCAACCGGAGTTTGACCCAGGAGCCGCGGCGCGGGGCGTCGTTGCGCAGCAGCAACACCGGCGAATCGATTGCGGTTACCGCAAAGTCGAGGTCGCCGTCATCGTCGTAGTCGGCGGCGGCCAATCCGCGCCCCGACACGCGCAGCGCCGCGTCGAAGGCCGATTGCGAAACATTCTCCAATCGTCCCTTTTGATTCTCCAGCAACAGCGGCGCCTGATGATACGACTCCTTGAGCTGCGGCGCCTCGTCAACTTGTGGATAAATATGGCCGTTAACCAAGACGAGGTCCGAGTCGGCGTCCAAGTCATAATCGGCAAAGGCGCAACCCCAGCCCATGGGCATGAAGGTGAAATCATTCAGGCGTTGCCGCACGCTGATGTCTTCAAACAGTAAGCCGCCGTGGTTGTGGTACAGGGTGGTGTAGTCGCGGGCAAAGTTCGTGACCAGGATTTCCTCTACTCCGTCGCCATCCAGGTCGCCCGCTTCGACGCCCATGCTGCCCTGGGCGGCTCCTTCCGAATTCACCGCGCAGCCGCTCCAGGAGCCGATGTCGGTAAAGCGCCCGTCGCCATTGTTACGGTACAGGAAATTGGGGTTCGAGTCATTCGCCACGTACACATCGACATCGCCGTCGTGATCCAGGTCGGAAGCGATCACGCCCAGGCCGTAGGATTCGGCGACGTCGCTCATGCCGACTTCCTCGGTCGCGTCTTCAAAGGCGCCTTGTCCGTTATTGCGGTAGAAACGGTCGCGCCCGCCGCGCATCCCGAAGGGGCCGCGCATCACCTTAACCGTGCG
Organism: Planctomycetota bacterium; assembly: GCA_963204915.1. GTDB lineage: Bacteria > Planctomycetota > Planctomycetia > Pirellulales > Pirellulaceae > JAHWKS01. The sequence goes on along the minus strand of CAUJHS010000005.1, from coordinate 40,125 downwards.
TTGCCATACATGCGTGCGCTGTGCGGCGAGAACGCTTTCCCAAGTGCAGTCGATATAGTTGACCACGTACAAGTCGAGGTCGCCGTCGAGGTCGGCGTCAAAGAAGGCGGCTCCGGCGCCCCAGCCGTCATCAGCCACGCCGGCTGCTTGGCCGACTTCTTCAAACGTCCCGTTGCCGCGATTGCGATACAACCGATTAGGTCCGAAGTTGGTGACGTACAGATCGACGTGACCGTCGTTGTCATAGTCGCCAGCGCAAACACCGCAGCCCCAGGAGTCATCGTCTACGCTGGCTTGCGCGGCGACGTCTTCGAACTTGCCATCGCCCAAGTTGCGATACAGCACATTGCGGCCGCGTTCGCGCACCTGCGACGGCTCCTCATCCAGCGCCCAGGCGTTGACCAGGTACAAATCCAACCGGCCGTCTTCGTCAAAGTCGATCCATGCGGCGCCCGAGCCGACCGATTCCAAAATGTGATCTTTGCGTGGGCCGCCGCAATACAAGGTCGCCGTTAAGCCCGCCTGGGGAGCGATGTTCGTAAAGTACGGCTGGATTGGGGTCGGCGGCGACGTTTGATCCGGCGCCGCGTACGAGTCCGCCGGATGAGCCGCACTCGGTTTAGGCGCGTCCGAGGCTGCCGCAGTGCGTGGCGCGGGGTTTGATTGAGTCTCGCCCGTTAGTGAGGCGTCGTCAGGTTGGCGACACGAGGCGCATGCCGCCGCCAGAGCCAAGGCGATGCCCAGGCGCCAGGCGGCGGATCGTGCGCATGCGAGTCGAACCGTCATTCGCGGCCAATCGCCTTGGTGAATACATTGCGTAGTTCATTGGCTACGGCTTTGAGATCGGCGGGAGCGGCGTCTTCGCCCATCCGGCCCACTTTTTGCGCCAGTGCGATCAACTCCTTCTTTTCTTTCGAGTCGATGAACATGTAATCTTCCTGCGTTTCGGCGTCTTCTTGGTGGTAGTGGCCCGCTTCTTTGAGCCGTTGCCGAACGGCCTGCACGCGCTTGTCGCCTTCGTTGGCGATGTTCGTGATTTCCGTGGCCGCCGCCTCGAGGTGCATGACGCGTTCGTTGCCGCGTCCCGCCTGGCCCAAGTGACGCTGCGCCGCGGCGTGATAATTGACCAGCAGGCCTTTGACCAGGTTATCCTCAGTGGCGCGAATCTCGATGATCGAATCGGCCAGATGCTCGTACAACTCGGCGAACACATCGGAAGGCGACGTGGGAAGCTGGCCGGCCTTCTTCTGGCCCTCGGGCTTCGCCTTCGGTTGGTCGTCGGCCAGCGCCAAAGCCGGGCCTAACAAAGCCATCCAGGTCACAATCGCGGCGGTGCAACGTTTCATAAGCTCCTGACCTCCTTACAAGTAGCGGTTGCGAAACACCTTTCCCCATCGCCCCAGCCAGCATTAAACCATGATTTCACCGCGGGAGGAACAACTCCCGCGCTGGCAGACGGCCCCGCGTCGCCGCCTGAAAAAAATTTCTTGATCCGGTGTCACATTCGTTCTGGAAATCCGCATTACCAAGCAGACGACGGTGGATGCGAAACAAATCAAACTTCCAAACGAATGGAGACGGGTTCATGTTCAAGCGATTCCAAAAGGTGTTGTTCGCGGGTGTTGTCGCTTTGGGTGTCGGCGCCGGGTCGGCTCAGGCCGGCGACTTCGGCTTCGGGTACGACTGTCATCACGAAATCGGCTACGAGAAGATCGTTACCTATGTGTGCAAAGAAATTCCCTACACCCGCTGTATCACGCTGTACGATCACTGCGGCGAGCCTTACACCGTACATAAGACGTTCTACAAGACGGTTCACGTGCCCGTGATCAAGTACGTGCCGATCAGCTACGACTACTAAGTCGCGTGGCAAACGCACTTCGAAGTTCGGAACTCGACAGGTCGCTCGCGCCGCGAGCGGCCTGTTGTCGTTGAGAACGTTGAAGGATCGCGTGGGCAGGCGAAGAAAAAATTGGCTCGGTGATGGAATAACACCCCGGCCGTTCTAACATGAGGGAGAAGCGGCGTGCCGCGGAGCAGGAGGCGGGCTCGCTTCGGCGTCGCGAACCAACATCACGATCTCGGCCAGCGACTGCACTTCGAGCTTGCGCATCACCCGAGCGCGGCGGTCTTCAATCGCCCGCAAGGTCAGACCCAGTTGAGCGGCCATTTGCTTGTTCGTACGGCCGGCGATGAGCAAATCGACGACTTGCCGCTCTTTTTCGGTCAAGCGTTGAAGCCGCTCGGCCGCGCTATCGCGCTGAAGCCGTTCGGCATGACGCTGACGATCCACCTCGAAAGCATGGAAGATTTGCTCAACCAGGTGATGCAATGAGACAGGTTTTTCGAGCACGGTGACGGCGCCGCGGCGCATGGCTTCGACCGCGAGCGTCACATTCGCGTGTCCGCTGACGAAAATCACCGGCAGCGTGATGCGCTTTCGCCGAAGCGCTTGTTGAACCTGCAAGCCCGTCATATCGGGTAAGTGATGATCCAGCACCACGCAACCGCGGTGCGCCCGGGTAACCGATGAAGTGAATGCGTCGGCTGTGGCAAAGGTTTCGGCCCGCAGACCCAAACGCTCTATGGCCAAACCCACCGACTGCCGGAAGGACAGATCATCATCGACCACGTAAACCGCGGGACTCAAACTCATAACGCCGCAACCGCTTTCTTGGAAATTTCTATCAACGCGCAGGCCCTGGGCCAAGCGTGTGAGGGACACCTGAAGCATTTCGCCTATCTCGGACTGCGCTCCTGCTTCGGCGAACCGCCGCGCCATCGGCGGCGCTCGGTTTGGAGGGAATTAGCAACTGACGTGCCGTGCTTTCCCCCGTAGCCCTCAAGCGGCCTGTTCGCAACGCCAACATCGGGGGAGTTCAATCGCGGCGCACAGCAAATTCGCTGGCGATTGTGCAAGGTTTTGCGGACTTCCTCATAAATTTTTGCGTCCTTCGTGACGAGTCCCTCGGCCCCCTGCACGCATGTTGCGCAGCTCTGCGGCAAGTTTGGGCGGCGCTGCTGGCCGAAGTTTGCGCCGCGTTGTGGCAAACCACGTATTTCCCCTCATGACATAACGATTACGAATGCGTGCGCTACGTGGCTTTCCACAAGAACCACGCCTGCCCGATGCGAACCCGGCGCCTTTGGCATAACCGTTGCGTTAGGGCCAAGCGGGCGTCGAGAACCCTTCTCGAACGGCCGGGCAGACTTGTTCCCACCGTGACCTCCCGCCATATCGCGCATCTCGCCTTAACGGACTCACGCGAGATGCTTTCGCCTAAACCATGAGTCCCCTCACTTGGAATTGAGAGCAGGATGATGAAACGCACATATGTAGTGACTGGACATGTTTTGAAACATTCGGCCGTTATCCACGGCAAGCCGCGTCGAGCCTTCACCCTGGTTGAGTTGCTGGTGGTGATTGCGATCATCGGCGTGTTAGTCGCGCTTTTGCTCCCCGCGGTGCAAGCCGCGCGCGAAGCGGCCCGGCGCGCTCAATGCTCCAACCAGCTCAAGCAACTGGGGCTGGCATTGCACAACTATCACGACATCAACAAAACTTTGCCGTTTGGAACGCGGGCCCCAGTGGGCGCTCCCAATTGGCGTATTGCGGTGCTGCCCTACCTGGAGCAAATGCCGCTGTATCAAACGTTGGATATCAACTCCAGCGCCGTGGTGGGCGGTTTCTCGGCCAAGCGCGAGGATAACGGCTCTTACGGTTACGGGACCGGACCCAACGCGGTGTTAGCTGGGCTGAAAGTCGAAGGGTGGAACTGTCCTTCGAGTCCTAACTCGACCAATGCGTCCGCCCAGTCGCCCACGTACAACAACGCGGAACGCGGGCAGACCCATGACTATGTGGGCATCGCGGGCGCTTCGCCGGATCCGGCCGGACGCACCACGGGCGTTTGCTCGGGCGTGACCGGCTACGGCGGCATCTTCTGCGAGAACGGCATGCTGTTCCAAAACTTCACCGTCGGACTGGCGTCGGCGACAGACGGCACCTCGAACACGCTGGTCGTGGGCGAACAGTCGGGCAAAGTCGGCGGCAACCGTGACATTCGCGCGAATTATCACGGTGGCTGGTCGGGCTTTACCACGGCAGGACGGCCTTCCGCCTTTACCGGCTCTCCGTGGGGCGCCGCCACTACCACGGTGCGCTACCCGATTAACGCCGACAACACGATCTGCGTGGGCGGATCGGGGTGCGACACCACCTACGACGCCAACACGGTGCTCAATTCGTTCCACCCCGGCGGAACGCAAGGCTTGCTGCTCGACGGCTCGGTGCGGTTCCTGGTGGAAACCATGAACCACGCCACGCTCCTGAGTATCTCTTCGCGCGATGACGGCACGGTGGTAAGTGATCCCGCTTTCTAAGCGGCGCTCCTCGAACTCAACCTCGCGATAAGTTTGGATTGTCCTCCTTCCACGGGGACGGGGCGGGCGCCTGGTTTCGGTCCGGGTTCTTACCAAGGAGGGAAAGACCCGAGACCGAACTCGGTTTGCATCGCACGACAGTCGATCCCTCCCCTACGACCTTGCACCTTCACCATTCACCATAACCCAGGAGTTCCCCCATGATTCGCAAAACCTTATTCCTGCTGCTCTTGACGCTTGCCGGCGGATGCGCCAGCGGCTCGTCGGCGGGCGATGACATTCAGCATGCACCCACCGAACAAGCCGAGTTGAACCAACAACTGGAAGAAATGGCCCAGCAACCCTAAGCCGCACATTTCGCGGATCGTGTCATGCGACACGGCAAGGAAAGGGAACCTCGCCGCACGGTTACTTGGGCCGTACCTTGCCGGCCAAGGGAACGTGGGCCCGCGTCGTGGGTGCGCCGGCTCGCTTCGAAGTGGCGCCTCGCCCGGACATGGCTCGTGATCGGGTCATGGCTCGTGATCGGGCGTGTTGCATGAACCGCGAGAGACCATCCACCATGCCAACCCACGGTAGGTTGGCGGCAATCGCCATCGCACCGCAAATGACCGCCAGCGTCCAACGCAAACTATTGTGATCCATCACAAAATCTCCAAAGTCGTTTTGGCAAAAATAAAAAGCCTCTGAGCGAGTCGGCCCTCAGCGAGCCGTCGTACGAGAGGGTCGTCTACGCGAGTCGTATGCCAAAGAGACGCTAAGCGTGCTGATCCCTTGACGAATCGCGGCAAACGCCAGGGTTTCAAGCGGTAACGCCCGGAGGAACGCCTCGCCGCCACTTGAAAGAACGGGAATCTTGAGGCGAAGTTTACATTCCAAATTTGGAACCGCTCGCAGGGTCGGCCCTGTCTCCTCAAACCCTAACAATCGCGCCAACGTGAATATGCCAACGACGAAAGCGGTTGGCCCGCTTCCTGCGATAACGTTCGTTCTTCGTGCGGCATACGATGCGTCAGGTTCGACCCGTGCTCTCGATCGATCCTAGTGACGCCAGGAACGCCACACGCGGGCGATAATTTAAAGCAGCAAGACGACTCGTGGGGCAACACCATCTCAATGCTCAATGGTTTAATGGTTACGTTAATCTTGTGACCGCGTACGCCATCGTGATTCTGCCGCGCAGCAAGCGGAGACAACAGGGAACGATCGCGACGACACGTCACAACGCATCTCACGGTTTGCCTCGTCCGACCTCGCGACCCCAACCAGGCCGTGCCGGAGCGCGCCTTCTTTCCTTTCGCACGAAATGACTTGCCGCAAGGCATAGTCTGACGCTACCCGACTCTTGAGCCGGTTCCTGAAATCCACGGCGGGGTGCTGCTTGGATGGATGCGGAGCAAGCCATCGTTGGGCGAAAAAATCTTCTTCTCTTTTTTTGCGTTTTCTCCGATTACGTTCGGCACTTCGCGCCGCAAACAGGGTTTGTAAGTTTGGGTAGCCTTCCTCGTCGAGACGCTGCAGCAGGGAAGCGCGAGCCGTGGGGCGTTCATGCGATCGTGGCGCTCTCGCTCTGTATTAACGAAGGAAAGTTGGTAGCTCATGTCGATCTCGACGGACCCGCAACGGCCGCGTCGGTGGTTTCGCGCTGCGCTCTGGAATCTTGCGGTTGTGCTGGCAGTGGGGCTGGTGGCCATCGTGTTCTGGCGGTTGCCCGCACAGAATGAGGATGAGGAAGCGTTCGACTCTGTCGAAGCGCGCTCTATGATGCTGATGCCGCCGATGACTCCCGGTCGGTTGCGCGTCGACACCAGTGGCTTCGGCTCGATCCTGGCCGTGGTGCAAGGCTGGAAACCTGAAGACTCGCTTCAGGAAATCAGCCGCCATTGGAAAGGCGTGGAAGATCGGATCTTGCAAGAGATGGACAACTACCGTGATACGCACGCACCCAGCGGCACGGAGCTGATCCCGTTTCTTGGCTCGAAGGCGGAAGTGCTCATGGCCGCCGGTCGCGCCGTCGAAGCGTATGACGCGCTCCGCGAAGCGCGGGCGATTGTCGATGCCTCGCCGCCCGACGTGCAGGCCGAGTACCTGGGCAGTTTGATGTACTTTCAGGGCGTGGCGGCCTTGCGCCGCGGCGAAGATGAGAACTGCATCATGTGCCGCGGCGAAAGCTCGTGCATCGTGCCGATTCAGTCGGCGGCGGTCCATCAGGTTCCTACCGGCTCGCGTCTGGCGATCGCGCACTTCACCGAATATCTGCAGGTTCATCCTGAGGACCTCGAAGTTCGCTGGTTGCTCAACCTGGCGCACATGACGCTGGGCGAACACCCCCACGGTGTTGACCCCAGGTATTTGATTTCGCTCGACAAGTTCACGAACTCGGAACTCGACATCGGCCGCTTTCGCGACATCGGCCACCTGGTGGGAATCAACCGTTTCGGCCAGGCCGGCGGCGCCCTGCTGGAAGATTTTGACAACGACGGTCTCCTAGATTTCTTCGTTACGTCGTTCGATCCGACGGAAGGCCCCGCCTTGTACCACAACACGGGCAAGGGCGCGTTTGCCGATGTGACCGAAGCGGCCGGCATTCAAGATCAACTGGGCGGGCTGGTTTGCTTGCAAACCGATTACAACAACGACGGCCTCATGGACATTTACATTCCGCGCGGCGCCTGGCTGCGGGTGGGCGTGCGCCCCACGCTGCTGCGAAACGACGGCGACATGCGGTTCACCGATGTCACGGCCGAAGCCGGCTTGCTCGACCCCGTGAACTCGAACGCCGCCCAGTGGATCGACTACGACAACGACGGCTGGCTCGACTTGTTCGTCGGTTGCGAGAACCAACCCAACCGGCTTTATCGCAACCGGGGCGATGGGACTTTCGAAGAAATGGGAATCGAGTCAGGAGTCGCCATTGCGCCGCACATCTTTACCAAGGGCTGCACCTGGTTCGATTACGACAATGACGACCGGCCCGATCTGTTCGTCAACTACCTGGATGGCGCGGGCCAGCTTTACCACAACGATGGCGACGGCGACTTCACCAACGTGACCGACGCGATGGGCCTTAACGGCCCCATGCATGGGTTCTCCTGCTGGGCCTGGGATTACGACAACGACGGCTGGCTCGACTTGTTCGCCACGTGCTACCACCGCAACATGGGCGATGTGGTCAAAGGCATGATCGGCCAACCGCATGCATGCCACACAAACCGGCTTTACCGCAATGTGGAAGGAAAATGCTTCGAAGACGTAACTCAAGAGGCCGGCCTTGACGTGGTCTTGGGCGCGATGGGGAGCAACTACGCCGACTTCGACAACGACGGCTTCCTTGACATGTACCTGGGCACGGGCGAACCCAACCTGGGTGGACTCATGCCGAACCGCATGTTCAAGAATGTCGATGGGCGGCGGTTTGTCGAAATCACTGGTACAGCGGGCGTGGGGCACCTGCAAAAGGGACACGGCATCGCCTGCGGCGACTGGGACCGCGACGGCAATGTCGACCTATTCGCCCAAATGGGCGGCGCTGTCAACGGCGACAAGTATCACGACATCTTATTCCAGAACCCCGGTCATCCGCATGCGTGGCTAACGGTCAAACTCATCGGCAAGACCACGAATCGCGCGGCGCTTGGCGCGCGCATCAAAGTGGTCGCCGCAGGCGAGAAGCCGCTGACGGTGCATCGGCACATTTCCCCAGGCAGCAGTTTTGGCAGCAACCCGCTGGAGCAAACGATAGGCTTGGGCGCCGCCGAACGCATTGCAACCCTCGAGATCCACTGGCCCACAAGCGGTGAAACGCAGGTCTTCCACGACGTGTCCGTGAATCAATCGATCGAAATCACCGAGCACGCGAAGAACTTCAAAGTCCTCGATCAAAAACACATCCCTCTGCCTGAGTGACGTCCGGCTGCAATTTGCAGCCGCGCTACCGATAGCTTGTGTAGCGGTGCTGAATGTTGAATGAAGGCGTTGGCGTTCGTTGGCGCTACGTCGCGTCGTTCTCAAGGTCTTTGATCAGAGCCTTCATTTCTTGAATCTCTTTGCGCTGCGCCTTGATGATTTCGTCGGCCAACTTCCGCACGCGCGGGTCGGAGATCTGCGCTCGTTCGCTGGTCAAGATTGCAATCGAGTGATGAGGAATCATAGCCTTCATATACGAGGCGTCATCAACGGTGCGTTGGCTGCGCACCAGCCATAACGCCAAGGCGAATAAGATGACACTGCCTGCGTATATTCCAAGGTTGACCCGCCAATTGGTGTACATCGTGAGCATGAACGAAAGCATGACCACGGCCATGACCGCTCCCATGATTAACGCCATGTACGCGCGGGTTTCGCTGAAGAACACGTGGCTTTGCGCGTAAGTATTCAGGTACATCATGCCATACATAGTCACGGTGGAGGTGACAATCATTGCGGCGAATCGACCGTAATTCATGCCGGCGCCGTGGGCGTGTGTTGGCTGAGAGTGCTGGGGGGAATCAGGGTGATTCATCGGTGTCTTCCTCGCTACTTTGTAAGTTCCTTGCGGCGCATACGCCGATGTCCGGCAAGGACCATCGTCCTGCAGGGGTGACGCCTTGGATGGGATGACCATGCTGCCCATCGTTGTCCGACCGCGTCGCTAAGCCAGCAACCGCCCTAGCGTTGCGACGGAGCACGTCATGTCGTTCTTCATGACATGATGCCGCGCGAAAACGTCGCTCCAAGCCAGCACGGTCTCTTGCTCTTCATAAGCCGCCGCAAATTACGTTCCAGAACCAGCCAACTGCCGGAGGCGGATTCGTCCTTTGTCCGTGCTTCGACCACGGTGCGGGTCCGTTGTTGACCGCGTTTGCCTTTCGGCGAGGGCGTGGTATACAATCCTACTCTGGCAGGCGCGGCTCGCACTTCGACCCCCTTTATGTTTGTTGCGATCAGTCAGTTTGTCGTTGCGAATGGAATGACGGAGGAGGTGAAGCAGGCGTTTCAGCGTCGCCCACATCTCGTGGACTCCGCCCCAGGGTTTGTGCGCATGGATGTCCTTACGCCCGTCGATGAACCGGACGCGTTCTGGTTGTTAACCTATTGGGAAGATCAGGCCAGCTTTCAGAAGTGGCATCGCGGGCACACGTACCAAGCCGCGCACCAGGGCATTCCCGCGGGGTTGAAGCTGGTCCCCGGCCGTAATCGAGTCTTGTTGTTTGAACACGTCGCCTCTTGAGTACCTTGCCCCACGAAATTGCCCACTCGCTTCGTGCTCGTGCGAGTGAACTTGCCCAGGCGTTGGTCGACATGCACTACGCGCGCGAGCCGGAGCTTGCCGCGCGGTATGGCGCCATCGGCCGCACGCGATGTTTAGAAGACGCCGGCTTTCATTTGCGGTATCTGGCCGAAGCGATGGAAAGCTCGCGTCCTTCCTTGTTTGCCGATTACGTGCGCTGGGCGCAGGTGGTGTTGAGCGGCCGAAAGATTCCCACGAGCGACCTGGTTCACAACCTGCATCGGCTGGAGGAAATGCTCCGCAGCCGCTTGCCCGAAGATATCGCGAGCCGCGTTTGCCGCGTGGTGCAGCACGGGGTGACGGCGCTGACGCAAGGCCCGGAAAGTGCGACTTCGTTTCTCGCGCCCCCTCATGCCGAATTGCCCCTGGCGCAAGACTATTTGGACTTGCTCTTGGCAGGACAACGGCGCCAAGCGACGCAGCAGATCCTCGACGCGGTGAACAACGGCCTCACGCCGCAAACCGTTTACTTGAAGGTCTTTCAGCCCGTGCTGCTGGAAGTCGGGCGGTTATGGCAACGGAACGAAATCTCTGTGGCGCACGAGCACTACTGTACGGCGGCCACGCAACAAGTGATGACGTTGCTCTACCCCAAAATTTTCAGCACGCCGCGCGTGGGCCGTTGTTTTGTCTCGGCGGCCATTGGCGGCGACTTGCACGAAATTGGTTCGCGCATGGTCGCGGACTTTTTCGAAATGGAAGGTTGGGACTCTTACTACCTGGGCGCCAATGCTCCGCCAGCCGACATTGCCCGCACGGTGCAGGAGCGACGTGCGGATGTCGTGGGCTTATCGGTCACCATGACGTACCATTTGGAGCAGGTTCGCGCCGCGATCGGATTGATTCGCGAGGTGAGCGAAGCGAAAATTCTCGTTGGCGGGCGCCCCTTTAATCTTGAGCCGGAATTGTGGCGCGACGTGGGCGCCGACGGCTGGGCGCTCGATGCCCAACAAGCCGTTGTGGTGGCGCAGCGACTGATCGAACCATGACCGTGACCGTTTCCAGCAGTTTCTCGACGCAGGGTTTCAGCCTGGTTTGCGATGCGACCGGCGTGATCGAGCGCCTGGTGCGCGACGATCTTGGCGTTATGGCGCAAACCACTCCGCCGCGCATGCTGCACGAACTGTTGGACTCGGCCAGTTGGAGCAAGGCGCAAGAGTTCTTGCAAACCATCGTCCAAAAGGGCGCGGCGTTCAACTGGGAGCTGAACACGCGTCTGGAGTTGAGCGTCGAGTCGCTGTTTTTCGCCGGTGGCGCCGTGCGCGACGCCATTTTGATTTGCGGCGTTCGCGCGCCTTGGCGCTTGGAGGAGTTTTGCAATGAATTGTTGCGCATCAACAACGAGCAAACGAACGCCGCGCGAACTGCGTTCAAGGACCAATCGCAAGCCCTTGCCCGCCAGCGCGATGCGGCCGACGCCTTCGACGAACTGACGCGGCTAAACAACGAAATGGCCACGCTGCAGCGCGAACTGGCCAAACGCAACGCCGAACTCGAACGCTTAAACGAGGAAAAGAACCGGGCGATCGGCGTCGTCGCTCACGACCTGCGCAATCCGCTGCAAACCATTCACCTCAGCAGCGAGGTGCTCTTGCGCGGCGCCGTGGGCCCCCTGGATGAAACGCAACGCCAAGTGATCGAAACCGTCCAAGCCAGCAGCCGCTACATGCTCAAACTGGTGAACGACATCCTCGATGTCGCCGCCATCGAGGCCGGCAAGCTGCGGCTAGACCTGGAAGCCGTCGACCTGGCGGCCCTGGTGAATGACGTGGCCCATCAGAATCGCACCATCGGCCGGACTCAGCAAGTCGAACTACTGTGCGATACGACGGGACTGCAAGGCGTGGTGATTCAAGGCGACGCCGTGAAACTTCGCCAGGTGCTAAACAATTTGACGCACAACGCGTTGAAATTCTCGCCCGCAGGAGACGTGGTGACGGTGGCTGGCGCTTGCCACGACGGGTACGCCGCAATCACGGTGCGCGACCACGGCCCCGGGGTGCCGCATACGGAACTGGAGCGGTTGTTCCGCCCGTTCGAGACCAGCAACGCTCCACAACGTTCCGGGCGCTCCGGCGCCGGGCTAGGGTTGGCCATCGTCAATCGAATTGTGACCGGCCACGGCGGGAAAATCGAAGTGCAAAGCGAACCGGGACGCGGCGCCGCCTTTACGGTGCGATTGCCGCTTGCATCGCCGCCGCACTAAGAAGCCCAAGCCGCGGTCGAGGGGCGTGCATTTCGACCGCGCGTCTTAGTTTTGCTCCAGCGCGACGTGACGCACGGGGCGGCGGACGCCGCTTACCGCCAGAACTCCCTTTTGCACCAGTCGGAAGAGAATGATGCCGGTCATGGCGCCCAAGCAGTCGCTAATCCAATCGGCGACATCGGCATTGCGTCCCGGGATGGGAATTTGCATCAGCTCGTCCAGCACGCCGTACGCCATCACGGCGCCCAAGAGCAAGAGCGCATTCCGGCGCGACCAGCGGCTGCGGCGCAGCATGACCACGGCGGCCAGGAACGACAGGCCCGCATATCCGACAAAATGCGCAATCTTGTCGGCGTAAGTGACCACGTGGAAGTGCGGCAACCGAGGGGCGTGCGTGGCGATGAACAACGTGAGCCAATACACCACCAGCGCAGCCACGGCCCACGGAAGCGGACGAAAAAGTCGTAGTTTTCTCACCAGTTTCGTTGCTCCCGCCTGCGTCCTGTGAGTTGCCTGTCTCGCCCATTTTACTAGCGCCGGACCTTGGCAGGTAGTGCGAAGGTTCGCCGAGCGCCGTGTGAGCGTCGTCTTCCGTAACTTGAGCCCCCGTACACTACGCGGTCCACGGCGAATGGTTCGTACGACGAGGCGCCGCCATGAAGGCCGACCGCGATGGGTTGTCAAAAATGGCGCGCGGCGTTGAGGGTCTTACGTATTATCGTGCGAAATCGCGCGCTGCCAACCCGAAATCGCTGGGAGCCGCTGGTTGTCAGGCGACACTCTGGCAGATTATACCCATAATACGGAAAAGATCGCCTTGTTCATTGCACACCCCGCTGGCAGGTTTTTGTTATGACTCGCCTGTACGCCCTGAGGTTGATGGTTCTAGCGGTTACGCTCGTGGCTTCTCGGTTCTCGCTGGCCGATGAGCCGACGCCCAAGGCCGACGAGTGGAAGCCGATGTTCGACGGCAAAACCCTGACCGGTTGGAAAACAGCCCCCTTTGGCGGCGAAGGCGACGTGTACGTCGAAGACGGCAACCTGGTGCTCGACTTCGGCGCCTCGATGACCGGCGTGACCTGGCAAAGAAATTTTCCCAAGTCGAACTACGAAATTCGTTACGAGGCCATGCGTACGGAGGGGAACGACTTCTTCTGCGGGCTGACCTTCCCCGTGGGCGATTCGCATTGCAGCTTCATCGTGGGCGGTTGGGGCGGCACCGTCGTGGGGTTATCCAGCATCGACGGACGCGACGCCTCGGAAAACTCGACCGGCCAGTACATGGAGGTGAAGAACAAACAATGGTACAAGTTCCGCGTGCGCGTGACGGATGACAAAATCCAATGCTGGATCGACGACAAAGAAGTCATCGACCAACCCCTGGAAGGGGTGAAGATTTCGACCCGCGTGGAAGTGAACTTGAACAAACCGTTGGGGTTCGCAACCTGGGAAACCCGCGGCGCGCTGCGGAAGATGGAGTATCGTATTTTGCAATAGCGGAGGCGCACTGTGCGCTGCGGCGATTCGCTTGGCGCTGCGCGCAAGATTCGCGTTGAACTCGCCTGAGCGGCTCAATCGCCGCATGAGGGCGTTGGAAAACGTTATGCTGGACCTTCACGAACATTACATGCGCCGGGCGCTGCAAGAGGCGCAGCAAGCCGCCGATGAGGGCGAAGTTCCCATCGGCGCCGTGATTGTGCATGGCGACCGTCTCGTCGCTTCGGCCCATAACCAGCGCGAACAACTGCACGACCCTACAGCCCATGCCGAGATGATCGCCATTACCCAAGCGGCCGAAGCGCTGGGAAGCTGGCGGTTAACCGATTGCACGCTGTACGTTACGCTGGAGCCATGCCCCATGTGCGCCGGCGCCATTGTTCAGGCCCGCATTCCGTGGGTTGTGTATGGTGCGGCCGACCCGAAGGCGGGCGCCGTGGACACGCTGTTTCGTCTGTTGAACGATGCGCGGTTGAACCATCAAGCGAAGGTCGTTTCCGGCGTGTTAAGCCAGCCCTGTGGCGCCCTGCTGACCGACTTCTTTCGTCGCCAGCGGCAGTTGGGAAAAAAGTGAACCGCACATTCGCGTTGGCGCCCGCACCGTGAATCGAATGCGCCGTCGTTCCCTTGGGCGGTACGTTTTCCTTTTTCGATGAACCCAGGATTGTGACGTGTCCGACTGGAGCCGGAAAACTGCGACGGATGTACTTCAAGAGCTGAACACCGACGCCCGGCGCGGGCTGTCGGACGGCGAGGTCGAGAGTCGTCGCGCCAAGTACGGCGCGAACGAGTTGATCGACCGCGGCGTCAAAAGCCCCTGGCGCATTTTGGCCGAGCAGTTCATGCAAGTGCTGGTCATTGTGCTCATGATCGCGGGGGTCGTTTCTGCGTTCTTGGGCGACGTGGAAGACACCGTCGTGATTCTGGCCATCGTCGTGCTCAACGCGTTAATTGGATTTCGACAGGAGTACCGGGCCGAACGCGCCATGGCGGCCCTCAAGAAGCTTTCCACGCCCGAGGTCAAGGTCCACCGCAACGGCGGAACGCTCCGCATCTCGGCCACCGAGTTGGTGCCCGGCGATATGGTCGTGCTCGAAGCGGGCGACGCGGTGCCCGCCGACGGCCGCTTGATCGAGTCGGTCAATTTACGCATTCAAGAGGCGGCGCTTACGGGAGAATCGGAGCCGGTCGAAAAGAACGCCGAATACGTGTGCGACCACGAAACGCCGCTGGCCGAACGCATGAACATGGCGCACGTGGGCACCGCCGTGACCTACGGCCGCGGACTCATGGCGACGGTCGAAACGGGGATGAACACCGAACTGGGCCACATCGCCGAAATGCTGCAAACGGTGGAAGCAGAGCCGACGCCGCTGCAAAAACGTCTCGACCGATTCGGCAAGTTGCTGGCCCTGGTGACCTTGATGATTGTGGCCGTGATTTTCTTCATCGGCCTGGCGCGGCGTCCTCCCGAGCGCGAGTACTACGAGTACATGCGCGAGATGTTTCTGACCGCCGTGGCGATGGCGGTCGCCGCCGTGCCCGAAGGGCTGCCCGCCGTGGTGACCATTTCGCTTTCGCTGGGAGCGCAGCGCATGCTCAAGCGGAACGCGCTCATCCGCAAGCTGCCCGCGGTGGAAACCCTGGGGTCGGTCACAACCATCTGTTCCGACAAGACCGGCACCCTCACGCGCAACGAAATGACGGTCACCGTGCTGGACGTGGCCGGGCGCCGCGTCGATGTGCCCGAATACTTCGAAGGCCAAGAGGAGCTGGGCGCCTCGCTCCGCCCGGACGACGCACAAGAGTTGCAAGAGCACTCGTCGCTGGTGCTGCTGCTTGTGGGCAGCGCGCTATGCAACGATGCTTCGATCGAGCCGGAGCCGGAAGACGATCACCACAAGTATCGCATTGTCGGCGACCCGACCGAAGCGGCCCTCGTGGTGGCGGCCGCCGAATTGGGACTCGATAAAAACCAACTGGAGCGCGCCTTGCCGCGCGACAACGAAGCCCCCTTCGATTCCGACCGCAAGCGGATGACGACGGTGCATCACGTCGAGTCCGAGCAAGACCTCCCGGCGGGGATGCAGCGCCTCGCAAAACAAGAGGCGCCGATCCAGCGTCTGGCGTTCACCAAGGGCGCTGTCGACGGCTTGCTCGAAATCTCGAATCGTTACTGGGATGACGACCAGGCGAAGCCGCTGGACGACGACGCGCGGCGCCGCATTATGGACTCCCACAACCAACTGGCGGCGGAGGGGGTGCGCGTACTCGGACTCGCCTTCGAGCCGCTCAAAACCGACCAGTCGCCAGACGACTATCTCCAGCAGGAAGCCGAGCGGCATTTGGTGTTTGTGGGTCTGGTGGGAATGATCGATCCTCCTCGGCCCGAGGCCGAGGACGCCGTGGCCACGTGTCGCCAGGCCGGCATTCGACCGGTCATGATCACGGGAGATCATCCGCTGACGGCGCGCAACATCGCCTCGCAATTGGGCATTCATCAAGAGGCGCCCTCGGAGGCAAAGCGAGGCGATGCAGCCGCAGCGACGGCGCGCGACGGCGACCGCGTGGTGGTCACCGGTCAACAGCTCGATAAGTTTTCACCGGAGCAGTTCCAGGAAAAGGCCAAGCTCAGTTCGGTGTTCGCTCGCGTGTCGCCCGAACACAAGTTGCGTTTGGTGCAGGCCATGCAGCAGCAGGGGGAAGTCGTCGCGATGACCGGCGACGGCGTGAACGACGCGCCGGCGTTGAAGCAGGCCGATATCGGCGTGGCCATGGGAATTACCGGAACCGATGTGGCCAAAGAAGCCGCGGCGATGGTGCTGCGGGACGATAACTTCGCCACGATTGTCGCGGCGGTGCGCGAAGGGCGCATCGTGTACGACAACATTCGCAAGTTCATCAAGTACACGATGACGAGCAATGCGGGCGAAATCTGGGCCATGTTCTTCGCTCCCTTCCTGGGAATGCCGCTGCCTTTGCTGCCGCTGCAAATCTTGTGGATCAACCTGGTGACGGACGGCCTGCCCGGACTGGCGCTGGCGATCGAGCCGGGCGAGCGCAACGTAATGCGACGCCCGCCGCGTCCGCCGAAAGAGAGCATCTTTGCACACGGCGTGACATGGCACATCCTTGTGGTGGGATTGGTCATGGGCGGCGTCTCGCTGGCGGTGGGTTGGTGGTATTGGAATCCTTACTCGAACGATCACGCCTACTGGCGCACCATGACGTTCACCGTGCTCACGCTCGCACAAATGGGGCACGTTCTGGCGATTCGTTCGGAGCGCGAGTCGCTGTTTCAGCAGGGCGTGTTCTCGAACCCGTATCTCATTGGTTCCGTGCTGCTCACGTTCGGCCTGCAAATGGCGCTTATTTACATCCCCTGGCTGCAAGGGATCTTTGACACCACGCCTCTGACGCCGCGCGACTTGGTTATTTGCCTCGCATTAAGCACGGTGGTCTTTTTCACGGTCGAACTAGAGAAACTAGCGCGACGTCTCCGCAAGCCGCTTTAGATGGATCCGCTCCGGTGGAACTGGTCGTACACGGTTTTTAGACCGATCGGTTCGATGGAGACATCTTTAAGCGGCGCCGCCGCCAGCCACTGGAGCGCGGGGGTTAATGCGTCGGAGGTTTCCAGCACCACCTCGCCATTGTGTTGCGACACCAGCGTGAGTTGATCCTTCGCAGCGTCGAGCGGCGGCATCGGTCCGCGCAAATGCGCCCGAATGCGGTGCCGGCGGCGCAATTCCGCCAAGGTTTGAAGATGCACCACGCGCCCCTGTCGCAAGATAGCCGCTCGGTCGCATACCTCTTCAACTTCCGAGAGCACGTGCGACGAGAACAGCACGGTGCGTCCCGCCTGGCGGGCCTCGGCCACCAGCAGGGCCACTTCCGCCCGCACGTTGGGGTCGAGGTTCGCCGTGGGTTCATCGAGAATCACGAGCGGCGTATCGGCCGCAAGCGTAGCCGCCAGGGCGAGTTTTTGCTTCATGCCGGTCGACATAAACGCCACGCGCCGCGATAAATCCAACTCCAGCCGTTCGGCCAGCTTCAGGGCGCGCGGCAGGTCTCCGCCAGGACGCACATGGACGAAAAAGTCCAGGACGTCGCGCCCTTTCATGGAGGGGAACAACTTCGCTTCGCCCGGCAGGTAGGCGGTCGCGCGATGCACCGCCACCGAGTTGCGATAGCAGTCCAAACCGTCGATCTTGGCCCAACCGGCAGTCGGACGCAGAAAGCCCATGAGCAGCCGCAAGAAGGTGGTTTTGCCGGCGCCGTTGGGGCCGAGCAAACCGTACACTTCGCCCCGATGGACGGTCAGCGTGCAGTCGTCCAGGGCGGTCATCCGTCCGTAGCGTTTGGTCAATCCCTGAGTTTCAACTAGCACGCCCACTCCACTTCGTTTAACGCGGCAGCCAACGTTCGGCCAGCACGGCGAACAGCACAGGCAAGCCCACCGCCACGGCCAGCGCCAGCGGCAACCACCCATGCTGTTGAGCATACTGACCGAACGCGGAGTAAGCCAGGGCGAGACCCAAGTTGCTGGCCAGCACCGGCGGCAAGAATCGGCGCCACGCCAGGTTATGCAACCCCATCAAAAGCACGCTGGCTTCGGCCAGCACGGGTACGGCCCGAGTTAACACGAGCACCGCGGGGCCGTACTGTGCGGCGATGCGCTGAGTGCGCTCCAGTTCGTCGTTACGGCTGAACCGCGCGGCGAAGGGCTGCCCCCAACGCCGGGCCAGCGCAAACCCGAGCGAGGCGCCCACGCTCAACCCCAGAAACGAGGCCAGCGTTCCCCACAACACGCCGAGCTTCCAACCTCCTAGCGTGCTGACCACGCTGGAAGGAATCGGCAGAAAAATATCGGTCGAAAGCAACCCCACCACCGCCACCGCCGTTTGCAGCGTGCTGTGTTCGCTTTGCATCCATGCTTCGACCCACGCCTCCATTTGAGGTCCAAACAGCAGAAAGGGCAGCACCGGCGCCAATAGCACCAGCGACATCAGCAGAGCGGTACGAAACAGTTCACGCACAACGGCGAACGCGGCAGAAACGGGGGCGGGAGTTCAAGACCAGTAAGGTTGCGGAAAGCGCCAATCGGGCGTCTCAGGGCTGAAGCGGCTCGCCTGCCCGCCTCCAGGCGCCGCCTAACTCTTCTTCGATGCGCAGCAGTCGATTGTACTTCGCCAGGCGTTCGCTGCGGACAATCGAGCCGACTTTGATTTGCTCGGCGGCGGCCGCGACGGCCAGGTCGGCCAGCGTCGCGTCTTCGGTCTCTCCGCTGCGGGCCGACACCACCAGCGCCAGGCCCGCTTCCCGCGCCAGGCGCATCGTTTCAAAAGTTTCCGTCAAGGTGCCAATTTGGTTCATTTTGACCAGCACGGCCGTGACGGCGTGCAACTCAATCGCCTTGGTCACCCGGTCGGGGTTCGTGGCCAGCAGGTCGTCTCCTACCAGATGCACCTTGTCGCCCAGTCGAGCGCACAGGGCTTGCCAGCCGGGCCAGTCATCTTCGGCCAGGCCGTCTTCAATGCTGTGGATGGGAAACGCTTGCACCCACGCTTCAAGCCGGTCGATCATTTCCGCGGCGGAAAGGCGCGAGCCGCCTTCGCTGCTGAGGCGATATCCTTCGCCATCAAAGAAGTGCGTCGAAGCCACATCGAGCGCGATCGACACGTCATCGCCAGGACGCAACCCGGCGGCTTCAATGGCCCGCACCACGAACTCGACCGCTTCGCGATTGCTTTCCAGTCGGGGGCCAAAGCCGCCTTCGTCTCCCACGAGGCGGCCGTCGTAGCCGGCGTCTTTCAAGATTCTTCCTAATCGGCGGTAGATGCGCACCGTCCACTCCAGCGCCGTCCGATACGAAGGCGCACCATGCGGCGAGATCAGCACGTCTTGGAAGTCCAAGTTGCCCCCTGCGTGCAAACCGCCCGAGATCATGTTGGTCATAGGCAGCGGCAAGCGAGGTTCGGTCGGCGGCGCCATGAACCGATTGAGGTGTTTGTACAACGGCGCTGCGTCCACGGCGGCGCCGGCATGCGCCGCAGCTAACGAGACGCCAAGCATCGCATTGCCGCCAAGTTGCGTCTTTTGGGGCGTCGGATCGAGTTGCAAAAGCTGCGCATCCAGGGCGGGTTGGTCGCGCGGATCAAGCCCCATCAGCGCCGCGGCGATCTTTTCATTCACATGCAACACCGCGCGGCCCACGCCGTCGCCGTCGTACCAGTCCGGATCGCCGTCGCGCAGTTCGAGGGCTTCCGCGCTGCCGGTGCTGGCGCCCGAAGGAACAATCGCCATGCCCCGGTGGCCGTCCTCAGTATGCACTTCCACTTCGACGGTCGGCCGGCCACGGCTATCGAGCACTTCCCGCGCGTGAATGCGGCTGATTCGAGACATGGCGTTCGTCTGGGTTAGAGTTCCGCTTTGCGGCTGTGGTTCATCGCGCACCGTCGCGCAGGTCAGCGTGCGTCGCCGTTCTACCCGGTTGTGCGGCGCCCGGTGGATTTCAACTGAGCTTCAACCTCCTCCCACGTGGGCGGCGGATCAAGCAGCAATTCCCGCGCCTGCTGGCGGATCGCGGCGCGGAGCGGTTCGTCCGTCAGGTACTCGACTTTGCTCTTGCCGTCGAGCCGCGCTAGCGTGCAGGCGGCGAAGTGGCGCACCGTTCGTGCGGAAAGCGAGTCCAGCTCCTCCGGCGGAATCGCCCGGCGCAGGGTTTCCCGATACGTGACCCAGAACACCTCGCTCAAGGCGAAGTATTCTTCAAAGCGCGGCCCCGACCAGAACGCCTTGAGCGCCAAATGCGTCAGGAAGAAACCCAGGTCGAAGGCGGGATCGCCGTAATGCCCCACTTCAAAATCGATCAGCATCAGGCCGCGGGCCGCAAGGCCTTCGCCGGTGTACACCAGCAAGTTCTTGGGGCTGAAGTCGCCATGCACCAGGCACCGGCAATGCTCGCCCAGCGAGTGGATGAGCACCGCCACGGGCGTTTGCAGGTCGGTATGCACCTGCGCCACGCGGCGGTAATACGGATCAATGCGCAAGTCGTCAAAGAACGAACGATCGCCCAGTCGCTCGGCAACGGCGGAGTCGCCCCAGGTTCCTGCATGGAGCGCGGCGAGCAACTCTCCACAGGCGGCCGCAAGGGATCGTTCGACCCGCCCCGAAAGCAGCCGCTGTTTCCATACTTCGTGCGGCGGGGCGGCCGTCATCGCAAACAGGTAGTTGTCACGATCTTCAAAGAGGACCTCAGGCACGAGCACCGACCATTCGCCGTGCGCGGCCGTGACCGCCGACGAGGGCTGTAGCGCCGCATCACATATGCGCAGCGTATCCACCTCGCGCCAGATGCGCTCGATGCTGCAAAACCACGGATCGGCCACACGCAGTTGCGGCCGGGCTTGTTTGAGAACGAACGCCTGTTCCGGATGCTCGGGGCGCTCCACGAGCAGGACTTCGTTGGAAACGCCCCCGCTGAGCCGCCGCACGCGAACCGCTTCGCGCGGGCCGATTCTGCCCTCCATTCGCAAGTACGCTTCGGCGCTGTCGCAATCAATCAGGCGCATAGGACCAGCGAAGGGAAGGGATGGAGGTTATTCGTCTTCGTTGACCTTTAACGCATCGGCCAGGCCGGGCACTTCGTCGGCCCCGGCGGGCACTTCGAAGTTGGCGCCGGTGAAGGCGTCGCCGTAGTCTTCGCGCCGGCCGCCCAGGTTCTCGGCCAGGAACGCTTCGGCGATGGAGTAAAAGGCGAAGCGATTCTCCGGACGTGCGAAACCGTGCCCTTCCTGCGGATAAAGCACATACGTGACGGGAATCTTCTTGTCCTCCATCGCTTTGACAATTTGATCGGCCTCGGCTTGCTTGACGCGCGGGTCCTGCGCGCCTTGGCCAATGAGCAGCGGCCGCTGAATCTTCTCCACATGGAACAGCGGCGAACGCGACTCCAGGAACTTACGGCCTTCTTCGGTGGTCCAGTCGCCCACGCGCAACTTCATCACGGGCATGAAGGGTTGCCAATACGGCGGCGGGTTCTCCATGAGCGTAATCAAGCTCGACGGACCCACTAGATCGACGCCGCAAGCGAACACGTCGGGCGTAAAGGTCAGACCCACCAGGGCCGCATATCCGCCGTAACTGCCGCCCATAATCGCGACCTTGTCTTTCTGCGCGATGCCCTGCTTCACGGCCCAGCTCACGGCGTCGAGCAAGTCGTTGTGCATCGCGGCGGCCCATTCGCGGTTGGCCGCGTTGATGAACTCTTTGCCAAAACCGGTCGAGCCGCGATAGTTCACGCTCAGCACGGCGTAACCGCGATTGGCCCACAGTTGATGCTCGGGGTCGTAGCCCCAATCATCCCGCGCCCACGGTCCGCCGTGAACCGTCAACACCATCGGCAGCGGCTCGTTGGGAATACCGTCGCCGTCCGGGTCGCTCCACTTGGGCAACGAAAGGTAACTGACGAGCTTGAGGCCGTCCCGCGCGGGAATTTCGCGCGGGTGCATCTTCACGAGCGGCAACTTCTCCAGCGAAGGATTGCTCGTGAACAGGAACGTGGCCTTCTTGCCTTCGCGCTGGTACAGGTAAAAGTCAACGGGTCCGTCATCGCGCGTGAAGGCGACCGTCCACAGCCGGTCGTCCAGCGTGCGGCTAGTAAGCTGAATCTCGCCGTCTTCCACGGTCTTGAGGTATTCCAGATCGGGAGCGATGTCGTCGTCCAACACTTGCCACTCGGTGCGCAGGTAGGTGAACGAAACCGCTTGAATGGTTTTCTCCGTCGGATGCGCAATCACGCCCGAGAGGTCGGCCTTGTCGTTCTCGGCGATCACCTGTTGGTCGCCCGAGGCGATGTCGATCGAGGTGAGGGCCGCGGTGTTGCGGTTGCGGCTGTCCAAAAAGTAGAGCTTCTCGCCCGACTTATCGAACCCCGCGGCGCCGCTGGTCATAGCGTTCTCGGCGTCGATCTTGAGGAACTCTTTCCAGCCTTCTTCGGCCTGCGGATCGGGCGAAAGGTAAAGCTGCCCGGCGTCGGGCGTGTACGTCATCGCGAACCGGACGCGGAAGTCGTCGTCGGTCATGAAGCCGGCAAAACCGGGGTTCAACTGAACCAGCTCTTTCTCGCCGGTAATCAGGTTGATCTTGTAGATGTCGTGCAGTTCGTGCGGTTCTCGGTCATTGATGCCCACCAATAAGTGTTCGGGGAACCGCTCACTCACACCTTCGATGGTGGCCGAAATGTTCTCCAGCGGCGTGAGGTCTTTGATCTCGTCGTTTTCCAAGTTCACGGCGTACACGTGCCAGTTCTCGTCGCCGTCTTTGTCTTGCGTGTACAGCACATGCTGGCTGGTGTACGCCCAAAAGAAGTTGGTAATGCCCCGGTGCGTATCCTTCGTGATGGGCCGCGCCGCCTCAAGGTCGTCGGCCGGAGCGACCCAGACGTTAATCACCCCATCCACCGGCGCGATGAACGCCAGTTGCTTGCCGTCAGGGCTGATGCGGGCGCGGGCCTTCTCCGGATTGCCAAAGAACTCGCGACGCGGAATGAGCGGAACTTCGTCGGCCGTTTGTGGTTGTTTCGCCTGGTCGTCTTGATTCATGGGGCGCGCTTCCGTTGATTTCGCGGGAGTTTGAGGGGCTTGCGCCACTTCCAGGGGTTCTGCCGGAGCCGGCTCCTCCGGCGCGGCTTGCGGCTCAGAGGCTTCTTCTGCGGCCGGTTGGGCGGCGAGGGCAGGATCCTCGCCGTCGGCCGGAGGCGCGGTCGGATTACTCGTCGCGCTTTCCGAAGCGGCGGGTTGGTCGGCGCCGACGGTGTTTGCGTCGCCCCCTCGGCCACACGCTGCGAACAACACAGGGGCCATCAACACGAGAGAGAACAGTCGCAATCGCATTTTCATAATCACTTCCATGAGGGGGGCCAGGTTTATCCCTTCAATACGCGGCCTTCAACATACCGCACCCCCAAAGTGACGCAAGATGGCCAGCCCCGCCCTCAGGCGCCGTTAGACGTTGGGTTGCTCGCGCAGTCGCCGGGCCAGCGGCAGGGTGACGGCGATGTAGTCGCCGGTCACGATCATACCCAATCCGCACGCCAAGGCCGCATAGACTCCTTCCAGCGGAGTGGCGGCCGTCAGCAACCAGCTCAGAACTCCCAATAGGGCGCCGGCCGACAGATCTTGCCAACGTGCATTCGCGCCGGCCTGATGATGCCGCAGCTCGAACCGAGACGCCCACGACAACCGCACCACGCAGCCCAGCCAGAACGCCGCCAACGGCAACAGCCAGAAATTCCATTCACGCGCTGTGATCCACGCCAGCGGCGACTCGTCGCGCAGCCAGAGGATTACGAACAAGCCGAGAATGGCCCACGCTCCGAATGTTCCCAGAACGGCCAGCACGCCCAACAAAACCCGTAGCGGCGCCATGGCGAGTTCCAGCACAGCCGCGATCACCAGCGCAATGACAGCAACGCCCGAGCCCGGATACCGCGCCAGCTTGTGAGCCAGCGCTTGCGGTACGTCGTCGGAATACGCGATCACTTGCAGCAGCGGCCGCGGCCTGTCGGCCGGCGGAAAGAGCGTTTCTCGCACCAACTGCGGCGCTTCGGGCGGAAGATCGGTTGGGTCGGAGAGCGCCGGATGCCGCAAGATCAGAATTTTGGGTAGTCCGCACGAGGCTTGCGAACTTGCCGCAACCGCCAACTCAGTCGCGACCCAGGGGCGCGTCGTTGTAGCGTGGTCTTGCACTTGAATAAAGACGGTGGCGCTGCCGAGCGATTCCTGCAAACGGTGGCGCCAACTGCACCCCGCGGGAATGTTCTCCACGTCGAAAAAGCTGGACGCGCCCGCTTGTTGCAGCGCCGCATGCAAACGCTGGGCGGTGCGTCGTCCCCATTCCGAGGAGCGCGCGTAACTGATAAAGACCCGCGCCTTCGGCGGAAACAGCGGCCCGTGGTTGAAGTGCTGGAACGACGGCGCCCCAGGCGTGGGCAGGCGATCTTGCCAAGCAGACCACGCCGCAGGGTCGACGCTCATATGCACACGCCGCGCTTGCGCCGCCCGGCGCTGCGCCGCATCCAGCAGCGCGCTGGCCGCATATCCCGCCAGCAGGAAAGCCCCGTAAGGAGCGAGCACCGCGGGCGGCCAGGTCCAAAGGAGCAGGATCGGCGCCGCGGTGGTCATGACCTTGAAGTGGAACATGGCCGACGAGCCGCTGGGAGAAAGCAGCGACAATCCGGTGAGGGTCGAAAAATACCAGAACGCTCCCAGCCCCATGAGCAGCCAAGGAAACCATCGATGCTCGGGCGCGCTCTCGCCCAAAAAGGCTAAAGCGAGAAGCGCCCCGATCGCGAGAAGCACGAACCCCCGATGCGCAAACCGGATCAGCGCGTGAATTCGTGTTTGCCACGCCTGACGCTGCAGGTCGTCGCGCAAGTCCGGCAACGCGCGCAGGTGGGGGCGAAGCGATTCCAAGAGCGACGTCACTGCCGCGGGATTGTCGCTCAGTTGTACGGAATCGAGTAAGTCCGCCGCCGCGCGCCCGTTCTCGTCCGGATGTTTTGCACCCTCTCGCAACGCATCGAGCGACATACCTCCAAGCCGCACAAACAGCCGAAACTCCCGGCGTGTGGCGATCGCGTGCGTACACGCGTTCACCGCGGCGGGGAAGGTTGCATGGCGCATCGCTGCGGGCGACAAGAGCAACACGCAACTGGCCACATGCGGCGCCGTCAAATCGGGCAGAGGAGAACTCGCGGTCAGATCGACCGGGATGAGCCGGGCGCCAAAGGTTGCTTCCCCCGGCAACGCCAGTTCAGGCGGCAAGGCGTCGCCGCCGTCCCAGTGAAGTATGAACACCTCGGGCAAGTAGTGTTCGGCCACGCTTTGGTAACGCTGCAACGCCTCATCCCAGATGAAGTTCACTCCGTCCGGGTTGGCGTGACGCTCACTCATGTGCGAGAAGCCCAACTGGCGAGGCGTTTCTTAATGTCGGGGTAGTCTTCCACTCCGGCCGGAATGAAAAGCTGGTGGCCCAGCGCCGCACCGTAGACAATCACCCCCGCGCGGGATTCGGTAATGCGCGTCACCTCCGAGCGGCGGAGGCGCGGGCTGTCGGGAAACTCGGTCAAATAAACTTGCTCGTCATCAAGATACAAGCCCCAGTTCGACCAATCCATGCTGGCGCTGCGCCAGACAAGCACCGACACGCCGACCAGCATCACCACCGCCGTGGCGACGAGTCCCAGAAGAACTCCCGTCGACGGGCGCCACAAGAACACCGTCACCGCCAACACCAGAAACTCCAGCGCCGCCAGCATGACCACCATTTTGCGGAACATCATGCGTTTGGCGCGCTGGCGGCCTTCGGCGGTCAGGCGATACAGTTGTTTCATGCGGCAACCCGAAACTGGCGTTCCCTAGACGTCATGGAAGCGAGAACCCTCCCTGCTCGCAGCGATCAGCTTACCGCAAACCGACCCTGCAGGGCATGGCGTGGGACGAACCGCGCT
Organism: Planctomycetota bacterium; assembly: GCA_963204915.1. GTDB lineage: Bacteria > Planctomycetota > Planctomycetia > Pirellulales > Pirellulaceae > JAHWKS01. The sequence continues at coordinate 14,256 of CAUJHS010000005.1, read as the reverse complement.
TGATTGGTTGAAGCGAGTCGCTCCTTACGCCAAGATACTCTGAGAGCTCGCGCGCCGTTGCAACCCGTTGCCTATGCCATGGCGAGGGGTGTATTGCCTCCCTGATTCACAGGTTCCTTTGAAACGGCGCGAGTGATCCGTCCAAGCCCAATGATTGCCTACTGCGCGCGAAAGTTTGCCATGCCAAGGTTTTTGAACGTGACGCAACTCTCGGCCAGCCTGGGGCTGGTTTGCTTGCTGTTGGCGGCGCCGACCGGCGCGCGCGGGCAAATTCCGCAACCCACCGATGCTCCGCGCCCTTTGCCTCCGGAGGAAAGTGCGCAGCACATGGTGCTGCTGCCGGGTTTCCGCCTGGAGCTGGTCGCCAGTGAACCGCTCATTCGCGAGCCTTCCGGCGTGTGCTGGGACGAACAAGGCCGGCTCTTTGTGTGCGAACTGCACGGCTACAACCTGGAAGGCCAGTACGATATTGAAGAACTCAACAAGACCGGGCAACTCGACCGCGAAGTGCGGCGCGTGCAAGCCAACGAGCAAGCCCAGCGCGCCGCCGAAGCGGGCACCTACGGCGTGGTGAAACGTCTGATCGATTCCGACCACGACGGCCGCATGGACCGCGCGGAAGTTTGGGCCGATCGGTTGCCGCCTTGTTATGGACTTTGCCCGGCGCGCGGAGGCGTCCTCGTGGCGTGTGCGCCGGACATCGTCTTCCTGGCCGATCGCGACGGCGATGGCCAGGCCGAAGTTCGCGAAACGTTGTACACCGGCTTCGCCACGGGCGCGTTGGAGCGCGGCGTTAACTGCCCGCAATGGGGACTCGACGATTGGATTTACGTGGGCGGCGGACACGGCGGAGGAACGATCACCGGGCCTCACCTCAAACATCCCGTGCAACTTCCCCGCACCGACTTTCGCCTCAAGGCCGACGGCTCGGCGATTGAGCCAATCAGCGGCTCGACCCATACGTTCGGCTTCACCTTCACCGAACTGGGCGAGCGATTCGTCATCACCACCCGCACGCCGGGTATCTTCGTGGCTCCGCTGCCGTGGCGATACTTGACGCGCAACCCGGACGCCGCCGCCCCGCGGCTCGAGCAGAACGCCGCGGCGTATCAGGAAGTGTTTCCCATCAGTCAGCCACATCCGTGGCGCACGCGGCGCGCGGAAGATCCTGGCTTCGCGAAGTTCTATACCGACCGCTACGGCGTGGAGGAATCGGCCCCCAGCGGGTACTTCACCTCGGCGTGCTCGCCGCTGGTTTACCAGGACGACGCGCTGCCTGGCCTGCGCGGCCAATTACTGGCGTGCGAGCCGGCGCAGAATCTCATTCACCGGGCGATCATCGAGAGCGACGGCTCGCGGCTCACGCTGCACCGCGCTCCCGGCGAGGCGGAGTCGGAGTTTCTGGCCTCGCGCGATTCCTGGTTCCATCCGATCGCGCTTTCGCACGGTCCCGACGGCGCCGTGTGGATCGTCGACTACTATCGCGAGATCATCGAAGACTACTCCGCCATTCCACGTTACCTGCAACAACAGTATGGTCTGGTGAACGGCCAAGATCACGGCCGGATTTGGCGCCTGGTTCACGAGCAAACGCCCGAGCCGCCGAGTGCGAACATGGCCGGCCTGAGCGCCGAAGAACTCACGCAAGAGCTGGCAAGCCGCTATTTCTGGCGGCGTCAAACGGCGCGTCGCTTGCTTGTGGAGCGACGCGAAATCTCGGCGGCGCCGCAGCTTGCCGCCCTCGCGCGCGAGTCGGCGGAACCCGCCGCAGCGCTGGGCGCCTTATATACGCTGGAGGCGCTCGGTCGGCTTTCGCCTGAAGAATTGACCGCCGCAATGAAGCATGCCGAACCCGGCGTGCGCGTGCATGCCTTGCGTCTGGCCGATCGCAGGATCAATGAACACGCAGCGCTGTTGGAAGCCGCGACCACCTTGCACGACGACCCCGCGCCGGCGGTGCGATTACAACTCGCGCTCTCGTTGGGCGAAAGCCTTGACGCGAAGGCGGTTCCGTTGCTGGCCGCCCTGGCTCAAAAGCACGGCGATGCGCCGTGGATGCACGATGCGATTCTTAGCTCTGCGTCGGGCCGCGCCGGAGCGTTATTGGACTTGCTATTGCAAGACGTCGGTCAGCACGGGTGGGGTTTGCTGGGACCGTTGTGCGCCGCCGTGGCGGCGCGGCACGAGCCTGCCGAGTTCTCCGCCGTGGTAATGCGCGTAGCGGCGGCGCAGGACGACGGCGTGCGCCTGGCGTGCCTGGAGGGCCTGCGCCGCGGTGCGGAAGGAGGCGCCCCCGTGGCGCTTTCCGAGGAAGCCGCGACCGCTCTCCGATCGCTTTCCCGCGGCCCGCGCCAAGCCACGCGCGCGGCGGCGCAGTCGCTGGTCGAAACGCTACGTTTAGAATCGCCCGAGGAGCGTCAGCAGCGGCTGGCTCACGCGGCGCAGGAACTGAAAGATGTGCGGCTTCCGACCGACGTTCGCCTGGCCGCCGTCGCGCAACTTGCGGCCGAGCGCGACCCGCGCATCATGCCGACGCTTCTGAGCGCCTTTGTCGAAGGAACGCCCGCCGTGCGCGAGGCGATACTTGCGGCGGCGTTCGCGCGTCGCGAACGGCACGGCGCGATTCTCGACGCGCTCGAAACGGGAACGATTCCCGGCTCCGCCCTCAGCGCGGTGCAGCGCACCGCGTTACTGGAGCATTCCGAACCGCAGCAACGTCAACGGGCCGCGCGGCTTTTGAGTAGGTCCTCGGGCGCCCCGCCGGAATTGTTCCAACGGTTTGCCGCGGCGCTCCAGGCGCCGCGCGACGCGAAGCGCGGCGAGCAAGTGTTCCGCGAGAAGTGCGCCACGTGCCACCAGGCGCACGGCATGGGGGCGAACGTGGGTCCCGACCTGACCGCCGAGTTCCAGCGCGCCGAGGAAACCATGATCCGCGATATTCTCGCCCCCAGCGACGCCATCACCGCGGGCTACGCCACGTATGCAATTGAAACGACCGACGGCCGCATCCTGACGGGGTTGCTCGCCGACGAGTCGGCCAACAGCCTCACGCTGCGTCAGGCGGAAGGCAAAGAGCAATTGGTGCTTCGCAAAGATATTGAACTCCTGCGGGCGTTGCCCGTTTCACTTATGCCCGATGACCTGGCGAAGTCGCTCGAACCGGCCGATGTGGCGCACGTGATCGCCTGGCTGCGTACGCCGGCGAACCATCGCGTGCTGGCGGACGACAACCTCGCCTTCGCGGAAGCGCTCAACGACGGAGCCGGAACGGCCGAGATGGTTTCGACCGACGCATTCCGCGGCGCGCGGGCCTTGCGCATCACGCCGCCGCAGCGCTACTCGCCGCACATCGCCGGCTGGGCGTTCCGCATTCGCGAGAACCCCGGCCCCGGCGAGTTCCGCTACTTGCGCTTCGCCTGGAAAAGCGAAGGAGCTTCGGGCGTGATGCTCGAACTAGCCAACCACGGACATTGGCCCCGCGCCGACCAACCGCAGTTCCGCTACTACGCGGGCCAGAACACCACGGGCTGGCAAGCGGTTGAAGTTTCCGCCGAGGCGCCAACGTCGTGGACCGTGGTGACGCGCGACCTGTGGCAAGACTTTGGCGACAGCGTGCTCACCGGCATCGCCCCGACCGCCATGGGCGGGCCCGCGCTGTTCGATGCGGTCGAGTTGTTGCGTTCGCCGGAGGAAGCCGCAGCGCCGTAAGGAAACCGTCGCTCGCAACAACAATTTACGCCAGAACGCCCTGCACCAGCTTGCCGTGGACGTCCGTCAAACGGTAGTCCCGGCCTTGGAAGCGGAAGGTGAGCCGGGTGTGGTCGAACCCCAGCAAGTGCAGCAACGTGGCGTTCAGGTCGTGAACGTGCACCGGGTCCGTCGCCACGTTGAAGCCGAGTTCGTCGGTTTCGCCGTGAACATGACCTGGCTTGACTCCGCCGCCGGCCAGCCACATGCAGTACGAGCGGTTGTGATGGTCGCGGCCGTCGTTACCGCCTTGCACCATGGGGGTGCGGCCGAACTCGCCTCCCCAGATGATCAGCGTGTCTTGCAGCAAGCCGCGCTGTTTCAAATCCTGCACGAGCGCGGCGCTGGCGCGGTCGGTATCGCCCGCGTTCTTCTTCACATCGGCGGTCAGATTGCCGTGCTGATCCCAGGCCTCATGGAACAACTGCACGAACCGCACGCCGCGTTCGATCAGTCGGCGGGCCAACAGGCAGTTCCGCGCGTAGCTCACTTCGTTGGGGTCTTTCACGCCGTACAGGTCGAGCGTTTGCTTCGGTTCGCTGGCCAGGTTCATCAGTTCCGGAGCGCTGGTTTGCAGGCGGAAAGCCATTTCATAACTTTGAATGCGCGCGGCGATTTCGGGGTCGCCCACGGTTTTCATGGCTTGTTCGTTAAGACGGTTCAGCGTATCGAGGGACGCCCGTTGCGTTTCGGCGTCGATGCCGGCCGGGTTCGACAGGTACAACACCGGGTCGCCGGCGCTGCGGAACGGAATACCGCCATACGCCGTGGGCAAGAACCCGCAGCCGTAGTTGCTGGCGCCGCCGCTGGTTCCCTTCGCGCTGGTGAGCACCACAAAGCCGGGCAAGTCCTCGGCTTCGCTGCCCAGCCCGTATAGGGTCCAGGCGCCGAAGCTGGGCCGGCCAAACTGCTGCGAGCCGGTGTTCATCAGAATTTGACCCGGCGCGTGGTTCACTGCGTCGGTTTGCAACGAGCGGATGAGGCAAATCTCGTCGGCAATGCTGGCCGTGTGCGGCAGCAACTCGCTTAGCTCCATGCCGCTCTGACCGTGCCGGGCGAACTTGTATTTTGGTCCCAAGAGCGCCGAGTTCGGATTGATGAACGCCGCACGATACCCTTTGAGCAACTCGGCCGGAGGCAATTGTCCGTCGCGCTTGGCGAGTTCGGGCTTGTAGTCGAACAACTCCAGTTGGCTTGGAGCGCCGGCGTGAAACATATAGATGACGCGCTTCACCTTGGCCGGAAAGTGCGGCGCCCGCGGCGCAAGCGGATTGGCGGGCTGCGACGCAGCCTGGCTCTCGCTCGCCAGCAAACTGCTTGCGGCAATGCCGGCCAGTCCCACGCCGCACTGGCGTAAAAACCATCGTCGCGCCAGAAGCTTGGCGCGGGCCTGATGCAGTTGTTGTGGTAGGTTCATGGCGAAGCTTAGTTCTTGGAAAGGGTTTCGTCCAAATTCAACAGCACGCGCGCCACGATGGTCCAAGCGGCGGCGTCTTGCGGCGTGGCGGAAGGGGGCAACTCGGGCAACTTCGCCGGATCGCCGGTGACAATCTCGCGCACGTTCAACCAGCCGTCGGCAAGTTTCTGGCGACGCGACTGGAGCAGCGCAAACACTTCCTCGCGCTCCGCCGCCGTAGGCTTCCGCGCCGTGCACAACAGAAAAGCGTGTTCGATGCGCTGGGCGTCGTCGGCGCCGCCTTCTCGCAAGATGCGTAAAGCCAGCGCGCGGGCCGCTTCGACGAAGATCGGCTCGTTCAAGCCCGTCAGCGCGGCCAGCGGAGTATTCGAACGAACCCGGCGCACGCAGGAAAAGTCGCCGTTGGGTCCGTCAAAACTCGACATCACGGGGTCGGGCATCGACCGCTTGCGGAACCCATACACCGCGCGGCGATACCGCTCGGGTCCTTCGGCCGGCTTCCAGTACGACGGATACGTGTAGTTGTAATCGAGCACGTTTTGCGGCACCGGCGGAATGACCCCCGGACCGCCCAGCTTGTGCGTCATCAAGCCCGAGACGCTCAGGGCGATGTCGCGCACCACTTCCGCGTCGGCGCGGAAGCGCGGCCCGCGCGACAGCAGCCGGTTCTTGGGGTCGAACTCCAAGAGTTGCGGCGTGGCGCGTGACGACTGCTGATAGGTCGCACTCGTCAGAATCGTGCGCAGCAAATGCTTCTGGCTCCAACCCTGCTCCATGAAGTCGACCGCCAGCCAGTCGAGCAAGTCTCGGTATTCGGGAACGGGGGTGCGCGTGCCGAAATCCTCCGCCGTCTCGACCAGGCCTTCGCCGAAGATCGCTTGCCACACGCGATTGACCGCCACGCGCGCCGTGAGCGGCGACCTGGCGTCGGCCAGCCAGCGCGCGAACTGCAACCGCGGCGGTTCGCCTTCATGTTCCAGCGGATGGAACGACGCCGGCACATGCGGCGCCACGGCGTCCAGCGGTTTGTCCCACTCGCCGCGGCTGAGCAGGTGCGTGGCGCGGCTCGTCGCGGGCTCGCGCTCCGCCAAATGCATCACCGTGGTGAATCCTTGCGGGTATTGCTTCCACAGCGCGTCGATCTCTTCGTTGACGGTCTGCGCTTCGGGCAGCGTCGCGCGCCAGGCCGCGAATAACGCCCCCTGCTGTTGCGGCGTCCGCTGTTCGAGCGGCGTTTCAAGCGCGAGGACCGCTTCGTGCGCGACCGGCGCCGCGGCAGGCGAGGGAGACTTCGTCACGCTCAGGCGGCAGCACCCGAGCATATCGTTCATGCGCAGGGCGATCTTGAGTTGCGTTCCGGCGGGAAGGTCGAGTGGTTTTTCAAACTGCACCACGGCGACGGACGGTTGGTTGCGCCGCCCCACGCCGCGATCGGCGCACCACACGGTGTCGTCGGTCCCATCGATCAAGTACGCCACGGGCCCGCTCGCCTTCTTGCCGTCGCTTTGCTTCTGGTCCGGCTCGGAGAAGTCGGCGGTGGCGTTGACCAGTTTGAGCTTCTCCCAATCCTTCGCGTCGGGACGGCGCACCAGCGCCTCCATTTCCAGCACGCCCCACGTTCCGGTTTTGCTGCGGCCAGGGCCGCGGTGCGGCAAGTCGCCGTGGTTCAGCGCTTCCAGGCGCAGGCCCGTAACGCCGGCCAGGTCGGGCTGGGAGATCATGAAAACGTCGGCGCTGGTGTGGCCGAGCATCAACAGCGATTGATCGGCCTCTTGCGTCGGATGGTTCAAACCGCTGATGCTGCCGAGTTCGATCGCGGCCAGCGGCGTCCATGCGGCTTGCTTCGTGCGGAGGTCATTCTCCCACGCTTCCAGCTCTTGGGCCCACGCGGGACGCTCCTGGCGAAGGCGATCTTCCGCCGCGGCGATTCCTTGGCGAATTTCGTCGATCTTGGCTTGCTGTTCGTCGGTGTACACCCACGAGAGCGCTTCATACGAGTTGTTCAGAAACGCGAACATCCCGTAGTATTCGTCTTGCGAAAGCGGGTCGAATTTGTGCGAATGGCACTGGGCGCACTGCGTGGTCAAGCCGAGCACCGCTTTGCCCACGCAGTCCATGCGGTCGAACATTTCCACCATGCGGAACTGTTCGGGCACAATCGCGCCTTCCTCGTTCAACATGCTGTTGCGCAAGAAACCGGTGGCGATGAGTTGGTCTTGCGTACGATGGGGAAGCAAGTCGCCGGCAATTTGCTCGACGAGAAATTGGTTGTAGGGCATGTCGGCGTTCAGGGCGCGAATGACCCAGTCGCGCCAGATCCACTGGTCGCGCGGCAGGTCCTTTTCGTAGCCGTTGGTGTCCGAGTAACGAGCCGCGTCGAGCCAGTGCCGGGCCCATTTCTCGCCGTAACGCTCGCTTTCCAAAAGCGCTTCCAAGGTCGCTTCGAAGCCGTTCTTTTGGAACGCGGCAAGTTCTTCGGGCGAAGGCGGCAGCCCGGTCACGTCCAAGTACAAGCGGCGGCACAACGCCAGGGGATCGGCCGGCGGCGAAAGTTGCAATTGCCGCGACTGGAGCTTGGCGGCCACAAACGCATCGACCGGATGCGCCGGACCGGAAGCCGGAAGCGGCGCCTTCTTCGGCGCGGTGAACGCCCAATGCGCATCGTAGGGGGCGCCTTGTGTGATCCACTGCGTGAGTGTCGCGATTTGCCCTTCCGAAAGCGGCTTCTTCTCTTCCGGCGGCGGCATGACTTCGCCTTCGTCGTGCGAGGCGATGCGGCGAAGCATCTCGCTCGCCTCGGGCTGGCCCGGCGTAATGGCCGCCATGCCCGAGTCGCCGCCGGTCAAGGCGGTTTCGCGCAGGTCCAGCCGTAAGCCGCCCTGGCGCGACTTGGCGTCGGCGCCGTGACAGTGGGTGCAATGCTCGGCGAGAATCGGCTGAATGTCGCGTTGAAAGTCGACATCCGCAGCGGCCGCCGGCGCCAAACTTTGAAACAACCATCCCATCGCCAAAAGCGAAGGAACGCACGCGGTAAGAAAATCGTTGCGAGACATCGCGGCGGGGGCCTGTCGGGAACAGGCATGCGAGGGAGGAGGGCGCAGCCAACGCCCACGATTGGGCGAACCACAACCACTTATCTTACCCGATCGCCAAACAACACGCCACCCAAACGCCAGTTGGGTAGTGCGCTATTTTGAGTGACTAGGTTGGTCACGGGAAGGCAGATAGCCAAAGGTCGATATACCAACGGACGATTGCCGCAGAAGTCTCTCCCCGATACGTAAGCGGTCGGTATATCGCGAAATACGTCTCGTCTCCGATGTACCCGTGGAACCAAAGGCAGGACACGGGACCAACGCTAAGGCAGTAAAGGCCGGGTAGTGCCAGAAGCAGCAGCATTACGATTGCTGCATTGCGCCATGAAATGCCGCGACGTTGCTCTTGGTCGCCCACGCTACGCCCTCATCATCAACTCATCGAACAAGTCCTGAAACGACCACAAACGATCCGTCACGCCCGCCATCATAGCCGCGGGCGGGCGCCGTTTGCCACGTCGGCCGCTCCAATCGGGGAACCGCGTCCGCCACACGAAATTGTAGTAGGCCAGGAACAACGCGCCGTGGTGCGCTATTTTGCGTGACTAGGCAGGTCAAACGGAAAGCGTCACGATCAACACCCGACTAGCCAGCATGATAATGCTGAAAATAAAAGCCGGGGCTGGGGCGATTTGCCACAAGCCCGACGTGTCGCCAGCGGCACGTCGATACCGGATCGCCCACGGCAGGTCCATTAGCCCGACATTGATGAGGTACATGCCGAGCGACATGCTCGCCACCCAGAATGCTACAGCACGGTGTCCAAGCCCGAGAGCAACGCCACAAGCAGCGGAAGCAAAAGCCAACTCAAGCAACATGCCGCCCGCTACCCACCAGAAGGCAGCGTTGCGCGAGCGAAGATGCCGCCCGGATATTTCAACGTAGCGGCCAATATCGCGGACCGGGGAAACCCACTCGCCTTCGTCCAAAAGCGCCACGTGTTGTGGGAACGCCATTAGGGCCAGTTTCATATCACTGGCCGGAATCCCACCTATGCGCCCCGCGATGTAATGCCCTAGCTCGTGAACTGCGATCAATACGAAAACAAGAGCTAAGATCAGAGCGAACTGGAGAAGGTCTTCCATCAGCGTATTACCGGGCAGGTTTTCTGCGGCTAGCGGTCTTCATGCCCTCACCAACAACTCGTCAAACAAGTTCTGAAAACTCCACAACCGATCCGTCACACCCGCCATCATAGCCGCCGAACGGCGCAACCGCCCCGTTTGTCCGCTGCGGTTCGTGCGCTATTTTGAAATCGCCGTTTCTTTCGGTGATTCGCCAGCCAGTCGCCGTACCTTCTCCCAGTCGATAAACTCCTTGGTCGTCGCCCATTCGCGACCCAACGACCGGACCCATTGAAAGTCGCGCACGATCCGTCCGACAAAAAAGCCGCCAAAAGCGAAGGCGGCCTCGTAGCGTCCGAGATAACAGAAGGCGGCGACCAGCAACACGTAACCTGCCGTGAAGAACAAGACCTTCCCGAGAGGCCGGAAGTACGATCCAACGCTCGGCCCCTCTGGAAACTCTTGTTGCTGTTTTAGTATCGCCTGAGCCTTGAGCCGCAAGCGGGTTTCGTCGAATGCCGGTCTGGAATGCGCCGTTGGGGGCTGGTAGGGGTTATCGTTTTGCATGGCACGATCCTAGTGCGCACGACAATACCCCGCCAGTTGCGTGGTGGGTGATTTTGCCAACGGTAGCCGTGAGCCGCTGGGCGTGAGTTCACGGTTTGCGTGGTCCGTGGAGCAAGAACCGCCACGTTCGCGCGGGGCGGCTCATTCGCAAGCGTCTGCTACCGCGGCGCGGGGAGCGGACTTTTACGGAACCGGCACTTCCGCCTTCTCGGCGGCGTGGGGCTTCTCCTTCGAGTCCAGGTCGATATACATGTACCCTGCCGGCTCCGACCAGCCGACCAGGCGGCCGTCTTGCGTGACGCCAGGAATGGCGCCGCACTCGGGACGGTCCCACGTGAGCACAATTTGGCCGGTCGTCGCGTCGAACAAGCGCAGCAGGTTTTCACAACCGGTCGCCACGATGCGTTTGCCGTCGGGCGTAAAGGCCAGACCCGCCACATAATGCCCGAACGGCCCCGCGTTAAACAAGGCGTTCTTGCCGGCGATGTCGAACACGCCCAGGAACTTGTTCACATTGCCGCGCGGGGCGCTGGCGATGCGTTTGCCGTCGGGGCTGAACTCCAGCCCCATGGTGTACGAGGCGTGCGACATGGCGCCGAGCGCTTCGCCCGTTTTGGCGCTGTAAAGCAGGATGTCGAACATGCCGCCGGTGGCCAACAAATCGCCCTGAGGGCTGAAGGCGAGCCCTTCGCCAAAGTTGTAGCGCGGGCCAACCGTGGCGATGCGTTTGGGCTCGTCCTCGGCCAGTGACCAAAGTTGCAGCTCTTGTTTTCCTTCCGCCACAAAGGCCGAGCCATCGGGCGCAACGTCGAGTTCGCGCACGGGCCAGTCGGCGTCGATCGGAACGGTGCGCCGCAACTCCCACGTGGCGGCGTCCCACACCAGCACGTCGCCGTTTTGATGTCCCGAGAAGAACGTCTTACCGTCATGGCTGAAGACGCCCGTCCAGATCGCGGCTTTGGCGGAATGCTCCACCTGCTTGGGTTCGTTCTGGGGCGCGGTCAAGTCGTAAATGCGCAAGCTGCCGTCGCGGCAAATAAACACCAACTGCCGATTCACCGGGTTGAGCACGCCGTAGCGCGCTTCCACGCCTTGCGGCCGGGCAAGTTTGTGAATCAAGTTGGGCGCCGCCGGGTTGGCGCCGGCCGCTTGCACGCGGGCTTGCAGGTAGTGGTACTCAAAGCTGCGGTGTTGCGCCTCGGTCGCTTCCAACAACTGGGCCGCCTCGGCCGCGTTGCCGGCTTTCAGCGCTGCTTGAACTTGGGCGAGCGAGTGGACATACGCCGCGATTCCCGACTTGGCTTCTTCGCCCCGGGCCAGGCTTGGCCCGACTGCGAACCAGCACAACCAGGCGGCGCCCGCAAACCAGAACCGCGCGGAGCCCGGTTGGAGTCGACGGCGACAACCTGCGCTAGGTTGCGATGTTGCAGGTGCGCCTTGGCGAGCGAGTTGCCAGACATTTTGATTTTCGAGCCGACCGATCATCGAGATGCTCCAATCACGAATGCGAGGAGAGATGAGATGCGGCCATTGTACCGTAGCCCCACGAATCGCCATATCGGCCGCGTGCCGGGGGTGGTGTGGTGGCTGACGTTTGCGCGTTGGATTGAGGTTTGAACGTTTTTTGGGGGGGGCGGCGGCGGGGGAGGCGCCGTCGCTTACGCTTCCGGCTCGGATTTGGGATTTCGGATTTTGGATTTCGGTTTGTTTTGACGCTTTGTTATTCTTGCTTGAGAATATTGTTCGCGACGATTCCTGCGGCTCCTTGCATGTCGACCAGTTTCGCGCGAGGGTCTTTCGACGTTCCGGCGTTTCCGTAAACGTGCGCCGGCGTTTGGTTATCTTTGACCACAATGCCCGTGGTTTGGAATTGCTTGATCGAATTGTCGGCGACAACGACCGCGGCTTTCGTAGCGTGCACCGCCGTTGCGTAACCCTCGAACGTATTGTGGAGAATGGTGGCCGACGAGTTCTCCCAAACCCAAACAGCGTTGCCTTGTTGGGGACCGACGCCGACAAAGGTATTGTCGGAGACGGTGGCTTGTCCTTGCACAAGCACCGCCGCCACGCCGCCCCCGGCAATTCGATTGTTGCGAATCGTGGCGGTTGCGTTCTCTCTTACGGCGATGATCGGAGGGTGGCTTCCGGTGCGCGACAGTTCGTTGTCGACAATCACGGCCGACGCTTCCTCGGTCACGCCGATCGCGACGAGCTTGTTTTCGACACAGCGGTTCGCTTGGACGATGGCCTGCGCTTTCGATTGCACGCCAATTCCGGCTTGCTCATTCTCTTGGCAAACATTCGCCACGATGAGTGGCTGCGCACCGTCCTGGCACCCGATGCCCGCCAGGCGGTTCTTGCGACAGAGATTATTGCGCAGGATCGGCGCGGCGCCATCTCGGCACCCGATGCCGGCCAGTTCGTTCTCGTAGCACTCGTTGTCTTCCACCACGGGCGCCGTGCCAGCCATACGAACGCCAATTCCGGCCCGTCGGTTCTGGTAACACGTATTGTTGCGCACCACCGGCCTGGCGCCTTCGCGGCAACCAATGCCGGCCCGCACATTTTGGTAACAGGCGTTGTGCGTGATGATCGGGTTGGCGTTGCGACAACCGATGCCCGCGCGCAAATTTTCGTAGCAGGCGTTTCCTCGAATGATGGGTTCGGCGCCTTCGGCCACGCCGATGCCGCCTCCCATGTTGCGATAAACCCGGTTTCCCGAAATCTGCGGCGCCGTGACAGCGTTTTCTTTGCCTAAAATGCTGATGCCGACATCGCCGTTATGATGCACGAGGCAGTTTACGACGGTGCAACTGACGCCGTGAATCTGGACCGCCGCGATGGTTCCTTCGGCCTGCACGGCGCCTTCGTCGTCGTCCAACTCCTCGCCGTGCGAGTCAAAATGTTTTCGCCATCGCGCCTCGTCATAACTCCCGACGTTCGTGATGGTGAAGCCGTCAAGCCGGCTGCCCTCGGCCATGACCACGCCGGGCTGGTCGCCCGCTTTGCCGCCGTCGAGGATGGTCGCCTCCGCACGCCGAAGTCCCGCGATTCCTGGGGCGTCGTCACCTTCGCTTCTCAAGACGACTCCTGGTGGAAGGTGCAAATGTTCCTGATACGTGCCGGGGGCGACCAGGATCGTGTCGCCCGATTGTGAAACCTCGCACGCGGCCTGAATGGTGGGATGTTCTTGCGGAACGCGCAACGTCGCCGCGTTCGAAGGTAAAGGCGCCAGCAGCAAGAGCGGAAGAAATCGGATCGAACGCACCATGGTTGCTTTCCTCGTCACGAAGTTCCGAGCAACTATGCGCAGGCTAACTTGGCGAACGGCAGGGGAAAAGCGGTCGCACGGCGCCCACGATGAGAACACGCCGTCGCTGACGCTACCCGTTTTGCCGTCGCTGACGCTTCCGGCTCGGATTTTTTCGCTGACGCTTCCGGCTCGGAGGTTGATCGGTTCGTCCGTATCCGAGCCGGAAGCGTCAGCGACGGCCCTGCTCTTCTCATTCATTTCACTTCACTTCGATTCACTTCACAGGCTACTCAATATGGCGGGGGCAGGATAAACTCACGGCGTTCGCCATCGCGCAAGAAGCGTTAGCCGCCACGTGAGGAAATCGCCATGGCCCAAGAGCCGGTCGCTTACTTCATCACGTTCACGACGTACGGCACTTGGCTTCGCGGGCGCGCTCCGGGTTGGGTCGATCGAAAACATAACCAATACGGCGCACCAATTCTCGCGCCCAATCCACGGCTTGAAGCGGCCCAGCGCGCGGCGTTGCGGCAGCCGGTCTATCGTCTGGACGAGGCGCATCGCGAGGTCGTTTTGGCGACAATCTTGGAGGTCGGCGCGCGCCGTACCTGGCCGCTTTGGGCGGCCCACGTGCGCACGAATCATGTGCACCTCATCCTAACCGCGCGAAGAACGAAGCCCGAGAAGGTGATGTCGGACATCAAGGCTTGGGCAAGTCGACGCCTACGCGAAGCGTTCGCCGAGGATCCTCAGCGGAAACGCTGGACCCAACACGGCAGCACCCGATATCTGTGGACCGAGGCGGCCCTGGCGGAGAAGGTTCAGTACGTCGTTCTCGGCCAAGGCGCGCCGATGGCGGTTTTTGATCATCGCCGCCCGAGGAATCTTGCGAGCGAGACGTCGCCCGAGGCGGAGTCGGCGCAATACGAGGCAGCGGAACAAGAGCAGCCAACCCCACGCACAAGGCAAGAAGACGGTCGCTAACGCGTTGGGGCTTTGGGGAATGGGGCCGTCGCTGCCGTCGCTGACGCTTCCGGCTCGGACTCAGACGAACTAATACTACAACGCTATCTATCCATCGTCCCACTGGCATTTGGGTAGGCGTTGGAGAGT
>CAUJHS010000004.1 GCA_963204915.1 Planctomycetota bacterium | reverse complement strand
CTCCGGGTGCCGCGCTAAGTCGAGCCCCTGGTGGTGCATGGCGCCGGGGACTTTGGTCTTGCCGCGGGCGATGTCGAATGCGGCGTTGCCTTGCCCCGCCTTGAGCTTCTTCGCGGCGGCGTCGTTCGAGAACGAACTGAGCCCGGCGGCGATGGCGTTATTCGAGCGCGGCTCAACCTTCACGTTGTAAGGCGGATCGGTGTTCACCAGGTGAATCACGGCGCCGTCCAGCAGACGGTCTACGTCCTCGGGCTTGCTGCTGTCGCCGCAGAGCAACCGATGCTCGCCCAGAATCCATAGGTCACCGGGTTGCGTGATCGCTTCATCCGGCGGGGCGGGTACGTCGTCGGGATCGGTGAGGCCTTCCTGCAACTCGCCACCGAGCAGCTTGGCGAGTTCGTCCTGGTCAAAGCCGAGCAGACTGAGGTCGTAATTGGCGGTTTGCAATTCGCCCAGTTCGATCGGCAGGAGATCGTAATCCCAATCCGCGAGCGATGCGGTCTGATTGTCCGCGATTCGGTACGCCTTGATCTGCTCGGGCGAAAGATCCTTGGCGACGTGAACCGGCGCCTTCTCCAGGCCCAACTTCAGCGCCGCCTTGTAGCGGGTGTGGCCGCAGATGATCACCCCGTCTGCATCAACCACGATGGGCTGTCGGAAACCGAACTCGCGCAGCGACGCCGCGACGGCATCCACTGCGTCGTCATTCACCCGCGGGTTGTTCGGGTACGGTTTGATTTCTGACAGACGGCGCAGTTCAACTTTCATAGCGATTCACTCCCCTGGGACGTTCGGACAAAGAAAACAAACTCTGCTCAAAATGGCGGCTGTTCCCGCACGCCTCTCCGGCCATTTCTCGCCGGGAAGTACCTATCAACCGGCTGGCCGCTGGTCTTTCGCTCTGCCACTTTGGCAGACGCCGCGTGGGCCGCCGTGTGGCCGCCGTGTGGCCGCCTGTCGCGCCCGGCGGCGCTGGGGGAATCGTTTCGCGAGGCGGCGGCCGGTTCACAACGTGGGCCAAACGTGGCGAACCCATGCCGCTTGGTGGGACAACCCAATACGGCTTGGCTGACGGGTCGCTGGTGGTGCTGGTGGTGGGTGGGACCGCCGATATATATAGGCGGTCCCACCACCAGCACCGTTGCCGGGACAAATGCCGTTTGTCCCATCACGTCCCACCAGTCCCACCACCCCCAGCGAACAGGCGGTAAGCAGTTTCTTCGCGCGTGTTCTTCTGCACGGTGCATCGCTCGATCTTTCCCCGTTCAAGCAGTTCCTCCAGGATGGGTCCGATGGAGCGCGAGTTGATTCCAGCGACCTCGCGAATCGCCCGCGGCGTCTCGCCGATAGGAAATCGCCGCATCGCCTCCAACACGGCCTCGCACTGCCGCCGCCATTTGGCCTCGACCTGCTGCTGCTTGCGCTGGTCGGCCGCGTCGCTCGCAGCGACGATTCGCTCTGCGTAGGCATCGGCGGCGCTGAGCACGTCGACCTGCCATCGTCGGCCACCGATGTCCTGCCGTGTTCCTTCCTCGACGTTCAGCCCCCACAGGCCGCTATGGCCGGCGCTGCCGCCCACCGACATCCACAGTTCGTGATGGCCGCCTTGGTCGGGGTCGTAGCGCACGCGTCGGTTGAGCAAAATCCATTGGCGAACGAACTCCTGAAAGCCGGCCCAGGCGATGTTCTCCAGTTCCGCCGGCTCGTAGGGATCAGCGACGCCCTTCTTCAGGTGGTGACACAGTAGCGGCGTGCAGCCGGTTGCTTGCGCCAGGTCGCCTAGCGATTTGAGGAACGAGCCGACGGCAAACAGGTTGCCGGCGTCGTTTCCCAGCCCGAGCATCATCAGGTACGTCGGATCGAGAATCAGGACGTCGAGCCGATGCGTCGTAATGAACCGATGCAGGGCCTCGATATGCTCGGCGTTGTTAAGTTGCGGCAACGCGAACGACCATATCACATTTCCGAAATCCTGAAGGCGACTGGCCTTTGACGCCGCAATGCGACGTGCGGTCTCCTGGATCGTCGCCGCGCCGGACTCGCCCGACATGACGCCGACCCGAACTTCCAGGTCCGCCTCGAAGTGGCCGAGGAAACGACCTCCCGACGACAGCGACAACGCCAGGTCAATGCTGATGTTCGTTTTGAGCGTCTTCTTCGGCCCGGCGATCACACCGGGCTGGCCACGGACGAGAATGCCGTTGATCAAGTACTCGAGTTCGTATTCGTTCTCGTTGAGCTGTTTCGACGTGATCGCCTCAAACGTCAATGGTTCGCCCGGCTTGGCTCTGGCGACCATCTGCTGAAAATGGTTTTCGACCACCGCGACGGAAATCTGGTCGGGTGCATACCGCGAGACGCTCGCCGCGATCTGCTCGACCTCGGCCGGCGACAAGGGGGGGGAGCACCGATCGCGGTTCGCCTGGTTGATCGCCGCCGAGATCTCGGCTCGCGACATGCCGACCCGCCGCATCGCGCCCGCCAGGTGCGCCAGCGTTCCATTTCGCTGTCCGGCCGGGATCGGGTTGGCGTCCCCTGCGGCGCCCGCTGGCGGGGAGCGCTCCTGCGGTCTTCGCTCGGTGAGCACATCGGCCAGCCACGACGGTAGCGGCCTTAACCGCTCGAGCGGCTGATCGAGTTCCAGACCCTCGACCCAACGATACGATTTGCCACCGACGATGGATGGCGGCGCAAGGACATATCCGCCGCCGGCGCGCACATCGACCTTCGGCGCAAGTTGCCCTGTTTGGCAACGGAATTCCGTTCCGTCTGGCGGTCGAAAGTAAAAGTGCTTTCCGCCGCGAGGCGTGATCGCGAGGCAACCCGAGGCTAACTCGTCATATCGCTCGGGCTGATCGGCCAGCCAAGGATTCTCCGGGCCGTCCACATCGATGACGACGAGCCGGGACGTGGGAATGGCGACGTTCGCGTTCGGGTACTGTTGCCACCACGCCTCGATCTGCTCCGTGTCGGTCGTCGCGGCGTGGAAACCGTTGGGCGTCAGAGGCGTTTTGCGGCCGGGAACGCAAGGAAACACCGGAAATCCAAGCTCAGCATACCTTTGCGCTGCTTCCAGCAGCCCGCTCATGCATTCTTCCCGGAGCCAATGACCAAACGTGTCCCTCTACTGATTAACTTCCGCATTGGCTGCGCGCTGTGGACCGCAATCTTTGTGCTAGCAGCTTTTCTGCTAGCAATGCTTGCACGGCCCCTCCCGGATAACTATACTACCGGCAGAACGATTCATTCGGCCTATTTTCGTTATGTACGGCGTATTTGTTCCGGGCAAAGTACGATGCCGAACCAACCGAAAAAGCGCGGCCCCAAACCCAAGACCGAAATCACCGCCCCGCAGCGGCGGACGTTGCTGGAGATCGACGGCTACATTCGCCGGCACCAGTTCGCACCCACAATGCAGGAGCTGGCCCGCTTGCTCCCTCCCTGTGCCCACCCTCTATCGAAACGACTCTCTTCTTGGCGACCAGCGCTAGCCGCTGTTTCCTCGGAGTTTTGGGCTTCAAGACCGATCGAGTCGTAGAAAACCGCACTCAACGTGCGACGGAACCGGCGCATCAGATTCGACCCCGGCCCGAAGCGTGGCGAAGGAACCTGGGACGAGTTCCTCAAGCAGCACGCGGCGTCGCTCTGGCAATGCGACTTCTTCTCCAAACGCATCCTCACGCTCAAGGGCATCCGCGAAGTGTTCGTGATCGCGCTCCTGAACGTGAAAACGCGGCAGGTGATCCTGTCGCCGGCCACACTCCATCCGAACGAGGAGTGGGTGGTCGCCCAGGCCGAATCGTTCGTGAAGCAGGCCCGCGAGAAGGGCTTGCCAGTCAGGTATGTGCAGCACGACCGCGACAAAAAGTTCCCCAAGGGGTTCGTCGCGGCGCTCAAGCGGTTTCGCGTCCGCAACAAGTTAGGAGCGTACCGGTCACCGAATACCAACGCCTTTGTCGAACGCTTCATCCAGTCCATCGGACAGGAGTGCCTCGACCGGTTCGTGATTTTCGGCGAGCAGCACATGGACCACGTCTGCCAGGAGTACTTGGCTCATTACCATGAGGAGCGCCCACATCAGGCGCTGGAAAACGAGCCGCTCGTCAAGCCGAAGAAACGGGGGCGACCGAAGACCAAGCGAGGCAAGCTGGAGGACGAGATCGTGGCGCTCGCGGACGTGCGCTGCACCCAGCGGCTTGGCGGGCTGCTCAAGAGCTACGGTTGCCGCTACGCAGCCTAAGTCAGCTCGCAGGCCTGGACTCGCTCAGTCCCCAATCCAGAGCTTCATGACCTTGTGGTCCTGCCGTCGAAGGACATCAGGGATTAGTTCGAATCCGCACTGCTCGTAGAAATGGATCGCTCGGGCATTGTCTTGATGTACCATTAGCACGAGCCAACTTGGCTTCTTTTCGGCGTCTCCGGACCATTCGCGAGCCACCCGCTGTGCCTCGGCGATGAGGTGGGACATGAGTTGCCGCGAGTACCGCCAATCCGGGTCAGGCGGTTGGCCACGAAATCGAGCATCGATCCCGAGCATCGGAATCAGGACAATTGTCGTCCTTTCTCCCTTCGGGGGCGGCCATTGCCATACCGACGTCCCGACCGACCCGAATCCAACGATCTCTGCTTGCGCTGTCTCAAAAAGCCAGACGCGCGTGCCACGTTTCATCGATTCAAGCACGTCGGAGCCAAGAATCCACTCCGTAACGTGCTTGGACCACGGCTCGTCCCCACAAGAAAAGCCGACCAAGCGAACTTGCTCGGCTTCGGTGAACTCAATCGCGTACAGTTGATGAGGATGGTCCGTCATCCGTCCAGCCTCACTATCGACGACGAGTGGGAAGGGACTTCGCCTGAATCTTGGGACGATTCGGTCGCGATGTGTCGCTGAGTGCGCGAGCCTCCGCATCCGTCATCACATAGTCATCCTGCTGGAAACTAGCGACGGCGTCCAACATTTCGGCCACATCAATATCCGGCCACAAATCACAAGCTTGCACGTTGAGGGCCTCCGCCAGTTTTAGGATCGTTTTCTTCTGAGGTCGACAATTGCGGTTGAGCATCTGAGAAATCGCAGGTTGAGAGCAGCCGACCCGATCCGCTAGTTCCAGTTGGGAGATTCGCTTCGCTTCCATGACCTCACGCAGACGCTGGGCAAATGTCGCCTCTTGCGTGTCCATCTTCTGAACTTCGCGAGCCAATGACGGATTCTCTGCCGCAGCCCCCGCTTCTGAGGTCACCAAGTCTAGCCCGTACTCTCCATTCTCATCCGCAATTGGGAACAGCGCATCGGCGATGGTCATTAACGCACGTTGACGTTCGACCGGCGTCGTATTCGGATTCTTGACGACGACGATAAGTCTGACTACGACTTGCTGGATGGCGTCGCTACACTCTGCCAGCGCGCCGAAGAAGCGCTTTCGGGTCGGTGCAGGCATCGAGCGCATCCACTCGAGCAGACACGCGACCGAATCCAAACGTTGCACGGTCTGCGGATCATCGGGTAGCAGTGTGTCGGCCATCGCTCGTTCTCCGGTCAAAATCGTTCACAAGTCTCGTGAGGCGACCCAGCCTCGCAGTCGTTCCCGCGCCACCACTTCGCGGCTACGCAGGATTTCGATTGCCGCGTCCGAGAAAGGTTCATCGATTCGCATCACGGACAGGACACACAGGGTGCCGTCAGGTTCCGGGATCGGTTCTTCGCAAAACACGACATGAAACCCGTCAGCCAAGCCAAAGCCATCCGTCACGGTTACGATGAACAATTCCTCGTCCGGAATCTGCATGCAATCGAGATCTGCCACACGGGCCTCGCCTCGTGTCCAGAACCTCAATTTCATCGCCTGACGCCGAAGCTGCGCCCGAGCGGCCAGCCTGGGCATCACCAAATGATGCATGTCTTGGAACGCGGGCCGGCAAATTCGGACACGGCGAGGTGTCGGTATGGCGTCCGCCCCAGGCGAATTCATCGGCCGCTCCTATAACAAAATTATAACAAACCTGGCTGGGGTCAAGGGCGATAAACTGATCGGACCACGGATGTCGTCGTAAGGTGTTTCGCAGCAATGCTTTTGAACTATCTCCTTGATCCAAATTCCCTGGTAAAACCGGGGCGATCGGCGTGACCAGGGGGTGCCCGAGCGCTCGAGAATGGCTGCGGCTATCCCGCCCGTCGCCGGACATGGACTGCCCCCCGAGACCGACTCTTGGCCGGTATCCGTTGCAGGGGGAGGCCTAGCGGCCCCCGTCGAACCCAGCTCAGCCGTAGGAACACTATCGCGAAGGAAGCGAAAGAGTTCCATTGTGGCGAGTTGCCGGTTGGGGTTCGACTCCCAATCATCACCGAGCCAAGTCAAACAGCCAGGTTGACTCGCATCTTTTCAATCATCTGAATCGGCAATGGCACGTAGTCAACACCTGTAGCACTTCCTAGGTCGTCAGGGTCAAGCCAACTGACCTCCACTTCTCGGTCTGCGGAAGGGTCTCCGCCGGTAAGAATCTCGAACGTCTGCGCCCGACTGCGGAGCCGGTCGTACATGCGCTCGTCGTAGGTACCGGCTAAATAGGGCAGAGCGATGTCCAGTCCCGGTAACTCCTTCACGCCATTTTCGATTGCGAGGTTCCGTTCCCGCATCGCCTTGCTACCCAACCGGTCGGTCCGACCCGTGCGCTGTTCGAGTGTCGCCGGGTTCCAGCCCAGATCGTAGTGCACGACATGCCGGCAATGCCGGTGGAGATCGATGCCTTCCTGGCCCACCTGCGTACACACAAGAATATCGGGCAGGAGCGGCGTGTTGAAGCCGTTGAATACGGCGTCCCGGTCCACGCCGCTTTCTCCAGTGACCAGCACCACGGCTTCCGCCTTCGGATTCATCGCATAGCGGAGATGCGCTTCGCGCTCTGTCGGCCCCATTTCGGATAACTCGCGCAGGAACTCTTCGACGCGCCCGGCCAGCGGTTCAAGTTGGCCACCTCCAGGCGGCTCGTGAAGACCGCGCAGGATGCCTGCGGACCAGGTTTCATCAGTGTCCCGGAAAACACTTTTCGGTAGCCGAAGTAAAATATCTTCACGCAGCAGCGCGCGGACGACGGCGTCGAGCACCTTGGCACGCTCACCCCACGCTTCGTCCCTAAGATCTTCGGTCATTCGAAACAGCAGGTCGCGCATTCTGCCTGCTCGCTCCCGACCAGCAGAGCCGAGGAAATCTACTTCGCGACCGATTGGAACAAAGAGGTTCGGCCCTGACACCAGAGTATCGGGCAACGAGGCACGGCCGCCCGTCGGTTCCGTGCTCAGCGCTTCCTCGACGGCCAGCGCTGCTGCGGTGGCTGGACTCTCATCGAGATCGTACCAGCCCGAAAGGCTCGAACGGGCCACGGAGTCAGTAGGCGCGGCGTCGCCATCGACATCGCTTTTTCTGCGGCTCAATTCCGAACGGCCGTACCGAAAGCGGACCCATTCCTCGCCGGACATCAGTTCGAGAAGTTGCTGGGTGTACTCGCGTTCCGCAGCCGGACGTCCGGTCCACCAGGTTGATGGCTCGTTCAGCAAGCGCGTCGCCCATACGTGTTCGATGGCGCGGTTCAGAAAGACGCGGTCGAGCCGGAGGCGTTCGCCGCGGCGAAAGAGTGGATTGGCGCTTCGTAGGTGACTAGCTTGCGCCCGCAATGACGACAGACTTTGCGCCGGCGGATGCGACCATCGCGCAATGGTTCGGTATGCGTGGTGTAGAAATGGCGACAACCGCACTGGAGGCATTCGATGCCGCGGGGAGGGATTTCCGGCTTGGAGGTTTTCACTGCCTGCGCCTCCTCTGAAGCTCGGCGAAGCTGACTCGCTCCCGCTTGGCAGGCCCGCCGTCGCGGCGGTAAGTGCGTTTCCCCGCTTCGTGGCGCTCGATGATCGTCGCGGTATAGCGTTCGACGACCGTGGTGACGAACGCGTTGTAGTGCGAACGACGAGGGTCGAAATCGGCCACGCGCCGCAGCACGATCAGCGCCAGTTCCTGTTCCAGATCGGGACGGTCGGACCTGGAGAATCCCAGGCGACGACAAAGCTGCTTGGCCTTGCGGCGGATCAAGCGAGTGGCGAATTCGCCTAACGGGTCGAGGCGCTCGTCGCGGCCAGATTCATACGTCGGAGCGACGCCCAGATTCGTTGCTGCACCCATGTGTGGGCTCCTGCAGGAGGGTTGGAACCCGCAGTGCCCAATGCACTGCGGACAACTCCCGGCGGGCTTGCAGCAAACGCGCAAAGAAAGACTGTGCCACGTCGTAAGCCGATGCGGCACAGTCTGTTGCTGATACAAAATTCTCGCTTGCACTTGCAGCAAATCAGCCAAAGTGCAAGCCGACCTGATTAGCCCCTATAGGAGAGGAGTCGATCCAGATCATGGGCCAGGTCCCACAGCCTGTTGAGGTCGCTGCCGGCCTCGTCTCGGAAACACCGCGTCACGTCATAGGGCGCGACGCCCGCCAGCCTGGCAATCTCTTCCTTGGCCGGACACGGCAGGAGATGGGCTTCCCCTGTTCTGTCCTGCGTATCGTGGGCGTGGTTCTTAGCGGCTCGGATGTGCTTGATCATCTCGTTCCTGAGCGCCTCAATGTTCGCCATGCGCACGGCGCGTCGTTTGATCTGTTTTTTTGCCGGCGAGGATTCGCCGTTCCCGCCCAACGCGGCTTCCACGTACCCACGGTCGAACGTAAAGCACCCGCCCTCAAATCCCGCGACCGATTGCAGAGCGACGACCGTGTTGGAAACGTCGATTGACCAGTCGGCGGCATCCGGCTCCGTCGGCACGAACAGCAGCGACCTGGGCCGCTTCGTAATGATGTGAAGTGCGGCGTTGTTGGCGTCGCGATGACGGCCAAGAGCGAATAACAGCTCTTTCGGTCTGCCGGACACGCTCACCTTGCCGACGCGCCATAGCGGTGGCGCAAGCGCCGAAACGGCCGGCTCGATTTCAGCGGCGCGGAAAACCTTGATGAGGAGCGTTTGAGGGTCGATGGCCCACCGCCGCAGCATCTCCAGTTCGACTTGGCTGACGATGCCGCACTCGGCGCAGGAAATATATCCGCGGGTCGCTGCGCCGGTTTCGATTTGCACGCGGCGCAGAGCACCGCAGTCCGCGCAGGCGAATGACGTAGCGGCGTTCGCCGGCCGAAGAATGCCCGCCTCCTGCCAATGGCGTGCGACCAGGTCACGATGCGTGTGTAGCTCGCCGGCCGACAATACCGGCGGGTTCAGGTTCAACCTCTGCAAGAGGCAAGATAACAGGCTTTGAGACATCAATCTTCCAGCGCTTCAAATACTTTTCGATGGTCGCGACGCGCTCCGGCCGGCGTCCCCTGAGGTTGCAGGAACTCGGCCAAGTCACGTCAAACGTCTCCGTGCCCGGCTTGCGGCCGTCCAGTTCAAGAAACTGAAAGCGGAAAGTCACCTTGGTCGCATGGACTTGGCTGAACGACACGTTCCGCTTGTTGATCCATTCGTCGACAGCATCATGGATGTTGTCCTCGTCGTCCGAGAGCTCCACCGTGTTGCGGCGGCCGGTGTTCCTACCGGAGAAACGCATGGCCCGGATTTGTACGCGGACGCGGTCCTCAGGATCGGTGGCTAGTGAAAACGAGCGATCCTTTAGCCACGTCCCTGCGTGCGTCCGAAGAGCGCCGATAGCTCGCGCGCCAAATGGTCCTTCAGCGCGTCGCTGACCTCGATGACCCTCGAGGGCAGATCGTTCCGCTTGCGCCACCAATTGAGCACTTCAAAAGAATGAATCCGCAGCGCCCGCTCGAAAACATCGGGGTGATGCAGCCGCGTCCAGAGCACCCTGTGATACAGGCCCTCTTCGGGAAGTTGGGCGGCGAAGTTGACCATGCCGCATAGGTCGGCCGCCTCGCAGATCGAGGCAATACCCGAGTCGCACGCTAGGTCGAAGAGGTCGCGGAACTCGCTTTCGATGCGGGCCTGGACCTCGGGAGGCTGCACGCTGATCGCCCGCTGCACGGGGTCGATCTGACGTTCTCCCATGCCCTCCCAGTCGCGACCCAACTGGGCATAGTCCATCTCGGCGAACAACTCCTTGAGCAATACATTCGGGGCCATCCGAAGCACCGTGGGGATCGAAAACTGGCGCGACATGCTCAACCTCCCGACCGCTTTCTCACGGCCACAACTTTGCCAACGATACGAAAATCATCATCTGGTCCAATGGGAATTGGCTTGTAGTCCGGATTGGCCGGTCTCAGCTCGATCTCGTGCTCGCGAATGGAAAGGCGCTTCACCGTCGCCTCGTCATCGACGAGCGCCACGACTACATCGTTGTGCTGCGCCACCGGCTGCTGGCGAACTATGACCAGATCGCCGTCGTTGATCGCCGCGTCGCGCATGCTGTCGCCCGTAATGCGAAGCGCGAAATGGCGACCGGCCGCGACCAGGCGACCTTCGACCATGACCTCGCCCAAGACGTTCTCTTCGGCCAAGAGTGGCGCGCCGGCGGCGACGGCTCCGATCAAGGGAACGGAGGCGAGTTCGAGCGGCTCGCATTCCGGCTCCCGAACCAGGACGAGGCCGCGGGCCTTATTCGGTTCGCGGCGCAGAAAACCCTTGCGGACGAGCTGACCGATCTGCTCGTGCGCCGTGGCTGGCGCGACGCCCAGCCGCTGGGCGAGCTCCTTCGCCGTCGGCGGTATTCCCCGCTCGGCGATGTGGTCCCGAACCTCGCGGAGTGCGCGAAGCTGGGCCTGCGTGATGTGCTCGTCGGGCCGTCGGCCGCGACGTTTGGGTGACTCATCCATCGAACCGAACGCCCTCGATTCATGCTGATATGCATCAGGTGAATTGGATGAGTATAGCCAACAGCCGAATTCGCACAAGCCGTTTTGCTAGCATTGCTATCGAATTCGCTTAAATCGTTGTGAGCGAACGGTTTTCGCTTAACGGAAACTCAGTCGCGGTGTGGAAACCTTGTCATCTTCCGTGATCGGCCGACTGAACTTGGCGAAGATCACGCCACATCTGCCGCTGCTTTCGCCAGTCGGGCACGGCGGCGATGGGGCGAACGTGCCGCTCCAGAATCGGCTCCTTGCCGCGCTCGATCCGCGGTAGGAACAGCAGTTCCTCTTGAATGTCGGGGGCCAGGTGCAGCAAGTTCATGATTTGCGTCACCCTCGCCCTGGAAACGTGGCCGAGGCGGGCGAGTTCCGCCTGGTCGCTGACCCTTCCTTCGCGCACAAGGCCGTCGAAGCGGTACTGAATGCGCGCGGCTGGCGCACTAAGCGCTGGACCACTAGCAAAGGGAACCAACGCGGCGGACGCGCCTTCGACAAGAACAGCCTTTGGTACTTGCTTACGAACATCACCTACGCCGGCAAGCTGAAATACAAGCAGGAGGTCCACGCGGGCGAGCACGAAGCGATCATCGACGCCGAACTTTGGCAGCAGGTCCAGTCGAAGCTTCAACAAAATGGCCGCACCGGAGGCGCGATGGTGCGGAACAAGTTCGGGGCGATCCTCAAGGGGTTGATCCACTGCGTCCCCTGCGGATGCAAGATGTCGCCAACGCACGCGACCCGCAACCGCACGAAGCGCTACCGCTACTACGTGTGTATTTCCGCGCAGAAGAAGGGCTGGCAGTCGTGCCCATCGCGGTCGATTCCTGCCGGCGAGATCGAGGGGTTCGTGGTCGACCAGATCAAAGGCATCGGTCGCGATCCAGAGCTCGTTGCGGAAACCGTGCGGCAGACCCGCGCTCAGGCGGATGAACGCATCGCCGAGATCGATGCGGAGGAGCGACGCCTGATGCGCGAACTGGCGGGGCACCAGCGCGATTTGCGCAAGCTCATCGAGGAACTGGGCCCGACCAGCGCCGGCGGCGTGGCGACCGGCCTCCAGGCCGACATTCAGGAGCGCGTGCAAACGACGGAACGACGACTTAGCGAGTTGGCCACTGAGCGACAGCGACTCCAGCGCGATTTGATCGACGAGAGGGACGCCGCCAGGGCGCTAAAGACATTCGACCCAATCTGGGAAACGCTCAGCCCCCGCGAGCAGGCCCGCCTCCTGCAACTGCTGATCGAGCGTATCGACTACGACGGACGGGAAGGCACAATCTCCATCACCTTTCGTCCCAGCGGTATCAAGACGCTGACGGACCGTAAGCCTCGGGAGGACGCAGCATGAGCGAAGGCATCGTTTTTCGGACCAAGGTTCACTTCCGCGTCTGCCGCAACGGTCGCAAACGGCTGGAGAACGGCGAGACGCCCCCGGCGGCCGAGGAACCAGGACGCTTGCCGTGGGTTACGAAGCTCATGGCCTTGGCGTTCCTCCACCACGCGCACCAAGCCCTCGAGTTCCAGGTACAAGCGAAAGATCTGGCGAACCTGCTCCGCTTCGTCGGGATCGACGACGAGCTTGGCATCGACCACGTTGTAGCCCAACAACGGCATGCCGCCGCACCATTTCCCTTTGCGCCGCGTAGCCGCGATCTTGTCGCGCGTACGCTCGGAGATGATCTCCCGCTCGAACTGCGCGAACGACAAGAGCACGTTGAGCATCAACCGCCCCATCGACGTGGACGTGTTGATATGCTGCGTCACGCTGACGAACGAAACCCGGTGCTTGTCGAATGTCTCGACCATCTTGGCGAAGTCGAGCAGCGACCGGCTCAGGCGATCCACCTTATAGACGACGATGCAATCGATCCTCCCCGCCTCTACGTCGGCCATCAGACGTTTCAGGGCTGGCCGATCCATATTGCCGCCGGAGAAGCCGCCATCGTCGTAGCGGTCGGGGAGAATTACCCAGCCTTCCTCCACCTGGGCTTTGATGTAGTTCTCACCCGAATCACGCTGGGCATCGAGCGAGTTGAATTCCTGCTCCAGCCCTTCCTCGGTCGACTTGCGGGTATAGATGGCGCACCGCAAAGTCGGCGGCGTACCACCGGCCTTGTCCTGCGTTCGGGCCTTGCTCATTTGGCACCCCCTTCCTTCGTCAGGCGGAAGAAGTGGTAGCCGTTGCAGTGCGTCCCGGTAATCTGCTTGGCGACTGCGCTCAGCGACTTGTACGTCTCCCCCTCGTACTCGAATCCGTCGGCCAGCACCTGCACCTCGAGCGATTGTCCCTTGTAAACGCGAGTGATGACGCTGCCTGGAATTGGCACCCGCCGATCTCCATTCGTCGGTAGGTGGCAGGTTCGCGTTCGGGTCGCGGCGTCCGCAGCGGCGGGCGGCGACTTGGGGGCCTTGCGCCGGATGTCGGCGTCGTTGGCGATTTCGGCGGCTCGCTGGCGGGCACGCTCAGTCAGGTCGCCTTCGGCGAGCGCCTGCATCCGCCAGATAATACGTCTGACAAGCCACTGCTTGTGGCGGCCGTTGGTTGGTTCGCCGAAGACTTCGGCGTACCGCGCCCGCAGCGTGTCGACCGACATCCGGTTCAGCGCCGCCAGTTCCTTCCCGACGTTCAGATCCATATTTTTCTCTCTTTCGTTGGAGGTCTCGAAATCGTTAACCCGTGTGGACACTGAGCACGGTTTCGTCGGGAACCTCAAGGCCGGCGGCGAACGATTCCACCTGCTTTTTTGGGACGTCGTCGCTCGGTAGCGATGCTCGCTGTCGAAGGCGAAGGATGCCAATCGCCAGGATCGACGCGACTTCGCGGAGGCGCGCGTCGGGCGTCAGGCGCGCAGCATCGGCGCAGTGGTGCATGGGAGCGCTCGCAAGAGGATGGTCGCCAGCGAAGGCCGCGGGCACAGGCGACGTTTAGAAAACCGCGCGGGCGTATGCTGTTAACCTACCGGACGCGGACGCGAGTTGTCGGAATGGAATGCAGCATTAGCTTTCGAGTTGCACCCTAGAAGGAGCGGGAAAGTTTGCCCAATCGTTAAACTTCACATGCAATCACGCCGAAAAACTACGAAGTCGGATAAAAGGCTCATCAGGTGTCGGGCACGAATGTATGCGTCTCCTCCAGCGTTCGCTAAGTTGTCTTTTGCTAGCAGTCTCATCGCTAGCAAGCGGCTGCGCTGGGCATGCATGCTTTTGCGGTCCCGATTCGGTTTACAACGACGTCTTCGGTCGCAGCCAATACGGAGCGATTGGGGACGACGTCTGTTACATGCCAAATGGGGCTGACTTGGAGGATGGGCTAACGGAAGAAGAAGCCGTCCTGATAGCGCTTTGGAATAATGCGCTCTTTCAAGAGACGCTCGTGGACCTGGACTTGGCGGCCAGCGATTTAGTGCAAGCTGGGTTGCTGCCGAATCCGGAAATCGTCTACTTCTTTCCGGTCTCAGATAAGCCCTATAAGTATGCCATCGAATTTCCACTCGAAGCGCTGTGGCTGCGTCCCATTCGAGTGGCTGCTGCACAGCGCGAGTCCGACCGCGCCTGTCAGCGTCTCTCGCAGGTGGGACTCGACTTGATTCGTGATACGCGGCAGGCGTATTCGGACGTGCTTGTCGCCCAGGGTCAGGTTAAGGTCGCGGAAGAAGCCTTACAGCTCAGAAAACGCATCGCCAAAGTCGCGAAAGCTCGTTTGGATGCTGGTGACGCATCGCCGCAGGAATCGTCGGTGGCAGAAATCGACGTCGATCTGGCGGCGCAGGCCTTAGCCCGCCTGGAGTATGACGTCGGCATTGCGGAGGAACGACTGCGCAATCTGCTTGGAATCGCGGAGGACCGACAACCGCTGAAACTACTCGACGTCACTCCGCCCATGGCCGGTCCGCTCGATCCCGATTCGTTGGCGCAAGAAGCGCTTGGCAGCCGTCCTGATATTGTTGCCGCGCAGATTGCCGTGGCCGCCGCGGATGCTCGAGTTCGGCTGGCTGATGTGAGTTGGTTTCGGTTTTTGGGGATTCTTGATGCGACAAGCGGTCGCAGAACTGGACACGAGTTTTCCCCGGCGTTCCGGGCGACCTTGCCGATCTTCAACTGGAATCAGGGAGGAGTGCTCCGCGCCGAAGCTGAGCTGGAAAGGGCACTGCGACAGCAGCAAACCCTCCATGATCGGATTATGCTAGAAGTCCATCAGGCGCATCTCCGGTATGAGCAGGCTCGGGCGGAACTGCAAGTCCTGGACGACCGCGTAATGCCTGAAGTAGAGACCGGAATCCGGCGAGCGGAATCCGCCTTCCAGGAGGGGGACGCCCCTTACCTGGTCGTCCTCCAGGCATCACGGCAGTTACTGGATAGCCTGGCGCGCCGCGAACAGTTGCATGGCGAAATTCGTCGAGCATGGGCAGAATTGGAAAGAAGCGTGGGGAGGCACATCCCGCCACCGTCGGCTGCGGACGCCGGCAATGCGACGGGTGCCGAGGAAATCGAGACACCTGCACCTGCCAAGGAGGGCGAGGCGAAGGAGTAGTACACGAAGATGCGCTATCGCGGAATCATTTCAGGCCTCGGAATTGTCGCCGCGATTGTAGCGACGGTCGGTGCTGCGTGGTGGCTCATTACCCACGAACCGAAGGCCGCTGAGAAAGCCGGTCACAAGCCCCCGGCTTCGATCACGCTCAACGAAGCGAAGCTCAATGAGATTTCACTAACACCAGAGGCGCTAGCCCGGTTGGTCATCTCCACGGCTGAAATAGAGCGTAAGCCAGTTTCGCTCACTCGATCTTTTGGCGGGGAAATCGTCGTGCCGCCTGGGCAGTCGATCGTCGTCTCTGCGCCCGTAAACGGACTATTGAAGCCTCCCTCCACGGGTGCCATAAAGCCAGGCCAGGCAGTGCAAAAGCATGCACCCGTGTTCGATTTGCTCCCGTTACTCACTCCGGAAGGACGTGCCAACCTCACCACTTCGCTAGTTGATGCCGTGGGGCAAGTGAAGGCGGCGATGGCGCAACGAGACGCCGGCCAAATCGCCTACGAGCGCGCGAAACGCGTCTTCGACAGCGAAGCAGGCAGCCGCCGCGCCGTCGATGAAGCGCAGGCACAACTTCGCGTGGCCGAGGAAGCGCTGGCAGCCGCGACCGCGCGTCAGACATTGCTTGAGAAACTGCTAGGCGAAACTAGCAGCGGCACAGCCGCGCCGCTCGCAATCGAAAGCCCCCGCGACGGAATCATTCGCACACTTTCGGCGCTGCCCGAGCAGCAAGTTCCGGCCGGAGCGCCGCTGTTTGAAGTGGTCGATCTTTCTCAAGTATGGGTACGGGTTCCCGTTTTTGTGGGCGACTACGAGCAACTGGATGAAATGGCTGAGGCGTCGATCACTGCGTTGACGGCCAAGCCAGGGCAGACGGGTGTGACGGCCAAACGAATCAACGCACCGCCGTCGGCTGATCCGCTGGCGGCCACCGTGGACGTGTATTTCACGATTGACAATCACGGCATCAAGTATAGGCCGGGCGAGCGCGTCGCCGTTCAACTCGCGCTCAATGGCGAACGAGAGAGCCTGGTGGTCCCTTGGGCGGCGGTCATCTACGACGTTTATGGAGGCACCTGGGTTTACGAACGAACGGCCGAGCTGACATTCGTGCGTCGGCGCGTCGTGGTGCGCCAGGTTCACCGAGATCATGCCGTGCTGGTCAGCGGTCCTTCCGCCGGAACCAAGGTCGTTGTCGCCGGCGCGGCAGAGTTGTTTGGGACCGAAACTGGCTTCACGAAATAACCTGGCGAATTTATCGCGGACTCAAGATATGCTCTCCTGGCTCGTCTCCACCTCCCTGCGATTGCGCGTCGTGCTGGCGTTCGGCTGCATTCTGCTCTTGGTCGTCGGTTATCGGTCGCTCGAACATGCGCCACTGGATGTTTTTCCCGAGTTCGCGCCGCCAATCGTCGAAGTACAAACCGAAGCGCCGGGACTTTCGAGCGAGCAGGTGGAGAGCCTCGTAACCATACCTCTGGAGAATTCGCTCACGGGTATTCCCGAAGTGAAGACGGTGCGCTCCAAATCGGTGCTGGGACTGTCGCAGGTCGTCCTGGTGCTAGAACAAGGCGGCGATCACGAGCGCGTGCGGCAACTGGTGCAGGAACGTGTCGCAGCTCAAACCAGGCTGCTTCCGCAGGTCGCCAATTCGCCCGTCATTCTTCAGCCGCTGTCTTCGACCAGTCGCGTCATGAAGATCGGCATCTGGTCGGAAAAGCTCTCCCAACAAGATTTGACGCTCATCGCCTATTGGACTATCCGGCCCAAGCTGATGACCGTGCCCGGCGTTGCCAATGTCGCCATCTGGGGACAGCGGGACAAGCAGTTCCAAGTGCTGGTCGATCCCGATCAACTGCGAGCGAGCAATGTGAGCCTCGATTCCATCATGACCGCGGCCCGCGATGCAGCGACACTGGAAACGGGTGGGTTCCTCGACACGCCGAATCAGCGGCTCGCCGTGCGGCATCTCTCACCCATTGTCGAACCCGCCGATCTGGCTTCTACGGTAGTCGCGTTCCGTGGAGGCTCGCCCATTCTCTTGGGCGACGTGGCGCAAGTAACTACGGGTTCGCCGCCGCCGATTGGGGACGCGGTGATCAACGATCAGCCCGGGTTGCTGCTGATCGTGGAAAAGCAGCCCGAAGGCAACACGCTGGACGTCACCCGCGGAGTCGAGTTGGCCCTGGCCGACTTAGCACCCGGATTGAAAGACGTCATGGTCGATTCCACGATCTTTCGACCTGCCACCTTTATCGAGCGGGCGCTTCATAATCTTTCGCGAGCGCTGCTGATTGGCTGTGGCTTGGTGATCGTCGTTCTGATCGCCTTCCTTTTTGATTGGCGTACGGCCTTCATCAGCCTCACGGCGATTCCCTTGTCGCTTATCACCGCAATCCTGGTCCTGACCTGGTCGGGAGCAACGATCAACACGATGGTTCTTGCGGGCCTGGTGATCGCCCTCGGAGAGCTTGTGGATGACGCCATCATCGATGTGGAGAATATTGTTCGCCGCCTGCGGCTCAATCAAGCCGCGGGGAATCCGCAGTCGGCTTTCTCCATTGTGCTCTCGGCCTCTCTGGAAGTGCGTAGCGCCGTGGTCTACGCCAGTTTGATTGTGATCCTGGTTTTCATGCCGATCTTCTTTCTCGATGGGTTAGCCGGAGCGTTCTTTCGACCACTGGCGACTGCTTATGTGCTGGCCATCGTGGCATCGCTATTGGTGGCGCTCACCGTTACGCCGGCGCTCTCCTTGCTCATGCTAGGCGGCAGGCGTGCTCCTCGCGCCGAAGCGCCCTTGTCGAACTGGCTGAAGCGGCTCTATGCGCCCCTCCTTCCGCCGTTGCTCGCTCGGCCGCATCTCGCGCTGTTTGCCATCGTAATTGCATTCGGACTAACAACGTTGGCCGCATTGCGGCTGGGGCAGGAGTTCTTGCCGCACTTCCAGGAAACAGACTTCCTGATGCACTTCGTAGAAAAACCGGGAACCTCCGTCGAAGCCATGCGCCGTATCACGGAACATGCCAGCAAAGACTTACGTGCGATTCCAGGCGTAAGAAACTTCGGTTCGCACATCGGCCGGGCAGAAGTCGCCGACGAAGTTGTCGGGCCCAACTTCACCGAGCTTTGGATCAGCATCGACGAAGAGCACGACTATCAAACGACCGTGAAGAAAGTCGAGGAAGTGGTGTATTCCTATCCCGGGCTATACCGCGATGTGCTGACGTACCTTCGTGAACGCATTAAAGAGGTGCTCACAGGAAGTAGCGCCACGATCGTCGTCCGGCTCTATGGACCCGATCTCGACGAATTGCGGGCCAAAGCAAAAGAAATTGAGGCCGTCATGGCCGAAGTGCCAGGCACTGCCAATTTGAAAGTCGAAGCGCAGGTGCTGGTTCCGCAAGTCGAAGTGCGCCTCCGACCGGAAGCGGCGGAGCGTTTTGGCTTAACCGCCGGCCATGTTCGACGTGCTTCCACGACCCTGCTCAAGGGTGCGAAGGTGGGAGAAGTGTTTGAAGGTCAAATGAAGTTCGACGTGATGGTATGGGGCGTGCCCGACGTCCGCACCGACATTGCGGCGATGCAGCGCCTGCCGATCGATACGCCGCTTGGCCAGCAAGTTCGATTAGGCGACGTAGCCGAAGTATCGATTGTTCCTACTCCCAACGAAATTAAACGGGAGAACGCCTCCCGCCGCCTGGATATTAGCTGCAACGTTGGGGAAGGGCGTGATCTTGGGTCGGTTGCCCGTGAGATCGAGGCAGGTGTTCGCAAACTGGAGTTTAAGAGAGGCTATCATCCCGAATTCTTGGGCGAGTTCGCCGAACAGCAGCAATCCACAACGCGGCTCTACAGCATGGCGGCGCTCGCCATCGTCGGCATCGTCTTGTTGCTGTACGTGGACTTCCAGGCTTGGCGACCGACCTTGATCGTGGCGCTGACCATTCCGTTTGCTTTGATCGGCGGCGTCATTGCCGTCATGATGACCGGCGGCATCCTCTCGCTCGGCTCGCTGGTCGGGTTCGTGACCGTGCTGGGAATTGCCGCCCGCAACGGCATCATGATGGTGAGCCACTGGCGTCACTTAGAGCTGGAAGAAAACGAGTCGTTCGGATTGCCCCTGATTCTTCGCGGCTGCGAGGAGCGCCTGACGCCGATCCTCATGACGGCGTTGACCACCGGCCTCGCCTTGATTCCGCTCGTCATCGCTGGCAACAAGCCGGGGCATGAAATTGAATACCCGCTGGCCGTTGTCATCCTCGGCGGGCTAGCGACGTCAACGGTCTTGAATCTGTTCCTGCTGCCGCCCATCTACGTGCTCTTTGGTCGATCCGCTCAGGGAAGCGGGGGTGATGCGTGACTTGGCTCTATTGGTCACTACTTTCGGCCCTCTTCGCTGGCGTGACGGCGATCCTGGCCAAAGTCGGCACAAAGGACGTCGACGCCAACCTGGCAACAGCGTTTCGGACACTGGTGGTGCTCATCGTCGCTATCCCCTTGGCGACTTGGACCAATACCCAACCGCTACGAACAATTCCTGCCTCGACCTGGGCCTGGCTCGCGTTTTCCGGACTCGCAACGAGCGCGTCATGGCTATGTTACTTTCATGCTCTGAAGGTAGGCGATGCGTCCAAGGTGGCCCCCATCGACAAGCTAAGCGTCGTCGTCGCGATGGTATTGGCGGCGCTATTGCTCGGCGAAACGGTAACCGCGAGGCACTGGATCGGTGGAGTTCTCATCTTGGGCGGGTCATTGCTCATCGCATGGAAGTAGTGGACCGACTGGCTGGTTGGTCCCGCCCGACGAAGCCAACCGCGTTGCTAACCCACGACGGATTGTTAATCAGAGATTCCGAGAGTTTCAGGCCGAGATTTCGGGGTTCGATGCCAACCTCAATGGTTGGTCCTGGCCCCCGGCGAGCGTCTCTCGAAACGGAGAGCGCCGAGCACCCTTCAAGAATTGGCGTAAACCCTTGCCAGAAAGGCAAGAAACGCAAAACGCCGAGAGGTCTTGGCTCCCGGCGATGGGCGTAAACTGGCTTGGCGGCCAGTTTCGCAACGAAAAGTTCAGCTCCCCCGGTAGGACTCGAACCTACGACCCGGCGGTTAACAGCCGCCTGCTCTACCAACTGAGCTACAGGGGAGTATATCGGCTTGACCAATGATTTCCTTGGTCTACTCTTGTTTTAAGGCGGCTTTGGCACTTTTTGTTGGCACTAAATTTAAGCCGCCCGTTTGGTGCCGACTCGATAAGTATAGCCCAAGGATCGGCAAACGAAAACGGGGAGTTAAATGGCAAAGGGAAAGAAAATTGGGCGCTCAAAAGGTTCGCGAAATAAGGGGTATTTCTTCCGAACGGGGCGGGGGTGGTTCACAAAAGACAGCAAGGGAAAGTTCGTACCCCTAACGGCTGAAAATGGCACTAAACTGAAAGACGAAAAAGTGCCAGAAACCGACGTGAAGGCGGCCTACGCCCGGTGGCTGCTGAACAGCGGTCAAGCCGAACCCACCGCTACCCCGTCCGCAGTTACGGTGCGCGAAGTTTGCAAAGCTTACCTTGCCCACGCTCGCAATGACCGGTCAAAGCAGACGTTCGCCATTCGCGCTGACGCTCTCTACGACTTCTCGGAGGGGTTCCCGGCCCGGTTTCGGCCCCGTGACCGCGACGGGTCCAAGCCAATACCCAAGCCGAAACCGTCTGACCGCATTCACGATGGTTACGGCGATATGCCGGTTGCGAAGCTTCGCCCCATCGACATAGACCGTTGGGTTCAAGCTCACCCTGAATGGAACGGCGGGAAGCGAACCAAGATTCAGGCGCTTAAGCGCGCCCTGAACTACGCCGCTGACGCCGGGTTGATTCAAGCGAACCCGTTAAAGGGATACAAGACGCCTAAGAACAACCCGCGCGTTACCTACGTCACACCGGAACAAGAGAAGGCAATGCTTGAACTCGCGAACCCTGCCTTTGCGTTGGCGTTGCGGGTGTTGGTTCGCACCGGCGCGCGACCCGGACGCGAGTTTGCGGCACTCACCGCCGCTCACGTCCGCGATAATGGCGAACGCATGGAATGGGTTTTCGCGGCTAGGGATTCAAAGAACAAAAAACCGCGTGTCATTCGCATTGCGGACCCGGAAATCATCGCTATCGTTCGGCGGCAAATGGAGCGATACCCCACTGGTCCAATCTTCCGCAACTCGTTTGGCAACCCCTGGACGCGCGAAGCGTTGTCTGAATACTTCCTGTTGATCCGCGAACGCTTGGAAGCGAGAGGGATTCAACTGGACAAAGACGCCTGTTTGTATAGCCTACGCCACACTTACGCAAAAAGAACCTTGGACGGGTATTGGACGGGGAAGCCCACCAGCATTCAGCGGTTGGCACGGCACATGGGCAACACGGTTCAAGTTTGCATGGACCATTACTTGCAATGGACCGAAAGCCAAGACGATTCGCTTTGGGAATCATGCTAGTAAGCCCAAAAGTCCTCAGTAAGCGACGGCCGCGCGGCCGTCGCCCTTTTTCGTTTCAGCTTGGCGACGGGTTCGGGGTCGGGTGTCGAATGAGCCTCGATGTATTCATCGAGCCATTCCTCTGTGAATTTCAGGCATGCGCCCTTGCTCGCTTGGAAGTAGCGAAGCCCACCTTTGCGCACGAGCTTCCGAATGCCGGAAACCGAGTAGCCGAGATAGTCGGCCGCTTCCTCGATGGACATCAAGACGCCGAAACACACGAGCAATGGTTCGGAGAAGTAGCGAGCATCAACTAACGATGGTGTGTTAGAAGAAGCCTTTTGGATGGCCGTCGGCCAAATGACGGGATTGAACTCGTTGCACACTGTTTCTGATGTGGCTTCAATCTCGTACAACGTCAGACCGCAAAGCTCTACATCACGCATTTTCGAATCTTCAAATGTCACTGAAACGCTCCCTATTAAAGAATGCCAACGGCGACGTGCGTCTTCAACTTCCTCTTTCGCGAATACGGCGACGTGGTCAACGCCCACCGTCCCGCCGCTCGCACCGGTCGTCGTAAGACGGATAGCGACAGCTACACCGCCAACGACGTGTCCGTGACCAACGTGCGTGTGCCGCTCGACCAGTGGTTCTACGACTCGTTCGTCATCAAGGACGGCGAATCGAGCAAGGCGTTCAAGGACTTGGTCGCCGTCCACTTGACCCCGGCTGTGCAGAACATGGCTCGCATGGTCGATCGCGCGGTCCTCGGTCGCGCCCACGAGTTCATCAAGACTCCGAGCACTCGTTCGGGCCGCTTGCTGAACATTTCGTCCAGCAACGCTCGCGACTACGTGCTCGAAGCTCGCGAACACCTGAACACCCAAAAGGCGTTCATGGACGGTCGCAACTTGGTGCTCGCCCCCTCGGCGGAAACCGCCCTGTTGAAGACCGACCTGTTCGTCGCGGCCAACCAGCGTGGCGACGGTGGCTCGGCTCTGGAAAACGCCCTCTTGGGCCGCATCCTGGGCTTCAACACCTACATGGCCCAGAACGTCAACTATATCGGCACCACGAGCGCCGACATCGTGACGGGCACCGTGACCAACGCCCTCGCGGCGGGTGGCAGCGGTTCGCAGACCGTGAGCGTGTCCAGCTATGTGACCACGCTCGGCGAGTACGCCGTGGTCGATGGCAACGACCAGCCCACGCACATCACCGCTGACACCGACAACGGCAGCGACACGACCGCCGTGACGCTGAACGAGGCGAACAAGTACGCCACGTTGGCTGGCGCGACCGTCACGGTGTACAAGAAGTGCGACGTGAAGGGTAACTTCTCGGCTGGCTACTCGAAGGAAGTGACCGTTGACGGCCACACCGCCAGCAAGGGTCCGCAGGTTGGCCAGTTGATCTCGTTCGGTACGGGCGGCTCGCGCCACACGTACACGATCATCGAGGCGACCGAAGTGTCCACCACCGAAACCAGCATCTTGCTGGATCGCCCGTTGGAGTCGGCCCTGTCCGACGGCGACGCTGCGTTCCCCGGCCCGGCTGGCTCGTTCAACTTGGCCTTCCATCGCAACTCGATCGCGCTGGTGAGCCGCCCCTTGGCCCTGCCCGATGCCAGCCTCGGCGTTCGCGCTGCGGTCGGCGTCCACAACGGCGTGTCGATGCGCGTCGTGATGCAGTACGACTCGTCGCTCGGCGGGACACTCACCAGATTGAGGGAATTGCAGGCACAGGCAGGTTGGCCAACCGGCATCCGGCTTGGTTTGGAGCGGTCACGGGTAAACGCGACTTTATCTCAGAGCCTGCTCGCTCTTGATTAACGAGTCGAATGGCGGAAAGAAACTCGCTGAGTCCCCGACTTAAAGCTGGATGACGAGGCTGCGAGTGTCAAAAGATTTTAGATGGATTGAACGTGCAGAAGATAGAGATTATGCCCGAAGCCAGCCGCATTGCGAACTGAACGCCCACTGGTGCCGTAAATTCAGCGAGTTGCACTTTCAAGAAAAAAATCTCTACCAAAATGGGAACCTACTTTATTGATAAGTGATGGAAGACGAGGCAGGCAGGGGCGGTTACATAGCGTTACCGGTGCCCAATACAAGGATAGGTCAAAAAACTACTTGCGGCTTCTTTTCTTTAGAAAATTATTGGTCATGCCATTTTGGGGTGGGAATTGCCAGGCATTCCTGGAAGTACGGCGATAGTTGTCACGCCAAAACGCGAAGGGCGGCTTCGCCTGGTTGCGATTGCCGACGCTCACATTCAATTCACCGCGAACAAATCCCCAATGGTGTCGTCGTCCTCAACCGTGTGCAGGTAGGAACTTGTCGTTCCAACGCTCCGATGACCAGCTGCGTCGCGGACCTCCGCCAATGTCCTACCGCCATTGAGAGCATGGGAACAGAAGCTATGGCGGCCACTGTGAATCGTGATCGTGCCTTGCCGCTCCTCACCCAAACAGTGGCAGGCCGTGATGAAACGTCGCCGCACGTTCCTCCTATCTAACCTATGGCCGAAGCTGTTCTTGCTCTGGCTGCAAACGAAGAAGTCGCCCGGTGACGCACCCTGTAACTCGCGTTCTCGTTTCCACACTCGTATATCAACATCGACTTCATCTTTCCAATTCTTCCACAGTCGATCCGCAACTTTCTGCGCTCTCGGGGAAAGCTCTCGGGTCGCTTTGAAAAACCAGTAATTTACATCGAGTTGGCCGCGCTTGCGTTTACGTTTTAGATTGCGGACGGCTTTTCCCGTCGCTGCCGGAGTTGCAGGCTTTAAGGTTAGCTGGAAGATGGACTTGATGAATTCGTCATTAACCCGATCAGCAACGTCAGCAAGCTCAGTAATGAACTTCGCTGCGTCGGCAACGGCCTCAACATCATCGGTTAATAGGCCACACTCCACATGTTGTTCTGCAAACTTTGACAGATTGGCGGAGCCAGCGAACAGTCGCTTGTCGTCAAACACGACCAGCTTTGCGTGCAATGAATCGCATGAATAGACGGAAACACCTTTCGCCACCAACTTCGCCAGTAGGTCTCGGCTAGTCATTCGCCATTGGATGGCTCGCTTGCTCGCATCACAAACAAGCACATCTCCGGACCCAAGCTGTAGATGGTCCGTCGTGATGTAAGCGACTGCGGCGAGCTTTCGCGTGCTTACGGCACCCAAATCTCGCAGGTTCGGAATTGGATTTGGCAAAAACTGAATCATGAGGAATCGCTTGGATCAACACGCGAGCGGCGAGGCGGTTTGCGGCCACCTTAGCGCGGCTCAGATGACGTCGGCCGAAGGCGCGAGTTTCGACATCCCAGTAGATATGACGAATGCCTAAAATCCGCGTAGTGTGCCGCTACTGCGGGGAATTGCCGAAGGAGAGGTACGACTCCGTGTATATTCAGGTGATTCAAGCCGAGTTGAAATATGCGAGCAATCTCTGCAAAATCTTGCTCCGAGTGTTAGTGCTACTTGGATTCTGCGCGATCTCGTTGTCAATCACGGACTCAGAGCAGTATTCTTCAAAGGCGGCCTTCGAGCTTGGGCCTACTGGATTGATAGTGCTTCGGGTAGTTCTCCGAAAGAGAGAGGCCAACGTTTCACTTCGTGTCGCTGGGGATAGACGAGGGAGTGGAGTAGATTTCTTCCGCGGCTTTGCGTATTGTCGCTTGCGACGGTGCCGCTTTACACGCACCTTCTTTATCCCGCCGGCGTTGGTTCGGATTCTCCGGGTGTGGGACCTTACAGAACTTCCTTTGCGTATTGGCATTTTGTTGCTCCAATCCAAAATTGCTCCGCGTTCGGTCACACAACAACAATTGGTTCCCCTGAGCATACACGCACCGCGGGATTACCTACAAGTTTTTGGCCGGTTGTTGCTGGAGCGTGGCTGGTACAGCCGCGACCGGCCTTTCCAGGCGGTGGAATCGACCTACCAGAAACTTGAGCCGTTCCGCAATCTCAACCGCAGCCTGGTCGATGAATTTGCCGGTGCCGGCTAAGCGAGCCATCTGGATCGCCAGGCAACCTTCTCGCCTTCAACACCGCAGCGACCGTGTATCTGGTGTGTCATGGGGCGGTGAAAAGGGTTCTCCCGCACTCTTGGTGATGAGGTTCCAAACGGAAATAATGTGGATAGGCGGCGAGTGGTAAATGGTGGCCTAACCCAATGAGGTGGGAGGTCACCATGCAAAGAAACACCTTGCTGCCTGACGCAAATCGATTGCAATTGGATTGTCATGTGCGCGTTTTGGGCGTGGATGACTGGGCGCTGCGGCGTGGCCAGGTTTACGGGACGATTCTGGTTGACCTGGAGGCGCATAAAGTCATCGACCTCTTGCCCGAGCGATCCACGGAGTCGTTCGCCGACTGGCTGTCCCAGCATCCGGAAGTCGAGATCATCGCCCGCGACCGGGGCGAACAGTATAGCCAAGGCGCAACTGTAGGCGCACCTCGCGCCGTTCAAGTGGCAGACCGTTGGCATTTGCTACACAACCTGCACGAGGCGTT
>CAUJHS010000003.1 GCA_963204915.1 Planctomycetota bacterium | reverse complement strand
CCGGTCGTCGGGCTGTGCGGAGGGGGGAAAAGCGGCTTCCGCCGCATCCACCTTCAACTGAAGCGCCTTCTCGTAGGCGATCTGCCGGAAGCGATCCAAGGCTTCGCGAGCCTTCTCCTCGCTCTCGCGAATCACCCGTCCCACCGGCGCGTTATCCACCGCATCGGCCACATCCTCCAGCACCCGCTGAAACTCCGCCTGCATCTGCTGGCGGTACGCCTCCCGATCCAACGCCGGCAACTCGCTCATCACGGACTCCTAAAGAAAGGAACCTCCAACATGAATTGCCTACGTTATATAACCTACCTAGCCCCAGCGCCAGAGAAAATTGCCACACACCGGACAACGGACGGATCGACACAGGCCACAATTCGAATCAGAATAAGGCCACTTGCGCCCCGTTCAAACGAGCGGCGCTCGTTTTCCCAACTCCGCGCTGACGAGGGAGGTTCTATGCGACTTCATAGCGTGATGCTTGGCGCGTTGGCCGCGGTCTTGGGCGTTGTGAACCCTGGCCCCAAAGCGCCGCGCGCCACGGCGGCGCCGCCGAACCTGGTGCTCATCATGGCCGATGACTTCGGCTATGAGTGCGTCACGGCCAACGGGGGCCAGTCGTATCAAACGCCGCATTTGGATCGCTTGGCGGCGCAGGGCGTGCGGTTCGAGCATTGCCATGTGCAGCCGCTGTGCACTCCCACGCGAGTGCAACTGATGACCGGCCTGTACAACGTGCGCAACTACCTGAATTTCGGCACGCTGCCGCGCACCGAGACCACCTTCGCCCAGGTATTGAAAAAGGCAGGCTACGCCACGGGCATTTGCGGCAAGTGGCAACTGGGTCGGGAGAAGGACTCGCCGCAACACTTCGGGTTTGACGAAGCGTGCCTGTGGCAACACACCCGGCGTCCGCCTCGCTATGCCAACCCGGGACTGGAGTACAACGGCGTGGAGAAAGATTTTTCCGCGGGCGAGTACGGCCCGGACCTGATCAACCAGTTCGCCCTCGACTTCATCACGCGGCATAAAGACGAGCCATTCTTTTTATATTACCCCATGTTGCTAACGCACGGCCCGTTCCAGCCGACGCCCGACAGCGCGAACTGGGACCCCACGGCGATGGGCGAGAACGTGAACCAATCGGTCCGCCACTTTACCGACATGACCGCCTACATGGACAAGCTGATCGGACGACTCGATAACCATCTTTCCGAGCTTGGCCTGCGCGACAACACGCTGCTTATCTTCCTGGGCGACAACGGCACGCAAAACAACGTGACTAGCCGCTTCCAAGGCGGCGACTACCGCGGCGGCAAAGGCGCCACCACGCGGCGCGGCACGCACGTGCCGCTCATTGCTAGTTGGCCCGCCGTGATCAAGCAAGGCCGAGTGAACGGCGATCTGATCAGCAGCGTCGACTTGCTCCCCACGCTGTGCGAAGCTGCGAGCGTCGCTCCGCCGGAACCGTGCGACGGCGTCAGCTTCCTGCCCCAGTTACGCGGCGAAACCGGCGCGCCGCGCGAGTGGCTGTATTGTTGGTACTCGCCGCGGCAGCAGCTCAATCTCACGGTGCGGGAGTGCGCGTTCGATCACCATTACAAGCTGTATCGCGATGGCCGGTTCTTCGACCTGAAGGCCGATCCGTTCGAGGAGCGTCCCTTAGAGGCGAACTCGCTTACTGAGACGGCCGCCGCAGCCGCGGCCAAATTGCAAGCGGCGCTCGATCAGTTCGCCGACGTTCGCCCTGCTGAGCTAGATCGCGCCTTCGAAGCGTCGCAAACATCGGCGCCACGCAATAAGCCGCAAGGCGCGGCGAAAAAGAAACGCAAACAGAAATCCTGATTGGCTGCATCCCGACGTCCCACAACCTGACGCGAGGTTCATGAACATCATCGTTCAAAGAATACTCCTGATCGTCACGGCCTTGACGATGACACCGACCGCCCCGGCCGCCGATCGACCGAATGTGATCGTCATTCTGGCCGATGACTTAGGCTCGGCGGATCTCGGCTGTTACGGCGCCAAGGACCTGCACACGCCGCATGTCGATGCGCTCGCCGCCCGCGGAGTTCGCTTCACGCAGTTCTATTCCGCAGCGCCGGTGTGTTCGCCGTCCCGCGCTGGGCTGCTGACCGGACGATGGCCCGTGCGCGCCGGAGTGCCGGGCAATTGCGCTTCGCAACAAGGCGGGCCAGGCGCGTTGCCGCCGGAAGAAACCACGCTGGCCGAGATGTTCCAGGCCGCGGGTTACGCCACGGCTCACCTCGGCAAGTGGCATTTGGGTTACACCTCGCAAACGACGCCACGCGCGCAGGGCTTCGATTACAGCTTTGGGCACATGGGCGGCTGCATCGACAACTACTCGCACTTCTTCTACTGGAGCGGGCCCAACATTCACGACCTCTGGCGCAACGGCAAGGAGGTCTTCCACGACGGCGCGTTCTTTCCGGACCTCATGGTCCGCGAGGCGGGACAGTTCCTCGAGCAGCACCAGGACCAGCCGTTCTTGATCTACTACGCGCTGAACACGCCGCACTACCCCTACCAGGGTGATGCGAAATGGCTAGAGCATTTCCAAGATCTCCCTCTGCCGCGCCGCCTTTATGCCGCGTTCGTGGCGGCGCAGGACGAGCGACTCGGAGCGCTGTTCGCCAAACTCGACGCACTTGACCTGCGCGAGCGCACCATCGTAGTGTTTCAAAGCGACAACGGGCACTCGACCGAAGAGCGAGCGCACTTCGGCGGCGGTAGCGCCGGGCCGTATCGCGGTGCGAAGTTCAGCTTGCTGGAGGGCGGAATTCGACTGCCTGCGATCATCTCTTGGCCAGGAAATTTGCCGCAAGGCGAGATGCGCGATCACGTCGCTCACGCGTGCGATTGGCTTCCCACGCTGGCCGAACTAACCGGCGTGGCGCCGCCCAAAACCCACTTGGACGGTCGCAGCCTGGTCGCCGTGCTGCGCGATGCGCAACAGCCGAGCCCTCACGCGAAACGGCCGCTGCATTGGCAAGTGGGCGCCGGCCCCAACGCGGCCTGGGCAGTGCGTGAAGGCGATTGGAAACTCATCGGCCAGACGCGCGACACCACCGACGGCCGCGAGCAACCGAATGTCGCGCGGTTCCTTGTGAATCTGGCCCGCGATCCCAGCGAGACAACGAATCTTGCCGACCAGCACCCCGAAGTCATGGCCCGCCTGCAAACGCTGCACGACGAACATCTCGATTAACCAAGCCCACGCTATGAAGCCTCTGTTGACTTTCCTTGTTGCGGTTTTGTTGGCGGCGCCCGCGTGCGCCAGCGAGAAGCCGAACGTGCTGTTCCTGTTTGCCGACGATCAATGCTTCGAGACGATCCGCGCGTTCGGCCATACCGACATTGACACGCCGAACCTCGACCGGCTCGCGCGGCGGGGCGTTTCGTTCACGCATGCCTACAACATGGGTTCGTGGAGCGGCGCCGTGTGCGTGGCCAGCCGCACCATGCTGGTCACCGGCCGTAGCGTTTGGAGCGCCAACGCGGTCTATTCCACGACAGACCAGGAACGTCAGCGCGGCGTGCTCTGGCCGCAGCTCCTTCGCGACGCGGGTTATCGCACCTATTTCACGGGCAAGTGGCATATTCAAACCGACCCGGCAAAGTGTTTCGATGTGGCGCGCCACGTGCGTGCGGGAATGCCCAAGACTGTGCCGCAAGCCTACGACCGGCCGCGCGCCGGCGAGCCGGATACGTGGAGTCCGTTTGACCCATCGCTGGGCGGCTTCTGGGAAGGAGGCAAGCACTGGAGCGAAGTCGTGGCTGACGACGCCGTAAGTTATCTGGCTGAGGCCAGGCAAAGCGAACAGCCGTTCTTCATGTACATCGCCTTCAATGCGCCGCACGATCCGCGGCAGTCGCCCCAGGAGTATGTAGAAAAGTATCCGTTGAACCGCATCACGCTGCCCACGAATTACCTGGCGGAGTATCCTTACAAAGACGCGATCGGTTGCTCGTCGGCGCTGCGCGATGAAAACCTCGCGCCCATGCCGCGCACCGAGCACGCCGTCAAAGTCCATCGGCAGGAATACTACGCGCTCATCACGCACATGGACGCCCAAATCGGCCGCATCCTTAACGCCCTGGACGAGTCGGGGCAGGCCGAAAACACCTGGATCTTCTTCACTGCCGATCACGGACTGGCGGTCGGGAGGCACGGCTTGTTCGGCAAACAAAACATGTACGACCATAGCGTACGCGTGCCGTTCCTCGTGGCCGGCCCCGGCGTACCAGCGAATCAGCGCCTCGCGGCCCCCATTTACTTG
This sequence comes from Planctomycetota bacterium, assembly GCA_963204915.1. Taxonomy (GTDB): domain Bacteria; phylum Planctomycetota; class Planctomycetia; order Pirellulales; family Pirellulaceae; genus JAHWKS01. The sequence goes on along the minus strand of CAUJHS010000003.1, from coordinate 2,580 downwards.
CAAGACGTGATGCCGACCACACTTGAACTCGCACAGGCCGAAAAGCCCGATCATGTCTTCTTTCACAGCCTGCTGCCGCTGTTGCGCGGCGAGCAAACGCAATCGTCCTATGAATCGATCTACGGCGCCTACCTGGGGCTGCAACGGGCCATTACGCACCAGGGCTGGAAGTTGATCGTCTACCCCCAAGCTCGCGTGCTGCGATTATTTGATTTGGCGAACGATCCTGAAGAAATGCACGATCTGGCGTACGATCCGCGACAGACGCAGCGCCGGCAAGAGTTATTCGACCGCTTGCTCAACATGCAGCAAGCGCTCAACGACGAACTGGACTTACGAGCCGCCTTGGCGCCGTAACTGAAAACGCCGCGCTCCCTTGCTCCCGTAACCGTCGAAGACGACGCTCTTCGGCTCGACACAAGCCTGGAACGCAGCTCCCTTTTGACCTGTTTTTTCCCAAGCATTCACCATGACGCCTTTGCAACTCCTTGTCGCTCTGTTGGGAATCAGCCTCGTCGCCGGGCCGTCGCTGGCGGAAGAAGCCGCGCGGCCGAACATCGTCTTCATTCTTGCTGACGATCTCGGCTACTCGGACATTGGTTGTTATGGCGGAGAGGTTGAAACGCCCAACCTGGACTCGCTCGCGCAGAACGGGTTACGCTTCACGCAGTTCTACAACACGGCCCGCTGCTGGCCGACGCGCGGAGCGCTCCTCTCGGGTTACTACGCCCAGCAAATTCACCGCGACGGCCTTCCCGGTCTGGGGGGAGGCGGGCAGGGAGTGCGACAACCGTGGGCTCGGCTCTTGCCCGATTTGCTCAAAAGCGCCGGGTATCGCAGTTACCACAGCGGCAAGTGGCACATTGACGGTCCCGTGCTGCAAAGCGGTTTCCTACGCTCGCTCGATATGCGCAACCAGGGGAACTACTTTACCGCAGCCGGCAATTCGATCGACGATGTTCCCGTGCAAGCGCCTGCCGATGAGAAGGGCTACTACGCCACGATCGCCACGGTCGATCACGCCATTGACTGCCTGAAAGACCACGCGACGAACCATGCCGATGCGCCGTTCTTCCAGTACGTGGCGTTCATCGCGCCGCACTTCCCGCTGCACGCGCTGCCGGAAGACATCGCTAAATACCGCGACAAATACTTGTCCGGCTGGGAGGCGGTGCGCGAAACCCGGCACGCCAGGCAAAAAGAAATGGGATTGGTGAACACGCCCCTCTCGGCCTTGGAGCGCGAAGTCGGCCCGCCGTACGCCTTCCCCGACGCGATGCAGAAACTGGGAGAAGGCGAAGTGAATCGTCCCTTGCCTTGGAATGAACTGACCGAGAAACAACGCCGCTTTCAAGCGACGAAGATGGCCATTCACGCCGCCATGGTCGATCGCATGGATCAGGAAATCGGCCGACTGCTGGCGCAGCTCAAGGCCATGAACGTATTCGACAATACCCTGATCTTCTTCGCCTCCGACAACGGCGCCAGCGCCGAGATCATGGTGCGCCACGGCGGGCATGACCCCCAGGCGTCGCCTGGCAGCGCGGCCACATACTTGTGCCTTGGCCCCGGTTTTTCCAGCGCCGCGAATACGCCGTTTCGCCGGCATAAAACGTGGGTGCATGAAGGCGGGATCAGCACGCCCCTCATCGTGCATTGGCCTCAAGGCATTACGGCGAAGAACGCGCTACGCCACACGCCCGCGCATGTAATCGACATTGTGCCTACCGTGCTGGAGTTGGCCGGCGTGGAACCGCCGACACAGGGGGAAGGCGAACCGATTCCGCCCAAACCGGGCAAGAGCCTGGCGCCCGCGTTCCAGGAAGATGTGACGATTTCTCGCGACAGCCTGTGGTGGCTGCACGAGGGAAATCGTGCTATCCGCGTGGATGATTGGAAGCTCGTCGCGGCCAAGGACGATCCGTGGGAGTTGTACGATCTGGGCACGGACCGCGCCGAGCAACACAACCTTGCCGCGCAAATGCCAGAGAAAGTGAAGGAACTGGAGCAACTCTGGCAGCAGCAAACCAACGACTTCGTGGAATTGGCGAAACAATCGCTTCCGGCCCAACCGGCCGGCGGCGCCAAAGCCAAGGCAAAGCAAAAGAAGAATTAACCCCGCCGCTGCGACCAACCATTTCGAGACGACCTATGACGCGAACTCGCGCCGGGTGCGCCATCAACCGACTGATCATGCCATTGGCGTTCGCACTGGCGATGGGGCCAACAGCCTGGTCGACGCCGTGCGCCGCCGAAACGGCCAAGCCCCACATCATTTTCATCATGGCCGATGATATGGGCTATGCCGATCTGGGCGTGCAGGGCGCGCGAGGTTTCCAAACGCCGCATCTCGATCGCATGGCGGCCGAAGGAACACGCTTCACGAACTTCTACGTGGCGCAGGCCGTTTGCACCGCGTCGCGCGCGGCGTTGCTGACGGGCGCCTATCCGAACCGCCTTGGCATGCACGGCGCGTACAACCACACCAGCCGCGACGGCGTCCATGAAGACGAATGGCTGTTGCCTGAAATGCTCCGCGAGCGCGGCTACGCCACCGCAGGGATGGGCAAGTGGCACCTG
>CAUJHS010000002.1 GCA_963204915.1 Planctomycetota bacterium | reverse complement strand
CTAGTGCTTTGTGACGGCTAATACTTAGGGTTCACGACGGGGTGGCTGGCGGTGGAGTCTTCGACGCCCTAGCTGCATTCGCTGGGGCGTCGCTGCGCTCCGCCGCCAGCCACCCTTGAATCGTAACTCTAAAATCAAGCTGGCACAAAGCACTAGCGGCATGGTGGGTGGATCGGCTGTCGTTCCAAAGGGAGAACCGGCGGCTCTGGCGGCAACTTTTGGATTGCGGTCCACCGATACTTATGCGAAACCTTGAGCTATCCTATGCCGAAACTATCGCGCCGCGACCTGTTTGCCGTTGTGACCATCGCGGCGCTTGCGCTGGGGTGGGCCGTCGATCGTACTCGGCAAGCCGCGAAAGCGCATCACTGGAGGACGGAAGCGATCAAGACGATGAGTTGGGTCGATCAAAATTGCGCGTGGGTCGATGTCGGTCTGACCGAAGAGAACGAAATTGTGTTCTTGCGCGAACCGTTGCCCGCAGAACGGGAAGCTTTCGAGCGTGAACTCAAGTGCCGCGCAAAATAGCGCCCCACCAACGCCCCCGCAGAATGGCGAGGGCCAGAGCGCGTTTCACGCAGGTGTGACGCGCCAAGGTGGCGCCATCGCTCCGCGAGTGGACCACACGGAAGAAGCCATCACACCTGGATGAAATGCGGGCTAGCCCTCCGGCTGTTCGTCGGGCAAGACGGCTGGCTTGCCCAGCGTGGGCGGCGATACGGGCAATTCTTCCGGGGGAAGGGGGGGAGCGTCGGCGAACATCGCTTTCGGCGGTAGGGTGGGTTCGCTTTCCGCCGTGAGGTACGACACGCGATCGAACTCGGGGGGAAGGGTGGGATCGTCGGCGACCATCGTCTCCGGCGGCAAGTCGGACTCGCTTTCCGCCGAAATGAACGACGCAGGATCGAACTTTGGCAGGTCAGGCCGCCGACCGCCTTCGTGCACCAGCTTCATCCAAATTCGCTGCAAGGGATCGACTTTGCGCTGGCACATGCAGAGCCGGCTGGTGATTTCGCCGCCGGTCCGATCGCGATGATGGCAGGCGGGACATTCCCACACGCGGCGGAAATCGTACTTCAAACGTTCGTGCGGACCCCTCATGCGCGCCTTACGGAAAAAGTCGGGAATGCGTGTGGCGATACCTGCATTATAGCCGTTGGCCGCGGCTGGCCACCCCGGCAACGCTAAAGCGCGTTTTGCGCAGGTGTGACGCTCCCAAGGTGGCGCCGTCGCTCCGCGAGTGGACCACACGGAAGAAGCCATCACACCTCGACAAAATACGCTCTCGCCCGGTTAGGAAATCGCCCCGGCTGGCGCCAGCGACCCAGGCGCGGCGGGGTGCTCGGGATGAACCACATGACCCAGCGCCAAGGCTTGCGGCCCCACCAGGTTGGCGTAACTTTGAAACAGCAGCGGCACCATGATCAATACCAACACGGTCGAAAAGATTTCACCAAAGCAGAAGGCGATCGCCATCGGAATGATGATTTGTGCTTGCAGCGACGTTTCCATCACGATGGGCAACAAGCCGACAATCGTCGTGACCGACACCAGCATCACCGGGCGGAACCGTCGCCGGCCGGCGTCGAACAGCGCTTCGCGCACACTTAGCCCATCGCGCAGGCGATGGTTGATAAAGTCGATCAACACAATCGAGTCGTTCACCACCACGCCCGTGAGCGCGACCAACCCGAACAGGCTGAACATCGACAGCGGCAGGCCGAAGAAGAAGTGCCCCCACACGGCGCCCGCGATGCCGAACGGAATGATCGCCATGATCATCAGCGGTTGCAGGTAAGAGCGGAACTCGATGGTCAACAACACGAACATCGTGACCATGGCTACGACCAGCCCCACGAGCAGGCTGCGGACCGATTCATCGGTTTGTTCTTGCTGGCCTTCCCAGCGCACTTGCACATGGGGATGTTTTTCGAAGATTTCTGGCATGACGGTGGCTTGCAGGTCGGCCACCACGGCCCGCGCGTTGGCCAGACCCGGCGTGACGTCGGCCGAGACGGTAATGCTGCGCATCTGGTCGACTCGGTTGATCTCGGCCAGGCTGGGTTTCACATCGACGTGGGCCAGTTCGGTAATCGGTCGTTCGGCGCCGTCGCCCGCTCGAATGCGGATTTCCTCAAAGTTGGCCAACGAGCCGCGCTCGTCGCGCGGGTAACGGACCATGAGCTTCACTTCATGGCGGCCGCGTTGGAGCCGCATCACTTCTTCGCCGTAGTAGGCGGCGCGAACGGTCTCGGCGACTTCGGCCAAAGGCACGCCCATGGCTTGTGCGCGATCCTTGATTTGGAGCTGATACTCCACTTTGCCGGGCTTGGAGTCGTCCACGACGTCGCGCACGCCGACGCGTTCTTTCAGCGCGGTCTTCACGGATTCCACGGCCGCCTCTAACTCGGTGAAGTGATGCGCATCGGCCAGAAGTTTGAATTCGATCGCTTTGCCGCCGGGGCCCATTTCGGGCACATCGAACGTCAGGCTTTCGACGCCGGGAATTTGCCCCACGCGCTCGCTCCACATGGCCAGGATGTCGTCGCTATGCACTTCGCGTAAGCCGGGGTCGATCAATTCGACATTCACCACGCCCACGTGGTCGCCGCTGGCGCGCATCTCTTGCCCCAAAGCGCCCGAGCCGGCGGCTTGCCCCACCGAGCGATGGATCACCTTAACCAGCGACGTTTCGCCCTCGGCCAGCGACTTGCCGTTCCCCGAAAGTTCACGGTTCAGCTTGGCCAACTCTTGTTCGATGCGCGTGGTGGCGGCGTTCGTGATCGACGAAGGCGTGCCGTCGGGAAATTCGACGCGCGCGAAGATTTCTTTGCTATCGAGCTTGGGGAATAACTCCCACGGGGTGAACCCGCCCAACCACAAGCCGATGGTCGTTAACAGCAGCGCGAGGAACCCCGCCCCCACGAGCGCCGGTCGCGTTAGCGCCCACCCCAGCGTGGGCAAGTAAATGCGTTCGATGAATCCGTTCAGAAAGCGGTCGGCGGCGCGATTGACATGTTGCCAAAGTTGTTCGAAGCGGACAAACGGGTACAGCAAAAACGCGGTCAGCCGGGTGTGCCGCTCGCCTTCATGCGCCAAGTGGCAGGGAAGAATAAACACCGACTCGGCCAGCGAGATCAGCAGAATGGCGATCATCGTCAGAGGCATCGCGGCGATGAACTTGCCCATCACGCCCGAGACGAACAGCAGGGGCAGAAACGCCACGATGGTCAACGTGACCGAAGAGAGAACCGAAGGAATCACTTCCGCGGCGCCCTCCACCGCGGCCCGGAAGGCGCTTTTGCCCATTTGGTAATGGGCGTAAATGTTATCGCTGATCACGATCGCGTCATCGACCACAATGCCCATGGCCATAATGAAGGCGAACATGGTCAGCATGTTTAACGTCTGTCCGGCGAACAGCAGCACCGCGCAGGCCCCCAACAGCGCGACGGGAATGCCCGTGCCCACCCAAAACGCGGTGCGCAAGTTCAGAAACATGGCCAGCGCGATGAACACCAGCACAAGACCTTGCAAACCGTCCTCGACGAGCAAGTCGAGCCGGTCTTGCACGTCGATCGAACGATCCGAGTAGTACATCACTTCGTAACCGCCAGGAAGTTTTTTAGCTTCCACGTATTGGCGCACCTGCTCGGTAATGGCCAACAAGTCTTCCTTGGCGGTGCGGTCGACGGAAATGACCAAACCGGGACGGCCATTGATGCGGTTGATGGCGTCGATGTCTTCGAACTCGTCACGCACCACGCCCAGGTCGCGCACGCGCAGCACTTGCCCGTTGGGCTGCGTGATTAGCGGAATCTCGGCGATTTCCGAGCCGGTGATGCGCTTGTTCTTGCCGCGCAGCAAGACCGTTTGCGACTCGGTCTTCATGTTGCCGCCGGGCATTTCCAGGTTCTCGCGGCGTACGATTTGAGCCACTTGTTGCAGCGTCAGCCCGTGCTTGCGCAGCGTGTCTTCCGAGATCTCGATGTCGATCTGGTAGTTCAGCGCGCCCAGGATGTTCGCTTGTGAAATTTCCGAGAGCTGAAGCAGTTCTTCGCGGATTTGCTCGGCCACTTCGCGCAAGTGCAGTTGCGCGCGGGAGTCGGCCTCGAACGGAAGGCGCTCCTTCCCGTCGCCCCGGGCATCGGCCGAATCCTCCGGAGCCAGCACGGCGACGTTAATGGCCGGCGTGCGGAAGGTGATTTGTTTGATCTCGGGATCTTCCGCCAGGACCGGAAAGCTGGGAATGCGGTCAATCTCGGAACGCACCTCGGACAGCACTTTTTGAACGTCGCGCACATCGGAGCGCAGCTCCAGCACGAGGAAACCGGCGCCTTCCCGCGCGACGGCGGTTTGTTTTTCAATGCCGTCGATCGACCGCACCGCTTCTTCGATCTTGCGGCATACGCCGTCTTCCACTTCCTCGGGGCTGGCGCCCGGATACGCCACCGTGACGAGGATCATCTCCAACTCGAACTCAGGGAAGATCTCGCGCCGCAACGACTGCAAACCGAGCGCTCCCACGACAAGCACGCCCAGCATGATCGTGTTCATAGCGGGCGTGTTCGCCACGGCCCAACGGATTACCGATTTCATCGTGATCTCTGCCAGATGCGGCGTGGGACAAAAAGGGAAGGTTTGCGGCGGCGTGGAGGTTGGGCGTGCGTCAGGACTTCGGAGCGATGTTCGACGCCGAATCGTTGGCGATTTTCGCCTCCACTTCCATGCCGTCTCGGATCAGGGCCAACGGAGTGATAATCACCTGGTCGCCGGCATGCAAGTGCGACGCTTCACCGTCGACAATCACCGTGCCGTCGATCACCGCGGCGACTTCGACCGGCTCTTCAAACAGTTGGCCGTTGCGATACACCCACACCTGACCGCCGGCGCGAATGGCTTTTTCGGGAATACGCACCAGCGTAGCTTCCGGTTGCGCGAGGATTCGAAGTTGCACGTACATGCCGCGCACCAGCGCCGGCGGGCCAATGCCGGAGTCTTCTCCGTTGGGCGCGAGCTGCTCGACCGCGCGCGGATCATGCACCACCACGCGGCAGGGAACCGTGCGCGTGCGTTCATCGACGCCGATGCCTTCAAACCGATCAAGCACGCCGCGCCATTGAAAGCGGCGCCCGGCGATTTCGTAAATGACCTTCACCTCGGCGTGCGGCAGTTGATAAGCGGCGTGATGTTCGCCAGTGGGGAGCGCCTCGGGCTCGGACGTTGTCGGCGGCTCCGCCAAAGGTTCGCTGGAGTAGCCCGCGGCGCGATACGGCGAATTGGAGTTGAGCGAAGGCTGCCGCCAAAGCCAACGCAACTCGTCCATCTTGAGCGAGCAGCGCACTTCGACGGTCGAGGTGTCTTCAATCTTCGCCAACGCCGCCCCGATTGGAACGAAAGAGTCTTCTTCAACCATTTCCTCGACCACCACGCCGGTCACGGGCGACTTGACCTCGGTGCGCTCCAGGTCGAGCCGTGCCTTGTCCAAACGCACTTCCACCAGATCGCGGGCAATGAGCATTCCTGATCGGCGTGTTCCCAGCAAGCGCCGCTGGTTCTCCATCATTTGCAGGGCGTTACGAGCAGCAAGTTCCGCGCGGCGCGACTGGTCGATGACCGACTGGCTCACCGCCTGGCCGCGCAGTTGCAACTGTCGCTGAAGCTCTCGCTGTTGCAGCTCCAGGTCTTCCTGCGCCAGCTTCAGCAACGATTCCGTGTTTTGCAGTTCGAGATCGACTTCTTGCAGGTTCGAGTCGGCTTGTTCGCGCTCTTTGGTCAGTCGATCGACTTCGAGTTGATAATCCTGCTTGTCAATGCGAAACAGCAGCACGCCTTCGGTGACGAATTCTCCAGCCTGACAAGCGGGCGATTTGTAAGTGATTCTTCCCGCCACTTGCGTGGCGATGGTTACATCGCGGGCCGGCGCTACGAGCCCGTCGGTCACGATTTCGAGTCCGCCGTGATGCGGCTCTACGTGGATCACTTCCACCGTGGGCGCCGTTTCCACCAGCGGCGCCACTCCGGGCGGTTTTTTCAATCCCCACAAGATCCAAAAACCGGCCAGGCCCATCCCCAAAATCAGCAGGGGCGCCGTAATGCGGACGATCTCGCGGACCAAAGCACGTGACGCGTTCATGAACGTGTTAATTTCGGGGATCGTGAGGCACGGGATGTCGGGCAGGCGCGATCGCGCCAGAGATTCCCAAGGGCGGTTTCCGTCCCAAGGCAGCGAGCGTCAAATGGGTAATGTGATTCGCCAGATCATGGGCAGTATAGCGCTGGGACAACTCGCCTTCGTCCACCAACGCTGCAACCACACCCCCCGCAAGGCGGTAAAACACACATTGTCCAATGACGCTGAAACCAATCTGTCGTCGCCGATAGTCGGGCGTATCGGCCGGGAGCATTTCGTCCAGAATCGCCAGCAACATCTCAAACTCGGGACGAAAGAACTCTTGCGCCAATTCTTTGCAGGCCGACGTGGGATCGAGAATCTCCCGCATGATGAGCCGAGTCGACCACGGCGCCGTATTGGCCGACAACATGCGCACCAGCAGCGTCTGCACGAATTGCCGCAGCTTGATCTCGGGCGCAACTCCTTGCGCCCATTGAGGAAACGGCGTTGGATCGGCCTTCAGGCGCCGCGCCTCTTTAACCGTTTCAATATACAGCCGCTCTTTGTCGCCAAAGTAATAGTTAATACTCGCGACATTCACGCCGGCGCGTTCGCAAATCTCTCGCACCGTGGCGTTCTGAAAGCCTTTTTCGGCAAAGATCGGACCCGCGGCCTGCAATAGCCGGGTTCGTACGTCATCGTGCGACATGTTGTCATTATAGTAGCGTCATCCAGCCACTTAAACAGATGTTTTAAGCAATTGTTTTGACGCAAAAACAAGGGCGCCGCACGAGAAACCTACGGGATTTCACGCTGGCGGAAGGTTAACTCCTTCAGCGCAAAGGCAGAGACGATTGTTACTTGGGCTACTTGCGTCCGATTGCTTCGATCGCTTGCTGGGCCAGACGCGCCAATCGGGGGTCGTCACGGGAGGCGGCTTGGTTTAACGCCCCGAGAGCCCCCTGCGCGGGGGAGCCAATTTGCCCCAGCGCCCACGCCGCTCGCTGGCGAACCGTCGCATGCGGCGAATGAAGAAGCGTACGCCCGAGCGGTTCGACGGCAGCGGCGCCGCCTTCCCCCAGGCGGCCCAGCAGCGTGGCGGCCCAGTAGCCGACATCGGCCTGGGGGTGATCGAGCAGCGCTGTCAACGCGGCGGCGTCTTCGCGCGAAGGTGGGCCCAGGTCCTCCAAGGCCGACGAAGCCCACTGCCGCGTTTCTTCGTCTTCCTCGGCCATGAGCCGCACCAACGGCACGGCCGCCCCTTGCGCTTGTTCGCCCAACTGAGCCAGACCTTGGGCTGCCGTTCGGCGCCGGGCCAGATCCGCGTCGCTTACCGCCGCCAACAACGAAACGAGATCATCCATTCTTACGGCTCCTTGGGGGCAAAACTGAGTTTAACGCAGCCGCCATGTATGACGCCAGGTTCGATGACCATGATACGACGGTTTTTGGTCGTTGCGCGTGGCGTCATTGTCATTCTAAACCGAAGTCAGCCCCTATTACGGCAGTGCAACGAATGTCTCCCGCCGACGCTTGGCGCGCCCGGTTGATCGCCTAGCGGCACCAATGAAACACGTTAAACTTGGGCTTGCTTTTTTTGGATGCGAGCAACGCACTGGTCAATATAGGGTTGGTGTTCTGGCCATTGTTGTGCGGCGGTCTCGTAAACAGCAATGGCGCGTTCCCAATCGCCCAGCATATCGAGACGCGTTGCGGCTGCTAATGCGTCTTCTGCGTTGGCGTATTCGCAGGGTAGTCGTTCGGCCAGAGTCTTACGGGGACGTACCATGAGCCAAACCAGGGCCGAGAGTGGGCCGAAAAGGTAGAAAAGGAAAACGACTAAAGCGCCGGTTTGCCCGCGGTTCTGAGCATCGCCAACGGCCCAAGCGCCCACGCCAATGTACCCTGTAAGGAAAAAACCAACGCAGGCCACAGCAACAAGGTGACCAAAAAGATCGTCCATTTTGTCAATCGCCCTACATTCTCGAAACATTATGCGTTTAGGGGTACGCCTGCCTTAAATGTTACCCTTAAACATGGGTAGGCACAATCAGACTATAAGAGGGGTAACGGGCGAGTCTGAATGAGCCGCCACGCGCGAGCGAGCGGTTCTTGCTTCATCAAGCAAGCGAGCTCCGGGGATAGCGCCTCAGGGTCGCAGTTGGTAGAAGCACCCACCACGAATGGCGGGGTTTCATTCGGGATGATAGGTGTAACGTTCGTAGCGCTCTGCGAAGAACTCGGCCAACGACAGCCGTGCTTCCAACAACGTCGACCACAGCTCATAACCCTCGATCAAGGCGTCGCCGTCCTGCTCATAGGCTTCGCGTTCAGGAAACACCGCGAAGTTGTTCTCCGCGGCGTATTGCTCTGACTCCTGTTTGGCTTTCGGGTAGGCTTCTCGGGCGGAAGCGGCTTCGAAGCAAACGACTCGTTCTTCAAAGATGTTCGTACCGTCGGACTTTTGTCCAAAAAGGTACACCGAACGGACGGCGAACCATGCCATGAACTCGAATTCCCAGTAAGTTCTCACGCCGCGCAAGTGTACAACATTGCCACAGCCGCGCGGTGCGCTGTGTGGGGCGGGAAATTCGTACGTCAGTTATCAAAATTCTGAAGAAAACTCACGACATATCCGCCAAGCTTCTCCACATGATAACCGCCTTCCTGCACGATCACCGTGGGAAGACCAAGTTTGGCGATTCGGCGCGCCGTGGTGATTAGCCCGTCTTGCCCCACGCGAAAACCGCCACCCAAGGGAACGGGGTCGTCCGCCATGAAATCAAAACCCGCCGACAAGATCAAATACGCGGGACTGAACGCCGCAATCGCGTTCACCGCCTCTTCGAGCGCCGCCAGAAATTGTTCTTCGGTGCTCCCCAGGGGAAGCGGCCAGTTGTGGTTGTGTCCTTGTCCTTCCCCAGCCCCGGTTTCGTGTGCGCCGCCCCAGAAAAACGGGTAATCGAAGTTTGGGTCCGCATGAAGGGAGAAGTACGCCACGGTCGCATCTTCGTAAAAGATTTCCTGGGTGCCATTCCCGTGATGGTAATCAATGTCGAGAATTGCGATCCGTTGGCGCGTTCCCTGTTGTAGCCAGCGCGCGGCAATGGCGGCGTTGTTCAGGTAACAGAACCCGCCATACAGGTCGTGCGCCGCATGGTGTCCAGGAGGTCGACATAGGGCGTAAACAGCGCGCTCGCCCTGCCGGACGAGGTCGGCTGCAGTGATCGCGATTTGGGCGCTCCAGTATGCCGCCTGCCAAGTGCCTTGCAAAATGGGGCACGTGGCGTCGAACGCAAAGTATCCGATGCGGCCGGGAAAGCCGCTGGGCTTATGCCGCCATCCCCGACCGAGATAGGTGTCGGCAATCGCGGGTTGATCACCTTCGTAAAACGGCCGGCTGCTTGGGTAGGCCGTTTGCAGGTAGTCAAGGAACTCCTGGGCATGAACGACTTGAATGGGGCCAACGCCAAAGTCTTGCGGTTCGATCACCTTACCAACTTGGGCCACGCTTAAGGCCGTCCAAATGGCTTCTGCCCGCTCGGGGATTTCAAAACAGGGAATGGGACAACCCGGTATTTGAAGCACGGTTGCATGTTGCTTGTGATGCGCTGAGGCGACGACTTGCAATGCAGTTTTCCCCTTCTTGAGTAACAGCGATTAACCCTTCACCACGCCGATCGGTTTCATGCGAGCGACCTTTTTGGCAAGGTTGGCCTGATGGACGACCTCGACCACCAGGTTGACATCCTTATACGCTTCGGGTTGTTCTTCGGCCAGGCCGCGCCAACTGTGGGCGCGGGCAATGACGCCGCGGGCGCGCAGTTCTTCTTCGATCTTGCGGCCTTGCGAGGCTTTGACCGCGGCGGTGCGGCTCATCGCGCGGCCGGCGCCGTGGCATGTGGTGCCGAAGCTTTGCTCCATGCTGCCTTGCTGGCCGACCAGTACGAAACTGGCCCGGCCCATGTCGCCGGGAATAATCACCGGCTGACCAATGCGCTTGTAAAGGTCCGGCGTTTCCGGGTGGTTCGGCGGGAAGGCGCGCGTGGCGCCTTTGCGATGCACCCAGACTTTGCGCTCTTTGCCGCCGGTGGTGTGCGTTTCAAACTTGGCGATGTTGTGGGCCACATCGTACACCAGGTTCATTTGCATCGACTGCCACGGTTTGCCCAACGCCTTTTCGAACGCCAACCGGGCTTGATGCATGAGCAACTGCCGGTTGCACCAGGCGAAGTTGGCCGCGGCGCCCATCGCGCCGATGTACTCCTGCCCTTCCTTACTATCAATCGGAGCGCACGCCAACTGCCGGTCGGGCAGATGAATGCCGTACTTTTCCGGCACGCCGCGCAACCGCTTGAGCGCATCGTCGCATACCTGATAACCCAGCCCGCGCGAACCCGAGTGGATCATCACGCAGACCATGTCTTTTTCCAGGCCCATCGCGCGGGCGGCTACATCGTCGTACACCGCTTCGACGATTTGCACCTCCATGAAGTGATTGCCCGAACCCAGCGTGCCGCACTGGTCTTCACCGCGGGTCAAGGCGCGCTGGCTCACGCGGTCGGGCTCGGCGCCTTGCAAGCAGCCATGCGCTTCGGTGTGGGCAATGTCGCCGTCAGTGGCGGCGTCGTACTTTTTCAAATACGCCGGCCCCTCGGTCATCAGATGCTTCAGCTCTTTGGCTTTGAAGTGGAAGCGTCCGCCTTTGCCCACGCCGGCCGGGACATGCGCAAACAGTTGATCCATGAGCCGCTCCAAATGCGGCTTCACATCCTGATAGAACATGTTCGAACGCACCAACCGCACGCCGCAGTTAATATCATACCCAACACCTCCGGGGGATATAACACCACCCTCCTCGGGGTCGGTGGCGCACACTCCGCCGATGCAAAAGCCGTAGCCCCAGTGAATGTCGGGCATGGCCAAGCTGGCGTGCTGAATGCCCGGCAGAAAGGCCACGTTGGCCACCTGTTCGGGCGCTTGATCTTCGCGAATGTGTTCCAGCAGGGCTTCATCGGCGAAGATCAGACCGTCAACGCGCATTCCCTCGCGATACGATTTGGGAATCCGCCAACAGTAATCGTTGACCTTTTCCAACGGTCCGTCGTAGGCGGCTTTTATTGACATGGGGGTCAGAAGTCGGAGGTCGGGTGGTTTGCTGGCCGCGGTTGCTTATAAGTCGGTGTTGCTTAAATGTCTACGATCACTTCGGCTTGCCAGCCGGTGCTGGTTGGTTCAAGCTTCAGGTGATGGTAGGTAATCGCCTTGACCTCATGATCAAGCCAGTGGCGCGCAGGGTCGAGCGTTTCGCCGCGGCATACGGCGTGCAGGCCCGATTCGTGAATTTGCAGGTCGAAATCTACGAGCAAAAGGCGTTCCGTGTCGAAGATGTAAAGGAGTTCGGTCAACCAGTCGAACAGCAAGTAGTCGCGTTCGAGGCCCGGAAGGGTCAATTCCCTTACTTGGAGAGGCTGGACCTGATCCAGGTTCGCGACCATCATGGAAGCGAGCCCCCGACCCGCCTCGGCGAAGAGTCCTTCCAAATTGGGGGCCTCGACCCGAAGCCCTAAATCGGCCGTATGTTCAAATATTTCGTACATTTACGCTGTGAAGGGCGGCTCAGCTTGGCTGTTGGTTGACATGGGCGCAAGTCGATTCTTACAATTCCAAGCCCAAGGATGATTGGCGCCTTTCGCGCCCTGACGTCAAACCACTCGGGTTAATCCGCAGTGGGCGATGTTGTGCTTCCTCGGCCTGGCCGAGTTCCGTCACCCAATCTTTGTAACCGATTTCTCCAGGAGTTTCTTGTTATGGCCAATGTCGCCGAGTTCAACGACGCGAATTTCGACGCCGAAGTGCTGCAGTCCTCGCAGCCCGTGCTGGTGGACTTTTGGGCGCCGTGGTGCGCTCCGTGCCGTCAGCTTTTACCGGTCATCGAGCAAGTGGCGCAGGAAAACGCCGGCTCGATCAAGGTGGGTAAAGTGAATGTGGACGACAACCAGGATGTGGCCCTGAAGTACGGCATCATGGGCTTGCCCACGCTCATGTTGTTCAAGAACGGCGACGTGATCCAAAAAATCACCGGCGCGCCCGCCAAGCCGCGCTTGCAGCAAATGCTGGACGAAGTGAAAGGCTAAACCCGCACGGGGTTCGCAACGCGTCGCGCCCTGCGGGCCATCGGGACAAGGGCCATGGGGCAAGGTCCCTCGCGGCAAGGGCGATGCGTGAGTTGTCACGCCGAAGCACGGGTCGGGCTTCGGCGTTTGTTCTTTGTCAAGGTTTCTACGAAAGTTGCTTTCATGCTGGAGCGCAAGCCCCTGTTTCCGAACGTGATCGAGTTGAATTTTCAGGCGGGGCAGCTCCTGGGATGCAATGTCTACCTGGTGTTCGACGGCTCGGCCTGGGCCTTGATCGACATTGGCTACGAAGACAACGTCGAGGAGATCATTGAACTGGTCCGTCAGATGGACTTCCCGCTGTCGCAATGCGTGGCCTTGATCGCCACGCACGCCGATGTCGATCACATTCAAGGCATGGCCAAGGCCAAGGAACTGCTGGGCGCTCCCGTGCTGGCGCACGACCTGGCCGCCGGGCCGATCGAGGCGGGCGACAAGCTCTTGACCTTTGCCGAGATCGAAGCGCAAGGCATTCACGAACACATGCCGCCGGTCAAGGTGGACCGGCGCATTGGCGAAGGCGACGTGGTCCAAGTCGGCGGCGTCTCGTTGGAAGTGTGGCATACGCCCGGCCACACCAACAGCCAGCTTTCCTTCCGCCTGGGCGACTTGTTGTTCAGCGGCGATAACATCTACCGCGACGGTTGCGTGGGTGCGATTGACGCCCATCACGGCAGCGACTTGAAGCAGTTCGTCGGCTCGCTCCAGCGCATTCGCGAAAGCGATGTGAAATGGCTGCTTCCCAGCCACGGCCCGATCTTCCGCAACGACCGCCAATTGCTGAGCAAAACCATCGCCCGGCTGGAGCAATATCAGCACATGGCCGACTTCGGCACCTGCGCCGTCGACTGGCCCTTGATGGACGAATGGGAGGAAGAAATCGCCGCCGGCAAACGGCCCGAATAACGTCCCAGCGGAAGTCTTGCGTTAACGCTGTGCAGCGTGATTGGGCGATACTCGTCACATGGGGAGCATCGCCACCACACGGGCCGGACCTGCTGAGCCGCCTTGCACCTTGAGCGGGAATGCGTACACCGTAAAGCCCGTGGGCGGCAATTGATCGAGGTTCGCCAGGCGCTCCATGTGGCAGTATTCTTTCTCGACTCCCACGTAGTGCGCTTCCCAAAACAGATCTTTTCGGCCGGTTGCTTTGGCTTGTCGGGCTTGCACGACCAGCGGCGCGTCCCACCCCCAGGCGTCGATGCCGGTCAAGCGCACGCCCTGATCCAACAGCCAGCGTGTCGCCGCGGCGCTCACGCCAGGACCGCGCGTAAAATACTCCGGCGAACCGTAGTAGCGGTCATTGCCGGTCTGAATCAGAATGATTTCTCCGGGCGCGATGACGTGACCGATACGATCCAGCGCTCCGCGCAGGTCGTCCACAGTGGCCGCCTCATCGGAAGATTTCCGCCGCAGGTCCAATACCACACCCGGCCCGCAACACCACTCCAGGGGCACCTGATCGATGGTGCGCGCCGGGCGGCCTTCGCTGGTGGGGGCGTAATGCCAGGGCGCGTCCATGTGCGTGGTTCCGTGCGTCGAGAGCGAGATCGTCTCGTTCGCCCACCCCAGCCCGGTTTGCAGGTAAGCCGGCGAAACGCCGAACAACCACCGAATGACGCGCGCCCCGAACTGATGGCTTTGCCGTTTGACCCGACTCCGCGCCCACCACGGCGCCCAGGCCCGATCGTTATCCAAGGGTAAACTTAAATCGACGAAGCGCATCGTGCCTCACGACCAATAAGGGTACATTTCAAAGGTGCAGGTGCGCCCCCTGACGCAGGCGCCGCGAGGTTCGCGGGAGTGAAGATTCGCGCCGCCCACCCTACCAACTGGGAAACCCTATGTCTACGAATTGGCTGGCGCTGGATATCGGCGGAGCGAACCTGAAAGCCGCCAACGGTCAAGGTTATGCCGTCTCGAAGCCGTTCCCGCTGTGGGCCAAACCCGAAATGTTGGCCTATGAGTTGCGGGCCCTCATTGCCGAAGCCCCGGAGAGCGACCACCTGGCGGTCACCATGACCGGCGAACTGGCCGACTGTTTCGAAAGCAAAACCGCGGGCGTGCATTACATTCTGCAAGCCGTCGAGGACGCCTCGGATCGGCGGCATACGCGCGTGTACTTAACGAGCGGCAAGTTGGTTTCGCCCGTGGTGGCGCGGCGCGAACCGCTGTTGGCGGCGGCGTCGAACTGGCGAGCGCTGGCCGAGTTTACGCTCCGGTTCGCGCGGCAAGAGCCGGCGCTGTTGCTCGACGTCGGCTCGACCACGACCGACATCATTCCCTTGATTGACGGCCGCGTGGCGGCGCGGGGCGTGACCGATACGCAGCGCCTGCTTTCGGGTGAATTAGTTTATGCGGGAGTTGAACGTACGCCGGTTTGCGCGTTGGCGGAAACTGTCCCCTACCGCAACCAAAACTGCCCCGTGGCGCGCGAGTTGTTCGCCACGACGCGCGACGTCTACATCATGCTGGGGCAGTTATCCGAAGACGCCGACGACACCAACACCGCCGATCATCGCCCCGCGACGAAGGGCGCGTGCCGCGTGCGGTTGGCTCGCATGATTTGTGCGGAAGGCGACGACTTCAACCATCGCGACGCGGCGCTCATCGCACAAGTGATCGCCCAGCGGCACCTCAACCTGACTCGCGACGCCGTGCAAAAAGTCATGACCGCCATGGCGCAACCCCCGCGCGTGTTGATCCTGGCGGGCGAAGGCGAGTTCTTCGCCCGGCGCGTGATCAAGGGCATGCTGCAGGAAGTTAAAACGGTGTCGATGGCTAAGAAGTTCGGCCCGCGTTCGTCGTCCTGCGCGCCGGCCCACGCACTCGCGGTGCTGGCGCGCGAAAGCATGGAGCCGCGGCCCTAAGCGCGCTCGCGTGCGGTTCGTGCGTCATCGACGAAGCGAACCTTGGCCGGGCGTTCCGCGGCCCTGGCCGCCGTTAGCCAAAGCACCCAATATTCACATTCCCCGCCATCTCGCATGACGATGGAAGATCGACTTGCTCAGGCCAAACACGCTTCGCAACAGCCTTGCCGGGTGATCAAACTCGGCGGCAGTTTGCTTGACCTCGACGAGGTGCGTCCTGCCTTGAGAACGTGGCTGGCGCTGCAACCGCCGCTGGCCACTGTGTTGATCGTCGGAGGCGGAGCGCTGGCCGACGCGCTGCGCGACTGGGATCGACGCTTCGCGCTGGGGGAAGAAACGTCGCACTGGTTGTGCGTGCGCGCCATGGGAGTTTCGGCAAGGTTGGCTGTCGCGCTGTGGCCCGAGTTCACGCTGGCGGCACGGTGGGATGAACTCGTCGCAGGGCGCCAGGTCGCTTCCTCGCGCATCGTGTTCGACGTCGAAGACTTTCTGCGGCGCGACGAACCGCATCTGCCCGGCGCGGCGCTCGCGTGCAACTGGAGCGTTACGAGCGACTCGATTGCGGCGCGGGTGGCTGCTGTACTGGGGGCCGATGAGTTGGTGTTGCTCAAATCATCGCTGCCGCGGCAAGAGCGGTGGTGTTGGAGCGAGGCGGCGGAGTGCAACTTCGTCGATGCGTACTTTCCCCGCGTTGCTCCGGAGGTCGCAGCGATTCGCGCGGTCCACCTTCGTGACGCAACATTTCCGCAGCTTCGTTTGGCGGCGCCGTGATTGCAAACAAGTCACTGCCAGAATGTAAGCGCTCGAACTTGGCTTCCCGCAATGGCTATGGCATCGTTCATTGTCGAAGATCGATGGCTGACGAACGTCTCGCGGTCTGCCGCCAGGCCGTCGTGTGAAGCAACCTTGAAGCATGATCTTTACGTTCGAGAAGAGAAGCGTTCGTTCCCAGCAAACGTCCCCTGTTGCGTTCACCGCGCTCGGTTGGCTTGAGTTACAATACGGCGCCAACTCGTTGCACTGGGGAGACTTTGCGTGAATGAGCCATTGCCGCGACGCCGGAGCATTCGCTTCTCCTTGTTGACGCTTTTGCTGGCGACGACGTTAATCGCCCTGGCGGTCACGGTGGTGTTACTGTACCGCGAGTTAGGCCCCCTGCGTCGCGAGGTGGCCCGGCTGCGCAACGAACTCGGCCAACTCGATCTCGACGATCTGTCGCAAGTTCACGCCATTCAATTGGAAGGCGAGAATGAATTGGAGTGGAAATGGCGCGTTTGGATCCCGCATGGCGCTCGCTATCAACTTCGCGTCTCGGGCGGTCCCATTCCTTTCGAAGGTTTTCCCAGCGACGGCGGAACGATCCGCCTTCATGACGCCGACGAAATGGTGATTCGTTACCGCATTCGTCGCGATGCGAAAGACGGCAGTTGGCAAGGGACGTTGAACACGCCGTCGGCTTCGATTGGCTCCGACCCTCACCCTTGGGTCGATTGGCCGTCGCGCAGCACGGTAAGCCGTGGCGTAGGACGTTCCACGGAAAGGTTCGATCCCCACCATCGCATTGAACTCATGCGCTATCGCGTTGCGCCGGCCCGCCTACCGACGAACAACCAAGAACCCAGCATGGGCTTCCTGATCTGGCTTGAGCCGTACTAGGCCCCACCTGTGCGCACACAACGTCGCCACGCCATGGAACGACCGAGGCGGGACATTGCATCGCCTAAGTTCGCGACCAACGGGGTTGACGATCGTGGGCCAGGCGACTACACTACCAGAGAGTTTCGTGGAGGAGCTATATCTACCCCTCCCCGTTAGGGCGTATGTCCGCTGGAATTCAGGTCTGGCGGAATGGCCGATATGTCTCTCACCCTTGCGAGACACATCGGCCTTTTTTGTTGATGCGCCGCTGCAAGGTCGGCAATTTTTCGTCTGGATTCCGCCGCATGTCGCAGATTCATATCGAACCTGGCCGACACCGCGTTGCGTCGCGGATTTTGCCGTTGTTTGTGGTCTTTTGCCTAGCGGTATCGGGCGTCGGGGTACGTCTGCCCATTGCGTCTTGGGTGGCGCCGGGAAGTTTGTCTCAACAGGAAGAAATTGAGAGCTCCTCGGAAGTGCGGCTTGTTTCACCGCGGCACATGCGTGTTTGGCAAGGGCTGCTCTCGGTGCAGAGCCTTCGCCCGCAACTTCAGGCGGCGGCCGTCGAGCGTCTTTTCCCGCGATTACCGTCGCCCATGGTCCGGCTGCGTCTGCTGGGATCGGGCATTCTGCTGCTTCTTTGAGCCGTGCGCGCTCGTCAATTTGACTGATCGGTCAACAACGCCGAGCTTGTGCGCGTCCGTACGCTCCCTCGCTCGCTAGACGGCCTTCATCTTTGTCTTCGCGCGCCTCGTCGCCTAAGGAGTTTGTATGTCTTCGACGACTGAATTGAAGTGCAAGAGTGACCTTGAAGCAGAAATCAGTCGGGCTTTGATCCACTTTGAGAAGGAATTCATGGGTCGGGGCCCGTTGGAAACCAAGACGTATCTGCTGGGCGACATGGTCCTCGTGCGTCTCAAGGGAGTGATGACTCCCGCCGAACAAAAACTCGTCAAATCCAAAAGCCCGCGCAGCGGCTACTTGCTCAAGCAAGTGCGGAACGAACTGCTCACTTCGGGACGGCCGCTCTTAGAGGCGCTGTTGAAAGACATTCTCAACGTGCGCGTTCAAAGCATTCATACCGACATCAGCACGAAGACGGGTGAGCGCGTAATTGTTTTCACACTGCAAGATAAGCTCGAGTTTAACTGTTGCGACGACGATTCTGCGGGCCACCGACGATTGAACGGACGTCGCTCCCACCCGGAAGGCGAGGGACGTTAGAGCGTATCTCGTCAAGGTGTGATGACTTCTTCCGTGTGGTCCACTCGCTCCGCGAGTGGTTTCCGGCACTCGCGGAGCGAGTGCATCACCTTGGGGGCGTCACACCTGCGTGAAACTCGCTCTAGACCGCTCGTCGCGGGTCGGCAACGTTTGACGACT
Source organism: Planctomycetota bacterium (assembly GCA_963204915.1). Classification (GTDB taxonomy): domain Bacteria; phylum Planctomycetota; class Planctomycetia; order Pirellulales; family Pirellulaceae; genus JAHWKS01. Next base: position 57,271 of record CAUJHS010000002.1, on the reverse strand, counting down.
GCGGGCTGCTTGCTTCGTAAGTAGCCAACCGCTCGTGAAGCAACCGGTTTGTAGTTGAGGTTCCTGCGAGCGCGCGTTCCGACACGAGGAAGTCGCGCGCTGTGGTGAGCTTGGGCCGTCGGGTTGCTTCCCATCCAATTCACAATTGCGCTTAGCCGAAGCTCCTCGGGATAACCACGCCCGAACTGGGACCAGGCCGGCGATCTGTGCACAGGCACGGGTCGCCGGCCTTTTTTTGTTTCACGAGGGTCATTGTTGTACGACGTGGAGAGGGATCATGCCGGAAAGCTCGAGAAACAACCGATTCTCCGTGAATCTTCCCGCCCGCGATGACCGGGCAGGAGATGAAGCGCCGTCGCGCGGGCTGTGGCGCTCGCAGATCGTTGTGCCAACTGGCATGACCGAGAAAGACCGCGCGGCGCTTTTACTGGGACTACAACTTACGCAAACGCACAAGGCGACCCTGACCGTGTTGCATGTGCTGCCGCCGCGCGATTCCTGGAGCCGCGTTACCGGATTCGACGCTTTGGGGCTATTGCATCGGGCCGCGCACGATGTCTGCAACGACGCAGCGCCGCGCGGTGCCTCGCGTACAGCGGCTCGCGTCAAGTTGGCCGAGTTTGTCGAAAGCACGGCGCCCCAGCGACAGCGCAGCGAGGTGGATCTACGCCTGGAGCTGCGCACCGGCGACGTAGCCGAACGGATTGCGCGTTTCGCCGAAGAAGTCGAAGCCGACTTGTTGATTCTTTCCAGCCGCCCGGCGAAATGGTGGCGCCCGCTGCTTTCGCCGGAAGTGCGGCGCGTGCTGCGTCAAACGCAACGGCAAGTGATTCTCGCCCCTTGCCAGCGCGCATCCTTTGCGAGACCAGTTTCACCCCTGGTTCCAGGTTGAACCGGCGTTCTTCGCCCGTTCGGCGACTCGCGTTGGACGGCGCCAACATCGCTCATTAGGAGAAGTACTCATGATCTGGCAACGATTCAAAACGTTCATAAACGTCTTCGACGAACGCTTCGAAGACCTGACGCGAGATCGCTGGAAGTCGATCGTCTATCGCGACTTTAGCGCAGGTTTGATCGTCGCCATGACGGCCATTCCCATGGCCATGGGATTCGCCATCGCCATGGGGCTGCGCCCCGAACAGGGAATCATCGCCGGAGCGCTCGCGTGCATCATCGGGCGGACGTTCGGCGGCTCGAAGTATCAAGTCTACGGTCCGACGGCCGCGTTCATTCCGGTCATCGCTGGACTCATGGCGAAGTATGGCGAACCGGGAGGCGGCACGTTCGAACAGGGGCACAGCTTTCTGGTGCTCGTCAGCATCTTGTCGGGAATTACCTTGATTCTGATGGGGCTGCTTGGCATGGGTAAATACGCCAAGCTCGTGCCAAACTCCATCATCGTGGGGTTTACCGTGGGCATCGCCATCGTCATCGCCATGTCGAATGCGGGCGAAGCCCTGGGACTGCGCCTCGGGTTGAAGGGCGGCTTTCTGACCAAACTTCAGGAGATCGCCGCCCAGTTTGACTCGGCCAATTGGTATGCCTTTGGCATCGCCATGTTGACTTTCGTTCTGACACGTTACCTGCTCAAGATTTCGATCTTCATTCCGGCCCCGCTCATCGCACTGGGCGTGGCCACCGGATTGACTGCGTTTGTGCTTCCTGGCAAGGACATTCTGCTCATCAAGGACCGCTTCGGAGAAATTCCCACCAACTTCTTTGTGTTCACCGGCCCTCAAATGCCAGGGTGGGAAACGTCGGTCTTTGTGGATATTGTCTACTTTGTTTTTGCGATTGTGTTTGTATCGGCGGTCGAGAGCGTGCTCTGTTCATCGATGGCGGATCGATTAGCCGACAACCGCACAACGCCTTTCAATCCCGATAAGGAACTGTGGGGACAGGGGCTGGTGCAAACGATCACGCCGCTGATCAACGGTTTTCCGTGCACCGGAGCGCTCGCCCGCACCGCCACGAGCATTAAAGCGGGAGCGGTCACGCCGCTGGCGGGCTACTTCAAGGGCGTGCTCAAGCTGATCATGGCGGTTTACCTGGCGTCGTATTTGAATTACGTGCCCATGGCGTGCATCGCCGGTATCCTGCTTTGGGTCGCCAGTAATATGATTAAACCCGCCGAATTGAAAGAAGTTTGGCGGCATAGCCGCTTCCATTCCGCTTTGATGATTTACACGGCGGTGATGGTTCCTTTGACCGACTTCCTGACGGGGGTACTGTCGGCGTTGATACTTTACGCCATTTTGCGTCCTTTCTTCGATCGAACTCCCGGCGAGGGAGACGCGACCGAACCGCCCGGCGAGGTGCGCCGATCCGCCCGCGAAGCCGCCGAGCCAGCCGCCCGTTAAGGCAGTCGCCCGTTAAGGCAGTCGCCCGCGGAGGCCGGCGCCCGCGGAGGCCGGCGCCCTGTTATGGCGCCCCTCCCTGTTACGAACCTATCGCCAACCAGGAGTCAATGATGAATCGCCATCAACGCACCGTCGTGGCCTTGTCGGGCGCCGCGTCCGACGGCCCCTTGATCACCTATGCACGCATGCTCGCGGAGCTGGGGTTCTCGCGGCATTACCACTTTCTGCATGTCCGCACGCCCGCGCGCGCCGCCGTCGAGTACGAATCGGACGCGCTGTTCCAAATCCACTGCGAGCAGCAAATTGAGAAGTTATTCACGTCGCCCAAGAACGCAGCAACTTGGAGTTGTCATGTGGTGGGCGGCGTGCGGATCGATGCGATCTTGGAGTTCATCACCCGGCAACAGTGCCAAACGATCCTGCTGGGACATCGGAAGAGCCGCAGCGGCCAACGGTCACTCGCCAAACGGCTCGCAATGATCGCCCCTTGTTCCGTGTGGCTGGCGCCAGAAGGAGCGCCCGTTTCGATCACGAATATTATCGCGCCGATCGACTTTTCGGACCATGCCGCCGATAGCCTCGGCGTGGCCACATCGATCGCGCGCGCCGCGGGGCTTTCTGAATGTGTGGCGCTGCATGTCTTTTCGGATCCGTCGATGATCCGCTACGACGAACACACGGAGGAGATACGCCACCGAGAGACGGAGGCGTTTCAAAAATTCATCGCCCCTGTAGATACGCACGGCGTTGAGGTTCAACCGGCCTTCGTGGAAGCCAACAATGTTGGCGCGGCGATCGTCCATGCCGCCAGCCAGCATAGCTCGGACCTGATTGTGATGAACACCCGCGGGCGCAGTCGGTCGGCGTCGATTCTGTTGGGAAGCGTCACTTCGCACGTGATGGCCGAGTGCCCAGTGGCGATTCTCGCCGTGAAACACTTCGGCGCGATGATGAATCTCTTTCAGGCGCTTCAGGAAAGCCACTTCTGGACGCGCTCTAATCCGAAGACCAATTGACCCCGAGACCCCTGGAAAGTCAATTGTATTACGGTGGACGACGCCACGTCGTACGGCCTCATCGGTCGTGCGCTATTACCTCGCGTTGTTGTTTCGAATTGGGGAGTCTCCGACTTCTCTTTGACGCGATTGCGCTCCCGATCTGATTGAATCGCGGAATCCGTCTTCTCGCTCCTGGAAGCGCGCCGTACCCGCCAGCAGACCGTCGGCTTTCGATGCCAGGCCGAACCGTGGCTGCCGGCGCCGCATGCGCTTTCGTCACCTTTCCGTTCAATCTCCTGAGTGGTCGAGTCGCCAAAACGTTGACCTTCCAATCGCCAGCGCCAATACTGGGACCTTCGTGGCCTGCCGAGGCGCGTTTCGCAGCGGCGCAAAAAAAAAACCACATGCCCCCCTTCCACGTGCGGCAACCATGGAATCAAACAACCGCCAACTCGAACCGCGGAGCAGACGGCCATGCGACATTTCGATCAACGGGCGCTAACCGACTCTTCAGCACGACCGCGACGATTACTCCACAGAATTGGCGCCCTCATTCTTGCTTCGGCAGCCGTCGCTGCGGCGCTCCAGCCGGCAAATCCTGCGGTTTCCGCAGAAAGAAGCGATACACCCAATATCGTGCTCATCATGGCCGACGATATGGGCTGGGGGCAAACCGGTTATCGCCACCATCCGGTGTTGAAAACGCCGCATCTCGACGCCATGGCCGCGGCGGGTTTGCGGTTCGAGCGGTTCTACGCGGGCGGCCCCGTGTGTTCGCCCACGCGCGCCAGCGTGCTGACCGGTCGTTCGCCCGATCGCAGCGGCGTGCTGACCCATGGCTACGCGCTGCGAGAGCAAGAGAAGACCATCGCCCAAGCATTGAAACACGCGGGGTACGTTACGGGGCATTTCGGCAAGTGGCATTTGAACGGCTTCAAAGGTCCGGGCGCCCCGATCCTGGCCGACGATCCTCGCAGTCCTGGCGCCTTTGGTTTTGACGAGTGGGTTTCCGTCACGAACTTTTATGATGTCGATCCGCTCATGAGCCGTGCGGGAAAGATCGAACCGTTCACCGGCGACTCGTCCGAAGTCGCCGTAGCCGAGGCGGTCAAGTTCCTCGACAAGCACCGCAACTCTGGCCAACCGATGTTCGCCGTCGTCTGGTTCGGATCGCCGCATAGCCCGTTCAAGGCGCTGCCGGAAGACAAAGCCTCGTTCGCCTCGTTGAACGAAGTGTCGGCGAATCACTACGGCGAACTCGTGGCGATGGACCGCGCCGTGGGCCATCTGCGGTCTAAACTCCGCGAGTTCGACCTGGCCAAGAACACCCTGCTCGTGTTTTGCAGCGACAACGGCGGCTTACCCGAGATTTCGCCCGACACGGTCGGCGGCTTGCGCGGCAACAAGGGGTCGGTCTATGAAGGGGGCGTGCGCGTGCCGGGGATCATCGAATGGCCCGGCGTCGTAGCGCCGCGCGTGACGAACTATCCGGCTTGCACGATGGACCTCTTTCCGACGGTGGCCGACCTTCTCGGCCTTCCGGATGAAGTGTTCGTCCAGCCGCTGGACGGCATCAGCCTCAAGCCGCTGTTCACGCAAGAACTTACCGAACGCCCGCAGGCGATACCTTTCCGCTTTGGCCAAAAGCTGGCGCTGGTGGACAATCGCTTCAAACTGTTGAACAACAACCGTCGCCAAGACCAGTTCGAACTGTACGACCTTTCCGCCGACCCGCACGAGACGCAGAACGTGAGCGGCGACCACCCCGAGGTTTTCGCGCGGATGAAGCAAGAACTCTTGGCCTGGAACGAAGCGGTCGAGTCGAGCTTCGCTGGAAAGGATTATCCGGAAGGCCGCGTGGCGCCGCCTGATCCGCCTTCGATCTTTTGGTACGACGCGCCGCAGTACGCACCGTATTTGTCGCAGTGGAAAGACCGATGGGAGTTTAAGTCGTACATCGAACGGCAGCGTAAGACCGGCGGTCAGAAACAAAAGAAGAAGCGATAGCGTCGCCTGACGCATACGGTGCGCAAGCGATGGAGCCTACTTCAAAGGGCGCAACCCCAACTCGGCCCGACGGCGGTTGACGATGTGCAGCGCGCGGGGTTCGTGCTTGAGAAACTTCGTCAACTGCGACGCCGTGCAGCCGAGCCGCTCGGCGGCGGCGCCCAGGTCCATGTCGGCGGCGGTCAGCAAGTCGAGCGCTTCGGCCAGCAGGGCGGGAAAGTCGTCGTGCGTGGGGCTCACCTCGATTCGCTCGCCCCGCAGGCGAGAGCGCCACAAATCGCTGGGTTGCTCTGCCGGCGGATGGCGCACTGCGAGCGCCAAATTCACGCGCAAGCGGAAGATCGCTTCCTGCCGGTTCTGCTCTTGGCTGCGGCGTTCCGACGCTTCCCCCGCCACACCGCTGGGCGTGTGCGTAATGACGACGGCCGTTTCCACCTTGTTCCGATGTTGCCCCCCCGGACCGCTGCGCCGCGTGCGCACGAGGTCGCACTCGGCCAAAAGCCGCCGCTCGTCCCACGTGGCAGGATGAGATTCAGGAGTCAAGAGTTAGAGGCACATGGGCGATAGCCGGCGACGAACCGTCGCCGGTGCCGTTCGTTAACAACGCATCATTTTCTCACCCCAGCACTTCACCCGATCACGCCAGATTCCAACCCTTGCGGTACTCGCGGCGGATGAATTTCTGAGCTTCAGGAGCGTTCGTCGCTTCGAGCTTCGCGGGATCCCATTCCAGCTTCTTGCCGGTGCGGTAGGCCACATTGCCTAGGTGGTTCGCTTCGGTCAGCCAGCCGGCGTATTCGAAGTTGCATGTGGTCGGCTCGCCGGTCTTGCAGGCGTGTATCCACTCGGCATGATGGCCGCGTGAGGCAGGAATGAACGGCTCGGGACGCTTGAAGTCGGCAAAATCTTTCTCGGGCAGCAACACATGCTGGCCGTAGTCGGCCAGGACCATGCCCTTATCGCCGATGAATAGCACGCCGTTGCCCCATTGCGGAATGCCGCCGTCTTGCCAAATCTTGGGCTTGTTGGCGCCTTGATACCAGGTGAGCGAAAGCCCCGGCTGGTCGCCTCGCGGGCCGTATTCGTAAGTCACTTGCATCGACGCTGGCGCCAGTTCCGCATGCGGGGGCGGCCCCGACGCTTCGATCGTCAGCGGATGCTTCAATTCGAGGGCCCAGAACGGCAGGTCGATCCAGTGACTGCCCAAGTCCGACATCGTGCCCGAGCCAAAGTCCCACCAGCGGTACCACTTCGGGCCGGGGAAGTACACATTATGGAACGGCCGTTCCGGCGCTGGGCCAAGCCACAAGTCCCAGTTCAAGTCGCTGGGCGGCTGCTCGGCTTCTTTCGGCCGATCTTGCACCGAGACAATGTCGCCGTTCTTTTTTGCATCTTCCGGGCTTTGTAACCCCCAGGCCCGAGAAACCCATACGTGCGTTTCGCGCACAGGGCCAATGGCGCCGCTTTGAATCAACTCGACCACGCGGCGGTAATTGTCGGTCGCGTGAATTTGCGTTCCCATTTGCGTGGCCACGTTGGCTTTGGCGGCGGCCTCGCGAATGATGCGCGCTTCCCAAATGTTGTGCGTCAGCGGCTTTTCGCAGTACACATGCTTGCCCATTTGCAGGGCCGGCAACGTGGCGAAGGCGTGCGTATGTTCGCACGTGCTAACCACCACGGCGTCAAACGCTTTGAGTTCGTCGTAAAGTTTGCGGAAATCGACGTATCGCTTGGCGCCGGGGTATTGCGTTCCAGCCCGGTTCAGGTTGCCCTCATTCACATCGCACAGGGCGACGATATTCTCGCTGGCCACCGATTGCAGGTTCCCGTAGCCGCGTCCGCCGGAGCCGATGATGGCGATATCGAGCTTTTCGTTCAAGTTCTGCCCGCGCAAAATCGCCGGGGCGGCGAGCATCGCGGCTCCCGCCGCCGCGGTGGACTGCAAAAACTGGCGCCGGGAAGGGAGGGAGCGAGAAAGAGTGTGGTTCATGAGTCGCCTCGCGCGAAAAGTAGGAAACCGCTTGCGGAGCCTATCATAACTTGCCGGAATGTCAGGGGAAACCATCCATCAAATACGGCCGATGCGTGAAGTCGCAATCGTGCATGACTCGGCACTAGGGGGGCTTTTTCGCCATTTTCTACGCCGCGGCAGCCGTCTTGTCGGTTTTGGGGCTTCGCGATAGCATTAATGACTTCCCTTTGATATTCCGATGCATCTGGGAGAGGAATCTCCAGCCATGAAAAAAGACGTTCATCCCAAGTATTACGAAACGACCGTCAGTTGCGGTTGCGGCAACACGTTCACCACGCGCAGCACCCGGAAAGAGCTGAAGGTCGACATTTGCAATGCGTGCCATCCGTTCTACACCGGTAAGGTGAAATTTGTCGACACGGAAGGGCGCATTCAAAAGTTCCAAAGCAAGTTCAAGGCGGGCGATTACGCCAGCCTTTCACAAAAGCCGGCCAAGCGGAAGAAGGCCGCGGCCGCCACGAGCGACGAAGAGTAGCCGCTCCTCTTTTTGCCGGCGTTCTGGCCGGCCATGCGTGTGACGCGCTCACGCCCGGTGAGCGCGTGCCTTGGGCCTGCCCGGCGAACCGCCGCCTGCCCAGCGGGTGGCAAGTCGCCCGGCGATTGCGACACACGTCTCCTCGGGCAAGTTCTCTACGCGACTTGCCGCGATCCCTCTATAATACATTCGCCCTTTTGAACCTACTCTCGGCGCGCCTTCGTGCGCGATCCTTCGATGCGCCAGGAACTGGAAAAAACGCTTGCCCGCTTTGAAGAGCTCGAGCAAATGCTGGCCGATCCGGCGGTCTTGAGCGACTCAAACCGCATGTCGGCGGTCGCGCGCGAACATGGCTCGCTGGCCCGCACCGCTAACAAGTATCGCGAGTATAAGAGCCTCAACCAGCAATTGGTCGAGCTGCGGCAAATGGCCGAGAGCGATGACCCCGAAGAGCGCGAAATGGCCGAAGCGGAGATTGAGGCGATCATCCCACGCCGCGAGGAGTTGTACGAGGAATTGCTCGAAATGACCATCGGCGGCGAAGAAGCCAACCGCTCGCGCTGCATCATGGAAATTCGCGCCGGCACCGGCGGCGACGAAGCCGCGTTGTTTGCTCGCAACCTGTTCGAGATGTACCGCAAATACGCGGAAGACAAAGGCTGGAAGTTTGAAATCATGGAGGCCAGTCCCACAGAAATGGGGGGCTTCAAAGAAATCAGCCTTTCGGTGGAAGGCGAAGGCTGCTACCGCGTGCTGCGCTACGAAAGCGGCGGTCACCGCGTGCAGCGCGTGCCCGAAACCGAAGCCAAGGGGCGCATTCACACCTCGGCCGCCACCGTGGCCGTGCTCACCGAACCGGAAGAAGTGGAAATCGACATTGATCCGGAAGACGTTAAGAAGGAAACGATGCGCGCCAGCGGCCCCGGCGGGCAGCACGTGAACAAAACCTCCAGCGCCATTCGCCTGACGCACCTTCCCACGGGCATCACCGTGTCGATGCAGGAAGAAAAAAGCCAGCACAAGAATCTGACCAAAGCCTGGCGCCTTCTGCGCAGCCGCGTGTACGACAAATACAAGCGGGAGGAAGACGCCAAGCGGGCCAGTGAACGCAAAACGATGATCGGCTCGGGCGACCGCAGCGAGCGGATTCGCACGTATAACTTTCCTGAGAACCGTGTGACGCACCATCCCATCGGCCTGACGGTGTATCATCTCGATCAGATCATCGCCGGCGACTTGGGCCAGGTGCTCGATCCCATCATCGAACATGAGAAACAACAACTGCGCGACTCGATGAAAGAACCGACGAAAGAGAAAAGCAAGGCGTAAGCCTGATTTCCCAGCGCCGCTGCCCCCATGGCCAAAGACCGGAAATGGCCGATGACCGGTGGGTTTCCGGCTTTTGATCAACGGCGATTACGCAGCAGCGCTGGAAAACCACGATTGGTAAACGGAAGCGAGAATCAACGCGTGGATGTTTTGGCTCGAAGATTTTTCGACTCTTGAACGATGCCGGACCTATGCCGCAAACGGAATCCTGGACAATTGGCCGGTTGCTGACTTGGACGACCGACTATTTGAAGAAGAGTGGTTCAGACACCCCGCGTTTGGATGCGGAAATCCTGCTGGCCGAAGCCTGCGGCTGCGAAAGAATTCAACTGTACGCCACCTTTGGCGACGAACCGCGCGAGGAAGTTCGCATTGCGTTTCGAGAGTTGGTGCGCCGCCGGGCCGAACACACCCCCGTGGCGTATCTGGTCGGTCGGCGGGAATTTTACTCGCTCCCCTTCCGCGTAACGCCCGATGTGCTCATCCCCCGTCCGGAGACCGAACTCCTCATCGTGGAACTGGTCGATCTGGCGGGAGAAAATCCGTCGCCCTTGGCGATTGCCGACATTGGCTCCGGAAGCGGCATTCTCGCGGTTTGTGCGGTCAAGCACGTGCCGGGCTGCTCGGTGACCGCGGTCGATCTGAGCCCCGCAGCGCTTGAGGTGGCCCGCACGAACGCCCGCGATTTGGGCGTCGAGAACGACATTGAATTCGTGCACGGCGATTTGTTCGCGGCGGTTCCGGCCGAGCGGCGGTTCGATTTCATTTTGAGCAATCCGCCTTATGTGAGCGAGTCGGAACTGGCCGACTTGCCCCCCGATGTACGCGATCACGAACCGCGCCTGGCGCTCGCGGCGGGAGAGCACGGCACGTCGGTGATCGAGCGGCTGATTCCGCAAGCGGCCGAGCGGCTGAATCCCGGCGGTTGGCTGCTTATGGAAATCAGCCCGATGATTGAACGGCGCGTGCATAGCCTGGTGGCCGCCGACGGACGCTTCGAGCCAGCCGTCACGGTCAAAGACCACGCTCAACTGGCGCGCGTGGTCAAAGCGCGGCGCGCCTAGCCGCGGCGCCGCAGGCAAAACAAGGGGCGTTCCTCCACCATGCGGCGACGGGCGAGATCGACCGTCGCACGGGTCGAATGTAATGAATCCGAAACTTTGGTTGATTCTGGCAGGACTACTGGGCGCCGTGGGTGTCACGCTGGGCGCCTTTGGCGCGCACGGCTTGCCTGGCTGGCTGGCCAATCAAGGGCTGGACGCCGCGGAAGTAGACAAGCGGATGCACAACTGGGAGGTGGGCGTGCGCTACCAAATGTACCACGCGCTGGCTCTGGCGGTGGTGGCCCTGCTGGCCCTGCGGCACAACACGGCTTCGCTTTCGGTAGCGGGGTTTTGCTTCGTTTTGGGCGTGCTGATCTTCTCCGGGCTGCTGTACGCCCTGGTAGTCACCGGCGTTAAAATCCTTGGCGCCATTGTTCCAATTGGCGGCGTGCTGCTGATCGTCGGCTGGCTGGCGCTTGTGGTAGCCGCAATGAGTTTGCCGGGTAAAGCGGGGCCGTAAACGAAAGAGTTCTGGAACAGGAAAGAACTGAGAAAAACGGAGGAAGTTTCTTATCTTTATTTCTCTCCGTTTCCTCCTGTTCAAAATCTTCTCTTTTTTTTCGTCGTCTGTCTTGTTCTTCTCTACTTCCCGGCGAACAAGCCCGCCGCGGCATTCCACGCGGCCCAGCCGGCGAAGAAGCCAAAGAACAGCACCGCCCAGACCATCGCTGCTTGCCGCCAGCGGTTCATGCGCACCGCGGGCGGCAGACGGAAAGTGTTCATATACAGCAAGGCGGCGCAGTACAGAAACATCACGGCGCCATTCATGGCCGAGGTGAGTTTGAACAACGCGAAGGCGCCGACGTTCACGCCGGCCATTTCGAGCAGCAAGATGCCGCTGGCCATGAGAATCATGCCCCACAGGCAGAAGTAATACAGGCGGCTGGCGCTCCAGGTTGCGTTTTCGCGCAGCCAGGCGACTTTGAGAATATCGCACGAGATGCGCGTGGCGGCGTCGAGCACGCCGAACTCGGTGGTAAATAAAATCGCCACGCCCACAATCAAGAACAACGTCTTGGCGAACGGTCCAATCACGCGGGCCAGCGACTGTGCTTCGCCCCAGACGAAGCCCAACCCCTCGCGGTATTGTTCGGCGCCGGCCATGCGTTCGCCGCTGGCATCGTAAAACAGCACATAGCTGATGAGCGCGAGCAGCACGAGGCAGATGACGCAGGTGAGGAAGAAATTCACAAAGTGTTCGGTTCCCGCCCGGCGCCACCATACGCGCCAGCGGGCCAGGTTTTCGTCGGTAGGAGGAAAGTGATAGCCGACTTCCGTGGTTGGTTCTTCCTTGCCAGTAATGGGGCTGGTGATGCGGCCAATGTAATGCCCCATGCCATAGCCCTTTTCCTTGACATAATTGCTTTGCCCCAGGTTGAGCGTTCCGCCGGCGCCGGCGAAGGCCAGCGCGCCCAGCAACAGGGCGGGGGTAATATCCGCGTCCAGTGGGGGCGTGAACTGCGGGGCGCCAAGCGTCGCCGTCGATGTCACGATTTGCACCACCGCGTCGAACCGTGCGCTCACCAGCCAGACCGCGAGTCCGACCACAATCACCATAATGGTTGTCACCAGGAACATCTGCACGCGCTCGATCGTCTCATAGATCACGGGGCCCAGCGTAAGAATCACGCCGCAAATGAACAAACTGGCAATGGCCATCGGCGTGACATACGGCGAAGTGAATTTGCCCTCAGCCGTAAAGGTTGGCTCCCAGATCAGCCAACTGATTAGCTCGGCGGCGCCTTTGGCCCATGCGGGAATGATCCACGGCAAAATGTTGAACGCCAGGAACACGACCGCCAGAAACTTGTTCATCCGGATGAAGCCGGTGATGGCGCTTTCGCCGGTGGCCAACGTCCAGCGAGTGATCTCCATGTTGATGAAGTACTGGGTGGCCACGCCGACCAAACAGGCCCAGAAGAACACGAACTTCGACTTGTACACAATGTACGGCCAAAGAATGTACTCGCCGCTGCCCAGCGCCAGCCCCGCCAGAATCAAACTGGGGCCGATCATGTGCGTCAGCGGAACGGGCTCCGGCAGGTTCTGCCACTTGAGCGGCGGCAAGTTCCCCGGCGGAATAACCTCGGCAGGAACGAGCGAGTTGTCGCCAAGTTGGGTCGAATGGGACATGAAGCGTCGAAGTTCGGCAGAAGATGCAGTCTTCGGCCAGCGCCGCGCGCCAGCCTCGGAGCCATGCTATGCCAGCCCCCCGACAAGCTCAACCCGGCAACGCCGTTCGCGTCGCGCGGCGCTCCGCAACTTGGTGCAATAAGCCTTTAAGCGATGAGCCCAACTACGTTTTCCCTCCATGCGGGCGCCTCTGGGAGGGGCGTCAATCTAATGTGTCTTCAAATTCTAACGCCGTCTCGGGAAGAATCTCACCGTGGTCGTCCATCTCGTAGCGTTTGAGGAGAACATTCACCACGAGACGCACATCGTCCGGAGCAAGCCCTCTTTGCGTTGCGTAAAGTTGCGGGAGGTTATCGGCCAGAATCTGTCGTGATAGCCCCTCGACCGTCTCGAAGTCAGGGCCGGGATTGATCGCCAGACTCTTGGTCAGCGGAGCCGCGGCCAAACCCAAGAGCAAGCAACCGGCAATGGCGGCGGCGAGCGTCCAGCCGTCGAAGGTGGGAACAAGAATCGAAGCCCAAATACTCGCCGCGACGCCGCCTGCGACCAGGGTCGTTAGCAGGCGCACCAACCACTTGGGGCGATAAAGCGGCGGCAATTTGACCTGCATCGTGCTTTCGAGCTTTTTCCAATTCTGACGTTTTTGCCGCCAGGAGCCCCAATTGGTGATCGACGACGAGGGCCCGACTTGCTGCGGATCTTGTTGGAGAACCAAGGCGAGCGCTTCGCAAGTTCGACGTAGCGTCGCCTGAGCCAACGAAGGCTGCGCGTCATCAATCCGCCATCGTCCCTCGCCGGCCTGTCCGCAATGCTGCAGCACCCAAGCGTACAGGTCATTCACGGTGGCCCACTCGGCCACATCGTGCGGGTTCGCGTCGACCTGAAAGGCGCGCTCCAGTTCGACCACAATGCCTGCGTCGACCGTCAGACGCGATTCGTCGGCGGTGGGCAGCGCTCCATAGGCGACTTGCGGCGAGGCGTAGGGGTTGGTGTCCATAACATCCTGCCAATGGCGCAAGAGCTTCCTTACGCGACGGCTGGCCTTTGCGCACGTTTACTCTGCAACGCGGTTCTCTCCGACGGCGACAACATGGTCTTTGGTTCGCACGATCATGAGCCCCTCGGAAATCGCGGGCGAGGCAAGACATTCCTCGCCGAGCGGATTGGCCGAAAGCACTTCACACTTCGGACCGGCGCGCACCACGACCATGACGCCTTCTTCGCTCGGCAGGTAAATGCGGCCGTCGGCAGCTACGGGCGACGCCGAAAAACTAGCGGCTCCGCCGTTGCGCACGCGGTGGCGATACACTTGCTTGCCCGTCTTGGCGGCATAGCACGTCAGAATGCCGTCGTTGTCGCACACATAAAGATAGTCGCCGTAAACGAGCGGCGTGGGGGTGTACGGACCGCCCCAGTGCCGGCTCCAAACAATGTGTTCATTCGAGGTGGCGTTGTCTTTGAGGGAAATATCGCCGCGCGCCGTGGGTCGGATCGCGTAGATTGGCTTGATGGGCCGATACCCGCTGGCGACGTAAATCAACCCGCTAGCGTAAAACGGCGTGGGAATGGCGATCTCGGAATGATCGGCGAGCCGCCACAGTTCCTCGCCCGTGACGGGATTGTATGCTCGGGCGAACATCGTGCCGCCGGTTACGAGTTGCGGTCCGGCGGAAGTTTCACACAGCGTGGGCGTGCACCAGGTGGGAATTTCGTCGCGCGGCGTGCGCCACACCTCCACGCCGTCCGAAAGCCGATACGCCGCGAGGTACGAGTTCTTCTGAATGTCGCACTGCACGATCACCAGCCCCTGATAAATGATAGGCGAACTGGCGAAGCCCCATTGCATGTCGGGGTCGAAGAACCAGCCGCTGTCGAGCACGCCCAGGTCTTTCTTCCAGAGCAGTTTTCCGTCTACGTCAAAACAGTACAGCCCTTCGGAAGCGAAGAACGCGACGACGTGTTCGCCGTCGGTGGCGGGGGTGCAGTTCGCCTGCGACGACTTCGGATGCCGCTTGACGCGCGGCACGCCTTCCTGGGCGGTGCGCTCCCAGAGAATCTCGCCCGTGGTTTTGTGCAAACAGTACACGCGCCAGGCATGGGGCGAGTCGTCGTCGACCGAATCGACATCGCCATAGACTCCGGTGCGCACCTTGGCCTCGCCATTGAGCCGCACGGCCGTGGTGACGAACACTTTGTCACCCCACACGATGGGGCAGGAATGCGCCAGACCCGGAATGGGCGTTTTCCAACGCACGTTCTGATTCTTGGGTACGTCCCAACGCGTGGGCGGGTTCTGACCATCCGCCACGCCTACAGCGCCCGCCCCGCGGAACTGCGGCCAGTTGGCCAACGCCGAGCTTTCCGACGCCAGCGGCGAGTCGGACGAGTCGGGCGTGTGCGTCAAATCGTCGCCATTCGGCGAAGCGACGCGTTCGAAACGCAAGATGTCGTTCGCAACTTGCCGCACCAAGGTCAAGGGCCGCCCTTCTTGCACAACGAAGGAAAACTTCAAATCGAAGTACAAAAACGTGGTCGGGTCGGTCGCTTCGACCAGGACCGGCGCGCCGCCCTTGCGGCCAATGTGCAAAGCGCCATTCTCGAAGCGTACTTCGTACTCGCCGCCGCGGTCGCTGGCGTACTCGCCGACATAGCTTTCCAGCATTGCGGTTGGAATCGCCAGCGGTTCAGGTCCTTCGCCGTGCTTGGCTTTCAATTGTTCGAGCAAGTCGTTCTTTTGCAAAGACTCGGCCAAACGCATGGCGCTGCGCACCGTCTGCGGGCGCACATCGCCCGCGTTGAGAATCATTTGCACCACCTCGACCGAACCGCTGTAGATGGCGTTCTCCAGCGCGCCATCCAGGTTCTTGGCGCCATGCTTCAGCAAAAGCCGAACGACCTCGGCATGACCTTCAAACGCTGCTGCCGAAAGCGGCGTGCCATGATAGAACGAGTCGGCCACGTTCACCTCGGCGCCGGCTTCGAGCAGCGCCTTGACCACTTCGGCGTGACCATGCCGGCTGGCGTACGTGAGGGCCGTCACGCCGTAGCGCGTTTTGGCGTTCACCGGCACGCCGGCCTGAAGCGCCTCGGTCACGCCGGGCAACTCCCCTCGGCGCGCCGCCGCAAAGAAACGATCTTCCCGCTCGTCGGCCCAAATCGTTTGGGGGATCAGCGCCAAGAGCAACACCAAACGTACGCAGAAACTGGGCATGACTATGACCCTAAACTTCGATAGGAGATGTAAAGGCGTCATGCCGTCGATTCCCCAGGCCGGTACAAGTCTTTACGAGGTCGGCGTTTCAAACAACGCCGCCACGGGGCAGAGGAATCCAGGAATCACCTCTTCGCCCGAGAGATCGTCTTGCTCGTGCAGGCCGGTAATGCTGCCATCGGCGCGATGGACGCGCACGCCGCGGGTATCGGGATTGACGACCCAGACCAGACGCACGCCGGCCTGTAAGTAGTCTTCCACTTTTTGATCAACTTCACTGGCGAGGTCTCGCGGCGAGAGCACCTCAAC
The DNA here is from genome assembly GCA_963204915.1 of Planctomycetota bacterium. Classification (GTDB taxonomy): domain Bacteria; phylum Planctomycetota; class Planctomycetia; order Pirellulales; family Pirellulaceae; genus JAHWKS01. The sequence continues at coordinate 41,314 of CAUJHS010000002.1, read as the reverse complement.
CGCTAAATCAGGGGCGATCGTGTCGTACCCCCGCGCGGGTCGATTGTTCGGCAAGCGGCCTGAGCACACGAAAGAGACATCGGGCTTTCGTACGCGGTCCGCCGAATCGGGAAAACATTGGTAACCCGCCTCGGCCGGGAGAACAATTCCTAAGCGTCGCGGGCGAACAAAACTGGCGAGCAGAAAGAAAAGATTTCCGGCAATGAAGCTGGACTCATTTCCCATCTTTCGCTCCACAAGCTCGCCATCAACCAACTCAAAGTCCTTCTCATGAGGCATGGCCAGCAAGTCCTCGGCGGTGAGGCGCGATTGCACGGCGTCACTCATAACTCAATTCTCCGTCGGCTTTGCTTGCAGGATCGCTTAAGTTCGCCGCGAGGGCTTACTCAATGTCTTCGCCCGCCTGATCGAGCACATCGGCCAATTGCTGGAGATCGGTCACGGTGGCGCGAAACAAGTCGGCCACCTGATCTAGCAGCGCGCGGTCTTCGCTGTACAGGTACATGTTATCCGCCTCAGCGCCCAGGTCTTGGAGGCGCGCGGCGGCGTCTTTGGGCAGGCGGTTCTCAATCAGCCATTCGACGATGCCTTGAAACGTATAACCGCCTCCCTGCAATTCGCGTTCCTCGAACAGGTCAAAAGCTTCCTCGTCCAAGTCGGAATCGAGGATCATCAGGCAGTAGCGACCGTCATCGTTTTGAAAAATCTTCATGGCGTTGTCCGTCCTTCTTTTGCAGCACCTAAGGACCTTCGAAACGTGAACGCGAACGGCCTTTGCCGGATTGTGCCCCTCGTGCTACAGGTCGAGCGCGTCGAGCTTGTCGAGCAGGTCGTCCAGTTCGTCGCGCGGCTCAGGAGCGCGGCTGGCTTGCCGCCGGGCGATTCCCACCGCGGCGCCCACTGCCGAACGGCCCGCCAACAGCAGTTGCTCGTCGCGCTCGCGCACGGCCGCGTCCACGGCCGACTCTTTCGTTTCCGGCGCGCCAAACAGCACCGAAAGGTCGATCTTCATCCCGCCCACTTCCGCCGGAGCGCCGGCGATGGCGGGTGTTTTATGCTGCGGGAAGATGATCGCGTTCTCCGGACACACCCGGCTGCACGCGGGGCAGCCTTTGCGGCAATTGTCGGGCTGTTCGACGAGAATCGTTTCCACGCCATCGACCCCGTACACGCCAAACAGGCAGAAGTCGATACACTCCATGCAGTTCGTGCAGCGGCTGTAGTCGATCACCGGATACCAGCGGCGGCCGGCGTTTTCCTCGATGCGCACCACCTGCGGCGCATGGTGGGCTTGGGAGTCTTCACCGTTGCCTTCCGGTTCGGCCGGTTTCGGCGGCGCGCCCACGTAAGCGTCATTTTTGGGCTCGATGAACCGCTGGAGCGACTCGCCATTCTTGGGCGAGCCGCCCAGCCAGCCCGTCAGCTGGACCAGCGGCGTGGCGTTCTCGCGCACGATGCGGCGGATCTCCTCGACGTAGACATTCGCGTCGTTATAGGCCCGCAAATCGAAGCAGTAAATCTTGCGCGGCGGCGTGGGCCGGGTGTCGATGACGCGCTCTTTGTCATCGTCCGCAGCCGCCGCTTCCGCTTCGTCCTCGTCTTCGTCATCTTCGCCCAGCCCTTTGAGCAGCGTGACGCCCTCGTGGCCGCGAATGTGATTGCGATCCAGCACCCAGCGGGCGGCGCGCGGGTAAAGCCACGACAGCACGATCATGTCGCCCCCGATGTTTTGCAGGGCCAGCATGCCGGTGCCGTCAGGCGGCAGGTCGTACAGATGGGGAATCACCGTGACATCGACGCCCTGCTCCATGAGCAGCGCCGCCACGAGGTTTTCCTCCAGGTGACGCTTTTCAGGGTTGTGGCTTTGGCCTTGTGAAAGGACCACGGAAATACGCTTCGGCATAGAGCGAGACAATCAACAAAAGTAAGTAAACGGCGCGGAACGCGCGCCGCCAGCCGGCGGCAAACCTGCCTCCGGACGATGCGGCGCTACGCTCATTTCTAACACATCAAGCCAGACGCGAGTTTGCCTCCGGCGACGAGGGGGCTTGGGAGTGCGTGCGGGAAGGTTGGGGAGCGATGTTATTCGTTCATCTGCCCTTTGATGGTGCGCTGCGTGACTTCCCACGCGCCTTCCAAATATTTCAAATACTGCTCGGGCGTCATCAGGCCGTCGCTGGCGCCTTCCATGTCGAACAGCCAACCCGCGCCGTAATTATCGACGTTAATCGTTGACGGGTCCGCAAGCAACTCCGGGTTGAACTGCACCAGCGTTCCGGTCATGGGGGCGTACAGGTCGCTTTCGGCCTTTTTGCTTTCGATGAAACCGATTTCCTGACCTTCCAAAACCGCGGTTCCCGCCTCAACGCTCCAGTCCAAAAAGTACACATCTTGCAGCAACCGCACCGCATACGTCGAGAACCCAAACCGCCACACCCCCGCCGCCTGCTGCTGCTGCGCCCAAGTATGGTTCTTCTTGGCGTAGCGCCGGTCGGTAGGAAAGCGGGCCTCGAACTGGCCCATCATGAAGGTCAGGTGTTCGGACATAGGCAAGCTGTCAGGAGACAGAAATCCGGAGTCGAGACGCAGGATGGAGTGCGATGCTTCGCCCCTATTTCCTGAACCTTGACCCTTGAGGAACGGTTTCACCCGCGTTGTGTGGTTGGGTCGGCTGGGTGCATCAGGTGTACCGCACGCCTTGATGTTCTGGCTCGAAGAAGGCGGGGAGCATGGCGTCGGCTCGCAGCAGGCCCTTGCGGGTTAGCTCGATGCGGTCGCCGTCGATCGTCAGCAGTTCGTCTTCGGCGTATTCGTTCCACACGTCGCGCCATTCGTTGAGGATTTCCACGCCGAACTTCTCGCGGAAGTAGCCCGCATCGAGCCAGCCCTTCTTGAGCAGCAGGATCAACTCGCGCACGAGCAACTGATGCGGCGTGGGACGCAGCGCGCGGCCCAGCGGCAACTCGCCGCGGTCGAGCAAGTCGCCCAAGTAGTCGTTCCACTCCGGCTTGTTTTGATAATGCACTCCTTGCACATGCCCGAAGCTGGCGATGCCCGTGGCCAAGAGGTCCGACCCGCGCCAGAGGTTGTCGCGATAGCTGAAGTTCACCTTGGTGGGGTCTTTGACCAAGGTGTAAGCGCTGGAGACGCTGTAGCCCGCGGCGCCCAGTTCGTTGTAGGCGTAGTCCACCCAGGCCCGCTTGGTGGGCCAATCGGCTACGGGAATTTCGACGTGGTTCCCGAGGATGTCCTTCGAGTAGACCGTGTTGAACGGCAACTCCATTTGGTAGATGGTCACGCTGTCGGGCGAAAGCTCAATCGTGCGGCGGATGTTTTCGCGCCAGTTGTCCCACGTTTCGCCCACCATGCCGGCGATCAGGTCGATATTCACGTTGGGATACTTAGCCGCGAGAATCCACTCCCACGCCTTGTAAATTTCCTGTGTGAGATGCGCCCGGCCGTTTTCTTTGAGCACTTCGTCGCTGAAGTTCTCTACGCCCAGGCTGAGGCGCGTGACGCCGAGTTGCCGCAGCGTGTGAACTTTCGATTCGGAAAGCGTGCCCGGCTCGCACTCGAAGGTGACTTCTTCGGCGTGGTCCCAGCGGATGTTTTCCTCCAGGCGGTTCACCAGCGCGGTCAGCTGCTTGACGCTGAGGAACGACGGCGTGCCGCCGCCAAAGTAGACAAAGCGGAAGGGCCGGCCGCCCATCACCGGCTGCCGGCTGACGAGTTCGATCTCTTTCGACAGCGCCGAAACATACCGCTCGATCTCCGCAGCGTTGACGTCGGTCAGCACTTTGAAGTAGCAGAACTTGCACCGCTTGCGGCAGAAGGGGATGTGCAAATACAGCCCCAGCGGCGTTTCCTCGCGCGGAGGAGCAGCCATTGCGGCGCGCACTGCATCCAGGTACTCCGGCTTCCATTGGCTGAAGGGCGGATAGTTCGAGATGAAGTAACTGCCGACTTCGGTCTTTTTGGTCGATTCAATCGTAGACATCAGCAATCGTGGACTGCGGGAAACCGGAGCTTTGAAGTCAATCTTCAAAAAAGGTTTCCACGGGCGTGTGGAAATTAGGAAGGACCGTGGGAAGCGCTAGCTCATCGCCAACGTGCAATCTGCGTTCCGGCCCTTCGGAATCGTAAATGTGCACCGTTTGCGCGATGTAGTCGACAACACATACGACATCGACGCCAGCATTCAAATACTCGGCGACTTTCTGCAAGATGCGCGGCCAACGATCGCTGGGCGAACGTACTTCGATCACCAGTTCCGGCGGCGACAAAAAGTACCCCAGGTCGGTTTGACCTTGAGGAAGTCGTGCGTAACTGTAGTAGCTCACATCCGCGCCGCGGAGCGTATCAGGGTTGCGTTCGGTAATGATCCCAGCGTCATTCGAAAGGACGCGCCCTAGTTGGTGTTGTTTAACAAAGTTGCGTAAAATCCCGCCGATATTCAGACATACAACACCGTGACGCGACTGAGGCACGTTCATTTCAACTACTTTCCCGCGCACAAGCTCCGTAGGCCGCCCGTTGTCGGGCAGTTTCATGTACTCCTCAATCGTTATCAGGCGCACTTGTTCCGCGGTTGCCATCACTCGACCTAATTGCGACTCTGCATATCTCGCTTCGCAACTATCCCCTTGCCGTACCATGCTCTAGCCAGAGGTAACCGCCTCCGGCGCTCTCCACTGCGGTTCGCTTCTGCCGTTCGTTCTTGACCGCGCCGCCTCCCCATCACTTCTTCGCTCCAAAGCAGTACACCACGCCGTCGTCGCTGGCGATGACGAGTTTGCCTTCGGCCACGGCAGGCGAACCGATGAAATGACCGCCGGCCTCATACTCCCAGGCTTTGTCGCCGGTCTTGAGATTCACGCCGTACACGCGGCCATCGGCCGCGCCAAAGTAAGCGCGCGAGCCGGCCACCACGGGCGAGGAATCAATCTTGCCGCGCGTGAGGAAGCTCCATACCTCGTTGCCGGTTTTCGGGTCCAGGCCGTATAACCGCTTGTCTCGCCCGCCAAAGAGAACGAGTTGCTCGGTCACGGCGGGCGAGCTGCGAATGCCTTGGCCGCTTTGCTTGCCTTGCCATTCCCACACCACCTTGGCTTGTTTCCAGTCGATGGCGTAGAACGTGCCTCCTTCGGTTCCGAAAAAGGTCAGGTCGCCGCGGACCGCGGGGGTGACGCCCGTGGGGCCGTCGATCGGCACATCGGCCACCTTTTCGCCTTTGTCCAGGTCGATCACATGCAGGCGGCTGTCGCACCCGGCCAGGAAGCAGCGGTTGCCGGCGATGGTGGGCGTGCAGCGAATTTGATCGTCGATGGTGAACTTCCACACCACCTCGCCGCTTTTCGCATTCAAGCAATACAGCGTGGCGTCTTGCGAACCGACGAGCACGTTGTCTTTATAAAAGTTGGGGCTGGAGTTGATCTCGGCTTCGGTCTCGAAGCCCCACACCGGTTTACCGTCGGCCGCGTTCATGCAATAGAACTTGCCGTCGATATCGCCAATGTAGAGCAAACCATCTTTCACTGCTGGCGCGGTGTTAAACCCCACGAATTGCTCGCCGGTGAAGAACTCCCATTTCTTTTCGCCGGTGTTCACATCCAAAGCGTAGAGCTTGCCGTCCAGATCGCCCACGTACGCGATACCCCCGACGATGACGGGAGCCGCCTCGAACACACCGTCCTTCACTTTGAACGACCATAAGAGTTCGGGACTTTCCGGCAGCGACGAGGACGCCACGCCGGTCATCTGCGGATCGCCGCGGAACAACGGCCAATTGCCGCCCGTTTCGTCGGCTGACGCGAAAGACGCGGCGGCAAACAAGCACGTCGTCAACACGCCAATCCACGCACGAAGATCCATCATAAGAAACCTTTATTCTTACGGCGCCACGGAGACCAACCTATCTCTGGCGGTTTTGCCTTGCCTACTTGGAAGTCGCCATCATCGGCGTCCCCACGGGGCAGTGGGCGCATTTACGAACAACGGTTATTTGCCGCTGAGCGCTCGCCCACGGTTAGCCTGGTGAAGGGAACAAGAACCGTACGCAAGCGCGTGGCGGCCAAGTTCAAGGCGCCCACGACGCAACCGTTCCTAGATTATATCAGAATGCACGTTCGTAGAGGGCGAACAGTTCGTCTTGCCCTACCTCTCGGGGGTTGAAGCGGCCCGTCCATTGCTCGGCGGCGTGCGCGGCCAGGTCGGGAAGTTTGTCTCGCTCGACGCCCAGATCGGCCAGACGGGTCTTGAGCAGCGCTTTCTCCAAGAGGCGCGTCACATAGTCGGCCAGTCCTTGCGAGCCGTGCCGCGGGTCCGGACACCCTGGCAACTCCATGGTGGTTTCGAGCAAGTCACGGTAGAGATGATTGAAGGTCTCGCCGTTGAACCGAATCACATGCGGGACCATGACCGACACCGCTTGCCCGTGTGGAATGCCAAAGGTCGTGGTCAGCGGGTTCGCCAGGGCGTGCGCGGCGCCGAGCATCGAGTTCTCAATGGCCAGCCCCGCGAAACACGCCCCCAGTTGCATGCCGGAGCGGGCTTCCAGGTCATCGGGATTATCCAACACATGGGCGAAGTTGTCGGCCAGCAGGGTCCACGCTTCCCGGCTGAAGGCGAGCGAGGCAGCGTTGCGCGGCTTGGTGACGTACGTTTCCAGCGCGTGAACAATGGCGTCGATTCCCGTGAGGGCCGTGACTTCGCGCGGCTGTGTGACGGTGAGTTTCGGGTCGAGCAGCGCGACGCGAAACGACGCCTTCTTATCGCCGCACGCCATTTTCACGTGCGTCTTCGCATCGGAAATCAAAGCGTACGATTGCGCCTCGCTGCCGGTGCCGGCCGTGGTGGGCACGGCGATCATCGGCAAGAGCGGCTTGGCGGCTTTGCCTACGCCCCAATAATCCTTCATTTCGCCGCCGTTGGTGTAAATGAAGTTGACTCCTTTGGCGCAGTCCATCGAACTACCGCCGCCCAGGCCAATGATGACTTCAGGGGCGAACTCTTGGGCGAACTCCACGCCCGCGGCCACGTGGTCGGTATTGGGATTTTCCTCCACATGGTCGAAGATGCGCGCTTCCAGGCCAGCCTTGCGCAGCGAGGCGACGCCGTGTTCGGTGTGCCCGGCCCGCACAATGCCAGGGTCGCTCACCACCATCGCCCGGCGCGCGCCCAACTCCGCCGCCAAGACGCCCAACTCCTCAACCCGATCCGGGCCAAACACAAAGCGCGTGCGCGGGTAAAAGTCGAAGGGTACCATGGGCAGGATCAGTAAGGCGGGGAGCGTTGAATCGTCAAGCGGAAGAAGTTTGAACAGGAGCGAACGGAGAGAAACCGAGAGAGATTGATCGAAAGCGATTTCGTTCGTGAGCAGACGACGAATTTAACAAGCAGGATTAAACTCCGTCCGCGCTCTTATCTCGGTTCTGCTCTATTCCCTCCTGTTCAAATCTTCTCGGATCTACTTCCGCAGAGCCGCTAAGCGGTCTTCGGTCACTTGCAGCGCCCGCGAACGGAACAGGAAGTCGATGATGTTCCCTTCATGCGGTTGCAGCCAGTTGAGGCGGTTGGTGGGAATCGCCCCGATGTTCAGCCGGTCGATGTGCGTGGCGTTGATGCAGCCTTCGATCAGCTTCTCGTCGTTCGAGATGACCGTGCAGACCAAGGTCGGCCCGATCTTCTTGAGCATTTGATCTTGCGGGCAGGTCACCACGGTGGCGAAGGGGAACATGTACTCCTTCTTCGTAATCTCCGCCTCGGGCGAGTTGGCATGGACGATCGTGGGCCGGAGGTAGCTGCAACGCTCCTTCTCGACCAACCGCTCGCCGTATTCGGCGGTGGCGTGCGTCACGCCGTCTTGCTTGAGGTCGGCTTCGATCATCTCCCACACCAGGCGGCCCATGCTCTTGCCGTTCATTTGCGTGGTGAAGGCGGCCAGGCCCGCTTCCGGGTCTTGGGGCGGTTTGACTTCAATCGGCCCGAGCTTCTTGGCCAGCGCGGCGGCGATTTCCTTCGTATGCCGTGAAGCCCACACGCCCGACGCGTTGATGCACCCGCGGCCGCTGTTGATGTAAATGCTTTCGGCCATCAGATCGAGGTACTGTTCCCAGTTGTCCACCAGATCATCACCAAGGATGATCTTCGAAAAACCGGGACCGTGCGCCTGCACCTTGGGATTGCCGCGATAGCGATCCACGGTAGCGGTGCCGCCGAAGATCATGGCCCGGTCGCAAGCTTCGAGCACCGCGGCGCCCGCTTCCGCTTCGCCGGGGTAGAGCGCGAACGCTTCGGCCGGAATGCCCGCTTCCACAAACGCGGCCATGACGCGATACGGCGTCCACGGTTCTTGCGGACCCGGCTTGAGCACCAGGCCCAGTTGCAACGGAATGGCCGGCAGCCACAAGGTGTGTACGCCCGGCGAGTTCGACGGCAGCACGGCGCCCAAGATGGGCGACTGACATTGGTAACTGACCACGACGCCGCGGTCTTCTACACCCCAGCCGCGCGAAAGAATATCCAACGGCAGCCCGCGCGTCAGGCAGTCCAAAATCTTCCCCATGTTTTCCAACACGAAGGAGTTCTTGGCCATGTTCCCCTTGCACATATGCTCGGGCAGGCCGGTCGAAGCCGACTGCTGGCGATAAAAATCCTCGGGCGACTGCCGGCCATTACCCATCGGCAACGTGCCATTCAAATAGTGGCCGGCCGCCACTTTCAACTTCTCAATCAACTGCTCGCAAGAGAACTGCCGCAACGCATCCCGCGCCTTCTGCGCCTGCTTCAAATCCTTCTTAATGATCCCGCCATTCGCCTGATGCACCTTAGCAATGGGTTCCCCCGTAGCAAAGTGCAACACCTCCTGCTTTTCCAAAGACTCATAAGGCTTGCCAAAACGGATAACGGGAATTTCTAGCATGATGAAAACTCTGGAATGTAAAAAAGCTATTCGTGCGGGGTCGTTAATATCTTGCTATCCCGGCGGGTGGCTCTGCTGGCTTGTCCAGCAGTGTTTGTTACGTCGGGGGAGCACTGCTGGACGAGCCAGCAGTGGCACACGTTATCGTTCCGGTTGGTGCAACCCTTTCAGGGTTGGCGCGGGTTAGGTTAGTTCGTTTTCCCAGGGTGTGCTGCGCGACCCTGGGCTGGGTTGTACAACCCTTTCAGGGTTGGCGTTGCAAAACGTCGTCCGCCATTTCTCGCGGTATGTGGGCGATCTCGGCTTGGCAGTTTCTTTCTGCCCGCTCCTGTTCAAAATCTTTCCGCATGTACCGCGATGTTGCGCGCGAACGGATTTAAGCAGGCCGGTCAAACAGGCTCAGGAAGGCCGCTAGAATGCGATAGGACGCATGTTCGCAGCTTCCCGCTACGTCCACAGCCTGATTAGTGTACAGACGTTCAATAATCATTTAATGCAATTCTAGATGGAACAACCCATTGTGGGGGCCTATCGCCCCACTGTCTCTGCCGGCTCTTCTGTTCTCCTCCGTTGCCTCCTGTTCCCAATCCTCTCTTGGGTAACATGGGTGGTTAGTATACCCCCACCGTAGTTCCCCCTGCGAGTCTCGAATACGGCCGCACGCCGCTCACGCCGTCCCAGGGGTATGTTGCGTAGGGCTTTTCGCGTTCGCCTTCGTCCCGCTCCAAAAAGCCGGGAACAAAGAACTCTTTGGTCATGGTGTAGAGTTTGACGCGACCGGTTTCACCATAGCCAACCGTTTGGGTATGGTCGTCCATGTTGACCACTTCCGTGGCGGCGCGAGGCTGGGGCGCGTAGTAGCTAATCTTATACCCCTCCTCCGGAGTGACGGGTTTGCTGCAAGCCAGGCCCATCAGGGTGTTGCCATACGTGGGGGTCATATAGACGCCGCTTTGTTCCGGTTGGCCGCCGAAGTATTCCTCGATGCAGAACCGCGTCCACTGCGGGGTGAACTCAGTGCCGCCGGAGAAAATGCCCGTGATGCCGCTCTCGGGAATGCTCGTGCCGTCTTCCTCCAACCGTGACGCGAGCGACTCCAGCAGCTTGGGCGTGGTGAACATGCACTTGATGTCGTTATTCGATTGCAGGATAGTCACGGCCTGATCGATCACATGCTTTTTGTATTCCTCCAGGTGCTCCATCCAGCCCTTCTTGATGAGCTTGATGACCCACCGCGGATCGAGATCGACGCAGAAGCAAATCCCGCCGCGGTACTGGCACAAATGCTCCACCGCGAGCCGCAGCCGGCGCGGGCCGCTGGGGCCAAGCATGAGCCAATTCGCGCCTTTGGGGAAGTACTTGTCGGGCAGCGTATGGCTGAACATTTCGTAGTCGATGCGGAAGTCGTCGATCACGATCCGCCGCTTCGGCTGGCCCGTAGTGCCGCCGGTTTCGAACACGTAGGTCGGCTTGTTCTCGTACGCCTTGGGAACCCACTTGCGCACAGGGCCTTCGCGCAGCCAGTCGTCTTCGAACAGCGGGAACTTTTTCAGGTCGTCAAAACCTTTCACTTCCTTGAGCGGGTCGAACTTCAACTCTTTCTTCTTTTCCAGCCAGAACGGCGCGCCGGTTGATTCGTGAAAGTGCCACTGCACGATTTCATACGTATGGGCGTCGAGTTGCTCTTTGGCTTGTTTGGCCAAGGTCTCGATATCGGCGGCGGCGACGGTACCGGTCGTGCTCATGCCAACTCCTCACGAAGGGCGAAAGGTGGGACTTCAAGGCGGGAAGCATTACGTCGTTTTGCCATTGTAGGAACTGCGACCAGAGGCAGTCTACGAAGTCGGCCAACGACTTGGGGAAAACCCCTTCGTGAAAAATACCCGACCCACCCCCCGAAAACAAGCCGCCGCAAGAACGCGAACGTCGCAAAGTAACTCAAGGTGCGGCAAGAAACGAAACCAGGAGCCAAGGCCCGCGCTTGACTCCTGGTCGTGATTCCGATTTTGCGCCTTCGTCAAACCTCGTCAACCGTGCAAAGACGGTCGCCGTAGTCGACAGCGGTTTAGTACCGGCCGCGGGTGTTGGGATCGTAGAGCTGCGCGGCGCGCTGGGGATCGACTAACGTTTGGCTGGCTACGCCATTGCTGGAAAGAAACAACAAGGCGTCGGCGCGGGGGTTGTCGTTCGAGAACGGATTCTTGATTCCCGCCACGGTGTTTTCGGTCGGCGTAGTTGAAGGCGAGGCCACCACCCCGCGGCTGAGCACCAGCACGTGGGAAGTCGGCCAGCGGAATCGTTCGTGCAACTTCCAGCCGGTGATTTGCGGAATCTGAATTTGCACGCGCTGCTGGCTGGCCACCGTGGGCACGTCAATCACGATCGGCACGAAGCGTTCGACCTGGTCGACCTGACACTTCAACACCACGTCGGCATTGTCGCCTTCGTTCGAGAGCAACGGGCAAATTTCCAGCGAGTAACCTTCCTCGACTTGCCCCATTTCCAGTTGATAGCCGGGCGGCACATTGGGCGTGGCGAACACACTTCGCACGTAGTTTCGCGGGCGGATGCTGCTCAAGATGTGCGGCTGCCCGTTGTGAATGAGCAGGTTCGGAGCGCTATGTTCTTTGAAGTCCGAACGTTTCCGCAACTCGGCCAGCATGAGCGCTGCGTTTTCTTTCGTTACAAGCCAGGCGTCGAGCCCCGGCGACTGCACCGGCACGGAGCGCATCAGCGGCAAAAGTTTGGTGCGCCAGTTGGGGCTGCCTACCGACACTAGCCGCACGCCAAAGGCATGGGACTCATGATGGCTGTTCACAAACAGATCGACAATGTTGGCCACAATCGCTTGGATTTCGGGCGTGTGATAGACCCGCAGCGTGTTGCGGTCGGCGCTCAAGATGCCCAGCGGCTCGGCGAACCAAAGTTCGGTGCCGGTTTCGCGCAGCACCCAGTCGATGATCGCCTGCTGCGGATGTTCTTTGTTCGTCACGCGGGCCGTGTAGGTCGAAATGTCGTACTCGCGCCACACCTGCCCGGCGTGGTTGGGCAGCGTGCGGTCTTGCGGAGCAACCGCGCTGGGCGCCACAGCTTGCCGGGTCGAAGCGGCCGGCGCCGGCGCTGCAGCCCGAGAACTGGGAGCTGGAGAGCTAGCCGGAGAGCTAGGAGCCGGAGCCACGCCCGGATCCAACGTGGCCGGCGCCGCGGGGGCGGCTGCCGTTCCCGCACTGAACGCCCCACTGTTAAAACCGCCGCTTTGGAATGATCCGCCGCCTTGGAACGAACCTCCGCCTTGATCGGCCGTTTGCGCGAAGGCGGTCAGCCCCAGCGCCGTCCACACTATCCAACTCATCGCCGCCGCGCGCATGACCAGCCTCCGTGCCCGGTTGATCCAGAAAACTCGCCCGCCACATAAACGGCGCGAACTATACCCACCACCCGCCCAAGCAGCAAGGCGAATTCAAACCATCGTGTAACCGCGTGGCACAGGGAGAACACCAAGACCTCGTCCATGGTGGTTGTCTTCCGGAGCATCAGCCACAAACCCCAGACGTTGCTAACGACGGGAACAAACCAGGTCAGGTGATAGTAACGAAAATAGATGCCCGCGAACCGCGGCAAGTCCGTCGTGACGCCATCTTTCGGTGGATAGCTATAATGGATTTCCCAATAGGAGAGCGACCAAATCACACTGACCGCCAGTAAACTGGACGCGATGACTATACCACAAGCCACGTCGAGCATCCTGTTGGCTGACATGCTTACAAACCCTCAAGGAATTGCATTCGTCGACGCCGGGCAACAAGGACACACGGTACGCGATTGGCAAGCCAACCTTGATTTCTGCTCGTTTTCAATGCAATTCGCATTTCGCATCGCGGTCAGGAGGGTTCGCTCTCGCTCAGCTCGGCCTCGATCTCTTCGACGGTTGGCAGGCTGCCTTTCAAGCGTTCGGGCAGCGATTGCACGAGCTTCGTCTGCCACTCCGCCACGCCAATCGGTTTGGCGATGTCGCGCAAGGCGTATTCCGCGGTGATGCGGTCGCGCGTCTTGCACAGGATCATGCCGATGGTTGGAGCGTCGCTCGGGTGCTTCATCCGTGAATCGACCGCGGACAAATAAAAGTTCATTTTGCCGGCGTCTTCCGGCGTGAACTTCTTCATCTTCAGGTCGATCACCACGAAGCAGCGCAGCTTGAGATGGTAGAACAGCAAATCGAGATAGAAATCATCCTCGCCGACCTCAAGATGGACCTGCCGCCCCACGAATGCGAACCCCGCGCCTAACTCCAAAAGAAATTTCTGGATGTGATCGACCAAGCCTGTTTCCAGGTCGCGTTCGATCGCCTCGTCGTGCAGCGTCAGAAAGTCGAACAAGTAGGGGTCTTTGAGCGACTGTTGGGCCAGGTCGGACTGCGGGGCTGGCAGCGTGCCTGCGAAGTTGCTGATCGCCTTCCCCTGCCGGCCAAACAGATCGCTTTCGATCTGCACCGTCAATACCGCCCGGCTCCAACCGTGCTCCAGCACCTTCGCGGCGTACCAACGGCGCTGGGCATCGTCCTTTAACTTGAACAGGAGAACCTGATTATGTCCCCAAGGAATTTCGACCATGGGGAGTGGAGGACCGGCTTCCAATTCTGTCACAGCTTGCGACAGAATTGCCAAACTGGGCCGGTAAGCGAGATAAAAGGCCCGCATTCGCCATACATTGACTGGCGAAAACCCTTGCAACCCCGGAAAAGTCCTTTGAATATCGCCCGCCAGCCGGTCGACAACACTCTTGCCCCACCCCTCCTGCTCCTGCCGCTCGACGATAAGCCGGCCGATGTCCCAATAGAGCCGAATCAGCTCTCGGTTCACGGAGAGCATCGCCTTGACCTGCGCCTGCCGCACTCGCCCTTTCAGCGACTCCAAAAACGCCGCATAGTCTCCCACGACCTCGCCACCGGCCAACGTCGCTTTCTTTTTCCGAGCCATCCCGCCGCTCCTTTCGACCGCTTTGCGCTGCTCAAACCGAGGCGCACGCGGCCTAAGTTTGACACGGCCCCCGAACCCCCGTCAACGCGAATGTTGGCGCGCTGGTGAAAGCGAGGCTGGCTCGGAGTCGACCCCCTGAACTCCTCCAACGAAAGCTGTGTTGCGATGTGGCGAGCCGCGTTGACAACAGAAGTTGACAGAAGACGCCATTCCCGATCAACCGACCTGGAAGTCAGGGCAACGAATCGCAGATCATCCCCGAGGCAGTCGCTCTCGTTCGGGCCGCCGTTTGGAAGATTCCTGGGTGGAAGGATCCACCGGCCGCGCAGCAGACATTTCGGTCGAATTTCGAGTTGCATTACGACCGCATTCTCGCGGCAAAGGGTCGAACGCGGCGAATTAACACCATCGCAGAGGATCGCGCTCGCGGCGGCTCGGCCAAACCTGAACCGTCGGAAACGCCTCGGCCAATACGTCGCTCAGTCGCTCCACGGCGAACCGTTCGCTAGCGTAATGACCGGGCAAGAGCAGCGCTACGCCGGTGGCTTCCGCCTCCAGGCAGGTGTGAAAACTGGTTTCACCGGTCACTAATACCTCGCACCCCAATCGGCGGGCCGGTTCGAGAAACTCGCCGGCGCTGCCGCACGCCACGGCCACGGTTTGCACCGCTCGGTCCGCCACGCCAACGGCTTGCAATCCTTCAATATGCAGAAACGTTTTGAGGCGGTCCGCCAACTCGGCCAGGCGTTGCGGTTTGGCAAGTCGTCCGTAACGCCCCGCTCCGAGAACTTCGTTTGAGGGCTGCGCCGCGACCAACTCCGGCAGCGGGCGCAGCGGCGCTACATCCAACAGTTCCAGCCCTGCGGCCAGACGTTGGTTGATGCCTTCCCGGGCCGAGTCAAACGCGGTATGCGGACTGTACACCGCGATTCCCGCTTCAATCAAACGCAGCAACAACGAGCCGGGCGTGGTCTGGTCCGTCAGCCGCTTGAGCGGGCGAAACGGCAACGGATGATGCGTGACGATCAAATCCGCACGCTCGGCCGCCGCCTCCTCGGCGCTCGCGGGCGTAATGGTCAAACAGGTCATGATGCGTTCGACCACGCGTTCGCCGCGACCGACCAACAGCCCCACGTTGTCCCACTCTTCCGCCAGGCGCGGCGGGGCGAACGCTTCGAGAAACTCGCAAAGGTCGCGAACCGTAGGCATGGCAAGCCTCCTGCTTTGCAGGACGAAGGGAAAGGACGACTGGGGGCAAAACCGTTTCGAACTACGCCAACAGGTCGTGAATCACATGGCCGTGCACGTTAGTCAAACGGCGCTGGATGCCGTTGTGATAATACGTGAGCCGCTCGTGGTCGATGCCGAGCAGGTGCAGCACCGTGGCGTGGAAGTCGGGCCACGGTACGGGCTTTTCGACCGACTTCCAGCCGATTTCATCCGTGGCGCCATACGCCATGCCGTGTTTCAAGCCGGCGCCGGCCAGCCACACGCTGAAGCCGTACTGGTTATGATCGCGGCCTTCGCCCAGTTGGTCCGAATCAGCCTGGGTGAACGGCGTACGGCCAAACTCGCTGGTAAACAGCACCAGCGTGTCGTCCAGCATGCCGCGTTGCCGCAAATCTTTGAGCAGCGCCGCGACGGGCTGGTCGATGCGCGCCGCTTCCTGACCGTGATTGGCGACCATGTTCTCATGCCCGTCCCAGTTGATGCGCGGGCTGCCAAACGCGCCGCCGGCGAAGAGCTGCACGAACCGCACTCCGCGCTCCAGCAGTCGGCGTGTCAACAGGCACGCCCGGCCGAAGTCGCCGGTCTTTTCGCCATGCAGGCCGTACAGGTCGTGCGTGGTTTGCGTCTCGTCGTCAAGGCGGGCGACATCGGGAACCGCCATTTGCATTTTCGCCGCCAGTTGATAACTGCGGATACGCGCGGCCAGTTCGTCTTCTTCTCCGTGGTCTGCTAAATGCCGACGATTCAGCGCGTCGAGCAAACCGCGGCTGGCTTGCTCGGTGGTCGCGGTGCGGGCCTGCGCGGGAAACAGATCGTCAATGGGAGTTCCCTGGCTGCGAATCACGACGCCCTGATGCTGAGCAGGCAGGAAGCCGTTGGTCCAGTTGATCGAACCTCCGGCCGGCACGCCGCGCGCGTCGGGAATGACCACATACGCGGGAAGCTCGTCGGTCTCGCAACCCATGCCGAAGGAAAGCCACGCGCCGAGCACAGGGAAGCCGTTCAGGCGAAAACCCGTGTTCTCTTGGAACGTGGCCGGGGTGTGATTCGAGGTGTCGGCCACCATCGAGCGGATGACGGTCAGCTCGTCGGCCATCCTGGCCAAATGCGGGAACAGGTCCGAGATCCACAACCCGCTGGCGCCATGCTGATGAAAAGCCCAGTCGTTCTTGCGCAATAGGCCGACCTTGCCGAAGAACACATCGGGCTTTTCCTCACTCGACAACGTCTTGCCGTGAAATTTCTCCAGCGCCGGCTTGTAATCAAAACTGTCGACCTGGCTGAGTCCGCCGGTCAAGCAAATGTGAATGGCCCGCTTGGCCCGCGGCGCATGATGCGGCGGCAGATCCTCGGCCTGCCCCGGCACGGGCGCCGCCGCGACACGCCCCTCCTGCGCCAACAACGCGGCCAACGCGGCGCCGCCCAGGCCGTACTTGGTCCAAGTAAACCACTGACGGCGATCGAGCAGCCCTGACGACCATTCCGACCGATTCAAGCGATCCATAGATTGTTGTCACGTAGGAGAATTTCGACCCAAGCCAACGCACCAAACAGAAATGAGAAAGAGAAGAAGGGAACCGGAGGAAACCGAGGAGAACGGAGAGGTGTTCATCCCTCACCCACACCTTCGATCGAGCCTTTCGGATCGAGCCTTTCGATGCATCGACTCACATGAACCCAGCCTGACGTCGGCTTTTCTTCTCGCTCATTCCTCATCTTCTTCTCGCGATTCCTCTCCGTTCCATTCTTCGATTCTCTATCCCTCACGTCACTCGACGTACAAAAACTCATTGCTGTTCATCAACACTCGGCAGAACTCGCTCAAGCCATGCGACTTCACAAAAGGCGCGATCGTCTGCTTTTCTTCCTGTGTCGGCGAGCGCGCATATACCCATTGAAACGCGCGCTCGACCTGCTGTTCGACATCCTCTCCTGCTTCGCGGCGCACGCGGTCGGCCATGCGGTCGCTCATGCGCAGCACGAACACATTATTCAACAACGACAGCGCTTGCAGCGGCGTGACCGTCACGGCGCGTTTGGGCGTCTTGGTCGATGGATCGGGGCAGTCAAACACATCGAGAAACCGACTGCGCGCCGAACGCACCCACGTGCGATACACGCTGCGGCGGTTGTATTCCGACCCGATCGGATCTTGCATTGTGTAAAACTGCGTATTGTGAACGTATGTGGTGAAGTCACGAAAGCCGGGACCGCCCAGCGACTCGTTCAGTTCGCCCGCGGCGGCAAGAATGGCGTCGCGCAACGCTTCGGCGTCCAGTCGCTGCGGGGTCTTGCGCCACAGCAAGCGGTTGTTGGCGTCTTGGGCGTACGCCGCTTCCTGGCGCCGCGACGCCTGCCGGTAGGTGCTGCTGATCACAATTTTCCGCTGAAGCTGCTTGATGCTCCAATCGCTGGCGATGAACTCGCGGGCCAGGTAGTCCAACAACTCGGGATGGCTCGGCCGACCGCCGCTGAAGCCGAAGTCGCTCGGCGTATCGACCAGCCCCACGCCAAAGTGATAATGCCACAAGCGGTTCACCATCACGCGGGCCGTAAGCGGATTCTGCGGGCTGGCGATCCACTCGGCCAATTGCATGCGACGCGCGGCATCGCTCGCCTCGCCCGACAATCCAAACTCCGGCGAAACACCCACCAGCGCCGCAATGCCGCCCGGTTTCACCGGTTCGCTGGGCGTGGCCGGATTGCCGCGCAGCAGCACATGCGAAGGTCCCGGCGACATGGACGCGACGGTGTACACTTCCTGCGACTGAAGCGGCGGCAGCTTAGCCGTCAGCGTTTCAAGCTGTTCGGCCCAGACGTCTCGTTGCGCACGTTCTTCGACGGTCATGGCCGCGAGGAGTCTTTCCTCGGTGACGCTTTCGCCTGCGGCGGCGCTGCGGGCTACTTCCTCAGCCGTTAGCGCCCGGTCATAAAGCTGCGCCGCGGCGATTGCGCCGTGAAGCAGGCGATTGCCGCCAGGCGGGGCATGGCGCAGTCCGAACACAACTTGCGACTTGCCCGCGGCAAACACTACCGGCCCCGAGGAACGATAGGACTGGCCGTACGGTTGGCCTTCGCGGTAACCGGTGATCGTTCCGTCTTCCTCGTAGACCAGGGCGACATGCACGAGCCGCTGGGCCGCTTCGGTCTCGGGCGGCGCGGCGAACGACTGGGAACGGCGGAAACTATCGCTTCCGGCCATCCATTGGCCGGGGTCGCGTTCGCCGAAGACGATCGCGTCGAACACGGCGCCGTCGAGTGTTTGCACGCTGAGGACTCCGCCGCCGCTTTGGTTCAGATCGTCCAGTCGAACCCAGGCCTCTAGCGTTTTGGCGCGCAAGTCTTTGGCAAGCGGGGCTGAAGCGGCGTAGGCGCCTCGGCCATTGAGCGTTAAACCGCCCGATTCCAGCCGAGCCCCGCCGTGGAGCGTTGCATCAAGAACGCCCAAGGCGTCGGCCGTGTTCCCCTCGAACGACCAGCGCGCCAGCGGCGTTGGCGGCGGTTCGGCGGCAGGCGTGTCTGTTGACGAAAGGATCCGCTCGCGGACACGGTGATCCAACTCGCCCAGTTGTCGGCGCAGCGCGGCGATCTCCGCTTCGACGTGCTTGCGTCGACGTTCTTGCTCGAGGTACGCCAGGCGCCGTTCGCCGTGGGTTACCCCCTCAAGCGCGGCAGCCAGTTGGTAATACTCGCGCTGAAAGATGGGATCGAATTTATGATCGTGACACCGGGCGCAATGCACGGTCAGGCCGAGGAACGATTCGCCCACGGTGCTTACGTAGTCTTCGAGTTCGTCTTGCCGCACCACGGCGCGCATGGCCGCGCTTTGCTGCTTCTGGCCGACTTCATCATACGGCCCCGCCACGAGAAACCCCGTAGCGACAATTGCCGACGGATCGCCGCTTCGCAACACATCGCCGGCTAATTGCAATCGGATAAATTCGTCGTAGGCCATGTCCGCATTCCAGGCGTCGATGACCCAGTCGCGGTAAGGCCAGGCGTTCTCGCGTAGTTTATCGCGTTCGAAGCCTTGGCTTTCTCCGAAACGCGCCACATCGAGCCACGCTCGGCCCCAGCGCACGCCATATTGCGGCGAGGCAAGCAATTGATCGACCAACCGTTCGTAAGCGTCGGGCCGATCGTCGGCCTCGAACGCGGCGACCGCTTCCGGCGAAGGGGGCAAACCGAGCAAATCGAACGAGAGTCGCCGAATCAACGTCTTGCGGTCGGCTTGCGGCGACGGCGCTAGCCCTGCCTGCTCCAACCTGCCCAAAACAAATGCGTCAATCGGATCGTTCAACCAGGCGGCGTTGTTCACACGCGGAAGGGGCGCCGGCTGCAACGGTTGGAGCGACCACCAGTCGTAACCGGCGCGCTGCTCGGTCGTAAAACGGAACGGGTCGAGCGGGTCGGTTCCCCAGGGCGCGCCGCGGTCGATCCAGGCTTCGAGCGTTTGCTGCTCCTCGGCCGAGAGCGCCTCCTTCGGGGGCATGTCGCCGTCGCGCACGCGCTGCCACAACAGGCTGCCTTCGGCATCGCCGGGTTGAATCGAAACACCGCTTTCGCCGCCCGCCAGCGCGGCGTCTTTGCGAGACAGGTCCAGCCCGCCTTTGGGGTCGGCGCCGCTATGGCATCCGATGCACCGACGAATCAACACCGGCGCCACGCGCTCGTCAAACGCAGGGTCAGCAGGCGGCGGCTCGGCGCGCGACGAGCGACCCAAGAGCATCAGGCCGCAGACGAACGTCAACAAGAGGCGATGCATCGACGCGCTTATCCGAATTCAAAGGAGGCGGAGGGCTTTCGCATTCCGCGAGGCGGATTGCGTTCTCTTGGTATACAAGTTGCACTACTGGGACTCAACTATCCTCCATCGTGTGCAGGAAGGAAAGTCGACGCCATGGCCAATTGCACAAACTTGCGCGGCGATTGAACCAGGCGCCTTGATCGGCGACAATCCAACCGGCGCAAGTCTCTTGCGCAGGATTCCTACGCGCCTTGAAGCATCACGGAGATGAACACGATGGAAGAACATGTTTACAAGAAGATCGAAATCACCGGCTCCTCGAAGAACAGCATTGAAGAAGCCGTTCAAAACGCGCTCAGCCGCGCCGCGAAAACCGTGCAAAACATGCGCTGGTTCGAGATCGTGGAAACGCGCGGCGTGATTGAGAACGGCAAAGTCGGCATGTGGCAGGTGACCATGAAGATCGGTTTTACCTTGAAAGATTAAGGCAACGTCGCCAGCCCAGCACACGCCGGTCATTGATGAACCGGCGTGCTGCGCGGCTGGTATTAGAAAGTGCAGGCAACGATGGTCCAAACGTCGGCATTATCCTCGATTCGCAGTGAACTCAAGCGCCTGGGCGCGTCACAAGTTGAGGTCGACATCGATTCGAACTTCGAGCCCGCCGCGGGCGACCTGGTGCATGTAAAGATCGACGCCGCCGAGTGGCGGTTGCCTCCGGGCGAACTGGAACAATTGCTAAAAGAGGCTCCCGACCAGGCCGGTCCGGAAGGCGTCAAGCAAGCGATCGAGAAACATGGAAACGCCGTATGGCATGGACCCGCGCCCAAGGATTCGCGCGATACTTCGAGCAGCGCGACGTAAACACGCAAAGCGGGCTGGTAAAGGTGTCTGGTAACGTGTCTATAACGCGCCATCAGATGAAGTTTTCCTCATCCGAATTGTTCCAACGGACTGAATGTATCATGCGAGTTGCAATCTTTTACACGTTGATCGCCGCTGCAGCGTTGACCTGGGGAAACCTGTTGCGTGCCGATGAGCCATCGCCAACGCCTGAGGTGGAAACCCCTGCGGTCGAAACTGAGGAGCCACAGCCGACCTCCGACTCGCTAGAAACGGTGAAGAACAACCTCGAGCTAAAGAAGGCGATCCTCGTCGACGTGCGCGAACAGGCCGAATGGGACGAAGGCCGCTTGCAGCGCGCACGCCTCGTGCCGCTCAGCAAGATTCAAGAAGGTCTCAAGCCCGAGGCGCTGCCCAAGGACAAGATCATCTATTTGCATTGCCGTTCGGGCGGCCGGTCGCTGATCGCGCAGGAATTGCTAAAGAAAGAAGGCTACGACGTCCGCTCGCTGGAGCAAGGCTATCAGGATTTGCTGGACGCCGGGTTCAAGCAAGCTGAGTAAGAGAGAATCCGAGCGATCGGCTGGTATGAGCGACGTTTCGCAAATTTTGCAATCGCATCGGCTTGATTCAAGTTACACCTTGCGCGCTCGCTGGGTGTTTCCCGTAGCTTCGCCGCCGGTCGAAGGCGGCGTAGTCACGGTCAACGACGGCCGTATCGTGGCCGTGGGTCCACACGCCACCGAGGGACAAGCGGTTGATCTGGGCGATGTGGCGATTCTTCCCGGTTTGGTGAACGCCCACACACATTTGGAGTTCAGCGAACTCGAACAGCCGCTGGGCGAACCGGGCATGAGCTTCCCGCGCTGGATTCGCGAAGTCATCGGCTGGCGGTTGCGGCGAGACGAAGAGGAAACGCAAGCCCCCTCGCGCCGGCGCCTCGCCATCAAGCGCGGACTCGAAGTAAGCGCCGCGCACGGCGTGGCGGCGCTCGGCGAGATCGCCACGCCCGGTTGGCCGGAGGAGCCGTTTCTGGAGACATCGCTGGATTGCACGGTGTTTCAAGAATTGCTCGGACTTGCCCCGGAGCGGCAACCTTCGTTGTTGCAACTGGCGGAAAATCACTGGGCGGTGGCGCAGCGCCCCGACGCGCAACGGCGCGGCGGAACGTGGCGGGCGGCGTTCAGTCCGCATGCGCCCTACACGGCGCCGCTGGCGCTGGTGGAGCAAGTGGCCGAACTTTCCCAGCGCACCGGAGCGCCGGTAGCCATGCATCTGGCCGAGTCCTGGGAGGAACTCGAACTGCTCCAGTCGCGCAGCGGGCCGTTCGCCGAATTTCTGGCCGAGCTCTCGCCCGTGTTCCCGAACCTGATTCCGCGAGGAATCCGCCCCCAAGATTACTTGGAGCGACTGGCGCGCGCCGCGCGAGCTTTGGTCATTCATGGCAATTACCTCGATGAGGAGGAGATCGCCTTTCTGGCCGAGCATGCGGAGCGAATGTCGGTGGTGTACTGCCCGCGCACCCACGCGTATTTTCGTCATGGCCGCTACCCGCTCGAAGCCCTGTTGGCCCAAGGCGTGCATGTGGCGATTGGGACCGACTCTCTTGCGTCCAACCCCGATCTGAATCTGTGGAACGAGTTGCGGTTCATCGCGCAGCATTATCCGAGCGTGGCGCCTGAGACCGTTTTACATTTGGGCACGCAAGCCGGCGCCGAAGCACTCGGAATTGCCGACGAGTACGGCGTTCTGGCCGTGGGGCGGGCTGCGGCGTTCTCCTTCGTTCCCCTAGAAGCGCACTCGGCCGACGATCCGCACGAGTTGCTCTTTCGCAGCGCCGCGGCGGAATCGGAATCGGTGTGAGCAACAAAGACAGAGCGCGTTGCGGCGTCACCAAGGGAGTTCGCGGCCGAGCGACTTCTCGCGCGCTTTTTGCAGCACGTAAGCGGCGACGGCGACATCCTCCAGCGCCATGCCGACCGACTTGAACAGGATAATGTCCTGCAGCGACTGCCGCACCGAGCCGCGACTGGCGACCACCGCGGCCAGGTTTGCGGCGCGCGACCAGGTGAAATTGGTCGACTCCATGGCTTGCACCAGATCGCCGGCTTCTTGTTGACACGCGTCGATGCTGTCGCACACCACGGCCGAGGAGCGCCCGACGGCGACAGCGTCGATCTCGGCCTTATGCAGCCAATTCGAGCCCGTGGCGCAAAGCAGTGCTCCTTCGGAAAGATCCTCCCCGCGAAACACCGGCGTTTTGCTGGTGGTGGCGGTAACCACAATGGGCATGCCTTGTACGGCTTGCTCGGGTTGTTCCACGGGCGTCACCTGGAACCCTAGCGCTTGCGACATTTCCTCCGCAAAGCGATACCGCCGGCCGGCGTCTCGGCTGTAGACCACCGCGCGCCGCAACGGGCAAACCGCCGCCAGCGCCGCAAGTTGGCTTTGCGCTTGCCAACCGCTGCCGAAGATTCCCGCCACGGTTGCTCCGGGCGGCGCCAAGTGTTTGGCCGCGACGCCGGTGACGGCTCCGGTGCGCATTTGGCCGAGTCGGTCGGCCTCCATCAAGGCGAGCATGGCGCCGGACCTGGCGTCATAAATGGCCACGTGAAACCGCGCGCCTTCGTGCGTGGTGACGTACTGTTTCCAACCGACCAGCCCCAGGTAATCGGCGGTGGCCGACATGGAGTGCAACACCACGCCATCGCCCTTGGCTCGCACGCGCGGTACGTTATGTGCCTTGCCAGCGGCCAATTGCCGAAAGGCTTCCTCGACGACGCCAATGGTCGCGGGCATTTCAAGCGTTTGGGCGACGTCCGCTTCGGTCAAAAACAAGCACGACATGGCGAGACACTTCCAGCGAGCCAAGGAAACCACACGCGAAGAATCACTCAGGCGCCGCTCGGAACGTCTCGGCGGCTCAACCTGGCCGCGAACCGCCCTGCCGGCGCAGGGTGCATCTTCCTGAATACCAACTTGGTTTGGGCCGCCTTCTCTGAGTCTCTTTACGCGATCCGATGCGATTGGTTCGCCCCTTATACGGGCTCGGCGGGTTGACCGCGCGAGGCGTGTCGTTCGATGGCCGCTTCGACGAAGCCCGCGAACAGCGGATGCGCCGCCGTCGGCTTCGATTTGAACTCGGGGTGGAACTGCACCGCCAAAAACCAGGGGTGGTCGGCCAGTTCGATGATCTCGACCAGTTTGCCGTCGGGGCTGAGCCCTGAAAACTTCATGCCGTGCGCCGCAAACTGCTGCCGATAAACATTGTTGAACTCGTAGCGATGCCGGTGCCGCTCCTCGATGCGCTCTCCGCCGTACCCCGCCCGGGCGTGGCTGTTGTCTTCCAGCAGGCAGGCTTGCTTGCCCAGGCGCATGGTGCCGCCTTTGTGGGTGATGTTCCGCTGATCGTCGAGCAGGCAAATCACGGGGTGGGGCGTGTCTTTGCTGAACTCGGTCGAGTGCGCGCCTTCCAGACCGACCACATTCCGCGCGAATTCGATCGCCGCGCATTGCATGCCCAAACAAATGCCGAAGAACGGAATGCCGCGCTCGCGGGCAAAGCGAATCGCCTCGATCTTGCCTTCGATGCCGCGCTCGCCGAACCCGCCGGGCACCAGAATGCCGTCGTATCCGGCCAGCAACCGCTGGGGGCCTTCGCGCTCAATATCTTCGCTTTGAATGCGGCCCACGCGCACTTGTGCGCGGTGGTGAATGCCGGCATGATCCAGCGATTCGTAAATCGACTTGTAGGCGTCTTTGTGCTGGGCGTACTTGCCCACCACAGCGATGCTGATTTCGTGGTCAGGATAACGCAGCCGGTGCAGCAACTCGCGCCAGTCGTCCAGTTGCAGTTCATCGGCGCTCAGGCGCAGCTTGCGCACGATCAATTCATCCAACCGATTTTCGACCAGGCTGAGCGGCACTTCATAAATGGAGAAATCCTTGTCGCGCTCTTCGATGACCGAGTCGATTTCGACATTGCAGAACAGGCCGATCTTCTCCCGGTCTTCGCGCGGGATGGCGCGCTCGCTGCGGCAAATGAGAATATCCGGCTGAATACCGATTTGCCGCAAGAGCCCCACCGAGTGCTGCGTGGGCTTGGTTTTCAGTTCGCCCGCCGCCTTGAGATACGGCACGAGCGTGAGGTGAATGTACAGGCAGTTCTCTTTGCCCACATCGAGGGCGAATTGGCGGATCGCCTCCATGAAGGGCTGGCTTTCGATGTCGCCCACGGTGCCGCCGATCTCGGTAATGATGACATCGACCGATTCGTCCCGCAGTTGGCGGATGACGCTTTTGATCTCATTGGTAATGTGCGGAATGACCTGCACCGTCTTGCCGAGAAACTCGCCTCGGCGTTCCTTCTCGATCACCGAAAGATAAATCTGCCCCGTGGTGTAGTTCGAGTGCCGCGTGAGCGGGCTATGCGTGAAGCGTTCGTAATGGCCCAGGTCGAGATCGGTCTCGCTGCCGTCGTCCAGCACGTACACTTCGCCGTGCTGATAGGGGCTCATCGTGCCCGGATCGACATTGATATACGGGTCGAGCTTTTGCATCCGCACGCTCAAGCCGCGCCGCTCCAACAGCATGCCGATCGACGCG
Source organism: Planctomycetota bacterium (assembly GCA_963204915.1). GTDB lineage: Bacteria > Planctomycetota > Planctomycetia > Pirellulales > Pirellulaceae > JAHWKS01. The sequence continues at coordinate 15,993 of CAUJHS010000002.1, read as the reverse complement.
CTAGTCAATCCTTTGCCCAGGGAGCTAACCACGCCGCCGGTTACGAAGATGTGTTTGGTCATGAAGGAGGGAGTCAGGGGTCAGGAATCACCGACGCCGGGCATTCGCTTGGGAGGCGCGTTGAGAACAATGCCTTGACGCACATCAGCCTGGCCGGAACACGTCTTCGATCCCGGTTCGTTGGCGAATCCTTGGATTCTAGCGGCCCTGGTAACGCCTGACAAACGCCCGGTAATCTTCGGGGGTGTGGCTGCCCCGAGTTGCCGGCGGTTAAGCGTCTCTCAAGTCATCCGCGGCGATATGTTGTAATAAATCGCGGCTTCCGTGCATGACCGCGTAAACACGGCATCGATCGCTTTGAACCACATAGATGATGCGATAGGAATGGCAGTAAATCTCTCGGATTGAGGGATTATTGATTTCCACCACCATACTTCCGCTGCGCGGCGCGGATTCAAGACGACGCGTGGCTGCGATAATGTCGTCAACGACCCGCATCGCATACACGGGTGAATCTCGTTGGATATACCGTTCGATCGAGCGAAGGTCGTCTAAGGCGCGTTCTTGCCATTCGATTGACGCCATTCCTTTACCATCCGTTCAACCTGGTCCTGAGGAATGAAGCTTCGCTCATCCGATGTGGCGATTCGATGGAGGATTGTCTCGCGAACGTACAGATGATAATGAATGTCCTCGACGGTGCAATCGTCGGGCAAGGACGAGATCAAATCCAAGGCTTGTTGTTTGGCCGAGGCCATAAATCACCAGCAGAATGAAAAGCGAGGCTGGAGCGTCGTCTTCGCCTGTTGTTCGGAGTCATCCGCACCGCGAGTGGTGTACTCTTGTCGATTCTAGCGGCCTCGGTAACGTCTGACAAACGCCCGGTAATCTTCGGGTGTGTCGATGCCCGCGGTGGGCCGGTCCACGACGCCCACGAGAATGGTCTTGCCCAGTTGCAACACGCGAAGCTGTTCCAAATTCTCCACTTTCTCTAAGTCCGTGCGCGGCGTTTGGGCCAGCTCGAACAAAAACTCCCGGCGGTACGCGTACAGCCCCAGATGTTGGTAAAAATGCGGCGGGTCGGCGGTCAGCAGCGCGTCGTTCCATTCCCGCGCATGGGGGATCGGGCTGCGGCTGAAGTAGAGCGCCCGACCGTCCCGATCGAACACCACTTTCACGCAGGCGGGGTTGTTCAGCTTTTCCCGCGTGCGCAGCGGCGTGGCGATGGTCGACATGACCGCGTCGGGGTTGTCTTGCAGTAGCTCCACGGCCTGGTCGATTGCTTCGGTCGAAACTTCCGGCTCATCGCCTTGCACATTCACCAGAATATCGGCGTCGGGCAGTTGCCGGGCCGCTTCGGCCACGCGGTCGGTGCCGCTGGGGCAGTTGGGATCGGTCAACAATACGTTGGCGCCAAACGCCCGGGCTTCGACGGCGATTTCTTCGCTATCGGCGGCAATCCACACTTCGACCGGGCTGGACGCCTGGCAGGCCGACTCCCACGTGTGCTGAATCAGCGGTTTGCCCGTTTCGCGCAAGAGCATCTTTCGCGGCAACCGGGTTGAAGCCAAACGAGCGGGAATGACCGCATAGGCCCGACGATGCGGACGCAGCCGGCGCGCGGGATGAGCCATCGAAAGTCCTCCTTGACGGAACCGGGAACCATGCCATGAGTCAACGCGGCGGGAATACCTTACCGATTTCCCTCGGCCGAGCGAAGCGCAATTCGCCCGTGCCCAAAGTGCGTCCGGCGGCAAACCAGGCCGCTTACCCGCCTAAAGGGGTATTTCCACCGCTGGACGATTGCCGCACAATCTGGGAAGATAAGAGAATTCCACCAGTCCCGCTTCTGGGGACGATTTTTCCACAGGCACATCTCGGCAGACGCCGCTGCCGGCTTGTCTCGATTCTCCTTTTACGGAACAGCACGACGGGGAAACGCTATGGCCGCTCATCTACGCAAGCGCAAAGGTTTTACACTGGTTGAGATGTTGGTGGTGATCACCATCATCGGCACCTTGGCGGCCATTTTGCTGCCCTCGGTGCAAGCCGCGCGCGAGGCGGCCCGGTCGATGAACTGCCGCGCCAACCTGAAGAACTTGCACACCGCGGTCGACAACTTCGAACAAGCCTTCAAGCAGTACCCGGGCTATCAGAATGAAATTGGCACCGGTAACCGCAAAGGCTCGTGGGCGATTCCTTTGTTGCCGCACTTGGACGCCAGCGCGGTATACGACACCTGGACCGATCCAAGCCAGGCGCCGCGCATGATTTACATGGAAATCCTCAACTGCCCCAGCGACGGCTCGCAAGCCGAAACCGGTTATCCGGCGCTGTCGTACGTGGCCAACGCGGGTTGGGGCGGAACCATGACGCAGGACGGAACGCGCCTGGCCGCCGACAGTATTTACGACGGCATCTTCGTGGATCGCTATGACGACCAGCCCGACGCCTTTGATCCGTTTGACAATCGCAAGCCGAACCTTAACAAAGACACCGTGAGCAAAGGAGACGGCACCCAATACACGTTGTTGTTCTCGGAGAATTTGCACGACGCCCGGAAGTCGCCCGCCATTAGCGTGCCTGCGAACACGTGGGTAGCCATTCAAGCGCCGCACGGTGTGGCGGACCCCGTGGTCTACAATCACAATCCTGTGTTGGCGCCGAAGCGTTACTCGGTGTTCCTGTGGTTCTCGCCGCCGGCTCCGCAATCGCCAGGTTTGGCGCCGCAAGAATCTCCGCCGGATGATCCGATGCAAGCCATCAACGGCGACAAGCTGAACGCGGTGATTGACAACACCAGCCATTGGGCGGCTCGCCCCGCCAGCTTTCATCCGGGCGGCGTGAACGTGATCTTTGCCGGCGGTAACGCGACGTTCATTAGCGAGACGATCAACTACCGCGTGTTCCAGCAGCTCTGCACGACGAACGACAAACGCTCGACCTTGTCGCGCGTGTACGACATGAACGGCTACCCGCCCACCAGCGACGCCGACATTCCGTAACGGTCATGACCGATGCCCGCCGCAGCGTTCAAGCGCCGGCGCGTCGCCCTACCTACAAATTCGTTGAACCGCTTCCCAGCGGGAAGCGCGTGGCGCGGAACACATTTCGAATGTCGCTCGCCACGCGCTCCCCGTGGGCGAGCGGTTAAACATTGGAGTGTTACCGCAACTTCATGCCTGGCGCTCCCTCGACCCGCCGATTGCGTGTGCCCCGGCTCGGCTCCATGGCATGGTGGTTCGGGGCGTCTACTTCTTCCAGTTTGTGAACAAGGTCGCCCTTGATGAACGCGGTGCGTGGGTTATTGGCCGCCTGGATTGCCGCTTCGGCAGCAACTTCCTTGGCTTGGGCGAATCCGGCGGAAGCGCCAAGAGCGATGGTCGCCACGGTGCATCCGCTGGCCACCGAAGCCGCCTTGAACGCCATGCGCGAGGGCGGCAACGCGATTGACGGCGCCGTCGCTGCGGCCCTCACGCTGGGTGTGGTGGATGGTTTCAACTCGGGCCTCGGCGGCGGTTGTTTTCTGCTCATTCGTACGGCGGACGGCCAGTTCTACGCCATCGACGGCCGAGAAACAGCCCCCGCGGCCGCCACGCGCGATATGTACGTGCGCGATGGCAAGCCGCAAACCGAATGGAGCAAGACCGGTCCGCTCGCATCGGGCGTGCCCGGTGCGCTGGCCGCTTACGAACTCGCCGTGAAAGAACACGGCCAGCGCGACCTGGCCGACTTGCTGCGCCCCGCCGCCGAGATCGCCGAACAAGGCTTCGTGCTGAGCAACGTCTACTCGCAACGTTTGGCTTCGACGGCCGCAAAACTTGCCCAGTTCGAAGGCTCGCGGGCGATCTTTCTCAAACCCGAGGGGCAACCCTATCACGAAGGCGAAACGCTCCGGCAGGCCGACCTGGCGAAGACTTACCGCGCAATTGCCGAGCACGGAACCAACTGGTTCTACCGCGGCCCTTTCGCGCAGCAAGTCGCCGCGTGGATGGCCGAGCACGGCGGGATTCTCACCGCGAAAGATTTCGCCGATTACCACCCGGTGCGGCGCGAACCGCTGGTAACGCAGTATCGCGATTATACGATCGTCGGTTTTCCTCCGCCTTCCAGCGGCGGCGTCCATGTGGCGCAAATCCTCGCCATGCTGGAGCGTTTCGACCTGAAGCAACTGCATGAGGAAGATCCCGCGCAGTTCATTCACGTCACGGCGGAGGCAATGAAGCTCGCCTTTGCCGACCGTGCGTTCTGGCTAGGCGATCCTGGCTTCGCCCGCGTACCGCGCGGGTTGATTGATCGGCAATACACCCAAGCATTATCGCAGAAGATTGACCCCGCTCGGGCGAACCGTGTCAAACGGCACGGAACGCCGCCCAATCATGCAGACGAGGTTTTCCGTCACACGACGCACATTGCCGCGGCCGACGCGCAGGGGAACTGGGTCGCTATTACCGCCACCATTAACACGACTTTTGGCTCGAAAGTGGTCGTGCCCGGTACGGGAGTGGTGCTGAATAACGAGATGGACGACTTCGCCATCATGCCCGGCGTGCCCAACGCGTTTGGCTTGGTGGGCGCCGAAGCGAACGCTGTCGCGCCGGGGAAGCGGCCGCTATCGAGCATGAGCCCCACGATCGTCCTGCGCGACAAGCAACCTGTCATGACTGTGGGCGCCGCAGGCGGACCGAAGATCATCACGCAAGCCACGCTGGCCATCATCAACCATTTGGACCTGGGCCTGAGCCTGCACGACGCAGTGGCGGCGCCACGGTTCCACCATCAATGGTCGCCCGATGAACTCGTGGTCGAGCATACGATGGACGAGGCGATCCAGGCCCGCTTGCGCGAGTTCGGGCATACGGTGCGCGAAGAAAGCTCGGCCGGCGTAACGCAAGCCATCGCCGTGGGTCAAGCGGGCGAATTGATCGGCGTGCACGACCCCCGCGTTCCCGGCAAGACGGCGGGATTCTAAAGTAGTGGTCTTGTGGCGTTCGCGTCACATGCGATGATTTGCCGGGCGCGAGCGATTCACGCGCCCTTCTCCTGCCCCTTGCCGAGTCCTATGCAAAAGCCCACTCAACCCGATGGTTTGCCCGCACGTTTGGGGCTGTTCGACGCGGTGAGCATTATTGTGGGCATCGTGGTCGGTACTTCGATCTTCCGCGCGCCGCCGCAGGTGTTCTCCAACGTATCGGGCCCTTGGATGGGGCTTGGCCTGTGGGCGCTGGGGGGCGCGTTGTCGTTCGTCGGGGCGTTGTGTTACGCCGAACTGGCGACCACCTATCCGCGCACCGGCGGCGATTACGTGTACCTGTCACGCGCGTTTGGCCGGTGGATGGGGTTTCTGTTTGGTTGGGCTCAGCTCACGGTGATCCTCACGGGCAGCATTGGCGTGATGGGTTACGCTTTTGCCGACTACGCCGTACCGCTGTTTGCGTTGGACGCCCGCTGGACTCCCTGGTTGGCGGCAGGCGCCGTGGCGGCGCTCACGCTGCTCAACCTGGGCGGCATTGTGTTTGGTAAAGCGGCGCAAAACATTCTCACGGTGGCCAAAGTGCTGGGACTCGCAGGCATTGTAATTGCCGGGTTCCTTTGGGGTGATGGCTCTTGGGAGACGCAACAACCGATGAGCGGACCCGGCCTGGGCCTGGCGATGGTGTTCGTGCTGTACGCTTACGGCGGCTGGAATGACGCCGCGTTCGTGGCCGCCGAAGTGCGACATCGAGAGCGAAACATTCCGCTGGCGCTGCTCTTGGGAACGGCCGGCATTACCGTGATTTACCTGCTAGTGAATGCCGCCTATCTGGCGGGGTTGGGGTTCGAGGGCGTGCGCGCTTCATCGGCGCCGGCGGCCGACTTGATGCAGAAGACCGTCGGACCCTGGGGGGGCAAAGCGATCAGCATTCTGGTGATGATCTCGGCCCTTGGCGCCATCAATGGGTTGATCTTCACCGGCGCTCGCGTGTACGCCGCGATTGGCGCAGAGCATCGTTTTTTCGCCCTGCTTGGCCGCTGGAGCCAGCGCGTCGATGCGCCGGTTTGGTCGCTCGTGGCGCAAGGCGTGGTTACGCTGGGCTTGATTGTAAAGGTGGGTACCGAGTCGGGCCGAAACGCCATCGACACGACGCTCCAACTGGTCGGTTTGAACGGCCTGCCCTGGGACGACTACTACGGCGGCTTCAATACGCTGGTGGCGGGCACCGCGCCGGTGTTTTGGCTGTTTTTCCTGCTCACGGGAATTTCGCTGTTCGTGCTGCGCTGGAAAGACGCGGACCTTCCGCGCGTGTTCACCACGCCGCTCTATCCGCTCACGCCGCTGGTGTTCTGCGCGACATGCGTGTACATGTTGTACTCCAGCCTGACCTACGCCGGCTCGCTTTCACTCATTGGCGTCGTGCCGCTGGCGGTGGGATTGCCGCTGTACTGGCTCAGCCGCGGGGCTGATCCGAATCATACGGCGGCCAAAACCAATTAGGCCAAGACCGATCAACCGTAAGCCGGCGCCGCTTTGCTCCTGAAGCGCGGTTGCGTTCCATCAACCGCCGACTTGGGCGCGCGCTTCTTCCAGCGACTTTTTGCAGCCCTCCAGGTAGCCGGGAATCGTGGTGGTTTGGATCGCCTTCTCATAGTGCGGAATGGCGGCCTTCGGTTCACCAACCGCGAGGAACACATCGGCCAGATTCCGATGAAAGAAATGCACCAACTGCTCGGAGCGAGCTTCGGGCGGGCTCGCTTCCGCTTTCTTGGCCGCGGCGAGCGCTTTGGCGGGCTCTTTCGCTTTGAGCCAGGCGGCGGCCGCCTCTTTCCAGTGCCACGCCGCAAGCTTGGCATCGAGCGGGGCGATTTGCTCATACAGCGCGGCCCCATCCACGAAGCGCTTCGCCTGGAGATACTGCCGGGCCAACTCCGCGCTTTGTGCGACATTGGGCGCCTTGCCCTGCTGCTGGTCGAGCCGCGCCAGGCGCTGAATGAGTTCAGCCGCTCGCTGCGGATTGGGCTTGAGTTGTCCGTACAACTCGCTTAGCACGTACAACGCGGTGCGGTCGTTCGGGTTCTTCTTGAGCGCGTCTTCGTAGTCGTGGGCCAACTGATCGGTCTTGCCGCGCTGGTGCATAAACGCCAAGAGCGAGCGCCGCGTGAGCGAACGTTGTGCATCGCGCTCGGACTTGGTCAAAATGACGTTGCAGGCTTCGACAAACTTGTCCGGCTCGGGCAGCAAGCGGTATGCGGGCAAGAGCGCTTCGTACACTTTGAGGCGATACGCATCGTCCGGGGCAAGTCGCAACGCTGCTTCAAGCGGCTCTTGGCTGGCGGCGTAATTTCGCGCGTTGAGGTGTTTCACCGCGTCGCGCCAGGCTTCATCGGCCGATTGATACTGCCCGTAGGCCGAAACCGCCGAGCAAAGAAACACAAGCGCTAGTTCGAACAGCACAAGGCCGTCAGTTTTGGCCGTGGTGGTGCACATCGGTGGGCTTTCCAATACCAAGGCAAGGAAGAGAACGAAGGCGATCCGCCGGAAGAAAAGTCACGCCGACACCGTGGCGGCGCGGCGTTGCTCGTAAAGATCATACAGCGCGAACATGGTCTCGCGCAAGTCTCCGCGATGTTGTTGGAAACGCAAATCCACATCCGCCGGGGCGATCAGGGTCGGCCAACCCGCTTGCAACTTCTCTGCAACTTGCCGCGCCAGTTCGACGGTGGGCCGAGTGACGTAAACGTCGGGCAGCCCCATATCGCGATGCGTGGTCACGAGCAACCCGCAACCACGCCGCCGCAGCCGCCGCTTGAGCCGCCAACGCTCCCACCAGGCAAGTTGCTCGTAGCCGTCAATCGTCACGAGCAACGGCGCCTCGAAGGTACGCCAATGTTCGCGCGAAATGGGCAGCCGCCGTTGTCCGTCTCGCAGCGTGAAGTGTTGGATCGGCATGCCCGCTTCGTGCAACCTTGGCGCCAGTGCATGCAAGAGCGTCGACTTGCCCGAGCCGTGCGGACCACGAATTTGCCCCCAGCCGCCGAACTGCGCTAAGCGCTGCAAGCACGACTGCACCGAGTCTTCCGGCTCGAACAGAAACTCCAGCGTTCCCGGGCGTATCCGACCGCCGGAAAAGGGGTTATCCGTGCTGAGCCTGGGAGACGTCCGACACGTCGGTGACGCCGGAGGTTCGATCATGGCGACCGTTGGGGCCTTCCGCCTTGGGGCGCGCTCCCACACGGAGCGGAGCCAGTTGAAAAGGCAACTCGTAGAAAAGTTCTTTGCCGCGCCGCAAAAACAGCCGGACGCGCACGCACCAGCGAATTTTGACAATTTCGCCGTCGTAGGTGCGCGGGCTTTTGGGCAGGATCGTTTTGAGCGTGAACTGCTGGCGGAAGTCGTCGTCAGGACTGCGGGGCGTACGCCGTTCAAAGTAGTGAATGCCCAGGTCCACATCGCCCTTGCCATCGGTGTGCCAGAGCACCGACGCCTCGATCGCTTGAATGTCGGCCGGATCGACGGCGTCGATCTGGTACTGACATTCGATCTCCTCGCCCGGATGGAACTCCGGGCGGTGACCGCGAATATGGATACTAATGAGCGGCTCCATGACCAAGGCGCGACCGCGTCCGCGCGGCAGGCTCAATTCTCCGGGGGCGAGTTCGGATACAGCAGCAGAGGAAAACATCGTTCGAATGGCGGCCATCCTTCGGCCTCTCCCTGGACTACAAGTTTCCATCGAATCGCATTATGCGGCGATTGGAAGGAATGCATGGCGTCGCTGGGCGCCGCGAGCACGCAACGGTGTTCGAACGGCGTTTCCGGACGGACGGCGACATCCTGACAACAAAACACAGGCTGCCGGCGCACCTCGCGCCGCTCGGTGCGCACATGCGTGCCTTGATGAAAGATAGCTTCTTCCTCACACACCAGCGAGACCTCTAAGGAACGAATTTGATGACGTCCTCGCTGCATGAGGCAAATTTCGTAGTTCCGGCCCGGCTCAAGCGGCAAATCCGATACTTCCATGCTCGTGGGGCCCATGCCGGTCGCGTTACGCAATTCACGCAGAAAATAAACCATGCCCCAGGCGCCCAAGCCGACGTACGCTAAGGCGAAAAGGGTGAGAAACCATTGCGGATGGCCCGAGCGATACTCGTTGATCACCATGTACGCTAGCGCAACGCCAACCGCGTTCCACACCAGCCCCAGAATGGTCGCCAGCGCGAGCCCCCACGCGGGCGACGAAGCCGCGGGAAGGCGGTACGCCAGCTTCACGCCGGGGCTGTTGGTCAAATCGACGTCGCGCGGCACGCCGGGAAACTCGCGCGGAGAGGGAGCGTTGTCGCCCACCAGTTCGAATTGCGCCGCCCGTTGCCGGAACATCGCGCGGCGCTCTTGCGATGCGCCCACTTCCAGAACGGTGAGCAAAACTCCCACTGCGCCGATGACCACCAGGGCCGCCATGACCGCCAAAAGCAGCCAGAACGCCCAACCGGTCAGCAGGGGAAAAATCGCGTGCGGCAGCAACTCCCACACAATCAGCAGGCCCAGACCCGCCGATCCGACCGCCACCAACACGCCGTAAAAAAACGCTTCGCCGACTCCGGCCGCCATGGGCGAGCCCGTGCGTCGCGCACCGCGCTTCTTGCCGACAAATCGAAAACTACGCGACATCTGCGGCCGCTCCTCCCATCAAACGACGCCGCCTCGCTATCAAGACACGTGACCCTTCGATCCTGCCAACGCCTCGCGGCGCAACTTTCAACGCGGCAACGCTCGCGAGCCAGCGCCTCAGGCCCCGCCGACAAGCCGCATTCGGTCATTGTACCGCACTCCCGTGCGTAGTAAGGTGGCATTCTGGTTATTCGCACCATTTTCCTCCACGCAGGGACGTGATGACCAGCACAAAGAATTCTTCTCGTTCTTCTTGGCTTAGCGCGGTTGGCGTGCTTCTCGGCTTGCCTTTGGCCCTGGCGACAACTCGCGTCCCTGCGGGCGACTGGCCGCAAATTCTTGGACCCGCACGGAACGGCGTGGCCGTCGGCGAGACGCTTCCCGCTAAGTTTCCCAACGGCGGACCGCGCACGTTGTGGACCTACCGCCTGGGCGCCGGTTACGGCGGTCCGGTCGTCGCCGGAAAATCGGTGATTGTGTTCCATCGCGTGAACGACACGGAACGCGTCGAGGCGTTGAACGCCGACACCGGGGCCTCGCAATGGAAGGCCGATTTCCCCGCCGCGTACCAAGGCGGCATTGATCCGGACATCGGCCCGCGCGCCACCCCCGTCGTGCAAGACGGCCGCGTGTTCGTGTTTGGCGCCGCGAGCGACTTGCACTGCGTCGACTTCGCTACCGGCCGCAAGATATGGTCGCGCGCCGCCAGCACCGACTTTGGCTCGCAGGAAGGTTACTTTGGCGCCGGCAGCTCGCCGATCGTCGTCGACGGCAAGGTCTTAGTGAACGTGGGCGGAAACAAAGGAGCCGGCATTGTCGCCTTCGCGGCTGACTCTGGCAAAACCGTGTGGCAGGCGACCGACGAAGCCGCAAGCTACAGCTCGCCGACGGTCGCCACAATCGGCGGTCAAACCCATGTGATCTTCGTCACGCGGCTGAATTGTGTTTCACTCGATCCGGCCAACGGGAAGGTGCGGTTCCGTTTCCCCTTCGGGCAGCGCGGACCCACGGTGAATGCGGCCACGCCGCTGGTGTTCGACGAGAATCGGTTGTTTGTGTCCGCCGCATATAATGTGGGGGCCGTGCTGGCCGAAATTACCCCGCAAGGCGCCAAGACTTTATGGTCCAACGATGAAAGCATGTCGAGCCAGTACAACACTTGCGTGCATTACCAGGGACATTTATACGGCGTCGATGGCCGCGAGGATTACAGCAACGGCAAGCTGCGGTGTGTGGAGGCCGCCACGGGGAAGGTGAAGTGGTCTGACGACGGCTTCGGCATTGCCCACGTCCTACTGGCCGGCGACCGACTGCTGGCGCTCAAGACCACGGGCGAGGTCGTAATCGCCCCTGCCACGCCCGAAAGTTTTCAACCTCTCGCCACGGCCACGGTAAGCAACAGCGGCGTGACCCGCGCCATTCCCGCGTTCTCGAATGGTCGCTTATTCTTTCGCACCAGCGAGAACAACGCGGGCGTGCTCAAGTGCGTAGAGATTACGGACACGAAGAAAAACTAAAGTGGAATGCCTGGAACAGGAGAGAACGGAGTGGGCGTCGCCGGGAGGTCTGGCGTCGTCATTTCCTTCGGGAATTCGTTGTAAGTCGAGGAGTCTTGAAGCCAGGGGAACAGGCCGATCTTGTTCATCTCCTGGTTCTCCTCGGTTCCCTCCTGTTCCTGGAGTTCAACTTCCGGCGCCGTGGTTTGGCTCGAACTATTCTTAAGGTAACTGGTACGTCCTTCGTTTTCTCTTGGTTCTCACGATGCTTCGCACCTTTGTGTTGGGTTGGCCTGCGTTCTTCCTGGTTTGCGCCGCCGTGATGCCTGCGACGGCGCAGCGGCGAAGCGTCGAGGATGACCGGTTCCGGCAACTGGAGGAAATCCTGCCCACGGCCAACGTGTACCGCACCGCCTCCGGGGCGCCGGGACCGCAATACTGGCAACAGCGAGCCGACTACGTCATCGACGTGGAACTGGACGACGAGAAGCAGCGGATCCTGGGGCGGGAGCGCGTGACGTACTTCAACCGCTCGCCCGATCCGCTTTCGTACTTGTGGCTGCAACTCGACCCGAACATTTTCACGCCCGACAGCGACTCGGCCCTCACGCGCTCGGCGCCCGACTTGAGCCGGATGTCGTTCGACACCCTGCGCGGTTTGCTGCTGCGCGAGACCTTCGACGGCGGCGTGAAAATTGCCGAAGTGAAAGACGCCGCCGGAGCGCCGCTTCCGCACACGGTGGTCAAAACAATGATGCGCATTGACCTGCCGCAACCGCTGGCGCCGGGCGAGTCGTTCGAGTTCTCCGTCGCGTGGAGTTATCACATCAACAACGCCAAGCTGCTGTGGGGCCGCACCGGCTACGAGTTCTTCCCCGACGACGGCAACTATTTGTACGAGATCGCCCAGTGGTATCCGCGGCTGGTTGCCTATACCGACGCCACGGGCTGGCAGCATAAGCAGTTCCTGGGGGTTGGCGAGTTCACGCTGGAACTGGGCGACTTCGAGGTCCGCATCACCGCGCCCAGTGATCACCTTGTCGCCGCCACCGGCGTGTTGCAGAACCCGCAAGAGGCGCTCACCGACGCGCAGCGCGAGCGTCTCAAACAAGCCGAGACCGCCGAGAAGCCGGTCTTCATCGTCACGCCCGACGAAGCCAAGGCGAACGAAAAGAGCAAACCTTCCGGCAAGAAGACCTGGGTTTTCAAGGCCGAGAACGTGCGCGACTTCGCCTTTGCGTCGTCGCGCAAGTTCATCTGGGACGCTCAAGGCCACAACGTGGAAGGCAACCGCGTCATGGCGATGTCGTTCTACCCCAAAGAGGCCGAGCCGCTGTGGAGCCAATACTCGACCCGCGCGGTCGTGCACACGCTGAACGTTTACTCGCGGTACACGTTTCCCTACCCGTATCCGGTGGCCATTTCGGTGAATGGTCCGGTGTACGGCATGGAGTACCCGATGATTTGCTTCAATGGCCCGCGGCCCGAGAAGGACGGCACCTACAGCAAGCGCACCAAGTATTCGCTCATCACGATTGTGATTCACGAAGTGGGGCACAACTACTTCCCCATGATTGTGAACTCCGACGAGCGCCAATGGACCTGGATGGACGAAGGCTTGAACACCTTCCTGCAATACCTGGCCGAGCAAGAGTGGGAGAACGACTACCCCTCGGAGCGCGGCGAGCCGAAGAACATCGTTCCTTACATGCGCAGCACCGAACAAGTGCCGATCATGACCAACTCGGAGTCGATCCTCCAGTTTGGCAACAACGCCTACGCCAAGCCGGCCACCGCACTGAACATTCTGCGCGAAACGATCCTGGGCCGCGAACTGTTCGACTACGCCTTCAAAGAGTACGCGCGGCGGTGGCGGTTCAAGCGCCCCATGCCGGCCGACTTCTTCCGTACTATGGAGGACGCCTCGGGCGTCGACCTGGACTGGTTCTTCCGCGGCTGGTTCTACACCACGCAGCACGTGGACCTGGCGATTGAGAACGTCCGCCTGGCGACCCCCACGCCGCGCGATCCGGAAAAAGCCGCCGAGTTGAAAAAGCAAGAACGCGAGGAAGCCCCCAAGACGCGCTCGCAAACGCGCAACTTCGACCTGCCGAAGTTCGTCGATCAGCTGCCCGAGCTGAAAGACTTCTACAACGACTTCGACCCCAACGCCGTAACCGACGACGACCGCAAGCGGCACGAAGACTTCCTGAAAGACCTGACCGACGAAGAAAAGAAACTGCTCGAAGCGAAGTACAACTTCTACGTGGTCGAGTTGAAGAACGTGGGCGGTCTGGTCATGCCCGTCATTCTGGAGATCGAGTACGAAGACGACTCGAAACAAGAGCTACGCATCCCGGCCGAGATCTGGCGCCAGAACGACAAAGCCGCCTCGAAGCTGATCATCACCGAAAAGACCGTCCGCCGCATCACGCTCGACCCCCACCTGGAAACGGCCGACGTGGAGTTGGAGAACAACTACTTCCCGCGGCGCATCATCAAGTCGCGCTTCGAGTTGTTCAAAGAGAAGCAAGACGGCAACAACGAAATGCGCCGCGCCCGCGAACGCGAGAAGGCCAAAGCCGAGAAGGAGAAGCAGGACCAAGAAAAGCAAGAAAAACAGAAGCAGGACCAGGATAAGGCTGAGAACGCCGCCGCCCAGGCGGAAACGCCGCAAGAGTAACGGCCGTGTGGCTTCTGGCGGCGGAGCGATAGCGACGCCCCAGCAAGACACGTCAGCGAACGCAAAGGCAGCGAAAGAACCCGGCCCTGCTGGGGCGTCGAAGACTCCGCCGCCAGCCACCCCTTTTGGTAGTCAGCGCCATGCACCTCAGCCACGCCGCCGCAGTGTTCGTGGGAATGGCCGTCAACTAATCAAGCTGGTGGGAACTGCCCAACAGCAATTGCCTACATTCTTCCCTAACACCTAGCGACTCAACCATCACTGCTAGGAAAGCTAGCAGTGCCACCCGCTGCACTTGGTCCAGCAGCTTCTTGGGTTTTTCCGGATTTCTGCAATCCGCGCGGCTTGCTTTTCGTCTCTCCTCGTCGTAAGTTGAACCCATACAACGGTTTCCGTGGCGAAGCTGGCCCCCTCATCCGAGTAATATACAGAAGTTTACCGGAGATAGGCCGAAAAGCAACGGAATAGGGCCGCATTTTTTCGGCATAATAATAGTTAGGCGCATGGATATTCCAGCCGATTTACTTCGGTACCTCGCGAAGCCTGAAAACCGCCATGCCCGTTTCACCCAAGGCGAGATTCGGGAAATTACGTTCCGATCTCCCGACGATCTCGTTGAAGCGACATTCGACGTATCCACTTCTGACTTCGCCCTTCAAGAGAAATGGGAATCCGATCCAGAGCTGCGGTTTGAGTTCGACGGCATAGACCTCATCAAAGAATGCAATTCGTATTCTCCCAAAGGCATCCTTGTTTGGTTCCCGTGTATGCAACTTTACGGTACATGGGATTGCGATCATCACAAAATAATGATCTTTCCGCACGCAAAATGGTCTGATATTCGTCGAGAACTGCGCCGCTACGTCAATGCCCAATGGTACCCGAACGCCGCCCCACTGGCGGAATACTTGCGCCCGTGGGAATAGGGCCTAACAACAGCGCTCAACTTGACACGGCCCGCCCAGCGCTTTTTAATCACGTCATGGCCCAACGGCGGGCCGTGCAAGTTAGCTTGTTGTTAGGTGTTGAATAAAATGATCACGGTCACCAAACCGAAGATCCCTCGACACCTGTCGTACGTACTAAAGACCTCGATGCTCGAAACGGCGCTGGCCGAAGCGGGAATCGACTGTACGATAAACCTGCACTACTGGACTCCAAAGTCGAGCGGTTCCATTTTACAAGCGTACTTGTGGCTCCCCAACGAGTATTTCGATCATACTCGCATCTGGGTGCGCGCAGGCGCTGTGCCTGCCGCCGAGCGCAAGGAGGCGGCGGAACATCTAGCCCA
This sequence comes from Planctomycetota bacterium, assembly GCA_963204915.1. Taxonomy (GTDB): domain Bacteria; phylum Planctomycetota; class Planctomycetia; order Pirellulales; family Pirellulaceae; genus JAHWKS01. Next base: position 874 of record CAUJHS010000002.1, on the reverse strand, counting down.
AGAAGCGTTGCCGGCATTCGTTCAATGGTTAGGCCAGCTTCTCAAGCTGCCAGACAATTCGCCTGTTCTTTTCCAATCGCCATCCTTCGACGCCACTTGGAACAAGGGTAAAATCGATATCACGCAAACGCCAACCTAACAACGGCACTCAAGTTGACACGGCGGGCAGCGCGGGCTTGTCGTGGCAATGTTATTTCCCGCCGTGCAACTTAGTTTTCGCGTTGGGCGGGGAATCCGAATGGAATTTGAACAGGCGCTAGCTCCGTTCCGCAGTCTGGGCGCGTACGTCAGCATCCGCTCGCAACCAGACGGTTCTCGCTTCGTTCATGGAATCCAATGCTTCGGGACGCCCGCCACGGATGAGCATGTCGCCCTCTTACCGCAATTTCCAGATTTGCTCGCGCTGGGCCTTCAAGGCACGGTTATCTCGAATGAAAGTCTCGTACACATTGCCAAGCTGCAACGACTTGAAACCTTAGACCTTGACCAAACGCGCATCGACGATGCCGGGCTTTTTCACCTGCGGCAAATGTCATGGCTTGAGTATTTGCACATCCGGGAAACTTCGGTTACGTTCGAGGGCGTGCGCGACCTACAAGCGTGCCTTCCAAAATGCGAAATTTGCTCGGACTGGACATAACCTTGGCCCAACAGGTCGCTCAACCGGACACGTCCACAGCGCGGGTTTGGTGATGGTGCGGTTGTCCGGGCCGTGCCGGTTAGCTTCGCGTTGGTTGCGACACGAGGTCGCTTGTTGGATTGCTGGACGTGGGAATGGAAGCTTTGATCCAGACGTAGTGTCGTGTCACTGGTTTCCGCACCGAGGGGGCGTTTCTGGCAACGGGAAGGTCTCAAGCTCTCGGTCACAGGTGAT
>CAUJHS010000001.1 GCA_963204915.1 Planctomycetota bacterium | reverse complement strand
TGCATCTGCTGGCGGTACGCCTCCCGATCCAACGCCGGCAACTCGCTCATCACGGACTCCTAAAGAAAGGAACCTCCAACATGAATTGCCTACGTTATATAACCTACCTAGCCCCAGCGCCAGAGAAAATTGCCACACACGCACTTTTGGCGTAAAAAATTTTATTTGAGGCGGCTTGCCAACGCCTACGAGGGTTGTCTGACCAGATCTCAGGTTCGTGCGAATGAAAATTGCTGTTGTTTCGGGTGGTGTCGAAATAGCCGAAGGAGCACATTTTGAGTTGGCTTGCATAGGTCTGCATGTGGGGGGATGATGGAGGTGTGTTTGCTGCAGCGCGAAAGTCAGGAAACAAGCGAATAGTGCTGGACGAACGGACTCGTTAGTAACAATTAATTGCATCGACGCTGCAAAGCAGGAACCAGGATTCGCGTCGCGCCACTCCATTCTCTATCGGCCACTTCAAAGTCTTCCCGCGAATGTCCAACGCGGCACGTTCATCCAACAAAGGACTGAGAAACAAGTCGGATTCGCCGGGTGATTCTCGTCGCCTTCGAAGCCGTTGGCGGCTGTATGTTCTCATCGTTGGCCTTTTTGCGCTGGCGAGTTTTGCTTGGCTAACCGGCGCATTGGCGCTCGCGCCGATGTCGTGGGCGCGTCAAGCCATGCAACGCCGCGACGCTGATCGAGCAGAGCAGTGGATTCGGATGGCTGAATGGCTCCACGGCGATGTGGCCGAACGCGAACTATTGCACGCCCGGCTGGCGCGACGTCGGGGCGATCTCCGTACGATGGAGTATCATTTGAAGAAAGCCGACTTGGCCGGCGCCGACCACCAACAACTCTTTCGCGAACGGGCCCTGGCGGCTGCTCAAGCAGGCCAATTGCGCGAGATTGAAACAACGTTGATCCAATGGTTGCAAGAGGCCGACCCGGATAGCGCTGAAATTTGCGACGCGTATATCAATGGATTGGCCATGCAGGGGCGACTCAGCGATGCGCACATGTTCCTCGACGGATGGCAAGCCGACTTCCCCAAGGACCCCGAACCGCATCTTCGCCGCGGCCGCATTGCGGAACACGAGTTAGATTGGGAGACTGCAGAGAAGCAATACCGCACTGCGTTGAGCAAAAGTCCAATTTATCCACCCGCGCTGTATGCGTTGGGTCGACTTTTGCGCGAGCGGAAACGCCCGGAAGAAGCGCTTCCGTTCTATCGGTCCTGCGTTTCGCACGATGCGAAAACGGCGGCAGCGGCAAACGTAGGTGTGGCCAGCTGTCTGCGGCTCATGGGAAAGATCGCCGAAGCGCGTAAGCTTTTGCAGGGCGTCTTGTCGCAAACCGACGCGCAACGGGCCGAAGCTTACATCCGCGTGCGCGACAAACCCGCGGGAGATCCCGCCGCTTTCGAACTGGGAAAACTTGAATCGGACGAGACCAACTATCAGCTTGCCGAGAAATGGCTGCGTCAATCGCTCGCCGCAAATCCTCGCGATCTGGAGGCTCGTTACGCCTTGGGAGTTGCGCTCCAGCGCCTGGGCCGCACCCAGGAGGCGAAACGTGAACTGGAACAAGTAAACCGCGTGCGAGCTAGGTTGGCCCAGATCGATCCCTTGCACGATCGACTCGGCTCCAATCCGGCCGATGTCCAGGCGCGCTACCAGATCGGCGTCACGTATCTCGAGCACCAGTCGGAGTTGGTTGGCGTATACTGGATTCAAAGCGCCTTAGCGTATGATCCTGATTACGCCCCTGCTCACCGTGCACTGGCCGAATACTATGCCGCCCGCGCTCGAGAATCGAAAGACTATGCACATCTGGCGGAATTTCATCAAAACAAAGCTGTCAGCGCAACCGGAAAGCTACCATAGGGCGCCGCGGGTTGGGATCTTAACGCCCTTGAGATGCCGCTACGGGGTTTTGGTTCTCGCAATCGCCAGTCTGAGCGCGGGGTGTCGAAACGAGCCAGCACCGGCCAATGGTCCAAAAGAGCAAACTGAATCGGTTCCCCCCGCACCGCTCGAGAACGAGATTGCGTGGACCGATGTGACATCATCTTCGGGAGTCAGCTTCACCTATCGCAACGGGCGCGACGCTGGAGTTCTCAGCATTGTCGAATCGTTGGGCGGCGGCGTAGGCATGTGCGACTACGACCGGGATGGCCAAATGGATCTGATTCTCCCCGGCGGCGGGCAGTTTGGGCCAGGCGAACAGCTCACGGGAAGGCCGACGGGGCTTTTCCGACAGATCCAGCCCTTGCAGTTTTCGGACGTGTCCGCAGTTAGCGGATTGGCGCCGTCCCGCTATTACACCCACGGTTGCACGATTGGCGACTACGACAATGACGGTTTCCCCGACGTTCTGATTACCGGGTACGGCGGGTTGCAGTTGTTTCAGAACCTCGGCGACGGCACATTCCGCGAGGTGCAACAACAAGCTCAATTGACCGATTCCTTGTGGAGCAGTTCGGCTGGCTGGGGAGACGTAAACAACGACGGAGCTTTGGATCTTTACGTGGCGCATTACGCCGACTGGTCCTGGACGAATAACCCGCCTTGTTTTAGTCGACCGGACCAGCGGGATGTTTGTCCCCCGAGGTCGTTTCGGGGACTTGACGATATTCTGTATCTGTCGAATGGCGACGGCTCCTTTCGCGATGCGTCACAAGAATTTGGGCTGCGTTCGGGGGGGAAAGGTCTAGGCGTATTGCTGGCGGATTTGGATCTCGACGCCGACGTCGATATTTATGTCTGCAATGATACCGAGAACAACTTCCTGTACGTGAATCAAGGGCAAGGCCAATTCGAGGAATCCGGCATTCTCGCTGGGGTTGCGACGGACGACCGCGGCGTTGCGAATGGCAGCATGGGCGTGGCCACGTTGGATTTCAACTCCGACCTCCATCCTGATGTGTGGGTCGCCAATTTCGAAAATGAGTCGTTCGCGTTGTATCGCAACGATGGCATGATGCAGTTCACCCACGTAAGCGGAAACGCGGGCATTTTCACGTTGGGGCCAATTTACGTTGGCTTCGGCACGGCGGCGGGCGACCTGGACCGCGACGGTGACGAAGACTTGTTGGTCGCCAACGGCCATGTCGTTTACTTTCCGCAGAGCGGACGCCTTCAACAGCTTCCCTTGTTGCTGATGAACGACCAAGGGCGGTTTCAGCGAGCCAACTACGACCCGTCCTGCTATTTCGGCCGGGCCCATCATGGTCGTGGCTTGGCGCTAGGCGATATCGACAACGACGGTGATCTGGATTGCGTTTTTTCCAACAACAACGAAGCAACCGCACTCCAGCGTAACGATACCCCCGCAACCGGCCATTGGATTGGCGTGCAGTTGATCGGAACGAAAAGTAGCCGGGACGCCATCGGCGCCTCGGTTGTCTTGCATACCAACCGGGGCGACGCGATCCGTTCCTGCTATGGAGGAGGCAGCTATCTTTCGCAGAACGATTCGCGCATGTTCTGGGGGTTATCCGTTGGAGTGGATCCCACCGGAATCACCATTCACTGGCCAGGAGGAAAGACGTCAAAAACGCCGATCGACCGACTCGACCGGTACATCACGGTGCATGAACCTTGAAGCCGAATTGATCGCGGCGGCGTGAATCGTGCCATTCTGGATGTTGTACGCACTCAAAAGCAGGAGATAAACGCGAGCAATCCCGCTACCGGCATTGGGTGCACACATAAACGCTGCCGTTGACCCATGTTGCGGTTTTCACGATACTTTGGCTTGGTGCCCTATTTTTCCATCAAAACTGCGATTTCAATCATCCCGCGCATGTCTGTCGCCGAGTATCACGATTTAGGCCGTTATTGCTTGACGGTGGCCGAGCGAGCCAAGACCGCCGCGGCGCACTTGGCGCAAGTCAGCGGTGCGAACAAAAACGCCTGGCTGCGTCATTCGGCTGAACAACTCCGAACGCGCGCCGACGAAATCATCGTCGCTAACGAACAGGATTTGGCCGCCGCACCACAATTCGGATTGACAGACGCCCAAACGGATCGGCTGCGTTTGACGCCGTCAGGTGTTGATGCAATCGCCCGCGGATTGGATGAAATTGCGATGCTTCCCGACCCGGTGGGGGAAGTGATCGAGTCCTCGCGGCGGCCCAACGGGTTAGAAGTGTCAAAAGTGCGCGTGCCGCTCGGCGTCGTGTTTTTTATTTATGAGTCGCGTCCGAATGTCACGGCGGATGCGGCGGCGATCTGCATAAAGAGCGGTAATGCGGTCATTTTGCGCGGCGGGAAAGAGGCCGCCCATAGTAGCCAAGCGATCGTTGACATCTTGGCGGAACAAGCCGCCTTGGTGGGAATTCCTTCGGATGCTGTTCAGTTGGTGGCGACAAGCGACCGTGAGGCCGTCGGCCATTTTCTCGCGCTCTCCGAATACATCGACGTCGCAATACCTCGTGGCGGCGAGGGCTTGATTCGTCGCGTGGCGGCCGAGGCGCGCATGCCGGTCATCAAGCACTTTACCGGCAATTGCCACGTTTATGTCGACCGTGCGGCGGATTTGGATATGGCCGAGCGCCTGACGGTGAACTCAAAGTGCCATCGCCTGGGCGTGTGCAACGCCGCCGAATCGTTGCTCATCCATAGTGAGGTGGCCGATGCGTTTCTTCCTCGCATTGGGCAAGCCCTGCGAAGTCAGGGGATCGAAATACGTGGCGACGAGAAGACCTGCAAGTTGGTCAGCCACGCAGCACGCGCGACCGATGACGATTATTTTGCCGAATACTTGGGTCCCATCATTTCTGTCAAAGTGGTCGATTCGGTGGAGCAAGCGATTGCGCACATTAATCATTATGGCTCGCACCACACCGACGCCGTCGTAACAAGAGATTTGACGACCGCACGACGTTTCGCAAACGAAGTCGATAGCGCCGCAGTCATGATCAACGCCAGCACGCGGTTTAACGACGGCGGCGAGTTCGGTTTAGGCGCCGAAATCGGGATCAGCACCGACAAGTTTCATGCACGCGGTCCCTGTGGTTTGCGAGAATTGACAAGTTATAAGTATGTCGTTTACGGAGACGGACAGATTCGGGGGTGACTCCCCATTGGGAGTTCGTTGGCGAGCGTAAACTCTGAAAAGTGATCCAGACACGAGGCAGGAAGCCTATGTCCGAAGAAATTCTTTCTCAGGCCGAAGTCGAAAATCTCCTCCATTCGATGGAGGCCGGCGGCCAACAACCCGCGGCGCCCAAGACGTCACGTGAGGCGCCGCTCGCCAAATCGAGCCTTAAACACTCGGAAAAGGTCACGATCTACGATTTCAAACGACCCGAGCGCGTTGGCAAAGAGCAAATGCGGGCGTTGCAGTCGGTGCACGACGGTTTAAGCCGAAATTTTGGCGCGGCGCTCTCGGCCATGTTGCGGTCGATCGTCGAAGTTAAACTGACAAGCGTCGACCAATTGACCTATGGCGAGTTTGTCTTCAGCCTGGAGAATCCGACGTGTTTCAACTTGATTCGAGCCGAGCCGTTGGAAGGGAACATCATTCTGGATATTAATCCGATGATTCTCTTTCCAATCATCGATCGGCTCTTGGGGGGTGGAAAAGACAATCTTCTCCCGGCCAGGCGCCCGCTCACAGAAATCGAATTACGGTTGGTATCGCGGATCACCTCGTTGTTCCTGAAGGAGTTGAAAGCGGCCTGGCAAACTGTGTTGCCGTTAGACCCCGTCGTCGAGCGCGTTGAGAGCAATCCGCAGTTGGTGCAAATCGTTCCGCCAAATGAAGTTGTGGTGCTTGTCAGTTTCGAGCTGACGCTAGGTGAAATCCGCGGAATGATGAATCTGTGCATCCCCTTCAACTCGATCGAGCGGGTGAGCAGTAAACTCCAATCGAATAATTGGGCTGCCTATGGCGGCCGCCAGTCGAATCCGGAATTGCGCCAACGGCTTGGCCGCCGCATTGAAGGGTCGGTAGTTGAGCTGTCGGCAACTTTGGCCAAAACTACGATCACGATGAAGGACTTAATTGAGTTGCGTGTCGGAGATGTTATTACCACGGAGCAGGACGTGCATTCGCCCCTGGTGCTGTGCATTCAGAACATTCCCAAATTCCATGCGGCGCCAGGCGCGCTGAAAGGTAAGAAAGCGATCCAGATTCTCGGCTCCATTGCACCGCCTAAGGCGGAAGATAACCCGCGCCCCGATGCTCCGAAGAAGTAAGTGACACTTATCAGCACGCCGCCATGGCGGCGGCCGCGATCGCCTGGTCAGGGTGTTTCGCCTTTCGCAAGCCTCCTCATATAGTCCCGCTGGTTTTCGCGGTACGTCTCGGCTACAACCATAGTCGATTGCAGTCGAGCATTCTTGTGCCGCAAATTCTCCAAATATTGCCCCTTCAACCGACGGGAAGACCGTGACGAATATCGCTCCGCCGCTCAACCCACCAATTCGGACGCTTATGGGACCCGGGCCCAGCGATATTCACCCGAGAGTGCTCGAAGCCTTGGCGAAGGGGACGGTCGGCCACTTGGACCCGTATTACTTGCAGATCATGGATGGCCTGCAAAACATGTTGCGCGACCTTTTTCGAACGAAGAATCCCATGACGTTCGCCGTCAGCGCCACGGGTTCGGCGGGCATGGAGGCGACCGTCGTTAATCTGATCGAGCCGGGCGATGCGATGGTCGTTTGTGTTAACGGCGTTTTTGGCGCACGCATGGCGGACGTGGCCGCGCGGGCTGGGGCCGAAGTCACGAAAATTCAGCGGCCGTGGGGCGAAGTCTTCTCGCCCTCGGATTTGAAGGATGTGTTAGCCAAAGCCAAGCCGAAAGTGGTGGGCATTGTCATGGCTGAGACGTCCACCGGGGCTTGGCAACCCTTGGAGGAGATCTCGTCTTTAGTGCACGACGCCGGAGCACTGCTCTTGGTCGACGCAGTCACTTCGCTGGGCGGCGTGCCGGTGGAAGTTGACGCTTGGAATATCGACGCCATTTACTCCGGTTCGCAAAAGTGTCTTAGCTGCCCGCCGGGCTTAGCGCCTGTTTCGTTTAGCCCGCGCGCGGTCAACGTTGTTATGAATCGTTCGCGCAAAGTGCAGAGTTGGTACCTAGACATTACGATGCTGGCGGCCTATTGGGGGAGCGATCGCGTGTACCACCACACGGCGCCCATCAATATGAGTTATGCCCTTTACGAAGCTTTGCGGCTGATTCACGAAGAGGGACTGGAAGTTTGTTTTTCCCGACATCGGTCGAACCACTTGGCGCTTAAGGCAGGTTTGGCGGCCTTGGGTATTAAGTACGCGGCCGCCGAAGGTTATCAACTTCCCATGCTGAACGCAGTCCAGATCCCTCCTGGCATCGATGATGTGGCGATGCGTAAGGCGTTGTTAGAGCGATTTGGTATTGAGATTGGCGGAGGACTGGGCGATTACAAAGGCAAAGTGTGGCGGATTGGTTTGATGGGACACGCTTCCCGCGCAAGGAATGTTTTGGTGTTCCTGGCCGCCCTGGAATTGCTTTTGGCCGAGCAAGGTTACACTTTTGACCGTGGAGCAAGCATTGCCGCTGCCAATCAAGTCTATGAAAACCTCGCAGGGAAAGGGAAAGTCTGATTTGAGCCGCGCAACGACGGGACTTGACTCTCCCGCTTGTGGAGGAATGAACCCCTTTTTACGATGGACAGAGCGGCAATACCTCGGCCCTAACTTATTTTAATGCAGACAGGACGTCGAAGATGCTCGTCCTCACGCGAAAACTGGGTGAAACGATCCAAATTGGCGATGATATCGCCGTGACGGTCGTTCGCGTAACGCCCTCCGAAGTGCGCCTCGGGATCGATGCGCCGCCAGGCTCAGTCATTTACCGTAACGAGCTAGGCGGAGGCGAGAAGACTCATGAGCGAAGCGATTTGAACGAACCACCGTCACGGCCGTAGCGTTGACGTTTGCCGCGCTGTCGAAGGAACGATCCGTAGGTCGCCCGGACTGCGAAGATCCACCTCGGTGGGCGATGCAGAAGCTTCAAACGCGTGACTTTGCGCGGCATGTTGTAAGAGCCTGCCCGCTTTTTCTTCGGCGGCGAGTTGTTCACTTGGCGAGTCGCCCGGCGCTTTACCCCAAATAACGCGACTACCGTTTTTCGCCAGCAGCGTAAACTCGCATTCTGCGTGGTTGGACGGCCCACAGGATGACAAGTCCGGCTCAATCTTGAACAACCCTGTTGCCTTCCAGTTTTTGCCAAAGGCGGCGGCAACGCGCGCAGCGCCTCGAACCCGCGCATCGCCCCAAGAAGATCCGACAGGTCCTTGGGGAATCGAGTCGCCTGCCGCAATAACGGGCAGGGACAACGCATCTTCGTGTAGTTCGCCTTGGTCATTAACGAAATCGGCGCGAGGCAACAGCACGCCGTCCGCATCGACCGGAAGCACGCCGCGCGCATTGGCTGTCACCACTTCCACCAGCGCAACCGGTTGCCGAAACTCGAGGTCGACAATTACATGCCCTGGGGACCGTTTCCGCACGCGGACTACCGAACGCACCCACGGATGTAATCGGAAAGCGTCTGCGACTTTGATGGTCAGTTGCGGGTCGAGAATTGAATGTTGTTCGAGGCTGCCATCTCGCAGGATCTCCTCGACGACGTTGGTCCGGATCCACGGCGGCAGGGGCGAGGTTTGAATTTGCTCGGCCGTGAGCTTGTATTGGGGCGATTGCATGGCCGCGACGCCCCAGCGCTTCCAAGCTTTGGCGCCTCCCCAGCCCAGGAGGGCAATCAATGCAAGGGTGAATACCGTTCGTAGCAAGCCCCCTGGCATTCGGAACAACCCCGTGGTTTGTCCGTGCGGATTCGGCGATCCCTCGCCTTCAGTCATGATCAAACTCCGTAGGTGCGCATGACCGTCGGGTTACCAAACCTCAAGAGCCGTCTCGAGCGTCATTCCCAATCGACGGGAAACCTGTTCACGTAGGTGATCGATCAAGTGAAGTACGTCATCGCTGGTGGCGCCGGGTTCGACTTCAATAAAGTTGGCGTCGCGATCGCTCACTTCGGCTTTTCCATGGCGAGCGCCTTTTAAACCGGCGGCCTCGATTAGCCTGCCAGCGCTTCCTCCGGGCGGATCCTTGAAAACGCAGCCCGTATGCTGGCCCCCGACAGGCTGATGCGCCTTCTTCGTGATCCATAATTTCTGCATGCGCTTGGTTAACTCCTGAGGATCTTCAGGACTTAATTCGAACCGCGCATCGAGAATGATTGCGTCGTCTAAGTTGCTTTGGCGATAGGCAAACTGAAGATCGTCGCGCATACGCGATACAATTTGGCCATCGGCGGTCAGCAGCGTGACGGCCGATGTCCATTGACCAATGTCGCCGCCATGCGTGCACGCATTACTGTGCAACGCCCCGCCGATTGTGCCGGGGATACCAGTAAGCGGTTCGAGCCCCGCTAATCCCTCTCGCGCGGCGACGGTCAGAACGTGACCGAGTTTGGCGCCCGCTCCTGCCGTGAGTGTCGGCTTCTTGACGTTGATTTGGCAAAACGCAGGCGCCGCCAGATGCACCACAACGCCTGGTACGCCTTCTTCCCGTACCAATACATTGGAGCCCCCGGCAAGTATCCGCAAAGGAAGTCCTTCCTGCGTAACTCGTTTCACCAGTGCGGCGAGTTCGTCCACGGTCGAGGGTTCAGCAAAATACTGGGCCTCGCCGCCAAGACGAAACCAGGTATAAGGCGCCATAGACTCGCCTTCTCGCATGAAATGTTCGAAACCACTCAACAAACCCATGCCGCATGTTCCTTGAAATGTGCGCTCTGCCCCCATGGGGATGATACGTGTTGTCCTCGGTCAATGTCAACGTGAAGCTGGGCTAGACAGGTAAGGTCCAGTGGCATAACAATGGCTTGATGAGCGTTGAAGACTTTGATTTGGCCTCCCTCGCGGAGTATTTACATATCACGCCAATGCAAGTGGAGCGGTTGGCCGTGCGGGGTCGGCTTCCCGGGCGCAAAGTGGGGGGGCAATGGCGGTTTTCGCGCGCCGAGATGCACCATTGGTTAGAGGATCAAATCGGACTTTCCGACGACGAAGCTCTTCTGGAAATGGAAGGCGTTCTCTCACATTCGGACGCTCATACGGATGTAATTTCGATCTCGGCGATGCTTCCGCGAGAGGCGATTGAAGCGCCCTTGCTAGCGCGGTCGCGAAGCAAGATCATCGATTCTATGGCGCAACTTGCCGCGCGGACCGGTTTGTTATGGGATCCGGAAAAGATGGCCGCGGCCGTGCGACAACGCGAAAATCTCCACCCCACGGCGCTCGATAATGGTGTTGCACTTTTGCACCCGCGCCGGCCGCTACCGTCGATTCTTGCGGAACCATTTCTCGCTCTGGGATGCACCGACCACGGGGTGCCGTTTGGCGGCGGGCAACTGACCGACGTGTTCTTTTTGATTTGTTCGACTGACGATGCAGTTCATTTGCGAACCTTGGCTCGATTGAGCCGCTTGGTTTCCGATAGCGGTCTACTGTCGGCGATCCGCGAGAGTAAAGAGCCAGACGCAATTTGGCGACTTATTGCAGATGCTGAATCAAAACTGGAGACAAAATAGCCGCGACCTAGTCGAACAAACCTTGGTCAAAGGTTTTTCTCGGTAGTTTGGCGAAATGGACGAAACCGAACCGTAAAGTCAAACGCAATGTCGCAGAAGGAAACTCGCGAAACAGTTTGTACCGAAATGCAACGTCAACATGAGTGTGCAGCCAGTCTTGGTCATCGGTGACTTTGATCACCCGAGTTTTCAGTCCGCCATGGATTGGATGACAAAGCACGCTGAAGTCACTGCGGTGAAAGACGTTGACGAGGCCCTAGGCTGTGTGGCGGGCCTTGAACCGATGAATTTATGTTTGTTTGTGCAAGCGCGTCCGGGGCGCATCACCCAATCTCACGTGGAGCGAATTCACGCCTTAGCGCCTCTGGCGCGGCTGGCGATTCTTGCCGGCGAATGGTGCGAAGGAGAGCTTCGCACAGGTGACGCGATCGCTGGCGTGATGCGGTTCTACTGGCATGAATGGCCTGTGCGTTTGATGCCTTTGATTCTCGCGGCCGCATCTTCGGACGGTTCGATGTGGGCGTTGCCGCGAACCACGCTGCCTAGCGAAAGAACCCTTTCTTTTCCGCCTCATCCCACCGCTGCGCCCGGGCGACTGATCGCAATTTGCACACACCACGCCTCATCTTTCGCTACGTTGGCGGCGGCATGTCGCACCGGCGGTTGGGGCGCTGCTTGGCTCGACATGGTACGCCCTTATCTGGTAAGAAACGCTTCCGCCGTAATTTGGGAAGGCGAACTTGATCGCGCGGGACACCTTGAAAGCCTTGCACGAATCGCACGCGTGATGCAGCCAGCCCCCACGATAGCCGTGGTTGGCTTTCCTCGCTATGCGGAGACTACTGCAGCGTATCAGGCCGGCGCTGTCGGCTTGATTGCAAAACCATTTTTCATCACTGACCTCGTGTCGACTATCCGAAGCGTTACCCAGGCGTTGCCGAACACCTCGCGTCTGTGAAAATCGTCGGTCCTCAAGAGCCCATTTTGCCAATCCAAGAGTTGTACCCCGCGATTGGCCCCTGTCAGAGTTTGCAGCCGCTTGGTTCAGGCGGCGGGTTTAGCGGCGCGCGCCTGTGGAGATTTACTGGACAGAACGGCGCCTATTGTCTACGTCGTTGGCCTTACGGGGCAGTCAACAGCGAAAAGCTTTCATTCATCCACGGAATCTTGCGCACCGCGTTTCGCAAAGGAGTCCGCGAGGTTCCTTGTCCTCTTCCCAGGATGGATGGCTCGACTTGGGTGCAATTGTACGATCACTTTTGGGAAATCACCCCGTGGATGCCAGGCGTCGCCGACTACCGTTTTGACCCACGACCCGAGAAATTAAAGGCGGCGCTAGCTTGGCTCGCACGTTTTCACCGCGTGACCCAGCCGACGCGCCCAACACGAGGCCGAGCGAATAGCATTGCCGAACGGGCCAAGCTTCTCCATAAGTTGGCATGTGGCGAGGCGGAAACAATCACCCGACAAATCACCCAGATCAATTGGGCCGATTTTGTATCGCTTGCGCAGCGTGTCCTTTTGGCGTTTCAGCGAGATGCGCCCGCCGTCGCCAGGTTGCTTTCGGAAGCGGCGGACATTCCCGTTCCGTTACAGCCATGCATTCGCGATATTTGGCACGACCACGTTTTGTTCGACGGCGATGCGGTGTCCGGCGTGGTGGACTTCGGCGCGTTGCGTTCCGACGAGTGTGTCGCTGCGGATATCGCCCGATTGGTGGGGAGTCTCGTTGCCGATGTTGAGGAGGGTTGGCGAGTTGGTTTGGACGCCTATTCGGCGGTGCGGCCCCTCGACGCGAACGAACGACGCCTGGTGATGGTCTTCGACACGAGCAGCGTCCTCTTGTCCGGTATGAACTGGTTGCGGTGGATCTGTCTGGAAAAGCGACTATTTGACAACCGCCAAGCCGTTGTCCGGCGCCTCGAAGGCATCGTCTCACGTTTAGAGCGCCCACGCCGGATCGTCTTGGAGTAGAATTAACCAGGTTTCTTTGACTTCGCTCCTTGATGAATTGACTATGCACGAGCACGAATTAATCGTTATCGGTGGCGGGCCGGGTGGTTATGTCGCGGCCATTCGGGCAGCCCAACTCGGAATGAACGTCGCTTGTATTGACGAAAACGAGCAGCTGGGCGGAACCTGCCTTCGTGTGGGTTGCATACCTAGTAAAGCAATGTTGGAATCAAGCGAGTTGTTTCACCAGGCGAATGAAACCTTCGCCGAACATGGCGTCAAGTTGAAACACGTCGAACTCGACTTGGCCGCCATGCTTCGTCGCAAAGACAAGGTTGTCGACACATTAACGCGGGGGGTAAAGGGTCTCCTCAAAAAAAACCGAGTCACTCACTATCAAGGTCGAGGTCGGCTCGACGGCGCCACGCGTGTAATTGTCGAAAAAGATGGAAAAACAACGCAACTTACGGCTCCGCGCGTGATCATTGCGACCGGGAGCCGTTCCGCGTCTCTCCGGGGTATTGAGGTCGACGGCGAACGAATTGTCACGAGCACAGAAGCGCTCGCATTTGCAGAAGTTCCCAAGCATTTGGTAGTGATCGGCGGCGGCTATATCGGCCTGGAGTTAGGCTCGGTTTGGAAGCGACTCGGTTCAAAAGTAACGGTGCTCGAAGCGCTTGACCGCATCCTTGCCCTTACCGATCAGGAGATTGCCGGAAAAGTTCACAAGGTTCTCGAAAAGCAGGGCATTGAATTCCGTTTGAATTGCCGTGTTAGTTCGGCGAAAGCCAAAGGAAAATCGGTCCGCATCGAACTTGAGGGCGGTGACCCAATAGAGTGCGACCGGTTGCTGCTCGCGGTCGGTCGCGTGGCGAATACAGACAATCTTGGATTGGAAACCGTAGGCGTAAAGACGGATAAGCGTGGAGTAATCGAAGTGGATGCAGACTTCGCCACCTCGGCTCAGGGCGTGTATGCGATTGGCGATTGCATTCCCGGGCCCATGCTTGCTCACAAAGCGTCGGAAGAGGGAGTCGCGTGCGTGGAGAAAATCGCCGGTCGCTGGGCAGAAGTCAATTACGACTCGATTCCCGCCGTCGTTTATATTCATCCCGAAGTCGCTGCCGTCGGCAAAACCGAAGAGCAACTGAAGGCCGATGGCGCCGAATACAAGAAGGGCGTATTCCCGTTTCTCGCAAATGCGCGGGCCAAAACCGTCGGCGAAACCGAGGGAATGGTTAAGATTCTCGCCGATGCGAAAACGGATCGGATCCTGGGCGTTCACATTTTCGGTGCAGGCGCCGGCGACCTGATTCACGAGGCGGCCGCCGCAATGGCGTTTGGCGCCACCAGCGAAGATCTCGTGCACGTATGCCATGCCCACCCCACACTGGCGGAAGCGGTGCATGAGGCCGCGCTGGCTGTATCAGGACGCGTACTACACATTTAGCCTTGCCGTCGTTGTTAGCCGGTTGGACATTCTATGGCCGATGAACAAACCACCGTGAGGGAGTTACGCGAGATGGTTCGCCAGTTCGTTGACGCGCGGGACTGGCGGCAGTTTCATTCGCCGAAGAACCTCTCCATGGCGATGGCCATTGAAGCGGCCGAGCTTATGGAGCATTTCCAGTGGATTACTCCCGAAGCCTCGCGCCAGGTGGGTGAGAACGTCGACGAACTCGGGGCGGTGGCGGAAGAGTTGTCCGACGTGATCTGCTACGCACTGGCGATAGCGAATGAGCTGGACATTGACGTCAGCCGCGCCATGTCCAACAAAATGAAGAAAAACGAGGCCAAGTATCCGGTCGACGAGTACCGTGGTCGCTACGGGCCAAGAGACACGGAAGGCTTGAGCGAGCCGCCGAAAACTTGAGCTCCTCTTTCATGGTTTTCGCGGACGTACGATGTAATTCCCGCGGCTCTCATCGTACTCTAATTCAATCAACCCGCGTTCTTTTACGTCTTCGAGCAAGTCGGAAAAACTCCGGTATCCGTAATATCCTTCATTAAAGCCCGGATAAACGCGTCGAATGACTTGCTTTAACAGCGACCCCCAGACGGTGTCGTAGTCTTGCTCCACCGAGTTCAGAACTTCGAGGAGCCGTTCAACCGCTTCTTGTTTCTTATCGTCGTCGGTCTTCGACTTCTTCGATGTTGGCCGCGGTTTTTTGGCGGTGCGGATCAAGTCGTCGTAATAAATGAATTCATCGCAATTCGCGATTAAGAGATCCGAAGTCGAGCTTTTTACGCCGCATCCGATCACGCGTTTGTCGTTCTCCTTTAACTTGGAAACCAAAGGCGAGAAATCGCTATCGCCCGAGAGCAGTGCGAAAACATCGATATGATCTTTTGAATAGCATAGGTCCAGCGCGTCGACCACCATCCGTATGTCGGCGCTGTTCTTGCCGCTCATTTTGCTCTGAGGAATGTCGATCAATTCAACGCCTTGACTATGAAATTCCCGCACCGCGTCATGATAGTGCGACCAATCGCAATAGGCGCGTTTGAAAACGATGCGTCCCTTTTCAAGCAAGCGTTTGAGGACCAGGTCAATTTGGAACTTGCCCGCCTTCATATCCCGCACGCCAATGGCGAGGTTCTCAAAATCGACAAACACTGCGATTAAAGGTTCAACAGACATATCTAAACTAGGGAACAAAAGCCTGAAACTAAGTGCAACGGGAGTCGAACCAAGGGGTTTCGACTTGACGACAAAGCACGTTCGGACGTTTGGCCAACAAATTCGCCGCTTGCCGTCGGCGTGAAGTATTGCGCCGTACGAGGTTAAACATCATCAGACCTTAACGGGCGCATGGCCAGAGTTGACTTGCAGTTCAACCATCTCATGATAACGCCCGCCGCGACGGAGCAATTCTACGTGATTCCCGGTCTCGACGATGCGCCCGTCCTCTAAGACTACGATCTGATCGGCATGGGTGATGGTGCTCAGACGATGGGCAATCACAAAACAAGTACGACCTTGCATCAACGTCGCCAAACTTTGCTGAATCAATCGTTCACTTTCGCTGTCAAGATTGCTCGTCGCCTCATCGAGTATCAAAATGCGCGGATTCGCAAGCACGGCGCGCGCAATAGCCAAGCGTTGCCGTTGTCCGCCGCTGAGGCGTACCCCGCGCTCGCCGATAATCGTATCGTAGCCTTGTTCTAGCTGAGAGATAAACTCGTGAGCATGCGCCGTTTTAGCCGCTTCCTCGATCGCACTGCGCGTTGCGTGACGCGCGGCATAGCCGATGTTGTCAGCGACCGTGCCGTCGAAAAGAAATACGTCCTGTTCGACCACGCCCAACAAATTACGATAGGACTCGACGCGCAAGGTGCGCAAATCGCGGCCATCGAGTTCGATCGACCCGGAGGTAGGATCATAAAAGCGGGCGACAAGATTGCATAAGGTGGTCTTGCCTGCGCCGCTGCGACCGACCAGCGCCACGATTTGTCCTGGCTTCGCACAAAGGTTAATGTCCTGTAAGACCAAACTGGTCGAACCAGGATAGTGGAAGCTGACATTGCGAAAGGTGATTTCGCCTCGAACTTCCTGCGGTTTTAGGTTCAACGTATTTGAAGCAGCCGGCATCTCGCGCGGCTCTGCGAGCAAATCCAACATGCGTTCCAGGCCCGCGAGTCCGCTTTGGAATTGCGTGGCGCTGGTCGCTAACACCGCCAACGGGCCGAGTAACATAGCCAAATAAAAGAGGAACATGGTCAGATCGCCCAAGGTCAACTCGCCACGCAGAATGAACCAACCTCCATAAAGCAACAATGCCGCGGAGGCGACAGGCATCAAGATTTCCCAAACCATGCCAACAATCCGTGCCCACCACCAGACATAAAGCTCCTGCCGTGTCATGAAGTCGTTATTGCCGACGAATCGATTGGATTCGCTGCGTTGCCGCCCGAAGGCGCGGACCACTCGCATGCCGCCAAACGTCTCGGTCGCCTGTCCGTCGATGTCTTGTCGCTGCCTGTGAATGTCGCGGTATAACGGTCGGATGCGTCCGATCCACGTCCGATGCGTAATAAAGATCATCGGGAGCAACACGATACATCCAAGGAGCAATCGCCAATCGACATAGGCCAACACGATGAGGCTACCGAGAAGCTGTATGACCGCGCTCCAGGGGTTATACAACATATTGAAAACCAAATCCGCCGCGCTCGACGCGTCTTCGCGCAACATGCTCGCCAGACCGCCCGATTTGAGTTGATACACGCGGTGGAGCGGCAATCGCAACACATGGTCAAATAATCGCCGCCGCAACGAGACTCGTAATCGTTGCACTGTTTTCGTCGCAAACCAGCGCCCCCAAAGGCGAATGACGCTATCAAAGATTGAGATCGTCAAAACACCGCCGGCCAGCCATAAGAGCAGCGTCCAGCGATCCAACTCGGGCAGCCATCTCAGGACTCCCTCACGAGGGATTGGTTCGTCTGAAATTGCATAATCAATGGCGATTTTCGTTGCGGCGGGAGGAACCAGCTTTAACACGGTCGCCACGGTCAATGTGGCCAGCGCAAAGGCAATTGCGCTGCGGAAACCCTTTATTAATCCGAAAAATTCGGCCAAAAGACGTCCGATCGACCGTTGTCGATTTGAAATGATTGATTTCGCGGCCGCGTGACGAGACGAGGTAGGATTACCATGCTGTTCGGCCAAACCAGCTTGGTAATTGCGAAATCGTTGACGACTACTCTGCATGAAATTCAGCAAACTTCTCGCGCAGCGAGTCAAAAGGCGGGAATCGAAAAAAGACTCGCTGTATTATATCCAACCCAACCGTTGAGAGACGTGCTAATGTCGCACGAGCCCAGGATAGGCGTCGACGTCAAGAGAATCGACCAATCCCGCGTTGAGTTTCTCGACTGCGATCGCACCCATCACTGCGTTGTCGGTACATAACGACAGGGGAGCAATGAGAAGCTTGAAGCCTACTGCCGACGCATCGTCCTCGAGTCGTTTCCGTAATTGACGGTTCGCTGCAACGCCTCCGCCCACGCAAAGAGTTGTGAGGCCGGTTCGTTCGAGCGCGAGAACCGCCTTGATCGCGAGGCAATCGATGACGGCCTGTTGAAAGCTTGCGGCTACATTCGCAACCACAACCGGGTCAAGGTTGAGACTTTCGAAATCCTGTTTGCCGGGGCCTGCGATGGCGTAACGGACCGCTGTTTTCAGCCCACTGAAACTAAAGTCCAAACGAGAAGGGTCGTGAATAAACGAACGAGGAAATGCATACGCCGAAGGGTCGCCCTGCTCTGCCGCGCGCGAGATTGCCGGTCCGCCGGGATAGGGCAAGCCAAGCATTGCGGCGACTTTATCAAAGGCTTCGCCTGCCGCATCATCAATGGTTCCTCCCAAGTAATGAAACTCGGTCGGCCCACTGCATCGGTAAAGACTGGAGTGACCGCCACTGACAATCAGTCCCACACAAGGAAAAATATCCTCGCCGGCAGCCATCCGGCACGCGTAAATATGGGCGTGCAGGTGGTTAATCGTTACGAGGGGAAGGTCTTTCGCCAGACACAGCGCCTTTGCGGCGCAAAGTCCCACCAGGAGTGAGCCCGCAAGTCCCGGGGTGTTTGCTACTGCAACCGCATCGAGGTCGTCTAATGTGAGATTGGCGCGACGCAGTGCTTCGTCAATGACCGGTAAAATTCGCTCGACGTGCGCCCGAGCGGCAATTTCGGGCACGACTCCTCGAAAACGTTGGTGTAACGCGTCCTGCGACGCAACGACCGAGGAGAGCACCTCCAGCTCGTCGGTTACTACTGCGGCGGCCGTTTCGTCGCAAGTGGTTTCCAGCGTGAGAATTTTCATCCTTTGTTTTTCGCTGTGTTTTGTTCTAAGGACATTAACTGCAACAGCACCACGGGACGTCACCATGTCAATCGGCATTCGATTGCGCCTGGGCCGTTGCGTTCTTCGCGTAGCCCAGGCGTTCATCCAGATACGTCAAGGCGCGCTGGAGTTGCGGATCAATCATTTTAGGAAGCCCCGACACATCCGACACGGAGCCGGGACGGCGGGCGACATCGTGCTGCTTTCGATATTCACGCAACTGCCGAAGCTCCGACGGCGTCAATTTCACCATCATTTCTGCGTCGGGCTGGACGCCCCAAGCATCATCCTCAGAAGCGCCAGGAAAACGATGAATGTTTTTTCCGCTCGGGCGTTGATATCCCGCCGTGGTAAGCTTCAAAGCGCTGCGACCATCTTCCAGGTCAATGACATTCTGCACGCTTCCCTTTCCCCAAGTACGTTGACCGATAATCGCCGCACATTGATGGTCCTGCAGACACGCAGCCACGATTTCGCTGGCGCTCGCACTGTAGTTGTTAACGAGCACGGCCAAGGAAAACCCCGCCAGAGTTCCTTCTTCGCGGGCATCCCAAGTGCGTTCCGGCGCTGCACGTCCTGACGTGCTTACGATACGTCCTTTGGCGACAAACAAATCGGCCACCTCGATGGCCGAAGACAGCAAGCCGCCAGGATTGTCGCGCAAATCGAGAATGAGTCCCTTCATCTCCTGATCCAAGAGATTTTGCACGGCCTTACGCAGCTCTTCGGCCGTTTGGCGACTGAACGCCGTCAGTCGCACGTAGCCAATCTTCTTTTCAGGATCCAGCATGAACTCCCATGAATGATCCGACCGACGGTGATCGCCAAGCACCGTATCTACGCGAACCACTTCGCGCGACAGCGTTACCGTCTCGGTCTGACTGCGGTCCGGCTGCTGCACGGTAAACGTAACCTTGGTGCCTAGCGGCCCTTTCAGCTTCTCGACGGCCGACGCGCGTGTGATACCTTCAGTGCTTTCATCGCCGATCTTCACAATCTTATCGCCGGCCATGAGTCCGGCACGGTATGCAGGACCGCCCACGATCGAGCTGGAAATGGTTAACTGCCCTTCGAAAACGTCAACTTGAATGCCGATCCCTCCATATTCACTTTCCACGCTGTTACGGAATCGCTCCAAATCCTCGGGGCTAATGTAGTCCGAATAGGGATCGAGTTTTGAAAGTACTCCCTCGATGGCGCCTTCAATTAAGACCCGTCGGTCCACGGGGTTCACATAGTTTCGTTCGACTTGATCTAGCGTATCGGCAAACAGCTTGAGCAACTCGTAGAACTCCTCGTTTTCTGCGTCGGCTTGTTGGTTTGGAGCAGTCGCTTGATCGACCATGGGCGCCTCTTGCGACCAAGTCTGCGTTGCCGCGAAGAGCGTGGCGAAAAATGTTAGGCGCATAACGCTTACACAAAATACGCTCGGTCGCCGACGAAGCATGCGAGTTCCTCCTTGGAACACAACCAGAATGGAAAGACATCAAGCAAATAAAATGCGCAAGACCCTACCTCACAGTGACACACTAGGAGAATCGGGCAAAGTAAATAGGATTATAGGTTTCGCCGTCCAGCGCGACAACGGCGATTCATCAAGACGCGCAAATGGGTTCGACAAGCTCTGGCCGACCCACGTTCCGTCGATTACGACAAAACATCCAAACCGGACGCCCCAAGTGGTGGAAACTGGTTCGCCATCGAACTGGTTGTAGTACCGAACGGCAAACCGGCGGGGACGGGCGATGCGTCCCGTCCTGCAACTTCCGATTCTGGACAACGGAATTTCAGTTCGCCACTCGGGCAATAACATGACGTTGGGTTCGTCTAGGAAATTGATTCCGGTCGTTTGATTTCGCGTCCCATCGACATCACGGAGAATAAACTTGATGATGGGATTAGCGGCCAGCGCGTGTCATTCGCCCGTGAATGTCTTGCCGTTGTAAAAAACTTGAAGTTGAACGCCGGTGGAGAAATCCAAGAAGAGGTCGGCTTCCCTATGAGAAAGCGGAACAGTCAGGAACATGGCGTTCATGATGGCCTGAATGAGGCCCAACTCCAGGCGGTGCTTCACGATGACACGCCGTTATTGATCGTCGCCGGCGCAGGTACCGGGAAAACCAAAACCCTCGTCCATCGCGTCGCACACCTGATCGAGCGCGGCGTCCCGCCGGCGCGAATTTTGTTGTTGACGTTCACGCGCCGCGCAGCGGAACAGATGTTGCGTCGGGTCGATCAGTTGCTGCGGCAAATCGATTCGCCAAACAATCGTCCAGGGGCTATCGCGCCACAGCTATGGGGCGGCACTTTTCACGCCACTGCCGCGCGCTTATTGCGGGCGCACGGCCGTGCGATTGGCCTCGAGCCGGGGTTCACCATTCACGATCGCGCCGATTCCGAAGACTTGCTCGACCTTGTACGAACCGAACTCAAACTCGACAAGAGCGAAAAACGTTTTCCTAAGAAACGCACATGCCTGGCGATCTACAGCCATGTGGTCAACTCGCAAAAACCATTGAATCAGGCACTAACGGATGCATATCCTTGGTGTTTAGATTTTGCAGAGCCTCTCAAACGTTTGTTTCAAGAGTTCGTCGATCGCAAAGAACAAATGGCGGTGTTGGATTACGACGATTTGCTGTTATTCTGGCGCGGCGCCTTGGCCGACGTTTCAGCAGGACGGGCGATTCGCGAACGCTTCGATTGTGTTCTGGTCGACGAATATCAGGACACGAATCGGCTACAGGCCGAGATCTTGCAACTCTTGCGTCCCGACGGCCGAGGACTATCCGCCGTTGGCGACGACGCCCAGTCGATCTATTCTTTTCGCGCGGCGACCGTGCGAAATATCCTGGACTTCGCCAGGGATTTTCCCGGGGCGAGCCTCGTCAAACTTGAACAAAACTACCGAAGCACGAATCACATACTTGTTGCGACCAACGCCTTGATTGCAGAAGCAAACGAGCGTCATGCGAAGTCGTTATGGTCGACTCGGGACGGCGGATCGAAACCACTTTTGGTGACGTGCGACGACGAAGGTGAACAAGCGGACGTCTTGGTGCGACAAATCCTCGAGCATCGCGAAGGAGGTATCGAGTTGCGGCGACAAGCCGTCCTGTTTCGGGCGTCGCATCACTCGATTCTACTCGAAGGCGAGTTGCTGCGGCGCAACATACCCTTCGTCAAGTTTGGAGGATTGAAGTTCCTAGAGGCGGCCCACATCAAAGACTTAATGGCGTTTCTCCGGCTCGCGGAAAACCCGCGGGATGTTGTGGCAGGACTGCGCGTATTAACCCTTTTGCCTGGAATCGGGCCTCAGACGTCGCGCAAACTCGTCCAGTTGCTTGTCGCTGCGAAGGGCGACTTCTCGGTGTGGAAGAAAGCGAAAGTACCCGCGGCGGCGAAGGAAGACTGGCCCAAGCTGGTTGAGTTAATGGAGCAACTTGTCTCGATGTCCAGCATCGAAGTCGCATCGCAAGTTCGAGTCGCGAGACTGTATTACGGCCCATGGTGCGACGCCAGATACGACAACCCGGGTCCTCGATTGCGCGATCTTGAGCAACTCGAACAACTTGCCGGGCGGTTTTCGAATCGTAGCGCCATGCTGGCCGAAATCACCCTCGATCCCCCGTCGTCGACCCAAGACTTGCCTGATTCGCCTTTGCTTGACGATGACTACCTCATTTTGAGCACGATTCATTCGGCCAAGGGGTTGGAATGGGATGTGGTTTATGTGATGCACGCATCGGATGGCTGCATTCCTTCTGATTTAGCGACGAAGTCGCCGGAAGAAATTGATGAAGAGCGGCGACTGTTTTACGTCGCGCTCACTCGCGCCAAAGATTGGCTTTATGTGATGCACCCATTACGGTATTTTTTCGCCTCACGCGGGCCTGCGACAGACAAGTATGGTTACGCTCAACTGACTCGGTTTATGACGCCTTCGGTCGAGGCGTTTTTCCAACGATGCGCTGCGGAGCAACTCGTAGTGACTGCCGATAACGGAGAATATGCGGGCCCCGAAGTTCGACCGGACATTCGGCGACAAACGAGAGCAATTTGGGACTAGCGCGGCGGCGTTGTGTTTGTCGTCAGGTCGCTTCATTAAACCGGACATGAGCACGTGGTCTTTTCCCTGCAGGGACTGGACCTAGTTGCGTAGCGCGATCGGATTGTATAATCGAAGCGGGGTTATCAATTCTGTTCATGTCGCCCTTATAGGGACGCCGCCGATGCCGGTGCAGATGCAGTTGTCGCGGATCATCATCAGCGAGATCAACGAACAACAAGTTATTTATTTGAAAGAGTTGGAAGGCGAACGCAGCTTTCCGATTCTCATTGGGATCTATGAGGCCACCAGTATCGACCGGCGTGTCAAGCGATATAAGTCACAACGTCCACTAACGCACGACTTACTCGTGAACTCGATCGAAGCGCTCGGTGGCGAACTCGACAGCGTGGTCATTAATGAATTGCGCGATCACACGTACTTTGCGCAACTGCGAGTGCGCGTGAACGGCGAGTTAATCGAGATCGATGCACGCCCCTCCGACGCCATTGCGGTGGCCGTCACGTGTAATCCGACCTTGCCAATTTACGTGTCCGAGGAAGTCCTCGAGGACGCTTCATCAGGCGGTTAAACGTAGATCGCTGTTATCCCCGCGACTTGATCGCGCTCGTGCGAACTCAATTCAATCCAACTTCATGCCGCCACCGCCGACGAAAATGGATTTGCCGCCCCGCACCGGTTTCGTGAACTCTGCTTGGCGCGGGGCGAAGTTTGGCGCGAAGTTTACGTTTGTGCTCTTGGCGGTGATGGTCGCTTTACCGTCGACGATGGTGCACCTCGCCCATTTTTTCGAACGCGGACTTTCGTACAATGCGCTCCTTCGGTTCGTGGTGTTTGGGCTCGGCACGCCTATCGTCGGCGCCGTGTTAGGCGGGTTGGTCGCAGCGCTGCTCTTTCCAATCGCTTCACTTTTCGATCATCGCGGCGAGACCGACAAATGGACAGGCTTCGAAAACACGACTTCTCCGTGGGACAGCACAACGCCCGCCGCGCGTAGCCGCGACGAGTTGCTTCGGCGCATTGTGCTCAATTCAAGCTGCGACGCTCGCGATTAAGTTGCTCGCGCTTACGTAACTATTCCACCACACGATGAAACCGCGCCATGCACAAAGAATGCACGACGATTCCCGGTCTGTTTCTGCACCGCCTGGCGGAGGACGAGAACCGCGACGCGATCTTCATCAAGCGTAACGGCGTTTTCCAGTCGCTAACTTGGGGACAAATTGGGCAGGATGTACAACGCGCCGCTGCCGCGCTCGTGCGGCTGGGCGTTGAACCGGGAGATCGCGTGGTTCAGATCTCGGAAAACCGTTACGAGTGGATTGTGACCGATCTCGCGGTGCAGGTAGTGGGGGGCGTGCATACTCCAATTCATGCCCCGCTAACGGGTGCGCAGATTGTTTGGCAGATCCGCCATAGCGACGCCAAGGTCGTGCTAGCGTCGACCTGCGACCAACTGGAGAAACTGGCCACGGTTGATGCGCAAATTCCTGAATACGTCAAAATCTTTTCATTCGATCCTGGCCCATCGACGATCGGGCGACATTCGGTTGGCCACTGGACCGAACAGGTTTCCCAGGTCAGCGAAAGCGAATGCCGCAAGGTCTTGTCGCGAGTGCGCCAAGGGGTTAAGCCGGAATCGCTCGCGACGATCTTATACACTTCGGGAACCACCGGCGAACCGAAAGGCGTCATGTTGACGCAACGTAATCTAACGTCGAACACACTCGCTACGCTCGAAGCGTTCAACGAACGGCGGGAAGATGTTCGTTTGAATTTTCTGCCGCTTAGCCACATTTTCGCCCGTACCTGCGACATGAATACGTGGATTGCGCGCGGCGCTCAACTAGCGCTGGCGGAATCCCGCGAGTCCGTGATGGCCGATTGTGCAGCGATCAAGCCAACGCTGATCAATGGCGTACCCTATTTCTATGACAAGGTGCGACGATCACTGTGCGAAAAAGGCCTGGCCGACAAACCTGGAGTCTTGCGGTCGGTGCTGGGAGGAAACATTCGACTCTGTTGTAGCGGCGGCGCCGCACTGCCCAATCATGTCTATGACTTTTTTTGGGAACGAGGCGTCCCCTTACTGCAAGGTTACGGACTTAGCGAGTCGTCTCCGGTGATCAGTGTTTCCAACGAAGCAAATCACCGACGCGGCGCTTCCGGAGTGGCGATTCCCGGCGTCGAAATCCGTATCGCCGATGACGGTGAGATCTTGACGCGCGGCCCGCATGTGATGAGCGGTTATTGGAAAAACCCTGAGGCCACGCAAGCCGTCATGCAGGGAGACTGGCTACTTACGGGCGATCTCGGCCGACTGGACGATGATGGTTTTCTTTTTATAACGGGGCGCAAGAAAGAGATTCTTGTCACTGCCGCAGGCAAGAACGTAGCGCCGGTTTACTTGGAGTCGCTCTTGTGCGAGGACCCCTTGATCTTACAGGCGATGGTGGTTGGCGATGGTCGAAATTACTTGACGGCGTTAATTGTTCCAAACCATGAAGCGCTCGCGCAAGAGTTAAAGGTTTGCGGGTTGCCCCCTATCGAAATGCCCCAAGTTTTGACCGACTCGCGAGTTCATGCGCTTTATGAAAAACGCATTCACCAGCGACTGTCCGAGCTGTCGCACTTCGAACAGGTTGGAAAGTTCACGCTTCTAGGCCGAGGGTTCACGATTGAACACGGGGAATTGACGCCTAAGCTTAGCCTTCGCCGTCGTGAAATAGAGAACCACTTCGCGGCGGAAATTCGGGCCATGTATCCCGCTGACGTGGAATGTTGAGGAGATCGTCCCCCTTGCTCAACCGCGTGCGATATCTGTTACTGCAAGTGCGCAATCCGAGCGATCCAATGCGCCGCCATGAGGTGAATTGTTTTTCCCGCGCCCTTCAGTGCGACGTTGATCAAATTGGCGTGCTTGACCTTATTTCGGGCGTACCTAGCCGAACCACGCTCGACCTCGTCGACGTCGTCCTGCTGGGCGGAAGCGGCGACTATTCGGTGGCCGAAGGAGGGTCTTGGTTGGCGGCGGCGCTGGAAAGCATGCGAGAATTATACGATTGGAATAAACCGACATTCGCATCTTGCTGGGGTTTCCAAGCAATGGCGCGCGCTCTCGGGGGGAAGGTGGTCACCGACCTTTCGCGGGCAGAGTTAGGCACGCACGATTTGTGGCTAACCGACGCGGGCCGCCGCGACCCGGTCTTCTCACACCTTGGCCGCGCGTTCCTAGCGCAAATGGGGCATCAAGACATTGTCACCGAACTACCGCCCGGCGCGGTGCTGCTTGCGTCGTCGGAACGCGTTGTCAATCAAGCATTCTGCTTTCCGACCAAACCCATCTACTGCACGCAGTTTCATCCAGAGCTTCGTCGCGAGGATCTGCTTCAGCGGCTCGAAGCCTACCCGCAATACGTCGAGTGTATCGCTGGCGTCACAGCGGAAGAATTCGCCGCGCATTGCCAAGACACGCCCGCGTGCGAGGCGCTATTGCCTCGTTTTGTGCGGCATGTCCTGAGCTAACGCTAGGCGCTTGCGCAATCGACGATGCGCAACCCGCCTTGCTCGATGACGTAGGGGTGAATTGAGTCGGAACAGCTACTGCCCCGATGTTTCGCGATGTACAACGCGCGTCCCATCGTTAGGCCGTCGCGAATCTTTCCCATATAGATGAGCGTATTGGCGTTGGAGAGCGCATCACCTTCATCAAGCGTACGAGAAATCAAATCGTCGAGCATCGTTTCCGCGGAAGTCAACAGCAGGACGCAACCAATTTCGGACGTTGAATAACCGTGAGCCGCAGCCTCCTGCGCGTGTTCGCGATACTTTTCTCGAAATAAATCGCGCGCGACCCACTCGGGATCCTTCCGAATGACTTGGTGGTAGATGTACTCAAATAAATTGATTTGAATTGATTCGCCCGGGCGGTCCGTCGGCTCGATTCCATCGACGACGACCCGGCGACAACCTCTTACAAACCCGCCATACAGGAATGCAATAGCCGATCGAAGCTTTGCGTTCAACTCCGCTTGCCACTCGCGCCATTCATCGAAGTCAAGATCGCGCTGCGTTACGCGTCGTCCGTGATAGTCGAACACATGCAAGTAATCGGCCGGCGCAACCGCCTTGAGTCGATCGAAAAAACGCTCGATGTTCGGATGAGAACTGGCAGGCGCAGTCTGCAATTCCCAATTAAACAAGCGCTTGGCGTAATCGTGGTGGCTTTGAGAATCGCCGCGCGCCGCGCAGTCGACAATTACGCCGGTATGTCCCTCCTGGATGCGGCCCGCATGAGCAAATTGCAGTCCTAACTGAGTTTTACCAATACCCGTGGCGCCGACAACAACCGTAAGCGATCCGGGCAGCAATCCGCCGCCCAGCAACTCATCCAGACGAGCGATTCCTGTTGAATGTCGATTTGAACGTCGATGCATCAAACCCTGCTTTCCCACGCACCAATTAGCAATTCGGCGGCACGGTCGACTTCTTCTTCCGTTGTATCCCGTCCCACGCTCAAGCGTATCGTACCGCGAGCCTCATGCGCGGCAAGTCCCATGGCAGCAAGCGTCCCTGAAACATGCTCGACGGCGTCGCTATGACACGCAGCGCCGGTCGAAGCGCTCACCTCGGGCGCATGTGCGAGCAATTCACCGCCGACGACGTCCGGAAAACTGACGCTCAGCGTGTTAGGTAAACGCTCAACGCCAAATCCATGAATTATCAACCTGGGGCCAATGGCTTCCCGGAGTTTCCGTTGCAGTCGATCGCGACACGCGGCCATTCGCTCCGCGGAATGATCCAAGTTGTCTATCGCGAGCTTGGCCGCGCGACCTAATGCAACGATTGATGCGACGTTCTCAGTTCCGGGACGCACGCCGCGCTCTTGTCCTGCGCCATGCGTGACCGTTTCTAAAGGAACGCCGGGCCTTACATAGAGCGCCCCCACTCCTTTCGGTGCGTACATTTTGTGGCCTGCCACCGTGAGCAAATCGACACGAAGTTCGTCAACTTGCACCCGAGTTTTCCCTACCGATTGTGACGCGTCGGTATGCAGCAGTGCGCCATGGGCGCGACAAAATCGCGCGATCTGGCTGATGGGTTGCAAGACTCCGGTTTCATTGTTGGCGTGCATGATGCTGACCAAACGCGTCGTTGGGCGCATTGCTGCCGCAATCGCGTCGGGATCAACCCGGCCATCGGGACGACACTTCACGACTGTAACGGCGTATCCCTGACGCACGAGCCAATTCGCGGGTTCGAGCACTGAGGGATGCTCAATCGCCGAGACCACCAAATGACCGCCCGCCGCGGCAGGTTCGCGCAGCATCACGCCCTTTAAGGCAAGGTTATTACTTTCTGTGCCGCCCGAGGTGAAGAAAATATCGTCATGATTAGCGCCCAGCAGCGTGGCGAGCTGTTCTCGCGCCATTTCGACTGCTTCACGACAGATCCTGCCGTGCCGGTGATTGCTTGAGGGATTGCCGAAATACTCCGACAAAAACGGCAACATCGCCTCGTAAACTTCAACCGCAATGGGCGTCGTCGCGTTGTAATCGAGGTAAATAGAACGCATGCCGCCGGCCCTAGCAGAGTATGCAAAATGACGCGTTCGTTCGCGAGGGGGTCAACACGGGGACGAGGCGGCTGACGCAATAAGCACCGTAAACGCTTTCTACAGCGCCCTTCGGTACTTTTTCTTTCGTCCACCCAACGCGGGCGGAGGCGGCGGAGGCGCTTCGGCAGGCGCCGTCGGTGTTGGCGCAGCGTTCTCGACGACCGCCGGACGCAAGGCGCTGAAGCCTGGCATTTCGTCCCGCTTGAGCAAACGATTGATCCGCTGTTCAACACGGGTGAGTTCGGAGCCCTCTTCCGGCGAGACAAACGAGTACGCTACGCCTTCGCGCCCCATACGCCCGGTGCGACCGACGCGGTGCACGTAGTCGTCGCAAAACTGGGGCATGTCGTAATTGATAATATGAGACACGCCCGAAACGTCGATACCTCGCCCCACGATGTCCGTCGCAACGAGTACGCGCGTTTCCCCCGCACGAAAGGCGCTCATCACGCGATCGCGTTTGTTTTGCTCCATGTCGCCATTAAGACAAGCCACCGACTTTGTCAATCTTGACAGTCGTTTGTACACCTTTTCGCTGCCGCGCTTCGTGCGGCAAAACACGATCGCCTGCCTGGGCTTCTCCCGTTTGAGCAATCGAACCAGCAGTTCAAATTTTTGCTCCGGATCGACGGTGAAATAAAACTGCTCGATTGTATCGACGGTCATTTCGGCAGGCGAGAAATCGAGCGTGATGGGGTCACGCATGTAACGTTGCGCAAGATGAGCAATCGGCGGCGGCACCGTCGCACTTAACAACAACGTTTGGCGTTCGGTCGGGCACTGCCTGAGAATCTTTTCGATATCTGGCCGAAACCCGATATCAAGCATCCGATCGGCTTCGTCGAGAACGACAAATCGCAACGCCGAAAGAACCAACGTGCGACGGCCGAGATGGTCGATGACCCGGCCGGGTGTACCCACAATAACCTGGGGATGGGTGCGCAACTTTTCAATTTGTCCGCGAATCGGTTTGCCACCATATAGCGCTACACAATCGATCTTTCGACCAAACGCGAGTTTGAGCACTTCATCGCGTACTTGGACCGCCAATTCGCGAGTCGGCGTCAAAATCAAGGCCTGCGGCGTTGGCACTTGCTTGCGGGGTGACAAACGCTCCAGAATGGGAATCGAGAATGCGGCCGTTTTTCCCGTTCCTGTGCGCGCTTGTCCGACAACATCAACCCCTTCCAGCGCGCGCGGAATTAACCCTGCCTGAATTGGCGTTGGGTATTGATAACCCGCGTGCTCCAGGGCCTTATACATTGCATCGGACAGCGGGAGATCTTCAAATCCGACGTTGACCTTTAGGTCAGAATCTTTGTCCTGCGACAAATTCTTCTATTTCTCCAAACGGTGCGTCAAGCCGAATTCAAAGGTAGTCAACAAATCAGCGCTTCGACGCGGAGGCGAGGAACATATCAATACCGTAGAACATTTCACGATTTACCATACCCGGCGCTTCCCCCCCGGTCAATGCGTCGCTCACGCGTCCGATGACGATTGCTAGGTGCTCCATGCATTGCCAATCTTGGCAATCGCGTCGACCACGAGTTGTAGTTCGTTTACCGGTTTCAGCAGTACGGGATGGTGAAGCAGCACGGTCGTCTCGGCCGCACGACGGCTGGCCGGCATGTCGCCCATCCTGCGGCATCGTGACGCGGGACGCTTGACAAAACCTTGAAATCCGCCGCCCATGGCCACTCCTTCGGCCTGTATCGCCGCCAAAAACTCCGTACGAGTTCGTCCATTAAGGGCTGTGTCCTCATACGACCAGCCGAGTTTGAAATACGCCGGCTCACACTCTCGGGCGCCATTCTGCAGAGGCCGCAAGAACTCGAACTCGGCCAACTGGTTACGTAACCAGTCCACGCTCGCTTTACGAGCCCGGTTCCGGCTTTGCAGTTTCGCAAGTTGCGGAAGCAGCACCGCAGCCTGCAGCTCGCTTAGCGGAAAGGCGTGATTGCCTCGTTCACAGTAAACCTTGACGCGTTGATAAACGTCATGGCGTTGAATGAGGAGCGCCCCGCCACGTCCGGCCGTGAGCAATTTACTTCCGCCAAAGCTCAATACGCCGACATCGCCCCAACTTCCCGCAATCTTACCCTCAACCGTCGCGCCCTGCGCTTGACATGCGTCCTCAACAATGAAGCAACCGCGGTCGTCAGCAAGCGCGCGAATTGCTTTCATCGCAGCTAACCCACCGTGAAGGTGGGATACAATGATCGCTCGGCAGCGGGTGCTCATGCCCTCCGCAATCGCATGAAGCGAAAGGCAACAATCGGTTGCGTTAATGTCAACGAGCACGGGAAACGCGCCGACCGCCTCGATAGCTCGAAAATTACCGCTAAAGTCGTAACCCGCCAGGATGACCTCATCGCCTGGTCCAACTTTGAGCCCTCTTAATGCTAGTTCGACCGCAAGCGTGCCGGAAGAACAGAGCACGACGTGTTCCGTTCCGTGCATCAAGGCCAGTTGATGGCTCAGTTTCGTGGAAAACTCTCCGTGGTATCGTCCCCAATCGCCCAATTGATATACAGATTGGAGCGCCAACAAGACTTCCTCATCGGGGACGGGCCATACAGGTGGGCCGTTCGCAACCGTTGGCAAGCCGCCGTCGATGGCTAGTTTGGTCGATCGGGACATGACGTTTTATAGCGACACACCAACGCGTGCGCCTGTTTCAAGGCAGATGTTTGACCGACCTTCCCAGATAGCAGCAAAACTGCACGACTGCTGGTGACATCGTTATGTCGCAACAACGCACTCGCTTAGAGTCCGTAGGTCGCGGGGTTAATGGCGTTCAGGTAGAACATGGCGAAACGGAAAATGAACGCGATCAAAATAATTGCTACAAGCCCCCAGACCGCAAACGAGGCCACCACAGTCAACATGCCGGAAGTTGATTCCGCCCGACTTCGATAATCCTGGGATAACCGCAACAAGGATTCGGGTAGGGTTCCCGAAAGCTCACCATTGGAAACCACGTCAACGAACTCGGCAGGGAACGCGCGGCTTCGCGCTAAGGCTTCGTGAATCTCTAATCCGTCGGTCAGGCCCACATCGATGGTCTTCTGAGCGGCATTATAGTAGGGATTGTGGGCGCTTCGAATCGCGAGTCGGACCGACCGGCGCGGATCGAGTCCAGCGTTATTCGCCATCGCCAAGGACCACGCCATGCGAGAAAGGGCCATGGTCTCGATACATTTGCCCAGAACCGGGATGCGCATGACCATGAGCATCGGCCAAGGGCCGAATCTTCCTCGCATCAGTCCCCAGACGAAAAAGGAGATGGCGCCGGCGATTCCTGTGACGATTAGTAAATAGTTGGTCAACCCCTGCCATCCCACGCCAATGCCCAGCAAATCGAACACCGGTTCGCCATTCGGCATGCGCGGCACCAAAGTTCCCATGGCGAGGATGAACAAACCAATCACGCCGATCGCGACCACGAGTTCGATCGCCGGGAAAAAGATCCCCATCAGGAACGTGCGGCGCAGTTGGAGCAAATGCTGGTATTGTTCGCCAAGCTGGAGAAACACCTCGTCGACCTTGCCCGTCTTTTCCCCAACCGCCACCATTTCACACATTAAGGGCGGGAAATAACCATTCTCATTGGCCAAGGCGCTGGCCACGGACTCGCCGCTGCCAATCGCACGCCCGACCCGATCCATGATTTCCCGTTGTCGCGAAGCTCCGCGTTCGGCCTCGCGTTGGAAAATGGTGCGAACATCGATGCCAGCGCGAAGCGATGTACCCACGCGATTGCAAAACCGCGCTAACTGCGTCGTACTGATGTGAGCCATCGCCGGACTAAAATCTTAGGAGAAGGAAGGTAGCACGATCATCGCGCCATGCGTATTTCGGACGACTTGAGCGTTCCCGAAGAATATCGGTCGCGCATTTAATTGCAAGTCCCGCCCGAATGCCGCGGATTTGATACAATTCTATTCTCCCGCCGGGAACGCATGTCAACAACTATGAAACAGCGCGATACCGTGGCGATTATCGGCGTGGGGCTGATTGGCAGCTCCATCGGGTTGGCTCTGCGCCGCGGGCGTTGGGCGCGACGAGTCATCGGAGTGGGCCGAAGGAACGAGACCTTACAGACGGCGTTGGATCGCGGCGCGATCAGCCAGGCAACCACTAATTTGGCCGAAGGCGTGAAAAACGCTGAGTTCGTGATCGTGTGTACGCCGGTTTGCCATATCGTGGACTACGTTCAACAAACCGCTCGAAATGCTCCGGAAGGGGTCCTCATTACCGATGTGGGAAGCACAAAAGGCGAGATCGTCGCAGCGTTAGAGGGGGCGCTTTCCGCAGGCGCGACGTTCGTCGGCAGTCATCCCATGGCGGGTAGCGAAAAAACGGGACCCGAGTTCGCTGACGCTCGGTTATTTGAAGGTCGAGCAGCAATAGTTACCCCAGCGGAATCGTCGCCGGGCGCCGCAGTTGAGGAAATCGAAGAATTCTGGAAAGTGTTGGGTGCGCGAGTGACGCGAATGTCGCCACACGCTCACGACGCGGCAGTCGCCACGATTAGTCATGTGCCGCATATCGCCGCGTCGGCGCTTGCTTTAGGCACGCCTCAAGAGCTAATTTCCTTGGTCGGCGGCGGCTGGCTCGATACAACGCGCGTTGCGGCGGGAGATGTCGAGTTATGGCGACAAATCCTCACGCAAAACCGCACCCACGTCTTGCAGTCGTTGGCTGAGTTTGAGAAAACGCTGGCATCGTTCCGCGTTGCGCTCGCAAGGGGCGACAATGCAGAACTCACACGCCTCTTGGAGCAGGGAAAAACCCGTCGTGACGCTGTGGCAAATTGATATCTCTCCGGCCCCTGGTCAGCCGGATGTGCGCGGATCGTCGCTTGCCGCAGAAGCGGCGGACCTTGGCCTCAACGGCAAACTTGCCGTCGCCGCAGCGCATGGGTTTCTCGTGGAGGGCGACCTGGATGAAACCCAGGTGCAGCGCCTGGCGCGCGAACTTCTTGCCGACTCGGTGGTCGAATCGGCGACGGTAGCGCCGGTTGGCGATCAACGTCTGAACGAAGCGCCTGGGGAAACGACTCAACTTGTCCATGTACTGTACAAACCCGGGGTCATGGACCCCGTCGCCGACAGTACGCTCGCGGCGATCAATGACTTCGGGTATCGGCCTCGCGCCGTGCGAACGTTCCGCAAGTATTGGATCCGCGGACTTCAGCCGGCGGAACTCCCCACGCTTTGCTCCAAACTCTTGGCGAATGATTCGATAGAACAGGCGGTTGTCGGACCGTTGCATCTTGAACACCTGGAACTTGGGTCCGGCTATAGTTTCCAGCGAATTACCATTCCACTTCGATCGCTTGATGATGACGCCCTGGTGCGACTAAGTCGCGAAGGGCAGCTCTACCTCACCTTGGTCGAAATGCAGACCATCCAGCGTTACTTCCAAGAACAAGGTCGCGATCCCACCGACATCGAATTGGAAACGGTCGCGCAAACCTGGAGTGAGCATTGCAGTCACAAAACGCTCGCAGGTCGGATCGCCTACCGCGATGAACATGGCGAGCGCCGTTTTCATAACATGCTCAAAGAAACCATCTTCGCCGCGACTCAGGAAGTTCGGGCGCGGTTAGGACAAGACGATTGGTGCGTCAGCGTTTTTAAGGACAACGCGGGCGTCGTTCGCTTCGATGAGCATTGGAATGTCGCGTTCAAGGTGGAAACGCACAACCATCCCTCGGCGTTGGAACCCTACGGGGGCGCGAACACGGGCGTTGGCGGGGTCATTCGCGATACGCTGGGAACCGGTTTAGGAGCCAAACCAATCTGCAATACGGATGTATTTTGCTTTGCCCCTCCCAACCTCGACCCGCAAGAGCTGCCGCCCGGCGTTCTCCATCCCCGGCGCGTCATGCGCGGAGTCGTCGCGGGAGTCCGTGATTACGGTAACCGCATGGGGATACCGACGATCAACGGCGCCCTCTTTTTTGATCGTCGCTATTTGGGAAATCCGCTCGTTTACTGCGGAAACGTCGGGTTACTGCCGCGCGATAAGTCGCATAAAAAGTCGCAACCAGGCGACTGGATCGTCGCGATTGGCGGACGCACAGGGCGAGACGGCATTCACGGCGCGACATTTAGTTCGGCCGAATTGACCAGCGAAAGCGAGTCCATAAGCGGCGGCGCCGTTCAAATCGGAAATGCCATCACGGAAAAGATGGTGCTAGACGTTTTGCTCCAAGCCCGGGACCGCGGTCTGTTTACTGCGGTGACGGATTGCGGAGCCGGTGGATTCTCCAGCGCCGTCGGAGAAATGGGGGAAGAAATTGGCGCAGAAGTTTGGCTCGATCGTGCACCCCTGAAATATGACGGGCTCTCGTATACCGAAATTTGGATCTCGGAAGCGCAAGAGCGCATGGTATTGTCGGTTCCGCCTCACCATTGGGATGAACTTCGCTCCCTTTGCGCGGCGGAAAATGTCGAGGCGACGATTCTTGGTAAGTTCGTCCCGACAGGACGCCTCGAACTACGCTTCCACGGGATCAATGTCGGCGAATTGAGTATGGAGTTTCTGCATCAAGGGCGGCCGCCCGTGGTGCGCGACGCGGTGTATCAGCCGAATCCCACCGTACCGCTCAACTTCGTTCCAAAGTCAGACTATACCGAGACGCTGCTTCGTATCCTCGGTTCATTCAATGTCGCAAGTAAGGAATGGGTGATTCGGCAATATGACCATGAAGTCCAAGGAGGAAGCGTGGTCAAGCCGCTGGTTGGAGTCGCCAATGACGGCCCCAGTGACGCGGCGGTCGTGCGACCCGTGCTCTCGTCGCAACGCGGCTTGGTAATTAGTTGCGGCATGAATCCGCGCTACGGCGACTTTGACACGTACGACATGGCGACGAGCGCCGTGGACGAGGCCGTTCGCAATTGTGTGGCCGTTGGCGCCGATCCGAAACGAATCGCGATTCTTGACAATTTTTGTTGGGGCTATACCGATCGCCCGGAAACCCTCGGGTCTCTCGTGCGAGCGGCATTGGGTTGTCATGATGCAGCCGTGGCCTTGGGAACGCCCTTCATCAGCGGCAAAGATAGTTTGAACAACGAATTCACTTATGAAGACGCCCAAGGCCAGCGTCGCACCATTTCCATACCGCCTTCGTTGCTCATTAGCGCCATGGGCCAGATTGAGCACGTAGACCGCTGCGTTACCATGGACTTCAAGAAACCCGAAAACCTCGTCTACCTCGTGGGTATTACCCGTAATGAGCTAGGCGGGTCGCACTTCTCGCTCGTCGAAGAACTGACCGGCGGACACGCGCCCCGAAGCGATCTGAGGGGCGCGCCCCGGATATTCAACGCCGTACATACTGCAATCCAACAAGGTTTGATTTCCGCATGTCACGACTTGAGTGAAGGCGGTCTTGCCGTCGCTGCTGCCGAAATGGCTTTCGCCGGAGGCATCGGAGCCGATTTAGACCTGCATGCAATGCCGCATGATTCGACGATCGAAAGCCGCGATATCGATGGGAAGGCGGCGTTGCTGTTATTCGCCGAATCGAATACGCGGTTTCTCTGCGAGATCGAACGAGAAAAGCAGGCGGCCTTCGAGACAGTCCTGGGCGACGTACCGTTCGCATGTCTCGGGAAGACGACCGAGTCGCGACGATTACGCATTCAAAATTCCCCCGCAGGAAGCAATTCCCCGCCGTCATGGATCGTCGATGCCGACCTGGAGACCTTGAAGGAAGCGTGGCAGGCGCCGCTTCGCTGGTGAAATAAATCGCCCGACGTCGGCCACTGGCTTCCGTTATCCATGATTCTGAATTGAGATTCGCATGTCACAACCTCAGGTGTTAGTACTTCGCGCCCCGGGAGCCAATTGCGATGCGGAAACGGGTTACGCGTTTGAGCGGGCCGGCGCTCGCGTGCAATTCGTTCATGTGAACCAATTGCTGGAGAGCCCGCGCTTGTTGAAAGACGCGCAAATCCTCGGCTTGCCTGGCGGTTTCAGTTACGGTGACGACATCGCCGCGGGGAGAATTCTCGCCAATCAGATCCGGCATCACTTGTTTGACGCCATGGCGGAATTCAAAGCGGCCGGAAAGCTGTTGCTCGGCATTTGCAATGGCTTCCAGGTACTTATCAAGTCAGGCCTCTTATTAGCCGACGTGCACGGCGAAGCGCCGGCCACGCTTACGGGTAACGCCTCAGGTAAGTTCGAAGACCGGTGGGTGCAGTTGAAAGTCACGAGTGATCGTTCGGCGTTTCTCCAAGGAATTTCGTCACTCTATCTGCCCGTCGCGCACGCCGAGGGTCGATTCGTTGTGCGCGATGAAGCGACCTTGACGCGTCTCTGGGACAACGGCCAAGTCGCCCTGTGTTACACGTCGCCCTCGAACTTGAATTCGGCATCGGTCGGTTATCCTGAGAACCCCAACGGTTCGCAAGCCAATATCGCGGGAATCACCGACGAAACGGGCCGCGTGTTGGGATTGATGCCGCACCCGGAACGCTACATTGATCGAACCCATCATCCGCGTTGGACGCGCGGCGAAGGGACCTCCCCCGGCGACGGTTTCGCCATCTTTCAAAATGCAGTACGTTACTTCGCCTAAGCCGATGCGAGTTCAATCGTGATCGAGCCTGGACTTCTCGAATGCTTGCGTGACCAATGCACGCCTTTACCGGAAATGGATTTCGCAAACGCCGCCTTCGCATGCATCGGTCTTTCCGAGCTGATACCGCCGCTTCGCCACTTGACGGTACGCCCACTGCCATAGCCTGAGGCTAAAGGGAAGATGCAAAAAAGGTGCGAGAATCCAGAGCGGCGGTAGACGACGCGTCAAATAACGAAAAGCGGCCGCCCCGGCGTAACGCTCTCCGGTATGAGTAACGACGTACATTTGCTCCATCAGTTGTTCGTGCGTCAAATCTGGATAGCGCAAGCGAATGCCCTCATCGTGCAGCGAGATAAACGCCAGTTGCCGCCGAAAGTCCCACCGCGCCAGTTTGCGCACCTGCTGTGTGCAAAACCGACAGTGTCCGTCATATATCACCACGTCCGCCGATGGTCGCTCGACAATGGTCGGAAGATAACCCGCGCTGTTCAATAGCTTTACGGTCATAAAAATCGAACTCCTTTCCGAAGAGCGCCTCGCGACGATAACGCGAGGAACATGTGATGAGCAATCGACTTACGTACCTACATAACCGTTTGAAAACACGTTGCATAACCAAGACGATGGCGAGAGGCGCGCTTCGACTTCTAATTTTTTAGTAAATCCCCAGAATGGGGTGGTTACTTTTTTCCAGAATTTCGATAATATCAAAACAAAGCCGACAATTCTCTTCATAAATTCGGCAAAAGTGGACTGGTCCCTCCGCTTTTGCCGCCCGCTGTAGGCGGATTCCACTCTCTTCGTCGAGGATGTTCCGATGGAAGAACTCAAGAAGCAAGTGTTCCGTGCGCAACGACGGCTCATTTTGCAGCAGTTTACCACGGCGTTGGCTTGGTCGCTTTTTATCTGCCTGTGTGTGGCGGCCATTGCTCTTGCCGTGCCAAAATTTTGGCCCTTGACGAGCATTTCGATCGAGACCTGGCAGTGGTCATGGCTTGGAGGCAGCTTGGCTATGGCCCTCCTGATGGCCGTTGTGGCAACCTGGTGGGTGCGGCGGACCGCCCTCGATGCGGCCATGGAAATCGACCGCCGGTTTGGTTTGAAGGAACGTGTGGCGAGCACTCTGTCGCTTGAGCCCCAGGAATTACACTCCGAGGCCGGCCATGCCCTGGTGGAAGACGCCGTGCGCCGGGTCAGTCGAATTGATGTCGCCGAGCGGTTTGGTTTTTCCTTTCACTGGCGGACCTTGCTGCCGCTCGCGCCGGCCGTCTTGGTTTTTGTGCTGGCCCTATTCGTTGACAACGCGCAGATGGATCCCAAAAGCGCAGGCGCGAACACGATCGCCACCGCCGAGCAAGTTAAGAACGCTGCCGAAGCGTTGAAGAAGCGCGTCGTCGAACAACGAAAAAAGGCCCAGGCGGAAAAGGGCCTGCCCGAAACGGCGGACATGTTCAAGAAGTTTGAAGAAGCGGTCGACGAAATCGCGAAGTCCGAATCGCCCGACCGTAAGCAAGCCATGATTAAGCTCAATGATTTGGCCAAAGAATTAGAGAAAAGGAAGGATCAACTTGGCGGCGCCGAACAGATGCGCGAGCAAATGAAAGGGATGAAGAACCTGAATCGTGGTCCTGCCGACAAAGTCGCGCAAGCCATGAAAGAGGGAAATTTCAATAAGGCCTTGGACGAGGTCAAAAACCTGCAAGAAAAACTAAAGAACGATGAACTAACTGACGCCGAGAAGAAAGCGTTGCAAGAGCAACTCACCCAAATGGAGAAAAAACTCCAGGATCTCGTCGACGCGCACGAGCGCGCCAAGCAAGAACTTAAGGAGCGGATCGCCCAAGCGCAGAAGGCCGGCGATAACGCGAGTGCTGGCCAGATGCAGCAGCAGCTTGAGAAGCTGCAGCAGAACGACAAACAAATGAGCCGCCTTCAGCAGATGGCAAGCAAACTAGGGCAAGCCAAGCAGGCCATGCAGGAAGGCGATATGCAGCAGGCTGCTTCCAAGCTAGGAGAAACCGCCCAAGATTTACAAGACATGCAGGCGGAACTCGCTCAACTCGAAACACTCGATGAAATGCTCGATCAGATTGCCGATGCGAAAGACATGATGAATTGCGAAGGCTGTAACGGTAAGGGTTGCGAGCAGTGCATGGGCATGGGGCAGGGGCAGAATGGCATGATGAACGAAATGGCGGGAATGGGTCTTGGCGAAGGACAAGGCCGAGGCGACCGCCCTGAAGAACGCACGGACACGAGCACGTATGATTCGCAAGTGCGCGACAAACCCAAGCCCGGCGAGGCGGTACGCGTCGGCGAGGCGGACGGGCCCAATGTGGCCGGGGTTTCACGCGTCGAGGACGCCGCTCCGCTTGAATTTTCGCTCTCCGAGGACGCGGATCCCCTTGCCGATCAACGTCTTCCTCGCGCCCAAAGGGATCATGCGAAGCAATACTTTGAGGCCTTACGCGACGGCAAATCCAACTGAGCGACGTCCGTCGTTTCGTCACGCGACCGCCAGGTAGAACTGACCTTGGCGTTGCGAAGGTGTTGGCCCCGTTGAACCGCGCGCCGATCAGACACAGGCTTGGGCAAACCGGTTGCTTCGATAGGCGAATGTTGGAGGAAGCGTCAAACGCCGAGACCTGCGCTTAGCCCTACTCAAAAAAGAAGACGCGGTACGACCCCCAGAAACACGTTTCGCCGCTCGCAGGACTCCAGAACTTCGCGTAAACAGCATTACGCCGCCACGAACCGTTGTCGCAAGCGGCGTTTAAAGTCGGCTTTTTCCTGACCGGCAAACGGATGGCGCACGCTCGTTGTTGTGCGCTACAT
Organism: Planctomycetota bacterium; assembly: GCA_963204915.1. Taxonomy (GTDB): domain Bacteria; phylum Planctomycetota; class Planctomycetia; order Pirellulales; family Pirellulaceae; genus JAHWKS01. The sequence continues at coordinate 68,292 of CAUJHS010000001.1, read as the reverse complement.
CACCCTGTGACTTCCGGTAATTCATAACCCGGTCGGTACTCGCGTGAAAACAACGCGTTCGCCGTTGTATCAGTCGACAACTCCGTTTTGGGATCGATGGTTAGCGTGCGGCCGAGATAGTACTTCGTCTTGGCGAAGTCGACATTGTTTTCCCCTAGATACTCCTCAAAGCTGTCAAGCGTTTCCGCGACGCCGCGCTCGTTGACCCACTCGCTTGGTCGCGTTCCCGCCGGCACGGCGGCGCCGGTTCGGTACGAGACATTCCCCAGGTGCGCCAAGGCGCTGGAAAGGTGCCCGTCTTCAATGTCCAGGTGTAAATCCTTGTGATTGCGGCTTCGAATCGCCTTGACGAAGTTCGCAAAGTGGGCCTGATATTCTCCCCCCGACCACTTCGCAATCTGATTGCCGTCGTAATCGAAAGCGACGCCGGACGTGTAATTGGGCCCGACAACGTAACCCTCCGTGCCGTACCAAATGTTCGCGGCCCCCTTGAACGGTCCGCCGTTTTTCAGGCCAAGCGTAATCGGAGTTTTGATTGGCAAACCGCGAACGTCGGAAATTAAAAAGGCGTCGTCCCAGCGATACAGCGTTAGTTGGCAGTTCGCAACCGTGCCGTTGTCAATGTATCCCAGCCGGCCGCCGAGACTGACCACTTCTTTGGGCAACTCCTGCTTTTGCAGCCCCCAGCGCGCTTTGTCGAGTTCGTGCGGATTCTGATTGCCCAAATCACCGTTGCCGGTTTCCCACACCCAATGCCAGTCATAGTGAAAGCGTTTTCGAATCGGAACCGCCTTTGGCGCGGGCCCGCACCAGAGATCGAGGTCTAATCCTGGCGGAACCGGCGCGGGGGAATCGACCAGGCCGATGCTGTCACGTTGCCGGTAACAAATAGCCCGCGCAAATTTGACGGGGCCGATCTTGCCGCTATGAATAAATGCGAGCGAGTCGCGCATGCCAGGCATACTGCGACTTTGCACGCCCATTTGGCACATGCGTCCTAACTTGCGCGCCCACTGCGTCATGACACGGCCTTCGCGCACATTATGGCTGCACGGCTTTTCAACGTAGACGTCTTTGCCGGCTTGCATGGCCCAGACGGCCATCACGGCGTGCCAGTGGTTCGGCGTAGCGATCGACACCGCGTCGATTTCTTTGTTCTCAAGCAGTTTCCGCACGTCCTGCACATACTTGGGCCGGCGAGATTGGTCTTTGACTCGCTTGGCGGCCTTCTCATAGGCCGCTGGATCAACGTCGCAAATCGCAACTAAGTCGACGTCCGGGTTCTTTGCCCACTCCTCGACGTGCGCGCCGCCTTGGCCGTTCACGCCAATGACCGCAACGCGAATTTTGTCGTTGGGGCCGACGGTACGTGAATCCGCCGTTTCGGCGGCGTGCGCGAGATGGGTCAACGGCCCGGCCGCTAGTGCGGCGGACGCCGCTTGAAGTGATCGTTCGACAAAATCACGCCGAGAAAGTTTTGCAATATCAAGTTTCATGGCAAAGGCTCCGAGGTAGTGGGAAACCGAAGATTGCGCTGCGAAAGAACTACGGGCTTACTGGACTGGCCCGTAGCCGGGCTTGGGCTTGCCCGACTCATCAAGTTTGTCACAGGCCCAGAGCAACCCCCGCGTGACGAGGTCGAGATACACAGGGTCCTCCATCGTCGTGTTGGAGTGGCCAAGGGTCGTGCCGAAAATTCTTCCTTGCCCGTACGTGTTTGTCCAAATCACCATATGGTTCTGTTTCGTTTCGACGCCATAGGCCTGCGCCAAAGGTACAAGTTGAGGCCACAGCTTGACGTTCTTATAAAGTTCATCGTTGGGGTCGCGCCAGCGATCCGGAAAACCTCGCATCACTGGGTGATCGGGCGCCACGACCTCGATTTCCAAGTCGCGCGACTTCTCGTGGCTCATCGACGACTGGCCGACGGCTTGTCGCCACGCGTCGGTCTTGGCGGCGCGGTAGCTGTGCGTGGAACAGTGCAGCATGACGGCGGGCACGCCCTCGTAGTGTGGTCTGGCGATGCGCTCGACATACGCGACATCGTCCACCGCGCCGTAGCATTCGTTGTGCACAACCACATCGAAGCCGTCGGCCCAATTGGGTTGAGCATAGATGCTCACGCGATCGGTGCGATCTTTACCTTCGTGGATGATCGTCCATTCCACATTGGCCCTCGCGCGAATGCCTTCCGCGAGGATTTTCTTTTGGGCCTCATAATCGTGGCAACATCCGCCGGTGACCATCAGGACGCGGATAGGCTTGGCCGGTTCATCTGCCGCGGCGTCCGTGGCAGGAAAGCTGGCCAATAGACTACACGCGACGAGCAATGCGACGCCACGACGAAGCGTCGAGAAATTGAGCTTCATGGTGCAATGTTCCAACGAAAATCCCGGTCCAGTCATGGTGGGTGAGGCTTAGAAAAACAGGCGGGTCTCGGTCAGGGGATTCAAGTCAAGCGCACGTGGTCTCGTCCGAGCCCGCAATGTAGGGCAAATAGGCGGACTCTATTGTACTGCATGCTCGACGCTTCGGGCTACGGAATTCCGCATCGCCAGGAGTGTTGTCAAGCCACGGTGTGGCAGATCAAGGGAGACCAAGTCTGGCCGTTCACAGGCCTTGTGCGTTTCTCGCCCACGGTTTCGGCGTTTGCGAAAAAGACTTCGTTGTAGATGATCTGCTCGGGCGTCAGTTGCATGTATTGTGGCCCGCGTAAGTGGCCCGTCGGGCGCGCCGGATTCAGACAAACGCAAATTGTGGGATTTGGACTTGTCCGGTCGGAGCCAGGGAAGCGGATTTCCCTGCAGCAACGGAACTCGCTTTCTCGTTTTGCTTCAACCGGAACGTTCGTCATTGGCCCACTCACACGCAAACAGCCGTAGCACACCTCTCGAAGGAACTCCGTCGTGAAGAAAATCCCGACGCTCGTCACCGTGTTGTGGTTGGCCCTGTCCGTCGTTTTCGCCACGTCTGCATTTGCGCAGTCGCTGGACGTTGACTCCAGCAGCTATGCGGCAATCGCCTACTCGCCCGAGACTGGTTCCTACGGCTATTCCTACAGTTTTCACAGCCGCGCGTCAGCGGAACGGGCCGCCCTGGACCACTGCGATGCATCCGACGCACAGATCGTGTGTTGGGTTAACCGGGGGTTTTGTGCACTGGCGCTGGGGGACGACAAATCCTGTTGGGGGACTGGCTGGAGTTATGACGATGGCGCCGCGAGCGCCGACGCCAAGGATCGGGCGCTCGCGCAATGTAGTGGCCGCACAACCGGTGCGCGTGTCGTGCTCTGCCTCGTTTCGGATGGGCAATATATCTTCGAGCGATAACCGGCGCCTTTCCACCACGCAGGGCGATTTCGAATACGGAAAACACAATTCAAGCGGAATATGCCCACGGTCTGGTCTATGGTATGCAACCTTTGAACACGCGACGCAAACCGTGATTGTCGCGCCGCGCCGAAATTTCGCGTGGCGACCTCCTCTCCTGATTGCGCTCAAGCTACGGGTTAGATGATTCGCCGGTGAGCATTTCCGGTCGATCAAGGACGAGGTAATGGCCGTGATCGGCGGTGACGATCACCGCGGTTTTCGACCAGATGTTGTGGGCCTCGATCCACTGGACAACGGCCTGAAAGGCGGCTTCCCCACTCAGCACCGCGCCGATGGAGTTATCCAAGTTGTTGTCATGATTGGCGAAGTCCACATCGCCCGATTCGATCATGAGCCAGAACCCCTCGGGATCTTGTTCAAGCACAGTCAGAGCGGCGCGGGTCATGTCAGCCAGGGTGGGGTTTTCCTCGATATCGGCCGAAGTGTATTGCTCGGCGCTGCCCAAGCCCGGAGCGGGGTCGTACCGGCCGTCGGCTGTTTGGAAGGGCAAATGTCCCCCTGCGGCGCCAAAAAAGCCGAACAACCGTTTGCGTTGCCGCACGGCTTGTTTCGCCGCCGCCGCCAGCAATTGGGCTCCGTTTTCACCGGCCGTACGCTCCACAACGAGGTAGGGGCCGCCATGTGCGGCGTCGATGCGTTGTCGATCTTCCGAAGCCAAGTAGCGGTTTCCAGGCAAGTAATTGACGCCCTGGGCCAGGTCTTGGGCCTCAGTCACACCCCATCCGCACCCCAGCAGCACATCAACTCCCTTGAGCGGCTTGTCGCGATGGGCAATCGAGGGAAGCCCCAGCAAGTCGCGGGATAAGTCCTGGTAGTCCTCGCGGTCGACATTGTTGGCGTAGGCCGCGGCCGGAGTGGCGTGACTGATCGGAACGCTGGTCACCACCCCCACGGCGATGCCGCGGGTGGTTTGCAGTTCCCGCGCCAGCGGAGTCGCCTGAGCGCCGTCGGGTCCCACGTTCACCGCCGCGTTGTAAGTTTTGATGCCGGACGTCATCGAGGTGGCCGCTGATGAGGAGTCGGTCACCGCGTGGGGCGATTGCCGGTTATTGCCCAGTAAATAACGCGGGTCGGCCGGAACCGCCCAGGGCGTGCCGCCGCCGAAGATCGCGCTATAGCCGCCGCGCGCACCGCCGCGATCAGCATTTGCCGTTTGGGCGTTGACGTCAAACTCCGCAGAGTTGCTGTACGGACTTGATACCACGAAGCCGTAGTCCGACTTCACGCCACGATAATCTTGAAAGAACAGACCTTCGCCGGGACCTTCACGGTAGATGCGGCGCGAACGGTAATGCGCGGCGGCCGCCGTGGTTTGCCAATCCATCCCGTCGAACACCATCAAAATGACGTACTTCTTCCCGGCGCGGTAAGCTTGTTTTTGCAACTCATAGAGGGCGGTTTGGTCGAAGTACTCTGCCTGCGGGTTGAGGGAGCCAACGGGTATTTGCCCATACAAGCGGCGCAGGCGATCGGCGTTGTGGTATGCATTTTCCTTACGGGCCTCATTTAAGGCGAGACCAAAAGTATAGACCGGGACGAGCCGGTTCGAGTGATCGCTCCAGCTCGAATAGCGGCGGGGATCTGGCCCCCACCGGCCCCAACTCGCTTGCTTAGCGGCCATCGCTTGCGCCTGCAAATTTCGGACATCCACCGCTCCGCGCCGAGTGGGGCTGGAAGGCGCTACATAGGGTCGATCGTTGGCGGCGAGTGCTGGCTTCGCCGAAGCGCGATCGGAACTGGGCAGCGAAAGTTGCAACAGCAACGGACGCTCCTGTCGTTCGCGAACCATGCGACCCACCAGGTACGGCCGGCCAACGTCATCGCGCGTCATCGACCCGTAGAGCAACAAGTCCGAGCGATTTGCAAGCGCCGCGCCAGGCGGAAACAAGGGGGCCATCGTCCCCCGCCCCGTCTTGAGATCCACTTGGCGCCAAGCAAAGTCCGAACGCGGCGGCTTGACCACGCCCGCCACCGTTTGGCCGTCATCCAAAACAAACAAGGATGGCGCATATGCGGTTCCGCCGGGATAGAACCAACCGAGCGACCGAACCTGAGCGGCGCCCTGAGGAGCAGGCGTAATGCGATATAGCCGGCCGTGATGGGTTGTGAACAACAGGTCGCCGCCTGGCAATTCGGCCACGCCCGTCAAGCCGTGCTCTGACGAGTCGAAAACTCCCGGACGCATGTAATCCTCGAGCGGCGTTTCGCCGACTTCCCGCAACGTGGGGTCGAGTTCGACCAAGGTACACACGGTTCCTGCCGGGGCGGCGCGCAGCGACACTTTCAACAAATCCGAGGCGCCATTGTCGACCTTAACGCGCGGCACAAACACATGTCCCCGACGATCCGTCAGAAAATTGCGCGAGATGTGTCCGCCAGGGGCCCCAATTTGACGCGTCTGGACTTTCCCGGTTTGCGTATCGTACTGATACAACTGGTGTCCGAAATACCCCAGCGCGTACACATAGCGGCCGGCCCCGCTAACGGCGATCAAGGCGTGGCGGGTAGCGAATAGCCGTTCCCACCGGCCGTCGGCAGGGTCAAGCCGCCAGAAATGAGATCCCCAGCGTGGCAACTGGCTCCCATCTTCGTGCTCTCCTTGCTCGTCCATCGAAGCGAAGTAAAGCTTGCCGTCGGCGGCCTGAACGATTTTCGAGTGAATCTTCATCTGCCCTTCGCCGGGGCGCCATAGCTTGAGGCGTTTCAATTCGTCGACGACATTTCCCCGGTCGATGACCTGGCCTGTTCGGGGAATAAACTCGAAAAGTCGCGCCGAGGGAGTGTCGACGCCCGTAGCCGAGACTCCAAACCACACATGTCCCCGATGGTCGCCTCCCGTAGCGCCCCAAATTGCATACCCCCCAGGAAAGTTCGGAACCGTGATCTCTTGAATAACCGGAGAAGGACCCGTTGCGGCCACGGATGGTTCGGCGGGCGTTTTGCCGGGCCCCGCAACCTTCGGTGAACTTGAATCCGGTGGTTTCATTTCCTTGGGCAAAGGCGCAGGAGATGATTGCGGCAACGCACCGGGCGCCTCCGCCAGCGCGTCACGCACGGCGGCGTCCAAATACGCCAGTTGAATCCGGGCGTTGGGATCCTCCGGGTTGCTCGCATCCATGACGGAGTAAATCTGCCGCAGGTGCGCCGCCGTCCGCGGGGAGAGATCTTCTAAGCGTTTCACGCCCCGCGCGCCAATCTCGTCAGCCATGAGATTCATCGCCAACACGTTCACAGGATCAAAGCGCGGCGTGAACCCGCGCAGTCGAGCCTGACCGTCTGGCAGCCCCTTGCGCATCGCTGAGTTCGACTCGGGGCTATGTACCGCGCCCAAGAAATGCCCCAGCTCATGCAGCAGGATTTCCACCGCTTCGGCTTCGGTCCGCTGCGGCACATCTTCCGGCAGGACGATGTGCCGGTGTAGTGGCGGGGCATCTGCTGGCGCATAGGTTTGACGCGAAAGTTGACGCGTGAAACCAATCGCCACCTCGGCGGGGGCGGGCTGCACAACGCGTTCGAACTCTTGACGCAAACTGACAAAGTCGGCCGCCGCTGGACTGGACAACCAAGTTTCCGCCGCCGTCACGCTTAAGCGAACGCGGCATACGCGTTCCAGCACGGCGGACGCCTTCGCCACACGGTCGCGCAGCCGTGTTTGCCAAGCCTGCGGCAGCGAACGCTCATCATCATCGACCAAGATCTTAACTTGAATATTGCGCAGGGGAGGCTCCGCGGCGTTGGCGCCAGCGCCTTTCGTTGGCGACGGTGTCGCCCTTGCCGAAGGCGCTCCGATGTCACCAAGGTCAATTTTGCGCAGCCCGAGCTGGCCTTGGTCATCCCTCGCAAAAAAATACGCCGAGTTCGGCTCAAGAAGATACTCTTTGCGCTGCCCTGCTGAGGCAAAGGCGATGCGAAGCTCCTGGCTTCCGTGCGCCGCATGCAAATCGCCCAAGGCCAACACGTGGCGCGAAGGGACCGGCGGCGAGGAAGTTTGACCGCTTGGCGCGACCGGCGTCAGTTCGAACGACACGGCTCCGTCCGCGCGATTGGCGATCACCACCACTTCGCTACGAACGACGCTGCCGGCCAGCGCGAAGCCAACGGCGAATGTGACAATGACCGAGGTCCGGAGCATGATGGAAGATCCTGGCTTGAAATGAGAGGCCGTTAGGAGAATTGTCGCGGGTAAGCCGACAGACCGTCAACCCGCATCGGCGCAATCAAGTCGCTTACGATGGTGAACGAAGTAGTTAAACGTTGCGTAAAGCGCCGCGCGTGACCGTCTGCATGGTCTTGACGGTCCCTTTGTCTGTTTGCGTGTATGGCGTCGGAGGAAACGAAGAAGAATCCGCACGCCGCCGATCTCTCGTGATATGGTTGATGAGAAATTGGAAATTTGCGGCGTGTCAGCAAGGCCATTCGCTAAAGACCTACCACGGAACTCAGGCTGAGATGCAAACCTCAAAGACCATCCTGAAGGAAAGCCGAGCATGATCCACTTGAAGCGAGCCTACGAACAACCCTCCAAACAGGACGGATTACGAATCCTCGTTGAGCGGTTATGGCCCCGAGGCGTGAGCAAAAAGAACGCGGCAATCGATCTCTGGCTGAAAGATCTGGCCCCCAGCACCGACTTGCGGAGATGGTTTGGTCATGATCCGGAGAAATGGCCTGAGTTTCGACGACGCTATTGGTTAGAGCTTGAAGCGAAAGGCGATCTACTTACGCTCCTCAAGCATCGCACTCAGGAAGGAAACGTCACGTTCGTCTTTGCCGCAAGCGATGAAGAACGCAATAGTGCGGTCGCGTTGAGAGATTACCTTCAAGAGAAAGTTTAAGCCTGCAACACGAGCGGTTTGATTCGCCCGCATCGCTCGCATTTCCAGTATGTTTGGCGAGGCCGCGAGACGTGCACGATCGTCGCATCATTGACCTGCCATGTCTCGCCGAAGCGTCGTTCCGCTTCGATCGTTCCATTGACCGTGACGTTCTCGCCGAACACGACAAGCGGGAACGAGGGATGGTTCATGGCCTGCCGCCAACTGGCGTAATGCCCGGCTGAATAAGCGAGCAGCGCCTCGCTTGGCCTAACGTGATGAACGAGGTTCGCTTGAACATCGCATTTGAGACTGTTTGCACGCAGCAAAACCATCGCGTAGTCCAGCAGCAACGCGTTCGCCCTCGTCTAAGATGCGATCGCATAGATTCAGGTAGAAGCATTGAGGTGCGTCCCGGTATGATGACGGCCGAGATCATAAATTGGAAATGCAAGGCGCCTACGCGCCAAACCTCCGATCTGACAAACTCTCCCTACGAGACTCCCATGCCCTTCGTTGTATTCTTACTCGTAATCGTTGCGGGATTCGTGTTATCACTAACCGACGTCGGGCGGGCGGCGGCGGATGATGTGGTGATCCGCCCTCAGCCAAAACCCGGCGCATTGGACAACCCGCTCAAAGGCTGGTGCCCCTATACGAACGCGGGCGAAATTCACCAGCCGTACTCGATGGTGTTTCAGTACATCTCGTGGCGCGAACTCGAACCTGTGGAGGGCGAGTTTCGCTTCGAGGAGTGGGAGAAGACGTGGAATATCGGGCGGGCCAAGGACAAGCACGTCATCTTTCGAGTTTATGTCGATTACCCTTCACTGCCGTCCGGGCTTCCCGAATGGTTGCTGAGGGCAGGCGTGAAAGTAACCGCCTATTCAGATCATGGCGGGGGTCACTCGCCAGACTACAACGACCCACGGATGGTCGCAGGAATGGAACGATTGATCCTGGCGCTGGGAAAGCGATACAACAAGCATCCCCGTATTGCGTTTGTCCAACTCGGCTTACTTGGTTTTTGGGGCGAGTGGCATACATGGCCTCAGGAGCATCTCTACGCATCTCCCGAAACGGAACGCCGAATCATCGACGCCTACAAAGCATCGTTTCCCGACAAGTCGTTAATGGTTCGTTACGCCCGAGGATACGCTGGCGAACAGCCGTGGATGGGATTTCACGACGACATGTTTCCTCAAGATACGGATAACGGGAAAGACTGGAGCTTTCTCGCAGGATTGCGCCGGGCGAAGCGAACCGAAAACTGGAAGGTCGCGGTCGTCGGCGGCGAGATGGAGCCGAGCAAAGCACGGCACTGGGTTGCGGAGCGATTCGACACGACCCAGACCATGCTCGAGCGGTCGCACTTCACCTGGATAGGTCCGTACGGTCCGGCGCTAGAAAGACCAACCGACGCGACGTTTCGCATGCGAAGCGAAGCACTCGTGCGACGCATGGGCTACGACTTTCAGATCACTGAGTTAATTCATCCCGCGGAGATGAAAACACGGCAACCAGCGACATTGGTGTTGAAAGCCGCAAACCTGGGAGTGGCGCCGTTCTATTATCCTTGGTCGGTCGAATGGGCGTTGCTCGATTCGTCGGGCGCGTTGGTCAATCTGCGGAAAACCGATTGGGATATTCGCCAGTGGAAACCCGGCGCATGCACCGAAAACGTCACGCTTACTTGGGATGCGCCGCCCGGAGTTTACCGACTGGGGCTGGGAATTCGCGACCCCTGGAGCGACCGTCCCGCGATTCATTTCGCGAACGATTTGCCTGTGGTCGATGGATGGACCATCCTCTCAGAGATACGCATGCGTCCTTAGATCGCGTTTCACACAGGTGTGGCGCCCCATTGAAGAAGTCATCACACCTCGATGAAATACGTGATCGGTCAGATCCGCGTCGGCTCGCAGCGTCGCCCAGCGATTACCTTCCGCCGGCCAGGTCGATGAACGCTCCGGTCGCATACGACGCCTCGTCGGAAAGCAGCCAAAGGATTGCGGCGGCCACTTCTTCGGGGCGTCCGCCCCGTTTCATGGGAATGAGCGGCTTCAACCGCTCCACGCGGCCTGGCTCTCCGCCGCTGGCGTGAATGTCGGTGTCGATAAATCCGGGCCGAACCGCATTAACGCGAATACCCTCGTCCGCAACTTCTTTGGAAAGTCCGAGAGTGAGTGTGTCGACGGCGCCTTTAGCCGCGGCGTAATCCACGTATTCGTTCGGCGAACCAACGCGCGCGGCCACCGATGAAACATTGACGATCGCGCCGCCGCTCCCACCGTGCCGAGTCGACATCCGGCGCACCGCCTCGCGGCAACAAAGCATCGAACCGGTGACATTGACAGCCAGAACCCTGGCGATTCGTCCGGCGTCCATATCTTCTACGCGCGCTTGCCGTTCGAGAATTCCGGCGTTGTTGACGAGCGCCGTGAGCTTTCCGAGTTCATGATCTACCGTTCGGAAAAGTCGTACGACATCGTCCTCCATGGCGACATCGGCCTGAACCGCAATCGCGTTTACCTGGAAATGGCGACATTGGTTGGCAACCTCCTCCGCCGCCGCTTGGTTGGCTTTGTAGTTTACGCAAACCGAGTACCCTCGCTCGGCGGCCAGACGCGCCGTGGCGGCTCCAATCCCCCGACTTCCTCCTGTGATTAATATCACGTGCTCCATGTTTTTCCTTTCGCGCAGAATTCGGAACGCCCGTATCTTAGTCGAAAAGCCGGGAACGCTGCGCGCCGCCTCAGCAAAAGCGTTACGCCCTTGGTAGCGACAATCAGGGTGCAAGCCGGATTAGATTTCTCGGGGGAAGTTCAAACGGCGCTAGATTTCAGTTATTCTTGAACGGAGTGAATCTTAAACGTTGAGCGACGAGCGAACTTGCTCACGCTCGACGTCGACGCAATACACTGTCTATTGTTCACCCTGCAATTCCTTTCCCTTCTATCGGAAGCCTGCCTCGTAGCACGCTCGCACCGTTTCCTCCAAAGGACTCCAAGCCATGTCAACGTCTCGTCGGGCCTCGCGTCGTCAGTTTCTTCAAGGCGTCGCCGCTGCGGGCGCCGCAAGTTTTTTGATTCGGCCGGCGCATCGTGTCTTTGGTTTTCAGTCGGCCAATGACCGACCGGTCTTTGCGACCATTGGCCTGAGAAACCAAGGTTGGGAGATCACAAGCAAGTCTTTCCGCTTTGCCGATTTCGCCGCCCTGGCCGATGTTGACGCGAATGTCTTAGGCGCTAATGTCGAAAAGGTGGAGAAAAATCAGGGCAAAAAGCCCGACGCCTACAAAGACTATCGCCAGGTTCTGGAACGGAAAGACATCGACGCGGTGATGATCGCCACGCCGGATCATTGGCATACCAAGATCGCGGTCGAGGCAATGCTTGCCGGCAAAGACGTTTATTGCGAGAAGCCGCTCACGCTGACCATCGACGAAGGCAAGCTCATCGAGAAGGTGGTCAAAGATACGGGCCGGGTTTTTCAAGTGGGCACGATGCAGCGGACCGAGTCCGACCAGCGTTTCTTGCAAGCCATCGCACTGATTAAGCATGGCCGCATCGGCAAGGTCAAGAAAGTGACTTGCGGCATTAACGGAATGGAGGCCTCGCCGGTGATTCCCGAAGCTCCGGTTCCGGAAGGGCTTGACTGGGACTTTTGGCTCGGCCCGGCGCCAAAGGTTTCATATCGGGCGCTGCCGGAGTTGCGAACCGGTTACGGCGGCGGCGTGCCGCTGTACAGCAATTGCCATTACTCATTCCGCAACTGGCATGAATACTCCGGCGGAAAACTGACCGACTGGGGCGCTCATCACGTCGACATTGCGTGTTGGGCCCTAGGCGCCACCGATACCGGGCCGAGCAAAATCACGCCAGTCGACTACAAACTGCCTGTCGAATACAAGGACGGGAATCCGGTCGTCGGCGATCGTTACAACGCCGCCACCGATTTCAACATCCGCGTGGCCATGCCGAATGATGTGGAAATGATCATCACCAGCGAAGGAGATAACGGCATTCTGTTTGAAGGTACGGAAGGCCGGTTCTTTGTGAACCGCGGCAAGATTACCGGGAAACCGGTGGAAGACCTGAAAGACAACCCCCTGCCCGAGGGTGCGATCGAAGAAGTATATGGCGGCAAGGTTAGCGCCAACCACACCGCCAACTTTATCGAGGGCATGAAGGCCCGTAAGCAGCCCATTTCCGATGTGTGGTCGCACAATCGCATGCTCGAGATTTGCCATCTTGCGAATATCGCCATGCGCCTTGGCCGAGAGCTATCGTGGGATCCCGTTCGGCGCGAAATCGTGGGCGATCCGCAAGCCAATTCCTTCCTCGCGCGGGAAAACCGCAAGGGGTTTGAAATCGACATGTAACGATCATTGCATCCCACTCGAAGCTTGAGGAACGAGGACGTTCAACATTCCGATGAATGTTGAACGTCCTCTTTTTAATTCCGGTGGAAGTTTCCGCCCTCTATCAGACAAGTTCGCGCGGCGCGTTCGTAGCCAACCGTCAACCTTCCGTCGATTCTCGACCGTGAAAGCCTTGCGCCATCTGCCGGCAGGATTCAGTTTTTCCGACGTACACCAAGGAATTCGCAGCGGATTCAAAAAAATTTCGCCGATGCTCCAAAAATGAACATTTGTTCAGTATAATAGAGGCATGCGTTACGAATGGCGCAAGTGGACAGTGTGCGATGCATGCGAGCCAGTGCTGATCGCGCGAGGTCGTCAACGTCGGCGCGTATGGTTTCGCCGCGTGTGGCCTGCGCAAACCCTCCGGCTCGTAGCTTTCGCAGACAAAGCTCTTACGGTCGACCTGCCCCGCCGGGGTATGTCCCGTCGCGCCGCAACCATGTGGCTTCGTATCGCTGTTTCGCAATCCTTTTTTCCCATGGAGGCGCCTATGCGCAGCGAATCCGATTGCTTGCCGCCGTGTGACATCGTGTGGCGTCGGGCGGCCGAAATTCGACAGGGCTGGTCTCAGCAAACGCGAGCGAACCGTCGCCGCGTGGCCAAAGTTCGATTGCGTCGCATCGGATTGGATGAATCGTTGCTGCCGCCCATCATGCCGCATTATCGTCCCGGCGATCGGCGCTACCGCGAGCAGGATTGGACGGACGACGAATCGCGATTCCTACCGGTGGAAGACGCACCTGGCCTGGGGCCCGAATTCTAAGAATGCTTCTGACGCTGGTCCGATAACGGTCCGAGAATCGGCTTAAGCGAATCCAGAACATGCGGTAGAACGCGCCACGGCCTCACGAAACTTGAACGCCGTGGTCCGCTTGGTTCGAACAAGTTGCGTTACGGTAGAGACGCAACCGATCTTGGAATGCAATACCAAGGTTTGACGACATGGGGGATCGACCTCTCCTGGTTCGCCGTTCGCGTTACCGTTTCGCCCCCGGATCCGCTGTCGCCCCAGCGCGTGCGGTAGGTCACTTGGACGGCAGCCCACAAAAGCCATGATTCCATCGCTTCCAGGCCGACGGCCAGAAGCCGCACGAACAGTTCCGCGGCTTGCGATCGACCCTTGCGCTGGTTTGTGCTCGACTTTCGATCATCCTGACGTATCATCATGGCGCCCTGATGTTGAATGGACGGGGTTGGTGCCGTTCTCATTGATTCAGCGTATTTGTCGTCGAATTGTTTCACGGGCCGCCCGACGGACGACGCGAAATCATGGCTTCCGTTGACATTGTCGGCAGGGCACGGCTCGTGCAAAATTGACCAATTCACCGTAATGTTCAGCCAAAAACTCAAAGAAAGGTCGCATGGCTATGGCGTACTGGTTGTTCAAAGAAGAGCCCGATCACTACTCGCTGGAGGACCTTTTTCGAGATAAACGCACGGTATGGGATGGAATAGAGAACAACCTCGCCCTTAAGCATTTGCGGTCGGTGAACAAGGGAGATCGCGTGCTTTACTATCACACAGGCAAAGTCAAAGCTGTGGTCGGCGAGATGGAAGTGGTGAAAGCTCCGTACCCAGATCCGGCGCGCGGCGAGGACCGGCTGGTCGTCGTCGACGTGAAACCCATTCGCCGATTCCACCGGCCCGTGCCGCTCGCCGAGATAAAAGCGAATCCTGCGTTCGAGGATTTCGCCCTGGTGCGTATCTCTCGCCTTTCCGTGATGCCTGTGACCCAGGAACAATGGGCCGAGATCGAGCGCATGGCGAACGAGGGCAAGTAATGCGAGGCGTCGGCGACGCGGCCGGTGTTAATCACGCCGGGCGGATCACGCGCTTCTCGAACATAATGGCGGGCAGGATCAAGGCCCCAACCGCCAGGGCCTTCAGCCAGGCGTCGAGGTTCAGCGGGGCCGAACCGAACAGCGCGTTGGCCGGCGGCAAGTAGATGAACGCCGCTTGCAGCGCCAGCACCAAGGCCACGCCCACGTAGAACATCTTGTTGCTAAACACGCCCACCGAGGCGAACGAGCCCCGCAGCGAGCGGCAGCTTGCCAGGTAGAAGATCTGGAAGATGACAATCGTGGTTACGGCGATCGTTTGCGACTCGGCCAACGCCAACGTCGGCTCCACGCCCTTGGCCAGTTCGGCGAAGTATTCCCACAGAAACACGCCGACCGTGGCGGCCGTCATCAGTACCGCCACCACGACGGTGCGCTTGAGCAGAAATCCCCCCAGCACCGGTTCGCCGGGACGGCGCGGCGGGCGGCGCATCACGTCGGGCTCTTGAGCTTCAAAAGCCAGCGGGATCGCCAGCGAAACGGTGGCCACCAGGTTGATCCACAACAGTTGAATGGGCGAGAGAGCCAACAGCAACTCGCCCGTCTCGCGGTGGAACGGGAAGAAGGCCACCGCGCACAGCAGGATCAGGGCCAGGCCCAGGTTCGTGGGGAGCACAAAGGCGAGCGACTTGATCAGATTGTCGTACACCCGGCGCCCTTCTTCGATTGCGGCCTCGATCGAGGCGAAGTTGTCGTCGGTGAGCACGATGTCGGCCGCCTGCTTGGAGGCCGCTGTGCCGGTAATGCCCATGGCGACGCCGATATTCGACTGCTTGAGCGCCGGGGCGTCATTTACGCCGTCGCCGGTCATAGCGACCACCTCGTCCCGGTCCTGTAGCGCCCGCACCAGCCGCAGCTTGTGCTCGGGGGCCACGCGGGCGAAGACGTTCACCCGGCCGGCCGCCTCGCGCAGCTCCTGATCGCTCATGCGGGCCAGTTCGCTGCCGGCCAGGGCTCCGCTCTCGTTGAGAATGCCCAGTTGCCGCCCGATGGCGGCCGCCGTGGCCCGGTGATCGCCGGTGATCATCTTCACGGCTACGCCAGCATCGCGGCAGGCTTCGATGGCCCGGATCGCCTCTTCCCGCGGGGGGTCGATCATCCCCAGCAGCCCCACCAACCGCAAACCCGATTCGACATCCTGTGGCTGCAATTCACCCTGCTCGGCAGAAACCAGCCGCGCGGCCACCGCCAGCACGCGCATGCCCTGGCCAGCGAGGCGTTCGACCTCCTGATGCACGGCGTCCAGGTCGACGCCATCGCAGCGTCGGGCGACCACTTCGGGCGCGCCTTTGACCACGATCCGGCGGCAGCCGTCTTGCCCGTTGTGGAGCGTGGCCATCCACTGGTTTTCCGACTCGAAGGGAATTACATCCAGCCGCGGATGCTCCCGGCGCAAATGCTCAACCGCATGCCCCAGCTTTTCGCAGGCCACGACCAGGGCGCCTTCGGTCGGATCGCCGGTGATCGTCCAGCGGCCCGACTCTTCCCGCAGCGTGGCGTCGCTGCATAGGGCGGCTTCCTGCACCAGTAGGATAGCGTCCTCGGGCGCGGGCGTTTCGCGGTCTTCCTGGAGCAAGGCGCCTTGCGGCTGGTAGCCGACGCCGCTGATGGTGTAGCGGCCCTGGGGCGTCCAGAGCGCGCGAACGGTCATCTCATTGCGGGTCAAGGTGCCGGTCTTGTCAGAGCAGATGACCGTGGTGCTGCCCAGCGTTTCGACGGCTGGCAGCTTGCGCACGATCGCCTTGCGGCGGGCCATCCGCTGCACGCCAATCGCCAGCGAGATGGTGACGATGGCGGGCAACCCTTCGGGAATCGCCCCCACCGCCAGTGCGATAGCGAAGATCAGCGTCTCGCGCAGCGCCTCCAGCACGCCGACGCCGGTTTCCAGCATCGTCCGCACCACGCCGATCGCCAGCATCACGGCCGTGACGGCCAGAATGCCGATCGTGATGTACTTGCCGATTTCGGCCAGCGCGCGGGTGAGCGGCGTTTCCAAGTCGGTCGCTTCGCGCAACAGGGCTGAAATTTTGCCCAGCTCAGTGTTCCCGCCGGTAGCGGCCACCACGCCCGAGCCCGTTCCATAGGTGACCAACGTACCGGCGAAGGCCATGCACAACCGGTCGCCCAGGCCGGCGTCTTCGGCCACCGGGTCCAGGCTTTTGGCCGTGGCGACCGACTCGCCGGTGAGCATGGCTTCGTCGATTTGGACGTTCTTGCTGCTCAACAGCCGCAGGTCGGCCGGCACGTGGTCGCCCGGCGCCAGCAAGACCACATCGCCGGGAACCAACTCGGCGGCTGAGACCGTGTGCTGCCGGCCGTCTCGTAGCACGGTCACATTCTCAGGAACCATCTGGGTGAGGGCTTCGATGGCCTTCCCCGCGCGGAACTCTTGAATGAACCCGATCAGCGAGTTGATCACCACCACGGCCAAAATCACGACGCCGTTTTTGATCCCTTCGCCGTGCCAATCGACCAGCATGGCCACCGCGCCCGAGGCGATCAGTACCCAGATCAGCGGGTTGTTGATCTGCCGCCAGAGAAGCGTCAGGGCTCCATCGCGCTTGCCGCGCGGCAGTACGTTCGGCCCGTGCTGTTGCAGCCGGCGAGCCGCTTCGGCCGAGGACAGCCCGTCGCGCGAGGAAGCGGCGGCCGCAAGCGATGCCTCGGCGTCCAAGACATGAAAGGGGGGCGAGTCGTTAAGCGACGCACGCTCGGCCGAAGATTGGGTCGCCATGGAGTCAGATTCCTCGTGAACGGTTGCGACGCCGCGGGCGCACAAAAAAAACCACCCCGGCGTTTGCCTCGGTGGTTTTGCTCCCTGCGACGACCTCGCAGCTGGCCGACGGAGACTCGCCAGGCGAGCAAGCCTCGTATTGACGTCCGGCCAGATCCGCACACGCGGTAGGCTACTTCCCAACACTTTCATGCTAACCGCAACGTCGAATTTGGCAAGAGTCCTTCGATCCGAAAGATGGGCGATCATCCCTGCGCGCAGAGAAAGCTGTGGTTTTCTTGGAAGTTGTGACCAAGTCAGACGTCAGCAGCATCACAAGAGAATTGCAATGGTTCGACTTGGGCCTGTTCGCCTACCAATCGTATGGTCCTTCCCATGAGTGCACGAATTCGAGGCCGTAAGAATGCAGCGTATCCGCCATCGGCCGTCGCATGCTCCACGTGATCCAAGTCTCGCCCCGCTCCGCACTTGCTGCTCTTGCCCAAGGCTACGTCCGCGCCGGGCCAAACGATGGATGCGCGGGCGGGCGTCCTGGTGGAATCCTCGTGGTTTGTCTTTTATAGTGGCCTGGACAATTATTCCCGCATCTCTCGACCTTTGGAGTTTGCATCCATGAAACATCAGATGCTTTCATTGACCTCCGCGATGTTGGCGGTTTTTTCGCTGGGGTTAGCGCCGCCGCTGTACGGCGACGAAAACCAAACGTCGGCGCCGGAAGGTTTCACTTCATTGTTCAATGGAAAGACCCTTGAGGGTTGGAAGGTTCCTGAGGGCGACAACGGACACTGGCAAGTGGTGGACGGAGTCATCGATTACGACGCCGAAAGCGAAGCACCGGGCGATAAGAACTTATGGAGTGAACGGGAGTACGGCGATTTCATTTTGCGCGTGGATTGGCGGATCAAGGAAACGCCCTACGCGAATCCGCGCGTGCCAATTATCAAACCCGATGGGACGCACAAGCGCGATGCGCAGGGCAATGAGATCACCATCATTGTGCCCGATTCCGATTCCGGGGTTTTCCTGCGGGGACAACCCAAGGCGCAAGTCAACATCTGGTGCTGGCCGGTCGGTTCGGGCGAAGTCTATGGTTACCGCATGGATAAGAGCATGCCCCCGGAGGTGCGCGCCGGCGTTACTCCCAAACTGTTGGCCGATCACGACATCGGCGAATGGAACACGTTCGAAATCACCATGAAGGGAGACCGACTGGGGATCAAACTCAACGGCAAGCAAGTTCTCGAAAACGCGCAACTTCCCGGTATTCCCGCGCGCGGCCCCATCGCGTTGCAACATCACGGCGGAAAACGGAATGGCGAATGGTCAAGCCCGCCCTCGCTGGTACAGTTTCGCAATATCTCGATCAAGGAACTGAACGACTGATCCACACCTATCGTGACCCTCACCGGTCGTTATTTGTCGCCCCTATCGCCATCGCGCTGCGGTTACGGTCGGCGGCTCAGTACACAGTTTGACATTTGTAGAGAATGTTGATAGGGTCAGGACGTGCTGCGTCGCGCCGGCGACGCTTTATCTGCCGACCCTTGCAAGAAACAGGGATGCTCCATGGCTTACCGGCCTATTTTTTTCTTAACCTTGTTAGGTTTTTCCGCGGCGCTGGGATGTTCCGGAACTTCCGATCCTGCCCAAAAACTGCCCGCGACCAACAGCGGCCCCAGCGCCGGCGCATTGGATGACGCCTATCGTGATCTCATCCAAAACGAAGAGAAGTTCGCTAACCTTCTGGCGGGCATCCACAGCCAGGCCGGCGCCGAGCAAGCCCTTGGGCCCTTGCAGCAAATGTTCCGCGAGAAAGACGAAATCTACAAACGATTGGGCGAATTGGGGGCCGAAGCCCCGCCTGCGGGCATTCCGCCGGCACATCGGGCTCAATACAAGGCCGCGAGAGATCTGCAGGACAGCGTCAATCAACGTTTGGCGGCGCATCCAGAAGGAGAAGCGATCAACCAGGTTTTGATGACCGAGCTCGGTCATGAGGTCAATAAGGCGAGCCGGTTGGAGCCTTTTCGGCTCAACGCAGAACTTCGCCGGCATGGCAAAGAAAGCATCGTGTACGTGTTGTTGAAGAACCGCGAGGGTCTTGCAGGTCCGCAACATCAAACGATGGTTCAAATGCTCCAGCAAACGGCCGAAGCACGTCATGCGGAAGCCTTGATCGAAGACGACGGCCGTTACTTCGTGGCGCTGGCGCCCGTGAGCGATTTGGAAGCATTCGCGCGAAAGATCAACTTCGGAAGCGTATCAGAAATCGACCCCGCAGCGCGCCGGTTCGTGTTAACGCTTGATCCTGCCAAGATTCCGGGGGAAGCGGTTGCGTCGAGCCGCGCGCCGCAGGCGGGGCCGCCAGGAAATCCGTTCGGACCAGGAAATGCTCCGCACGGCGCGCCTTCCGGCGGTGCGCCGTCCTCAGCGGCTTCTGGGGTGGGTGGAGATATTGGCGAGCTTGAAAAACAGCAGATTGAAAGCATGCGCACCACACTTGCGGGCGCGCACGGTCGCAATGGAATTCTGGAAGTCCATATGAAAAACGCTGGTTCGCTTCCGGGCGCTCAAATGGGCGTGGTTGCTCGCGAGATTAGTCAGGCGGCGCAAGGACGAATGATTCAACCGATCCGTCTGCGGTCGGGAGGCATGTACGCCTTTTTCCAAAGCTCTGTGGATGTCAACCAGGTGGCCGCCGCGCTCGATCTTGGCCACGTGGAAGATGTCGACGGTCCTGGTAGGCGTCTGGTGATTACGCTTGATCCGGCCAAAGTTCCGCAACAGCCGTAACGCCCAAAGTGCGGCGGACAGCTTCCCAAGTGAAGTCGCCACGGAAAGCCCATGATCAGAAACAAATCACGCGCCTTAACCCCTTGCCCGACGCCATCACCGTGGTAAGCCGCGCGGGGAATGGTCGATTCCGTCTTCCCTGGTCGCGCTTCGCCATGTTTCGATCTTATCGCTAAACGACTGGCTTCCTTCGGTCGGCTAACATTGCGTACGTTGGGCCGATGACTGCCTAACAGCCGCTCAATGCGTTCCGGGCAAGTTCGAATACGTTTTCAACTTGCGTTACGAGGAAATACGATGTCCCAATCGGCAATTCACGAAGCGTGTCGACGCGGCGACCTAGAAACCGTCCGTGTCTTGATTGCCGCCGACCCCACGCTCGTCGATGCAGATGACGAACATGGCTGGCGTCCCATTTTCTACGCCGGCCTGTACCGGCGGGAACCGGTGGTACGTTTCCTCATCGAGGCTGGGGCCGACTTGGCTGCCCATGAAGGCTACGTCATGCATTACGCGGGTGAGACGCCGAACAATAAAGCGATCGTCTCCCTGCTCATGCAATACGGCGCTTTGGACGCCCACGTTCGACCCACGGACGATCTTTCGCGCCAATTCCTCGCGGCGGTCTTTCTCGCAGACGCAGCGCGGGTAGGTTCGCTGCTTGGCGCACGTCCGCACTTAGCAACAATGCCCGACGGCCGTGGCGATCAACCGATTCACCACGCCGCCCGAAATGGCGATACCGCGATCGTGCGACTGCTCCTCGACCATGGCGCCGACGTGAACGCTCAAAACCCGCGCGGACATACCGTGTTGTACTGCGCCGGCGGGCACGGCCATCTCGAAGCCTTGCGGTTGCTTCTTCACGCGGGCGCCGACTGCGACGTCCGGTTTACCCATGATGGCAAGACGTTGATGGAATGGCTCAACCAATATCCGCACGATGTCCGTTATACGCCAATTGTCGAAGCACTACGGCAACATCAAGCAGGCGATTGACACTTCGCCGACGGCGATCGACTGGGGACGGTTGGGCCAGCAAGGACCAATCCTGTTGGCGTTAGCAAATGGTGTGCGGTGAAGCCATGCAAAATGTCAATCGAGGGATGGAAATGCTGGGCCAAGCCGCGGAACAGTATGCTCCGCGGAACTTGGGAACCGGCGTGGTCCAGTTGGAGTCGCTCGGACTCTTCGTCACACTGCGCGAGGCGCAGACGATCGATGCAGGATCCATGGCTCTGTTTGTGGGAGAGTTGACCGCGTCGCTCCGACAAGGCGGGCCGGGTATCGAGATCACCTGCGTTGGCCTGGAAAGCTCCATGGACGAAGCCGTGGCGAGTGCGATCGCCCAGTGGGCGATGGGCGTCTTGCCGGTGCTTGCCCACTGGCGCGGGCGGCATGACTGCCTCAGCGCCGTCGAGCAATTGGCGACGCGCGGGGGAGGGTTTGAAGTACTGACTGGGCCGACCATCCTCCGGGCGGCGCCCGAAGGCGCCAAGACGGGACCGGGCGTCGAGCACTGGATGCGTCGGGTTGGGCCGGAGCTAAGCGGTAGGCGCTTGGCGCCGCGCGTCCATTGGCTCGAGATGTTCGCCAGCAAATCGCAAGACGGCTCGGTACAGGCCACCTGCCGCTGGAATAATCGCGATTGGTCGCCCGGACAACAAATCCTGGCGAATACGGCCACGACCTGGCCGACGCCCGAGCAACCCATGCGGTCTTGCCGCCAGTTCGCCCTGCTTTTGCCCAGAGACGGCAAGACGGAAGAACTGTTGCTCTCGACGTTTTGGGAACGATTGCGGGGTAGAGCATAACGGGTCAAGCAGCGCCGTCCTCCACGCTTGCCATCGAGCCATGGGCTCACTCTACTTGACGATTGGAATTTAAAACTTTGTGTACGAAAGGCTCCGCTATGGAACGCAAGCAACCCTCGCAGTTTGACCAACAGGTTCTGAACTTATACGACGATTATGCGCACGGGCGCATCGACCGCCGGGAGTACATCAAACGTCTGGGGGCGTTTGCCGTAGGCGGCGCAACGGTCGAATCGCTGTTGGCCAGCCTTACCCCGAATTACGCCTGGGCGCAACAAGTCAAGCCCGATGATCCTCGCATCAAGACGGAAACGGTCGCGTATGCGTCGCCGCAAGGCGGCGGTGAAATCAAAGGCCTATTGGCTCACCCGGCGAAAGGAGACAAGTTCCCTGCGGTGCTGGTGATTCATGAGAATCGCGGGTTGAATCCGTACATCGCTGACGTTGCACGTCGGCTAGCGGTGGAAGGGTTTCTCGCGTTCGCGCCAGATATGTTGTCTCCGTTGGGGGGCTATCCCGGCAACGATGACGAAGGCCGCGCGATGCAGGCGAAACGCGACCCCGATCAAATGATGCAAGACTTCATGGCGGCGGCCAAGTGGCTGGACTCCCACGAACAATCGACCGGAAAGTTTGGCGCTGTGGGGTTCTGCTACGGCGGCGGCATCGTTTATCAGTTGGCGGTGCGAATTCCCGATACGCTTGATGCGGGCGTGCCCTACTATGGTCGACAGCCGGCAATCGCCGACGTGCCGAAAATCAAGGCCCCGCTGCAAATCCACAATGCTTCGCTCGACACGCGCATCATGGAGGGGGCCGCTCCCCTGGAAAAGGCTCTGAAGGAGAACAATAAACCCTTCGAGTCCTTTGTGTATGAGGGGGCTAACCACGGTTTTCACAACGACACGACGCCCCGCTACGATGACGCCGCCGCAAAGCTGGCCTGGAAGCGAACGGTCGCGTTCTTCCAGCAACATTTGAGAACCGCGTAAACCGGCCTCACGCGATGCGCGTACGTGGCCGGATTGCCGCTTACGCGACGACACGGAAGGCGACGCTGGAGTTTCGCGCGCAGCACAACAAGCTGCGCGTCTCGCGTCATCGAAAGCGGCTTAGGCGGTAAGAGCGCCAGAACCGGCTCGCCTTAGCGCTGGTAAATGGGCAAAAGCTGGTAGGCCGGCGTAAGGGCGAGTATCGCGAGCGACGTGGAGTACGTTGAACCGAACCGTTCTTCCGTTCCCGAGCCCGGCGGCCAAGCGCCGCTGTCAACTTGCTCTTCAAGCAGGTTGCGAGCGATCTGCGGGAAAATTTCGCTCCACGCCTCGCCGCCAACTTGAGCCATGGCCTGACTGCTGTAATAGGTGGAGAGGTAGAAGTAAGTTCCCTGCCACGGCCGAGGGTAGTCACGCGCGCGGAACCAGCGAACGCCCGCGGACACGCCCTCGTGTTCGTGGCGACCGCCGAGCGTGAGCGTCAACATGGCCGAGGCAGTGTTGGCGAGCGTCGGCTGCAGGTTTTCGTTGGGCGCGGAAGCCAACGGTCGATAGCGAAAAACGCCTTGTTCACGAAGTGCTGCATCCGGTTCATAGCATCGCTCGACGAAATCCATTCCTTCGTCAAAGTACTGCTTGGGAACGTTGAACTCGGCGTTGCGCGCCGAGCGCAGAAACATCAAGGCCCAGCCAGTGACCGACATGTCGGACGCGCCGTTGGGGCTCTCAGGATAACCATAGCGCCAGCCGCCATGATCGCTCGCGTGGGTTTTCTTTCGCGCTTGCACTTCACGATGGAATACCAGGGCCTTGGCCAACGCCGCCTCAACCTTTCGCGATTGTTCCCCCGCGGTCATGCCGTAAACTTCGCCCAGCATGAACCCGGCAATGGCGTGGTTGTAGGTGACGGTTTGCGATGGAGTCAAATGTTGCGACGGCGGTGTGACCGGCAGGAGCGAGAAATACCCAGGCCGCCGCTGCGTCGAAAGTACATAGTCAATCGCGCGCGAGATGCGGCCGCCATAAGGACCGTGCCCCGGCGTGTGGCCGCGGGAAAGAAACGCCATGACCGCCATTGAGGTGACGGCCGGTTGAGCGATTTCGTCACTGGGAAAACTTCCGTCGTCGGCCTGTTGTTGGGCCAGCCACTGAAGTCCTTGGTCTACCGCGGTTTCCACTCGCGCCCACTCGCCCGGCGGAAGCGCCGAACTGAGATCGGAAGACTCCGCCATCAACGGGGCGCGCAGCGGCTCCTCTTGTGCAGGGACCGGGCGGCCGTACATCGCGCTCGCGAGGATACCTACGGAGAGTATGGCCAGCACTCGGACGTGCGCGGCGCTGGGCCTTAATCGATCGAAAGGTCTTCGCATGGCGTTACTCTCCCGAACCCATAAGTTGTCGAATGCGATCCTGATATTGCTCAATCGCCTTGCGGTATTCCGCGGGCGGCGACTTGCCCCGAACCTGCCACAAGCCGTCCTCCAGTGTGGAAAGAAGCTTGTTCCACTGCTGGTCAGGAATCGACTCGCCGCGCGCCAGAGCGCGAAGTGTTTCTTTCGCCTGGTCGGATTCTGCCAGTTCATCCCAGGTTCGCGCCTCAGGGCCATGCGGCTGAAGCGCGTCGTGAATGCCTCGCATGCTCTCAGCCATTTGCGTGAGGCGGCGACGCTCCTCCGGCGAAAGGTCAGGATCTGTCATCTTTTCCTGCATGGCCGCCAACGACTTGGCGAGCATATCTTGCATGTCCTTTTCCTTCTCTCGTTGCTCGCGCTGCTGGTCCGTCAGTTCGCGTTCAAGCGGCTTGCTCTCGCCGCCGGTGGAGGGTTGCTTTTTCATCGCTTCGCGGGCGCGCTGCATTGCGGCCTCACCGGAATTGTTAAGCATGTCGCCGCCGGTCTGCTGCCACATGAGGGTATCGGCGATGACCCGCAAATTGCGCGGGCGGGCCGGGATCCCCAGTTGGGCTTCGAGATTCGGTTCGCGCTCCAGTTGGGCCAGGAACTCGTCAAGAGTGGGATCGACCAGGTCAGCCACGTTGGGGTCCTGCACTTCATATTCGTCCAGCGCGGCAATGACGTCGCGCCGAATTCGATCGAGCAGTTCTTGGGCCCGCTCAAATCCTTCCACTACTTGGGCCTGCTGTAGAGCCGACTCTTCAAGCTGGCTTTGTTTCATCGCGAATATCGCCGCCGCCTGATTCATTCCCACGCCCTCCATCACATGATGCAGTTCGTGGACAAGGTCGATGATTTCCGGGGGCGCCGCCGATTCGGCCTGCTGGCGAAATTCCGCGTCGAGGTCTTCCTGAACGCCTAATAATTCAACCCGCAATAGTTCGGTGGCGATGGCGATGCCTTGCTGTTCGACTTCCGCCAGCCCCGCGTAATGTTCCAGTTCCAGATGCTGCGCCACGGAGCGCCAGCCGACGGCTTGGTCGGCGACCGTGCGGCTTTCCAGCAGGCGAGCCGCAATATACGTAGTCACTTCGTCTTCGTCTTCATTCTCGAAGTTCAACAGGTCCAAGGCCGCTTCCAGCTGGCTGAACTGGTTGACGAGCTGTTCGGCGGACGATGCGAGCGTCAACTCACTTTCGTTCTGCAATTGTTTCGCCGCATCGAAGGCGATGCTCCGCGCCAGCCGGGCGATCTCCTTTGCATGCGCGATCACGGTCGCCGCCGTTCCTTGCGAGGGGTCAAGCCCTAACGGCGCTTGTTTTTCAATACGCTCAGCCAACTCTGCCGCATCTTTGGCAAGTTGCGTTGTCGCCTGCAAACGCATTTCGACCAGCAGCGTCCACAGGTCATCGCGCTGCGCCGGATCAACTTGCAGCCATCCGTTCACCTCCGTGGCGATTTCATCCTGCCGGTCCGCCAGCTCCGATAACTGGTCGCGGAGCGAAGTACGGCGTCGTTTGATCAGGTCCAGGTAGCGAGCCATCAGGCGCGGGTCGTCGGCCAACATCCGCCCAAACTCGGCCAGCATTTCCCGGCGCATCGTCAACACTTCTGCATAACGATCGAGGTATTCCTGGTCGACCTCGATAACCGCCATTTTCCTCTGCAGCGGATTCGTGTTCTGGCGAGCCTCGCGCATCAACCGTTGCATTTTTTCGACGTAAACTTCGTAGATCGTCGCCTTCTCTTCGAGTGCTTCGGCCAGGGCGCGTTCGCGGTCGACCCGATCGTAGCGTTCCAGCAACGCGGCCAAGAGTTCTCGGGCGCGCACGATCTGTTGCCGCGCGTCGGCGGCATAGGTCTCGGCGCCGGCCGGATCGCGTATTGCGACAAAAACCCGATCCCGCGCTGGGGTCACATGCGATCGGGCGATATCCACCATCTGCATTCCCGCGAACGCGAGTTCGGTTTCTTTCGTGTCGGCGTGCAACTGCGCGATATATGTTTCGACTTCGCCGAGCTGCGCATCCAGGTTCTGGAACTGTTCGCTACGATCCGCGTCGGCAATCGTGCGATCGACGACGCGCGTCAGATCGGTTTCTGTCCTGGCGAGCATCTTGTCGATTTGCACAACTTGCTCGCGAATGTCCTTCGATTGCCCGAAGGAATCCGAGGCTTCGGCGACAGCCGTCAATCGGTCGGTAATCTTCAAGCGGCGCCGGTTCGTTTCAGCATTCTGGCCGCTGCCTGACTGTTGCGGAGTCAAAGAAATCGGTTGCGAAATAGGTTGTGCGTCTTCGCCGGAGCCCGTTTCATTTGTGGCGCCGGCGTCTTTGTCTCCCTGGGAATCGGCCTGATCCCCTTCGTCGGATTCACGCCGGTCGCCTACCGCAGCGTTTTTGGCGCCTTGCATCGCTGACGAAACACTCGGTTCATCGGCGCGGTTCGCGGTACTTGCAGGCGACCCGTCGCGGTTCCTTTCGGATGATTCCGTCCGGATTTCAGGTTCCAGTTTCGTCCCGAGTTCGTCGGTCAATCGCTCCTTGAGTTGTTCGTCCGAGTTCTCACGATCGTCAGGCTCGGCGCGGCGCGATGGCTCGTTGGGTTGCTTGACGTGTTCCTTGGGCTCATCGGGAAGTTGGAGTGCGGCTTCTCTTGAGGAATTGCGCGGCGTATTCGCGTTATCGTCGATGACATCGACGTTTTGTTGGGGCGATTGAGCGTCTGGGGTCGCTTCCGTGTCAGGCAACGTGGCGGGCGAAGATTCGTCGGTCGTATTCGCAGGTTGGGCGCCTTCGACCTCGGCGTTTGGTTGGGCGCTGTCGCGTTGTTGTAGCGGCGGAGCGATGGAAGCGAGCATCTTGTGTAAGTCGGCGGCGGCGTTCGAGCGCGTAGCGCCTCCGGCATCCTTCGCGATTTCAGGAGAATCTGGCTCACCAGCGGTCGAGTTACGAGAAACATCGTGCGAATCTTCCGCACTGGACAACATCGGATCGTCCTGCGAATCGGCAGGACCGGGTTCTGCGAACGATGTGTTCTCGCCGTCCGGACCGATTGGGGTCTTGCGGTTATCGGTGACGCGAATGGCGTAGCTGAGTTGAGCGCCCGGCTCGAGCTTCAGTTCCTTCAAATCGAGCTGCGTGCTTGCCGTAACGTACTTCTTCCGTTTTTGATCGCCAAGCGAGATTTGCTTGACGGTGACGACCTTCGGCGGCAGGCCCGCTTCGGCGCCCGACTCGTCGTACACCACCAATTCCGCAGTATCAATGGCGTGATCGTCGTGCGCTTCGAACGTAATCTTAATCTCCTCGTCAACCGTCGCCGCCGTCTCCTCAGTAGGACTGAGGATTCGTACGACGGGCGCCTTATCGGCGATTACCTCAATGCTGCAAACATGCTTCTCCTGGTTGGTCAAACCGTGCGCGTTAACCAACGAAGGACGGAACGAAAAGCCTTCGAGTAACTGCGTTTCCCAGCGATACCAACCTTCCTCATTGGGCGTGAGTCTAACGGTGCGATCGATCGATTTTTCCTCGTCCTTTCCGCCCGGCGTGAGCGTAAGTTGCAGACGTTCGACCGCCGTTTGCGGTTTCATACGCAACACGAGCCAACTGCCTTCGACGACGCTCACGCGGCGAGGCATCAACGTTTTCTCCAAAGGCGGACGATCAACATATGCGGGAGCGGTGATTGTCAGACGGATTTCGCCCAGTTCTGGATAGTCAATCGCCGTAACGCGATGCCATGACGTTTGCCCGTCGCCGGCTCGAACCTGGTAGCGGAATGAGTCTTCGACACGGAGCGAATGCGTGAACCGGTGCGGCAGGCTGTCGGTTGGTGATAGAACGAACGCATCGACAACGCCGGAATCGCGTTCGATGGTAAGAACCGCCGCGCTGCGAGCGACCCCTTCAAGGCCAATGGTCAGTTCAAGCGGTTCACCGCGCGGGATCGTTACATCACCCGTGAGGCTGTGAAGTTGCGTAGCCGTAATTGACGCCCAAGGCGACCAAAACCGCCGCAACAGCACCGAGGATTGCCGTCCGCCCAACGCCAGAAAGGCCGCCAAGGCGAAACAGCATGCCAGAAAGACGATAAGCGTCGGACGAAGCGCCACGGACGGGACGGCGCGAGACGGCTCGACGAATGGTCCTAGCGCCGCCGCCTCGCGAGCGACTTGTTGAAACATCACCTCAGCAACGGGCGATGTTGGCCGATGGTTCGCGGTGGCGAAGTTGGCCACGGTGGTCCATCGCTCCTCAAGTTGCGGAGCCGATTCATCTGCGGCCGTCGCGGCGCACGTCCATCTTCGTGCAGCGATAACGGGGCCCACGCCGTAAACCGATAGGACGATAGCGGTTAGCACCAACGCGCACGCTGTGAGCGTCGTTCGTACGAGGCCGTTGAAGAGCGTGAACGACCAGTCGAGGAGCATTGCCACAAGCATTGCCGCAAGCAGCGTGGATCCCGCGAGCATCAGGGCGCGTCCGACGGCCAAGATCGCCTGGCGGCGGCGTATGGACCGCAGCTTGGCTTCCATCACCGACGGCATGACCGGAACAGGAGCGACGTGTGACATAGCGAATGACTTCCAACTCGAACGGCCTTCGGATTGCAAGAGCTTACGACCATCCCTTCCACTTTCGGATGCACCATTCGATTTGCAGGCATCCGAACACGATCCAGAGATATTTCCAACGCACCCACAACGGACGACGCTCGACGCGCTCGGAGACGATGGGCTCGAGGTTGGTGAGTTCAA
The DNA here is from genome assembly GCA_963204915.1 of Planctomycetota bacterium. Taxonomy (GTDB): domain Bacteria; phylum Planctomycetota; class Planctomycetia; order Pirellulales; family Pirellulaceae; genus JAHWKS01. Next base: position 39,333 of record CAUJHS010000001.1, on the reverse strand, counting down.
GGATTTCGGCCACGGCCGTGGGAGGCGCAACCTGGCCGCCGGTGATGTCGGCAATTTGTTGCGCCAACGCTCGATCGGCGCGGGTATCGGTCAACTCTTGCGATGACTTCGCTCTCACCGTGAAGCTCGCAGCCGCGGGCGCTTGCTCGCTTTCGGATTGAAGTTGCTCGACAAGGGGGCCAAACGGCTCAATGCGATAGACGCCGGGCGGGAGTGCGTCGACCTCCGCGCGATACTCGCCCGGCGTGTTCGTGGGAGTTAGCCGTGCGGTGCGCACGTCATCGCCAGAAGTCAGGCGAACGTGCAGGTCGTCGGCCGCAATTGGCTGGCCGTCAACGTCTCGCAACACGACCCTTGCCTCTACGGTTTCGCGCGTGTGGTAGCGCGATTGATTCGTGCGAATGCGGACGAGATTCGTTCCCGCGGCAAGGTCCGATGCGATCGACCAACGTAAGAGTTGTCCCCAGAACCGGTAATGCAAGCGATCGCCGCGTAAGAACCGCAGGCGGTAGGTTTCGGGTCCCGCCAAATATACAACACGACCGCGGCCCACCGGCTGCCAGCAAAGAAAGGCATTGGTAGGATGCGCGTCGTCTGGCGCGTCGCGTGGAACCGCCGCAATCAGCGTGTGGGCGGAAGGCCGCGGTCGCCGCCAGAGCGACAGTTCATACAATGGTGAAAAGCGATTGACAAAGTCCCAAGCAGACTGCGTGGCCTCCGCGGTCTCGCCTATCATCAGCGCGTCGTGCTGCGCGCCTTCTTCGGTGACGTGGAAGGCATACCCCGATTGCGCCGAAGGCGCATCGGCCACCGGCATGATGGGTAGGATCTGACCCAGGGGATGACTGACGTACGCCTGGGGCATCGCTTCATTTCCGGCAATGAAGATCAAGGCGCCGCCGCGCTCTTGAACGTAACGCACGGCCGATTCCTGCGCCGCGGCGGGCAAATGCTCCGGAGCGAGATCGCCCAACACGGCCACGTCGTATTGATCCCAATCGTCCACGGTCATCGGCGCCGCCTGGGAGGCTTCGCGGCGGCCTGTGGCGATCAAGCGAGGATGGAACAAAAGCTCGTCGCACGCGATTTTCGGATCTCGCCGGAAAAGTTGCGTCAGGTAACGATACTCCCAGCGAGGCAGTTCGTCGGCCAACAACACCTTGATTTCATTGCGGGTGACGTTGACTTCAAACTCGCCGTAGTTATTCTCATCCGTCAGCTCGTCGCCAAGCGGCGTGACGGCCACTTGAAACCGCTCTACGCCTATCGCCGGCAGACGGCGATCGAAACGAACGGTGCGGCTAGCAAAGTCGGAATCGAGCTGCAGTTCGCGAAAATCGACCACCTCCCCTTCGTGCAGCAACTGCACAACGCAGGTTTCCCCTCCGCACTTGTACGCTCGTACGCTCAATTCGATCACGATGTCGTCATTGCGCATCACAACCGGCGGCGCGCTCACCGATTGAATCAGCACATCGCGCACGCGCTGGGTATTGCCAATGGGAACGACATGCACCGGGGCGCCAGCCAACGCCGCGGCGGCGTCGCGCGGGTTTCGCGCTGCGGGTTGATTGTGAGCCATATCGGAGAAAAGCAACACGGCGGCCAAGGGTTGGTCCTGACGCTGGCGATTGACCTGTTCCAAGACCGCGGAAATGTCGGTCGACCCCGCGGACCCGGCCGGTTCGTTGGGCTGCACGTATGGCGCGAGATTGCGCAGCAATGGGGAAGCCCCGCCCCATGCGGCGGCGGACGCATCGAACGAGGTCCAATACACATCGGCCTTTCCACCGAGCGACGCCAACGTGGACGACTGCAGCTGTTGCAGAAAGACCGCCGTGCGCTCAAGACGCGGCGCCTTGAGCGTGCGCGCCAACCTATCCGGATTGCTAAGGGCGCCCTGCCCGGCTTCCGCTTCCGCGGCGCGATGAGCTAACTCGCTGAGCGCACGATGAAGACTCGTCAAGCGATGTTCGAGGTCCGGGAGGCTTTCCCGCCATCCCGTTTGCGACGGGGTGCGACCTTTCCCGATCGCGATGGCAAGTTGTTCGAACGATTCAAACTCAGGACCTGCAAGCAATTTGGCCGTCCGGTCGGCAAGCGCGCGAACCTCCGACGACGCGCTCGCGGCCGTTTTCACGATCTCAAGATGCGACTTGGCGCGACCAAGCGCCCGTTGGGCCGATGAAAGCGCTTCATGAACGGCGCTTTCGGGAAGGTGTTGCTTGAGCGATTGCCTCGCGTCGCGCATGCGGCGCTGCGCTACTCCTATTGCGGCGACCGCACGGTCAGCCGCTTGCGTCGCGCCGGCTGCGCCTTCGTTGTCAGAAGAAATCGCCCAGCGCCATTCCTCGGCCGTTCCGGCCGGATCGACCGTTTGCATACTGCCGCTCACATCGACAGCCACGGCGATCGCCTTTCGGGTCGTCGACGTTTCCATTCGCACCTTGGTTGGCGCCAGCAGCATCCAGATCACCGTCGCGAGCGCGACCGACCGCAACAACCAAAAGGAAGCCGCAGTACGAGAACCGATGACGCAGCGTTCCCGCCGCAACGCCCACGCAGCGAGCGCCAGGAAAGCCATTGCCAGCGCTATGGCCAAAGACAGCCGAAGGGGACCGTCGAGAGCGAACTCCTCAATCGTGGTGGTCGTGGTCGGAGGCACAAAAAACTCGATCTTAGGTGGTAAGTGAATCTCGCTCGCGGCCGGACCTCGTTTCGGCATGGGGCGGCGACGTTCGTTGGTCGGTCCAGGAAACCGCATTGGGGCTGTCCGCCCAATGCTGGGTCGTTTCAGAGATGGGATCAGCGCCGAACCGCTCGCGCGAGATCAGTCCGGAAAGCAGCAGTTCGGCGGCAATCAGGCCGATCAAGATTATCAGCAAAAAGGGCCAGAGCGGATCGCTGTGGTTCACGCCGACCAGCGAAGCCGCAGCGATGTCGCCGCTCGGCCCCGTGAGTTGAGCTATTAACTTGTTGTCGTCGGCCGTCCGCGGCGCCAACTGCGATTCTTGCGCATCACGCTGGACGTGAAAGGGAACGCCGTCGCCGGAGAATCCCACATCGAGCAAATAATCGCCAGGCAACAGCGTTCGGCTGGTGCGAAACATCAGGCGATCGCCGACAGGTTCAGACACAAGCTCGATTTCCTCGCCGTGGGGAGTCCGCAAGGTCGCTTGCGCCGGTTCGCGGGAGTCCAAGTGCAGGGAAATCGGTTCGCCGGGCAATAGATTGTGTCGCGTTGCTCCCGGCTGTGAAAGGTAATCGAGCCAATCTTGAACCATGACCACGAAGGCTTGTGCGCGCACCAATTCGCTCCATCCCAACCGCATAGGAATCGATTGCACGATGATTCGTCCGCGGCCAAGGTACTTCTCGACCGCCAGCGGCTCGCCGTTATTCAAACGGAGCAAAACCGAGGTCTCGTCTCCGAACGCGGTCGATTTGAAGCGGAATCGTTGGCGAACAATCACATTGCCGAGATCCAGTTGTTCGTGATTGGCTAATTCGACCGTCGCCGGATGGTCGGGAAGGAACGGATCAATCGAAGTTTCGACGGCGTCCTCCGATGCATCGTTTTGGCCGTTTTCGACAATTCCCTCGAGCGCCACAGGCGACAGGCCGGCGCCGTCGGAGAACAGCCACTGGTTAAACGCTTCGACATCGGTTCGCGGCCCCAGGGCAATCCACAATCCGCCGCCGTCAAACACGAATTGCTGAAGTCGATCGATCGCCGCCTTGGTTAACTGCGTATAGCTGGGTATCACGACGGCGCGGAATTGCTTCAAATCGGTTTGGGCAAGTGTGGCCGGTTCAATCAATGTGGGTTGGTAGAGCGATTTCTCGTCCACCGGCGCGCCGTCAATCCAGCCCAACGCCGCCTGCAGAAAGAATGCGTCTTGTTGGACATCCGTAAGATTGGCGGCGGTTTCAACGACCAGGATTGGCGTTTGCTGGACTGCCTCAACGACCACGGTGGCCCGATTGTCAGGGGCAAGTTGATCGTCCGCATCAAGGCGGCATGAAACGGCGTAAACGCCTGGTTGGGAGAACGAATGCCGCCACACCATGTCATGTTCGGCGCCTACGGGCAGGTCGGGCGTTTGGCTTTGGTGCAGCGTCTCTTGTCCAATCGTCCATGTGGCCAGACACGCGGAGGCCGGCGAAGGGCCATAGTTTCGCACACGCGCCGTCAGGCGAAAAGGCTGGTCAACTCCAACCACCGTACGACTTGACCGTAAGCTACTAATCGCCACGTTGCCAAGGTCGGGCGCCGCGCGATCTACCTTGATGATTTCCAATCGCGTTGGCGTGGACGCCCTGTGCAGGACTTCGCGAAATCGACGCCATCCGCCGTGGTCATCCAGGGCCCAATCGATCCGTTGATCGTCGGTCAATAGCACGATGCGGCGCTCCTCTTGCATCGGCGGCGCTTCGGCCTGTACGGCGGTGAATAACGCCGCAAGCAGATCACTCCGTGCTTCTGTGGGACGCAAGCCGCGAAGTTGTTCCGCCAGGTTGTCAAGGCCGCCTTCGCCCACGCGCAAACTTCCGTTGGTCGCCCAAACCGGATAGGGCGAGGCGAGCAGAACGCGAACAACATCGCCCGGCGGCGCCTTGCGTGCTTCGTCGATCACGCGTTGGACGGCTTGTTCGAAGAGCGACGCCGCGCCCGCCTGGCGCATCATCGACATCGAGTTGTCGACGATAAAGATTGTTTCGGTGCGGCTGGCGGCCCCAAGCCAATTTCCCGGCAACATGGGACGCGCCAACGCCAGCACCAGCGCGACGACCGCCGCCGTGCGCAAGAACAGCAGGAGCCATTGTTTTAGCTTACGAGCGCTCGTCCTGCGGCTGGCGGCTTCGGCCAAAAATTGCATCGCGCCCCACGAGATGACGACCTGACGCCGCCGGTCGAAAAGGTGCAGCAGCACAGGCGCCGCCGCCAGCGGTAGTGCGATCAAGAACGCGATGCTTAAGAAACTCACGATGGTTGCTTTGCGGGTCGAGTTGTCATGCTTCGATTACTTCGCCCGAGTCGGCCTGCGAGACATGCGGCTTTGGAGGAACCAACCCAAGGCGTCTGTCAGGTCGCGATTCGTGGTCATGCGCACATAGTCGCCCCCCAAACCGGTGACTAGGTCTTCCAGGTTTTTCACGAACTCGCCGATTCGCCGCAGGTACTCGTTGCGCACCGCCGCTGGGTCGAGGTGGAGCCGGTGGCCCGCCATCTCGAGCGATTGAAAGGACGAGAAGCGACGAAAGTCGAAATGCACTTCTTCGGGCGCCATCACGTGCATCACTACGACGTCATGTCCACGGGCGCGCACAATGCGCAGCGCTTGGCCCAACTCGGCCAAGTCGCCGAAGCAGTCGGAAAACAGCACGAAAAGCCCCCGCCGCCGCAACCGCGGAACGCAAGCGCGAATCTGTGCGCCCAGAGAGCCGCTATCACTGGCTTGCGCCGCTTGAAGCGCTGCGAGCACGGCCTGCAAATGCGCCGCGTGCTGCCGAGGCGGCACAAACAGCGGCCGAGTCTCGTGGAGGATCATGGCGCCCACCGCGTCGCGCTGCCGTAGCAGCAGTCGGGCAAGACACGCCGCGCCGCGGCGGGCGTAGTCTAACTTGCTGGCCGTGGAAAGCCCAAAGTTCATCGACCCGCTTGCGTCGAGAGCGACGACGCCGTGCAAGTTTGTCTCTTCTTCGAATTGTTTGACGTATAGGCGGTCGGTTCGAGCGTACACCTGCCAGTCGAGTTGACGGATTTCATCACCCGATGCGTATTGGCGGTGCTGGGCGAATTCGCAGCACCCGCCCTTGGTGGTCGAGCGGTGCTTACCTGCCAACAGGCCATCGACAACGCGCCGCGAGATCAATTCCAAGTGGCCGATTTGATCCATTACACGTGGATCGACCAAGTCTGGCGAGAACGCTCCGGCTGCCGGTTGTTCGGCAAACGGCGGCGCCGCGATTTTTTTTCGAAACAGACGAAGCATGGGATGCAGGCCGTCGCTCAAGCGCTGGGTTTTTGGAGTGATTTTGTGGCGGCGAGAATGCGAGTCAGAATCGCATCCGCATCGACGCCTGCGGCTTCCGCATTGAACGTCAAGATGAGACGGTGGCGGAGCACCGGATGCGATACCGCGGCTAAATCAGCCGTGGTAGTGTGGCAACGGCGATGAAGCAGCGCCCGCGCTTTCGCAGCCATCAACAGCGCGATCGTGGCTCGCGGACCGGCGCCCCATTGGATCATTTTTTGGAGTTCATTTGGCATGAGGCCCTCTTCCGGCCTTGTACCGCGCACAAGATCAAGCGCGGCGGCGTAAACATGGTCGGACACCACCACACTACGAACCAAAGACTGCATGCGGCGAATGTCGTCGCCGTGCAATACGGTCGTCGTGCGAAACGTATAGTCGGTTGTTTGGCGCCTGGCGATCTCCTGTTCTTCCTCTCGCGTGGGATAACGCACATGGATTTTCAATAGGAAGCGATCAAGCTGCGCCTCGGGAAGCGGATAGGTCCCTTCCGTTTCTACCGGGTTTTGCGTAGCCAATACGAAGAAAGGATCCGGCAGCGGATACGTCTTGCCGCACACCGTGAGCTGGCGTTCTTGCATTGCCTCCAACAGAGCGCTTTGCGTCTTCGGCGGCGTGCGATTGATCTCGTCCGCTAGAATGACATTGCCAAACAGCGGGCCTTCCACAAAGCGAAAGATCCGCCGTCCTGTGGTGTGGTCTTCTTCGAGCACCTCCATGCCCGTGATGTCCCCCGGCATGAGGTCGGGCGTGAACTGGACGCGGCGAAACGTCAGATCGATGAGTGAGGCCAGCGTCGCTACCAGCGTAGTTTTCGCTAGTCCGGGCATCCCTTGCAAGATGCAATGTCCGCGGCACAACAAACCAATGAGCAATTGTTCGGTAACTGCTTCCTGGCCCACGATCACGCCGCCAAGTTGTTCGCGCAGTTGAGCAACCTGCTGGTGCAATCGATCGATCGCTTCGACGACGTCGCGCGAGAGATCGGTCGGAGCGGAAGGCCGGCCGTTCGCGGCGTGCGGGGCATCAACCTTGAGCGAGGATTCCATACGACTCATGGATCTCTTTACCAATTGCGGGAAGGGAACTTACTTGGACTCCGGATGAGCTTCCGTTGACGGTTGCGCGTTGCGTTCGAAATCGGAGGCTTCACGCGCGCTGACGAGGCCATCGTGATCGGAGTCGAGCGATTGAAACTGTTCGTCGGAGCCTGGGAACTCGTTCCGCGTAAGGTCGTGATCGATGTTGCGGTCCATGCGAGCGAACCACGCCGGAGCTTGAACGGCTTCGGTAGGTGAAGACGGATTCACGCTGCGAATCTCCGCTAGTTCGCGATGCACCAACGGTCCCAAGCCAAAACACACGCGAATTGTCGGGGGCGTTTCGTCCGTTGTCAGCTTGCCGTCGTGATTTCGGTCGAATCGCCCCAAGCGATCATCAAGTTCTCGAAGCTCGCGCACCGTGAAACGGCCGTCGTCGTTCGGATCGAGCACAGGTAGAAGCGGATAACCGTCGTTCACGGCTCCCAAGGAAATTTGGTCGCCGCCTTCGCTTTGCACCGCGGAGAACGCAAGTAGCGCATTGTCAAAAGACAGTGTGATCGTTTCGCCGTGCGCCACGGCCTCGGTGACGTTGTTCGCCGCAGTAACGGTTAGCGTCGATGCTGCGGCCTGAGAGGTATTGAAGGAAACGGTCAACGTGACCTCAGGCGGCGACGCCGCGTCGACTGGCGACTGGATTAATTTTGCCGCAGAGAAAGGCTCCGTAGTTGTGCGTCGCCGATCGTCCGCCACTTGGGCAATTTCCACGTAGTCGACGATCTCATCGTGGTTGAGATCACATGCTTGGAGCGATGCAACCGCTCGCTGCAACTCCTCGGAAGAAATCGTCCCTTCGTGGTCGCGATCGAGTACGTGAAACATCGGTCGCTGCGCCGCGCGAAAGCGCTGAAAGTTGTCGTTTAACAGCAAAACAACAGGACCTTCCACCCGCTCCGTCATTAACCAACGAATTTCTTCGCGCGAAGGCGTCCGCTTCGTCGCCACGAAGTAGCGGCGCACGAACTCCGCCGCGGAATTGGCAAGCGCGTAGCGCGGAACAACTGGCGGGTCGCCATCAGTCCTCACATCCGGTTCCGCACGGACCTCGGAATCCTTCGCGTCATTTGGCGTCGCGGTAGCGAGGGCCTCCGAGGAAGGCTCAGCGGGCGCCTGCGGCGCGACCGAAGGTGCGGTGATGACTTTGAAGATCTCGTCAATTCGGTGCTCGCGCGGCGTAGCGAATGGCGCCCCGTCAATGGTAATTACCGCTTCGACAAGAATCGGCCGCGACGGTAACGCCACGACGAAACGCAATTTAGGACTCTGCAACTCGGAGGAGGGCCCAAACACGCTTTCGCTTCCTCCCAATTGATACTGCGGGAGTCTGCCGCTAGGCAGCGTCGGTTGAGGACGCTGCGGCGCAAGCATGGGGGCTTGATCGTCCGACGGTGCGTCAACGTCCTGCGCTTGAAGCACTTTCACGGGAGCGGAGAGGGGCAGCGCGCCCACGGCGTCCTGCGCAAGTAACCGTTTGCTTGGCGCCATGACCAAGAACGTCGCCGCAATGCAAACTCGTCCGATCACGGCGATTCGACTTGAGTTTCGAACAAAACAGCTCATGCCAACACCGCCTTAATCGGAGAACCTTCGGCGATCGGAATAGGACGACCGCTGGGGTCAGTGAGGTAGGCACCGCCGACTCCCAAGGCTGCGCACAGCGTGGCCAACAAGTCGGGCGCCCCGATCTGGCCGTCCACGACGGCCATGCCGTCTTCGCCGGTTTTACCATAGGCTTGCCCTCCTGCGATGCCGCCGCCCGCCAGCACCGCAGACCAGGCTGCTGGAAAGTGATCGCGTCCTACGTTGCTGTTGATCCGCGGCGTGCGTCCAAACTCGCCCATCCACAGAATCGTGGTCGACTCTAGCAAACCGCGTTCGTCCAGTTCGCGCATCAAGGTCGCCCATCCGGAGTCGAGATCGGCGGATAGCTGCCGCACGGCATTGAAGTTATCGGAATGGGAGTCCCATCCTGCGCCGCCGCTGCTGGTTCCCAACGACACTTCGACAAACGCAACACCGCGCTCGATGAGGCGTCGAGCGAGTAAACAGCCTTGACCGAAGACGTTGCGACCATACGACTCGCGGACCGAGTCGGACTCTTGAGTGAGATCGAACGCCGTGGCGTCTTTGCTGGTCATCAGTTGTAACGCACTTTGATAAACTGTATCGTGCGCCTTCGGGCCCGCAGTTTGGCGGTGGGCGAGGAATTGCGATTGAAGCGTATTCCAGATCTTTAACCGCTTGTCCATACGAGCTTCGCTGACTTCCTTCGAGCGCTCCAGCGACTCGACCTTCAAATTAGGAAAGCCCTCCTCACGGTTGGCCATTCCGTACATGTCGGATGCGCCGACGACAAGCGGTGCGAACCGAGGCCCCAAAAAACCCGCCCCGAACGCGTCTTGGTTGAACGCCCGGTACGGACCAATGCTCACGTAGTTCGGCAAGGTCGCCTTTTGATTTCCCAGTTGATTCGCCAACGATGCGCCAATGCTGGGATGTTGGACGGGCCCCATGGGCTTGTGGCCCGTGCGCATCAGATAGGTGCCGCGACCGTGATCTCCTTCTTTGGTGTTCAAGCCCCGCAGGACAGCCAGTTTGTCGGCCACGGCCGCGAGCTTTGGCAGGTGCTCGCTGAATCGCAGACCAGGCGCCGCGGTCTGGATTTCGTGAAATTCACCTCCGTTCTCGTGGTCGGGCTTCATGTCGAAGGTGTCTGTCTGGCTAGGGCCGCCGCTCATCCAGAGCAGGATACACTGCCGTCGCCTTTGCGGATCGGCCGCCGCGTGCGCCGCCAACGACGGAAACCAGCCGCTGACGCTGGCGCCAAGTAAGCCCAAACCCGAGTATCGCAGGACGTCGCGACGCGAGAGGTAGGGAGATTGCATCACGGATTCCTTCAAGTGAAGTCTTGATAAATGGTCGTGCGACCAAGGTGATATGCGACCGAACGACGTTATGCCTCGCGCTCGATGTATCCGGGTGATTTGCAAAAGTTCCAATGGGTCGTTCACGATCTCGTGACGGCGCCGCCGCGTCATCTGAAATCGTTGGAATTTGGCTCGGCGGCGGATGCTCCAGCGAATTACACCAACCGCGCAAGCCCGTCCATTTTCAATTTGTAGCCACTTCCTTAATGATTCATGGTGAACTCGGCGCTGTTAAGCAGCGCCCATAGCAGGTCGGACAGACTTTCCTTCACTTCAGCGCCTTTAGCGTTCGCCGGAATATAGTTTTCCAACAGCTCCCATTCGGCGGCGCGCGGCCGTCGTGAGAGCGTTGCAAAATACAGGACTTCAATCCGTTGTTGGTTGGTAAAGAATGGGGCTTCGAGCGATTTCAAAATACCACTCGTCGAAAGGCCGGTGGCGCCCTCGATCAGCGAGCCATTCATTAAAGTCAACGCTTGGGGAATGCCTCCCTGATACTCGGTGCTTCGTCCGGCAAGGGTGCGAAACTGCTGAAGAAAAGCATCGCGTGAAGCATTGCTAAAGCGAGCCATCTGCAGGTTTTCCTGGTCGCCAGGTACGGGCGACTCAAGCATGGTCGCGACGGTGATGCAGTCGTACACCTGTTCGGCCGTGAGCATCTTGACGTTCATTTGCGCAAACCATTCCGCGCGACGTTCATCGACCGTGGGAGCGCCGCTTGCCAGCCGGTACGCCCTGGAAAGCGCCATAATGCGGAACAACTTACGAAGATCAAAATCGTTTGCGATAAACTGGCCCGCCAGCAATTCGAGCAACTCGGGTGATTTGGGCGGGTGTTGCCGGCCGAAGTCATCGACTGGATCGACAAGTCCCTTGCCGAACATGTGCCCCCAGACACGGTTAGCCGTCGCACGCGCAAAGTAAGGGTTCTCAGGACTCGTCAACCATTGAGCAAGCTGTTGGCGACGCGCTACGTCGCCGTCATGTTCCGGCGTCGAAGCTCCGCCAAGGAACTGTGGCGCGATAACTGTCTGAGTGTCGGGAAGCATGACTTCGCCGTGATCGACGTCGCGCACCCGCATCACGCTTGAAACGGTTTGCAACTCGGCCTGCGGTCGCGAAATCTGTGCGAAAAATGCGGCAAAACTCCAGAAGTCGCGCTGACTCCACGGTTCGAATGGATGATCATGGCATTGGGCGCATTCGAGTCGCATCCCCAGAAACACGCGGGCCGTGCGCGAGGCCAATTGATCGGGATCGAGCTTCGCCGCCGAATAAAACAACAGCGGCCCAGACTGCGACAACCGACCCTCGGCCAGGAGCAGGCTTCGGACAATTTCGTCGTAGGGTTCGTTATCCTGGATTCGCTCGGCGAGCCAACGGTCGAATACTTCAACGCCGCCAAACGCGGTAAGGTCGACACCTTCGGGAATTAAGAATGTTCGCCAAACGGCGGCCACATGCGAGGCATGATCGCGGCTCTTGAGTAACCGATCCACCAACCGTTCATAACGGTTGGCAGATTGATCGTTCAAATATTGCCGGACTTCGCCAACGGTAGGTATTCGTCCCGCGAGATCGAGATACACGCGCCGCAACAATTCCTCGTCATCGGCGGGGGCAACTGGCGACACTTCGTTCTTTCGCCACAATTCAACGAGAAGCGAATCGACCCGCTCGACCATCTGCTCGTCAGGGAAGTCGACGACCTGAACCGGAGGCCACTTCGACGGCGCTCCTAGCATGGCGGAAGATAACGCGGCGGCGGAGATGACTTCCGAGGAAGTTAGTTCGTTCGCCGCCTTATTCGTGACGGAGCCGGAAGGCGTTTCCGCCAAAGCTTCCGTGGGTTTGACGTTGGAGCCCGTTTCCGACGACTCGTCAAAATCGACATAGGCCAGGTCGGCTGGGAAATGCCGACGGCGCAGCTCGGCAGCTGGAACTTGCGAATAGGAGAATACCATCGGGCCTGCGTCGTTCCCGCGGCCCAACGGCGCGCACGCCAAGGGCAATTTTGATTCCGGATCAAGCGTCAATTGCAGTGTGAACGGCTGTTCCTGCGTCGCCGCGAATTTGACTTGAAGTACGATTTCCTCGCGGCCCGACGTGCTGCGGCGCACCCATTGTTCATCAATCAATCGTAACCCTTCAAGCCGATTCAGTTCGCTCGGTTGCGGCGCGGCGCCACGGAGAAAACTCACCAAGAGAAACGTCAAATCGTCTGTCGGAACGGCGGCGTCAAATTTGCGGCGTTGCACCTCGGTCGCGCCGGGTCCGCGAATCAGAATAACTCTTTGCCGCAAGTCAAGCAGGCGGGACGCTTCCGCGGTATGCTCTCCGGCCATTCCTTCGGCAAGCGAAAGCCAACGTACACCTTGGGAATCTTCGATCTGAACGACTCCTTTCCGAGCGATGGCGGCCAAGACATCGGCCCAAGCGTAACCGGAGGGATTGATGCTCATCACGAAAGCGAACAACATGGCCGCCGCCACAGCTCCCGAGGCGCCAATCCAACGGTGGCGGCGCCACAGGCGCAGTCGCCAAGGCGACGGCGATCGGGCAAGCTGTGGGGAAACGCCCCATTCGAGCTCGACCGCCCGGTCGATGCGATTGAAAAGCGAGCGCGGCGGCGGCGGCGCATCGAAGGCGTCGGCTAAACGTTCCGCCAGCTCTCGCTCTTCAGCGCCCGAAGACGCAACGCGATGGGTGACATTGTCGATCATGACCGTTGCTGTGTAGTCGGTTGAATGGCGCCTACGGGTGCATGAACACTCGCCTGTCGGCCCGAACCAGGGGCCGAGTCCGAGTGCGGGACGTCGTCTTTCTTTTCCTTTTGGCTCAGCTTTTCGCGAAACTCCCGCCGCGCGCGGAACAGGATTGATTCGGCCGCCTTCTCGGTCAGATCAAGCCGCGCGGCAATCTCGCGAACGGCGAGTTTGTCAAGGTACTTCCACTCCAAAACCATCCGATGTAACTCGGGCAGCTCGTCCATAACTTGACGAATCTGCATGCGCCGTTCGATTTGCTGTTGTTGCGCCGGCGGGTCATTGATTTCGGTTGTCGACTCAGATCGCTTCACCTGCTCCATCAGATGCTGTACCCTGGCCGCAGCGCGAAAGTGATCTTGCACCTTGTGGTTGGCGACGGACCTAAGCCACGCGCCGGGGCATTGCAGTTCAGCACCCGATGCCGCCGCCCTAAGAAGGGCGAGAACCGCCTCACTCACCAGATCCTCGGCCAAATGATGATCTCCGCCCACCTGGACGAATACAAACCGCCAAACGGACGGCACATAGCAATCGGTCAGATACCGGACTGCAGTGGGGTCGCGCTGGCGAAGTCCATTGACGAAGTCAGAATCTTTCAAAATCAGCCTCAGTCTTTCCGGCAACAGGCGGTTTGCTCGGTCGACGTTGTAAAGTAGTCGCTTCTCGCACGGCATTCACGCATCGCCGCAGTCGTAAATTTCAGATTTTGCGGCGGTGATGCGACGTAAGTCTTTACCCTTCAGAATCATGACGAAAAACCATTGCGTCGAAAATCGCAGAGGCTCTATGGCAATTCAAGCCCTGACGTTGTAAAAATCTGGCAAATTGATGCGTGAAATCGGCGGCTGCGGCGACCAGAAAACAGACTTGCTCCGTGACGCGCCGCGGTTGTTCGCTCGATGATTGGCGGAGAGGTATTTTGACGCATTCAAGAACATTTCTTTGGTTTCTGCCGTGCCGCAGCCGCCACTGCGGGCGACTGGTGTGGTTCGGATTGGCGCTGTGGTTCGCCACCCTCAACGGGGTGGAGTCCGGTGCATCCGACGAACGCACCGACGCGCGGGCGCGGGAGGTCATTTTTGGCGACGATTCGCGGATCAACGTCCTCGACCTTCGCCGGGAAACCGCGGGTTTAACGCCGCAGGAGCGCTACGAACGATTGCTTGGCGCCGTCTTTCCACAGGGTCGCCATGCGATTCACATCGATATGGACTTCGCTCCGACCAACCCCGCGCCACCGGTGATTAAAGGCCTGGGCATCCAACCCGATTGGATTTCCCATCACCTTGAGGCACGGGACGTACGAAGGCAAACCGGCGGCGTCCTGATCTCGCCCGCGATCGATCTGGTATATGCCGCCGACGAGGTTGGAAAACTGGACGATCTTCACCGCCTAATCAAAAACCGCGCCACGAAGATCAACCCCACCCTTCGGGAGCAACTGGCGCTTGAAACGGTTATCGCCATTGCGGCGCAAGACTTCGAAGCGGCGCGCGAGGCCATCGGAAGCCTGCGAGAGTTGGCGGTCGAACCAGTCCTTCATGCGGAGCGCGGACCCGAAGCCATCGCGATGTGGACCGGCGCCGCCCATCCGCAAACACGCGACGCAGCCCGTGACCTGGCGTTCCTGGTGTATGAACAGGCCCGCAATAATCAGGGCCCTCGCAGCGAGCGCTGGCATCGTCAGGTATATGGACTCAAGCACATGCTGGAATGGTTGGCTGAGCAGGGAAACAAGAGCGCCTCATCAGCTTCCCGTGAACCCTTGCCTCATTGGAGACGCGTGAGCCGCATGACGGCGGAAACTTGCGGGAAAGGATTTCCCGCTGCTCGTTGGGATACGCGGCCCGGGCAGGTAAGTCACGTCACTTGTCACGATCATGACTATCTTTATTTCGTCTCTCCGTTGTTGGGAGACTTCGAGGTCGAAGGCGATTTCACGACGTTCGGTTATCGTGACATTCATCTGGCAGTCGGCAATGTGTGGGCCGGCGCGGGTTACGATCTGAAGGCGTGTTTGAATGGTGACTTTCGTCGCGAAAACGCCTCCCTGCCGATCGCTCCGCCCTTGACCAGGATGTTCGAATCGATGCGAGTGCGCGCCGTCATGCGTAATGGAGTGCGGTCGACCTATATCAATGGTCGCAAAGTCTTCGAAGCGCCGCATTCGCAATTAGGCGACCCGTGGGTTGCGATTCACAGCGCTTGGTATGCGAATGGATCCGTCCAGAATCTTCGAGTTACGGGAAATCCTTCCATTCCGGAGGATGTGCAACTTGCCGCCGCTCCTGAATTACCCGGATGGTTGCCCTATTACGATGAGTCGGCCGGGGGCGACCATGGCGACTGGCGTTTGGAATACGATTCCGCCGATTCCACCCAACCTGTGCTTGTCGGTAAACGGCGGCGGGAACTCGCAGGATCATACGCCGAGAGTTTGTTGCGCTATCACCGACCCGTGTTCGAAGACGGCGTGATTAGCTACGAGTTTTTCTATCGGTCTGACGAAATTGCGGTGTATCCGGCATTCGATCGGCTCTGCTTTATTTTGAGCGAGAAGGGCGTCAGTCTGCACTATCTGACCGACGGAAAGTTCGACCGCACAGGGCTCGATCCAGCAAATGTAACCCCTGCGCTGCGTGTAGGCCGCGATGACCAGGAACTGCCGCTTCGCGCTGGCGATTGGAACCAGCTTCAATTGATCGTCCGTGGCGATGTACTGCAAATCCATCTCAATGGCGAACGGATATTCACGCAAGAATTCGACGCAACGAACCAGCGCACTTTTGGCCTGTTTCATTACCTCGATCAAACCGAGGCCCGCGTCCGCAACCTTCATTGGCGCGGAGAGTGGCCACGGGAATTAGCAAGGCCGCCCAAACAGCAGCTAGCGGATGCGCACCTTGAAAGGGCGTTGGACGGCGTCGAAGAATTACCCGTCGTGTTTGAGCACGATTTCGCCGAGGGCTTGCCCTTGGACCGTTTTTACGTCATTGGCGGCGGCTGGGAGGATCATGTTGAAGAACGGTCCGACGGACTTCATATGAAACGACCAGGGGGCAATTACGCGCGATTTGAACTGGCGCCGCAGGTGAAGCTCTCGGGCGATTTCGACATCACCGTTGCCTTTGCCGATCTGCGAACCTCAGCCGCGAAAGGAGGTGAAGGCAACATTCAACTGCTAGCCGCCCTTGAAGACGAACGTTCGACGGAATGCCGTGTCTACAGAAAGTACTATTGCCATACCAATAGCAAGACCGAACAACTGGCGCAAGCCGCCGTATTTCAGCGACGCGCCGGCGAAACCGACTACAGCTTTCCCGCATCGCCCGCCGAAGAATCGACATCGGGTCGGATGCGGCTCGCGCGGCGGGGGTCGAAGGTTTATTTTCTCTATGTCGAGGAGGATTCATCGGAATTTCGTCTGCTCCATTCACAAGATGTGGGTGCGGCGTCGACGCGTCACGCCGGCCTACGATTGGTGCTGGAAAGTCACCAAAAAGAAAGTCTCTCCCAGGTCGTTTGGAAGAGTCTGACGATTCGCGCCGCATCGGCTTCCGGTCCACTTGCCAGTCAGGCGCCTTCTGTCGCGCAGCTTGACATGCAACGTGGCAAGCTTCCCGCGAAATCGCGAGTTCGATTTTCTACTGGCGATGCGGAGACCGCCGTGAGTTACTGGGGGAACCGCGAATCGTTTGCGCGCGACCAACGAGGAATGCAAGTCAAAGCGGTTGGAGCCGATCATTGGACGGCCGCTGGCGTTGTCTCGAAATTTGCGATCGAAGGAAACTTCGACGTATCGCTGGATCTTGACGTATTGCATATGGAAACGCCGGCCGCGAACTCCGAATCGACGGTCTATCTTCACACCGGCTTTGCCGGCGTCGATCAATCCGCGATCGAAGTGAAGTATTCGATTTCCCCGAATGGCGCCCGAGCGGTGGAAATGCAATGGAACATCAAAAATCCTGATGGGTCAATTCGTTACCAAGAGTTGACCACCCGGAAGATTGACGGAGTGCGACAACTTCGGCTTGCCCGGCGCGACGGGATCATCTATTTGCTCTACCAACCCTCGTTTGCGGCTGTTACGCAAGTTTTGGCCCGAGCCGAAGTTGGCAAGGCGGCCGTGCCCATCGAATCGTTGCAAGCTCTGGTTCACACAGGTGGCTCAAATCGAACAACAGTCGTCCGCTTCCGTGATCTCAACGTACATGCGGAGCGAATTCTAGGCCCGGCGGTGCGACGCGCGGATGACTGAATGACGACGCGGTCTTGCCGGGGTGAGAAAACTGCCGGCTTTCCCTCAAGCGTGCGTGGCGCGCCCTGGGAGTCATCCCACCCTTCATGCTGCCGCAGGTGCTTCATCATCGAGTCGACCCCTGTGCCGAGTAAGTCTTCTTCGGATCATAGCCCACCGTTTGTATCCAAGAGCGATACAACGGCGCGAGCGACGGGCATGAGAAAATTTTATGACGAACGAAGTTGCGACGAATGCCGCGCGGTCATGCGACATCAATCGAAGTGCTTGGACTGATTAACCCGGATTCGACGACTTTGTCCCGCGGACGCGCGATAACGGGACGGACGGTTTACGCGTCGCGAAAGGAGTTCCAGTCGATGCCGAGTTTGCGCATTCGGGCGCGAAGCGTGTGCGGATTAATTTTGAGCAGTTTCGCCGCGCCGTGAGAACCTTCGACTCGGCCGCGCGTGACCCGCAGTGCGGACTCAATATGGCGGCGCATCGCTTCATCAAGGGAAACAATTTCCGCCCGGCTGGCAGGAGGGGCAGCTGGGGCTGGCTGCGAAAGATCCTTGCGCTGGTCTTTGGTTAACGAGGACAATCCGAGCGCCGCCGCCACTTCCAACGATTTGCCGTCGCCCAGAATGGCCGCGCGATCGATGACGGCGCCAAGCTCACGAATGTTGCCGGGCCAATCATAATTTTGCAGTAAACGAATGTCGGCCTCGGAGGGCGAAACCGGGGCCAGCCCGAACCGGTTCGCGGCGCGCTGAGCGAAATGTTGAACCAACTCCGAGATGTCGCCTTTTCGATCGCGAAGCGGCGGCAACAGGATCGGAAACACCGCGATACGATACCAAAGATCCTCTCGAAAGCGATTCTCGCGCACCATGGCCGCCAGGTCGCGATGCGTGGCTGCGATGATACGCACATCAACCCGGATGGATTGATTGCCGCCGACACGCTCCACGAATCCGTCCTGCAAGACGCGCAAAAAGCGAACCTGCGCTTCGAGCGGAAGCTCCCCAATTTCATCGAGGAACAAGGTACCGCTGTCGGCGCGCTCGAACCAACCTTGACGCGATTGTTCGGCCCCCGTGAAGCTGCCTTTCTCGTGTCCAAACAATTGCGCGTCGATCAACTCGGGAGGAATGGCGCCGCAGTTGACGCGAATGAAGGGGCCATCGCGGCGCGGACCGTGATTGTGAATGGCCCGAGCGATGACCTCTTTGCCCGAACCTGTTTCGCCGAGAATTAGTACGGGAACGTCGGAACGCGACACTAGCTCGACGCGCTCCATCACATGCCGCAGTCCTGATTCCGCACCGACCACGCGATCGGTAATGTCGGTTCTTCCCAGTCGATGCAGAAGCGAGCGACGATCAGCTTCGGCCGCTTCGCGCAGCGAAGCGATTTCGTGCACGCGTCGGTCGTTCTCGAGGGCGTTCGATAGCGGCTCGCGCAAGGCCTCGAGTAATTCCGCGTGTTTGTCTTGAAACCGCAAATCGCTGCGTGCAACAAGCACAACGAACCCCAGCGGGCCCGCGGATCCGACGAGCGAGGCGGCCAATATATCGTTCTCGACATCGTCGGGAACGACAAACGCCATTTCGCCAGCGAGCGATTGTTTTCTTCCTCGTCGGACCACTCCCGTGCGCGCCGCCCACGCCGTAAGACGTTTCATTTGAGCGGGGGAACATTCCGTGATGGCAGGCGCCAAAGGCGGCAACGCTTGCCCGCCGACCGCGACCGTTTTAAGGCTGTTATGTTGCGGATCCAACCGGCGGATAATAATGCTCGCCAACGGCAAGTGCGAGGCGAGAATTTGCGCAAAATTGGTCGTGGCCTCACCGATATCAATGTGTCGGCACGCTTCGCGCCAGACATCCAGCATGACCGTGTGGAATCGTTCCATGATGCGTCTCAAAAAACACGGCCTGCCGCCTTGGGCGAGACAGTTCACCGCCAATGGCTAATGCCGGTTTTCCATTATATGTGACGGGCGCGATCTAGCATATGTCACGCCCGTTCACCGACGCGTGCCGGCTTCGAGACTAATTCCACAGGTAAGAATGGCGGATGCGCAACGCACGGATATCGGCGGCGGCCTGTTCTCGGGCAATTTGATAAATTTGTTGTTGCTCAATCGGCAATAGGGTTGCTGCCACGGCGGTCCGCACGATCGCGAAGGCGCCGACAGAAACTACGGTGTGCGACCAATTCGCGGCGAAGGGTAGTGAGCGTCGACCTACTGCAACAGACGCAATTCGATTGGGGGACACGTTCAACCTCATAAGGCGCCAGGATGGTGAATATTCTGTAAATTTGTGCGGTTAGTTGAACGACAGCGATCCGCCGTCGGGGCTTCGTTCACTTCGTTGAGTAACATAGTCGGCATGCAACTACGCAAGTCTTGGGCCGTTGTGAAATGACCGTAGTTTCGCCCAACCGATCTTTAATACGTAAATATATCACGGACTTCCTTTATATATCACAGTTACTATTCATCATATTTGCGTGCCACATGAAATCCCTGTGGCCGGCATTCGGCGTTCTGTAACGGAATTGCGCTTCTTAACGATGAATTTGGGAATTGGCGCATGGCTTGCGTTCCCGGCTCCGTCAAGCGACCCAAGTCGTGATCTCTTGGACTTTTTCGCTGGAAGCCGTGTTGGGAATTAGAACGCAGGATGAACATGAAACGACGCAACGCATTCACCTTGGTCGAGTTGTTAGTGGTGATCGCCATTATTGGTATTCTCGTTGCGCTACTATTGCCCGCGGTCCAAGCCGCGCGGGAGGCGGCTCGTCGGATGTCGTGCGGCAACAATCTTAAACAGCTCGGATTGGCGCTACATAATTATCACGACACATACAAGACTTTTCCTTCCGGCTTTATCGCTCCGAACGTGGCGAACGCCGAGGGGTGGGGCTGGGGCGCTTTGCTGCTGCCCTTCCTCGAACAACAACCACGGCACGATCAACTGGGCGTGACTCGCTGGAACTTGCAACAAGCGTTGGCGCAACCGACGTTAAAGCCTCTGTTCGACACGCCGATTGAGTTGTTCATGTGCCCTTCGGATACCGGTTTCAACAAACCAGGACTCATCCATAACAACCGGAACTTCAACAACGGGTTGGGGGCCGTCGCTGGCGGTCATTCCACGCCGGTGCTTGTCGCCATGAGCAATTACATCGGCGTCGCGGGCCATCGCGACGTGGCGAGCAACGCAGGCAACGTTGAGAACACAGGCGTGTTGTATTACTTGAGCAATGTGAATTTGGCGGACATTCTCGACGGAACGAGCAACACGCTGGCGGTTGGCGAGCGGGATTCGCGCGATTGCCGATCAGGAACCTGGGTCGGTGTTCGCAATCCGCGTGGCGACGCCGCCCAAGGCGTGAGCATTGTGTTGGGGCATAGCCGTCCCAAGCTCAATCAGGACCCCACGATCATTCCCTGGGACATGGACGGTCTCGGCTGTGGCGAAGGTTTCAGTAGTTTCCATCCAGGCGGAGCGCACTTTGTCTTATGCGACGGCTCCGTGCGCTTTATCACCGAGACGATCGACCATTTCTGGGCGAACCCGAGCGGCAATGTGCGAGGGTCGGTGGCCGACGCCCGCGATGGGAATAACCGGACCTTGCAACGCCTGATGACTCGCGACGACGGGCTGCCGGTATCCGACTTCTAGGCCGTGCCTCAAGTCGGTTTGAGATAAACGAATCGGAATTGAACCAGGAAAGGACAACTCATGTATTTTCACGTTTTACGCAGACCGGAAGTTCGGTTGTACGCGGCGTCGCTCACCTTGCTGCTGGCGAGCGGCTGTGGCGGGCCGTCCAATGTCGGAAAAGTTTCCGGCCGAGTCACATTAGACGGACAACCGCTGAGTCAAGCAAGAATCGAGTTTACTCCCAACGGCTCAGGCGCGCCATCGATGGGCCTGACCGACGAGAACGGCGCGTACGAACTCAAGTATACGCGGTCCGTTGAAGGAGCCCTGCTTGGCGCTCACACGGTCCGAATTACCACGTACGTGCCTGCAAACCCCGAGTCGGATCCGCCCGTCGCTGGAACGAGTGAACGGCTTCCCACGAAGTGCAACGCAAATACCCAATTGACAGGAATGGTCGAATCCGGCGCCAACGAGATCGACTTTACCCTCGACTCGCAAGGTGAAATTCTCTCGCCAGACCAACCGGTTCGCGTTGGTCTTCGTTAGTCGAGAATCACTGCTTGCGGCCTTATCGTCGGAATGAGAGCCCGCCCTCTTAGACGCGAATGATCGACTTCGCTTTGCTGCCGAATATCCACACTGGTCATGACGCGCATGACCGCTTCTCGTGGGCAACAGCAACTCGCAATTTAATAATTTGCAAACATTGGTCTTTGCGAGCATTGGCGCCGTGCTATATTATCTTCGCACTTGCATAACTCCGACCTGACGACAGGAGGGTTTCGTCACTAGGTTGGGTGTTCCCGTTCGGACGGACCGAAGGGACGCCGCGAGAGGCGCATGACACTTCTTAGGCCCCTCAGGGGTTGGCCTTCTTTGTCGCGCCTCCCAAAGGGAGTTACTCCAATGGTAGTGCAAACTGCTGAACGTTCCGCCATGATGATGGGCGCCGTGTCCGGCTCGCCCGTGCCCATGACGGGAGTGTTGCCCGGCGTTCTGCCCGGCATAACCAACGTGGCGATGGCGCCGCGTTGCACGGTCAAGCTCGAAAAGTGCAAAGGCGGCATGAAAATGTCGTGTTGTTGTACCGACGAGATGGCCTGCGCCACTTTGCAAAATCTTTGCAAAATGCTATGCGATGGCTTGTGCAGCGTGTGTTGCACCAAGAATGGCATATGCGTGTGCCAGTGCAACCTGTTTATGTGCGCGTGCGAATGCACGATGACCGAAGACGGCTGCTGCATCACCTGCACCAGCGGAGACAAGGCCTGCTGTGACATGATCCAGGCTTGTTGCGACTGCCTTTGTGCATGTCTGGAAGCGGGTTGCACGTGCTGCATCTGTTTCAATAACACGCCCATCTGTTGCGGGACCTGCTAAAACGCTGGATGCGAGACGTTCACGTTCCAGCGATCCGAGTCGAAAGACGCTCGGGATCAATCTCGAGCGTCTTTATTTTCCTAAGCCCCTTACGTCCGTTTTTTCGCCATTGTAAGAACCGTCGGCGTCGAAGCGACATTGACGGCGCAAGACTTCCCATTAAGGTCATCGCAACGGTTGCGCTTAAGTGACGAATTCACTCGGGGCCTATCACGCGCCCGTTAGCGCCCGCAATAATGCGATCCTTCGGGATTGCACGCAAGTTGAAATTGGCGCGCATTGTACGGGCGCTCCAGGAAACCCCAAGTTAAGGGCCCTTAACGTGCCGTTCTAGGACCTGATGCTGATCTTGCGCAAGAACGTCAAGGAACAACGTTCCGTCAACATCGTTACCCTACGACCGCTCGCCCCTATGCGGAATTCAAAACTACCGGAGCCAAACATTTACCGATGGCCGACCCGGAGTCCAACGCGATCATTACGAGCTTACATGCACTCGCTTACATGATCGCAAGTCGATTAGCGGCTCGCACCGGATTTGCACGCCCGACTAATTACCCCGATGGACTTGCCATGCCGGCGGACGTCATCTCAATCCTGGTTGCATCGGCAACGCTGAGCGTGGGAGCCGCAAGACCAACGGCGCGAATCAAACCATGGCGTACCTCAGTGGCGACGGTCCACACCTGCGACAGAGGGCGGTAGACAATGATCATCCGACCATCCACCTCGGCTTGGGCTAATTGGAAGTTCCGGGGCGTCCCGGCGAGACCCGTACCCACGGCTTTGCCGACCGTTTCTTTGGCGCACCATAATCGCATGGGCCAAGTAGGGTCGTTTTCTCGCTCGTCGAATGAGGGAAGGAGAGCCTCCTCGTCAGGCGTGGCGAACTCCGCTAGCAAATCGTCCGACGGCCGGGACGCGAGTTCCAGGTCCACACCCACGATGTGGGACGACGCGGCCGCCAACGCCACCCCCGTGGTGTGGGCGATGCTAATCTGCGGCATTGTCGCGAAACCCGGCATCGGGCGGACGACGGGCCGGCCGTTGGCATCTATATCGATAGCGATCAGCGCAGGATGCGCCATCTCACCGCCGGTGCGTTGCGCGAGCCAGAATCGAACGGCGTCTTTGGCAGCGATGCGTCCGAGAATGTATTGACTAGGTCGCTGGCCGACCATGCTGCGACTCGCCGCGATCTCGTCGGACGTCAGATAGAGGTGGGCGAGCCAGTTAAACCCTCCCGTACCCAGATCACTTTCCGATACCGTCGCCAACGTTACGTCCTCGGGTACGCCGGGCATGGTTTCGATCGTGGATAACATGCGGTGTTGAGGCTCGCGCTGCATGTTCATCACGTGGGGCGAATCGGAGACGACCTGATCGCGCCAGCCGGCCAACCGCATCCAGACGCGCCCTTCGCCATCCGAGATCTCCATATTGGCCGTAACTTCCCGATCCGGCACAAAACGTACGATATCCAGCCGCAGGTGAACTTCCGTTCCCGGCGGCGGCGCGGCGCGGTAAAACTCGACATCGTCGATCGAGGTGGGAAGCACATAGGCGCCATAGGCTTGCGCCCATGCGCCCAGTAGTTGCCCGGCTCCGTCGATCACTACGGGGTCAATCAAAAGTTGCGGATCGCGAAGGGAGGCGAACAGTTCGTCTTTCGGCAAGACCCGCAAGGCGCCCGTGAGGCCATTGTCCCCGATTGACTCCAACCGCGACACCGTGCGGAAGCGCGGCCCATGAAAGGTGTACCGCTCCCGGTACAAATCGTCGGCCGAAATCGGCCACGGGCCTGCCGATTCAAGCTCGGCGAAATCCCAGGCAAGATCGCACGCATAGGCGCTTCCCAGCACGACCGTGGCGGAAGCGCTCGGCTCGCCTTGGTGAAGGATCTTGGCTTCGACGGTGCATCGTCCTGCATTTTCGTCCCAGGCCGACACCACGGCTTCGATCTGTAACTCCGAACGACGCCTTTGGAGCAAGTTGATCCAGCGATCGGCCCGCACGTTTTTCAGGGCGATCAACCCGAAGCCCGGCGCCAGGCAGGCCGACGCCTCAGCCATCGCTTCCATCATCATGACCAGCGGAAACACAGGCATGCAGTCTTCCACCGGTTTGTACGGCGCAGCGTTAATGAAGCAATGGTCCTGGAGGTAGAGATCTTCGTCCAAATCGAGTACGCGGCGAATCGCAATGCTCTGTCCTGGGGTGAACTCAAGTAGTTCGCCTACGAACGGCAACGGAGATGGGCGCCCAGCGAGTTCGTCTTGCGTCAGGATTTCGGCAGCGCCAACCGCGGAGCCTTGCCGAGCACGATTGTCTTGTGTGAATGCGGAATACCGCTCGCCGTCCGACAAAGTTGATACAACTGGCTGAGGCGCCACCGTCGCGCCGAGCGGTGGAAAGTCCTCGGGAACAGAGAACGGCCAGTGAAAGCGAATCCACGTGCGTTCGTCGGCGTGGGCGGACGGCGCCGTCGGCTCCAAGAGTTGGGGCCTACGATGTCGATAAATCGCTTGCGGATTGAAACGCACTCCGGCCGTGAACACCGATGCAATCAGCCGATTGAGCTGCGTAATGGGCGGAGACTCCTCCAGATCGACCGCGGAGATCACCACGTGCGATCGGGAGTCTTCATCGTCCCAATAACTGCTGGGCGCTCCGCAGCCGGCCCAGAGGATGACTCGCGCGCCGTCGTCATAAAGGCGACGAATCGTTTGCCATGCGCGAACGGGTTGATCGAAGTTGGCCGCCAGAAGCTTGACGATCGCCTCGGGATCCTCGGGAAAAGGCCTCGCAGTAATCGATGAGTACACGGGAAATCGCGGCGGCTTAAACATTGCCGCCTGCGCGTCGGCGGTCGGTTGGATGTTGTTGCGGGCGCGGCTCATCTGGGCCGTGTGAGCGGCCGCGAACGGCGCCCCTGTCGCCACGATGCCGGCTTCGCGAAGCGCGAGCACCAGACGGTCGATCTCAGGATCCGGTCCCCCCACGATCACCATTTGCGGCGCAAGATCCACAGCGACCGAGCAATCGTTTGTTTGGTCCAGGAACGGCGACACGGTTTCGGCGCTGGCCGCCACATACGCGAGTTTGCTGTTAGCGAACTCGCCAGTTCCCGCCGTCGCCTGCGCCCACAGGTGCGGCGTCAGGTTTTCGTAAAGGTCCAGCGCTCCGGCCTCGCACAACGCCGACAGCTCGCCCAGACTTTGCCCGCAGACCATATCGGGCCGCAGATCCAGCTGCGCCAAAATCCGTGCGCTCAGATCATTGCTGACGAGAACACCCAAGGCGGCCAAATTGCGACTCTCGGCTTGATGCACCGTAACGCCGACAGGCGGCGACGTCCCGCGCGGCGACGCGGGAGCAAGGCGCGCCTTGAACGCCTCGCGCGTGTCCTGGGACAAGGTTTCCGGCGGAGCGAACAAATGCGAGAGCGGCGTCGGATCGTTCGGATCGGAGTCTTTACTCTCCAGCCGATCCAGCCCTATGCGCAGTGCGGGAAAGTGCAAGCACATTTCCATCAAGTGCTGTGGAAACTCGCCACCAAACCCAGGAAAGGCCAAGCCCGGGAAAACAAACGCCAGCTTCCCTTTTGGCTGTGACGCATCGGCGGCGAAAAAAACACGCGAATCTTTGCTGGGGTCTTCGCCGTGCGTCAATTGCTCGCAAACACATTGAAGCAATTGATGGGCCTCCGCCTTGTCGCGACACACCACCGCCAGTTTGCAGGGTTGATTTGCATCTAAAGTATGGACAAGCGTAAAGGCGACATCTTCAAGCCGGCACTTCGTCGACTCGGCTCGGAGCTGCGGAAGGAGATTCTGGATTTGCTGCGCCAACTGCTGACGGGTGGAGGCGGAAAACAGCAGCGGCTCGCTGGGGCGATTCCGAGCGTTCCAGAATGGACGCGCGTACGGCGTTATGGCCGCGACGTGTTGTTCAGCAACTTCTTCCAGCACCACATGGGCGTTGATGCCGCCGAAGCCGAACGCACTTACACCCGCCCTGCGTGCGCCCGCCTCCACCGGATGGATCCAAGGCCGCGCGTCGCTGGTGAGGTAGAAGGACGAATGTTGCAGTTCAGGACGCGGCTCCTCGCAATGCAGGGTCGGCGGAAAGACTTTGTGAGCCAAGGCCATGACCGTGCGGATGAGCGCCGCCATTCCCGCCGCGGGCATGGCGTGTCCGATCATCGATTTGACCGATCCCAGGACGCGCGTGGGAAACCGGCTTTCGCCGAAGACGGTGTTAATCGTGGCGATCTCTACGGCGTCGCCAGCGATGGTGGCCGTGCCGTGCGCTTCCAGATACGAAATCGAGGCGGGATCGACTTGGGCGTCGGCGTACGCCCTCTGCAGCGCCTCCACTTGTCCGCTCGACGCTGGCGCCAACAGCCCAGTCACGCGGCCGTCGCTGGCGGCGCCGACGCCTTTAATGACCGCATACACATGATCGCCGTCGCGGCAGGCGTCTTCCAGACGCTTCAGGACGACCACGCCGGCGCCTTCGCCCAGCAGCAGACCGTCAGCCCGGCGGTCGAAGGGCCGCACCACGCCAGCGGTCGAAATCGCCCGAAGTTGGGCGAAGACCATCCAAAACGCCGGGTTCTGGCACAAGTGAATGCCCGCGGCGAGCGCCAAATCACACTGCCGGTTGCGCAGCCGCTCGACCGCCTGCTCGACCGCCACGAGCGACGAAGCGCAAGCGGCGTCGACCACGTACGCCGCTCCTAGAAGGTTCAGCCGGTTCGAGACTCGGCTCGCAACCAGGTTAGGAATCGCGCTGATAATGCCCTCAGGGTCGCATGCCGGCAAGGTGGAGCGCAGCCGCTCTTCAAGCGATGTCAGTTCATTCTCGCGCAGGTTGGGCAGGCTCCTGCGCAGCACCGGCATGACCCGCGCAACCAAGTCGGCGCGCAGGCAGTTTTCGCTCATTTTGAGGCTTGTATAGCCGCCGCGACCGATGATTACGTCGGTGCGCCGCCGAATCGGATCGTCCTCGCTCACCTTCGCGTCGTCCAGCGCTTGTTGGTTCAGTGCGAGCATGATGAACTGATCGGGGTCGCCATTTTGCAGCGCCTGCGGCATCACGCCAAATTTGCGGGCGTCGACGTGAGCTTCGGCCGGAATGAACCCGCCGCGCGTGCAAGGGATCCACAATTCGTGTGCTTCGGGGAGCTGGGAAAAGTCGGTGTCAGGCCAACGCTCGGCCGGAATATCCGTGATGGAATCGACCGCGTTGACGTTGTTTTCCCAGAACTGCGCAAGATCCGCAGCGCGGGGAAACACGCACGCCATACCAATGACGGCGATGTCTCGGTTCATACGCGGCGCTCCCGGCTAATGTCGGCCATCCGCAGAACATCGCATCCAATCACCACTTCGGCGGGGCCTTCGCTTGGCTGGCACTCCGCCAAGAACGCCTTTACGCCGTCCGCAATCGGAATCAAACTCAGTCCCGACCGGAGGCAATGTTCGGCCAGGGCGGCGTCGACCATTCCTCCGTTCCATGGCCCCCATTGAATGGCGACCACGCGGGCCTTCCACCGGTGGTTCAAATCGTCGGCCAGCTTGTTGAGGTATTCGTTGGCGGCGGCGTAATCGGCCTGGCCGACATTGCCAAACCGCGACGCGGTCGAGGAGTACAACACCATTCGTTGCAGCGACTCAGGCCGCAGCTTGCGAGCAAGCACATTCGCACTATCCACTTTGGTGCGGAAAATCCGAGTGAACGACTCGACCGTTTTCTCGTGAATCCAACGGTCTTCAATGACGCCGGCCCCGTGAATCACGACGTCAATTTTTCCATACTGCTGGTAGGTTTCATCGATCAGGCGGCCGAACTCGGCCGTTTGGCTCACATCGACGGCGCGGTATTCCAGGCGGGACGCCAACTTTCGCAATTCGGCCAGATTATCGCGAAGCTGGCGGTCCTTGAGGATCCTTCGCACGCGACGGTCGATCTCCGACGGCAAGGGCATCTCCTCCTCCTGTTTCGCCATCGTAATGAAGTGCTGCCGAAGCGACGCTTCGTCGGCCAGCCCGCGCGTGGCGGACTCTTCTTCCGCCGGCTCGGGCGTGCGACCGACCACAACGAACTGACAGCCGTACCTCGCCGCCAACGCACGCGCCGCTTCTGCCGTGATTCCGCGCCCGCCGCCGGTCACCAGCACCACCGATTGCGAGTTCAGTTGTAACGGCGCCGCTGGCTCGCTCGGCAACGGAGCGTCGGCGAGTTCAATTATCCGCCGACCATCCCGATGAAGCCCAACTTCCAAGGGCGAGTTACGATTCAAGATTTCCGCGGCAAGCTGCATTCGAATTGTTTCCAGATCGGCCAGGGGATCGATATCGATCGTCGTGACCCGCGCGCCGCGCCATTCTGTTGAGAGCGTCTTGAACAGCCCCAACGTCGCAGCTTGCGAGAGCGGCAGAAGTTCGTGGCTCTCGATGCCGAAGTCGCCGCCAAGCGAGGTCACGTTCACTAGCCGGACGCCGCCTTCGACCAAGCTTTCTTTCAGGTCCTTTCCAAACTCTTTGACGCAGTTCAGCGTCGCCAAAGCCAGTTCCAAGGCTTCGTCTCCCTCAGGCGCTCCAGGACGAGCAAAACGCTCGGCCAACCCTAACAAATGGACCAGGCCGCCGACGCGATGGCCGTCCATCGCGAGCAAACCATGCAGTTCAGCTAACGACCCGGGATCGCCAAAGTCCGCCTGGTAGGCGTTCGGGCGGAGCTTTCGGGTAGCGGCGCCTGGCGTCACATGGCAAACGACGTCGCCTGCGATGGCCAACCGCGACAGGTCAACCGTGAGGGGCGGCTCGCCAAGCACAAGGAGGCTTCGTCCCGGCGGTAGAAGCCGCTGCGTCGGCGCTTCACCGTCAAGCCGTTGCGGCGTGAACTTGAGGATGAATCGCTGCACGAGTTGACCGTCGGCGGCTGCGGGCGCCGCGACGGTTTGAGGCGATTGCTGAGTCACTTGCTGAGGCGGCTGCGCGGCAATAACAGGCGGCGCGGCTGCGCTCGCCTGGTCGCTGGCTTTGCCGTCCTGGGCGAGAAACTCCGCTCGCTCTTGACGGAAGTTCTCGATGAGATCGCCCAGGGTCCGCAGCTTCGTGAAGAGCGTGACCATCTCGTTCTCCGATCGCTGCTTGCTCTCGGCGAACGCCAGATAACCCTTCATGTCTTTGAGGATTTCGATGCGCTTGATGGAGTCGATTCCCAAATCGGCTTCGAGCAGCAGGTCTTCTTGAAGCATTTCCACGGGATAGCCGGTCCTGCGGCTTGTCGCTTCCAGGAGCGCGGCGCGAAACTCCTCAACTGAAGCGATCGCAGGCGGCCCTGACGATTGCGGCGCGACCGCCTTAGACTGGCTCGCGGCGCTTCCATTCGAGGCCGCACGGGACGAGTGCGCACTCGTCGCAAGTTGAGGCGAACCACTCGTGAATCGGCCGGCTGGCAAAGGCGGCAGGACAGGCGCCGGCGGCGGAGCCTGGGCCATCGACGGCGAGCCTAAGCTCATCGCACGATGGGTCGCTGTCGAGCGCGGCGCCGCGTCGTTCCCCGAAAGTAAGCGAATCAACTGCGATTGGATCTCCAGAAACTGCTGGCTCGCGTGTTGGCCGATCTTTTGCAATTCGAGCCACCCAGCCAAGTTCTGCTGAAGTTGAACGAGGGCGTTTTGCGAACCGATCGCCGCGCTGGCTACCGTGTCCGTTTGGACGATGCGCGCGCCGATCAGCGTCTCAGCCGTTGCCGCCGCCATCGCCGGCGCAGGCGACTCGTTGGCGGTCCGGGGATGTCCATTCGACGGCGTGGGGAGCGATGGGTTCATGGTTCGTCTGGCGTTGAAGAGAGCGTTCTGCGACGGTTGGCACAAAGGGGCCTGGCTTACCGTGTCCGCGGTCAACGAAGTTCTAGCCGACGGCAATGCGGGTGGCGCAGACTGAGCCGTGTTCGCCCGCTCCTGGGGCGAACGGATCCGATGTGGTCCAATGATCCACTGCTTGGTTCGCTTCTCACGCAGGGCGATTTGCGACGCAAAATAGGCGTCAACGCCATGGGCTGTCAGCCCTCGACCGGCGAACCAAGGATCGAATGTCACCGGCAGACCCAACGTGTAGCAACGAGCGAGCAGCCGTGCAAATTGATGGGCCGCGTCCTGCCCGGCGACGTCCACAGGAATCGCCTCATGGGGTTGACCGTTCAAGATGCGGTCGATATTGACCGAAGCAATATTCCCAGGCCCAGCCTCGATAAACACCCTTGCTCCGGCGGCGTACAAGGCGCGTATCTCGTCGATAAAACGAACGGGCGAAGTGAACTGGCGCAAGAGCAATTCTCGGATGCCTTGGGCGTTCGGCGGATAGGCTTTGCACGTTGTATTGCTAAACACGGGCTTTTGCGGCGCCTGGAAGGATAGATGTTGCAGTTCCGGCCTCAAAGATTCCGCGGCGGGATCCATGGCTGAGGTGTGAAACGCCGCGGCGACCGGAATACTGCGGATGTTGACGCCGCGCGACGGAAACTCTTTAATCGCCCTCTCGATGACTTCCACGTCGCCCGCAATGATCGTTTGCTGGGGCGCATTGTAGTTGGCAATGTGCGCGGGAATCTCCAGAGCGCGAAGCGTACTCTGTGTCGTTGGGGCGTCAGCGAACACGGCCGCCATCGATCCTGGGCGCTTGCGCGACGCTTCCCAGATCGCCTTCCCGCGCAAGGCGGAAAGCCGCAGCAACTCATCCTCGGTAAGACAACCTGCTGC
The DNA here is from genome assembly GCA_963204915.1 of Planctomycetota bacterium. GTDB lineage: Bacteria > Planctomycetota > Planctomycetia > Pirellulales > Pirellulaceae > JAHWKS01. Next base: position 8,424 of record CAUJHS010000001.1, on the reverse strand, counting down.
GCCGAGTGCGATCCACTCTCCGTGGCTATGTCCGGCCACAAAGTCCGGATCGAGGCCGTATCGGTGAAGCATTTGTTGCGTCAACAAAGCCATGACGGTCAAAGCAGCGGGAGCGACGCGTGCGTCGGTTAACGCCTGTTCCTGTCGCCGTTGTTGTTCGTCGTCAAACACCGGCGGCGGATAGATCAACCGAGATAACGGCTGCTCGAAAAAGTCGCGTAGCGTATGATCGGCTTTCTCAAGCAAGTCAATTCCGTGGGGGTGGAGGAACAATAGTTCTTTCAGCATGTTCACTCGCTGCGCCCCTTGTCCCGGGAACACAAAGCAGACCGGCTCCGCGCGCGAGGATCGCAGTTCGCCATAATAAACGCCGGTGGCGGGTGGCGGAACAGCGCCATCGCGGATCGTGTTTTGCGCGAGCTGTATCGCCTTTCGCAGCGCCGGTTCGTCACGAGCGACGATCGCCAGGCGATGTTGTGCGCCCAACGGCGCGGAGAGCCTTGGTTGATCGTGAAGCAACGAGAATGCCGCTTGCGCCAAGTCAGCGTCGGGGACGTCTCGCCAGCGGCGGCTGAACGACTCTAATTGCAACAACAGCGACGCCCGGTCTGGTGCGCCCCACGAAAAGATTTCTACCGCCCGCGGATTGAAATCTGGCCGAGCGCTGTGCGAAATGGTCCCTTCGTATTCCTCCAAAACGGCGTGAAAATTCGTGCCGCCAAACCCAAAGGCGCTCACTCCCGCACAGCGCGGCTGAGACGCATCGAGCCTCACCCAGGGGCGTGGCTCGGTATTTACGTAGAAAGGAAGTGCCGCCGCCTCAAGCTGTGCGTTAGGCCGTTCCACATTCGTAGTAGGCGGCAAGACGCGCTGTTTCAACGCCAACACGGTTTTCACGAGTCCCGCTAGCCCCGCCACGGTCTTCGTATGGCCGATCATCGACTTGACCGAACCAACCGCGCACGAATGCGCCGCCGGGGACGCGGATTGAAACAGTTGTTGCAAGGCTTCGATCTCGGCTTGATCGCCGACGACGGTTCCCGTCCCGTGACACTCGATAAGCGACACGCGCGCCGGAGAAAGTTGGGCGTCCTCGTAAGCGCGCTGCAGCGTACAAAGTTGTCCCTCGGGGTGCGGCGCTGTAAGGCTGCGGTGTCGGCCGTCGCTGCCAGCACCAATGCCCCGAATTACTGCATAGATTCGATCCCCGTCACATTCGGCGTCGGACAGCCGTTTGAGCATCAGCACGGCTAAGCCTTCGCCAAGGACGATCCCATCGGCGCTTTGGTCCAGGGGGCAGGACTTCCCGCGCGGCGACAGGGCCTGTGTCTTGGCGAAACTCATGTAAGCCATGGGACTATTCGTGGCGTCCACCGCGCCGACAAGGGCGGCGTCGCAAGCATTCAGGCGTAGCTGCTCGACCGCCACATGCAACGCCGCCAACGATGCCGCGCAAGCCGCATCGACAACGAAGTTTGGACCCATCAGATCGAATTGATTGGAGATCCGACCTGCGATGACGTTGTTCAAAAAACCCGCGAAAGAATCTTCCGTCCAGCGCGGCAGCCGGGCGCCTAGCGACTCCAACACTCGCTCCCGAGTATCTTCCGGCAAGTCCTCAGCTTCGGCGAGATAGTTGCGCAGCATGGTGCGGAAGCCGTACGCCATGCCCACCTCATGCGGACCGCCAACCGCAAAGATCACCGCCGTTTGCCGTCCAGCCTCTTTGCGGCCAAAATAGCCCGCGTCTTCCAGCGCCCGCCGGGCGACTTCGAGCGACAGCAATTGCACTGGCTCGACGCTGTTGAGCGATGCGGGCGGAATAGCATACTGAAACGGATCGAAGTACATTTCGCCAAGGAACGCGCCCCACTTGGAATAGACGCGGTCGTCCGCCGTGCGATCGGGCGAGTAGAACGTCTCGGCCCGCCAGCGATCCGGCGGCACTTCGGTCACCGCATTGAACTTGCGGAAGATGTTCCGCCAGTAGGCCCGCAGGTCGGCGGATTGCGGGAACAAGCAGCTCATGCCGATGATCGCGATCGGCTCATTCGCAGAATTTCGCTTGTCACGGGCGGCTTGCGGCGCCGGTTGCGGCAGCGCGAGGTTTTCAAGCAGCGCCACGCTTCCGGAGCAAAGATCCTCGTGCAGCTCCTTCATCGTCCGTAACTGGGAGATGAGAGTTGCGGCCTCGCCGATCATGTACATCCCTTCGCGTTGCTGCTGTTCTTCAGTGACAGGCGCCAGCAGGGAGCGCGGCGCATCGTCGGCGGCAACGCGCTTGACGCCTTTCGAAGCGATTCGTAACCGTCCCAGATTTAGCAGCTCCAACTCGAACCGAACCTATTCGGGCGGGGTTCCGGAAAGTGTGAGCTCCCGTTTGCGGGTCCGAAACTCGGCGGCGAAGGGTGTGTCGAGACAGCGCGAGGCGTGGCCCAAACCCGATTCCAAAAGCGTCGTGCGTTCGCACGCCAGGATCTGTCGCTGAAACTCCTCCACAATCGCCCCGCTGGCGACCGCCTCGCGCGTGAACAGGTACGCCGTGCCAATCAGCAATCCAATCTTAGCGCCGCGGGCGACAAGCGGCGCCGCAAGGGTCGCCACCATGGCGGCCGAGAGCCGATCGTGAATCCCGCCTGCAAAGAGAATTTCCAACTCCGATAGATCACGAAGAAAACCGTCCTCAACAAGTCGGCGCAGCACATCGACGGCTGACTGCCAGAGCGTAAAGCTGCTGCGCGGCCCCACATGGCCGCCGCACTCGCGCCCTTCGAGAATGAACCGCCTGGCGCCCTCGCGCGTGAAGGCTTCCAGCAGGCCGGGCGAAGGCGCGTGCAAATACGCTTTGATTCCTTGCTTCGCTAACGCCGCGACTTGCTCCGGCTGGCCGCCAGCGATTACCGCATGCGTGGGATGGAACGCACGAACTGCCTCCCCTTGTTCGCTTCGCAACTCCTCGGGAATAAAGCCCAACAACCCGATGCCCCAAGCCCGGTCGCCCAGCTGTGCGGCCGCAGACTGGAGTAGCCGCTCCACTTCGCCTTTCCGAGATAGGCCCAGCGCAAAGACGGGCAACGCACCGGCTTGGGAAACCGCTTCGCCAAAGGCGGGCACGTCGCTCACGCGTGACATGGGGCCTTGCACGAGCGGAAACTCGGTTTGCAGCTTTTCCGCCAACGACGCGTGGGCCGCCAGACTTTTTTGGTCGCGAGCCAGCGTAAGATTCTCGCGCATCGCTCGCCGAAACGCGCCGAGAATTCCGCTGACATTCCGAAAGCGGCGACTTAAGTCGGCCGCAAAGGCGATTTCTTCTCCCAAAGGAATCAACGCTTCATCGCGGTTTACTCCCGTTTCAGAACGCAAAAGGGCGTTATGCAAGGTTGCCAACCAAGGACCGCCTGTTTCGAGTTGCTGCGCGATATTTTCCAGCACGTTCCGTCCGGACCGGGCAAAGAAGCGGTAGCCAATTGCGCCGTCGCTCAGCAAACGGGTTTCGCTTCCATCGAGGCGACGCCATACGGATCGCTCGACATCGGACATCGGCGACTCGTCGGCCAACCAAAGTTGCTCACCAAGAACGACTCCCGTGGCGCCCGCCAAGAGAGCCGCAGCCGCTGTCTCTGGCCCAAGGCCGCCACACACCCAATACGGTACCTTCAGCTTGCCGTGGACGCGTTGCAGGAGAAGAAACGCCGATTGCTCTCCGACTTTTCCACCTGCCTCCAGGCCCTTCAGGATCAACCCATCGAAGCCTAGGTCGGCGGCGGCGCCGGCGTCGCGTGCGCTATACACCTCGGCGAGCACCCGCTGCGCCAACTTCTTCCCTTGGGCGAGAACACGGGGTGCCTCGCCGCTTCGGAAATCTAAACCGGCGATTACCAACAACGGCCAAGGTCGGTTAGGAAGTTGTCCGAACGCATCGACGAGTTGCGACGCCTGCGGCAACCAGCGCCAGGCGACGCCCCAAGGGCCCGATTCTCCAGCGGCGCTGGCTAAAGCCTCCACGGCCTGCTCGTGGTTTTTCGGATCATAGCCAAAGCCTAAATCCAGCACGCCTACGGCGCCGGCTCGTATCGCCGCAGTCGCCATATCTGCTTTTCGGCAACCCGGCGGTGTGATGATCAGGAACGCCTCAGCGCGATCAACGCACGCGGTCAACGGACCTGTTTGAAACCTTTCGGAGGTGTTCGCAGAGTCCTGCGGCAGAGCGAGACCCGTGAGACTCTTGGCTTGTGATTCCGAGGAGGCGGGAAAACGCATGGGCGGTCAGGGAAAAGAGAATCTTGCCTGAGACATGACCTACCCTGACGCAAACAACATGCCCCTCGCCGAAGATTACGCCTTTGGTTGGCAGGCGAGTTGGAAACAATGTCGACTTATTTGAGGCCATGACGCCGGAAGTGCGAAGGGTCTGCGAGCTGGGAGGCCGTTGACGCCACGAATTTGTTTGGCCCCGGCAGGCGGCAGAAATCACTGAATTGACCGACGATCTTTCGTGGTTCCGACTACTGTGTAAGATGGCGCCAACGTAGGTCGGATCGAGAACATAGGTTAGGGACCGTAACGGGCGCGCACTGTGCGTTTTTGACCGCCTGCCATGGTCAGGTTAAGTCTCTTTCCGCTTTCCGGAAACGCGCCGTCCAGCCGAGGGAGCACGAAGAAAACGGCGCCAAGCACAAGCGGTTTGCACCGCGAGTTGGGGTAAGGAAGTCTGCGCAGATTTATGCCCGATGTCTGAGAATTGCGGATGTCAACATCCAAGCGCGATCGAATCCGTCGCAAGCCACGGCGAGTGAAGGAACGAACTGGCCGCATTCACCGGGAATTTTCCCGAGTGGAAGAAAGCCATCTCGTCGAATGACCACGCTTGTTCCAGCCGCCCTTTTGATAAAGGAGAACCGGCCGGTCGCATCTCCTCTTGCGGACGAACCGACTGTTGGTCGTCACCCGTGGCGACAACCACATAATGCGATTCCGCAGCGTAAATCGTTGCGCGAGTCTTGATTTTCGTTGGCTAAGTCGGATGCGACTCCTGGGCGCATTGGATGTGGAAACTCGCATGCAGATGCATGCATTTTCGTTTCTTCGCAACAAGCCGTGAATTTTCTTTCCACGTGAACGGTGTGTGCTGCTACGCATATCCCACGAGGCTGCGAATCCCGTTCGAAAGTCAATTGGCGAAGAGACGATGGCGCCATCTTTGCTTTCTTTCTCGTCGTGATTGGACCAACCCCTCCTGACTGGACCAACAAGGAGATAACCCATGGCCGAGGATGAATCGCTTTACGACGTGCTCAACGACCTCATCGAAGCGTTACATCTTCAAGCAAAGGAGATGGAACGAATTGTCGTGCGGTTGGAACAACAGACGGGGCCGCTTCATCCGGCCAGTCAAATTTCCGTCTTTGCGAGCGAGCTCAGCGATCTGCGTAGTCGGATCATGAAACTCAGAAAGAACCTCTAACGGCGCCATGGCCCACGCTTTGCGGTGGTTGGAGATCAGCATCTGAGATTGTTCCACGAGATTCGCCGCCGGCGCACGGGCGGGACGCCTGCCCCAGCCGGCAACCAACGAGGAGGTGTCCCATGTTACGCACTCGAAAGCTCCCGTTGTTCGCGGCGTTCATCGCAGTGGCGACTACGTCGGCATTGTTCGCCAGTTCCATACTCGCGCAATCAGCGAAACCGAAACCGCCCATTACAGGCAGATATTCCGTCAAGGCTTTCGTCGGCGAAACCAAGTTGTGTTTCTTGACTATTTATCCACCTCAAACATTTGTGGATAACACGCCCATTCCGGCCGGCGCAACCATGGAGCTTAAGGTGTACCGCTCCTACGACGGCGGCCGCACCTATGGTACGCAAGGCGTACGCATCGTGCGCCAGCAGCTCGTCTCCTTTCACGATCCTGACACGGGCCAGGCTCGGTTCGATCCGGCCCGCACCGATTGGGTCGAATGCGTTGTCGAGACGCCTGTGGCGGGCCCCAACGCCGTCAACTTGTTAGGCGTACCGGTCGGAAATGAAAGTCCGCAAGAAACAACGGTCCAATTGGCCGCGTCGATTGTTGTCAACGGCGTGGAAAGTGATGCGACCAATCGGTATCTGACTTTCCGCTACGCGGTGAGCGGCATCCCCGGGCTTGTTCGCTACGAAACTCCCGATACGGGCGGCGATGCGGTTCCCACAAATCTCTCGTACGCGCCCGCCGTGGTCTTGCCCGACCGTCGTGGCGTGTGGGAAGGTGCGTATCGCTTGACGGCTATCACGTTAGCGCCGGCGCTGATCAACTCGCCAGAGCTCAGGCAACAACCGGGTTGCCAGGAGGCGCTCACGCAGTTGGAGGGCGCCAAAGACCTTGAGACTCCCATGACCTTGCGCATTACGAGCATCACTCCTGAGAGCATGATGGCGCCTCACGGCCGCTCCATTTATCCCGGCACGGCCGAGCTGCACCTGGCATCGGCGAATCGTCCGGAGGAACGGCAGACAATGAAGGCCGATCTGGTCTATCATCAAGATCGCAGCTTGGTGATCGTGACGGCGGTTACGCCGGAAGGAACGCTCGAATTCGTAGGCGACTTACTAGAGAACGCCACCGAGTACCAAATAGAAGGACCAATGCGCATGAAAGTCGCGCACGAAGGGCAGGAAGTGTTGGTGGTGCACGGAATGTGGAACGTACGACGGATCAAATGAAGACTTCGCGATCCCGCACGCCATGCCGACGATCCACACCTATGGTACGATGTTGGCTCTTGCCGCGGCGATTACATGGGGCGGTTCGGTTTACCTTGCCGGCCGCCTGGGAATTGACCGACGACGCGCTGCCGCGTGTTATTTCATCGCCGCGGTGTCGATGCTCCTGGGGGCAAGGAGCTTCTATTTATTGGTTCGCGGGGGTAGCGCGAGTCTCTCGGTCGTGGATCTTCGTCCGGTAGGTTTTGATCTTTACGGCGGAATGCTGGCCGCCGCTGCGGGAGGCGTTTGCGCGGCGCGGCTGCTGGGCTGTAACGCGTGGCGAATGGCGGATGCGGCCGCCGTTCCCACGGCGCTCGGCGTTGGGTTGGTGCGCGTTGGCTGCTTCGTCGGCGGATGTTGTTTCGGACGAGCTTCGGACGTCCCGTGGGCGATCCTGCCGCCGCCTGACTCTCCCGCCTTCATCTTTCAGGTATTAGCAAACCCAGTGCGACTGATCGCGCCGGAACGCATTCACCCCACACAACTTTACGAAATGGCGGCCGCGCTTCTCGCGGCAGCGGTTTCGGCCGTCGTGCTTGCGCGTCGCGCTTTACCCGGACAAGCGGCGCTTCTTGGCGTGGCGTTCTTCACCGTCTTGCGGCTTGCCATCCTTCCGCTCCGCGAACTTGGGCCGATGGGGACATGGTACGGCCTCACTCACACGATCGTTTATCTCGTGCTTTTTGCTGCCGTCGCGATAGCGGCCGGTCGGAGCTTTAGACGCGGGCGTTTCTTGGCGTCGCGTTCGATGCGCCGTCATGTTATTTTTCAAAACTGGTGGCCAAAAGCGCCTTGCTCCACACCGCCAACCCACCGAAACTCAGCGTGATGAGAAATGTGGGCTAGCCTGCCCCCTGATTCCTGACGCCCGCCGAAGACCGGCGACGCGCTGGTCGCCGGCCATGATCTAAAAGGATATTTTGCCCTATCGCCACATCGTGCATCGGTACGCTGTTGATGAATAACACTGTCAAATTTCTCGGCGAGCGGATCATTTCTTTTGGTTTGGCGCGGCTTGAAGAGATCATCGGTTGCAGCGAAGAAGAAATCCGCGCGTTGGAGGTCATTCACCAGTTCCGACTTCCGCACGCGTACCGCGACGTCCTGGCCGTCATGGAACATGGGGCCGGGCAGGTCTTTCATTCGGAGGAAGGGTGGGGGGTTGATTTAAACTGCGTCAGATACCTGAACTGGCAGGTTGGCTTCGCTCATAGCCTCTTGGCGCCCGAAGTTCCTTTCTCTATGCCGAAGACCACGTTATTCATCGGGACGTTTCAGTCGACCGACCACTAGTTCCTGGACTTGGCGGACGGAGCGGACGATCCGCCCGTCTGTTCATCGGCCGCGAAATCGTTTGATCGCTCAGTTGCCTACGACATACACTCTAGCGGCTGCGGTGATTGGCTTTCGACTCCATTCGCAAAGCAGCGTTTCGCCTGTGGCAGAAACTGGCACTGAGTCCCCAATGAAACAGTTCGCACTCAACGCCGTGCTCCTGGCTTGCCTTGTGGGCTGTGGGCGATCGCCGGCGCCGGCCTCTGGGACGAATGGCACTTAGATTTCGATAACGCCTTTCGCCATTTCGCGTTTGAGGTCGGCGCGGGGCCTCATCAGCCAACCGCAGGGATTGCGTCTTTGCTTCTTCAGGCGAGGCTCGAAGCGGTCAGGGCGGTTCGCCACGCG